>JAJDUP010000041.1 GCA_022826565.1 Gemmatimonadota bacterium | reverse complement strand
CGACCCCACGACCTAACTTCAACCCTCAACCCCCCACACCCAGCGTCCCTATGGACCTCCGCTCCTCCAAGGTGATCGGCTTGGCCTGGAATCCGCGATCGGCTTGCTGGAACAGGTGGTCGGCATCGCCGGAATGGGCATGCTGACCGCCTTGACCGAGGACGTGTATACCGTCGGGGCGTACATGGGGGAGGACTGGGAGAGCTTCGGCATGGTTGCGGACGTCGGCTTCGACGGAGTGGGTAACCTGCACATTCTCGACATGCGGGCGGACCGCGTCGTGGTGGTGGACCCGGGCGGCAGCTTCGTGCGCATGGTGGGAGGATCGGGCGATGGACCCGGGGAACTGCGGTCTCCCTCGTCACTCAAAGTGCAGCGGGACGGGGGATTCGTGGTCGCAAGTCTGACGTCGATCGATGTCTTCGCCCCGGGAGGGCAACACCTGCGCAGGATGCCGGTGAACCCGATCACCGGAAGTCCCTTCCTGTACACCAGGGCGTACCCGGACGGGAGCCTGGTCTCGATCGTCATTCGCAGCGACAGCACCGCCATGGCAAGATGGCGCGCCGGGTTGCCGCGACCGGGTCCCCCTGGGCGACCCATCGAGGTTTTTCCCATCGAGCATGCAAGACCCGAGGTTCTCTACATGGCGTGGGAGCTTCCGAAGGAAGAGGCCGCACGAAAACGGCCCTCCTCGGATGGCATCACTCGGCTGTCCGCGGGCCGGGCTTTCGAACCCGGCCTCCACTTCGACCCAATCTCCGACGGCCGCCTCGCGGTGGTCGACTCGATCGGCTACCGGATCAAGCTGATCTCGCGCGAAGGCAAGGTGGTGGGGGCGGTGGAGCGGCCGATCGCGCCCCTCGCCGTGACCGAGGCCATGAGGGAAGCGCAAAGGGATCGTTATCGGGCCCGGGAAGTGCCGGGCAACGTCGGCATCTTCCACATCCAGCGGGAGAGCGCGGACAGAATGACCTTCGCCGATGAAGTGCCGGTCATCGCCAATATGGCAGTGGACTGGATGGATCGGATCTGGGTCGAGCGGACAGGGGAGGACGGGGGCCGACGGGGGCCCACGGACATCGTGAAGCCGGATGGAGGTTACGTCGGCACGCTGCCCGCCGGCGCAGTCAGGATCCCCAGTGCCTTCGGACCGGACGGGCTCATGGCGTACGTCACTGCCGACGAATTCGGGGTACAGGTCGTCCGGGTGATTCGGCTGAGTTCGCTACAACCGCAGCCTCAGAACGGCCCGAGTTGACCATTTGTCCGCCACATCAGGCCCGAAGTGGCGGACAAACCTCCCCTCACTCCGGCGGCCCATCCGGATGCAGCTCACAGGTCGGCGGCTGCAGCCGGGTCCAGGACAGCGCGATGATCTTCCACGACTCGTCGTCATTCCGGGTGAGCAGGAGTGCATCGGCGCCGCAGTGGCTCAGGTCGTCGCCCACGTAGAAGTCGTAGGGCGTCCACACCATCGCCAGGTCGCCGCTGACGCGCACCTCGGCATCCCACATGCGCTCGGTGAGCACCTGTTCGCTTCCTTCCAGGCGCGCAATGAGTTCGTCGCGCGTGGAGGTGGAGCTGGATCGTGTGCCGTCCGCGTCGCGCTCCACCGAGTGCATCAGCACATCCGGGTGCATGATCTCGCGGAGGATTTCGCCGTCGCCCGCGGCCAACGCGTCGAAGATTCCCTGCACGGCGGCGAAGATGGCGGTGCGCTCGGCATCGGTGGGCATGTGGCCGGGCTGTGAGCCGGGGGAGGGGCTGGTCTCCCCGGTCGATGGGACATCAGCGGTGTTTGCAGGCTGGTCACTTGCAGGAGGGCCGCATGCAACGCACATCACGGCAACAACAAAAGCGGTTTCGGTGATTCGACTCATTCCTGCTCCTCGTTTAGTCCGTACCAGGTACCTCTCTTCTGACCATGCATCGCCAATGCACCTTTCCTGACCAACCGTCCCAGCAGGCGCGTAGCCTGGGCGGGACCGATCTTGCAGAGCTCTGCCACTTCCCGTCGCCTGATCCGGCCGTGGGCCTCGACGTACTGGAGCACCAACTGTTCCTGCTGTAGCGGTTCAAATCCCCTTTGGCGAACATACTGCGACTCCAGCCCCAACCGTCGGTAGGTTGCGGAAGAGAGCAGGTACGACTGCCCTTTCCCCCTGCCACGTGTTTCCACGAGTCCCATCTCGACAAGGCGCAGCAGATGTCGGCGGGTTTCGGCCGGGGGATGTTGGATAACGACCGACGCGTCCGCACTGGTCATTCGCCGTTCCAGCCATAGATGGTTGAGGAGAAGCAGATCCTGGAGGTTGAGAGGGCCGTTTTGGCGTCCCTCCTCTACCAGCAGCCGAACAAACCCGAGGTTGGATTTGCCACCGGGGAGTACCAGCGTGACGCTGATCGCAGTGCTTCGCTCGTACGAGGGCGCCGGTCGGCCTCCACGAAGCTGTTCATAGAAGATCGTGTCGATACCGCGGGCGGTGCGTTCAACGATACCGGCGCGCTTGAAGGCATCTGCCAGAAGTGGATTGCGGGGTCGGGGATCAGTGACGAGCAGGTTGTCGAGACGAACGCCTTCGGGTAGTCCGCCAGGACTCGAGATCTGCAACCGCTCGTCGTGCCACTGGACGTGCACGGCGCCAAGGCGCGCGTAGTCGCGATGGATCAGTGCATTGGCGACGCCCTCACGATAGGCCCTCTGCGGGTAGTCCGGGACTCCGATCCGTACCATCCCGACGAAGATCTCCTGCTCCTGGTTGGTAGCACGAAAACGTGCTTCCAGTTCATCCATCACCTTGAGCAGGGGCCAGCGAAAAAAATCGTTGACCCTGACTTGCTCGCCGGACAGGCGCTGGAAGGCAACCTCATGGCCGGGAATGGCTGATGCGAGTACCTGCGACTGGCCGAATAGCAGCAGGCCCAGGATTCGGACAGTGACTTCGTCGCCATCCGTTTGAACCGCTCCCAGGGCTTTGGCCAGATCGAGGTCGCTCAGCTCCAATAGAACGGGATCGCCACGGCCCTGATTGTCTTTGATCGCACCGCGGAAGCGAACGAATTCACGTGGATCCAGAGCATCCCAACCGATGTCCGGTACAGGCAAGGTTGTATAGTCCAGAAGACCAAGGTCTGCCTGGCGTGAGTGGACTTCGTGGAAATGAAGTGGTACGCAAGCAGGTCTGCTGTCGCCCCCCATCGCACGGCGAAGATACCGGCCGTCTGTGGTTCCGACCGGTTGACGGGAAGCAGGCACCTCGATGATCAACACGTCACCGTCCCTGAAGGAACAGACGGTGGCGCGAACGGTCTGAGATGGCCGGGTTCGATTGGCGATCAAGCTCCGAATCATGGCGGGATCGATCTCGCCGGATTGCGTGCGTGGCTGAGCTCCAGTAACCCGACCGTCGTCCTCCACGCCGACCAGAAGCCAGCCAGGACAGGTATCAGTCCGGTTGGCCAGACAGACGACGGTTTCAATGAGGTCGCGATCCGACAGCTTGTTGCGGGACTCGGACTTGAATTCCACGTCGAGCGTTTCGCCTGCATCGATCAGCTTCTTGACGAAATCAGGTGTCATTTGGGTCGGCGTTCGGGATCTTCAGTTGGGTCCGTTGAGGACGATACGCGTCTGATACGACCTGAATTGGTAGAAATGATCATGATGCATAACCGTTATGGATCATGATCATAATAATGAATCATGGTGGTTGGCGACATGATCATCAACGCCAGGCAGAGAGTTTCGCGTCGACTACCGATCCGTCCAGCTGGGTGTTTCCTCTTTCGCGGCCAGGCGGAGCATGCGGATCGGCTCACCTGTTCGAGACCATCGGCGAGAGAAATGAATCGCGTTCATAAGTGATATGCCTCATGCAGTAAACTATGAATCGACGGTTGCATTTTCCGCTCCAACCAGCTTGGGGCACCGTCGCCGCACCTGCTCTGACGAGAAGGCGACCACCAGCATCCTTCTACCGAACGATGATCTCGTCCACGTAGATCCACGCCGTCTCGCCAGCCGACGGCCAACCCTCGGGCACCCGGCCAAGCCCCTCGATCCGGATGCGGAGGGCGCGTGCCGACACCTGCCCCACCGGGATCTCGACGTAGATCCGGCCACCGTCCGGCGGCTCGGCGCCGGGCCCGGTCGCGGCATCGGCAGCCCCGCCCACTTCGCGAACCACCCCCCTCCCAAACCGCCTCCCATCCTCGCCCACCGCCACCTCGACCCGGCGCGGCCAGTACACCCCCGACCCGGGATGCTGCAGGAACCCCACCTTCACGGCTTCCACCGCGGCGCCATCCCCCAAATCGATCACGGCTTCGATCTCGTCGGCCTGGTAGCCCTGCCAATGCCCGCCCCGCCGGTCGATCGAGCCCCTGACCCCGTCGACCAGCCCGGCATCGCCCGCCGCCGAGTAGAGCGACGACGACGCGGGCGTGACCTCGACCGGCCGCCCCCGGGCCAGGTGGTCCACCCGGTTGCGCTCGCCGAAATGATCCAGCACCAGCGAGCGCCCCGCCACGGCGGCCGCGACCGCGCCGTCGGGGAGCGGTGTGCGCGCAACCAGAGCCGGGTCCTCGCCCCGCCGCAGCGGCCGCAACAGGTAGCGGAACCCCATCTCGCCGGGCCAGAGCGTGTACTCGCGATGCGGCACCGCGCCCCAGGAATCGTCGCCGCCCACGCCCTGCTGCAGATGGTCGACGTGAAGGGTGACCTCGTCGCGCGGCACCAGGTCCGCCCAGTGGCGCTGCGCCTTCCGCTCGCCGGCGTCGAGGTCCTCGAGCGTGTAGGGCAGTGCCGAGAAGGACACTGTGGGCAGCCCCGTGACGAGGAGGCCGGTCCCGGAGCCGTCGGTGACCGCCACCCAGCGCGTGTCGGTGCGGGTGCCGGTTTCCTGGGGGCGCACATAGGGATGGGCGAGCGCCGATACCGGAGCCGAGTAGCGGCCGACGGCGGCGCCCGTGCGACGGTCCCAGTAGTTCTCGTGGGGGCCGCGGCCGTACCACTCCACCTGATCGAGGTCGCCGGGCAGGGTGAGGATCGTGCCGAAACGGGGCATCTCGGGGAGGTCCTCGTCGACATCGCCGAGCTGCGCGGAGATCGCCACCGTGCCGTTGCGGTGAATCTCGTGGGTGAGTGTGTAGTCGGCCCCAATGGACCGCAGGGAGAAGTGACTGGTGACCGAGGCACGGCGCCCATCGGCCGCGGAGGTGACCGTCATCGAGTCCAGGTGGCGTCCGGGCGGACGTCCCGCGCGCCGCCAGACTCCGGACCGGACCGGCTGGCCGCTCCCGTAATCGTTGTCGGTGGGCGCCCGCCAGAAGTTGGGCGCCGGGCCGGACTGCAGGAGCTCACGGCCCTGAAGTGACATCGACCGCAGGATGCCTTGGGACCGGTCGAAGCGGAGGGTGAAGTCGTCGCCCGTCACCACGATGTCGTCCGGGGTCTCGGTCGTCACCAACGGCCCGCCCGGCGGCGGCGCCTGAATGGGTGACTCCTGCAACAGCTGAAACTGGTCCCACGCGACCACCTGTCCCGCCGGCACCAGGGGTGCGTCCGCGCGCGTGCAGAGGGTGACCGTGAGCAGGTACTCGACGCCGGGACGGGGCACAATGGCGGTTTGTCCGCCAATTTCGGGCAAATCTGGCCGACAAACTGCGTTATCCACCTCATGTGAGGGGGACGAACTGCCTCTGGATGCCTCTCCAAGCCTCGGTAGCCCCAAGGCAACCGTGTCGACTCCCCCCGGCGGCGTGTCCAGCCTGGGAAGCGCCCCCGCCGCCGCCACCTCACCGTCCGCCAGCACCTCCCAGCTCCCCGCCAATCCCCTCAGGTCGCTGAATGCGTATCGGTTCTCAACCGCGATCCGCCCCGCCGCAAGGTCCACCGCACTCACCCGCACCGGCTGGTACACCTTCTTCACCTCCCACGCGTGCGGATGCAGCTGCCGGTCCGCCGACACCAGCCCGTTCACGAGGAAGTTGCCATCGGTCGGCACGCCCGCCGGCCCATAGTCACCCCCGTACGCCCAGTAGCTCCGCCCGCGCTCGTCGACCGCGCGCATCGCCTGGTCCACCCAGTCCCAGATGAACCCGCCCTGCAGCTGCGGATGCGAGTCGATCACCTCCCAGTAGTCCGCCAGATTCCCCACGCTGTTTCCCATCGCGTGCGCGTACTCGACCAGGAGGAAGGGCTTCTCCCCACCCGACCGCGCGTACCGTTCCAGCCAATAGGGCCGCACGTACATCGGCGCCACGATATCGATGTTGTCGCGCTCGCCGGACGGTTCGTACAGGATCGGGCGGCTCGGATCGCGCGCGCGGATCCACGCCGCCGTCGAGTCGAAGCTCTCCCCGTCCCCCGCCTCGTTGCCCAGCGACCAGATGATGATCGACGTGTGATTCTTGTCCTGCTCCACCATCCGCACGGTGCGGTCCATGTGCGCGGCCAACCAATCGGCCCGCCCCGCCAGCGTCACACCCGGCTCGAACCCCATCCCGTGCGACTCGATGTTGGCCTCGTCCACGACGTAGAGCCCGTACTCGTCGGTGAGTTCGTACCAGCGCGGCACATTCGGGTAGTGGGCGGCGCGCACGGCGTTGATGTTCAGCTGTTTCATGAGGCGGATGTCCTCGATCATCGACGCCTCGTCGACCACATGCGCCCGGTCGGGGTCGTGCTCGTGCCGGTTGACGCCGCGAATCACGATCGGCTGCCCGTTCACCCTCAGAATCCCGTCGACGATATCGACGCGACGGAACCCCACCCGCGCCGACACCACCTCCGTCACCTCGCCCTCCGGCCCCACGAGCGACATGACCAGCCGGTACAGCGCCGGCGTCTCCGCGGTCCACTGGAGCGGCCGTTCCACCACCATCGAGCCCGTCGCCTCCGCCTCGCCGCCGACCGGCACGTCCAGCGAAAGCACCTGCGGCTCGTCCCAAATCGAACTCCCCTCCGGATCCAGCAGTTCGTAGCGCACCTCGTGGGTGCCCGCCGTCCCCAGCCCACGGTTCGCCACGATGACCGTCAGCCGCAGCAGCCCGCCCTCGTACGCGTCGTCGAGCGTCGCCTCGGCGAAGAAGTCCCGCAGATGGGTCGCGGGCATCGCGACCAGGTACACATCCCGATCGATCCCGCTGACCCGCCAGAAGTCCTGGCTCTCCAGGTAGCTCCCGTCGCTCCACCGGTACACCTCGACCGCGACCACATTCGTCCCCGGCCTCACCACGTCGGTCACCCGGAACTCCGCCGCCGTCCGGCTCCCCTCGCTGTACCCGATCCGCTCGCCGTTCACCCACACGAAGAACGCGGAGTAGACCCCGCCGAAGTGCAGGAAGATCTCGCGTCCGTCCCAGTCCGTCGGAAGCTCGAACGTCCGCCGGTACGATCCCACCGGATTGTCGTCGTCCGGGATGTCGGGGGGGTTGGGGGGGAAGGAGTAGAACTCGTCGCGGTAGACCGGGTATCCATAGCCTTCGAACTCCCAGTTGCCGGGAACGGGGATGACGTCCCACCCGGACGCGTCGAATGCGGGCTCGAAGAAGTCGGTGGGCCGCTGGTCCGGCCGGGGCACCCAGTGGAATCGCCAGTCGCCGTTCAGACTGAGGTGGAAGGGGGAGTCCTCGGGCCGGTGGTTGATGGCGGCGTCAGGGGTCGCAAACGGCGTGAACGAGGCGCGGGGCGGCTCCCGGTTCTCGGCGAAGACGGCGGGATCTTCCCAGTAGGGGGCGGGTTCGGGCTGATCGAAACAGCCCAGCGAGGTGGCAATGAGCGCCGTCGCACCCAAGGAAGCTGAGGATGTCCCGTGCTTCAGCCTCATGATGTCCCGGAGAATGTCCTGGCAGGCCACCGCCTATCTGAAGACGATGCCCATCAGATGCCCCTGTTCGTCGAAGAATTCGACCGAATCGGCCATCAACCTAACGCCTTCCCATCCCCGATGGATGTGCGGACCCCCGATCAGCAGCACACCGCTCGCGAGGGGCCCATCCTTGACCGGACATGATTGCCATGTTACCATGGAGCTATGTCCGCTAATGGCAGATAAAGGAGGACAGGACTCATGACGAGGAAGCGTAACCAGCACGTTGTCCCGACGAAGGATGGATGGGCAGTCAAGCGCGCAGGCAGCCCGAAGGCTACGAAGGTGTTCGATACCCAGAGACAAGCGATCGAGAAGGGGCGCGAGATCGCCAGGAATCAACGCTCAGAGCTGTTGATCCATGGACGTGATGGGAGGATTCGGGAGAAGAGCACATATGGCCGGGACCCCTACCCACCGAAGGGGTGATGGGACCGGAGCCAGAGCGGATGAAAGACACAAGACCTTTTGGCCGTATCGCTTTCTGCGGAACGGTTACAGACTGCCTGCCGGATTCCGAGTTTGCCTCCTTGGCGACGCAGCTATCCGCCGCCACCCACCCTGGAGCACCGCCGAGCCTTGTTGTGGCTCTAGCTAGCGAGCTACTCGGCCAGGACCGGATCAGGCTACCGGACTGGGTAGATTCCGAGACACGCTACCTGGTTGTCCTGGACGTGCCGGAGCAGGCGGCACTGCGCCTCGCCTCGATACTTCGGCTGCACAAGCCCGATCGGCGGCTGCAAGTGTGCCGGGACCCTTCAGTCGTGAAGCGCCTTGTCATCTCGCTCAACCGACCGGCAGCGTGGGAGGGCATTCTTGACGCTTATATCCTTGGCGAATCTCTTGTAGTGGTCCTCGGTGACATGACCGTACGGGAGTTCCCGGCCAAGAGACTTCCCCAGATAAGGCGGCTTGAGCCAGCAGTGCTCAAGCGTTTTGAGATCGATTCCGCAGGCTCCTACCTGTATTGGCCCGATCGGGATGTGCATATGGGTCCGTCTCAAATGCTGCAGGCTGTAGATCCAATGCACCTGGCTGACGTGGAAATCCGGCGGTACGAGATGGAGAAAGTGTCGCTGGCCCTGCTCGACATGAGAAAAGACCGACAACTGAAACAGGCAGAGATCCCGGGATTGTCGGAGCGGCACGTTCGGCGATTGGAAAGAGAGGAAGCGCGCTTGACCGTCGATGCCGCGACCAAGTTTGCCAACGCATTCGGCCAAACGCGGTCCGAGTTCCTCGACGAACTGAGTCAACGACTAACGGCCCTGCGAAGGACTGGCACAAATCGTTCGAGCGACGGTACGGATGAGCGTTTGCCAGCCCGACGCCTCGGCACTCTCGTTGGCACGCGAACTTCCGGGACGGGACACTAGGCACCCGGTGCTCAGGCTTTTCCGGAACGGCCGTGCCCGGCCATGCCCAACGACCTACCGACCTACAATACCCACGATGCGGCTTCCGTCGTAGATCAACTCGACGGATTCTCCGTAGCGGGGCACACCTCCCGCGCCAGGTGGCCTCCGAGTCTCATCTGCCGCCGGGTCCGTTTCCGGCAGCACATACGGGTCCGCCATGCTCACGTCCACCTGGTAGCCCAGGGCGGCGACGGACTGCACCGTGATCGCACTGAGCGGCGGACTATCGCCCGGCATCGCCATGGTGTACCAACTGCTCATGATCTCGTGGCCAAAGACATCTCCCCGCCAGTGGACATCGCGATTCTCCGCCGCGTTCTCGACCGGCACCCTCGAACCGCCGGTCCATTCGCCTCCACCGGCGGCGTCGAACGCCGCGACGGTGGCTGGATCGGGGAAGTGGGTATCCGCACCGACCCCGGCTTCGTCTATCGGATTGCGGAGGAGGGATCCCCAGAAGATCCCGAATCCCAGTCCGTGACCGGTGACGTGCGTCATCCATTCCCGAAAGCGGGATTCGGAATCGAGTCGGGCGATGAAGCTCGGCTTGACCCAGACCAGCAGCCAGAAGGGACGGATGGACACTGGTGATTCCGCAGCCTCACAGAACGCCACGATCATCGAACTTGCCAGGTCCGCCCGAATCCTGACCTCGATTCGCATGTCGTCGATCAACCCCAGTGTCGGCCACTGCGCGTCCAGGCATCGATCGGGGGGTCGGTAGTCCGGCGGCAGATGGAAGTCCGGCATGTCACCCGTGATGACATCGGTCCACCGCTCCGTCCCGTCCCGGATTGCCTCCACCTGCTCCGCCGTCAAGCCCGGGTCGGCGACGAAGTGCACGTCGAAGTCGCTTTGACGAGCCACGGCCGATACGGTGACCTGTGCCGAACCGGCTGCGGACGTTACGGACAGCTTCTGCGCCCCCAGTAATTCGCCGAGTGTCCAGAACACGATTGCCTCCCCGCCGGAATCGGTCACGACGGAGCCTGCGCTAACCGACCCGCTTCCCGATCCGGGCGCAAATGATAAGGCCACCCCGGCCATGGGCGTCGCCGTCGCGTCCACCGCGCGTACCACGACCGGCTCATGCAGGTCCCGGCCACGGCCCTGGATCTGTTTGTCCCCGGAGACGATTTCAATGGCCACGAGCTCGGGCTCCGACAACTCACCGGGCCCGAGTTCAGCACCGCAGCCTGACAGTGCCAGGCAGACGATCGACAACCCGCGTTTGCATCGGTCTCTCATGGCGACTGGCATTCTCCTCACCAGAAAATCACATACAACACCGCCGCCCCCGCAATCACCGCCCCCGCCCACCACTTCGCCCCCGGCGCCGGCTCCAGATCCACCTGCGCCGCCCCCCTCGGCAGCGTCCGCGGCTCATCCAGACCCTGACGTAACGTGAGGGTCGCCATGAACGCCGAGACCACCAGGAACGTGATCGCCATGTGGTGCAGGAACGCGACTTCTGGCAGCAGCCACAGGAGCGCTCCGTACACCGGAATCCCCAGAATCATCCCGCCGAAGGCCGCGGCGGGCGGTGTCCGCGGCACGAACAGCCCGAAGAGGAACGCCGCCACGATCCCCGGCGAGATGAACCCCCAGAACATCTGGATGTACTCGAAGACGCTGCCGGCGCGGGCCACCACGGGCGCCCACAGGCAGCCGACCAGCACCAGAACCGCCGTCGTCCACCGCCCGATCTTCATCAGGCTGCGCGACGACGCCTCGGGACGCAGATGCCGCTTGTACAGGTCGACGCTGAAGATCGTCGCGGCCGAGTTGAGCATCGAGTCGAGCGAGCTCATCACCGCGCCGAACAGCGCCGCGAACATCGCGCCGGTCAGCCCTGCGGGAAGCAGTTCGCGCATCATGACCGGATAGGCCTGGTCGGGGTTGGTCACCTGATCGGCGAAGAGCTCCGCCGCCATGATGCCGGGGAAGATGATGATGAACGGGATCACCAGCTTGATGAACCCGGCCAGGAACAGCCCGCGCTGACCGTCCGCCAGACTCCGAGCCGCCAGCGTCCGCTGGGTGATGAACTGGTTCAGTCCCCAGTAGAAGAGGTTCGGGATCCACAGCCCGCCGATGAAGACCGCGAGCCACGGCATCTCCGGGTGATTCCACGGGAGGACGGTGTGCAGCTTGCCGTCGGCGGCTTCGAGGAAGGGCTCGATCCCGCCCATCGCGCGGAAGCCCAGCACCGTCACCACCACGCCGCCCAGGATCAGCGCCACGCCCTGGATCAGGTCGGACCAGACCACCGCTTTCAGCCCGCCGTAGATCGTGTAGCCTCCGGCCAGAATGCCGATCAGCCAGATGCCCAGGTTGGTGTCGATGCCGAAGATGGATTCGAGGGCGAGGGCGCCGGAATAGAGCACGGTCGCGAGCGCGACGAAGACGTACGCCGCCATGATGAAGGCGGCCATCAGCGTGCGGGTGCGCACGTCGTACCGGAACTCGAGGAATTCGGGGATGGTGTAGATGCCCGCCTGCAGGAACTTCGGCAGAAAGAAGAGTCCGACGAGCACGAGCGTGACCGCCGCCATCCACTCGTAGCTGGCAATGGCCAGGCCCAGTTCGTAGCCCCGGCCCGCCATCCCCACGAAGTGCTCGGTCGAGATGTTCGACGCGATCAGCGAGAAGCCGATCAGCCACCAGGGCAGGTTGCGCCCGGCCAGAAAGTAGTCGGCCGCGTCGTGCTTCCCGCGTGAGGCGTAGAGCGAGACGCCGACGACGACGAGCAGGAACCCGACGAAAGCGGCGATGTCGAGCGGTTGAAAGGACATGTGGGCGGCTCCAGGTTTCGAGCAGGAGCCAACCTAACCGAGAGGCCTCGAATGCGCATCCGGATGTTCAGCGGCGTTGCCGCGGTGCTGGTCTTGGCGTTTGTGACGGGGTGCGGGGATCGGGGAGCATCGACGGGGGCGGACGCGGAATCGGGTGGGCCCGATCGACCGGACGCCGGCGCCGGGCCCCCGACTCCCGCCGGCGCACAGCCCCCCGGCGACCCCTGGCCCGATCGGCACTCCGAATACCACGACAGCGTGGGCGACGTCCCGGAGTACCGCGCCATCCAGGCCGGACTCGCGCGCGGCTGGAACACCTGGGACAGTCGGGACGTGCTGCGCTACGTCCTGCTGCCCGAGGGCCTCGCGGTCGACCTGGCGATCAAGCGGCACGCGTGGCTCGAAGAGGGCTACCTGAACGACGCGCTGATCGGACGACGCGGCGACGACGTCGAGACGATCCGCCCCGGCGTGCACGCGCTCGACGGCTCGTACATGCGGCTGGAAATCGACTGGCAGGGGCTGGCGGCGACGGTCGAAGCGGGCCACGCGGGCGGCGATCTGGTGGTGCTGGTGACGCCGGGCGGCGCCGATAGCACCGAGTTTGTCGGCCAAAATGAGTCAGCAATGGCCGACAACGATCAGAAATCGCCGCTTGTCGGCCAGAATCGCCCCGAAATGGCCGACAAATCCGGCCCCTACGAGCTGATCGTCAGCGCGGGATTGGCCTGGAACCGCCCGGGAGTGGTCGAATCGACCGAAGGCGGCCCTGTCGCCCGGCTGCCGTCCGGCTCCCACCCGATTCATGTCATCGGCACGACAGAGCGCGACCCCTACACCGAGACCCTCCTCCCACACCGGATCGTGCGCCTCGACCGGCCCGCCGGCATCTCCACCGGCCGCCCCCGCACCCTGGTCGACATCCGCGCCGCCCTCGCCGCCGCCGAGCAATCCCTCCACGCCCGCGCCGACCGCTACGGCGCCCTCGCCGACGCCTACCTCGCCATCACCTCCGGCATCGCCTGGAACACCATCTACGAGCCCCGCCACGACCGCGTCGTCTCGACCGTCGGCCGCCTCTGGAACCAGGAGTACGGCGGCGTGGCCCTCTTCGGCTGGGACAACTTCTTCCTCGCCTACATGACCGGGCTCGACAACCGCGAACTGGCGCTGGCCAACGTCATCGAGCACCTGCGCGGCGCGACGGCCGAGGGATTCCTCCCCAACGACAACCGCGGCAACGGCAGCAAGTCCTGGGACCGCTCCCAGCCGCCGGTGGGCGGGATCATGGTGCGCGAGGTGTACCGCCGGTACCCCGAGCCGTGGTTCCTGGAGGCCGCTTTCGATCCCCTCCTCGCATGGAACCGCTGGTGGCCGACGAAGCGGCTCAACGAAGGGCTCCTCAGCTACGGTTCCCACGAGGCGCGGAACCCGTTCGACGAGCCCGCCGTGCGCACGAAGACCACCGCCGGCTACGAGTCCGGCATGGACGACTCTCCCATGTACGAGGATGTCCCCTTCAACCGCGAGAAGAACACGCTCGAGCTGCAGGACGTGGGGCTGACCAGCCTCTACATCGCCGACTGCCTGGCGCTGGCCGAGCTGGCCGGCCTCCTCGGCCGGGACGCCGAAGCCGTGGAACTGACCGACCGAGCCCGCGCGTTCTCGGAAGCCCTGGACGAGCTCTGGGTCGAGGACCGCGGCTACTACCTCAACTACCGCACCGACCTCGGCCGGCCCTCGACCCGCCGCTCCCCGACCCTCTTCTACCCGCTCCTCGCCGGAGTGCCCGCCGCGCCCCGCGCCGAACGCATGATCCGCGAGCACCTGCTCAACCCGGCCGAGTTCTGGGGCGACTACGTCCTCCCCTCCACGACGCGCGACGATCCCTCCTTTCCGCGTCAGAGATACTGGAAGGGCGCGATATGGCCGCCCTTGAACTTCCTCACCTACCTCGGACTGCGTCGGGCCGGGGCCTACGATGTGGCGTCCGAGCTGTCGCAGCGCTCGCTGGACATGTTCGTCTCCGAGTGGCACCGGAAGGGGTACGTGAGCGAGAACTACTCGTCGATCACCGGCGCGGGCGACGACGAGCGGCTGTCGAGCGATCCGTTCCATTCGTGGGGAGCGCTGTTCGGGATCCTGGCGTTCATCGAGGCGGGGCATCTGGCAGCGCCGGAGGGTGGACTCTAGTGGTCCTGCAACCAATCGGCAGGTGGTGGTGTCCACTCGGTAACTTCGCATGCAGGAATCGGAATTCGTGAGGTCGGCATCGATGGTTCCAGACCCGCTCAGTCAAATGCGTCCGCAGTCAGGCGTGATCCTGACAGCAGCCCTGGGTGCATGCACCCTCGCGCAGGACGAAAGCGGCCCGCGCATCATCGAAAACACCCTCGAGTCGAGTTGGCAGTCGACCGGCGAATGGACGCTTGAGGAAGACTTGCGGCTATACGGTCCTCCCGGCGGCTACTTCGGCGCCATTGGCGCGCTCGCGACGGATTCCCGCGACAACATCTTCGTGCTCGATGGATTTGCGCAGGAGATCCATGTCTTCGATTCCGAGGGCGCGCACCTTCGGACGCTGGGTGGGCAGGGCGAAGGCCCCGGCGAATTCACGATGGCGCAGGCGGTGTCCATGGGGCCGGGCGATAGTCTGTGGGTCACGGATCCGATGATCACGCGGTACTCGGTCTTCGGTCCTGACGGCGGGTTTGCAAGGGTGCTGACCCGCCGGATCAATGGGGGAGCCACCCTGGATCGGTGCAGCATGGCGGACGGCCGCTACCTGGAGTGGGTGACTCGTTTTCCCAATGAGGAAAGAACGGGGGAACTGTCCGACATCGATCTGCTCCACATCTATCCCGTGCGGGTCTCGCCGGACGGCGATCGGCAGGACACGCTGCCGCGACTCGAGTTCACCCAGGCCATGGCGGACATGCCGTCGATGGGAATGCGCAGACCGGTCTGGATCGGCCCGGCCCTTCGACGCACCTTCAACTGCAGCGGCAGCTTCTGGTTTGCGCAAAGCGGCGAGTACCGTCTCTACAAGCGCACTCTCGATGGAGACACTACCGTGATCGCTTCCCTGGTGGACGCCAGGCCCGCGGACGTAGACGAGGCCGACCGGGACGAGGTCCGGCAGGTATTCGAGGGCCGGCCAGCCGTGTTGGCGGACCAGCTCCGCGCCCTGCCGGAAAAGAAGCCGATCATCGAGGCGATGTTCGTGGACGGAGAGGGGCACGTGTACATAATGCCGGAGACTTCGCGGGTGGAGCCGGGCACCGCCATTGACGTGTTCCGCGAAGACGGGACGTTCGTCGGTCGCCTGGCAGTTCCCGAAGCCGTGAAGCCGACGGACCTCTGGACGGCGCACGCGACCCCCGAATACCTGCTCTTCGCCGGTGAGAACGAGGCAGGCACCCCGTACGTCACCCGGCTGAGAATCAGGCGGTAGACCATGTCGGGATCCCATTCCGCGGCCGCGCCCAAGCTCGGACCCCTGGCCCCCGGTGCCATTGCTCCACCGGGCCTGGGCGGCGGCCGCGAAACCGGTCAGCGCCGTGCAACCAATCCCCGCTCCACCGGTGTCACCGTTCCTAAAGCAGGAGAACCGGCGCACGACCGGAGACTCGGCTCGGTGACGGAAGCGCAACTCATACAGCGGTTGAAGGACGGAGATCAGTCGGTCGCGCGCACGCTGTACGATTCGCATGTCGACCGGGTCTTCCGCCTGTGCTACCGGTTCGCGGGAGAGTACGACCTCGCCCAGGACTTCACGCAGGAGACGTTCGTGCGCGCGTTCACCAAGATCGGCATGTTCCGCGGCGAGGCGGCGTTCGGGACGTGGATATCGGCGATCGCGACGACCGTCTCGCTGAACGCTCTGAGGCGGGTGAAGCGCTTCCGAACCCGCGAGGTGGAGCTGAACGACGAACTCCGCGGCGGTGGTCCGTCCTCAACCGTCGAACCCGACGTCAAGGCGGACCTGTACCGCGCCATCGACCGACTCCCCGAGCGCAGCCGAGCCGTCTTCGTGCTCCATGACGTCGAGGGCTACACCCACGAGGAGATCGGTACCATCCTCGGCATCCACACGGGAACATCCAAATCACAGCTCTTCCGCGCCCGCAAACGGTTGCGCAAGGCCCTCGCGGTCCACGCAGCGGAGTGGCAGTCATGAGCGGCCCCGACCGGTTCACGGCGTTCCTCCGGCGCGCGGCAGCGAGCTACAACGAGCCGCCCGAAGTCCCCGCGGAAGCGATCTGGAGGGGTGTGGAGGAGGGTGTGGCGGACTCCGCGGCGGCGCTTTCGGATGCGACCGGCGCGCCGGCCCATGCAGGTGCGCCTGCGGGTGCCGACCCCGCGGACGCTGCCCCGATCCACGCGCCTGGCTACCATACCCCCCCGGCCCCCCCACGCGACGAAATGTGGGAGCGGATCGAGACGTCCTGGGCGCTGCGACAGGCAGCCCCCCCGGCCTCAAGCAAGGCTGGAGCGGCCCCCCGCTGGCGCCCGGCATGGACGGGTCGGCGAGGGACGGCAGGTTGGGCCGCGGCACTCGCGGCGGCCGCGTCGCTCGTGCTGGGCATCGCGCTCGGCCGCGGAACGCGCACCCCGCTACCCGGCGAGATGACGGCGCCAACCGCCGCTCCGACCCCCGCCGCCGTGGCGCCCGAGACCGAGACGCCGTCCGTCGCAGCAGCTGAGCCGACGCCGGAGCAGACAGACGATCCCGGCATCTCGGCCGCGGAGGCAGCCAGCGACGAAGCGGTTGCGGTTGCCGCATCCGTCGACTTGTCGGAGGCCGGGACGGAAGCGCGCCGCCTGGTAGCGGTCAACGCGCGGGCGGAGCCCGCAGCGGCGGTCAGCAACGAGGCCCTCCACACGGGCCGACACGTTCAACCTCGCCGCTACGCACCCGAGCAGGACTACCTCACCGCCCGGCACCTGGGACGGGCCGCCACCCTGCTCACCGCCTTCCGGACGGACCGGCGCACTCCCGCATCCGAACAGGACCTGGCGCGGTGGGCGCGAGAGCTGCTGGTGGACACCCGCATGTTCCTGGGCCTGTCCGATTTCGGTTCGCCGATCGAACAGGTGCTGCTCGAAGACCTGGAACTCGTCCTGATCCAGATCGCCGGCCTGGGTCCCGGCGCACCGGACTTCGAGTGGGCCCTGGCGCGTGAGAGCATGGAGCGGCGGGGCACGCTGACGCGGCTGCGGGCAGTGAGCGTGGAAAGCGAAACATGACTGAGAGCGACCGAATCGCACATGTGACGTGCGGTCACGATAGAGGAGGCAGAGAGATGACGATCCGAAATGCAACGACCAACGGCAGGAAGATGATGACGGCCGCCGGGATGGCGCTGGCCCTTCTCGTGGCGGCGGATGCAACCGTAATGACCGGCGGGTCCGCGGCTCCATGGGGAAGCGGCCATCTCTACGCGCAGAATGTAGTCGAGGAGAGGCTGTTCCTGGAGGCGAGGTCGCTGATCAACCAGACGAATTGGCAGGACGCCGCCAACAAGTTCCGGGAACTCCGCGAGAGGTTCCCCGGAGGATACCACGTCAACGATTCGTTCTACTGGGAAGCCTTCGCGCGCTACAGGGGGTTGGGCCAGAAGGAACAGGCGGTCCTGCTCCTCGAAAACATGCTCGAGAACGTTCCGGACACGATTCTGGCCGATGGAGCGGAATTCCATCGCGTAAACGACGCGCGTCAGCTTCGCCTGCGGATCCTCGGAGAGATGGCTGAAGAGGGTGATCCCCGTGCGGCGCAGGAGGTGCTGCGCCAGTCGGAACTGGCCATAGGACGGGCAGCGGGCATCGCTTCGGTCAGGAGATCAATGGAGGCTTCCCTTGCGGCGGCAGATTCCGCAATGACCGCCATGTTGCCGCCCCTCGACACGCTGGAGACGGTGACCCAATCGGGCCTTGAGGTGCTGACGGGCACGCAAGGTGAGGTGGTCCTCCGTGCGGCCGATGTGACATACAGATCACTCGGCGGGTTGTTGGAGGCTCTTTCGGATGGAATCTTGAGGCGCAACTGGCGCCAACTGCCGGAACACTGTGACGACGCGTCGGTCCAGCAGGAGGCGCTCACGGCACTGATGCGCCTGGAGACGGACCGCATCCAGATCCTGCGAAGCGTGATCGACCGGGACGACGAGTGTTCCGTCAATCTGCGCGATTACGCGGTCGAGCGGCTCGCCCATGAGGAGACCGAAGAAGCGCAGCGGGAACTGATCGCGCTCGCCGCCGACCATCCGGATCCACGGATCAGGCGTTTGGCCGTGCAGGGCCTGCGGCGCTTCGACACCCAGGCTGCGGTGGACGCCCTCGTCAACGTGCTCACGCAATCGAACGATTCGGATATCCAGGAAGCGGCGATCGCCGGGCTCCGGCGCAGCGAAAACGCAGGTGCTCTGACCGCGCTCGAATCCTATGCCGCGGACGCGTCCAGGCCGGAAGAACTCCGCGAGGATGCCATCGTGGCTCTGGGCAGACGCTCCGATATCGAGGCCGGAGTCCTGATCCGGCTGTATCCCGCTCTCGATACCGAAGAGCTGAAATCCGCTCTGATCGGCAGGCTGCGAAGGATCGTGGAGAACGGCGACGAGGAAGCGGAATCCTGGCTCTTCGATCTGACGTTCGACACCGGGGAAGCGGTGGACATTCGTTCCGAGGCCCTCGACGCCTGGTCACGGGGCCAGTCTCTGCAGCTGTCAGGTCTTGTCGAGGCCCACGGACGCTTGAGTGAATCCAGTTTGAGAGAACGCATCTTCTACGCCCTGTACCGCAGGGCTGATCGCGCCGACGACGAAGCCGTCAAGACCGAGGCCGTCCGGAAGATGGTCGAACTCGCCCGGATGGAATCCGATCAGGAGGTCCGTGAGCGCGCGGTGTACTGGCTGGGCCGAACCGGATCTCCGGAAGCGGTCGACTTCCTTCTGGAACTGCTGCGCGGGCCTCCGCCGGATACCTTGCCGAAGGCAGGAAAGTGACATGGGCCATGGCACGGGTGCGCTATGGCCCGCGCTCCTGACCCGCGCCTACCCCTCCGTCACATCCGCTGACCAGGTAACGTCCACCGCCCCCTTCAGACTGCACGCCGTCGGGCACTTCGCGACGTGCGTCGACAGCGCCCGATCGACCTTGTCGCGCGGCGCTCCGGCAGGCAGCCGGATCGTGTAGTGGGCGTGGATCTTCGTGAGCACCACCATCCGGTCCACCACCTCGTTCACGCCCTCTGCCTTCACGCTGATCGCGTCGTTGGCCATCGGGATCCCGCGCACCTCCAGTGCGCCGTTGAGGGTCCCGAGTAGTCAGCCGGCGGCGGCCGCGACCACGTAGTCGACCGGCAGGGGACGGTCCGGCTCGGAGTCGAGGCGGTAGTGGGCCTTGATGGGGCCGTGGACGCCGAAGTCCACCTCGGTGCCGTCTTCCAGGGTGGCGCGGCGGTGGATGCCGTCGACCTTGGCGACGGTGGAGCGTGCGGTGTAGAAGGGTTGGCTCATGGGGAAGACCTCGCCGGTCGGGGGAAGCGTGTCACCCGAAGGTATTCGGGCGTCGGCGCCGGGGGAAGCGGATGCGGAGACGGTGGCCTCTGGCCGGCGCGAGGTTGGCGACCGCGGTGGATCAGCCGTCCGCTGTCCCCACGATCCGCTCGTACAATTCCGGGTCCGTCGCGCCCTCAGTGTTGAACAGCAGCACGCGGGACCGCTCATCCAGCCCGATTGCGTCGCGCAGTTCCGCGTCGCCGGCCGCCTCCACCAGCCCCAGCAGCCCCGCCACCCCCGACTCCCCACCCTCGAACGGGTCGCCCAGTTCGCCCCCGGCCGCCGCCCTCATGAGCTGCGCGATGCCGTCGTCCCGCACGGTCATGAAGGCGTGTGCGCCGATGCCCACGACCTCCCACGCCAACGGCGAGATCTCGCGGCAGCTCAGCCCCCCCATGATCGTGTCCAGATCGCCCAGCGCGGCCCTCGGTTCGCCGGCCCGCCCGCTCTGGTACAGCCCGTCCGACGTCTCCGGCTCCACGATGACCGCGACCGGGCGATCCGGCCCGAGCCGCTCCCACATGTGGCCGATCACCGCGGCCGCGAGCCCACCCACGCCGCCCTGGATGAAGACGTGGGTGGGCGATGACCCCTGGTGCGTGGGCAAGGATGCCCTCAGAGCCTTCAGCGCCTCCTCCACCATGACCGTGTATCCCACCATCACCACGCGCGGGATCTCCATGTAGCCCGGGTAGGACGTGTCCGAGATCACCGTCCACCCGTTGTCGCGGGCGTCGCGGGCCGCCTGCGCGACCGCGTCGTCGTACTCGCCGTCCACGCGCACCACGCGGGCGCCGAACGACCGGATCGCCTCGGCGCGCATCCCGGTGACGTGGCTCGGCAGGTAGATGACGGCGCCGAGCCCGAACATCCGCGCCCCCCAGGCCACGGCGCGGCCATGGTTGCCGTCGGAAGCGCAGGTGACGGTGGGCGCCGGGTCGCCGCCGCGCCGATTACCGGACCCGTCGCCCCGCGCCGACCCCGGCTTCCCCGTGAAGCCCCGCGCACCCGCACCCGTATCCGCACCCATCATCACCTGACGCACACCGTATGCCCCGCCCAGCGCCTTGAAGCTCCCGAGCCCGAAGCGGCCGCTCTCATCCTTCACACCCACCCAACCCAGCCCCAACCGCGATGCCATTTCATGAAGCGAACGGAGCGGAGTCGCCTCGTAGCCGGGCCAGGACTCGATTTCGGCTCGCGCGGCGTCGTGGGCCCCGGAACCCAGGATCGCTTCGAGGTGCGCCGGACAGGGACCGGGCGGGGCGGCGTTGGCGTTGATTGTCCAGGGCACGGGCCGGGCCTCCGGGGCAGTGAGCAGGAAAAAACCAGTGAACCCTATTACCTTCCTTGGGCTATGGATCTGCGTCAAATGTTTGGGAGTAGTGTGAAGCTCCGCAGGCCCGAGCCGCATGAGGCGCTGACGGGCCGGACCGAGCCGCTGAGCGTGCCGAGCGCGCACTACGTTAGCGGGAACAGGATCAAGCCTCCATTCCCGGATGGATTGGTGCAGGCGTACTTCGGGATGGGGTGCTTCTGGGGGGCCGAGCGGCTCTTCTGGGAGTTGCCGGGCGTCTACTCGACGGCTGTAGGGTATCAGGGCGGACTCACCGCCAACCCCACCTACACCGAGGTCTGCACGGGACGCACGGGGCATGCCGAAGTGGTGCTCGTCGTCTTCGACCCGGATCGGATCGCCTACGCGACGCTGCTTGCCGGCTTCTGGGAGGGCCACGACCCCACGCAGGGCATGCGCCAGGGCGGCGATGTGGGGACCCAGTACCGCAGCGCCATCTACACGGTCGATGACGGGCAGCGGCGGCTGGCCCTCGAGTCCCGCGACCGCTACCAGGGTCGGCTGGCCGGTGCGGGCTACGGCGCCATCACGACGGAGATCGTGGACGTGCCCGCCTTCTACTACGCCGAGGAGTACCACCAGCAGTACCTGGCGAAGAATCCGGGAGGGTACTGCGGGCTGGGGGGCACCGGGGTGTCCTGCCCCAGCGGAATCGCCGATCCGGTGGACTAGGCCGCCGATGGAAGGAACAACCCCCGCATGACCCCGGCGTCGAACCGTGCGCAGAACGGCCCTGAATGGAGGGGCCGCCTCTTCGACATCATCTTCGAAACAGATCTTCATCCCGGGGCACGCGCTTTCGATGTCGCGCTGATCCTCACGATTCTGGCCAGCGTTTTGGTGGTGATGCTGGACTCGGTGGAGACGATTGCGGAATCGCACCACCGGCTCCTGTACGTCCTCGAGTGGGTGTTCACCGCGCTGTTCACCATCGAATACGCCGCCAGGCTGGCGTCGGTACAGTCGAAACGCCGCTACGCCTTGAGCTTCTTCGGGATCATCGATCTCCTGGCGATCATCCCCACCTACCTGAGTGTCCTGCTGCCGGGCTCGGAGTACCTGGCGATCATCCGGGTACTCAGGGTGCTGCGCGTCTTCCGGGTGCTGAAGCTGGTGCGGTACCTCGGCGAGGCCAGAATGCTCGGGCGGGCGATGGCGGCGAGCCGCTACCGGATCATCGTATTCCTGATCACGGTGGTGACGGCGGTGGTTATCCTGGGCTCAATCATGTATCTGATCGAGAGTCCCATCCCGGGCACGCAATTCACCTCCATTCCGGCATCCGTCTACTGGGCGGTGGTGACGCTGACGACCGTCGGTTTCGGCGACATCACTCCGGCCACCACCACCGGGCAGTTCCTGGCATCGCTGATCATGCTCATGGGGTACGGCATGATCGCCGTGCCGACGGGGATCGTCAGCGTGGAACTCGCGCACGCCGTGCAGTCCGCGCGGGAATCGGGCGTCCCGACGCAGTCGGTGCTGATGGGCGGGGAAAAGATGATCTGCTCGGGGTGCCGCAGCGCGGGCCACGACGATGATGCGCGGTTCTGCAAGAAGTGTGGGGGGACGGTGATCTCCGTCCTGCTCGAATGAGTGACCGGAAGCATCCGGGTCGCGGTGAGCCCCTCCCGGTGGACGTGGGGTTGGAGGACGACGATCCTCTGGCCTCGGCCCGTGAGGAGACCATCGAGCTGTTGAGCGAGTGTTTCGCACACGACGTGCTGACGATCGAGGAGTTCGAGCGGCGGGCGGGGCTGGCGCACGGGGCCCGCACGATGACGGAGTTGGGGGCGGCCATCGACGGCATCGAGACCGGCGCGGGGGCCGTGGCGGCTCCCGAGAGCCCGACCATCGCGAGACTGCGCCGGGCGTCGCCGGATCTGCCCGCGGCGCGCATCCGTCCCAGCGACCTGGCGATCGCGATCTTCGGCGAGACCAGGCGGGCCGGGCAGTGGATTCCGGCGCGGCGGACCAACGCGGTGGCCGTGATGGGATCGGCGGTGATCGACCTCCGCGAAGCCCAGTTCGGCCCGGGCGAGACGGCGATCTCGGCGTTTGCGGTCATGGGATCGGTCGAGGTAGTGGTGCCGCCGGGGCTCTACGTGGAGTGTGCCGGCTCCGCCGTCATGGGATCCTTCGAGGAGCAGCGCCAGAGCGTCGCCACGCCGTTCAGTCAGGATGCTCCGTTGCTGCGCGTCGACGGTTTCGCGCTCATGGGATCGGTCGAGATCAAGTACCGGTACGCGGGTGAGACCAAGCGCGAGGCGCGGCGCCGGCGCCGCCTGGAGAAGCGCGAGGCCAGGCGCCGGCTGCGGCGGGAGCGGAAGAGGCTTCGGTAGCCGTCGGCGGCGGGAATCGCGTCCGCCGCCACGCCGGGCGCCGGCACCGCTTGTCGAGCCCCATCGCCGGCGGACGTACCCTTTTGCGCCCGCTCGCCCGAAGCCCTACCGTGAGCGTGTCTTCACCAAACTCCGCGCGCGGCCAGCGGCTGTCCGGCCCGCCCGGCCACCTGCACCAGAGGAGGCGTACCGAACATGTTCAACAAGGAAAACCCCGGATTGAAGGTTCTGAGCCACAATGCGCTGCGTATCGTCGCCGGCCTTCTCTTCGCCCAGCACGGGGCCCAGAAGCTCTTCGGGGTCCTCGAAGGCAATCAGGCCGAGCTGGCGAGCCTCATGGGTTTGGCCGGGATCATCGAGTTCTTCGGCGGACTCCTGATCGCAGCCGGTCTGTTTACCCGGCCGGTGGCCTTCATCGCGTGCGGCCAGATGGCGGTGGCGTACTTCATGGCCCATGTGCCGCAGGGCTTCTGGCCGATCCTGAACAGGGGTGAACTCGCTGCCCTGTACTGTTTCACCTGGCTGTTCTTCTTCACGTACGGGCCGGGCAAGTACTCGGTCGACGGCTGGCTGGCCAGCCGGAAGGCGGAAGAGTAGAAGCGGCCCCCGGGCCGCTCAGCAGTGCTCCGCGAAGGCCGTCTGCAGGTCGCTGGCGATGGCGGGCGCCGAGCGGCCCTCGATCTGGAAGCGCTCGAGCATGAAGACCACGTCGCCGTCCTTGAGCAGGGCGATCGACGGTGACGACGGCGGGTAGCCGATCAGGTGGCGCCGGGCCGCCGCGGTGGCGTCCAGGTCCTGGCCCGCGAAGACCGTGACCATGTGGTCGGGCTGGTGGTCGCCCTGCAGCGCCATGGCCACGGCGGGCCGGAAGATCCCCGCCGCGCAGCCGCAGATGGAGTTGACCGCGACGAGGACGGTGCCGTCCATCGCGTCCATCGCCTGCTGGACCTGCTCGGCGTCGTTGAGTTCCTGGAATCCCATGCGCACCATGTCCGCCCTCATGGGGGCGACCATCATCTCCGGATAAGGCATATTTAGCGGATCCTTCGGTAAGGGTCGGTATGTCGTTCTGGCAGTCCAAGTCTACCCGGTAACGCGCACGGATTCCAGATGCCGGACCCGAGGACGGGCGACATGGCACGTTTTGGGGTATTGTTTCTGAGGGAAGGAGGTATACCCGGATGGAAGTAGTCCGCCTGCGAGTCAACGGCGACGAGCGCGTCTGCGGGGTGCCGTCCCACTATACGCTGCTCGAGACGCTGCGCTACGGTTTGGGGCTGACGGGCTCGAAGCAGGGGTGCGACAAGGGTGACTGCGGTGCCTGCACGGTGATCGTGGACGGCCGGGCCGTGCTGTCGTGCATCACGCCGGTGTGGGAGGCGGAAGGGAAGGACGTGCGCACCGTGGAGGGGCTCGCCAGCGGGACCGTGCCGCACCCGGTGCAGGACGAGTTCGACCTGAACGGAGCCGCGCAGTGCGGCTTCTGTACACCGGGGATTCTGTGCAGCTCGGTCGCGCTGCTCGACCGCAATTCGTCTCCCACGCGCGAGGAGATCCGGACCGCGCTCGCGGGCAACCTGTGCCGCTGCACCGGCTACGAGAAGATCTACGACGCGGTCGAGGCGGCGGCGGAGAGGCTGGGGGGCTGATGAGCGGGCGCGGCATCTCGTCGTCGCCGGGCATGCGCGAGGTGTCGCACAAGGCACGCGCATCCTCGGCTGACGCGCGCAGCCCTGCGGCCGGCGTTCGTGCCCCGGCGCCCAGCGTACCTGAGGCGCCGCCAGCCGTGCGCCCCCCCTCGCCGAACGGACCGGGCGGCGCGGACGGGACGCGAGCCGAGCTCGCCACCATCGGGCGCCGCATGCGCAAGGTGGACGGCTTTGCGAAGGCTTCCGGGCGTGCGCGCTACACCGACGACATCCAGCTCGCCGGTATGCTCCACGGCAAGATCCTGCGAAGCCCCCACCCGCACGCCCGGATTGTCGCCATCGACACCTCCCGCGCCGCGGAGCTGCCCGGCGTGCATGCGGTCGTGACCGGCAGGGACATGCCAGTCACCTACGGCATCATCCCCTGGACTCCCGACGAGTACCCGCTCTGCGTGGACAAGGTGCGCTACGTCGGCGACGGTGTGGCCGCGGTGGCGGCGGTCGACGAGGACACAGCCATCGCCGCCCTCGACCTGATCGAGGTCACCTACGAGGAGCTGCCAGCCTACCTCGATCCGCACGAGGCGATCGAGGCGGCCGCCGGCCCGTACATACACGCGCCCCGCAAGCCGGGCCACAACGGCAACATCACCAAGGTGGTCGAGCTGGCGTTCGGCGATGTCGAGGGCGGCTTGGCGGATGCCGATCTGGTTGTGGAGGGCGACTACTTCTTCGAGGGGACGACCCACACGCCCATAGAGCCCCACTGCGCGATCGGGCTGGCCGAGCCGAACGGCAAGCTGACCGTTTGGTCGGCCACGCAGGTCCCCCATTACCTGCACCGTGAGCTGGCCCGCGTGCTGGACGTCGATCCCGCGCTCGTGCGCGTCGTGCAGCCCCCGGTGGGCGGTGCGTTCGGCGGCAAGTCCGAGCCCTTCGACCTCGAGTTCTGCGTCGCCAAACTGGCCATGATGACCGGCCGTCCCGTCAAGATCCTCTACACGCGCGAAGAGGTGTTCTACTCGCATCGCGGACGCCACCCCTTCCACATGCGCTATCGCACCGGCGCCACGAAAGAGGGCATGCTCACATCGGTCGACGCCGACATCGTTCTGGACGGCGGCGCCTACGCATCCTTCGGGCTCGTCACGACCTACTACTCGGGCCAGCTCCTCACCGCGCCCTACCAGATGCCGGCCTACCGCTTCCATTCCACCCGGGCCTACACCAACAAGCCCGCCTGCGGGCCGAAGCGGGGGCACGGCTCCGTCCAGCCGCGCTTCGCCTTCGAGGTGCAGCTCGACCGCATTGCAGAGGCACTCGCTATCGACCCGATCGAGCTGCGCCGGCGCAACTTCATCGGGTCCGACACCCGCACCGTCAACGACCTGCGCGTCACCTCCAACGGCTTCCTGGAGTGCCTGGAGGCCGTGGAGCGCGCGAGCGACTGGAAGCGCAAGTTCGGCCGCCTCCCGTACGGGCGCGGCGTCGGCGTGGCCGGGTCCACCTACATCACCGGCACCAACTACCCGGTCTACCCCAACGAGATGCCGCAGTCGGGCATCCAGCTGCAGGTCGACCGCTCGGGGCGCGTGGCGGTCTTCTCGGGCGCCTCCGAGATCGGCCAGGGCGTCGACTCGATGGTGACGTACATCGTGGCCGAGGAGCTGGGCGTCCCGCTGGAGCACATCCGCGTGCTCGCCGGCGACACCGACTTCACGCCGGTCGACCTGGGCGCCTACTCTTCTCGGGTCACCTTCATGCTCGGCAACGCCTGCATCGATGCCGCGCGGCGGATCAAGGCGATGGTGCAGGAGGCGGTGGCCGAGGAGTGGGGGACGAAGCCGCGCGCCGTGCTGCTCGCGGGCGGTCTCGCGGTGATGGCCGGCGACACCGGCACGGCGATGCCCCTGCGCGAGGCCTTCAACCTGGCCGAAGCGAAGTACGGGACCCTCGGCGCGACGGGCTCGTACAACACGCCCAAGGACGTGCACGGGAGCTACCGCGGGGCGACGATCGGCGCGTCTCCGGCGTATTCGTTCACCGCGCACGTGGCCGAGGTGGAGGTCGATGCGGAGACGGGGTTTGTGACCGTCGAGAAGATCTGGATCGCCCATGACTGCGGGCGCGCACTGAACCCGGTGCTGGTGGAAGGCCAGATGGAGGGATCGGCGTACATGGGCTTCGCCGAGGCGCTCATGGAGGAACAGATCTTCAAGACGGCGGACCAGGGCCGCGCCGGGCTGCACAACGCCCCGTCTCTGCTGGACTACCGCATTCCGACGAGCCTGGACACCCCCGCGCTCGAATCTCTGATCATCGAGTCGATCGACCCGGAGGGGCCGTACGGGGCCAAGGAGGCGGGCGAGGGGCCGCTGCATCCGTCGATTCCCGCGATCGCCAACGCCATATACGACGCGGTGGGCGTGCGGATGAATGCGCTGCCGTTTTCGCCGCCGCGGGTGTGGCGCGCGATTCGGGCAGCCGGGAAGGGGAGGGCGGGATGATGTGGCGGACCGTGGGCGCCGCAATCCTCGCATGGAGCGCCGCCGGTGGCGCGACCGCACAGGAACGTCCGGCGGGTGGGACCGCCATGGACTGGGAGATCGCGCGCGAACAGGTCGCCTGGGCGATCGAAGCCCGACGCCACGGAGGCGCCGCGGACTTCGGCGGCCTCCTCGGCGCAATCGGCGAACGCCTCGTCGGCACCCCCTACGAGCCCCACACCCTCGAAATCCCCGGCCCCGAGCGCCTCGTCATCAACCTGGAGGCGCTCGACTGCGTCACCTTCGTCGAAAACGTGCTGGTCATGGCCCGGCTTGCGTGGGCGGCGCCTGCCGGCCTCGTCGACGACCCCGAACGCTTCGCAGCGGCCTATCGGCACGAACTCACCGCGATCCGCTACCGTGGCGGCAACCTCGACGGATACCCCAGCCGCCTTCATTACTTCAGCGAATGGATCGCCGACAACGACGCGATGGGACTGGTGGAGGCGGTTTCGCGCGAGCTGGGTGGAGTGGAGGACGAGTCGCCGATCGACTTCATGTCGACGCACCCGGATGCGTACCGTCAGCTGGCCGACGCAGCGACGCTTGCGCAAATCACCGCCATGGAAGCCCGGCTCGCGGGGGTGGCGCGCCACTACCTTCCCGAACACGGCATCGCGGCTGCGGCTCCCGGAATACGCGAAGGCGACATCATCGCCGCCACCAGCACGGTCCCCGGCCTCGACATCGCGCACACGGGGATCGCGGTCCGGCGGGATGGGGTGCTGAGGCTCATGCACGCGCCGCTGGTGGGTTCGCACGTGCAGATCGGCGAAGAGTCGCTCGCCGAGCGGATCCTGCGGATCGAGGGGCAGGACGGGATCATGGTCGCGCGGCCGTTGCCGCCGGTCGGCCGGGCGCACTCGCCGCCGCGATAGCGACATGCTGCGGCTCCATCCCTTCCGGTATCACCGTCCCGAAACGGTCGAGGACGCGGTCGCGCTGCTGGCCGGCTTCGGCGACGACGCCATGCCGATGGCGGGCGGTACGGATCTGATGCCGAACATGAAGCACCGCCTTTTCACACCCGGTCATTTGGTCTCGCTGAACCGCATCGCCGCGATGAGAGGCGTCGCTCTCAGCCCAACGGGCTCCCACCTCAGAATCGGCGCGCTCGAGACACTTGCCGACGTCTCCGCGAGTCCACTCGTGCGGCGGCACTTTCCCGGGCTTGCGGATGCCGCGGGCCTGGTCGCGGGCCCGCAGCTGCGCAACATGGGGACGATCGGCGGCAACGTCTGCCTCGACACCCGCTGCACCTACTACAACCAGACCGAGTTCTGGCGGGGCGCGCTCGGCCATTGCCTGAAGAAGGACGGCACGGTGTGCCACGTTACCAGGGTCGGCGCCAAGTGTGTGGCGGCGCACTCTGCGGATACGCCCCCGAACCTGATTGCGCTCGGGGCCGGGTTGACGCTGGCGGGTCCCGGCGGCGACCGCACGATCCCTGCCGCCGATTTCTTCATCACCGACGGGATCTGGAACACGCGGCGGGCCCGGGACGAGATTCTGACCGAGATCCGCATCCCCGTCGGAGGACCCGGGCGGCGGAGCGCGTACCGGAAGCTGCGGCAGCGGCATTCGATCGACTTTCCGCTGCTGTCGGTCGCCGCCGTCGGCGACTTTGATGAAAACGGGGCCGTGGAACGTATCAATGGAGTTGTGTCGGCGCTGGGCGCGCGGCCCCGGGTGCTCGCCGGCTGGGACGAGATCGCGGTCGGCGAGCGGCTCGGGCGACGGGTGATCGGTGCGCTTGCCGATCGGGCCTACGCACAGTGCCGGCCTCTGGAGAACATCATCGTCGATGCCGAGTGGCGCCGGGCGATGGTGCGGGTATGTGTCAAACGTGCGTTGAGCGAACTGGCCGGGAAGTCCGGCCGGCAGGGCAACACGGAGGCGAAATCATGAGAGGCGGCGACGTCTTCTATCGGGAACGGACCTGGGCGCCCGCCTGGGTGATGGTGCTTCTGCTGACCGTCTGTGTCGCTGCCGCGGGCGCGGTGGCCTACGATCTCTACCGTTCGGGTTGGGGCGGAGACGGGTCCATCTCGATGCTTGGCGCCGTTGCCGCCATGGGGGCCTCGCTCGGCCTCCCCGTCCTGATCGGGATGCTGTTCTCGCGCCTCGACGTAGAGGTGCATGCGGACCGGGTGCACATCGCCTTCGGTCCCCTCCACCTGATCCGCAAGCGAATCCCCTTCACGGAGATCGACGCCGTGCGCGGGCTGACCTATCGGCCGCTGCGCGAGTTCGGCGGATGGGGGATTCGCCCGCGGGGAGGCAAGACGGCGTGGACCATTCGCGGCAACCAGGCGGTGAAGGTCACGCTGCACAGCGGCAAACAGGTGTACGTGGGGTCGCGTTTTCCGCAGCGGCTGGAGGAGCGGATCCGCACGGCGATGAGGGCGGCCACGGCAGGTTAGCGGACCGCGGCCCGGCCCGGCACCGGATTTACGCCCGCTCGAAGACCATCGCGAAGCCCATGCCGCCCGCGGCACAGACGGTCACCATGCCGAACTGGCCATCGCGCCGCCGGAGCTCGTGCAGGAGCGTGGTCGTGAGGCGGCCGCCGGTCGCGCCGAAGGGGTGGCCGATCGCGATCGAGCCGCCCATCACATTGATCACCTCGGGGTCGGGATGACCCACCTTGCCGGCGCGGCCCAGCTCGCGGCGACAGAAACCGGCCGAGTCCCAGGCCTGCAGGTTCGAGAGCACCTGTGCGGCGAAGGCCTCGTGCATTTCGAGGAGGTCGATATCGGCCATGGTGATGCCGGCGCGGTCGAGGGCGATGGGGGCGGCGTAGGCGGGGCCCTGCAGGAGCTGGCCGCCGGGATCGAGGGCGGTGATTGCGTAGCTGCGGACGTAGCCGAGGGGCTCCAGGCCGAGTTCGCGGGCCTTCTCCGGGGAGGCGAGGAGGACGGCCGAGGCGCCGTCCGTGAGCGGGGAGGCGTTGCCGGCGGTGACCGAGCCGAACTCGCGGTCGAAGACGGGACGCAGCCCTGACAGCGCCTCGATCGACGTGTCGGCGCGGATGCCGTTGTCGCGCTCGACGGTGACCTTGTAGCGCGGCGGGACGTAGAAGGGGGCGATCTCGGCGGCGAGGCGGCCGTCCTCGGTCCCGGCGTGGGCCTTCCGGTGCGACCCCAGCGCCCAGCGGTCCTGGTCCTCGCGCGAAATGCCGTTCTCCTTGGCCATGCGTTCGGCGGCCTGGCCCATGGTCTCGCCGGTGGAGTACTCGGCGATGGCCGGGGCGACGGGGATCAGGTCGCGGGGACGGAGGCGGGTGAAGGCGGCGAGGCGGGCACCGAGGGACTTGGCGCGAGATGCCGCGACGAGGGTGCCGGCCAGCCGGTCGGAGGCGAGGATCGGGATGCGGGAGAGACATTCGGCGCCACCGGCAATGACCACGTCGGCGCACCCGGTTTCGATGAGGTTGACCGCGTCGGCGATGGCCTGATTCGCCGAGGCGCAGGCGCGCGAGACGGTCACCGCGGGGACGCGGTCCGGCAGTGTGGCCAGGCCGACTTCGCGCGCCAGGTTGGGGGCCTGGGCGTCGTGGACGACGGTGCCGAAGATGAGGTGGTCGACGGATTCGGGCGGCAGCTCGGTTCTGGCGAGGAGCTCCGTGACCGCGTGCCGGCCGAGATCGATGGCCGTGAGGCTGCGGAAGTGCGTGCCGGCCCTAACGAATGGGGTCCGGAACCCGGCGATGATGGCTGTCTTCATGTGAGATCCTTCCCCGGAGGGCCGCTCCGCGCCACTTTACGACCTTCGGGGCGTCCGTGCACCCGCCGCGGCCGCGGACGATCCGATCCCGCCCTTTTCGAGCCAGAAGCGTACGAATGCACCAGTGAAAGCCGTCGAGTTCAACGTAACCATTCCGGGCTACATCCTGGCAAAGAGTCTGGGGCGCGTAAGCCGATCATTCGTGTACGGGCGGGCGTCCAGGCTGGGGTTGGTCGACAGGGCGCCGCCTGCCATTCCGGGCGAGGACTGGGTGCGGATCGAGGTCCTGCTGTGCGGGATCTGCGGCAGCGACCTGGGGAACGTGTCGTACAAGTCGAGTCCGGCGATGGAGCCCTTCGGGTCGTTTCCGGCGGTGCTGGGGCACGAGATTCTGGGGCGGGTGGCAGAGGTCGGCATGGGGGTCTCGCACGTTGCGGTGGGAGACCGCGTGGTGGTCGACCCGATGCTGCACTGCGAGGTGCGGGGTTGGGAGGCGGCGTCGTGGTGTCGGTCGTGTGCGTCCGGGGCGCACTCGACCTGCGAGATGGCGGGGGAGGAGGGGGCGCCGCGGGCCGGTGGGGATGGATTGGCGGCCGGGCTGACGATCGGTTACCACAAGGACCTGCCCGGGGGGTGGGGCGAGGAGATGATCGCGCACAGGCGTCAGGTCTTCGCGGTGCCCGGTGGGATCCCGGATCGGGTGGCGGTGCTCACCGAACCTCTGTCGATCGGGATGCATGGGGTGTTGCAGAGTGGGGCGCTTCGGTCGCGGGGTCCGATTCTGGTGATCGGCAGCGGCGCCATCGCGTTCGGCACGATCTGGGCGCTGCGAACGCTGGGTTACGGGGGCCGGCTCGTGGCGCAGGCGAAGCGCCCCCACGAAGTGGAGATCGCGTCCGGGCTCGGGGCGGACGAGACCATCACGCCCGGCGACGAGGCCAGGCAGGCGCTGATCGATACCGGCGCCATGGCCTACATGCCGGTTGTGGGGCCGGAAGTGTATGCAGGTGGCGGGTTCGACTGCGTGTTCGACTGCGTCGGCAACCGGTCCAGCCTCATGCAGTCACTCGGATTCGCGTCTCCCCAGGGCCAGATCGTGCTTCTGGGGTGCGCGGGCGAGATCCGCAAGCTGGACCTGACGTTCCTGTGGGCGAAGGAGTTGCGGCTTCAGGGCTACGTGGGGTACGGGGCCGAGGCCTGGGGCGCGCGCCGGGCACACACCTTCGAAATCACACTCGAACGAATGCTCGCCGACCCCCGTGCACTGGATTCGCTGGTGACCCACGTCTTCCCGCTCGAGCAATACCGGGACGCGTTGCGGGCCGCGTATGACCACCGGCGCAGCGGGGCGGTGAAGGTGGCGCTGCGGCCCTGATACTACGGGTGGCCGAGTTGGTACATCGCCACCGTCTGGACCCCGAGTTCGTCCGCCTCCACACCGAGAGCATAGTCGGCGCCGAACTCGAGGACGTTGAAGCTCGGGGGCTGCGTGAGGTGACAGAGGAACGTGCCGTCGGGCTGGAACGCCATGAATCCGCGCCGATTCTGCCCCGGTCTCTGGTACGGCAATACCCATAGCCGGCCGTCACGTCCCAGCATGATGTAGGTGAAGGCCGGAAAGAAGTCGGCGGCCGGAATCTCGGGGTCGACCCTCACGTCGTCGAATTGGCTCCATCGATCCGAATTGCGGCCCCCACGGCTCTCTGAGTAGTTGTCGCGCCATGCCCTTACGTCTGCCGGGGTCACCTCTCTGCCGGGATCGGACCAGCGAACGATGCGCCGGAGTTGGAACGCGCCGTCGAGAAGCCGGACTTCGGGACTTCCCCCGTGACCTGTGGCCACCGTGGTCCCGGCCGCATCCGCCATGGCACGCGCGGCAAAGAGTGGGCGGAGCACGAGGTTGATGCCCAGAGCCTCCGATTTGCCGGTCATTCCGTGGGCCACGTCCGGAACGCGGGCAATGGTGCTCACGAGGCGACCATCCGTGTCGTGCGCTTCGACGATGAGCGTGTCGGGTATGACAAAGCTCGGCTCGAGGGGACCGCCGTTCCTCACGTTGACGGAAACGCCGTTGTCCAGCACGCCTCCCCATTGTGACGAGTTGGGGTAGGCCGGAGTCATCGGCACCGCCTTGACGAAATCTCCGGCCGACGTGAAGACGTTGTAGCGCCAGGGACGCCAGTCCCCGACCCAGAGCGTGTCCCCGGGAAGCACCCAGAGGAACCAGGCGTTGCTGAACTCTCCAGGGCCCTCCCCAGAGCCGCCCATCGAGCGCAGATGGCGGCCATCGTCGGCGAAGATCCGGATCTCGTTGCTGCGCCTGTCGATTGCGGCAACCGACCCGTCGGACAGGCGCCCGAGACCGATGACTTCGCTGAACAGGAAGCTCTCATCGCCGCCTTCCTCACCGACCGCGAACACCGGCTCTTCGCTCAGGCTGCAGGCCGCGTCCGAGCCGAGTGGATCGCTTGTCACGATCTGGACGCCGGCGCTGTCCGCGGTCATGAGACCGGGGGCCGTGTCGCTCGATTCACAGGCGGCGAAAGCGAGGATGGCGGCGGGGAGAACGCCCGGGGCCAGGCGGAACGCGGCGCCGTTCGGGCACGAAATGAATTGCATGGACATCGGGTTCTCCTGTGACGGCGATGCGTCCGGTTTTCGGTGATGGCGGTCCTGCCGGAAGAGGATGCCGTTCTGTTGTGTTTTGAAGCTGTCAGGACCTACCTGGTTGCATCGTGCTCGGCCCTGTCTTGCTCCGCAGCACCACCCTCGCGTCGACGGGCACCACGCGCTCCGGGTACACAAAGAGGGGGTTGACCTCGACCTCGGCGACATCCGGCCACCTCATTATGCAATCGGCGACGGCGGCGGCCGCCTCGACGATCGCGCCCGGCTTCACGGCCTCCTTCCCGCGCGCGCCGGTGAGCAGCGCCTTCACCTTCAAGTCGCTCAGCGCGGCTTCGATCTCGTTCGCAGCCACCGGGAGGACACGGTGGACAGCGTCGCGCAGCACCTCCACCCAGATCCCGCCGGCACCGATCGTGAGCACGGGCCCGAGCTGGGGATCACGGCACGCGCCCACCAGCAGTTCGGCGACGGGAGCCGCGAGCATCGGTGATACGGTCGCGGAGCACTCCTCCTGTGGCAGCGCATGGGCGCTTCCGTAGGCACGTGCGTTCGCGGCGACGCTCTCGAAGGCGGTGCGGGCCTCATCGCCGCCCGTCACGTTCAGCAACACGCCGCCCGCGTCCGACTTATGGGTGATGTGACGCGACAGCAGCTTGAGCGCGACCGGGCCACCAATGAGTTCGGCCGCGGCCGCGGCTTCGTCGGCGGAGTGCACAATCTCCAGGGGCTCGAATGGCAGCCCGGACGCAGCGAGAAGCTCCCGCGATTCCGTTTCGGCAAGGGTGATGCGATCCTCGCGGCGCACAGCGCGGATGACTGAATGCGCCTTCGCACCCGATTCGCCTCCGGCGCCCCGCGGCCGTTCCGGAACGGCTGCCGCGCCCGGCCCCGTCCTGTCGCGACCCCACGGCCGCCACGCGACACGGCTCGCCCCGCGCCGCTGCAGCGCCGCCACCGCCCGGCATGCCACCTCGAGCGACCCGATCACGGGCACGTGCGCCTCGCGAAACGCGTCCAGCGCGGCACTGGGATGCGACGCGTACTGGGAGTGCACGACCAGCCCCTTGCCGCGCCCGCGCATCAGCGCCGCCATCGACCGGGCCGCCTCGGCCTCGATTTCGGCGAGCGTCTCCGAAAAGCGAATCCCGTACCCGCCGAAGAGGCCGACCACCATCACCACCCCGACCGACGGGTCGGCGGCGATGACCTCGAGTGCGCGGGCGAACACGCCCGGATCGGCGTCGGCCGCGCCGGCCACGTCAACGGGCGTGCGCACCGCGGCGGCCGGACCCAGGCAGGTGCGCAGTGCGGCCGACGTCTCCGCTGTGAGGCCGGCCAGCGGAACCTCCATCTCGTGCAGGGTGTCCACGGCCAGCGTGCTCTGGCCGCCGCCGTCGGAGAGGATGGTCACGCCGGCGTGGGAGGGGCCGCAGGGCTGCGATCCCAGGGCGATGGCCACGGGCAGCAACTCGTCGGTCCGGGTGACCTCGACGACCCCGGCCTGCGCGAAGCCGGCCCGCAGCCGGTCGTAGGGTCCCGCGATCGCACCGGTGTGCGAGAGTGCCGCGTGGGCGCCAGCGGACGTGCGGCCCGACTTGATGACCACGACGGGTTTGCGGCGCGTCACCGAAGCCGCGGCACGGAGAAGGGCACGGGGATCCTTGCAGCCTTCGATGTGGGCGACGATCGCGTCGGTGTCGGCATGGTCGCCCAGGAAGGCGAGAACCTCGCCGAACCCGACGTCCGCCTCGTTGCCCAGGCCGCAACAGATCGAGATGCCCATGCGGGAGCCCTCGGTGACCTGGGTCATCAGGTCCAGCGCGATGTTCCCGGACTGTACCAGCAGCGCGATCCCTCCGGGACGGACGCCGCGCGCGCCGATCAGGTTGACGCCCAGGGGCAGGTTGAGGAGGCCGGAGGTGTTCGGGCCGACTACCCGGACGCCGCCTTTGCGCGCCACTCGCCGCAGCCGCGCTTCCAGCTCCGCCCCTGCCGGGCCTGCCTCCCCGAATCCGACGGCAAGCACCACCGCGCCGGCAACGCCGCGCTCGCCGCAGGCCCGCAGCAGATCCGGCACGGTCGCCGCGGGTGTGCAGATCACCGCCAGATCCGCCGCCTCCGGCATTTCCTCCAAAGAGGTATACACCTCATGGCCCAGCAGACGGCCGCCTTTGGGGCTGACCGCGTAGACGCGACCCGGGTACCCGGAGTCGCCAAGGGCACGCAGGATCTGATGTCCGCGCTTCGTGGGGTTGCTGCTGGCCCCGACGACCGCGATCGAGCGTGGCTCGAAGATCGGCCCGAGCGTCATCTCCCCTGGAAGTTCGGCGGGCGTTTTTCGTGGAATGCGGCCAGACCCTCGCGCCAGTCGGAGGTTTCGAAGATGGCCTCGAGGGCGACTTTTTCGCGCTCCATCGCCTCTTCGGGCGACATCTCCGCGGCTGGACCGATCAGGCGTTTTGCGGCGGCCAGGGGGATGGGCGCGCGGCGGGCGAGGCGCTCGGCCAGCCGCGTGGCTTCGGCCAGCACGTCGTCGGCGGGGACGGCCCGGTCGGCGACCCCCATGTCGGCCGCGTCGGCGCCAGAGAAGAAGTCGCCCAGGAAGATGATCTCGCGGGCCCTGGGTACGCCGACGCGGTTGGAAAGCGTGTAGACGGCGCCGCCGCCCACGAAAGTGCCGAGGGCGATCTCGGGGAGCCGCAACTTCGCGTCCTCGGCCACAATGGCGAAGTCCGCCGAGAGGGCCAATTCCAGACCCGCGCCGATGGCGTGGCCGTTCACCGCGGCGACAACAGGGGTGCCGATCGTCTGGATCAGGTGGTTGGCGCGCTGGGCGATTTCAGTGTAGTGGCGCCGCTCGTCCGGGGTCATCTCCCTGTCGCGGTGCTCCTTGAGATCGGCTCCCGCGCAGAAGGCGCGTCCGGTGCCGGTGAGGATCACGCAGCGGATGTCGTTGTCCTGGTCGGCGCGCTCGAGTCCGCGGACGAGGCCCTCGTACAGCGCGACATTCACCGCGTTCAGGCGGTGGGGACGGTTGAGCGTGAGGATCAGGATGGCGCCGTCGCGCGACGCCAGAACCTCAGTGCCCGCCATCGTATGCCGCGCCGCCGCGCAGGATCGGGCGCCCGGCCAGGGCCATCGTGGCCTCCCCGTCGCGCACGGCGAATGCCCCGTTCACGAGCACGTGCACGGTTCCGCGCGAGTACTGGTGGGGATTCTCGTAGGTCGCCATGTCCTGGACGTGCTCCAGGTCGAGGACGGCGATGTCGGCGGCGGAGCCTTCGCGGATGTATCCGCGGTCGGGCCACCCCAGGAAGTCGGCGGCGAGCCCCGTCATCGAGCGGACGGCGTACGGGAGCGCGATGAGCTGCTCGTCGAGGACGAGGTCGCGGATCTTCTTCGTGAACGATCCGAAGGCGCGGGGATGGGTGACGGGTCGGGCCGGGCCGGGGTCGCGGCCGTCGGTGCAGGTCATCATCCAGTCGCGCTGGGCCAGGTAGCGGATGTTCTCGATGTCGTACAGGCCCAGGTTCATGACGGCGGCATTCCCGTCGCGCAGGATGCGGCGGGCGGCGGCGGGGGCGTCGATTGCCCACTCGTCGGCCATGTCCTGCAGGGTCCTGCCGTTCAGGTCGGGGCGCTGGTCCGCGAAGAGGATGCGCGCGGCGCCTCCCCTGATCGCGAGCATCTCGCGGGTCTGCGCATCAATGATCTTCAGGGTGTCGGGGTGGTCGAAGCGCCGCACCATCGCCGTGTCGCCGCCGTCGACCGCCCAGCCGGGGATGGTGTAGGAGCGCAGGTTCGACTGGGTCGCCGTGTAGGAGTGGTGCGCTCCCGCGACTTCGACGCCGCGTTTCCGGGCGGCTTCGATCAGCGCGGCGCCCTCGTGGGCGCGTCCGTAGTTGTGGGCGCCCTGGGCGTTGAAGTGGCTGAAGATGACCTTGGTCCCCGCTTCTTCTCCGATGCGGATACCCTCGGCGATCGACTCCAGGTATCCGAAGGGAGGATAGGCGGCGCCCAGATCGCGGTCGTGGGTGTCGTAAATCGCCCCCGGGTACTCCGCGGCGACGCGGTTGAGCTCGATTACTTCCTCGGTCTCGGCGTAGTTGCCCGGCAGGTAGAACAGTCCCGACGAGAGCCCGTGGGCGCCCTCGTCCATGCCCTGGCGCACCAGCGCCCGCAACTCATCGAGCTCCGCGCCGGTGGGCTCGCGGTCCGCCATCCCCATTACCCATGCCCGCACCGAGTTGTGCCCCACGAAAAGGAACGCGTTCACGCCGATCCCGTCGGCCTGCCAACCGGCCATCCGCGCATCGACGTCTGCGCTGCCCCCACCGTCCATGCCGAGCGCGACGGTGGTGATTCCCTGGTAGAGGAAAGCGCGTGCATCGCGGCCGTGGTCCGCGTCCAGTTCCGCGTGCGAGTGCATGTCGATGAAACCCGGCGTCACGACCAGTCCCGTCGCATCGATCGTGTCGGCAGCCTGGACTCCGGCCTGGGCGGCATCGCCCAAAAGGACGATGCGATCGTCGGCGACCGCGACATCGGCTGAAACGGCAGCGCTCCCCGTGCCGTCCAGCACGGAACCGCCGGCGATCAACAGGTCGGCGGGCGCGTCATCGGCGGTGCACGCGGCGAGCGTGACGGCGGTCAGCGCGAGAACCGGGGCGAGCCTGACGAAGGTGCCGCGGGCCAGGGGCGGGTCAACCTTGAGAGCCGTGCTACTCATCGGCGCAATATAGTTGCGGATGCAAGGGCGCAGCCAGCCGAAAATCGCGCCCCAAAAGCTGGCGAAACGGCTGGGCGGGGGTGGAGACCGCCCGGGTTATCGCAAATACGCGGCCTGCGGGTCAGCTTCCGGAATACCTCACGAAGAAGACACCGCCGTTCATCGAAGTCACGGCAATCACACCGCTGTCGAAAAAGGGATAATTGCTCCAGCTGCCGTCGAATCCGGGTTCGTCCTCGCCGATGGGCTCCACATCGAAGTACGCGACCTCTCTCGGGTTCTCTCGGTCTTCGATGTTCAGGATACGCAGTCCCGCCCTGTAGTTGGACTGATACAGCAGATTGCCATCCACATAGAGATTGTGATCCGAAGCGGCGGTAGAGCCCAGGAACTCGCTGGCGATGATCGGATCATCGAGATCCTTGATGTCCCATACCAGGGTCCTCGTCTGCGAAAAGCTGCCGAACTCGTCGAACTCGTCGTTCATGTACAGGTACTCGTGAGCGGCATCGACCCAGACCTGATGGGTGTAGCCGGAATCGGGATACCTGGCTACGGAAACCGCAACCGGACCATCCTTGTCCGTGACATCGGCGATGCTCAGCGCCGTCTCGTTGGCCCCGAAACAGACTTCCTTGCCCCTGTGTTCGGAATCGGGACCCCTGTAGACCACGCACATCGCGTCATGCGTGTAGCCGGTCTGGTTGAATCCGGTCGAGCCGTCGGCGAAGCAGCCGGCAAAGCGGGGGTTGGCGGGGTCGCCGATGTCGATCATGTGGAGACCGCCCCCGCAATGCTCACCCCCGCTGTTGCTGCCCACGGCGTAGGCGAACCCGGTCTCTTCGTTGATCACGATGTTGTGGACGCTCGCGACGTTGTCGTAGTGCGCGGTCGCCGCGTAGGTCACGGGCGCGCTGCCTCCCTGCCGCAGCTGCGTGAGGTCGAAGACCTGCATCCCGTGCGGCCCCGCCCCATCGGCGACGATGAACGCGTGGTCGTTGTAGACCTTGATGTCGCGCCACACGCTGGAACTCGCGCCCTGTGTCATCGGCAGCACGCCCATGTACACAGGGTTCCGCGGATCGCCAAGCGATACGAAGGAGGTGCCGCTGGAATGTCCCACCAATGCCCATTCGGTGCCGGTCACCGGATCGGTCCATCCCCACAGGTCGCTCACCACCGACTGCGCGTCGATCTGGTGCATCTCCAGCTTCGAAACCAGGTCTATCCTGTCGCACGGATACTGGTTGGCCGTTCCGCTTTCGCATCTGGCCTCGACCAGAGGATTGACGGGAGGTTCGGGCGGCGGGGCCGTGGGTGGATCGGCGCCCCTGTCACCGCAGGACGCCAGCGCAAGCACCCCAAGCATCGGCGTCAGGCCTGTCGACGTTCTGTAGATCACGGGTTCTTCCTGCGTTCCGGATACACCGAACTGACCCCGCACGTGGGCATCAGTCCAAGATCCTGTCCCGCGCGAGACAGGAGAGGTCCATTCAGTGGCCAACTGTTGCCAACGGCCGACAGAGCCACCATCCACAGCTATTCTACACAGTCAGGGCCGGCGGCGCTACTTGAAAGTTCCCCGACCCAGTTGTTATGGGTGACGCAGGTCGACCACCAGACGCGGATTGACCGACATTTCCATGATGCGGTAATCCACGGCGCCGCTCGTGCCGAGGAGCCACCTCACCTTGCCATCCGCATCGCAGGCCTGAACCGCATCGACCAGTGCCGGGAAGCCGGTCGAGCGGCTCCGGTCACTGACGAGGGGGGAACCGCCATCACTGGACACCGCGCGCTCGAACTCGACCACGAGGTGCGCGGGTGCGTCCGATGCGGACTCGGTGCCGTCACATCCGCCTCCGGCGTCCGTCGACATCGCGAGCCGATAGCCGGGAAGCGCCGGAGAGAACGAGAAGGTCACGCGATCGAAGCCCCGTGAGCGGTCGGTGCTGACCGCTGTAAGCTGTGCGGGCGCGTCTTCGGGGTCCGGATCCCGAGTGATCCTGTTGCCGGTCCAGGGCAGGCTGAGCGCGACCTCCGACGGCTCCAACTCTCCGTAGTCGGCGTCGGTCATGGTTTGGCGCGGGCTCTCCGTGGAGACCAGAGGATCCGGTTCGGGTGGCTCCGCGTCCTCGGCGCCATCGCCACCGCAACCGAGGGCTGCGGAGACCAGCAGGAGGGTGCAAAAGCGGTGTACGTCAATTCCTGATGATGCGAACAATCGATGTCCCCTCGTGAATGGGTTGTCGTGTCGTGTGGCGGCTCGGGGTCGTGACGCTTCAGGAAAGCAGGAGTTCCCTGGCCGTCCTGATCCCTTCGGCCAACCGGTGCACTTCTTCGTTGCTGTTGTAAAGGTAGAAGGATGCCCGGGCCGTGGCGGAGAGCCCATAGCGGTCGACAACCAGTTGGGCGCAGTGATGCCCGGCCCTCACCGCGATTCCCTGCGCGTCGAGGATTGTGGCCACGTCCTGGGCGGACGTGCCGTCGATTACGAACGGAATCACCCCGGCCCGCTCTTCCGCGCTGGCCGGGCCGAGAATGTGGAGACCATCCACGTTGGACAGCAGACGCATCGCGGTGCGCGTCAGCCCCATTTCGTGCTCGTGGATGGCGTCCAGCCCCACGCTGTCCAGGTAGTCGACCGCCGCCGCCATCCCCACTGCTCCCGCGATGTTGGGCGTCCCGGCCTCGAACTTGTGTGGCACCTCGGCCCAGGTGCTCGACTGCCGCGACACCCTTTCGATCATCTCCCCGCCGCCCTGGTACGGCGGCATCTCGTCCAGAAGCTCCTTCCGGCCCCACAGCACGCCCATCCCCGTCGGGCCGCACATCTTGTGCCCCGAGAACGCGTAGAAGTCGCACCCGATCACCTGGACATCCACGGGCAGATGGGGCGCCGCCTGGGCGCCGTCGAGGATGTACACCGCGTCCGACCGGTCGCGGATCAGCGTCCCGATGTCGGTCACCGGGTTGATTGTCCCCAGGGCGTTGGAGACGTGCGGGAACGACACGACCCTGGTGCGCGACCCCAGCAGCGCCTCGAGGTGATCGAGATCGATGTGTCCATCGTCGGTGAGGCCGACGTAGCGAAGGCGTGCGCCCGTCCTGGCGGCCAGCAGCTGCCACGGAACCAGATTGGAGTGGTGCTCCATCTCGGAGATGACGATTTCGTCGTTCTTGCGCACCCGCGCCTGGCCGACCGAAAAAGCCACCAGGTTGAGCGCCTCGCTGGTCCCGCGCGTCCACACGATCTCGTGCGCGTCCGCCGCGTTCACCCAGCGGGCAACGCGTTCCCGGCTGTTCTCGTAGGCCTCGGTGGCCCGGCGGGCGAGCTCGTGGACGCCGCGGTGCACGTTGGCGTGGTCGCGGAGGTAGTACCTGCTGATCGCCTCGATGACCTGGCGCGGCTTCTGGGACGACGCCGCGCTGTCGAGGTAGACCAGGGGCTTGCCGTCGACCGTCTGGTCCAGGATCGGGAAGTCCTGCCTGATCGTATCGAGGTCAAGAGCCGAGACAGCCGGCACGCGTGTGCCCTTTCCCTGGCAGGCTATGGATGAAACCGCGGGGGTTTTGTCCACGGGCTGTCTAGTCCAAAAGAATGTAGACCGCGCCATCCCGCACCTCGACGTCGAACGTGCGCACGGGTGCAATCGCGGGGAGCTGCGTAGCCCGCCCGGTACACACGTCGAATCTGGCGCCGTGAAACGAGCACTCGAGCTGGCCGTCCTCCAACTCGCCCGCGGAAAGGGGGTAGTCCTGGTGCGAACACCGATCCTCGAGGGCGTAGATGGTGCCTTCATGATTCGCGAGCACAACCGGTCCCCGTTCGGTCTGCACGGCCTTGAGGTGGTCGACCGGCACGTCGTCCGCCGCCGCGACTTCCGTCCACCGGGGTGCGGCCGCGGCCGATTTCCTCTTCAGCATGTCCGGCCCCTACCTGACATTCCCCAGCTTGGCTTCGATCGCCCTGGTCACCTTCTCCGTGACCCCGCCCAGCGGCAGCCGCGAAAGGACCTCGCCCAGGAATCCCAGAACGACGAGCCGTTCCGCCTGTTCGCGGTTCAGCCCCCGGCTCATGAGATAGAAGAGCGACTCCGCGTCCAGCTGGCCCACCGTGGCTCCGTGCGAACATCGCACGTCGTCCGCGCCGATTTCCAGGTTGGGAAGCGATGTGGCAACCGCCCTGTCCGACAGGATCAGATTCCGGTTGGTCTGATACGCGTCCGTTCCCTGGGCGCCCTCATGCACCCGGATGATCCCGCGAAAGACGCCCCGCGCGGAATCGTCGAGCGCTCCCTTGTACAGGAGGTCGCTGTGGGCGTGCGGCGCCACGTGATCCTGGCTGGTGTTGAAGTCGAAGTGCTGGTCGTGGTCGCCGAAGTAGAGGCCCAGCATGTCGCTGTTGGCCCCGGGCCCCAGCAGCCGCGCGTTGAGGTCGACCCGGCCCACCGAGCCGCCGAGGGCGACGTTGAGGGTGTCGAGGGTGGAGTCGCGCTCCGCCAGCGTGCGCTGGTTTGCGAGGTAGAACCCGCCCTTTCCCATCCGTTGCAGCGACACGTACTGAATCTGGGCGCCCGCGCGTGAAAACAGCTCCACTGCGGTGTTGACCAGGGTGGGTGACTCGAAGTCCGGGGACAGGCACTCGTCCACAAAAGAGACCTGGCTGTGGTTCTCCGCCACAATGAGGATACGGGTGAAAGTCGCGCTTCCCGAATGCGAAACCCACCGGCTCAGCCGGATGGGCCCGTCGAGGTGGACATTCGCCGGAACCCTGAGGAAGACCCCGTCCGTCCACAGGGCCGCGTTCAGCGCCGGGAACTTCCCCTCGGACGCCGGTACGGCCTTTGTCGCCAGCAGCGACTCCACCAGAGGATCGCCGTCGCGTGCGGCCTGGCGGAGCGACTTCAGCACCACTCCCTGACGGGCCAGGGACTCGTCGAGCTCGACCGCCACGATGGCCCCGTCGACGTCGACGATTCTGCCCGCGCTGTGGCGGTCCAGGGCCATCGCGCGGCGCAGGGGCTCGGGCACCGTTCCGTCGCCGTTCGCCATCGCCGGGACCGCCAGGCTGGCATTCGCGGGGACCAGCGCGTCCAGCGGCAGCATCCGCGACAGGTCCGTATAGCGCCATTCCTCGGAGCGCGTGGAGGGCAGTGGCGTGTCGAGGTAGACATCCCATGCCTTCGCCCGCCGCACCCGAAGCCAATCCGGATCGACGGCCCCCGCCCTCGGCACCACCCCGGTCCCGAAGGCCAGGCGCGGCTTCTCGGGCTCAGTCACAACCCGGCTCACCCGACGCTCCCTTCCATTTCGAGCTCGATCAGCCGGTTCAACTCGACCGCGTACTCGAGCGGCAGCTCCTTGGCGATCGGTTCGATGAATCCGCGCACGATCAGCGCCATCGCCTCGGCCTCGTCCATCCCGCGGCTCATCAGGTAGAAGAGCTGCTCATCGCCGACCTTCGAAACCGTCGCCTCGTGTCCCACCGAAGCGCTCCGCTCGTCGATCTCGATGTAGGGAAAGGTGTCGGTTCGGGACGTCTCGTTGATGAGCAGCGCGTCGCACTCGACGTTCGACTTCGCGTTCGTCGCGCCGTCGTACACCTTGCACAGCCCCCGGTAGGACGAACGGCCCGTCCCCTTCGAAATCGACTTCGAGACGATGCTCGAGGACGTGTTCGGCGCCACGTGGATCACCTTGCCGCCCGTGTCCTGGTGCTGCCCGTCACCGGCGTAGGCGATCGACATGATCTCGCCGTGCGCGCCCTCCTCCATGAGGTAGCAGGAAGGGTACTTCATCGTCAGCTTCGAGCCGAGGTTGCCGTCCAGCCACTCCATGTGGGCACCCCGGTGCACACGCGCCCGCTGGGTGACCAGGTTGTACATGTTGTTGGACCAGTTCTGGATGGTCGTGTACCGGAAGAAGGCGTCGCGGTTGACGATGATCTCGATCACGCCCGAGTGGAACGAATCGGTCGAGTACACCGGGGCCGTGCACCCTTCGATGTAGTGCGCCCGCGACCCCTCGTCCGCGATGATCAGCGTGCGCTCGAACTGGCCCAGCCGCTCCTGGTTGACCCGGAAGTACGCCTGCAGCGGCGTCTCGAGTTCCACGCCCGGCGGGATGTAGACGAACGAGCCGCCCGACCACACCGCCGAGTTCAGCGCGGCGAACTTGTTGTCGGCTGCGGGGATCACCGTCCCGAAGTGCTTCCGAAAGAGCTCCGGGTGATTCCTGAGCCCGTCCTCGATCGAATCGAAGATCACGCCCTTCGACTCCCACTCCTCCTTCAGCGAGTGGTAGACCATCTCGGAATCGTACTGCGCGCCCACGCCCGCCAGGAGCTTCCGCTCGGCCTCGGGGATGCCCAGCCGCTCGAAGGTCTGCTTGATGTTCTCGGGCACGTCGTCCCAGGACCGCTCCATCTGCTCCTGGGGCTTCACGTAGAAATAGGTCTGGTCCAGGGTCTCCTGCAGCTCGGACAGATCGCCGCCCCAGTCCGGCATCGGCTTCGCATCGTAGATCCCGAGCGCCTTCAGTCGACGCTTGAGCATCCACTCCGGCTCGTCCTTGCGCGCGGAGATCTGCCGCACGATCTCGGCGTCGAGGCCGGGCCGCGTGCGGAAGACCGGTTCGGAATCGGTGACGAAACCGAACTTGTAGTCGTCCAGCCCCAGTCCCTGTATGACTTCGTTGGTTGGCATCAGCTTCTCCTTCTCGCCTGGCGAGGTCGGCTGCGACGGCCCGAACGTCGGTTTCGGTCAGGCGACATGCGCTTTCCTGTACTCCTCGTATCCGCGCGCCTCGAGCTCCATCGCGACCTCCGGGCCGCCGGACTCCACGATCCGCCCCCTGAACATCACGTGCACCATGTCGGGGATGATGTAGTTGAGGATGCGCTGGTAGTGCGTGATCAGCAGCACCGACATGTCCGGGTTTTCCTGCCTGAGCGTGTTGACGCCCTGCGCGACGATCTTGAGCGCGTCGATGTCCAGCCCGGAGTCGGTCTCGTCCATGAGCGCCAGCGACGGCTTCAGAACCGCCATCTGGAGGATCTCGTTGCGCTTCTTCTCGCCGCCGCTGAATCCGTCGTTGACCGGGCGCTGCGCGAAGGACGGATCCATGTCCAGGAGCTCCATCCTCTCCATCAGCAGCTCCTGGAAGTCGAAGAGGTCGAGTTCCTCGTCGTCCTCCAGGCGCGCCTGCAGCGACGTGCGCAGGAAGTTCGCGATCGACACGCCGGGGATCTCGACCGGGTACTGGAAGGCCATGAAAACCCCGGCCTGCGACCGTTCGTCCGGCTCCATGTCCAGCAGGTCTTCGCCCCTGAAGGTCACCGAGCCGCCCGTGGCTTCGTAGGCGGGGTGGCCCGCGACCACCTTGGCCAGCGTGCTCTTGCCGGAGCCGTTCGGCCCCATGATCGCGTGGATTTCGCCGGGCCGGATCGTAAGGTCCACGCCTCGCAGAATATGTAGATCCTCATCCGCGACCCTGGCCCGAAGGCCGGTCACCGAGAGGATTGCAGCGTCGTTCATTCGTTGAAGACTCCCGCCGTTTTTCGATAATAAGAATGATTATTGTTTAGAGCTTTCTAAGCTACTTGACATACGCACATGGGTCAAGCGGGGATCCATGGTTCCGGGGTTCCCCGTGCGCAACCGCTAAAGGGTTGCCAAGCAACTACTTATGGGGTGTGCAGCAAGCGGCCTGCGATTCCCTTCCGCTCCCTTTGCCGGAGCCGGCGACGATTAGTCGAACACCGGTCCCCGGATCCAGGTGTCCGATCGTGCCCACGCATCCTGGAACCGACCGTGCACCTCTTCGGCTTCGGCCGTGCGGCCAAGGGCCCGCAGAGCGGCCTCCAACCCGTACAGCGACCACCCGTTCATGGGATGATCCTCGAGCGCGGCCTCGAAGACAGGCACGGCGTCCGCGTAGCGTTCCAGCTCCAGCAGCAGGTCACCCAGCCAGTGCCTGGCGGAGAAGTTGAGCGGCTCCGGTTCGTCGTAGCGCAGGCCGTCCTCGACGACGATGGCCGCCTCAAGCACCTCGACCGCCGCGTCGTTGTCGCCCTCCTGGCGCAGGATCTCCCCTTCGAGGATCCCGGCGACCACGCCCAGCAGATCTGCGGCCGAATGGCCACGGAAGGACTCGCTTGCGGGCGTTTTCTCGGCCGCGCGCCGCACCCTTTCGAGATAGACGGAAGCGCGTCCCGGCTCATCGTGCCGAAGGTAGGCGTAGCCGCGCGCGAAGTCCCAGAATCCACGTTGAATGGCGCTCTCGGGCGGGTCTTCCAGCGCCAGAATCTCGTCGAAACGCCCGAAGCGGAGCAGCGTCATCGCCTCGTAGAAGTTCCCGCTGGGTACGATCTTGCCGTAGTCCTTCGCGGCCTGGATCGCGATCGCGCCCTGCCCGTCCATCGATGCCGCGAAGAGCAGCATGTGGAGGTTGTGAGAAGGGTAGATGGCCCACGCAAGGTCCTCCTCCGCGCGCTGATCGGAGTGCCAGGCGGCGAGATTGCCCCTGACGGCGTCGCCCCAGCGCCCGACCCGGTTGTAGGTGTGCGAAGGCATGTGCTGGATATGACTCGCGCCGGGGATCGCCGCGCCCAGATGGTCGGCGCACCCCTCCGCCTTCTCCGGCTTGATCGTGGGTTCGGTTGCGTGCACGTACAGGTGGCAGGCGCCCGGATGCTCGATGCTCAGCGCCAGGACGCCTTCCAGGATCCCGTGGATCTTCTGCACCGCCGGCTTCTCGATATCCCAACGGCCGCGCCGGGGCTCGAGCAGCATCAGCGACTCACCGTACAGCGTTCCGACGTCGAGGTCGTCGGGGAACCGCTCGTACACGTCGGCCATCGCACGTGCGTAGGCCGAGTCGAGCTGCTTGCGCTCGTCCGCGTCGTGCTCGGGCGCATACCGCACCGCCATCGCCTCGATCAGCGCGCGCTCGACTGCGTTGGCGTGCTCCCCGGCCAGCTTCTTCGCCTTCATGATGTTTTCGTGCGCACGCGGTGCGTCATCGGGCCCCATCCCGCCGTTCAGGTACGGTCCCCAGGCCCACGCTTCGCCCCAGAAGCACATCGCGCAGTTCGGATCTTCGCGCTGGGCCTGACGGAAGGAACGTGCCGCCCGCAGCGGCGTGAACGCGTACATCATCTGGACGCCCTGGTCGAAGAACTGCTGCGCGCGCAGCGACTTCGTCGAGATCGGCCGGGTCAGCGGTCCGAGTGCCTCGGGGTAGTACGTCGCCTCTTCGTCGAAACCGGCCGGATAGTCCACGTCCTGCGCGGCAGATGGTTCAGGGGCGATGGCGGCGAGCGGGGAGATCATCGCGGCTGCAATGATTGCGCGGCAGAGCCGTGTACAAGCGGGTTCCATGGCAAAGCTGTCCGTTTGGGTTGTTGCTGTTGGTCGATTCCCGAAAAAGGTGTGCCCTGGCCGGGTAACCCGCCAGTCCCCCGGTTGCGTCAGAGAGCGTCGCCGGGCGTCACATTCAAGTATGCTGATGTCCCGAGAGGCGCTGCATGAATGGCTTCGGGCCGGCAAGCCGTTAGAATGATTCGGCGCCCGCGTGCGTACTGCGACAAAACTGTGCTACCCCAACCGGGAGGCAGCTTGCTACCTGACGTGGAAAGGGAACTCCTGCGGAAATGTCAGGCGGGCAATGCAAGATTCTTCGAACCCATAGTAAGAGCCTACGAGCGTCCGGGAATGCGCGTGGCCCTCGGAATGATGGGCAACCAGGACGACGCGACGGACGCCCTTCAGGACGCGTTCATCAAGGCGTGGCGCTCGCTCCGCAGCTTCGACCTGAAGCGGTCGTTCAGCCCCTGGTTCTTCCAGATCCTCCGCAACCAGTGCCGGGACGCCCTCAGGAAGCGCCAGGTCCGGTTCCGGCTGGAAGCGCTGGACGAACGTCTGGAAATGAGACCGTCCGATCCGGAGCAGAGCCCGGCGCGGATCCATGAGAAGAAGGCGGCCAGGGAGCGGATCTGGAAGGCGCTGGAGCAGCTCGGTGAAGATCACCGCGAGATCCTCGTACTGAAGGAAATCGAGGGATTTCGCTACGGCGAGATCGCAAGGATATTGGACATTCCGGAAGGAACGGTGGCGAGCCGCCTCTTCCACGCGCGGCGGGCGCTGGCGACGGTGCTGCGCAAAACAGGGAACAGCCCATGAACAAGAACATTCCGGCAAGGGTCAGTCAGGAGGACCTGATGCGCTTTCTCGACGGCGAGGTATCGCCCGCCGAGAGGGCGGCGGTGGAGCGTGTCCTGGAGACCTCGAGCGAACTGCGCCGGGAGGTCGCGCTGTTCCGCTCCATGAAGGAGAACCTCCAGGATCTGTCGCTCGCGCACGGCGACGTCTCGGTGTGGCGTCGAATCAGAACCCGGATCACGATGCCCATCGGCTGGATTCTGACCACGACCGGGGTAGTCGCGTGGCTGGGCTACGGCGCCTGGGCCTTCGTCAGGTCGCCGTCGGCCATCGTGGTGAAGCTGGCCACCGGCGGCGTCGCGATCGGAATCCTGGTTTTGCTCGCGCACGTCATCTGGGACCGCTACAAGGAGTATGGAACCGACCCTTACCGGAACGTCCACCGATGATCATTGTCACGAGAGAGAACGTTGCCGGGTACCGTGTGGTGCGCACACTGGGAATGGTCCGGGGCAGCTCGGTCCGGGTCCGCCACGTGGGCCTGGACCTGATGGCGAGCCTTCGCAACCTGGCCGGCGGGGAGGTGCCGGAGTACACGAAGCTCCTGGCCGAAGTCCGCGAGCAGGCAGTGGACCGGATGATCGTCGAGGCCGAGACCCTGGGCGCCAACGGAATCCTGGCGGTGCGCTTCCAGTCGGCCGAAGTCAGCCGCAACGCGGCCGAGATGATGTGCTACGGGACGGCGGTGGAACTGCGGCCGGAGGGTTGAGGCGCAGGCTGAGCGCCGAGCACACGCACCCGCGCGTCGGCCCCGTCAGGCACCGGCGGCGACCTGCCTTGTGTAGTGCTTCATCTGCATTCGGTGCACTCTCCCGATCATGGCAGCGAGAAACAGGGCGGCAGGAATCCGCAATCCGAAACTGATCGCGTCGGAGGCGGATTCCAGAACCTCACGATTCCCGTCGTTCACGAAGTCGCCGGTCCACCCAGCCAAGTCCACACCGTTCACAACGAGGAAGTTGAGGATCCAGAATGACCACCAGCACCAAAGGAGTGCTGATCCTGCCTGGCGGCGCCATTCACGCGGATTGACGCTGGCGCGCCAGGTCTCCGTCATCGCCTGAAAGGGCTTCCAGAGGTTGGCGATCGGGATGAAGTACCATCCGACCGACCATCCGGGCGTGAACTTCAACCCGGTCGCACCCAAGGCACGTATGTTGCAGCTCGCCCGGTGGGTCCACGTCAGCACGAGCACACCAGTCACCAGTGTGACCACGAGGACGATCGGTATCATCCAAAGCGGTGGCAAGGCAACAGCGTCACCACGCACCAGCGCGCGGTACTCCGTCGCATGGGTCCACACGAGGAACGCGCTCACGGCGGCGTAGGCGCAAAGAAAGCCGCGTGTGCCATTCACGAGCGCCGTCGGGTCCCTGAAGCGATCCCGTTGTGCGCTTGCAGTCGATTGGGTCTCCATGCCAATCCTCCCGTGCCGATTTTCAAGTTCCACCCTGCAAGCTGCGGGACAGAGGCGGAGCTGTGTCCGGAGGGGCCGATCTTCAGTTTGCCCCTGCCTGCTCCTGGTGATGCGCCATCTGCATTCGGTTCACCGTCCCCATGATGGCCAGCAGGACGAGTACCAACGGTATGTCCAGCACGCTGCTCACGACGCTCGTCGTCGCTTCCAGCGTCTGCGTGCGCGCCTCCCCGAGATTGCGGCCCACCGCCCAGTCCACCAGCGACACTCCCCAGAACGGTACAATCCACAGGATCCACCACCAGAGCAACAGTGGGGACACGTCTTGTCGCCCCCAATCGGCCGGATCGGCGCTGGCCTTCCAGATCTCCTTCATGGCCTGGTAGGGCTTCCAGAACCACGCGATCGGCACGAAGTACCAACCCACGGCCCACCCGGGCGTGTACCTCATACCGTCGGCGCCCAGATGCCTGGCATTGTGATTGGCGCGATGAATCCAGGTGAGCACAAAGCTTGCGTTGGCGAGGATCACGGCGATCATCGCAAGGCCGCGCAGGACTGCGAACGCAAGCGCGGTGGCGTATTCCTGCCCCCCCAGGCCCAAGAGGTCACGGACATCGGGCCATGCCGCGATGAGCGAAAGAGCCAGATATGCGTAGAGGGATCCCCTGGCCCACCGAGTGAGCCCGGTCGGGTCGCGGAAACCAGTCTGAGGTTCAGTCGCCATCCTGCGTAATCCTCGCTTCCGGTTGAGGTCGATCGCTGCCGCCCGGAACTGTCGCCCTCACCGCCCCGTACCCCCCCAGCCGCTCCGCCATCACCCGCACCGCTTCCGGATTCGAATCCACCAGAATGTAGTTCCTGCCGTTGCGCGCCGCCGCTTCACCCGTCGTCCCGCTGCCGGCGAAGAAGTCGAGCAGGGTGTCTCCGGGGTTCGAGTGCACCTTGACGATACGTTCCAGCACCCCAAGGGGCTTCTGCGTAGGATACCCCGTCTTCTCGCCCCCGGTGGGACTGACGATCGTGTGCCACCACACATCGGTCGGCGTCTTGCCGCGCGCGGCCTTCTCCTTCCCGACCAGCCCGGGCGCCATGTACGGAATCCGGTCCATCTCGTCGAAGTTGAAGGTGTACGCGCCCGGATCCTTCGCGTACCAGAAGATCGCTTCGTGCTTGGCCGGCCACTTGCGCTTCGAACGCGCCCCGTAGTCGTACGCCCAGATGATCTCGTTCATGAACGACGCGCGCCCGAAGACGTCGTCGAGCAGGATCTTGCAGTAGTGCGCCTCGCGGTAGTCTATGTGAAAAAAGAGCGACCCCGTGGGCGCGAGGACGCGGTGCGCCTCGCGAAGGCGCGGAGCCAGAAAGGCGAGGTAGTCGTCGTGGCGGTCGTCGTAGCTGGAGCTGCCGATCACGGTGGAGCGGTAGCGAGCGCCCTGAAAGCCCGTGCGGTCGCCGTCCTCATCGCGGTCGACCCGAATACGCGTTCGCTGCTGCGCCTTCCCCGTATTGAAGGGCGGATCGATGTAAATGAGGTGGACGGACCTGGCGTCCATCTCCCGCAGCACCGGGAGATTGTCGGCCAGGATGATCCGCCCTGACGGACCACCCTGGCCGTCCTTCATCTCCCAACCCTCTGGCAAGCCGGGGGCGTCAGCTGTCCCCGTCGGACACCGCCCTTGCCGCCTTCGCCTGCCGGACCATCTCGCGCACGTCGGCCAGCAGCTGCTGCGCGTCGTAGATGATGCCGTCCTTGATCGTGTACTTGATGCCGCCGATGCGCTCGGTCTCGCCGGTCTCGTCGTTGAGGCGCGGGGTGCCGTTGCCGTAGAGGACCTTGAGGTTCTGAAGCGGGTTCTCGTCGACCACGACCATGTCGGCCTTGAGCCCGGGACGCAGGATGCCGAAGTCGATCGAGGTCCCCTTGGGGTCGTGGAGCTCCTCGGCGCCGAAGAGGGTCGCGGAGCGGATGACCTCGACGGGGTGGAAGCCGGCCTCGCGGAGCAGCTCCAGCTCACGGATGTAGTCGAAGCCGTACAGCTTGTAGATGAAGCCCGAATCGGAGCCGGTCGTGACTCGCCCGCCCGCGTTCTTGTAGTCGTTGAGGAAGTGCATCCATTTGTTGAAAAACCGCTTCCAGTGGTACTCGTCTTCGCTGGTCCAGTAGAACCAGTAGGAGCCGTGCGCGCGGCGCGACGGCTGGTAGAAGTCCCACTGGCTGGGCAGCGTGTACTCTTCGTGGAAATCGGCCTCGCGGGAGCGCATCACGTCGCGGCTGGCTTCGTAGATGGTCATGGTGGGGTCGAGGCCGAAGTCGAGTTCGAGGAAGCGGTCGATGAGGTCGTTCCACTTCTCGGAGCCGGGCTCGGCGGCCTGGTTCCAGAGGCGCCCGACGTTGCCGAAGCGGTGCTGCTCGTCCTGGTAGTTGTAGTCCAGCGGCCAGTCCTGGACGCTGAAGTCGGTCAGCATGGACTCCATGAGGCCGTAGTAGTGCGTCATCATGTCGAGGCCGGCCTCGGCGGCGTCGAGCGCGGTCATGCGCACCACGCCCATCTGGCCGAGGTGAGCGACGGTGCCGAGGCCGTGCCTCTTTCCTTCGTCGATCACCGCGGCCATGATGTCGGGGTCCATGGCGCCGAGCTTGAGGCCGTCGATCTTCGCGCCTTCCACATCGACTTCGGCGGCCCAGCGCACCCACTCGCGCGCCTTTTCGGGCGAATCGACCGGGCCATTGTCCCAGGCCTCGCCGGGCCGCGCGTAGGTGAACATGCGCGGGGCGACGATCTCGTTGCGGGCCGCGGCCGCCTTCTCCTCGAGCGCCCACATCATCGGGCCGTGGCCGACGCCGCGAGAGGTGGTGATCCCGTGGCCCATCCACAGCTTGTAGGTGTACTCCGGCTGGGGGGCCTTGCCGGCGCCGCCGGTGTGGGCGTGCATGTCGACGAAGCCGGGCATGATGAACATGCCGGTCATGTCGATCTCCCTTGTGGCGCCCGACGGGCGGCTGGCCTCGTTGATGGGCACGCCGGGATATCCAACAGTCTGGATTTCGGATATCCTGTCGCCCTCGATCACGATATCCACCGGGCCCATGGGAGGGGCGCCGGTGCCGTCGATGATCGTGGCCCCGCGAAGAATGAGCCGCTCGTGGGGGCCGTCCCCCTCGTCGGCACCGCGCGGGGTGGTCGGCTGCATCTGCGCGGCGAGCGCGGCAGGAATGGCCGCTACCGCGGCAAGGGCGAGAGCGAACTGGCGTATCGGGCCGTGTGAGAACTGCATCCGGCACCTCCTGGATGGTGAAATGACTGACGGGCATTGAATGTTAAGCCGCACGGCGGGCGCGTGCACAGGAGCACCGGCCCCATGCGCGGATGCCGCGGCCGCGCGTGGACAGGAGCCGCGGCCCGGATTAGCGTTTTCCATGACCCAGCACGACGCCGACACGGCTGGCCTGCACGCTCTCGGTCAAGACGAGGCTGCCGCCGAGATGGAGCGGCTGACCGCGGAGATCAATCGGCACGACCACCTGTACTACAACGAGAACCGGCCCGAGATCTCGGACGCCGCGTACGATGCCCTCTTTCGGCGCCTGCAGGCGCTGGAGGCCGCCCATCCCGCGCTGGCGAGGCCCGACTCACCCACGCAGCGCGTCGGTGCGGACCCGAGGGACAGTCTCCCCAACCTCGAGCACGCCGTGCCCATGCTGTCCCTCGATTCGGCACACGACATCGACGCGGTGCGCCGCTTCGACGAGCGGCTGCGCAAGGCCCTCGGCGACGGGGACATCCGGTACGTTATCGAGCCGAAGCTGGACGGCGCCTCGCTGGAACTGGTGTACGTGGACGGGGTGCTCGACCGCGCCGTGACCCGGGGAAACGGCCGCGTCGGCGAGGGCGTCACCGAGAACGCCCGCACCGTCCCGTCGGTCCCGCTGCGCCTGCGCGACGATCAGATCGCCGCCCCCGCCTTCCTCTCGGTCCGGGGCGAGGCCCTGATGTACCTGAACGAATTCGAGTCGCTGAACCAGCGCCGCATCGAGGCCGGGGAACAGCCGTACCAGAACCCCCGCAACGCCACGTCGGGCGCGCTGCGGCAGCTCGATTCACGCATCACCGCACAGCGGCCCCTGACCGTGCTGGCCTACGACGTGCTGGCGGTCGAGGGCGCCGCGTTCGACACCGATTCGGAGGGTCTCGCGGCGCTGAAGGCGTGGGGTTTCGTCACGCCCGAGCGGATCGACGTGGTCGAGTCGGTCGACGAAATCGCCGAGTACCACCGGGCCTTCGACGCCGACCGCGATTCGCTGAACTACGAGATCGACGGGGTGGTGGTGAAGCTCGACGCGCTGGCGCCCCGGCGTCGGCTCGGCAGCACGTCGCACCATCCCCGGTGGGCGATCGCGTTCAAGTTCGAGCCGCGCAAGGAGGTCACGCGCATCGACCGCATCTTCGTGTCGGTGGGCCGGACCGGGGTGCTCACGCCGGTGGCTCTGCTGCGGCCGGTCGAGGTGGGAGGAGTGACCGTATCGCGGGCATCGCTGCACAACCGCGAGGAGCTCGAGCGCAAGGACGTGCGCCAGGGCGACCTGGTGCGGGTGCAGCGCGCCGGCGACGTGATCCCGCAGGTCGTCGAGCGCGTCGACGAGGAAGGCAGGGAGCGGGGGCCGGCGTTCACCATGCCCGAGGCCTGCCCGTCGTGCGGAACGGCCCCCGTCGAGAAAGGCCCGTTCACGGTCTGCCCCGATCACTTCGCCTGCGGGGCACAGCTCAAGGGCCGGATCACGCACTTCGGATCGCGGAGCGCCCTCGACATCGAGGGGCTCGGCGGGGAGACGGCCGCGCTACTGGTGGACGAGGGGCTGGTGAAGGATCTGGCGGACCTGTTCGACCTGACGGAGGAGGACCTGGTGCCGCTCGAGGGGTTCGCCGAGGTGTCCGCCCGCAACCTCGTGCAGGGGATCGAGGAGCGCCGCCGGGTCGAGCTGGCACGGTTCCTGGTCGGCCTCGGGATTCCCGAAGTGGGGGTCACGGTAGCCAGGGATCTGGCGCTTCACTTTCGCGGGATCGCGGAGCTTCGCGCAGGCGCACCGGATGACCTGGAGGCCGTGCACGGCGTAGGGCCCAAGATGTCGACGGCGATCACCGCCTTTCTTCAACAACCAAGGGTATCGGAGGCGCTCGACCGGCTTCTCGCGAAGGGCTTCGAACTGAGCGTGCCGGAGGCGCCCGTGGACGATGCGCCGGACGACTGGGCAGGCAAGCGGGTGGTGTTGACCGGTTCGCTGGAGGGGTACACGCGGAGCGAGCTGAAGAGGGTCCTGCAGGGACTCGGGGCGCGGGTGACGGGGTCGGTCAGTGCGCGAACGGATCTTCTCGTGGCTGGCGCGAACGCCGGTTCCAAGCTGGAGAAGGCGAGTGAGCTTGGTGTGGAGGTGTTGACCGAGGACGAGCTGCTTGAGCGTATCGAGGGTGCGAAGCAGGGGAGCGGGCGGCCGGAACCGGAGACCGTGAGCGGGCCCTCGGACGCATCGCCTGGGCATTCGGAGGCAGTGGCCGGGACCCCGGAGGCAGCCGCCGCGAGCGAGGACGCGGAGACACGGTGACCAACGCCGCGCTCGCCGGCTTCGTCTCGGAGCTGGCGGACCTGATGGCGCTGGACGGAAGCGATGCGCACCGCGTCGCGCACTACCGCAAGACGGCCACCGCGCTGCGGCGCTTCCACCATTCCCTGGCCGAAATGATCGAAGGCGGGGTCGATCTGAGCGACGTGCCCGGGATCGGCAGGAGGCTGGCGGGCGTTCTCGAGGACCTCGTGCGCACGGGCTCGTCGTCGCGGCTCGAGGCGTACCGGGCGAGGATTCCGGCCGGACTTGTGGCGGTGATGCGGCTGGACGGCGTCGGGGCGACCCGCGCGCGCACGCTTCACGAGGCGGGCGTGGATTCGGTGGCCGGGCTCGAGAGGATGCTGGCAGCGCGGGAGGTCGCGGCGCTGGACGGATTCGGCCCGGGGGTCGTGGCACGTCTGCAGCGGGGACTGGCGGCGCGGGCAGCGGTGTCGGGGAAGTCGCTGCTGGCCGAGGCGGACAGGGCGGTGGAGCGGTTGTCGCGCCGCGTGGCCGAGGGGGGGTGCGAGGTGAGGATCGCCGGGGATGTTCGGCGGCGAACGGGCATCGTTGCCACCTGCGACATCGTGTGCGGCGCGACGGCCGGCGCCTTGTGGGACCGTGTGGCCGGGGACCCGGGTGTGCGGTTGAAAGGCGAACGAGGCGACAATCCGCTGGCGGTGACGTGCGAGGAAGTGAGCGTGAGGATCGTGGCGGCGCCCCCGGAACGCGTCGAACAGGTCGCGCATCACCTGACCGGCCCGCCGGCCTACATCGAGGCACTGACCGCCAGGGCCCGGAGCCGCGGGATGGAGCTGACCCCGATGGGGATCGGCGACGCGGCTGGCGAGGCCGGGATCTACGAGCGGCTCGGGCTGCCGTGGATCGCCCCGGAACTCCGGGAGGACGCGACGACGATCGAGCGGGCCGAGACGGGGCTGCCCGATCTGGTCGACATCGCCGACATCAGGGGCGACCTCCACATGCACACGACCTGGAGTGACGGGGCCGCGACCATCAGGCGCATGGCGGAGGCCGCCGCCGCGTGCGGCTACAGCTACATCGCCGTCACCGACCACTCGCCCTCCACGCGGGTGGCCGGCGGCCTCGACGCAACCGCACTCCGGTCGCAGGCGGCCGAAATCGCGCGCGTGCAGGGCGATTTCACGCAGCTTCGGATTCTGCGGGGCTGCGAGGTGGACATCCTTCCCGACGGCACTCTCGACCTGGACGACGAGATGCTGTCCGAGCTGGATCTGGTCATCGTGTCGGTGCATTCAGCCTTCGAAATGAGTGAAACTCGGATGACCGAGCGGCTCATCAGGGCGATGGAGAATCCATATGTGCACATCCTCGGCCACCCCACGGGGCGCAAGCTGGGACGCCGCAGCCCGTACCCACTCGACCTGCGTGCGGTGCTCGCCGCGGCCGCCGACCTGAACGTTGCCGTGGAGGTCAACGGCAACCCGCGCCGCCTCGATCTCGATTGCCGCGGTCTTTGGCTCTGCGGGGATCTCGGGGTTAGCGTCGTTGTAAGTTCCGATGCCCATTCAGTGGCACGGCTTGATAATGTTCGCTACGGCGTTGACCAGGCCCGGAGGGGTTGGTTGCAGGCAAACCAGATCGTAAACACGGGAAGCCTCGCTGAGGTCCTGCGCTGGGTGCGGCAGAGGCGCAACTGATGGAACTGCTCCTGAACGTTGTGCTCCTCGTCGGCGGGTTCGGCGCGCTCTACTTCGGGGCCGAGTGGCTCGTCCGGGGGGCGGCCCGGATCGCCGCCGCGATGGGCACGAGTCCCGTCGTCGTGGGCCTCACGCTGGTGTCGCTGGGAACATCCGCGCCGGAGCTGGTCGTGGGCGTCATCGCCACTTTCAACGGCGAAGGCGGGCTCCTGATGGGCAATGTCCTGGGGTCCAATCTCGCCAATATCGGCCTGATCCTGGGCGCCACGGCGCTCATCGCCCCGCTGGCGGTGCCCGACCGGGTAATCAGCCGCGATGTCCCGATCATGGTGCTGATCACGATCTTCGTCTTCCCCCTGGTGCTGGATCTGGAGGTCGACTGGGGGGACGGGATGATCATGCTCCTCCTCCTCGTCCTGTACGTGGCCTTCACGTTCTGGAGCGCCGATGACGAGATCCACAGCATCAGGCAGGAGGTGGGGAGCTTCGCGGAAGAGGCGCGTGATGGCCAGACGGGGGTTGGCTGGCTGCGCAATCTGGGTTTGGTGACCGCGGGGGCCGTGGGACTTGGAGTCGGCGGGCAGGCCATCGTGACCGCGGCCATCTTTCTGGCCGAGGAACTGGGCGCGAGCACGGAATTCATCGGGCTGACGATCGTCGCGATCGGGACTTCGCTCCCGGAGCTGGTTACCTCGCTGGTGGCCGCCGCGCGCAAGCAGGTCGACATCGCGGTGGGCAACATCGTGGGCTCGAACATCTTCAACATCACGGCCGTCATGGGCGTTTCGGCCGTCGTCCGGGGTTATCCCGTCGGGGAGTCGATCGTGGGGCTGCAACTGCCCGCGGTGCTGATTCTCTCGTTTCTGGTCTGGCCGATCGTGGCCAGCGCGAGGACCGTCAGGCGCTTCGAAGGGCTGCTGCTGCTGCTCGCCTATTTCGGCTTCATGGGGTGGGTCACGTTTGTCAGCTGAAGCAGGCCGCCGCGAATGGGCCGCGCGGCTTTCCCGTGTAGAGAGCCGCAACGTCACCTTCCTCGACCGGCCCCCCCCGTTCTGGACGGACGCCGCGGGGTCGGAGGTCAGAGACGGGGCCGGCAGCGTCTACCTCGACTTTTCCGGTGCCTTCGGCGTGGCCTTCGCGGGGCATCGGCACCCGGTGGTGATGAAGCGGATCGCCGCCCAGGCCGAACGCCTGGTGCACGGGATGGGCGACGTTCATCCGCCGGCCGTCAAGGTGGAGTTCCTGGAGGCGCTGGCCGGGCGGATGCCCTGGCCGGACTCGCGCGCGATCCTCGGTCTCAGCGGATCCGACGCCGTAGAGGCGGCGCTGAAGACGGCCCGGCTGGCAACCGGACGGATCGGGATCATCGCCTTCGAGGGCAGCTACCACGGGCTGACGCTGGGCGCCCTTGCCACGACTCACCGGGCACACTTTCGCCGCCCCTTCACCGATCGCCTTGTCGATCACGTCCACTACCTGCCCTTTCCGTCGTCCCGCGACGAGGCGGCGACGGTCCTCGACCGGGTGTCCGACCTTCTCTCGCAGGGTGAACCGGTGCGCGTCGGCGCTGTCATCGTCGAGCCGATTCAGGGCCGCGCGGGTGTCCACATCCCCCCGGGGGGCTTCCTGGCGGCTCTCGGCGAGCGGGCGAGAGCCGGGGGTGCGCTCCTGATCGCCGACGAGATCTTCACCGGCGCGGGACGCACGGGGGCTTTCCTGGCCTGCGAACACGAAGGCGTCGTGCCGGATCTGGTGTGCGTGGGCAAGGCTCTCGGCGGCGGGATGCCCCTGTCGGCCTGCTGCGGTCCGGCGGCGGTGATGGACGCCTGGCCCCCGTCTACCGGTGAAGCCGTACATACGAGCACGTTCCTGGGCCACCCGCTGAGTTGCGCGGGCGGGCTCGGGTTCCTGGCCGCGCTCGAGGCCGAGAGCCTGGTCGACCGGGCGCGGCGTCTGGGCGCCTGGGCCGCAAGCTACCTATTGCAGCAGCTGGTGGACGATCCCGTGGTCGAGGCGGTGCGGGGCAGGGGACTCATGCTCGGGGTTGAACTGAAGGGCGATCGCCCTGCGCCGGCCGTGAAGGTCGCCGACCAGCTGCTGGACCGCGGGCTGATCGTCCTCCCGGCCGGAGCGGACGGGGAGGTCGTCGAACTCACCCCGCCCGCGGCGATCGCGAGACGCGACCTGGAACGCGGTCTGGCGACGCTGGTCGAGACGATCCGTTCAGCGCGCTGACGTAGCGAAATCGATCCGCTCGGCCAGCTTGAAGTCCTTCTCGGTGACCCCGCCCACATCGTGCGTGGATACGGTCAGCCAGACCACGTTGTACTTCACGCCGATGTCCGGATGATGATCCAGCTCGTCGGCGATCGTGGCGACGCGATTGACGAAGACGATCGCGCTGCGAAACGAGGGGAAGGCGTACTTCTTGCTGATGGCACCTTCCCGAAACCGCCATCCGGGATGGGTGGCGATCCACCCTTCGATTTCATGCTGAGGGAGACTCTTCACCATCTTACCCCACCTCCGTGTGGCCAGCTGAGCGACGCCTGGCGGTCACACCACGGCGAGAATCATAATCGCGCCGTAGCGGGTGGCCAAGCTCGGCGAGGCCTCATGCGACCCCCGCGTGACCGTCCGCGACGCTTCAGCGTCTGAAGATTGACGAAGCAATTCGGGTTCCTGAGAATCAACCATGGCGACACTACAGGATCTACTCGTCCGGTCCAGCCGGACTTTCGCCGTGGGAATCGGGATACTTCCCGAGCCGCTGCGACGAGAGATCACTGTCGCCTATCTCCTTTTGCGCGTGTCGGACTACCTAGAGGACAATCAGGAGCTCGAGAACGTTGACAAGATCGCGCTGCTGAAGAGCTGGACACGCGTTCTCGGGGGCGGAGAAGGCCGGCAGGCGTTGATCGCCCGGCTCGCCTCCGCCGGGGAGGACACGCCGGACGCATCCGTGGCCCGGCGCGCGAGCACGGTGCTCGAGGCGCTTGATCGACTGGACCCGGCGGCCCGCGCGATCCTGGTGCGGAACGTGAGCGAGTCCAGCCTGGGGATGGCCCGGTGGACGGAACGCGGGTCGGTATTCGTCACCGAGGCCGATCTGGACGACTACATGCACGAGGTGGCAGGCCGGGTCGGCCATCTGCTCACCGAACTGTTCGCACTCCGGCTATCGGGGGTCGGCGCAAAACCGGATCGCATGATGGATCTCGGCCGTGAATTCGGCCTGGCGCTCCAGACCGTGAACGTCATACGCGGACTTCACGAGGACCGCGACCGCGACTGGGTATATGTCCCGACCGATTTCCTTCCGGGGGGGTCGCCGGCAGCGCCTGCGGATCTCTTCGAGCCGGCACACCGCCACGCCGCGCTCCACGCCCTCGCGCGGCTGGTGGAAAAGGCCGAGCGCCATCTGGCCGCCGCCCGCGCCTACATCCGCCTGATTCCCCGGCGGCACCACGGAGTGCGCATTTTCTGCATGCTCCCGCTGTTCTTCGCCGTGCGGACCCTCGCGCTCAGCCGCGACAACCCCGACGTCCTCGACCGCGAGACCAAGATGACCCGGCGCGAAGTCGTCGCCATCACCCGAAACGCGCGGATCATGGGGTTCTCCAACGCGTGGATCGACTGGTACTCCCGACGGCTGACGGTCGTTGACCCCGCGTCCGGAAACAGATAACTTAAAGATCTCGCTGCGGGGTGGAGCAGTCTGGTAGCTCGTCGGGCTCATAACCCGAAGGTCGCGGGTTCGAATCCCGCCCCCGCTATGACCGAGCAGGATCCACGGAACGCCGCCACAGCGCGGCGTTTCTTGGCGTATACAGGCCAGGTAGCTCAGTTGGTAGAGCACGCGACTGAAAATCGCGGTGTCGGCGGTTCAATTCCGCCCCTGGCCATTGGAGTACCACAGGTCCGTAGCTCAATTTGGTAGAGCACCGGTCTCCAAAACCGGCGGTTGGGGGTTCGAGTCCCTCCGGGCCTGTAAGACGGGGTGACGCCCTCATCGTCTAACGGTTAGGACACCACTCTTTCAAGGTGGAGATCGGGGTTCGATTCCCCGTGAGGGTATATCGTCGGGGCTTGCTCCGGCGACGCAGGGCCAGGTAGCACACAGGGGCTGTAGCTCAGTTTGGTTAGAGTGCCGGTCTGTCACACCGGAGGCCGCGGGTTCGAGTCCCGTCAGCCCCGCTGCAGGTTGCAGGATTGGATGACTGGTTGGGTTGATTGACAGTTCGGGTCTTGGAGCGAGTGTTCCTGGCTCATGTTCGCACCGTTGGGGCCGTAGCTCAGTTGGGAGAGCGCCTGAATGGCATTCAGGAGGTCAGGGGTTCGACTCCCCTCGGCTCCACTGCAAAGTGCCGACGTGCCGGAAGCTCGGGTGGCGGAATTGGCAGACGCGCAGGATTCAGGATCCTGTGGGGGTTAACCCCGTGAGGGTTCGAGTCCCTCCCCGAGCACTGGCAGTCCGTGGATGCATCGCGTCGTCCACGGACTGCCGCTGTTGCAGGAGCTGGTCGCCCACGTGCTGGAATTGGTAGACAGGCTGGTTTGAGGGACCAGTGTTCGAAAGGACGTACAGGTTCGAGTCCTGTCGTGGGCACTGTTCTGGGCGGGCCGAGGCTCGCAGAGCGCCCGTAGCTCAATTGGATAGAGTACCTGACTACGGATCAGGGGGTTGGGGGTTCGAGTCCTCCCGGGCGTATTGCCGGTGCGACCGCCGGAGGGGGCGCGTAGCTCAGTTGGTTAGAGTGCCACGTTGACATCGTGGAGGTCACAGGTTCGAGTCCTGTCGCGCCCACTGAGGCACCGCGATCCCGTCGCGGACCACTGCCGATGAGGGGCCGTAGCTCAGTTGGGAGAGCGCAGCGTTCGCAACGCTGAGGTCAGGGGTTCGACTCCCCTCGGCTCCACTGCCGGCCGCTTGCCGGAACAAGAGAACATCGCCACCGTAGCTCAGCTGGTAGAGCACGTCACTCGTAATGACGGGGTCGTCGGTTCGAGTCCGACCGGTGGCTCTCACGCAGTTTGAAATAGCCCCGTGGTGTAATTGGCAACACGTCTGACTCTGGATCAGAAGAGTCCTGGTTCGAGCCCAGGCGGGGCTACTTGGAGGGATGGCTGAGCGGCTAAAAGCGGCGCCCTGCTAAGGCGTTGGTCCCTGTGACCACGTGGGTTCGAATCCCACTCCCTCCGCTGAGCGTCAGCGATCGGAGGGAATGGGATTCGAACTTGTCGCGCCGGAAGCGCTCGCGCCCGGGCGCGAGCGCTGAAGACGGCCGAGGACGGCGCAGCCGCCCGCAGGCCCATCCCACTCCCTTGGCGCCGAGTGAACATGGGGAAATCGGGTTCGTCCGAGCCAACGGCGATGGACGCCACGGTCGTGGCCGGCCCCGAGCCACTCCCTCCTCTTGCCACATCGTCGAACACCCCAGGAGGCGTAGTCCTAATTGGTAAGGCACCGCACTCGAAATGCGGCGTGCGTCGAGCACTTGGGGGTTCGAGTCCCTCCGCCTCCGCTAACAACCCCCAATCCATCTCCAAGACCCGCCGGCAGGCAAAACAGAAGACTCACCTTCACGGGGCGTGGCTCAGTCCGGTAGAGCGCTGCGTTCGGGTCGCAGAGGTCCCCGGTTCGAATCCGGGCGCCCCGATTGCCGGAAACCAACAGGACGGATGGCCGAGTGGCTTAAGGCGCACGACTGGAAATCGTGTGGGCATCTGCCCGCGTGGGTTCGAATCCCACTCCGTCCGTGAACGCTAGTGAACGGTCGGTGTGGGATTCGCACGGTGTCGAGCCGGAGGCGGTCGCGCCGCCAGGCGCGAGCGCCGGAGACGGCCGAGGACGGCGCCAGCCGCCCGCAGGCCCATCCCACTCCGTTCCTTCCCAGCATCAGCTGACACGATTCCAGCGGGATTCGAACTTGTCGAGCCGGAGGCGATCGCGCCGCCAGGCGCGAGCGCCGGAGACGGCCGAGGACGGCGCAGCCGCCCGCAGGCCCATCCCACTCCGTCCGCTGTCGAAAGACCAGGTGGTATGCACGACCGTTGTGCTAGACGCCGTGCGGAGACTCCAACGGCCTCGCCCTGGGACTTGTTCGTGAGTAAGGAAGTGAAGGTCCATTTCCCGATCGCCGCCAGTGACGGGCGGCCATGTGCTTCGACAGCGAGTACGGAGGAGGACCAATGACGAGAGCACTGGCCGCCGTGGCGGCTACTGCCTGTCTGGCCGGGTGTGATCTCTTCCACAACACTTGGCTCGAGGTGCGTGCCGGTGGCTACATCGAGGAGCGCGAGTGGCCGCTGGAGTCCGGCGAGTTTGTCACGCTGAACAACTCGCACATCGACTCCGCCGGCGTGGCGGGAATCGAGATCGACGTGTTCACGCCCGATCATCACAAGACACTCACCGTCGACAGCCTCGTCGGACCTGGCAGACCTGAACGCATCAACGTACCGGGATCGGGTGAGGTGAGCGTTTTCGTGCGGTTGCGGCAGAACGGCATTGTCGTTGCGGAAGGACAGACATCCTGGACCCTCCAATCAGGTGTCAATTACTGGCTGGTTCTGGTGGAACGGGCCCCTCACTCCGCGCTCTCGGCGGGCGATTCGGAGCCGCTGCGGTGCGGCGTTCCGTTGTGTCACAGGATCCAGAGGATCGAAATCAACGAAAACGCTCGCAACTATCCAGACGAAGCGCTTTGGTTACAGGTGGAGCGATACATCACGGGCGGGATCTCATAGACCTCTTCTTCATCACCTGCCAGCACCACCGGAATGATGAGCGTGCTGGACGCAGGACTGCTGGAAGTCTGTGCGCTTTCCGGCACCACTAACAGTCGCGATATTGCCGTTCCCTGCTAGGCAGACGATAGACCACGGGCAACTATCCGGAAGGGGCGCACTTTCCGGTCGGACCTCTGCCCCAAGCGGAACGAACCATTCCTGGAGGAACCATGCACCGGCCTCAAGCTCCCGAATTCGTCAATAGCCCCAGCCCCGCCACCGCCGTCACCACCCTCGCTCTCCTCACCCTCCTCACCGCCTGCGCCGAAACCCCCGCCTCGACCTTCGACGACCTCGCCTCCGCCCACCTGCCGCAAATCGAGGGCAGCATCCAGGTCGCCGGACTGACAGGCGAAGTCGAAGTGCTGCGCGATCCCTGGGGCGTGCCCCATATCTACGCCTCGAACCTCGACGACCTCTTCCTCGCCCAGGGCTTCGTACAGGCCCAGGACCGTCTCTGGCAGATGGAGATGTACAGACGAGCCGGTGAGGGGCGGCTCTCGGAAGTGCTCGGGCCGGAGGCGCTCCAACACGACCGTGTCGCACGCCTGCTCAAGTTCCGCGGCCCGTTCGACGACGACGAGTACACCAGCTACCACCCCGAAGGCCGACGCATCCTGGAGGCCTTCGCGGCCGGGGTCAACGCCTACATCGACCACGCCACGGCGGCCGGCGAACTGCCTGTCGAGTTCATGCTGACGGGGCTCGAGCCCGAGCCGTGGACCGCCGAGACGCCGCTGCTGCGCATGCAGACCGCGATGCCGGTCGGAGACGTGCGCCGCGAGCTGCGGCTGGCCGAACGGGTGGCCGAGCTGGGAGCGGCGGAAGCCAACCGGCAGGCGAATCCCACCCCCTGGCGCGAACTCGAGGTGCCCGCGGGCGTCGACCTGTCGCTGATTTCGGCCGAGGTTCTGGGCGGAGTGACGGGCTTCCGCAACGCGATGAGCAGCCCGCCGCTGGTCGCTCCCTACGACGGCTGGACGGGGTCGGAGATGGCGATGAACCTGGGCGCCCGCGAGACCTCCCCCGGGAGCAACAACTGGGCGATTCACGGCAGCCGCACCGCGAGCGGCCACGCGATCGTGGCCAACGACCCGCACCGCGGCGTCACCAACCCGTCGCTCCGCTACGTCGTGCACCTGGACGCACCCGGCTGGACCGCCATCGGCTCGACCGAGCCGGTGCTCCCCGGGGTGGCCATCGGGCACAACGGACGCATCGCCTGGGGGCTCACCATCGTGGGCACCGATCAGTCGGACGTGTACGTCGAGCAAGTGAATCCGGACAACCCCAAACAGGTGCGCTGGGACGACGGCTGGGAGGAGGTGCGGACCATCACCGAGACCGTCCAGGTGAAGGACGGCGCGCCCGTGACCATGGAGCTGGAGTTCTCACGCCACGGGCCGATCTTCCACCGGGACACGGACAACAACCTCGCCTACGCCATGCGCTCGACCATGCACGAGCCCGGGACCACGGGGTATCTCTCCGGGCTCCGGCTCAACGTCGTCTCCGACTGCGCCGCTTTCCTCGAGGAGCTGCGCTACTGGCTGGCCCCCACCGAGAACATGATCTGCGGGGACGCCGACGGGAACATCGCCTGGCAGGCCGCCGCCCTCTCGCCGAGCCGCCCCAACTGGCACGGACGGCTGCCGGTGCCGGGGACCGGCGAATACGAGTGGGACGGCTTCCGCGACGACCTTCCCACCGAGTTCAATCCGGAGCGCGGCTGGGTGGGCACGGCCAACCACGACATCCACCCGCCCGGGTACGATCCGCCGCTCTTCTTCAAGACCGCAGGCCCCTTCGCCCGCTTCGCCCGGGTCGAGGAGGTGCTGAACACGGGCAGCGACTACACGCTGGACGACTCGCGGCTGCTCCAGCAGGACGCGTACTCGGCTTCCGGCGCGCGCCACGCGGCGCTCTTCCGGGGATGGACGGCGAACGACGCGGGGCTGGAGACCTACCGGGCCGAACTGGCCGCCTGGGACGGCGTTTTCGACCGGGAGAGCCGGGCGGCCGCAATCTACCGCCGGCTCGACACGGAGGCCCTGGACTCCTACCGAAACAGCCCAGGTGAATCCGGGCCGGCTGATTATGAATCGGTCCTGGCGGCCGCCATCGCACGGATCACGGCCGACCAGGGCGACGATGCGGCCCAGTGGCGCTGGGGACGCGACCACCGCAACGAGTTCCCGCACGCGCTCGTGACCGCATACGATCTGCCGGCGGCGGAGCGGTCGGGAGGCGCGGGCACGGTTGCCGCAACAGGGGCCACCTACCGTCACATCGTCGACTTCGCCGACCTGGACGGGTCGCTGTTCACCAACGCGCCGGGACAGTCGGGACGCCCCGGAAGCCCCTACTACGGCAATCTCACCGAGGACTGGGCCGACCGGGACTACTTCCCGATGCTCTTCTCGCGGGAGGCGGTGGAGGCGCGCGCGGAATACCGGCTCGTGTTGGCACCGGGAGGTTGACGGACTGCAACTCCGGCCAATACGGGCTGGAGTTTGTCCGCCAGTTTTGCCCCGAATTGGCGGACAAAGCACCAAGTTCAACTCAAGATGAACAAGAGCACGCAGATCGCGAGATGGCTGGCCGCGGTGATCATGATCACCTATGGCTTTGCGAAGCTGAACGGGTCCCAGTTCACGGTGCTCGACTCCGAGGTCACGAAGCCCTTGGGCGAGGTCAGCGGGTTCTGGCTGACCTGGTACTACTACGGGTTCTCCGGCGTCTACGGGACGATCGTTGCACTGGTCGAAATCGGTGGCGGCCTGCTGCTGATCCGGCCACGGACGGCCCTGGTCGGCGCCCTTGTTCTCCTGCCGGTGGTGGGCAACGTCATCCTCATCGACATCTTCTTCGGCATCGCCAACGCCCTGCCGGCCTCCGTTCTGGTCCTGATCTGTCTGATCATCATAATCCGGCCCCACGCCCAGCGGCTCGCAGAGGCTGTGCTCCTCAACATCGACTCATCCCGCAGGACCGTGGCCGTCCGCGCGGCTGGTGCCGTGGCCGTGCTCGCGGGAGCATGGGGCTTCACCTACTGGGCCGCCAACTACAACAATCGCCAGCCCACGCCAATCGATGGCGTCTGGACGGTCGAGGAACATGGCGGGTCGCTCGAGCGCGTGTTCTTCGAATACAACCGCTCCCATATGGCCGTGTTCCGCTTTGATGACGGAGACGCCGTGCACCACTTCGAGGTCGACTCGGGTCAAGTGTGGGTTTGGGAACAGTGGCTACTGAAGGGCCCGCTGATCTACGAGGGCGAAATCGTCAATGACCGCCGAATCGAACTGCAGCCGTCCGGAAGTGACGCAGGCATCGTCCTGGTGAGGGACTAAGTCAGCCGACGCGCGGGGTAGCCGAAGTCGGCCGGTCCAATACCGGAACCAGGGTGAACGGTGGGCGGTAGATTCCGACAGGTCGTCCGCCAATTCCGGCTCGCAATGGCGGACAAAGTCATTCCAGACTCCGAAAAGCCGAAATCAAGATGAACACCATGTCGTCAGGATCCGCTGGATCACAAAGCGAATCACCGCGCACCATCATGAAGGGCGGGATCGCCATACTGGGCGCCGGCAACATCGGCCGCGCCATTGCCGAGGGGCTCGTAGCCGCCGGCTCGCACGCCCCCGCAGACATCCACCTCACCCGCAGGCGCGCCGACCGGCTGGCGGACCTCGCAGCCCGAGGGTTCCGCGTGTCGTCCGACAACCAGGCCGCCGTGGCCTTGAGCAGCACCGTGCTGATCGCGGTCCAACCCCAGCACCTCGACGAAATTCTGCTCGAAATCGCCCCGGGGCTCGATGCCGACCAGCACCTGCTCATCTCCGTGGTCTCTGGCGCCGAGATTGCCGCCATCCGCCGCGGCGTCGGCCCCGACGTGACGGTCGTCCGGGCCATGCCGAACACCGCGATCGCGCTCCGCGAATCCATGACGTGCCTGGCGGCCGAGCCCGGGGACACCCACGCGCTGGATCAGGCGGCGAAGCTCTTCCGCGCCGTGGGTGCTACCCTCGTCGTCGACGAAGAGCACATGATCCCCGCCACCGCCCTCTGCGCATGCGGCGTGGCCTTCTTCCTGCGCGCCGTCAGGGCCGCCTGCCAGGGCGGCATCGAGATCGGCTTCCATCCCGAAGAGGCGCTGCAGATGGCGGCCCAGACCGCCCTCGGCGCCGCGGCCCTCGTTCGGGACCAGGGCCGGCACCCCGAGCGCGAAATCGACAGCGTCACGACCCCGCGCGGCTGCACAATCGCCGGCCTCAACGAGATGGAGCACCGCGGCTTCTCGTCGGCCTTCATCAAGGGGATCACGACCTCGGCCGTGAAGGCTGAATCCCTCTATGCGAGCGACTGACGGCGCGCGGCGCGGGAAACGGTGCCGGCGCCGGCAACTGTAGCCGGTCCCACCCTCAACCGCGCAGTACTACCCCATCCCGTCCAGTACCGCGAGCAGCTCTTCCGGCTCGGGCCGCCGCGTGTAGTCCACATCCACCCCCGCCCACGCCACAACCCCGTCCCGGCCGACCAAATAGGTCGCGGCGATCGGCAGCTCCCAGGTCAGGTCGCCGTTGAACCGGGCGAGGTCGATGCGCAACTCGTTCCGGTAGATGGCCTGCAGCACATCCGTCATCCGGAACGTCAGTCCGTAGGAGCGCGCAACGCCGTTTCCGCTGTCCACGAGAACATCGAACTCGATCCCGTCCTCGCGCGCCCACGCCGCCGCGAAGTCGCGCAGCTGCGGCGACACCGTCAGCACCGTCGCACCCCGCGCGCGAAACTCGGGCATCAGCGCCTGGAGAGCAGCCTGCTCCGCACGGCAGTAGGGTCACCAGCGTCCGCGGAAGAAGCTGAGGACCGCAGGGCCGTCCCGCAGAACCCGCGCCAGCCGGACCGTCTCGTGGTTCAGGTTGGGCCGGGCGAAGAGCGGCGCAGGGTCACCTGCCTTGACGACGCCGTCAAGGATTCCCGACGCCTCGAGGTCCGCGACGCCGCATCGGAGCTGGCGTGTGATTGAAGGGTCGCGCCTGGCGGCTCCGGCTTCCCTGATGCGGTCCAGGGTCGGTGCGAGTCTGGGCATGGAGAGCCTGCGGGAGTGGGGGATCTGGGCGCGTCTGGCGTGTTCGGTCAGGAGACTCAACGTAACTGGAACGGGACGAACATGATCCACTCCCCGGCCTCTGCTCGAGCCAGCAGGAGACGAGGCAAAGCGCGAAATCCGGTAGCCATAGCGCGGCGGCAGGCCACCGGCTCAGACCGGGGCGCGCGGCTTCAACCAGCCAGCGCATCTCTGCGCCCGCGGCCGCATTCAATACGGCCACCCCGTCCGGGGCGGTAACCCGAAACTGCAGCACCCCGGTCCCATCCGTCGTCTCCCTGGCTTCGAGCGCCCATCCGGGAGGCTCGTCCGGAGCTGGAATCTGGACTGCCCGCCCTGTCTTGAGTGCCAACCGAAGCAGCGGTTGATATCCCGTGATCACATCTCTGTCAGTCACTGCGGCTCGCGACAGCTCTCCCGTGGGAGTTGCCGCAAGCGCCCCCGGTTGCCACGATGACACCGCTTCGCGCTGGTACTCCATACCATTCCTCCCGTCGCCTGGAATCCCCGTATTTCGTACGCGGCCAACAAAGCATTTACAATCATGGCATCGGCGATCTGCACACCATCAGCACGATCCCCTGTTTCCGATCAGCAACACCGAATCCGCGTCTGGTCGGTGGCCGTCAGGATCGTGTTGGACGCGACGGGTGCCGATAGCCGGAACAAGGGGAATACACTGTGAAATCACTCAAGCACTCGTTGTTGGCCCTGCTCGCCCTGCCAGCGGGACTGGCGGCGCAGGACATGGCTCTGACCGGTGCGGTCGTCCTGGACCCGGCCAACGAATCCATCCATCGCGGTGCGGTCGTCATTCGCGGCGGCCGCATAGCGGAGCTTGCCGACGCCCTCCCCGCGGACTTCGACGGCCCCACCCTGAATCTGGGTGGGCGGTATGTCATCCCCGCGCTCGCGGACGTTCACACCCATTCATTCGGCAACGCCTCGCCGGGCGGCATGCCGCAGATGCTCGGCCCGCAGGGCACGGCCAACGTGGCTCTTTACACAGGCGTGGCCTTCGTCCTCGACCTCTTCAGCCCCGAAGACATGATCCTGGGCTTTCGCGACGGACAGCGTGCGAGCGGCCCACAGGGGGCGTTGCTGTTCGCGGCCGGTCCCTGCCTGACCGCCACCAGCGGCCACTGCTCCGAGTACGGAGTGCCCACGCGCATCGTCGACACGCCGGAGGATGCCCGCCGGGAGGTCACCGAACTCGCGGGCAAGGTGCCCGACGTCGTCAAGATCGTCTACGACCACCAGAGCTACGGCGGCCGCAGCATGCCGACCGTGGACCTGGCCACGCTCACCGCCGTGCTCGAAACCGCGCGGCAACACGGCATCAGGACGGTCGTCCATATCGGCACCTGGGATGATGTTCGCGACGCGGTTCAGGCCGGCGCCGATGCGGTCACGCACACGCCCGGCCCCGCCCCGCCCCCGGTCGACATCGCCACCCTGATGGTCGAGGCGGGCACCTTCCACATCCCGACCCTGGCCGTGCAGAGCGAGTTCGTGCGGATGCTGGACGAACCCGGCCTCCTCGACGACCCGCTGCTCGTGGAAACCGTGCCCGAGGCGCTCCGCGACATCTATCGCGGGGTCGACGCCTCGCAGCCCGCCTTCGAGAGCTGGCTGGAATACCAGCGCATCCTCGCGCAGCCGACCCGCGACGCGGTGAAATCCCTGGCCGACGCCGGCGTCCCGATGCTGACGGGGACCGACGGAGGCAATCCGGGCATCTTCCAGGGGTACTCGGTCCACCGCGAGCTCGAACTCCTCGAAGCCGCGGGCCTTCCCCCCTGGGCGGCCCTGCGCACCGCGACGACCGACGCAGCCCGCTTCCTGGGACACCGCTGGGGCGTCGAACCGGGCGACGAGGCCACGCTGCTCGTCCTCGACGCATCTCCTCTCGATGCCATCGCCAACACGAAGCGCATCCACGCGGTGATCCAGGCGGGCACCGTGGTGGACAGGGAGAGCCTGCGGACCTGGTAGTCGGGAAACCCAGGCTCCACCGGCCTCGTCATGAGTGCCCATACCCCCCATCGGACGCCGCCGGATGGCTCGCCGGGGTCTCATTCAGTTTCGACCAGGACAAAGGACACGACGATGGCAAAGAGAATGATCGGGATAGTCGCGATGGTGAGTTTCCTCCCGGCAGGCGTGTCGGCCCAGCGGCAATGCGAGTTCCGCGACGATGTGGAACTCCGCGGCACCGCGGAAGGGAGCCTGCGGGTCGAAGCCGGGGCGGGACGGCTGACCATTGCAAGCGCCGAGGCGGTCGGCGTCATCCGCGTCTCGGCCACACTCTGTGCGTCCAACCGGGAACGCCTGGAAAGCCTCGATGTGTCTCTTGATGGCAACCGCATCCGCACCGACTACCCGAACCAGGGCTGGGGATGGGGGAACAACTACGCCCGCATCGATCTGGCGATCGAGGTCCCGGCGGGCACCAACATCTACGCCGAGGACAGTTCGGGCAGCCTGACGATCTACGGGGTCGGCGACGTGGAGCTGAAGGACGGCTCCGGCAGCGCGCACATCGAGCACGTGGGATCGGTCGTCGTCGAGGACGGTTCGGGAAGTCTCAGGATCCAGGACGCCAGCGGCGATGTGGAGGTCCGGGACGGGTCGGGCAGCATCACCATCCAGCGCGTGGGCGGCGGCGTTATGGTTGAGGACGGTTCCGGCAGCATCACGATCGAGGCGGTCGGAGGCAGCGTCAGAATCGACGAGGTCGGCGCAGGTGGCGTTCGCGTCCGGGATGTGGACGGCGATCTCGTCGTCACCGATGGCCGGCGCGAACGGATCCGGTACTCGGACATCCGGGGCGTCGTCGACCTGCCGCCGGCGAAGCGGCGCGGACGGGACAACAACTGACCTGTGTGAGCATATGAGTATATGAGTAGTCGACCGCGCCGTGCGGCGGCGCTTGCAGGCCGGACGGCAGCACTCATTGCGTTCGCGCTTGCGGTTTTCCCCCAGTCCGCGCAAGGCCAGATCTTCGAACTGATGCGAATCGTCAGCGAGGGGGGAAGCTGGCTGGGGCTGACGGTTACGGAGGGGCGCGCGTCGCTCACGGGGCCGGTCGTCCCGGTGGCCGGTCTGTCGCTGGACGGGTGCCTTCAGGTGTGGGACGGCCACTCGGGCGAGTGGACGATACGGGCCGAAGACAAGCTCGGCGCCAGCAGACTCGACGTTACGGCGACGCCGGGTGAGCCGGTGAGATTCGAATTCAGAGGCGGGATCCAGGCCCAGCTCGATGTAGCGGTCGAGTGGAGTGAAGCGCGCGATACGACGCTGCATGTCTGGGTCGGCGTGGGCCCGCCGTCGGCACGGGACGGAGAACGCGACATCTGCCAACCGCCGCCGGGATAGATGCGGTAGCGGTACGGGATCGATGCCCCGGACGGCGTGGCCAACGCCGCTCTCTTTCATCCTCGTGCGAATCGGAAGTGGCGCGATTAGGTTGCCCCCGAGCAGACATTTCGCCCTGACCCCACGAGAGGAACCGCATGTCCACCACCCGCCGGCAGTTCTTCGGCACCGTAGCCGCGACCTCGGGCGCCCTTGCCCTTGGGTCGACCGTTTCTCCCGGCCCGGCTCGCGCACGGACGGTTTCGGCCAGTCGCCGCGACATTGGCCCGGCCCCCCAGCCGTTGCGCGTCCTGATCCTGGGCGGCACCGGCTTCATCGGGCCTCACATGGTCCGGTATGCGCTGGAGCGGGGACACTCGGTCACGATCTTCAACCGCGGCCGCACCAATCCACACCTGTTTCCGGAGGTCGAGAAGCTCGTCGGTGACCGCGACGGCCAGCTCGGGGCGCTGGAGGGGCGAAACTGGGACGTCGTGCTGGACAACTCCGGCTATGTCCCGCGGCACGTGCGCGACTCGGCGCAGCTGCTTGCGGACGCGACGGACCACTACCTCTTCACGTCCACCGCCGGCGTCTATGCCAGCTGGTACGATGCGAGCGGCGGTATGAAGTCGGCTCCCGGTGCGCCCGACTGGCCCGAAGGCGGCACGACCGAGGATCATCCGACCGTGGTCCTGCCCGAGCCGGAATCGGAAGATGTGGGACGGTTTTACGGGCACCTCAAGGTGCTGTGCGAGGACGCGGTGCGCGAAGCCTACGGCGACGACCGCTGCGTGATCACGCGGCCGGGGCTGATCGTAGGGCCGGGCGACACGACGGACCGCTTCACCTACTACCCCGTGCGCATCGACCGCGGCGGCGAGATCCTGGCTTTCGGCGCGCCCGACGACCCGTGCCAGTACATCGACGCACGCGACCTGGCGGGGTGGTCGGTCCGGCTCTGCGAGGATCGCGTGAGCGGCACCTACAACGCGGTCGCGCCCCTCGGCGGGGTGCGCATGGCGGAACTGCTATACGGGATCCGCGCGATCACCTCGACCCCGATGCGCTTCACCTGGGTCCCGGGCTCGTTCCTCGCCGAGCAAGGCGTACCCGAGTTCTCGCTGCCGCCGTGGACGAGCCAGGATGGTCCCTTCGCGGGAGCGACGAGCTTCACGGCGGACCGCGCGTTCGCCGCCGGACTGACCTCGCGGCCGCTCGCGGAGACCGCCCTCGATACCCTCCAGTGGTGGAACTCGCTGCCGGGCGATCGCCAGCAGCAGATGGGCGCAGGCCTGCGCGGCGGCGATCTGGAGTTCGGCCCGGCGTCGATGGATGCGCAGATGGAGTTCGAGGCGCAGATCCTGGCGGCGTGGAGGGCCGCGCAGGGGTAGCTACCGGGTGATCAGCTCGTAGACGAGCACGGTTGCGACATCCATTTCGTCGCTGACCACACCGAGGACGTGGCCGTGGGCGACATCGAGCCGTATCAGAACCGCACCGTTCGCTGGATGTTGAAGCCGAGGCGCCACGAGTCCGGGTCGAGGAAGTCGTCGGCCGCGCCGGCAAGGGTGTGAGTCGGGTTCATCTGGTGCTGATTGGTGACCACGAGCTTGAAGAAATGCCCCCGCGTGCGGATTTCGACGCCGAAGGAGCCGGAGTCGTACTCCTGATCCCTGCGGGCCTGGCTGATGATCCATTCACCGAAGAGGCTCCACCTCTGGTCGAGGTACAGCTGGCCGTTCAGGCCGACTGAAACGGTGGCCTTCGGGTCGTGGTCCTGGATCCGGGGGTTCCACAGGAGCGTGGGCACGACGCCCAGCGCGAGGCGATCGGCGAGCATCGCGTTGGCGATCACCTGGGCATAGGCCTGCGTCTCATTGGCGTCGGTTGTGTCGTCGTCGCGATTGTCGAAGTTGTCGCCTCTGTCTCCCGCGACCTGATGCTGATGACCCTCGTGATCGTCTCCCGCTTCGTCCTGCAGGTTCCACGCCACTCCCGACTGCACCGCGAACTCGACGGGAACCGTCGCGGCGGTGAGGGCAAGCCCGGCGAAACGCCCGTTCAACTCCAGGTTGTCCATGCTGTTGGAACGGAGGATCCCGAGGGCGAAGTGGTCGTGGGGCGCGAAGGCCAGGCCGAGGCGGTTCAGCACGAATCCGTCCAGTCCCCACAGGTCGCTCGCACCGTCCGACAGGTGGCCGAAGCGGTGGGAAATCTCGATGAGGATGTCGCCCGCATCCATTCCGGCCGCGGTCGGCAACGTAGCCGACTGCGTGGCGGCGAAGACGTACTGCGCCGATGCCGTGGACGGGGCCGCCGCGCAGAATAGGGCGGCGCAGAGGCTCAGCGAAGCCTGCTTGAAGAGGGTCTTCATGGGTGCAAAGTACTGCTGCGAGAACGCCGCGGCTACGTTCCGCCGCCGGTGTGCCGGCGCCCGGCAACCGTTCCCCGCCACCCGTCATCCATTAAAATTGTCTGCGAAACAGATCCGGGGTCTTCGGGCCACACGGCGCCAAGCACATCCTGGCAAACAACCATTCACAACAAGGTGGCATGAACCGCGATATCGAAGTCATACAAGCGAAGATCCAGGAGGCCAGCGGCTTCGTCGACCGGCTCCTGGCCGAAGTGGGTCGGGTTATCGTTGGACAGAAGACCATGGTGGAGCGGTTGCTGGTCGGACTGCTGTCCGACGGTCATGTCCTCATGGAGGGTGTACCCGGGCTCGCGAAAACCCTTACCGTCCGCACGCTCGCCGACGCGATCCAGACCTCGTTCCAGCGCATCCAGTTTACGCCGGATCTGCTCCCCGCGGACCTGATCGGCACGCTGATCTACGACCCGCGCAAGACCGAGTTCAAGACCAAGAAGGGCCCGATCTTCGCGAACGTGATCCTCGCCGACGAGATCAACCGCTCGCCCGCGAAGGTCCAGTCGGCGCTGCTCGAGGCGATGCAGGAGCACACGGTCACGATCGGCGAAACGACGTACCCGCTGCCGTCCCCGTTCCTGGTGCTCGCCACGCAGAACCCGATCGACCAGGAGGGGACCTACCCGCTGCCCGAGGCGCAGGTGGACCGCTTCATGCTCAAGCTGTCGGTGGGGTATCCGGACAGGGACGAGGAGCTCGAGATCATGCGCCGGATGGGAACGGGCCCGATGCCTCATGCGTCTCCCGTCGTGACGCCGGAGGAAATCCTGCAGGCGCGCCGGGCGGCAGAGACGATTTACATGGACAGCCAGGTCGAGCGCTATATCGTCGAGCTTGTTTTCGCAACTCGGGAACCCACCCGGTGTGGCCTGCGGGAGCTGGACCCGCTCATCGCCTTCGGTGGATCGCCCAGGGCCAGCATCTGCCTGGCGAGGACATCGCGGGCGCACGCGTTCCTGCGGCACCGCGGCTACGTGACGCCGGAAGACGTGCGCTCGGTGGCGATGGATGTGCTGCGGCACCGCATCATCCTGACGTATGAGGCCGAGGCGGAGGAAGTGACCACGGAGGACGTCGTGACGCGGGTGCTGGACACGATCGAGGTGCCGTAGGGTAGGTCGACAGTATGGTAAACATTACAGAATGTAAAGTGTGCATTACATTGTTGCCGTTTGAGCGCCGACCGCCGACTGGGCGCGAAGGGCTGGACAGGCGCGCGGAGTGTGCCCGGCCATGATCCCGCGCGAGATCCTGAAGCAGGTCAGGCTACTCGAGATTTCGACGCGCGGGCTCGTGAACGAGGTGTTCTCGGGCGAGTACCACTCCGTCTTCAAGGGGCGGGGGATGAGCTTCGCCGAGGTGCGCGAGTACGGCTACGGTGACGACATCCGCGGGATCGACTGGAACGTGACGGCGCGGACGGGCTCGCCGCATGTGAAGGTGTTCGAGGAGGAGCGCGAGCTGACGCTGATGCTGGTCGTCGACGTGAGCGCATCGGCGCGCTTCGGGACGCGGGCGCGGATGAAGTCGGAGCTGGCGGCCGAGCTCTGCGGGGTTCTGGCGTTCAGCGCGATCAAGAACAACGACAAGGTGGGGCTGATCCTGTTTTCCGACCGGATCGAGCGGTTCGTTCCGCCGCGGAAGGGGCGTCGGCATGCGCTGCGGGTGCTGCGCGAGCTGCTGTACCATCCGGACGAGGGGAAGGGCACGGACATCGCGGGTGCGCTGGAGTACCTGGCGCGGGTGACGCGGCGGCGTGCGGTGGTGTTTCTCGTGTCGGACTTTCTGGCCGAGGGGTACGAGCGGGCGCTGTCGGTGGCGGCGCGGCGGCACGACCTGGTGGCAGTGCGGGTCGGCGATGTGCGCGAGGAGGAGGTTCCGCCGATGGGGTTCGTCGAGTTCGAGGACCCGGAGACGGGTGAGCGGGTGGTGGTGAACACGTCGGCGCGCGCGTTCCGGGAGCGGTTCGGGGCGGCGCGGGCGGCGGCGCGGGGGCGGGTGGCCGAGCTGTTCCGGCGCAGCAAGGTGGACGCGATCGACGTGACGACGGGCGTACCGTACGAGAAGGCGCTGAGGCGGTTCTTCGAGGAGCGGGGGCGGAGGGTGCGGTGATGGCGGGGTTGATGGCGGCGCTGGTTGGGGTGTGCGTGGGTGTCACAGCTCTGGTCGCTGACCCTGGGGCCGCGACCGCACAGGACGCCCCTGACCTGCGTCTGGCGATGGAGGTGGACACGACGGAGATCCACCTGGGCGATCCGGTCGCGGTGCGCCTGGCGGTGGACCATCCGACGGACTGGGTGGTGCACTGGGCCGATTCGCTCGATATCGCGCCGTTCGAAGTGCTGGATTACGCGGTGTCGGCGCCCGGGGCCTCGCCGGCGGGCGGCGCGAGCGCGGGCGGGAGCGCGGCTGGGGGCGGCGGGGCGCGCTCGGTCGCGGCGCTGACCATCACCAGCTTCGAGCTGGGCGAGCTGGAGATCCCGCCGATCGACGTGGCGGTCGCTGCGCCGGACGGCACGGTGCAGACGCTGCTGACCGATCCGTTCCGCATCGGGGTCGAGAGTGTCGGGCTGGATGAGTCCGGCGACATCCGCGAGATCAAGGCTCCGCTGTCGATCTCGCGGAACTGGTGGGCGCTTCTGCCGTGGCTGCTCCTCGCTGCGGCGCTGGGGACGGGCGCCCTCTACCTTCACCGCCGCATGCAGGCGCGGCCCGCCGCCGAGATTGTGAAGCCGCGGATCCCGCCGCGTCCACACCACCTGGTCGCGTTGGAGGCGCTCGACGAGCTGGAGCGGTCGTCGCTGCTCGAGCGCGGGCAGGTGAAGCGATGGCATGTGCGCGTTTCCGAGATCATCCGCGCCTATGTGGAGGGCCAGCTCGAGGTCCCCGCCCTGGAGATGACCACGGGCGAGGTGGTGTCGGGCCTGCGCACAGCCGCCCTCGGCGCACGGATCACCGACGCCTTCCACGGCTTCCTCTCCCGCTGCGACCTGGTGAAGTTCGCAAAGCTGCGGCCTGACGCGGACAGCTCGCGCGAGCTGCTGGGAGCAGCGCGCTCGCTGGTGGAGATGACGAGCGGACGCGGGCCGGGGGCCGCGGATGAGGCTGCGGGTGAGGGCGCAGGAGAACCCCGATGATCTTCCGTTTCGAGGACCCCTGGATGCTGCTCCTGCTCGGGGTCGTGCCGTTGCTCGCCTGGTGGCACCTGAAGGCGGGCGGGCGGCAGCGGGGGTCGCTGACGCACCCGGAGGCGGGGGGGCTGGGACGGGCCGGAGGTGGCAGCGGCCGGTGGCTGCGACACCTGCCGGCGGCGCTCCGCGGACTCGCCCTGGTCTGTCTCATCGTCGCATTCGCGCGTCCGCAGACGGGGGTCACGGGCGAGAATGTGGTGTCGGAGGGGATCGACATCGTGCTTGCCCTCGACGTCTCCAGCTCGATGCTCGCCGAGGACCTGGCGCCCAACCGGCTCGAGGCGGCCAAGGCGGTGGCCGCGGACTTCGTCGAGGGGCGCGGCAACGACCGGATCGGGCTCGTCATCTTCGCGGGCAAGGCCTTCACGCAGGCGCCGCTGACGCTCGATCACTCGGTGGTCGCGTCGCTCATGGCCGAGCTCGACGTGGGCATCATCGAGGACGGCACCGCGGTCGGGATGGGGCTTGCCACCGCCGTCAAGCGCCTGCAGGCGAGCGAGGCCGCGTCGAAGGTGGTGATCCTGCTGACCGACGGGCGCAACAACCGCGGGGAAATCGATCCGATCACGGCGGCGCAGGCAGCGCAGGCCCTGGGGGTACGCGTCTATACCATAGGTGCGGGCGCGCGCGGGATGGCCCGGGTCCCGGTGACGGACCGCTTCGGCGGCCGGCGCTACGTTACGACCCGCGTCGACGTGGACGAGCCGGTCCTGCGGGAGACCGCCGAGACCACCGGAGGCCGCTACTACCGAGCGACGGATCGCGAGAGCCTCGAAGCCATCTGGGCGGAGATCGACGAGTTGGAGACGACGGAGATCCTTGTGAACAACTTCACAAGCTACGGCGAGCGCTTCCCGGCGCCGCTCACGGCGGGGCTGATCCTGCTCCTGGCGGAGGTCGTGCTGGGTCGCACCTGGTTGAGGACGCTGCCCTGATGTTCCGCTTCGGAGCCGGCCTCGCGCTGTGGACGCTGATCCTCGTCCCTATCCTGGGCGTCCTGTACTGGTACGCCGGCCGTCGCGGCCGCGCGCTGCTCGACCGCTTCGGCGAACACGACCTGGTGCGCCGCCTGCGCGCCTCCGTAAACGTCACGGCCGTGCGCTGGAAGGCGGCGATGGTTCTCGCGGCGGTGGCGCTCCTCGCGCTCGCCCTCGCCCGCCCCCAGTTCGGCACGCGCGTCGAGACCCTGCGGCAACAGGGCCAGGACGTGATGGTCGCACTCGATGTCTCCCGCTCCATGTACGCCGAGGATGTCGCGCCCAACCGTCTCGAGCGCGCGAAGATCGAGATCGGCCGCATCATCCAGCGCCTCGACGGGGACCGGATCGGCCTGGTGGCGTTCGCCGGGGACGCGTTCGTGCAGAGCCCGCTCACGGCCGACTACGGCGCCGCGATGATGTTCCTCGCCGCGATGGATCCCACGCTGATGTCCACGCAGGGCACGGACCTCGCCAGGGCGGTGGTGGTGGCGGTGGAGGCCCTCGAGGAAACGCCGCCCGAGAACAGGATCGTGGTCATCGTCACCGACGGCGAGGACCATGAGGGAGGCCTCGCGGAAGCGATTGCGGCGGCGGCCGACGCCCGGGTGACGATCCACACGGTCGGCGTGGGGTCGCCGGAAGGGGTGCCGCTGCCCGACGTCGAGGGAATCGAAGCGAGTGGCAGATTCCGGCGCGACGATCAGGGCAATGTGATCACCACCCACCTGAACGAGACCGCGCTGCAGGACATTGCGCTGCAGACGGATGGCGAGTACCACCGGATCGGTCAGGGCGCGGGGGGCCTTGGCCGCCTGGTCGAGCGGATCGAGGGCGGGGGCCGCGAGGTGGAATCCCGTGAAGTCACCCAATTCGAAGAGCAGTATCAGGTCTTTCTCGGCGCGGCGTTGCTTCTGCTGATCGTGGAGGTCATCGTACCCGGCAGGCGGAGGCGCAGGACCGCGGATCTGGAGGACACAGCATGAGATCGGTTGTTTGCGCTGCTGCGGCGACGTTGACGGCGCTGGCTCTGGCCTGGCCCGCCGCGGGCCAGGAGGGACGCCGCGAGGTCGAGGCCGGCAACCGGCTCTACGACGAAGGCCGCTACCAGGAGGCCCACGCCCGCTACCTGGAGGCGCTGGAGAAGGTGCCCGGGCTGCCTCTCGTGCGCTTCAACGAGGGGAACGCACTCTACCGGAGCCAGGAGTTCCAGCGCGCGATGGAGGCCTTCCTGGAAGCGGCGGAGGGAGCCGATCCGGAGTGGCGGTCACAGGCCTGGTACAATCTCGGCAATGCGCTGCTCAGGCAGCAGCAGGCGGGGCCCGCCGCCGAGGCGTACAAGCAGGCGTTGCGCAGCGATCCGCAGGACGTGGACGCGAAGCACAACCTCGAACTCGCGCTCCGGCAGCTCGAACAGCAGGAGCAGCAGCAGGACGGCGAAAACCAGGAGGGCGACGAGCAGAACGAGGACCAGCAGGGAGAAGGCGGGGGACAGGGCCAGCAACCCGAGGGTGGCGAGGAGGGCGATCAGGAGAACGACCCCTCCGAAGGAGAGGACGGGCAGCAACAGCAGCCCCAGCCGCAGGACGGCGAAGGTGAGGGCGAGTCGCAGCCGGAGGATCGGCAGGATGGCGGGGGACAGGCGCAGCAGCCCCCTCCCCGGATGACGCCGGAGCAGGCCGAGCGCCTGCTGCAGGCGATCACCGAGGACCCGGGCGAGGTGAACCGGCAGGCGGCTCAGGCGCGTGGGCGCCGGCCGCGGAAGGACTGGTAGGGCCGGCGGAATGATGGGAGTGATTCGATTCGCGGGAGCCCGCGTCACATTCGCGGGCCTGGTTGCAGCCGCGAGCGTTGCCACAACGCCCGCCCACGCTCAGGACATCTCCGCCCGCGCTTTCCTCAGCGCGCCCCAGGTCGGCGTCGGCCGCCAGTTCGTGCTCAACGTCGAGGTCTCGGGCACGCAGCAGTTGGAGCAGGACCCCGTCCTCCCCGACATGGAGGACTTCGCCACCTTCCTCAGCGCGGGCACATCCACCTCGATCCAGATCGTGAACGGGCGCACGAGCATGGCGATCACCTACCAGTACCGCTTCCAGGCCCTCACGGAGGGGACCTTCGAGATCGGGGCCGTCACCGTCACGGCCGGCGACCGGACAGTGACCACGGAACCGGTGTCGCTCACGGTGTCGGATGCCCCGCCTCCTCCGGCCGCCGGCGCGGAGGCGGTCGATCCCGGCGCCGCGATCACCCCAGAAGACCTCTTCATCGAGACCCGCGTCTCCAGGACCCGGGCGTTCGAGAACGAACCTGTCGCGGTCGAGTACCAGATCTTCACCCGGGTCCCCGTCCAGTCCTACACCATCACGACTCTGCCGCAGGCGACGGGCTTCTGGTCGGAAGAGCTGGAGCAGCCCACGTCGCCGCAGGCGGAGCGCGTTGTGCGGGACGGCAGCGAATACCTGACGGCGACCGTCCGGCGCATGATGCTGTTCCCGACGGGGCCAGGCCCCAAGACGCTGGACCCCCTGAGCGTCGAGGCGCAGGTGCGGGTGCGCGACCGGAGCGCCTTCGACCCCTTCGGCGACATCTTCGGCCGGTCGAGCCTCTTCGACCGGAGCGTGCCCGTGGTGGTGGCCTCGCGCCCCGTGACGATCGAGGTCGATCCCCTTCCGGCGGACACGCGGCCCGCGTCATTCACGGGGCACGTGGGAAGCCTGGCGGTTGCAGCTTCGGTGGACCGTTCGACCGTGGAGACCAACGAGGCGGTGACCCTCCGCGTCGAGTACTCGGGCACTGGCAACCTCCGCACCCTCCCCGCGCCCGACATCGAGTTCCCGGTCGAATTCGAGGCGTTCCCGCCCGAGACAAGCGAGCGGATCGCGGAGGGCGGCGGAAGTCTGCAGGGGACCCGAACGCATGAGTACGTACTCATCCCGCGCGTTCCCGGCGAGCTGACCATCCCTGCGATCGAAGTTGCCTACTTCGACCCCGCGACGAGGCGCTACGGGACATCCCGGTCGCAGCCCCTGGAGGTCACAGTGGCCGGCGACGCGGCGGCGATCGAGGGGCCCGGCGCCGTTCCGTCGGCCGTCGAGACCATCCGCGAAGAGATCCGCTTCATCCACATCGGGACGCCCCGTTTCGTGCGCACGGACCTTCCGCTCTACGCAACGGGCCTGTTCTGGGCGATTCTTTTGCTGCCGCTCGTCGCGGCGGGCGGGGCGCTGGCGCTGCGGCGGCACCGCGACCGCCTCGAGGGCGATGTCGCCTACGCGCGCGTGCGGCGGGCCAGCCGGATGGCGAAGAAGCGGCTCGCCCGTGCGCGCGGCCTGGCCGGCGGCGACCCGCGCGAGTTCTACGCCGAGGTTGCCGGTTCGTTGCAGGGACTGCTCGCGGACAAGCTGAACATCGCCGAGGCGGGACTGGTGCGTGAAGAAGCCGGACGGATCGCGGCTCGGCGCGGCGCCTCCCCGGAAACGCTGGAACGCCTCTTCGCGTGCCTCGACGACTGCGACCGGCAGCGATTCGCCCCGGCCGGCGCGGAGAGGGAGCCGCCCGAACGGGTCCTGGAGCGTGCGGCGGGCATCATGGGCGACCTGGCGCGGGAGCTTTCGCGATGAGGGGCGGGCGCTTTCCCGCGGACAGGCGTCCCACGGCGGCCACTCCGGCGCGGCCGGCTCGCGTGCTGCGTGTGGTAGGCGTCATCGGTGCCGCCGTCCTTGCGACCGCGGCCTTCGCTCCATCCGCCCTCGCCCCCACGCCGGTCGCCGCCCCCCCCGCCCTCCAGCACGCCCTCTTCGACGAGGGCAACCGCCTCTACCAGGAAGGCGATTTCGGCAGCGCGGCCGCGAGCTACGAGGCCGTGCTCGCAGGCGGCTTCGAGTCGGCCGAGGTCTACTACAACCTGGGCAACGCGCACTTCCGCCTCGGCTCGGTGGGCCTGGCCGTCCTCAACTACGAGCGGGCCGCGCGCCTCAACCCCCGTGGCGAGGACATCCAGGCGAACCTGGCGCTGGTCGGCCAGATGCTGCAGGACCGGATCGAGCCCCTGCCGCGCTTCTGGGTGCTGTCCGTCGTCGACTGGTGGATGACACTGATTCCGCGGGGACGGCTCGGGCCGCTCGTCGCCCTGTGCTACCTCGCACTCGGGGTGGCCACGGTGCTCCTGGTGCTTGGACGGCCAAGCGGCTGGCGGGCGGTGCTCCGGCGAGCGGCGTATGCGTCCCTGGCCGCGACCATCCTGCTCGGCGGTACTTTTCTCGCGCGCGAAACAGGGCTGGGCCAGCCGGAGGAAGCCGTGGTGATGCGCACCGAGGCGCGGGTCCTGAGCGCTCCCTCCGAAGAAGGCGGACTGACGGTGTTCACCGTCCACGAGGGCACCAGGGTGCGGATCGATCGCCGCGCCGAGGACTGGGCCGAAATCGTCCTGGCGGACGGAAAGGTGGGCTGGCTGCCGCTGGCGGCGCTGGAGATCATCTAAAGATCACTTCAAGATGAACTTGAGTTGATCTTTGTCGATTCCCGGTACACGCGCGCGGATGCGAAGCTCGCGTGGCTGCCCCTGTATCAGCGGATGTTGAACTGGATCCGCAGCGTCCGTCCCGGCTGAGGCAGGCCACACTGATCCAGCACCGTCGAGTCGGTGAGGTTGGCGACGCCGACGGTCCCCGCAATCCGCCGGCCGGCCCCGGGACCGCCGAGGGAGAACACCCGTCCCGCCTCGAGGTCGATGGTGGCGCTGGAGTCCATCCTGTCGAGGCCGGCGACTTCAACGTTCTCGCAGTACTGGACGCCCCGGTAGCGCACGAAGCTTGTGACGTTCACGTCCCTGGGTGCGAGCAGGCCCAGATTCAGCGTGCCCGACACGGTCGGCTCGTACTCCGCGCGCTCGTCCCCGCCCGGCAGGGCCGGGTCCTTGATCCGGACCTGCTTCAGCGTCAGGTCCCCACCGAACCTGAAGCGCCCGCGAGTCCCCGCGGCAAGCAGCTCCAGGCCGGTGGATCGCACTTCGTCCCTGTTCACTCGCTTGAACCGGGTGCCCACGGGTGTGACGGTGCTGGTCCGCACGATGCCGTCGCTCAGGCGCTGGTGGAAGGCGACCACCTGAAACCGGTCTGCGCCCTGTGTCACGGTGACTCCCGCCTCGCCGGCCTGGAGATTCTCCGGCATCAACTCCGGATTCGGCTCGAAACGGCCCAGCGCCCCCGAATACAGCTCGCGCAGCGACGGAAAGCGGGTGCGGCGGCTGAAGCCGGCGTGGTAGAGGACGTTTCCGCCCGACCCCAGCACGGTAACGCCCGTCCGCATCCCCCAGTCCCAGATCGAAGCCAGGGCGGGCTTGTCGCCCGAGAGCGGCGTGTCCGACCCGTCCAGCGAGGCCCCCAGGGTCCACATGGCGCTGCCGCCCCGCGTGCCGGGAAGGTCCCAGTTCCCGAGCTCGAACTCGCTGCCCAGACTCCACAGGCGCTGCCGGTAGTCGAAGGCCTGACCGTCCGCGAAGGCTTCGGCGTGACTGACGTTGGCGATGGTCAGGGCGCTTCGGAGATCGGTGCTCGGACTGAAGCGGTGATCGCCGACCAGGCGCCCGGTCACCGTGGTTGTGGTTCCAGTCTCGCCGTCCACGATGTCGCGGAAAGCACTCGACCCGTACTCCTCAATCTCGGTCGAGGTGCGATCGACGCCCAGGGTGGCCTCCAGGTCGCCGCTTCCGAAGCCGGTCTGCCACTCGCCCGTACCTCCGGACATCGCGATCAGCAGCCGGCTCTGGTCGGGGTAGCGCCATAGCCGCGGATCGGTGACATGCGCCTCGGGCGGAACGCCGCGCTCGCCGTCGGAGGCGGTGAACAGGGTGGAAAACCAGGACCCGCGATCCCCGTCGTACCGCATGGCGAGAAAACCGTCCGCCAATCGCCGGTCGGAGTTCAGCCGCAGCCCGTCATCGCCGGTCAGGAGATCGGGACTCAGCCGCGGGTGTGACAGCGCGCTGTTCGGCAGCTGGACACCGGGATTGTTGCGGTAGCCGGCACCGGCCCTGAGGACCCAGTTGGCCGACTGGCCCGCGATCGACGTCCCGACCGTGGCGTCCATGCTGCTTCCGCCCTGCTGGTCGATCGAAAAGGCGCCGGTAAACGGCTGGACCGCCGATTGCTGCCAGGGCTCGCGGGCGACGTTGAACTCGAGCGCGCCGCCCAGGACGTTGGGCCCGTGCGTCATCGACGAGAGGCCGCGCAGGAGGGTGACCGAACGAACGGCCGTGAGAGGGATCACGGACAGGTCGGTGCGGTGGTCCCAGCCGAGCGTAATCGGTACGCCGTCGACCAGGATCGCGATCTGACGGTCGTCGGCGCCGCGAAAGTCCGGCTGCACTTCCCCGCGCGAATTGGCGCGAACCTGGATGAGGGGCATGCGGCGCAGGAGCTCCTCGGCCGTGGGCGCCGCCACCACGCTCAGGGAGTCGGTCGCGATCTCGACGGCGCTGGTGCCGCCGGTGGTGGTGGATGGGCGGGGAACCTCCACGCGCAGTCCGCGCAGCCGCATGACGGAGGTCGTATCCTGCGCGCGCACCGGGAGGACGGGGGAGCCGGCCACGAGCAGAAACGGGAGCAGCAGCGAACGGGTCGCCCTGCTCCCAAACACCTTCGCCCAAGCGCCGTTCATATTCCGTTGGCCGTTCCCGTTCGCAGTGTCGCCACACAGTGTCCCGCGTCCCTTTGGACCCCCGAGCCCCGCAAAACGTTCGGGACGATCCACCACGGTTTCGGGGGGCAAGGTCAGTGCAAGACTCTCTCGCGCACGGCCTCGCGCACGGCATCGGCCGTGATGCCATAGCGGCGGTAGACCTCCTGGAACGGGGCCGACGCGCCGAAGTGGTCGATCCCGACCGAGACGCCGCGGGAGCCGACCCAGCGGTCCCACCCCATGGTGCTGCCGGCTTCGATCGAGACTTTCAGTACGGCGTCCGGCAGCACCTCGTTTCGGTAGGCGGCGGACTGTGCGGTGAAGAGGCGCCAGCTCGGCATGCTCACCACGCGCGCGTCGATCCCGTCCGCCTGCAGGAGGCCGCGTGCTTCGAGTGCGGTGCCGATTTCGGATCCTGAGGCGATGACGACGGCGTCGGGGCTGCCAGAACGGGCCTCGCGCAGGATGTAGGCGCCCTTGTGGAGGCCGTCGGCCGAGGGGTGGCCGGGGCCGCGGTCGATGACCGGGACGGTCTGGCGGGTGAGGGCCAGGAAGGACGGGCCCGCGCGGTAGCTGAGCGCCGCACGCCACGCTTCGGCGGTCTCGGGGCCGTCGGCGGGGCGCAGGTCGAGGAGGCCGGGGATGGCGCGCAGTGCGGCCAGGTGCTCGATGGGCTGATGGGTGGGACCGTCCTCGCCGAGGCCGATGCTGTCGTGGGTGAAGACGTAGGTGACCGGGAGCTTCATCAGGGCGGCGAGGCGGATCGCTGGGCGCATATAGTCCGAGAAGACCAGGAAGGTGCCGCCGAAGGGGTGGACGCCGCCGTGCAGCGCCATCCCGTTCATGATCGCGCCCATGGCGTGCTCGCGCACCCCGAAATGGACGATGCGTCCGCCCGGGTTGCCGGCCAGGTGGTCGCCGCTGCCGGCGATGTCGGTCTTGTTGGAGCCGCCGAGGTCCGCCGAGCCGCCGATCATGGCGGGGACGGCCGCGGCGGCGGCCTGCAGCACCTTGCCCGAGTGGTTGCGGGTCGCGGTGGCCGGGGCGTGCGCGAGGTCGGGGAGGCTGTCCTCCCAGCCGGCGGGCAGCTCGCCCGCGGCGGTCCGTTCGAGGTCGGCGGCGAGTGCCGGGTGGTCGGCGCGGTAGGCCTCGAAACGGCACTGCCATGCCGCCTGGGTCACCGCGCCGCCGGCGCACCGTTCGCGCCAGTGCCGCAGCGCCGCCGGTTCCACATGGAAGGGCTCGAGCGAGGGGTAGCCGATGTTGAGCTTGGTGGCGGCGATCTCGTCGGCACCAAGCGGGGCGCCGTGGGTCGACGCCAGGCCGGCCATGTTCGGGCTTCCCTCCGCGATCGTCGTGCCGAGGACGATCAGCGAGGGGCGGCCGGTTTCGGCGCGGGCGGCGGCGAGGGCGGTGTCGATGGCGCCGAGGTCGGTGCCGTCGTCGACGGTGAGGGTGTGCCAGCCGTAGCCCTCGAAACGCCGCGCCTGGTCGGTACGGGTGGCCAGGTCGGTGGAGCCCTCGATGGTGATGCGGTTGTCGTCGAAGATCCAGATCAGCTTGCCGAGGCGCTGGTGTCCCGCGATCTCGGCCGCCTCGTGGGAGATGCCCTCCATGAGGTCGCCGTCGGAGCACAGCGCATAGGTGTGATGATCGACGATCTCGTGACCGGGCCGGTTGTAGCGGTGCGCCAGCCAGCGCTCGGCCAGCGCCATCCCGACGGTGTTGGCGACGCCCTGTCCCAGCGGGCCCGTGGTGGTCTCGACGCCGGGCGTGTGCCCGTACTCGGGGTGGCCGGGCGTCCTGCTGTCCCACTGGCGGAACTGCCGGATGTCGTCGAGCGAGAGATCGTAGCCCGAGAGGTAGAGCAGGCTGTACAGGAACATCGAGGCGTGACCGGCCGACAGGACGAAGCGGTCGCGGTTGATCCAGCCGGGGTCGGCCGGGTTATGCCGCAGGTGGCGTGTCCAGAGGATGTAGCCGAATGGTGCCAGCGCCATGGGGGTGCCCGGGTGACCGGAGTTGGCCTCCTGGACCGCGTCCATGGCCAGGGCCTTGATGGTGTCGATTGCCAGCTTTTCGGTGCCTGTGGTCACGCCCACGGCCTGGGACATCGCGTCAGCCTCGTTTCTCGTCTGGATTTCAACCTCCGACCGCGGCGGCCTGCGCCACCACGAGATTCAGCAGCCGGTCCGGTATGTGAATGACCCGCCGCACGTCCATTCCCTCCAGATGACGGGCGACGTTGGGCTCGTTCATGGCTTCGGCGACCACCGTGTCGCGATCCGCGCCGACGGGCACCGACACCGTGCCCCGCACGCGGCCGTTGACCTGCACGGCGACCCGGGCCTGTTGCTCGACACACCTGGCCGGGTCGTACGCGGGCCAGTTGGCGCCGTCGAAGATGCTCCCTTCGTGGCCCAGTCGCTGCCAGAGCTCCTCGGCCATGTGGGGCGCGAAGGGCGCCACCAGGCACACGAGCGGCTCGACCTCGGCACGGGAGGGCACACGGCCGCCGGCCCGCGCCGCATTGAGATACTCCATCATCGCCGCGATGGCGGTGTTGTACCGGAGCGCGGGGACCTGCTCGGTGACGCGCTTGATGGTCTGATGTAGCTTGCGCTCGACTGCGGGATCGGCGGCCGTCTCCGGGAGATCACCGTCTTCGGGAACCACCGACTCCCACAGGCGGTGCAGGAACCCGTGCGGACCTGCGATGCCGCGGTCCTGGTAGTCGCCGCCCTCCGCGAACGGGCCCAGAAACATGAGATAGAGGCGGAAGGTGTCGGCCCCGTACCGCTCGATGATCGGGTCCGGGACGATCACGTTCCCCTTGCTCTTGGACATCTTGGCGCCTTCCCGGATGATCAGCCCGTGGGCGCGGAACTGGTCGTACGGCTCCTCGAAGTGCAGCCATCCCATGTCGTGCAGCGCCATGACGATGAACCGGGAGTACAGCAGGTGCAGGACCGCGTGCTCGTTGCCGCCGATATAGGTGTCGACGGGGAGCCAGCGCCGGGTTATTTCGGCGTCGAAGGGCCGGTCTTCGAAGTCGGTCGACGGATAGCGGAGGAAGTACCACGAGCTGTCCAGGAAGGTGTCCGAGACGTCGGTCTCGCGGGTGGCGTCGCGGCCGCAGTCCGGGCACGGCACCTCGTACCATTCACGGACGCGCGCGAGCGGGCTGATGCCGGACTCGTCGGGGCGGAAATCCTCCACGTACGGCAGCACCACGGGGAGGTCTTCATCGGGCACGGGCACGGCGCCGCAGTGGTCGCAGTGGATGATCGGGATCGGGGGGCCCCAGTACCTCTGGCGCGAGATACACCAGTCGTGCAGGCGGTAGGTGACTTTTGCCTCTGCGCGGCCCTCGGCGGCCAGGTCGGCCACGATGGCCTCCTTGGCTTCGTCCACCTGAAGCCCGTCATACCTGCCGGAGTTTACGAGGGTGCCCGTCGGATACTCGTAGGCGATGGTCAGCCGAGTGGACGCATCCTCGCCCGCTTGCGCGACGACTCGCGTGATCGGCAGGTCGAAGGCCTGGGCGAAGTCGAAGTCCCGCTCGTCGTGCCCGGGCACGGCCATGATCGCGCCCGTACCGTACCCCATGAGCACGTAGTCGGCGATCCACACCGGAACGCGCTTCCCCGTCGCCGGGTTGATGCAATAGCCGCCCGTGAAGACGCCGGTCTTGTGCTTCTCGACCTTCTTGCGGGCTACCAGGTCCAGCGCCTGCGTCCGCTCCCGATAGGCCTCGACTTCGTCGCGGCGGGCGTCGCTGGTGACCGCGTCGACCAGCGGGTGCTCCGGCGCGAGCACGACGTACGTGGCCCCGAACACCGTATCGGGGCGCGTGGTGAAGACGGCGACCTCGGTGTGATCCGCGCCGTCATCCGCGACGGGGAAGCGCAGCTCCGCCCCGACGGACCGCCCGATCCAGTTCCACTGCGCCTTCCGGGTGGTGTCCGACCAGTCGATGTGCCTGAGGTTCTCGAGGAGCCGCTCGGCGTAGTCGGTGATCTTGAAGAACCACTGCCGGATGAAGCGCTGTTCGACCCCCGCCCCACAGCGCTCGCACTCCCCGACGATGACCTGTTCGTTGGCCAGCACGGTCATGCACGACGGACACCAGTTGACGGGCGCCTCCTTCTGCTCGGCCAGCCCGCTCCTGAAGAACTGGACGAAGAGCCACTGGGTCCACTTGTAGTAGGCGGGATCGGTCGTATCGACCGTGTGGTCCCAGTCGAACATGCCCCCGATTCGCCGCAGCTGGCGGGTGAAGTTCTCGACGTTGGCGGGGATCAGGCGCATCGGGTGCGCCCCGGTCTTCAGCGCGAAGTTCTCGGAGTGGATGCCGAAGGCGTCGAAGCCGATGGGCTCGAAGACGTCGTACCCCTGCAGGCGCTTGAAGCGGCCGTGCACGTCGGCCCCGGTGAAGGCGTAGATGTTGCCCACATGCAGCCCCTCCGCGGAGGGGTAGGGGAACATCATGAGGTTGAAAAACGGACGGGCGGCGGTGCGCAGCTCTTTCAGTGTGAAGCTGTTGGTCCCTTCGTCATCCCACCGCGCCTGCCACCGGTGTTCGACGGCGGCGGCGTCGTAGGCCTTGTCAGCATTTGAGGGCATGGGGGGGTGGGTTGGTGCGGCGGTGCCTCCCCGCGGTCCGCGCGCGTAATCGGCCAAACCTCAAAGCTAAAAAAGGGCGGTGCCGATTTACAGCCCGGAAGGGGTCGGCCGGCGGCCGGAGAGCGGCTCGCGCGGTGCCTCCGGCGACACGTACCGGCCCTCCGGGAGAAGGCTGAAGGGGTCCTCGACGGGCAGGCCGGCCAGCAGGGCGGCGATGGCTTCCTTGAGCGAGCCGTCGTTCTCCTCCAGCAGGCTGTCGAAGTCCGGAAGCCGATGATAGTACCGCATGCGGCTGAGGAGGGTCGCGTTGTTGAGCGGCAGGGCTTCGAAGCCCCCGAAGGTCAGGGACGCGAGCCGGGGTCGGACTTCGGTGCGGAAGCGGTCGAGGTGGAGATCGAAGATCCGCTCCCGGCGCTCGACCTTGTCCCGGCTGGTCAGGGTCGAGTCCCCGTAGACCGACTCCAGATCGTCCACCAGGCCATCGATGAAGCGCGAGAAGATCTGCGTGTCCTGCCATCGGTCGCGCGCCCGGTTGCACCAGACGGTGTCCGGGCCGCCTCCGGGCCGGGTGCAGAAGAACTCGATGGCACCCACCCGTCCCACCCAGGTGGCGAAGCTCTCGTTGAAGCGCACCTGGCCGGGCACGAAGAGGTGGTTGTGGGATAGCTCGTGGATGATGGTCGTAATCAGCTCCACTTCGTCGTACCGCAGGATGGTGGAGAGCAGCGGGTCCGAGAACCACCCCAGGGTGCTGAAGGCGGACGTGGGGCGGAGGTAGGTGTCCAAGCCCTCGGCTTCAAGCTTGCGCTGCTCGTCGAGCGCATCGTCGAGGTCGAAGAAGCCGCGGTACGGGACGCGGCCCACGACGGGGAACCACCACGTCCGTGATGCGAGGCGATCGCGGTGGGCGGCCGAGAGCACCATCGCCAGCGTGTCCCGCTCGAGCTCGGTGTAGGTGGTGTAGCTGTCGCCGACATCGAGTTCCAGCGCGTTCATGGCGAACTCGCGGGCCTCCCGCGCCAGGGTGAGCTTGCCGCGCGTGCGCTCGTCGGTCTCGGGCGCCCGAATCACGTCGGGGATCGCTTGGCGCCCCCGCAGGATCTTGGCCTCCGCCCACCCGGCCTTGATCACATAGATGGGCGAGCAGCCGGTAGCGGGCCCGAGGGCCGCCGCGACCAGAACGACGAGCGCGGCGACTCCCAGCTTCCTGCTCCGCCGCATAGGCGCCTACCGGCCTCCGCCCAGGTTCCGGATCAGCGGAATACCCCCCTCGGTCGGCACGTAGACCAGCGAGCCTTCCGGCATCTGCGCCAGCTGCTGGATGTAGTAGAAGGTGAGGTATTCCTCCGTCAGCCCTTCGGAGATGATGCGCTGGGCCTCGGCGATCCCCTTGGCCTCTTCGGCCTGCTGACGGGCCTGCTCCTGGATGATCTGGGTCTGGAACTCCTCCGCGGCGACCTGCTGCTCGCGCTCCAGCTTCTGCTCGATCGCCTCGCGGACACGGTCCGGCGCCTGGATGTCGCGGACGAACACGTCCCTGACCTCGATGCGGTCGCCAGCCTTGGCCTGGATCTCGGTCAGCATGCTGTTGGCCACGTCGCGCCGATTGGGCGAGAAGATCTCGTTGATCGACTTGGTGGCCACCGCGTCGCGCACCCCGTTGCGGACCGCGTTGAGGACGATCTGGCGCTTGATGTCGTTCTCCGATCCGATCCGCTGGTAGAGGCTGGGCGCGTTGCTGCCGTTGATCTGGAAAATGATCGACACCTCCAGCGTGACGTTCAGCTGCTCGGAGGTCTGCGCCTCGATCTGCTCCACGCTGCCCTGCGCGGGGAATGACTGCTCCCGGATCGACATCCGCTCGATGCTGGCAAGGGGATTGACCACTCGCACGCCCTGATCGAGCGCCCGCGCGGAGACGCGCCCGAGGAAGTGCTCGACACCGACCTCGCCCACGCGAATGATCACGAAGGTATTGAGGAGGATGACGGCGACGCCTACGAACATGACGACGTAGCCGGCGAGCTTGTTGGGGATCTTGCTCTTGCCGGCGGGGATGGAGCGGACGATCGCGCCGATGACGATCAGGACCGCGGCGATTGCTACCAGACTCATGACTGATTCCTTTCGAAACGATTGCTACAGTGCCCGGGGATGGAACTTACGACGATTGGTACTACGATGGGCGCCGCAGGGTTCGTCACCCGGCTACTTCCGCAGGCCGATGGCCGGCCGATAGTGCAGGGCTCGCCCTCTTCCATTTGCCTTCAGAAACCCCTTTTCGGTAAGGTAGTCGAGTTCTCGCCTTGCCGTCGCATACGGGGTCTCGAACAGCGTCCGATAGTCCGAGTTGCGCAGTTGCGAGCCTCCGCGAAAGTGCTTGCGAAGTGTGGGAATCCGGTCCTCCAGGAACCAGCGCTGGTCGTCGAGATCGGCTGTCAGATAGTAGATCGGCCCGCTGCCGTCGTCCGCCGGTTCGGGAGTAACGACACCACTGTCGACCAGTTCGCACACCTGTGCACTCGCTTCACTCCGGGACACGGAATTCAGCAATCCGTACTCCCGTTCGGTAAAACCGTCGGGCCTGGCAAGGAGAATGTGCTTCTGATTGGGGTTGATTTCCAGCTGTTGCACAAGCCGCTTCCAGCCCGGCCCGGCCGTAGGCAGCTGCGGTTCATTGCGCAATACAACGGTAAACCGGCCGTCCCCGGCCTTCAATGCAGGTTCATTCAGAAAATACCCTTCCATTTCCTTCAGAATCCGTTCAAGACCGGATGCTTTGGCATGCATATGCCCTGACTCTGCAAGTACCCTTGTCAACAAGGGGTTGCGGGTCGCATGCACAACATTGTCGTCTCTCACATCTGCAAAAGACAATGGTTCAACAGGAAGGCCCGGACTCGTAACCTCCATCCGATCATCATAGAACACGACTTCAGTCTCCGCGCTCGCTTCATAGTCACGATGCGCGATCGCATTGATGATCAATTCGCGCCATGCCGCCTCGGGGTATTCAGGCATATGCCGCAGAAAGATGTGGCGAAGCGGCTCGGAGAACTCGACCTGTTCGAGTGCGAGGCGAATGCTCTCGTTGATCGCGGCGGCGAGGGGAGGACCGGCGTATGCGGACCGGACCACGCTGTCACGGTGGCCAAGGATGCGGGCCGTCCCCGCCACGCGAATGATGCGCACCCCGGCGCCGGGATTCCAGTGGCGTGCGGGCGCCCTGGCGAAGAGCAGCAGCGCCGCATTGGTGATCTTCCACTCCGGATCATGGCCGAGAATCAGCCCGTAGTCGCAAAGCGAGTCGAGCAGTGGCTTTCCGTCGGGGAGCGCGTCGCCGAGAAACGACCGCGCCAGGTCCAGGTCGAGATCCGGGAGAGACGCTCCCTTTCTGACCCGCCGCTCGTAGCCGACTCGCCTGCTCTCTGGCCGGCGCCCTCCCGGGCGGCGTCGGCTGCGTCGGGGACCGCGCGGCGACAGGTGCGTCAGATTGAGCTTGTCCAATGGACGATCGGCTTCAGATTTGTGATTGCGGCGGCTATCGTTTTCCTGACAGGTCAGGCGCATGATGCTACACCCCGCGGTCATCCAGCGATCATCGCGGAGTGCGAAAGCCGTCATCAAATAGCGACTACAGGGGAATAATACGGAACGGAAGCGGGAATGCCAGTGGAAACGACAGAGAACAACCGACTTGCAGGCAGAGTTGCAATCATCACGGGCGCATCGTCGGGGATCGGGCTTGCGGTGACGCGCTCGCTCGCGGGCGAGGGTGCCGCGGTCGTCCTGGCCGCGCGCCGGGCCGAACGGATCAATGCCGAGGCGCGGGAGCTGCAGGGGAAGGGGAGCAGGGCTCTCGCAGTGCGCACCGACGTGACGAGCCTCGAAGACATGCAGGCGCTGGCGAGGGCGGCGCTCGATGGCTTCGGGCGGGTGGACATCCTGGTGAACAACGCCGGCATCATGCCGATATCTCCGCTGGAGGAAGGGCGGATCGCCGACTGGACCCGGATGATGGACGTGAACGTCAACGGTGTCCTGCACGGGATCGGGGTAGTGCTGCCGCACATGCTGGCCCAGGGCGGCGGGCACATCGTCAACGTCGGTTCCATTGCCGGTCGGCGGCCCTTCCCGGGCGGCACCGTGTACGCGGCGACGAAGTTCGCGGTGAGGGCGATCACCTGGGGCATGCACCTCGAACTCGGGGCCGAGCACCGCATCCGCGCCACCGACATCCAGCCCGGGGTCGTCGACACCGAGCTCTTCGACACGGTCCCCGACCCGCAGGCGCGCGCGGAGTGGGCCGAGCGCTGGGCCGGCAAGCAGCCGCTGCACGCTGACGATGTCGCTCGCGCGGTGGTCTACGCCGTGACGGCTCCGCCGCACGTCTCCGTCAACGAGATCCTGGTCAGGCCGCTGGACCAGCCGGCGTAGTCGCTACGCAGCCGCCCCCGCGAACTGCAGCTCGTGCAGGCGCCGGTACAGTCCCTCGGTGGCGAGGAGTTCGCTGTGGCTCCCCTCCTCGACGAGCTGCCCGCGGTGCAAGACCAGGATCCGATCCGCACCCTGCACGGTGGACAGGCGATGGGCGATGACGAGCGACGTACGCCCCCGCATCAGCCGGTCGGTGGCCGCCTCGATGCGCGCTTCGATCTCGGAGTCGACGGAGCTGGTGGCCTCGTCCAGAACCAGGATGGCGGGATCGAAGGCCAGCGCGCGGGCGAAGGAGAGCAGCTGCCGCTCGCCGACAGACAGGCTGGCGCCGCGCTCGCCGAGAGGCTGTTCCGCCTGTTCGGGAAGCCGCTCCACGAAGGGGGTCGCGCCCACCGCGTCGAGCGCCGAGGCCACAGCGGTGTCGTCGATCTCGCCGTCGCCGAGGCGCACGTTGTACTCCACCGACTGGCTGAAGAGGAAGATGTCCTGCAGCACGAGGCCGATCCGGTCGCGCAGCTCCCGAAGCGAGAGATCGCAGATGGGGATCCCGTCGACGAGGATTCTTCCGCGCTGCGGCTCGTAGAAGCGCATCAGCAGATTGATGAGGGTGGTCTTCCCGGCCCCCGTATGCCCCACGATCGCCAGCTTTTCGCCGGGAGCGATCGTGAATGAGACGTCGCGGATCACCCAGTCGGGGTCCGAGGCGCCCATGGCGCCGCCGCCTGCGGCCGGGCCCTGTGAGTCCTCTCCGTGGCCCGGCTCGCGGGACCTGTCCCGGCGCCCCGCGTCCCGGCCGCCATACGCGAACCAGACATTCTCGAACCGGATCTCGCCCGGCGTGACGGCTTGCGGTGCGACGGTCGGCGCCGGATCGCGGATCGCCGGCTCACGGTCGAGGAGGCGGAAGATCCGTTCGGACGACGCCATCGCACCCTGCAGCAGGTTGTACTTCTCCGAGAGGTCCTGGATCGGCCGGAAGAAACGCCGCGCATAGTCGAGGAAGGCCGCCAGGACCCCGATCGTCACCGCGCCCTGGACCATCGCCCCTCCTCCATACCAGATGATCAGCGCCAGCGCCACGGCGGTGAAGAGCTGGATGACCGGAAAGAAGAGAGCGTAGTAGGTGATCGAGCGAAGGTGTGCGCCGAGGTAGTCGTCGTCGAGGACCTTGAAACGCTGAAGCGCCGTGCTTTCCCGGTTGAAGAGCTGGAGGATGCGGATTCCGGTGAAGCTCTCCTGAAGGTAGGCGTTCAACCGGGCAAGGCGGACGCGGATGTCGCGGTAGGCCCCGCGGATGCGCGACCGGAAGAGGAATGCCGCGTAGGCCACCAGGGGGAGCACGCTGAAGGTGACCAGCGCGAGTTCGACGTCCATCTGCAGCATCGCCGCCACAATGAAGAACAGGATGAAGAGGTCGCCGAAGACGGTCACGACGCCTGAGCTGAACAGCTCGTTCAGCGTCTCCACGTCCGAGGTGATCCTCGTCATGAGACGGCCGACCGGGTTGCGGTCGTAGAAGGCGAGGTCGAGCTGCTGGAGCTTGCCGAAGATCTGCGTGCGCAGGTCGTACATCACCTTCTGGCCCAGCCATGTGGTGACGAGCGCCTGAATGTACTGGAAGACGAAGATCAGCACCGTCGCCACGAGGAAGAGGATCGCGAGGAAGGCGAGCTGGCTGCCGTCACCGCTGGGGATCGCTTCGTCGAGCGCGATCTTGGTCAGGTACGGGCCGACCACGCCCAGCAGCGAGGCCAGCATGAGGAGGACGAGCGCCCCCGCGACCTGCAGCTTGTAGGGGCGCAGGTAGCGCAGCAGCCGGGCCATGAGGCGCGAGTCGTAGGCCTTGCCGAGGACTTCCTCTTCGTACCCGGTGCTCATGGGGGTTGCCGCGCGGCGCCAGCCGCTACACCGCGCCCGAGGCGACCAGGTCGAGCCCGTCCAGCAGCCGCTGCATCCGGTCCCAGGGAGCCACGGTGGCCCGCAGGCCGTTCGCCAGCGTCGTGGGTCCGGCGAAGGGGCGAACCCTCACGCCGACGCGCTCCAGCCGCGCCGTCATGTCGTCCAACTCTTCCCGGGGACGCAGGATGAAGATGAAGTTGGCCGCCGATTCGGGGACTTCGTAGCCGCGGTGGAGCAGGCTGTCCCGCACGCGGTCGCGGTTGATCCGGGTCTCCGCAATGGTGTCGGCCAGCCAGGGGGACGGGCTCGAGATGGCCGCGGCCGCCGCCGCGGAGGTCACGCTCGAGACCACGAACGGCCCACGTCCCTTGTCCACCTCCAGGACCAGGGAGGGACTCGCCACTCCGTACCCGGCGCGCAGCCCCGCGAGACCGTACGCCTTGGAGAGCGTCTTCACGCAAATCGTGCGCTCGCCCGCGAGGGCCATCTCGAAGGGCGTGAGGTCGGACAGGCCGCGGTTGTACTCGCCGTAGGCCTCATCGATGATCAGGATGCTGCCGACCGCCTCGGTGTGCTCGTAGACCGTGCGGACCCATTCCTCCGGTATGGGCTGCCCGGTGGGATTGCCCGGATTCGGGACGAACACGATCGCCGGCTCCGGGCCCGCAAAGGCAACGGGATCGTCCATCCCGGCGTACCACTCCACAGGCACCGGCTCGTGCCCGTTCATCCGGGCCAGCATCCCCGCGGCTGGCCAGCCCGGGTCGAGAAAGCGCATGGTGGTGGGCGCGACCGCCCGCATGAGGGCGTCGAGCACGCCAGTGCCGCCGGCTCCGGTGGTGACGTTGTCCGCCGTGGTGCCAAGCATTGTGGCGACGGCGTCCACGAGCCGCTCGGCGTAGCTGCCGGGGTACTCGGAGGCGGTGTCGCTTCCCGCGCCGGCGAGCACCTCGAGCGCGGCGGGGTGGGCACCCCAGAGATTGCGGTTGTCACTGAGATCCGCGCTGATGGGGGAGCGGTCGGGAAGATATCGGCCGAGGGCGGTGTAATCGGGACGGGGGTAGATGTCCATTGTCGCGGGGTGCGTGTTGGTAGATTGGTGGGGAGCGGGGGCGGCCCGCCTGTCAAGGGGGCCGTTCCACGGTCGGGAAAACCGCGCCGTTAGGCAACGGTTGGCTCGGCAGCGGGGGTCACCGGGAGACGCAGGCGTCAATGGATCAACCGATTCGAATACGGGGCGCGCGCCAGCACAACCTGAAGGGAATCGACCTCGATCTTCCGCGCGGGGCGCTGACCGTGATCACCGGGCCGTCTGGTTCGGGCAAGTCCTCGCTGGCTCTCGACACGCTCTTTGCGGCCGGCCAGCGACGCTACGTCGAGGCGCTGTCGACCTACGCCAAGCAGTTCCTCGACCGCCTGGAAAAGCCCGACGTGGACCGCGTCGAGGGACTGTCCCCGTCGGTGGCGATCGAACAGCGCAACCCCACGACGTCGAGCAGGTCCACCGTGGGAACCGCGACCGAGGTGCATGACTTCCTGCGCCTTCTGTATGCCCGCGTGGGACGCACCCACTGTCCCGTCTGCGGCGACGAGGTCCGGCCCGACACGGTGAGCGGGGCAGCGGACAGGGTCGCCGCGCTGCCCCCCGGCACCCGGATCATGGTTGCCTTTCCGCTCGCGCGCAGCGGCCAGGTGTCCCATCAGCTGGTCGCCGAGAACCTCCGCTCGCTGGGGTTCGTGCGCGTGCTCGCGGACGGGGTGGCCGCCGAGCTGTCGGATCTGCTCGACCCACGGGGCGAACCGGAGGGGGCGGTGCCCGATCTTGCACGGGAGCGGGAGGACGTACGCGGTCGCGCGCTGGAGCCGGAGGGTATGCCCGATCTTGCACAGGCGCGGGAGGTGATGGTGGTGGTGGACCGCCTGAAGGTGATGGCTCACCCGGACCCGAGCTGGCTCGAGCGCGTCGCGGACTCCCTGGCGACGTGTTTTCGCGAGGGGGAAGGGGAGGCGGTGGTGGTGCCGGTGGGCGGCGGGCTCGAAGAGCCGCTTCGCTTCTCCGAAGCCTTCCGCTGTCCGCGCCACCCCGACGAGACCTTTCTCGAGCCCGAACCGAAGCTGTTCTCCTTCAACAACCCCTACGGGAGCTGTCCCACCTGCACGGGCTTCGGCGCCACGCTCGAATACGACCCGGAGCTGGTGGTCCCCAATCCGGAGCTGTCGCTGGACCAGGGCGCGGTCGACCCGTGGGCCAAGCCGCGCTACGCGCGCGAACGCGATGCCCTCAGGCGGTTCGCCGGGCGCGAAGGAGTCTCCACCTACCTGTCGTGGAGCGAGTTGCCCCGTGACTTTCGCGATGCCGTCCTGTATGGCAAGGGCTCGTTCGGCGGCGTCCTGGGCTTCCTCAGATCGAAGGAGCGCAAGCGGTACAAGCAGTACATCAGGATCTTCCTGCGCCGGTACCAGCGGCCCCTCACCTGCCGCGGCTGCGGGGGTTCCCGGCTGCGTCCCGAGGCGGGGCGCGTGACCGTGGGCGGACTCGACATCGGCAGCGTCTGCGATCTCCCGATCGAGGAGTTGCCCGGCTGGCTCGACGGTCTGGAACTGCGGCCCATGGAGGCCCGGATCGCGACGTCGCTCCTCCGGGAGCTCTCTGCGCGGGTGCGGTTTCTGGTGGATGTCGGCCTCGGCTACCTCACCCTCAGCCGGCAGATGCGGACGCTCTCGGGAGGCGAGGCGCAGCGAATCTCCCTGGCGAACTCCCTGGGGACGCGCCTGGTCGATACGCTCTATGTCCTTGACGAACCCTCGATCGGGCTTCATCCGCAGGACATCGACGCGCTCCTCGCTCTGCTGCAGCGCCTGCGCGACGGCGGCAACACGGTGGTTGTGGTCGAGCACAATGCGGCCGCGATCCAGAGTGCGGACCATGCAGTCGAACTGGGTCCGGGGTCGGGAGACCGGGGCGGCGAGGTCGTGTTCGAGGGCGTGCCGGCCGCGCTGGCCGGCTCCATGACAAATACGGGCCAGTATCTGTCACGGATCGTGTCCGGCGAGGCCTTCGACGAGTGGCCGCCTGAGTCGAGGCGTCCGGTGGATGGCGCGCGGATTCGGCTTGAAGGCGCGGCACTCCACAACCTGCGCGGTGTGGAAGCAGAGTTCCCCGTCGCCGCCATGACGGTCGTCACCGGCGTGTCGGGTTCCGGCAAGTCGACGCTGGTGCACGACATCCTCTACCGTGCGCTCGAACGCGAACTGGGCGACGGGCGCACATCGGCCAAGGAGCACCTGGGCGAGATCGTGGGCGCGTACGGTGCGCTCACCGGGCTGGAGCATGTGGACGGCGTCGTGCTCATCGACCAGAGTCCGATCGGGCGCACGCCCCGCTCCAACCCGGTCACCTACGTGAGGGCGTGGGGCGAGATCCGGCGCATCTTCGCGAGCCAGCCCGCCGCGAGGAGCGCCCGCCTCGATCCGCGCAGCTTCTCCTTCAACGTGAAGGGCGGCCGCTGCGAGGAGTGCGCGGGGGCCGGGTTCGTACGCGTGGAGATGGTGTTCATGGCGGACATCCACGTGCCGTGCGAGGTCTGCGGCGGCAAGCGCTACCGCCCCGAAGTGCTCGAAGTGAAAGTGCGCGGCCATAACGTGACCGACGTGCTGGACTTCACGGTCGACCGCGCCATGCGTTTCTTCCTGCGCGAGCCGCGGCTGGGCCAGGCGCTGTGGCACCTGCAGCAGGTCGGGTTGGGGTACCTGCGGCTGGGCCAGCCGGCCACGCATCTTTCCGGCGGCGAAGCGCAGCGCCTCAAGATCGCGCGCGAGTTGATCGGGGCCGCGTCCAGGAAGGGCAGCAGCAAGCTGTACATCCTCGACGAGCCGACCACGGGTCTGTCGGGCGAGGACGTGGCCCAGCTCGTCTCCGTGCTCCGCAAGCTGGTCGGGGCGGGCAACACTCTGGTGGTGGTCGAGCATGACCTGGATGTGATCCGGGAGGCGGACTGGGTGGTCGACATGGGGCCCGGCGCGGGGGCGCGGGGCGGGGAGGTGGTGGCGATGGGCCGGCCGGAGGACGTGGCGACGGTGCCCGAGAGCGTGACGGGGCGGTTTCTGCGGGAGATGGTGGGTGCGGGCGTGAGGAGCGGAGCATGAGAGGTGGGCGGTGCGCGGTGGACGTGATGCGCGGTGGGCGTGATGCGTGAGCATCATGATGCGGTGATGATCGCGGCGTGCTGCGTGTGCAATGGGTCGTGCGGTGCACGGTGAACCCGTCGTGACGGTCGTCCTGCCGGTCCGGGACGGGGCGGCCAGCCTGGGTGCGGCGCTGGAGTCGCTCCGCGGGCAGATGTTCACCCGTTTCGAGGTGGTGGTGGTGGATGACGGTTCCCGCGATGACAGCGCGCGGATCGCGCGGGAGTGGGAGCAGCGCGATGAGCGGGTTCGTTTGCTGGGCGGGGACGGCACCGGCGCCAGCCTGTCGGGGATCGGCCCGGACACGGCGGCCGCTCCCGCACGGCGCGGCGGCAACGCCGGCGGAATCGTAGCCGCCCTGCAGCGCGGCCTCGCCGCCGCCCGCGGCCGGTACATCGCCCGCATGGACGCCGACGACCGCTGCCACCCCGAACGCCTTGCCGCCCAACTCAACCTGCTGGAGGGCTCGCCCGGCCTCGCCGGCTGCGGCACGGGCGTACGCTACGTCCCCGAATCGAGCGTGACGCCGCGTGCGGCCGAATACGCTGCATGGCTCAACTCCATGACCGACTGGGACACCGTCGCGGCCAACATCTTCGTCGAGTGCCCCCTCGCCCACCCGACATTCATGTTCCGGGCGGGCGCGCTGGCCGACGTGGGCGGCTACCGCGACCGCGCCTGGCCGGAGGACTACGACCTGCTCCTGCGGCTTTGGCGGCGCGGCCACCGCTTCGTGGCCGTGCCGCGTGTCCTCCTCGACTGGGGCAACGAACCCGGCCGCCTGAGCCGCAATCACCCCGCGTACTCGCTGGCCGCGTTCCGGTCGTGCCGGGTGCACCACTTGCGGCGCAGCGTGCTCGATGGCCGCAGCGGGGTGGTGGTCTGGGGCGCGGGACCCACGGGCAAGAGCCTCGCCCGCGAGTTTGCGGCGCAGGGGGTCGAGGTGCGGGCCTTCGTCGAGGTCGACCCGCGCAAGATCGGGCAGCGGATCCACGGCGCGCCGGTGTGTGAGGCGGAAGCCGCGCGCGGGTTCGCGGACGCGCTCCACGTGGGGGCCGTTGCGCGGTCGGCGGGCCGCGAGGCGGTGCGGGGGGCGGCGGTGGGGGTGGGGCTGGTGGAGGGGGTGGACTTCGTGGCTATGGCGTAATGGGCTGGCTTCGGCACGCGTAGATGCGAGTCGACCGTCCGTCTTCTATCATTTACCGCCATCGGGCCAAATGCCCGCCCGGTCCTGGAGCGAAGGGAGACAGGATGAATCGATGCATACTCGCATGCGCAACTGCAGTCCTGGCGGTTGGCGTCGTGGCCGATGTAGCCTCGGCCCAACCGCGCCGGCAACGCACGGAAGCGGAAGCGCGCGCGGCCGCTGAGCGCAATCGTGCGGAGCGAGTGCGGCAGGAGGCCGAGACGGGCCTGCCCGCCGCGTTGATTCACGATTACGTGGGGGCGACGGTCGGACCCGTGCCGGAATCGCTCGACGTCGATCCCTTCTACCAGAAGTACGCCGACGCCGGGGGCATCCCGGTGCTCGCCTCGACCAAGGTCCCCGACATCGCGCTCCTGGTCGTGCGCGATATCATCAACACGATGCTTGCGGCGCGCTCCGATCTGCGCGCGTCGATGATTGCCCGAAACTGGCGCACAGGCGTCATCGCCGAAGTCGAAATGACGATGGACATCCCGGAATACGCGTCGATGAAACGCCCTGGAGCGCCGCCTGACGAACCGGTCATGCAGGCCGACCGGGATTACCACGCAAACCGGTCCCGGGGCCTGGGCGGCAATCCCACAACCGGGGCCGAAGAGAACGTGCTTGGGTATCCCGACACCCGGTACTACGGCGAGCACATCTTCGTTCACGAGTTCGCCCACGCAATCCACAGCGCGATCCGCGACGTCGATCCCGGCATGAGCCAGGAGATCCGCGACGCCTACGCCGCCGCAATGGCCGCGGGCAGGTACGAGCACGAGGATGGACGCAGGCACTACGCTACCACCAATGCGAGCGAGTACTGGGCCGAAGGAGTCCAGTGGTGGTTCTTCTCCAACTACGGCGAGTGCTTTGCCGGCGGCGTGAAGGTGGAATCGCCGGAGGAATTCGAGGCCTACGATCCCGTTTTGAGCGATCTGATAGGCCGGGTGTTCGACACTCATCACATCCCCATGGACATCTTCCACGGGAAGCGCATCAGACCGGTGAACTGCGGTCCCTCACCAGGTTGAGTGATACACCCTAAACCGTTATCTTAAAAGGCTATCCGGGGCGTCTGGGAGCGCCCTTGAGTCCATCCGCGGCCAATCGGTCGACGGTCCATTCCACTTCCGGGTTCCATGTCCGAAAACGACCCCACGAGCACCGGCGAACGGATCCTCGAACGGATCCTCGAACAGGAGATGCGCGAGTCGTTCATCGACTACTCGATGAGCGTCAATGTTCAGCGCGCCCTGCCCGATGTGCGGGACGGTCTCAAGCCGGTTCACCGGCGCATACTCTACGCCATGTCGGAACTCGGACTGTCGCCCGGCCGGGCCTACAAGAAGTGCGCGACCGTGGTCGGTGAGGTGCTCGGCAAGTACCACCCGCACGGCGACTCCGCCGTCTACGACGCCCTTGTCCGCATGGTGCAGGACTTTTCCCTGCGCTACCCGCTCGTCGACGGCCAGGGCAACTTCGGGTCCATCGACGGCGACTCGGCAGCGGCCTACCGGTACACCGAGGCGCGGCTCCAGCGCCTGTCGATGGAACTGCTCGCCGACATCGACAAGGATACCGTCCGCTTCGACGAGAATTTCGACGGACGGCTGAAGGAGCCCTCGGTCCTGCCGTGCAGGGCGCCGAACCTGCTCATCAACGGGTCGTCCGGCATCGCCGTGGGGATGGCGACCAACATCCCGCCCCACAACCTTCGCGAAGTCGTCTCCGGGCTGCTGGCGCTGATCGACGACCCCAACCTGCCCCAGGAAGCGCTCGAAGAGCATATCGCCGGCCCCGATTTCCCGACCGGCGGCCAGATCTGCGGCACCGACGGGATCCAGGAGGCGTACCGGACCGGCCGCGGGCGCATCGTCATTCGGGCCCGTGCCGAAGTGGAGGAAGGCGAGGACGGGCCGGACAGGATCATCATCCACGAGATCCCCTTCATGGTGAACAAGGCCCGCCTGATCGAACAGATCGCTGGCCTGGTTCGGGACAAGAAGATCACCTCTATCCGGGACCTGCGCGACGAGTCCGACCGGGACGGCCTGCGCGTCGTCATCGATCTGAAGCGTGACGCGGTGCCGCACGTGGTGCTCAACCGGCTGTTCAAGCACACGCCGATGCAGTCCACCTTCGGGGTGATTCTGCTGGCGCTGGTCGACGGTGTCCCCAGGATCATGCCGCTGCGCGACATGCTCACGCACTTCATCGATCACCGGCACACGGTGGTCGTCCGCCGCAGCGAGTTCGACCTCGCCGCCGCACGCGAGCGGGAACACGTCCTCGAGGGGCTGCGCATCGCCGTCGACAACATCGACGAGGTCGTCAGGATCATCCGCCGTTCGCGCGATGCCAGTGAGGCCGCCGTGGGGCTGCGGGGGACCTTCGACCTCTCCGAGAGACAGGCCCGGGCCATTCTGGACATGCGGTTGGCGCGTTTGACCGGTCTCGAGAAGGAAAAACTCGACACCGAACTCGCTCAGGTGCAGGCGAGGATCGCCGAACTGGTGCACATCCTGGGCGACCGGGCCGTGCGCATGGAGATCATCAAGGAAGAGCTGCGCGAGCTGGCCCAGCGCTACGGTGACGACCGCCGCACCGAGATCCGCGGAAGCGTCCCCTCCTTCGAGGTCGAGGACCTGATCGCCGACGAGGAAGTGGTGCTGACCATGTCGCGACAGGGCTACGTCAAGCGCATCCCGATCGACACCTACCGCTCGCAGCGGCGCGGCGGCCGCGGACTGCGCGGGATGGACACCAAGGCCGAGGACTGGGTCGAACACCTGTTCCTGGCCTCCACCCACGACTACCTCATGGCCTTCACCGACCAGGGGCGCTGCCACTGGGTCAAGGTCTGGGGCATCCCCCACGGCAGCCGCTACTCGAAGGGCAAGCCCATCGTCAATTTCCTCGACCTGGCGCGGGGCGAGAAGGTCGCGTCGGTGCTCCCCGTGCGGGAGTTCAGCGGCGACCGCTTCCTGCTCTTCTGCACCAGGAACGGCGTGGTCAAGAAGACTCCGCTGTCGGCATACGGCAATGTGCGCGCAATCGGGATCTACGCGATCAAGTTCCGCGAGGGAGACGAGTTGATCGACGTTCGGATCACCGACGGCAGCAACGAGGTGGTCCTGGCGACGCGGCTGGGCAAGGCCATCCGCTTCCACGAGTCGGACGTGCGGCCGATGGGGCGCAACACGGAAGGAGTGATGGGGATCCGGTTGGCCAAGGGCGACGAGGTCGTCGGGATGGTGGTGGTGCGCAGGCCGGACGAGACGCTGCTCACCGCGACCGAACACGGGATGGGCAAGCGCAGCGAGATCGGCAGCTACCGCTTCCAGCAGCGGGGCGGCAAGGGCGTCATCAACCTCAAGCTCTCCGAGAGGACCGGGCCCGTTGTCACGGTCCGGGCCGTGACCGACGACGACCAGCTCATGGTGATCACCCGGAACGGGGTCGTGAACCGGCAGCCGGTCTCGGACATGCGCGTGATCGGGCGCATGACCCAGGGCGTGCGGCTGGTCAACCTGGACGACGGCGACGAGGTGGTCGATGTCGCGCGGGTCGTGGGCGATGACGAAGACGAATAGGGCACCCGGCCGGACCCACAGCGACCTGGTTGGCCTGGCGGAGATCGAAGCCGCGGCCGAGCGGATTCGCGGAACCGTGGTGCGGACTCCGCTGATCCCGGATGCGGATCTGTCCGAAGCGACGGGGGGCCAGATTCGCCTCAAGTGCGAGTCGTTGCAGAAGGCGGGAGCGTTCAAGGCGCGCGGAGCCTGCAACTTCATGGCGCGGCTGAACCCCAGGGAACTGTCGCGGGGCGTGATCACCTACTCTTCCGGGAACCACGCCCAGGCGGTCGCCTTTGCGGCCGGCCTGAAGGGCGTGCGAGCCGTTGTGGTGATGCCCACCACGGCGCCAAAGGTGAAGAGTGACGGGGCCCGGCGGCTGGGCGCGCGCGTCGAGTTCGCGGGGACGACCTCCGAACATCGCCGGGTTCGCGCCGAGGAGATCGCAGCGGCCGAGGGGCTGGTCATGGTCCCTCCCTTCGATCACCCCTGGATCATCGCCGGGGCGGGAACGGTGGGGCTGGAGATCTACGAGGACTGGCCCGAAATCGACACCCTGCTGGTCCCCATCGGGGGCGGAGGACAGATGGCGGGCTGCACGGCCGCGCTCCGCCGTCTGACGCCGGAGGCCACGCTGATAGGAGTGGAGCCCGTGGGTGCGCCGACCATGCGCCGGGCGCTCGACGCCGGAGGACCCTCGACGCTGCCCGCGATCGATACCATCGCCGACGGCCTCGCCCCCACCCGCGCCGGCGACCTCACCTTCGCCCATGCGGCCGCCTTCCTGGACGACGTCATCCTCATCGAGGACGACGACATCCGTCGCGCCGCCGCCCACCTCATCACCCGGCGCAAGCTCGTGGTCGAGTACTCGGGTGCGGCTACCGTGGCCGCGCTGCTGTCGGGATGCGTCGCTGCGCGGGACCGCCAGGTCTGCGCGGTCCTTTCCGGCGGAAACCTGGACACGTCGTTGCTGGGCGAGATCCTGGCCGTGGATCCGGCGGCCTGAGCGGCCCGCCACCACGACACCGGCCGGTGCTCCTCCTCTTCGATATCGACGGAACCCTTACCCGCGGCGGTCCGGCCGTCACCGCCTTCCGCATCGCGCTGGAGCACACCTACGGCACGGCGGGCCCCGTCGGCGAGTATGACTTCGCGGGCAAGACCGACCCGCGCATCCTGCGGGACCTGCTGGGTGCAGCCGGCCTCGCCCCGGACGAGATCGCCCGCGGCCTGCCCCGCTTCTGGGTTCGCTACCTGGGAGAGCTTGAGGCCCGGATCGCTACGGAACCGGTCACCGTGCTGCCCGGCGTCCACACTCTGATCGCCGAGCTGGCCGTGCGGAACGATGTCTTTCTGGGCCTGGTCACCGGCAACGTAGCGGACGGCGCCAGGCTCAAGCTCGGCTCCGCGGGCCTCTGGCACCACTTTCCGGTCGGCGGCTTCGGCTCGGATCACGAGGTGCGCAACGAGCTGCCGCAGGTCGCGCTGGACCGGGCGTCGAGGCACTGGGGCCGCGCGTTCAATGGAAGGGAAAGCGTGATCATCGGCGACACGCCCCGGGACATGGAATGCGCCCGGGCCGTGGGGGCGGCTACGGTCGCGGTGACCACGGGCCGGTTCTCCAGCGCCGAACTGCGGGCGGCCGGGGCGGACAGTGTCCTGCCGGACCTTTCGGACACCGCTGCCACCGTTGAGGCCCTGACTGCCCCGAAGACACTGAACAAGAATATTTAGTATTGTCTGGCCGTCGCAAACGGCCCATTTTGCAATGTCTCTGCCCGACCTTCAAGGCCGCTGGAGGACGAGCGATCCACAAGGGTAACGCGGTCGCAAACTGAAGACAGGCGAAGGAAAGCATGAAGAGATTCTACGTGATCATCGCAGTCGTAGCTGTGGGGGGAATCGCGGTCGTGGGCTTCGCCCTGCGAGGCGGCAGTTCGGCTGCAAGCGAACCGGTCGACCTGGGTGACATTGCCAACGAGGACCTGGTGGCGCTGGCGCAGGGGATGGTTTACGGGAACCCGGACGCCCCCGCTACCATCATGGAATTCGGCAACTACCAGTGTCCGGCGTGCCAGACTTTCGCCCTCCAGATCAAACCGCAGGTCGATCTGGCCTACATCGAGACCGGACAGGCCAAGTTCGTCTACTATGACTTCCCGAACCCGGGGTTTCCCCATTCTTTCCTGGCCGCGCGAGCGGCGCGGTGCGCAGGGGACCAGGACCGGTACTTCGAATACCACGACGCGGTCTACAGCACCCAGCAGAGCTGGTCGCGGCCGGACAGCCCGTTCGGTCATTTCAACGATCTCGCCGAGCAAGTGGGTCTGGACACCGAAGCGTTTGAGACCTGCCTGGACAGTGACCGGCACGCCGACGTGGTCACGGCGAACCTGACGCTTGCGCAGATGTTGGGCGCGCCCGGAACGCCCGCCATCTTCGTTCACCGCGAAGGTGAAGGTGGTGCGCAGCGCCTCGGCGGCTTCCAGTTCATCGACATTCAGCAGGCCATGGAAGCAGGCCAGGCGAATTGACGGGGCACCCGCCACAATCCCGGACCAGCGCTGGGGCGCCGTCCGGCACGAACGCGCCCATGCCACCTGAATCCGCCTCTGCCATCTCCGGGCCGGTCAACCGAATGGTGGTGGCTGTCCTCGCCCTCGTCGGGGTGTTCCTCACCTTCTATCTGGTGGCCTATAACCTCGGATGGACGCCGCCGATCGCGTGTGGCGCGGGAGACTGCGGAATCGTGCAGTCGTCGCAGTATGCCTGGGTGGGGCCGATTCCGGTCTCCGCCATCGGACTGGGCGGCTACCTGGCCCTCCTGGTCCTGGCGATCATGGGGTTGCAGCCGTCGGCAGCTCGCTCCCGTGTGATCCCCTTCCTGCTCTTCGCGGGAGCACTCTTCGGCGTTCTCTTCAGTGCCTACCTGACGTATCTCGAGGCAATGGTCATCCAGGCCTGGTGCCGCTATTGCGTGGCGTCGGCCATCCTCATCACCCTGGTGTTCGTCGCGACCCTGCCGGAGTTGAAGCGCCTGTGGGGTCGGCGTTAGCGGGACCTTGATCCGGGTACGGGGGTCATGATCCCAACTCGAAGACCCTGATCGACACTCTCTCGCCTATCGGCCTGGCAAGTGTAAACAGTCTCGACCCGCTGCTCCCCAAAATCACCGGCGTCTCGAGGAGGGTATGCCACCTTCCGCTGACGTCCCTGTAGGATGCTGCGGAACTCTCGGCGAGGTGATAGCTGCCGGGTGCAAACGGCACGACCAGATACCTGCCGTCGCCCCAGATGCCCATGGCCCGCTGGGATGCTTCCAGCCACTCCATTAAGGCAGATGCACTCCTGATTGGGTTGTCGGGGAGCGAGGGGGCCATGTAACCCTCCGGCCGGATCGCCCGTGATCGGATGCCGCCGGACACATCGTCGAGCGCCCAAATGGAGTCCAACAGGGAGAACGCCACGAATGGCCCGCGCTCGCCGACTACAACCGATACGTTGCGGATCGAGAACCAGTCCTGGCGGTTCTGTGCACCCAGCGGGCGGGCGTTGGCAAGTGGCAGGTACTCAGCAGTGATCACGCCGAGTGTATCCAGTTTGAACAACACGTTTTCGCTCAGAATGTCCGTCTGCATTGTTCCGGGCACCCAGTACTCGCCCTTCTCACCAACCTCGAGGCCATGGGGGACCAACCCGGGCGGCAATCGTACATCCCGCTTCAACTCCCCAGACCGGGAAAAGATCGAGATCAGCCGCCGCTGCATGTCCACGACGTGAATGTCACCTCGTCCATCGAATCGGGCGCTCGAGGGATATACGAATTCTCCCGCTCCTTCCCCTCGTCGGCCGAAGGCCTGAAGCAACTCGCCAGACGGAGAAAACAGCGATACACGGGCCTCACGCGGGTCGGTGAGCAGGAGTTCCCCCTGTGCCGAGACATCGAGGCTCCCGATGCCAGCGATCGGGAGGTCGGGAGGTTGCTCCAGTTCCAGTGAGTCCACCAGAACGAACGCCTCATCGAACAGCATCGGAGGCAGCTCGACGACCGACGGCTCACAAGCCGGGAGCGTCGCAGAGAGTAACGCTGTGAAGGCACAGACTCCTGATGATCTTCGCACAGATTTCATTCCAGCTATTGCGGTTGGCCGCCAGAGCAGGAAACGGAGACAAGACGCGCCCTCTCGAGCGACCACTCGCCGACGATGTGCGGCGGCCAGGTGCCGGCGCGGTGGCCGCGGCAAAGGTCCTCCGCCTCCTTCCGAGCCCGCGCGGCCAGCGCCCCGTCGATCAGCGAGGCCTTCTCCGCGTGGTCGAGTTCGGCCTCATCCAGCACCATGGCATCTTGTCCAGACGGCACCCACACATCCAGGCACAGGTCCGTCGTCGTCCACGAGAGGGGACCGTCGAACTCGACCGGCGTGAGGACGTTGGCGTAGAGCCCGGTCCAGGTGCCGTCTGCGAGGTGAAAAAGGCCGATGTCGTGCCACAGCCCCGGAAAGGTGAACCAGATCGCCGGGGCGCCGGGCTCGAGTATCGTGTCGCCGCCCACGGTCAGGGGTTTCCGGATCGGTGTATCGGGCTGGAAGGTGACGATCCCGGAGGCGCCGCTTTCGAGCACCCGCTGCCGATAGACTTCAGTCGGACGGCCAAGGCGCATGTAGTGGATGTCCACCCAAGCGCCGGTGCGGGGAAGGAGGCTCAACCGCCGCCGAAACGCTCCGGATTCGCGCGCTCGATGAACACGTTCATGATGCCGCCGCACACGGCCGGGCTCCACGAGGTGAAGTCGTCCGTTAGGTCGACGCGCACGGTCGCAGGCGGACCGCCTTCGAACAGACCCTGAGCGGCCGCGATCACCTCGCCCTCGCCGCAGCCGCCGCCCACGGTCCCAGCCAGCACCCCCTCCCTCCCGATCAGCATCCGCGCCCCCGTCTTGCGCGGCGTCGACCCCTTCGCCGATACGATCGTGGCCAACACGGCAGGCTCCTCCAGCCCCGCCAACCGGGCCATCAACTCCTTTTCGTCCATATCAGTCCCCGTTTGTCTGGGTGCCAGTGCCCCGCACGTCGGCCGACCGTCCGCCACGCGCTGCCACGGCCCGCCGCCCCGTCGCGCCGCCGAAAAACCGTTCCACCACCCGCTCCTTCTCCACCAGCGGTGCCCCCGTCCCACCCGCATGGAACAGGATGATCTCCGCAACCACCGCCACCGCGATCTCCGCAGGGGTCTGGCCACCCAGATCCAGCCCGACCGGCGCCCGCACGCGATTCATATCGGCCGTCGTGAAGCCCTCGCGGGCAAGCTGCTCGTGGGTCGCCCGCACGCGCCGCCGGCTTCCGATCATGCCAACGTAGCCGGGCGGCGCCTCCATGCGCAGCAGGCGCACCAGACATTCATAGTCGAAGCTGTGCCCGCGTGTCACCAGGATCACGTGGTCCCACGGGCCGAGCGGGGTCGCCGCGAACGGGTCGCGAAAATCGATCACGCGCACCGCCGCCGCATCGGGAAAGCGGAGGGCCGCGGCAAATTCCGGCCGGTCGTCGAGCACCTCGACCCGCATCCCCAGCATCGCGCCCATCCGCGCCAGGGGGATCGCGATGTGCCCCGCGCCCACGATCACCATCCGCGCCGGCGGGCCGTGCAGCTCCAGATAGACCCGCGCCGTGACGGTGCTGCCGCCTTCGCTGTACTCGAAGTCCCGGCTGAGCGCTCCGCGGGATTCCCTGGGGGGGAAGAGCGACGGCACCGCCGCGGCCACCGCCTCGTCCAGGGCCGGGCTTCCGAGTGTGCCGCGGGTGCGCCTGCCGGAGAGCCACCACCGCCGCCCGATCAGCGATCGGTCCGGCGCATCGACGACGACCGCGGTATGGATGCGCTCTCCCTTCTCCAGCGCCTCCAGCACCCGGGCGGCTACCTGCGCGGCCGAGATCCTCATCCCTGGCGCGGCTCCGCACAGGGGGGCGCGGCCCGGCGCGACTCGCGCGCATCCGGCCCCACCCCACCCGGCCCGAGCTGCCCCGCCGCCGCATCATGCCTTCCCGGACATCCGCCGTCCCCGAACCTCTCGCGATACCGGCGCGGCGTGTCGATGTCGTCGACGACCCCCGCGTCCGTGACCGGCACCTCCAGCACCCGTCCCGGGTCGCGCCGCACCACGCCGCGGGCCCCCTCCTCCAGGTCCCGCGCCTGGAACTCGTGCGCGATCGTCATGTCGGCCAGCACGGGATGTCCGCGCTCCTCCTCGTATCTGGGCATCACTATAGGGGCGCCCGAGCCCCGCCAACCCGCGATGAGCCCGCGAACCGTCTCCGGTGTCACGGCGGGGTTGTCGACAGGCGAAAAGACGAACGCGGGTGGGGGGTCGTCAAGCCCGCCGAGGTATTCCAGGGCGGCACGCAGCGACCCGATCTGGCCGCCCTCGCCGCCAGGGTTCACCACCAGCCGGGCACCGCAGCGGTCGACTTCGGCCGCAACCTCACCCGTGTCCGAGGCCGCGACGACGACGACGGGCCCGCACCCGCCCTCGTTCAGCGTCGTGACCAGGCGGCCCGTGAAGGTGGTGCCGCCGGCGTCGAGCAGCGCCTTCGGGCCGCCCATCCGCGAGGATGCGCCGGCCGCGAGAACGATCCCGGCCGGCCGCTTCACCGCGCGCTCGCGCCGCCCGGAAACGCCCCGTGGAAGGTCCCCCCGGCTTCGCCCAGCTCGGTCAGCAGCGCGCAGGGCCGGTAGCGGTGGCCGTGGGACTCGCGTAGATCTTCGATTGCGCCCAGCACGTCGCCCAGCCCCCGGTCGTCCGCGTACTTGAGGAGGCCGCCGCGGAACGGCGGAAAGCCCGTCCCCATGACCATGCCGAGGTCGACATCGGCGGCCGACGCCACGATCTTCGCCTGCAGCACGCGGGCCGCTTCGTTGATCATCGGGAGCACGAGCCGGTCGACGACCAGCACCGCATCCGGCGTCGAACGCCGCGCCGAGACCCGCATGTCCCCGTACACCGACGGATCGATGGCCGTCTCCCTGCCCTTCGAGTACCGATAGAACCCCTTGCCGCCCTTGCGGCCGAGTCTGCCGGATCCGGCGAGCGCGGTGAGCGACGCCGCCGGGGCCATACGCTCACCGAACGCTTCCGCCATCGCCGCGCCGGCGTGCGCCACGATATCGATGCCGACCTCGTCCATCAGCCGGTACGGCCCCATCGGCACCCCGAATCGTTTCCAGGCGCGGTCGACCAACGCCGCGTCCAGCCCTTCGTCCAGCAGGTGGCCTGCCTCGATCAGGTACGGCCCGAGGATCCGGTTGACGAGGAATCCAGGCGCGTCGCGCGTTACCACAGGCACCTTGCCCAGCCGCACCGCAAGCGCCGCCAGCGTCTCGACCGTGTCCGGGTCGGTCCCGGCCCCCTGGATGACTTCGACCAGCGGCATCCGATGCACCGGATTGAAGAAATGCATCCCGGCGAACCGCCCGGGCCGCTCCAGCACGGCCGCCATCTTGTCGACCGACAGGGACGACGTGTTCGTGGCGATGATCGCGTCCGGCCGCACCTTCCCCTCGACCTCCTGCAGCACGGCGCGCTTCACCGCCATGTTCTCGATCACGGCCTCGACCACCACGTCGGCGGAGCCCGTGCCCGCGTAGTTGATCCCGCCGGAGATGAGCCCCATCCGCCGGCCCGCTTCGCGCCTCCGCAGCGACCTGCGCTTCACCGCACCGTCGAAGATGGTACGCGCATGCGCGAGCCCCCCCGCCACCGCCTCGTGGCGGATGTCCTTCATGCGCACCGGGATGCCGTTGTAGGCCGCCACCTGGGCGATGCCTCCCCCCATCGGCCCGGCCCCGATCACCGCGATGCGCCCGACCTGGCCGGCCCGGCCGCCAACCCCCCACGGCCCCTTCCGCGCCGCCTCGCGCAGGTGGAACAGGAAGAGCAGGTTCTTGCACACCGGCGAGACCAACAGCTTCCCCACCGCGCGCGCTTCCAGCTCCAGCCCCCTGACCAGGCTCTTCCCCATGCTGCCGCGAATCACGTCCAGGACCTTGAATGGAGCCGGGTAGTGGCCCCTCGTACGCTTGCGGACACGTCCCCGCGCGCCACGCAGAACCAGCGCACGCCCCGGCGGCGTTCCGTCGAGCAGCCGCGTCGCCAACCCGCTCCGCCGCCGTTTCCGACCCGGTGGCAGGGCGTCTCCCCGGGCCAGGATCCGCATCATCTCCAGGCTGCGCTCATCGAACTGCTGGTGCGGGAGCAGACGGTGCACGAGACCGATCCGCCGGGCCATGGAGGTGCGCAGCGGCTTCCCGGTCAGGATGACGCCCAACGCGGCCGACAGCCCCACCAGCCGCGGCAGGCGGGTCGTGCCGCCCCAGGCCGGGAGGATCCCCAGCTGCACCTCCGGCAGCCCGATGCGGGTGCGGTCGTCGTCCGCGGCCACGCGGTAGTCGCAGGAAAGCGCCAGCTCGGTGCCGCCGCCCAGACAGGTCCCCTGAATGGCGGCCATCGTCGGGACCGGAAGCGCTGCGATCCAGCCGAACAGCGACTGCCCCTGCCTTGCGGCCTCGACCCCCTCACGACCGTCCTCGACCGCCGCAATCGCCTTCACGTCGGCGCCCGCGATGAAGGAGCCCGGCTTGGCGGAGCGGAACAGGAGCGCGCGGAGAACTCCTCTCGCCGCAGCCTCCTCCGCCTCCTCGACGATCGACTGCAGGGCCTCCATGACCTCCAGCGTGAGGACGTTCTGGCCCCGTTCGGGGTCGCAGAACGTCACCACCCCCACGCCGCCCGAATCGATGTCGAGGCGCGGGTTCACGGTCGAGGACGGGCGATCCGGCCCGGGATCAGAAGATCGGCCGGACCTCCGCGTTGTCGCGGCTCAGACGCAGGACCAGCGGCTCTTCCCGGGAAATGGAGATCGGAACGTTCCAGTACAGTTCGTCATACGGCAGTTCGTGACGGGCGTGCACCCAGTACATGCCCGGCGCGACGCCGTCCTGGAAGTCGGCGATCCCGCTGGCGTCGGTCGTATCCATCACGATGTCGAGACCGGCCGCATCCACCTTCGCCATGATCACCAGCGACACGTCGGCGAATGCCTGGTCGGCCCAGTCCGCCTGGACGATCCTCATGCTGTCCATCCGCTCGATCGTCGCCTGCTGAAGTGAGTTGAAGTTGTTGAACGCACCATCCCGCTGACGCTCGGCCCGGTTGAGATCGGCTTCGAGGTCCTGCCATTCGTTGAATATGGCGCGGTACAGGCCCTCGCCGGGATTGAGCTCCTCGAGCCTGGTGTTGAGCCTCTGCAACGTGTCCCGCAACGTGCCCCAACGAGCCTCCAGATCAAGCCAGTTCTGCTGCGCCTGTGCGATCTCCTCTCTCGCCGCCAGCAGATCCGCCGGGACTTCCGGCTCCGGCGTCGGCGCCGCCGACTCCATGGAGTCGAAGACCTGGTCGCGGTCGTACGGAAGGATCTGGACCTCCACGCCGTCGAGCGGGGTGGATTCCGTGTCATCGCCGAGGGCGACCACGACACTCACATCCGCCGCACCACAGGCTGCAAGCGAGAGTGAGGCGAGAATTGCCACCACACCGATTCCGTAGTTACGTCGCGTCATACCTTACTCCCCGATAAGCTGGCCCGAGAGAATGAAAACTGGCCGAAAACAGGATTACGTCCGCCCCAAGGTAAGGACGTACATGGGTCGCATCAAGACAGAAACCGGAGCGGCGCCTGGTCAGCGGTGGCCGGCAACAACGGACCGTTACTGCGGGGTGCTCCGGAGCACGTAATTCCGAGGGTTCACCGGCCGGCCGTTGACGTGCACTTCGTAATGGACGTGCGGCCCCGTGCACGCGCCGGTGCACCCGACCTGGCCGATCACCTGTTCGCGCCGGATGCGCTCGCCGACCCGGACAAGCAGCGTCGACGCGTGCGCGTAGAGGGTCGTAATCCCGGAGCCGTGATCGATCTCGATCGTGTTGCCGAATCCAGGCTTCCAACCGGCGAATGTCACCACGCCTTCGGCGGTCGCCACGAATGGGTCACCGGTCGGCGCATTCTGGTCGATCCCCTCGTGGGGCATATGGACCTTGTGGACCGGGTGGAGCCGGCTCACGCTGAATCCGCTCGAAATCGGTCCCCGGACGGGAAGAATGGAGGGGGTGAACCTCAGGCGCTCGCGGCGGGTCACAAGGTTCTCCTCGCTCTCGGCGAAACTGCTCTGCAGCAGGTCCGTCTTGCGGAGCAGAACCGCCAGGTCATAACGAATCGCGTAGGCGGCTTCCGAAACCTCGGGGTCGACCGACCATAGTTTGCTCTCGTCGGGGGATTCGAGCCCGGGGCCGCCGACGCCGACCTCGAAGACCTCTTCGTCGATCTCCAGAAGCCCCGCGACTACCCTGACCCTGCGGTCGTTCTCGGCCAGGGTGGCAACCCTGCCATCGAGATCGGCGACCGACGAACGGATCCGCTCCATTTCGTCCTTGAGCAGTCGGTTTTCCGTGGCGAGATGGGCCGCGCGGGCGCGGGCACCGGAATCGTAGACCAGAAAGGCCGTGGCGCCCGCCAGAAATACGACGAAAGTGCAAACCGCCACGACTCCGCGACGCACGGTCTTCGGCGACAGAGAGAACTGCCGTATCGCTTCCGCCCCCTCGCGAATGAGGAGGACGTTCCATCTTTCGTTGATCATAGAACCGTCAACGCTATGCTATGCCCGTGATTCGGTCAAGCGCCGCCGCCGAATGGGCGGGACACGGTGGTCCTCGGCGCCGCCCACGGGTCAACCGAGGTCGACTCGCGGGAAGAGGGGAGTGCCCACACGAACGGCGCGTCCGGAGACATCCATACCATCCAACTCCTCAAAAAGCGGAATGTTCGCGAGCCCCAGCCGGCGGCCCAACTCCGCGGCCCTGGCGGGCATGACCGGCTCGAAGAGGCAGGCCAGCACCACGAGCGTTCGGGCGAGGGTGGCGAGGGTGCGGTCCAGTTCGTCCGCACCTTCCGGCTCGCGGGCCAGGGCCCAGGGCTCCTGCGTCTCCACGAATCCGTTGGCCGCCCGCGCGAGGTCCATGGCCGCGGCGAAGCCTTCGTGCAGGCGGTAGCCGTCCAGAGCGCGCCGGTAGGCTGCGACCGCTGCCGCCGTTTCAACCGCCAGGCCGCCGGACGGCGCCGCGGGGACGGTGCCGGCGCGGTAGCGCTTGATCATCGACAGCGTGCGGTGGGCCAGGTTGCCGAAGATGTTGCGCAGCTCGTCGTAGCGGGTCAGAAAGCGCTCGGGCGTGTACGACGCGTCCTGCCCGGTGACCATCTCACGCATCAGGTACCAGCGCACGGCGTCCGTGCCGAACCGGTCCCGCAGCGCGAGGGGATCCACGACGTTGCCCAGCGACTTGGACATCTTCGTGTCGCCGACCACCCACCAGCCGTGCGCCAGGATCTTCCGGGGCAGCGCCAGGTTCGCCCCCATCAGCAGCGTGGGCCAATACACGGCGTGCGTGGTGATGATGTCCTTGCCCATCAGGTGCACGTCGCAGGGCCAGCGCGACGGAAGCGGATCGCCAAAGCCGCGCCGGTCCTTCGTTGCCTCCGGATCGATGGCGCCGGAGGCGGTCACGTAGTTGGTCAGCGCATCGACCCACACGTACGTCACCTGGTCGGGGTCCCACGGGATCGGAATACCCCAGTGGATCCGCGACCGCGGCCGCGAGATTGACAGATCCTCCAGCGGCTGGTTCAGGAACCCGAGCACCTCGTTGCGGCGGGTAGCCGGCACGATCCACTCCGGGTTCTTCTCGATCTGCTCGATCAGCCGATCCTGGAAGAGGCTCATTTTGAAGAAGTAGTTCTTCTCGCGGATCTTCGTGACCGGCCCCCCGGCGATCGGATCCACCCGGTCCGGACCGATCTCCTTCTCGGTGAAGTAGCGCTCCTGGCCGACGGAGTACCATCCCACATACTCGGACTCGTAGATGAAGCCGTTGTCGTACAGGCGTTCGAGAAGCGCGCCCACGACGGCCTTGTGTTCAGGCTCCGTGGTGCGGATGAAGCGGTCGTTGGAGATGCCCAGGTCGTCCCAGGCCGCCTGGAAGCGCTCGGCCATCCGGTCGCAGAGTTCGAGCGGCGTCAGCCCCTGCTCCTCGGCGACCTCCTGGATCTTCTGTCCGTGGTCGTCGGTTCCGGTCAGGAAGAGCACATCGTCGCCGGCGCGGCGGTGGTAGCGCGCAAGGACATCGGCCAGGATCGTGGTATAGGCGTGCCCCAGATGGGGCTCCCCCGAGGCGTAGTAGATCGGCGTGGAGAGGTAGAAGGATCCCATCTCTCAGCCCCCCTCCGCGTCCACGGCCGCGTTGATCGCCCTCGTGTACCACTCGAGGGTCTCGATGAAGCCGGCGAAGTTCTTCTCGTATTTCTCTTCCATGGGCTCGCCGTCCTCGCTGAAGCTCCGCGACACGTTGGAAACGGGCATCCCCGTCACGGGAAGCGCCTTGAGCCGCAGAAAGAGGAGTTGCAGGAAGTAGTGCACCTGGACTCCGCCGAACCCTCCGGCCGACACGGTGACGATGCCGACGGGTTTCCGGAACCACTCTCCATGAATGTAGTCGAGGGCGTTCTTGAGGACGCCCGGCATCGAGCCGTTGTATTCGGGGCTGACGACCACCACGGCGTCAGCCTCCCGAATGGCGGTGGAGAAGCGGACCAGCCCCGGCGGCGGGTCGTCTCGCATGTGCAGCCGCTCCTCCATGATCGGGAGGTTGAAGTCGGCCAGGTCGAGGAGGGGAGCGTCGGCCCCGGCCTGTCGCAGCCGGCCGCAGGCGAAGCGGGCCACGCGTAGCGACTGGCGGCCGCGGCGGACGGAGCCAAGGAGGACGGGGATGCGCAGCTGGGTGCCGCTCATGACCGGCCCTCGTTCAGGCGCTTGAGCGCGCCCCGGTCGACCTTGCCGAGGTGGGTGCGCGGGAAGTTGGCCAGAATGTAGATTTGGCGGGGCACCTTGTAGGTTTCGAGGTGGGCGTCGGCGTGGGCCCGCAGGGTCGATTGGACCGCTCGGGCCGTGCTCGAGGCAGTGTCCCGGTCCGCGGCGTCCGCCGCAGCGGTGGTGCCTCCCGCCGCCAGCACCACGAACGCCACAGGCACGACGAGCCCGTCCTCGTCTTCGACGCCGACGACGGCGGCCTCCGCCACATCGGGGTGAGCCAGCAGGCACTCCTCTGCCTCCGGCGGCGAGAACCACTTGCCGGAGACCTTGAGGAGGTCGTCGGCGCGGCCCTGGTAGGTGAAGTAGCCGTCCTCGTCGCGGGTCATCATGTCGCCGGAGACGTACCAGTCGTGGGCGAAGGCGCGCCGGGTCTCGTCGGGGTGCTGCCAGTAGCCGTGCGCGCGGGATCCGCCCCGCACCCGCATGCGCCCCACCTCGCCGTGCGGCACCTCGCGGCCGTCGTCGTCGCAGAGCCGCACCTCGAAGCCGGGGACGGCGGTGCCGAGGGTGCCGGGCCGTGCCTCGCCGGGGCGGTTCGAGATGAACACGTGCCACATCTCGGCCGTGCCCAGCCCGTCGAGGAGCTCCACGCCGAAGGTCTCGTTCCAGCGGCGGTGCAGAGACGGGGGCAGGGCCTCTCCCGCCGATGTCGCGAGGCGCAGGCAGCTCAGGTCCTGGGCGGCCGCGCCGGGGTGCGAGACCATGTGGTTCACCATCGTGGGGACGTTGATCAGGATCGTGGGGCGGTGGCGGGCGATCTGCGTGAAGAGCTCGTCGGCGGTGCAGCGCTCCGGAAAGAGGACCGCCGACGCACCCGCCGCGAGGGGGAAGAAGAGGTTGGACCCGGTAGCATAACCGAAATACAGCTTGGGCACCGAGAGGGTGATGTCGGTCGCGGCATAGCCGAGCACGCCCTTCGCGTAGTGCTCGGTCGAATTCACGAACGAGGCGTGGCTCTGGACGACGCCCTTGGGAAGCCCGGTGGTCCCGCCCGAGAAGAGCCAGATTGCCGGATCGTCGGAATGTGATGTAAAGTTGTCAAAATGTAAAGTCGAGTTGTCAATACGAGCGTCCTCCTCGTCCTTTCCGAGGATGAAGAGGCGAGGGTTGCATTGCGCCGCAGACGCCGCGCGCTCGAAGACCTCACCCCGCTGCGTCTGCAGGATAATCGCCGTCGCCCGTGTGTAGTCGCAGATGTCGCGGATGCGCCGCTCTTCCAGGTAGCAGTTCACCATCACCGCCACGGCGCCCATCTTGATCGCGCCGAAGAGGGCGGCTGCGAAGTCCGGCACGTCGGGCAGCGCGATCAGCACCCGCTCCTCGGGCCGCACGCCCGCCGCCCGCATGGCGTTCGCGAACTGGTTGGCGCGTGCCTGAAGCGCCGCGTAGGTCGTCGTCCCCTCCGCGGTCCGCAGCGCGATCCGGCCGCCCAGCCCCTCGCGTATGCGGTCGTCGAGGAAGTAGTCGGCGATGTTCATCCGCGTGGGGACACTCCAGGTGGTCGATGGCGCCGGGGAGGCTGGCAGGCCGGTCCGGGGGATCGCCGGCGGCGGCCGGGCCCGCCCATGTCCCCGGACTGCCGGGTGAGGACTATGTTTAGGAACTATGGAGTCAGGGTCAATGGACAGCCGACAATGGGGTCACGCGACGTGGACCGAACTTGAAGAACTCGGTCTCGGTCTCGGGCGCGCGGGTGAACGCGTCCCCACCCCACACGGCTCCACGGTCCTCGCCCTGCTGCCCGTCGGCGCCGTCGAGGCGCACGGCCCCCACCTCCCCCTGGAGACCGACGTCGTCATCGCGGCGGCCGCCGCGAAGGCCGCCCTGCCGCATCTGCGCGCCTTGGACTGCCACCCCGTCATCCTGCCGCCCCTGGCCTACAGCGCCGCTCCATTTGCGGCCGGCTTCCCGGGCACGATTTCGCTGCGCCCGGCCACCTTCACCGCAATGCTGGCCGATATCGCGGCCTCCCTGCAGCGTCAGGGTGTGGCCGCGCTGGTCGTGGTCAACGCGCACCTCGACCCGGCCCACCTGGCCTCGATCCGCGAGGCCGCGAGCGCGCACGAGGGCCCCATGCCCGTCGTCCACCCGGACCTGACCACGCGGCGCTGGGCATCGCGCCTGACGGCGGAGTTCAAGAACGGCGCCTGTCACGCGGGGTGCTACGAGACGTCGATTGTCATGGCGGCCGCCCCCGAGCTGGTCCGGGACGCCGTGCGGCGGGCGCTCCCGGAAAACCCGGCGTCGCTGTCGGTCGCGATCAGGGCCGGCGCGGCCACCTTCGAGGAGTCGGGCGCGGGCGAAGCGTACTGCGGGGACCCCGCCGCGGCCACCGCGGACGAGGGGCGGGCGACCATCGAGGTCCTGGCGGGGATAGTGGCGGACGCGGTGGCGGATGTGCTTGCAAACGGCCCAACGGAGGTGGCCAAATGACGCGCGATGTACGGGAGGACCGGTCGGAGCAGGTGGACGAGGGCGTCAGGATTCTGCCGGCGGGTGCCCCGATGCTGGCGGGCAAGGGCGCCGTCGTAACGGGCGGGGGACGGGGCATCGGCGTGGCCGTCGCCCGGAAACTGGCCCGCGCGGGCGCGGCGGCGGTGGTCAGCGCGCGGAGCGAAAACGAGATCGAGGCCGTGGCGGAGGGCCTGCGCGCGGCGGGCCGCACCGCCCACGCGGTGGCCTGCGACGTGACCGACCCGGATTCGGTCGCCGCGATGGCAGCCCGGGCCCAGGAGCTGCTCGGCAGCGTCGACATCGTGGTCAACAACGCGGGCATCGCCCGCTCGGCGCCCTTCCTCAAGGTGTCGCTGGAGCAGTGGGAGACGGTCCACCGGGTGAACGCAACGGGACCGCTCCTCGTCACCCAGGCCTTACTGCCCGGCATGCTCGAGCGGGGCTGGGGCCGGATCGTGAACGTGGCGTCGGTCGCGAGCCTGATCGGCAACCCGTACATCACCGCCTACGCCGCCTCGAAGCACGCGCTGATCGGGATGGCGCGGTGCCTCGCCGACGAGCTCGCCGGCACCGGCGTCACCGTCAACTCGGTCTGTCCGAGCTACGTCGACACGCCGATGACGGACGCGAACATCGAGAAGATCTCGGCGAAGACGGGCCGCGGCGCGGACGAGATCCGCAAGGGGCTGGAGAAGAGGCAGCCCGGCGGGCGCATGATCACGGTGGACGAGGTGGCGCACGCCGTGATGACCTTCATGCCGGACGATGCGGCGTCGCTGCAGGGCGCCGAGCTGGTGATCCGGGGCGGGGGACCGCCACCAGTCCGTGGATAATCCTGCTCCTGGCGAGCGCCGCTCCTCCAACAGCGATCCGAGCCCTGGTGGCGCCACGCTACACCGCCCTGTTGACTCCCCCGCTACACTGCTTCGCCCTTTTCAGAGGAGGGGAATCCGGACCTTGCTCCACGATCCAACTGCCCCCCACCACTACCAAACTGAAGTATCTGGCCGGTCAGACTCACGCCTTGGCTCTGGCTACAACGCGGGGCTTGAGGATGCGAGCATGGCGTTGTACATTGGCGTAGATACCCGTCGGCAGCGTGCTGTCGACTCAAGGGCTGCCCCTCTGGGGTGGCCCTTGCTTTTTGGGGTGGGCCCATGAGGACGCGAGTTTATGTTGACGGATTCAGCCTGTACTACGCGCTCAAGCGCACGCCGTTCAAGTGGCTCGACCCCGTCAAGCTGACGTACCAACTGCTCCCGGCCGGCCATTCCGTCACCAAGCTGAAGTACTTTACCGCCCGCGTCTCCGGGATTCGCGACGCCGGTGCCCCCGCTCGGCAGCAGGTCTACCTCAACGCCCTCGCGACCTTGCCCGAGGTCGAAGTCCTTCAGGGGACGTTTCTCTCCAAGTCGATTTGGCGTCCCGTGATCAACCTCCCGGTCGCAGGGTACCAGATCGGCACCCCCAACCCTGTCACCCTGCCCGCCGGCACCCACTCGGTTTCGGGGCCCCAAAAAACCCAGACGCTCCCTGTCGGCACATGGTATCCATAGAGCAGGGTAAACCCGTGTTTGTGGTGTGCCCCAGAGGCAAACGGATGGCTTCGCAACTGGCGAAAGTTGCCACTCATAAGCGGCATGTTCGGAGGAGTATGCTTCGGGCCGCCCAGTTTCCAAAGAACATCCCAGGGACCTCGATTTCCAGGCCAGCCACCTGGTGAGAAACCCGCTCGGTTTCGCGATCGTCCATCTGAGGTGATGCTGGACGGAAAGACGGCCAAGACGGTGCTTCAGTGTTATCAGAGGGCGGACGAAGGACGACACCGGAACCTCGGCGACCTCGCGGCTGAGATCGCCAAACAGCGGGAGGCAAATGGCTGGAATCCGGCCATGCAACCTCGTAAGTTCAATGCCCATGACAAGATGTGACTCCAGGATTCCCTGCCGGGCTGACAAGGCGAGAGGGGATACGAATTCACATGCCATTCGCTTGAGAAACCAACGCATAGCGAAGCTTTGGATAAGGCAAATGTACACTACACATGACATATTGTAATGCTACCTTTACAGTGTGAGCAGTCTGCGCGAAGCGCCCAGCGCAGATGCATCGCGGCTCGAATACCGAGAGGGTGTTGTCGACGGGCTGCCAGATGACCTTCCGCGTCGTCAACCCGGAGGCGCTGGGCAGTCCGCGCGGCTGGAACAACGGGATGCTCGCGCCGGCGGGGGGGCGGGTGCTCTTCGTGGCCGGGCAAATCGGGGTGGGGCCGGACGCGGACGGGGCCGGCGCCACCCTCGCCTCGCAGTTCGGGGCCGCGCTGGCCAACGTGCTGTGCGTGGTGGAGGAGGCCGGGGGGACGGTGGCCGACATCGGCCGGCTCACCATCTATGTGACCGATATGGACGCCTATCGCGGGTCGCTGGCCGAGGTGGGAGCCGCGTACAGGGCGGTGCTCGGGAAGCACTTTCCGGCCATGGCGCTCGTCGCGGTTGCCGAACTGGTCGATCCGCGTGCGGTGGTCGAGGTCGAGGCCACGGCGGTGATCCCGCAGGCTCGATCGGGTGAGGGGCAGGCCACGTGACGCCTACAGCGAAGGGACAGCCATGACCGACCTCAAATCCCCACACCTGGAGGCCGCCCGCTCGTTCCTCCTCGACTGCGATACGGAGACCGGCGTGGCGCGGATCACGCTCAATCGGCCGGAGCGGCTCAATGCGCTGACCTTCGAGGTGTATGACGAGCTGCGGAACACGTTTCGCGCGCTCGATACGGAGCCCGAGGTGCGCGCGATCGTGATTACCGGGGCGGGGCGCGGGTTCTGTACCGGGGGCGACGTCGAGGACATCATCGGGGCGCTCTTCGAACGGGATTTCGAGCGGCTGCTGGAGTTCACGCGGATGACGTGCGACCTGATCGCGGCGATCCGGCAGTGCCGGCAGCCAGTGATCGGGGCGCTGAACGGGACGGTGGCGGGTGCGGGCGCGGTGATTGCCACGGCGTGCGACGTGCGGATCGCGGCGGAGTCGGCGCGGATCGCGTACCTGTTTACGCGCGTCGGCCTGTCGGGGGCGGATATGGGGGCGGCGTGGCTGCTGCCGCGGATCGTCGGGATGGGGCGCGCGACGGAGCTGCTCATGACCGGGGCCTTCATCGATGCCGCGGAGGCGCACCGGATCGGGCTGTATAACCGGGTCGTGCCCGACGGCGAGGTGGTGGACGCGGCGACGGAGTTGGCCGGGACGCTGGCGCGGGGGCCGTCGTTCGCGCTGCAGGTGACGAAGGAGGCGCTGAACGGCGAGGCGCACATGAGGCTGGAGGAGGCGCTCGAGGCCGAGGCGCGGGCGCAGGCGGTGTGCATGCTGAACCCGAACTTCCGCGAGGCCTACGATGCGTTCGTGGAGAAGCGGAGGCCTCGCTTTGTTTGACGCGGGCGGGCTGTCGCTGGATGCGGTGGCGGCGTTCGTCGAGGCGTCGCATCGGGAGTACCGGGAGCGGGTGGTGGCGTTCTGCCGGGAGGAGATCGGGGAGCGGCACGACCCGGATAGCGACGGCGCGGCGCGCGTGCGGGCGCGGGAGCTGGTGGGGCTGATGGGGCGGGCGGGGCTGTTCCGGCCGATCGCCGACGGGGACGTGCGGGGCTGTCTGGTCGCGCGGGAGGTGCTGGGGTGGTGGTCGCCGCTGGCGGATGCGGTGTTCGCGCTGCAGGGGCTGAGTTCGACGCCGGGGCTGATTCGGGGGGAGGATCCGGGGGGATGGGTGGCGCGCGCGATGGCGGGCGAGGCGATGGGCGCGTTTGCGATGACGGAGTGGGAAGCGGGGTCGGATGTGGCGGCGATGGCGACGGCTGCGGTGCCGGAGGTGGTTGTGCCAGACGGTGGGGCGGCGGTAGATGCCGGATCGGCGGGTGCGGGTGGTGCTGATGGCCCGGGGCATTACCTGCTGAACGGCGGCAAGACCTTCATCTCGAACGCGGGCGTCGCGGACTTCTACGTCGTCTTCGCGACCACTGACCCCCGGGCTGGCACCCGCGGGATTTCCTGCTTCGTGGTACCGGCCGATACGGTTGGGCTGGAGTTCGCGGGAGCGCAGGTGATGAGCGCGCCGCACCCGCTGGGTGAGATCCGGTTCGACGGCTGCCGGGTGCCGGCCGCGGCCATGCTGGGCGCGCCCGGGACCGGGTTCAAGACCGGGATGGCGGCGCTGGACCGGTTGCGTCCCACGGTGGCGGCCGCGGCGTGCGGGATGGCCGGCCGGGCGCTCCGGGAGGCGGTGGCGCATGCGCGCGAGCGGCGGCAGTTCGGCAGGGCGCTGGGGTCGTTCCAGCTGATTCAGGAGAAGCTTGCCACCTCGGCCACGGAGCTCACGGCCGGGCGGCTGCTCGCCTACCGCGCGGGGTGGGAGAAGGACCGGGGGGCGTCGCGCGTCACCCAGGAGGCGGCGATGGCGAAGGCGTTCTGTACCGAGGCCGCGCAGCGGATCGTGGACCGGGCGGTGCAGGTGCTGGGAGGGCGCGGCGTGATCGCTTCGCATCCCGTCGAGCACCTCTACAGGAGCGTGCGCGCGCTGCGGATCTACGAAGGAACGACCGAGATCCAGTATCTGATCATCGGGGGCGGCCTGGTGCGGGGCGACGGGTGATGCGCGGGCCGGCGCGGCGGAGGCCGGCACGGAGCGCGGCCCCGTGAAGGTCAACGTCATCGGCGGCGGGCCCGGCGGGCTCTTCACCGCGCTCCTCCTCAAGAAGGACGACCCGCGCCGCTCGGTCGAGGTGTTCGAGCGAAACCGCCCGGACGACACCTTCGGCTTCGGGGTCGTCTTCTCGGACGCGACGCTGGAGGAGGTCGCCGACGCGGACGCCCCAACGCTGCGTGCCATCGAGGAGCGCTTCTACCACTGGGACGACATCCACATCCACTACCAGGGCCGCCGCATGCAGTCGACCGGCCACGGCTTTGCGGGCCTGTCGCGGCGCGAGCTGCTCCTTCTGCTGCACCGGCGCTGCCGCGAAGTGGGGGTCGGGCTCCACTTCGAGGCCGACGTCGCCGATCTCGCGCCCTATCTCGATGCCGACCTCGTCATCGGAGCCGACGGCATCAACAGCACCGTGCGCCGCCACTTCGCCGAGGCCTTCGAGCCCGCGGTCGACCTGCGTCCCAACCGCTTCGTGTGGCTCGGAACGACCCGCCCCTTCCCGGCGTTCACCTTCTACTTCCGCGAAAGCGAGCACGGCCTGTGGCGGGTGCACGCCTACCAGTACGACGCCTCGGGCAAGTCCACCTTCATCGTCGAAGCCACCGAGCGCACCTGGCGCCGCGCGGGGATGGACACCGCCACCGAAGAGGAGACCGTGCGCTTCCTGTCGCACCTCTTCGCGGAGGAACTGGACGGTCACCCTCTGATCCGCAACCGCTCCGTCTGGCGCCAGTTTCCGACGATCGTGAACGCGCGCTGGGCGGCGGGCAACGTGGTGCTCATCGGCGACGCGGCCCACACGGCCCACTTCTCGGTCGGCTCCGGGACGCGTCTGGCCATGCTCGACGGGATCGCGCTGGCCGAAGTGGTGCGCGACGCGCCCTCGGACGCGGACCGGCCGGATGATGGGCCCGGCCGCAGCCGTCTTGCCGATGCCCTTGCCGCCTACGAAGCCGAGCGCCGCCGCCCCGTCGAGTCGCTGCAGCGCGCCGCCCAGGCCAGCCTCCAGTGGTTCGAGGACACCGAGCGCTACTTCCGCCTGGAGCCCGAGCAGTTCGCCTTCTCGCTCCTGACCCGCAGCCTGCGCATCTCGCACGAGAACCTGCGCGAACGCGACCCGGCGTTCGTGGACGAGGTGGACCGGTGGGTGGCGCGGAAGGCCGAAATCCAGGCCGGGGTGACGATCGATGAGCATGAAAGGGCGCTGGGGATCGTGCGTGCCGCGGGTGACCGCGCGCCTCCGCCCCCACTGTTCACCCCGTTTCGCCTGCGTGATCTCACGCTGGCCAACCGGGTGGGCGTGTCGGCCATGTGCCAGTACTCGGCCCGCGACGGGACGGTCGACGACTGGCACCTCGTCAACCTCGGCTCGCGTGCCATCGGCGGTGCGGGGCTCGTCATGGCCGAGATGACCGCGATCGGGCGCGACGGACGCATCTCGCCGGGGTGCGCGGGCATCTACGCCGGCGCGCACGTCACTGCGTGGCGGCGCCTGGCCGACTTTGTGAAGCGCTTCACAAGCACGAAGATCGGGATCCAGCTCGGCCACGCGGGGCGAAAAGGATCGACGCGGCTTGACTGGGAGGGCCCCAACGAGCCCCTGGACGATGGCGGCTGGCCGATCGTATCCGCCTCGCCGATCGGGTTCTTCGAGCACAGCCCGGTCCCGGACGAACTGGACGAGGCCGGAATGGACGCCCTGGTCGCCGACTTCGAGCACTCCACCGGGATGGCGGTCGAGGCCGGCTTCGACATCGTCGAGATCCACATGGCGCACGGCTACCTGCTGGCGAGCTTTCTGTCGCCGCTGACCAATCAGCGGACCGACCGCTACGGCGGAAGCCTGGAAAACCGGCTGCGCTTCCCCCTCCGTGTCGTCGGCGCGGTGCGCGCGCTGTGGCCCGACGAGCGCCCGCTCTCCGTGCGTCTTTCGGCGGTGGACTGGTGGCCCGGCGGCAACGAACCCGAGGACGCGGTCGCCATTTCGCGCGCGCTGAAAGCCCACGGATGCGACGTCGTAGATGTGTCGACCGGCCAGACGGTGCCCTACCAGCAACCCCGGTACGGGCGGCAGTTTCAGACGCCCTTCGCGGACCGCATCCGCCACGAGGTCGGGATCGCGACGATGGCCGTCGGCAACATCTCGTCCTTCGAGGACGTTAACGGGATCATCGCGGCTGGCAGGGCCGACCTCTGCCTCATGGCGCGCGCGCACCTCTGGGATCCATACTGGACCCGTCACGCCGCCTACGCGCTGGGGTATCCGCTGCCCTGGCCGTCGCAGTACGAGACTCTGGACAACTACACGCCGCGGTTCGGCGCGGCTTCGGGGGCGTACGGCCCGGAGACCGAAGATGGGTGAACAACGAGAACAGATGGATTACCAGCGCTTCGCGATGCTGCCGGAGTTGCTGTCGCTGCAAAAGCCGCTTGCCGACCCTCCCGAGCACGACGAGATGATCTTCATCATCGTCCACCAGGTCCACGAGTTGTGGTTCAAGGCCGCGCTGCACGAGCTGGACCACGCGCGCGGGCTGCTCATGGCCGGGGACGAGCCGCGGGTGGCCGCGACCCTCAAGCGCGTGCGCTCGATCATGAAGGTGCTGGTCGGCCAGTTGGACATCCTTGAGACGATGACCCCCGTCGAGTTCGAGTCCTTCCGCGACCGCCTCGACACGGCCAGCGGCTTCCAGTCCGCCCAGTTCCGGGAGCTGGAGTTCGCGTTGGGGATGAAGCGCGCGTCGTACCTCAAGGCGTTTCCGTATCCCGATGAACAGCGGCGGCTCAGGCGCAGGCTGGAGGAGCCGTCGCTCTGGGATGCCTTCCTCCGGTTCCTGGTCCGCAAGGGGTGCAAGGTCCCCGAGCGGGCGCTGACGCGCGACGTGACCAGGTCCGTAACGCCTGATCCCGAGCTGCAGAAGCTGCTGATCGAGATGTACCGCACGGACCCCGGGATCGTGAACCTGTGCGAACGCCTGGTCGACCTGGACGAGGGGTTCCAGGAGTGGCGGTACCGGCACGTCAAGATGGTGGAGCGCACGATCGGCAACAAACCCGGGACGGGCGACAGCGCGGGGGTGGCCTACCTGGCGACAACGCTCACCGCGGCGTTTCCGGATCTGTGGGAGATGAGGTCGTCGTTGTGACGTCGGTGGACGCTCGTCCCGATGGCCTCTCGCGGCGGACTCCATGACGGACGCCGGCGCGGCCGCCCTCGCCGCACACTATTCCCGTTTCCGCGTCACGGACCGCGTACTGCTCACCGGGCACTCGCACCAGGCGTGGCCGGACGTGGCCTTCGACGCCCAGAAACAGGCGTGGCTGGATGCCGCTGAGCATGTGGACGACAAGTGGGGACGGGCCTTCGCGGTCGCCGACGAGGTGCGGGCCGGGTACCGGCGTCTGCTGGACGATGTGGACGGCCACATCACGCTGGGGCAGAACACGCACGAGCTGGTGATCCGGTTCCTGTCGGCACTGCCGCTGGGCGCGCGGCCGCGGCTGGTTACCACCGACGGCGAGTTCCATACCGTTCGGCGCCAGCTGGACCGGCTGGAGAGCGAGGGGATCGAGATCGTCCGGGTTGCGACGCGGGAGGGTGTCGGTGCGGACGGATCAGGGGCGGTGGCCGGCAGGCTTGCGGCCGCGGTGGACGATCGAACAGCGGCGGTGCTGGTGTCGTCGGTGCTTTTCCGGGACGCGCGGATCGTCGAGGGGCTCGACGAGGTGGCGCGAGCGTGCGCGCAGGTCGGCGCCGAGTTGCTGGTCGACGCGTATCACTCGCTCAACGCGGTACCGTTTTCGGTGGTGGAGATGGGGCTGCAGGACGCCTTCGTCGTGGGCGGCGGCTACAAGTACTGCCAGCTGGGGGAAGGGAACTGCTTCCTCCGGTTCCCGCGCGAATGCACCCTGCGTCCCGTGCTCACGGGCTGGTTTGCGGAGTTCGGGACGCTCACGCAGGCACCGGGCGATGGCGGCGTGAGCTACGGCGAAGGCCACCTGCGCTTCGCCGGATCGACCTATGACCCGGTGAGCCATTACCGCGCGGCGTCGGTCTTCCGCTTCTTCCGCGAGCAGGGTCTGGACGCGGTCCGGCTTCGCGAGATCAGCCTGGCGCAGACCAGGCGGCTGGCGGCAGCCGTGGACGCGCTGGAGCTGGATCCGGCTGTGCTGACCCGGGACCGTTCGGTGCCGCTGTCGCGCCGGGGCGGGTTTCTGGCCCTGGAGACACCGCGCGCCGGGGAGATCGCCTGCAAGCTGCGTGGGCAGGGCGTCTACGCCGACTCACGCGGGAGCGTGCTGCGCCTGGGGCCGGCGCCGTACGTGACCGACGGGCAGCTGGATGAGGCGGTAGCCGTGTTGGGGGAGGTGGCGGTGGGGCTGGGTAGCTGAGCCCCTACCGCACCATCGCCTCCAGCGCCCCCGGGTCCCGCGGCAACCCCTCCGTCAGCACCTCCACCCCGTCCTCCGTCACCAGCACCACCTCCTCGACGAACACCGACACGCCGATGTCGTGGTTGTAGTACCACGGCTCCACCGTAAAGACCATCCCGGGCGCCAGCGGCTCGTCGAGCAGCGCGGGATCGCCCACCGACAGGCCGATGTGGTGGCCGAAGAACGAAGGCGTCTGCATGTACGGCTCCTCGTCGTCGGGGATGGCCTCGTAGGCCACCGCCGTCAGCTCGCGCAGCGTCACCCCGGGGCGCACCGCCGCGATGATCGCCGCCGCCGCCCGATTGCTCACCGCGAGCTTCTCCCGCTGCACATCCGAGAACGACCCGTTCACCGGGAAGGTGCGCCCGACGTCGCTCACGTACCCGTTCACCTCGCAGCCGACGTCGAGAATCACCAGATCGCCGTCCTCCATTGCGCGGTTGCGCCGGTCATAGTGCGCGGCCAGCACGCGCCACGGCCACAGACTGTTCGGCCCTGACTTCACGATCGGCGTAAACGGGATCGACTGGGCACCGAAGCTCCGGCACGAGCGCTCGAACTCCCCCTGCAGACTCCGCTCGTCCACGCCCGGCCGGATCCTGTCGGCGGCGGCACGGATCCCCGCCATGGTCGCGTCCGCGGCCCCCCGCATACGCCCGATTTCGGCCGGCGACTTTATCATCCGCATGCGCGCAACGACCTCGAACGCATTCGCGATCTCCGCCTCCGCGTAGTCGGACCGCAGTCGGTGGATGAGGGCGACGTGAGCCTCGACGGCCCCGATCAGCGGCACCTCCGGCTCCGGCACCGGCCCCGCCGCGCCTGCGTTGACGCGCGCAATTGCTCCTTCGGCAAACCGTCCACGCAGGTAGGCGTCGAGGTCGGCGATGTCCCGGTATTCGTCGATCCCCGCGTTGCTGCGCAGCCGGTAATCATCCAGCAGCGGCCGTCCCGGGAAGTCGTTCGGCCTCCCCGGATTGTCGAATCGCGGATCCCGCGTCGGCATGAAGAGCAGCGACCGGCTCCGGTCGGAGTCGAGCACGAGCATCGACTGCGGGACCTCGAGGCCGGTGAGGTACCAGAAGTCGTCCAACTGGCGGAAGGTGCCGCCGTGGGTCGAGCCATCCGAGGACGGTGTGAGCAGGAGGCCGCCGCCGGATGCCCGCAGCCCGTCCATCGTGCGGCCGCGGCGGTATTCGTACTCCTGCGGTCGGAAATCGCGCCGGACCCAGTCGCTGTAGCGCTGCTCGGATGCCTGGGCGGTGAGCGCCGTGGGGGAAAGGCCGGCGATGGCGGCGGCGCAGGTCAGGAGAAGCGACCCCGGGACGCGCCGCAGGACGGTCGGCGCACGCGTCCGTTGCCTGGCAGAGGTGTGCGGGACCGAAACGCGCGTCCCTTCATGGTACAGAATCATCGATGCCTTCCCCTTGTCGCCTGACCGGGTGGTCTGTGCGTTCGACCGGACTTTGAGCCTGCCGGTGATCAGGGTAACTTCGCCCCCATGAAAATCGCCATCTACGGCGCGGGGGGCGTCGGCGGCTACTACGGCGCGGTTCTGGCCCGCGCCGGCCACCAGGTCTCCCTGATCGCGCGCGGCGCCCACCTGGCCGCCATTCGCGAACGGGGCCTCGGCGTGCGCTCGCCGGGAGGGGACTTCACGGTGCGGCCAGCGGCCGCGTCCGACGACCCCGGCGACATCGGCCCGGTCGACGCCGTCATCGTGGCGGTGAAGTCGATGCAACTGGCCGCCGTCCGCGAAGGCATTGGGCCGCTGCTGGGCCGCGACACCCTGGTGGTGCCGCTGCTGAACGGCGTTGACGCCCACGAGGCACTCGTCCCCGCCGTTGGGCGTGGCCGCATGGGCAAGGGGCTTACGCGCATCATCAGCGAAGTGGCGGCGCCTGGCGAGATCCGGCACGTCGGCGTGGACCCGTACGTGGCGATTGCCGAGTGGGACGGCGGTGGATCCCCCCGGGTCGACGCGCTTGTGACCGCCCTGCAGGGCGCGGGGGTCTACGCCGAGGTGCCGGCCGACATCGATGCGGCGATCTGGCTGAAGTTCCTCTTCGTCTGCTCGGTGGGCGGTGTCTGCGGTGCGTGCCGGATGCCGCTGGGGCCGGTGCGCACCCTCCCCGAGAGCCGGTCCCTTCTGCGACGAGCCATGGAAGAGATCGGAGCGGTGGCAGCCGCCCACGGGGTGTCACTGCAAGGCGATGCGGTTCGCTTCGCGCTGAACACCGTGGACACCTTCCCGGCCGAGGGCACCTCGTCGCTCCAGCGCGACATCGCCGCGGGTCGACCCTCCGAGCTCGATGCCTGGACCGGGGCGGCCGTGCGGCTGGGGGCAACCGTCGGCGTCCCCACACCCGTCCACTCCTTCATCCATGCGGTGCTGCTTCCCGGCGAGTTGCAGGCGCGGGCCGATGGCTGCGGCGGGCGATAGCCGGCCCCGATGGTCCGCCCGCGGGGCTACCAATAGATTTGACGCAGAATGGAGCAGAATGGAACAGTGATTCGAGAATCCCGGCGGAGAAGAGGGTAGCCGCGTGTTGATGACGCCATGGGTGCAGCGTCTGTTGCTGGCCAATGTGGTCATCTACCTGCTCACATCCTTCAACCCGGGTCTCCGCAGCGACTTCGCGTTCATCCCCGTGCTGGCGATCTTCAGGCCCTGGACGCTCGTGACCTATGCGTTCCTGCACGCCAATCTCGCGCACATCTTCTTCAACATGCTCATGCTCTTCTTCTTCGGACCGAGGCTGGAAGAGCGGCTCGGGAGCAGAACTTTCATCTGGTTTTACGTGCTGTGCGGCGTCGGGGGCGCGCTGCTTTTCTTCGCGTTCTCGCCCACCGCCGCGGTCGTCGGCGCGTCCGGGGCCGTGTACGGAGTGGTGCTGGGGTTCGCCCGCTACTGGCCGCGCGAGGAGATCTACATCTGGGGCGTTCTTCCTATCCAGGCCCGCATGCTCGCGCTGTTCATGGTGGCATCGAGCCTCTTCGCGGGGGTAGCTGGCGCCCAGGACGGGATCGCGCACTCCGCCCATCTGGGGGGGCTCGCCACCGGCTGGCTGTTCCTGCGCGCATGGGAGCGCCGCCGGCACCGCCGGGTGGTCGTGCGAACGCCGCCGACCCAGGTCGCGCCCGAGGCGACCGATGCCGATGCGCTCACCCGCTGGGACGCCATTCCCCGGGACCGGCTCCACGAGATCAACCGCGAAGAGGTGGATTTCCTGCTGCGGAAGGTCAGGAAGGTCGGCCCCAGGGCGCTGACGCCGGATGAGCGCGCGTTTCTGGACCGGATGGCGAAGACGTTCTAGCGGGGGGTACCGCTCGCTACCACGCCTCCGTGGGCCGGCCACTGTTGCGGTGATGAGCGAAATGAGCTGTTGGAAGGCGAGTCGCCGCTGACGCGAGCTTCCACCGAAGCAGGCGGCAGGGAGGTTGAGCAGCTGATCGGACGCCTTCGCGACGGCGTGTTCAGCTGACCGCGGGTGACAGAATTCGTTGAAGCGTGGCGCCTGGCGGGACCTGAGCACTGCCGGACAGTCGAAGACATGTTCTCCGGAGGCCGATGTGTGTGCCTGCCAGATCAAGACTGGCCGAATCGAGGACTTCCGCTACGATTCGAGGATTCTGAAGACCAACGGGGGCCGCTGATCCAGCCCCTCACCCACCTCCAGCCCGAGGAAACACACCATGCACGACGTCAATCTGCTCGCAGTCCTGGTCGCGGGAATCGTTCCGATGATCATCGGCGCGCTCTGGTACGGCCCGCTTTTCGGCAAGCGCTGGATGGCCCTGATGGAAACGACCGAGGAAGAGCTCCGCGAGGGATTCAATCCCCTCAAGACCCACGGCCTGGGCTTTCTGCTGTCGCTCGTCACGGCGTTCGTGCTGGCCCAGCTGCTCGCGGAGTACGCGGGCGGCGCCATGGTCGGCGTGCATGTGGGGCTGATGGCGCTGGTCGCCTTCGTGCTTCCGGTCTCGCACCAGTCGGTCGCCTACGAGGGACGCAAGGCCGGACTGGCGTGGCTCAACATCCTGTACAACGGGGTCGCGCTGGTGGCGCAGGGGATCGTGATCGCGTCCTGGCCATAGGGCCAACTCGCCCCGGCCGGAGCGGCCCCGCTCACGAGCCTTCGCGGCTCGCCTCCCGCCTGGGGATCACCTCGCCGGTTTCGGGGTCGTAATCCACGATGTTCTCCCACTCCGAAGCGTCCGAGCGGGCGACGACGGCCACCACGTCCTCCGTGCCGCTGATGTTGACGACCTCGTGCGGGACGCCGGGCTCGATGAAGATGAAGTCGCCGGCCCGGTTGACGATGGACTCGCGCAGGTGGGGGCCGAAGTCGTGGCGCACGGTGCCCTCGAGGATGTAGAGCATCACCTCGAAGTCGACGTGGATGTGAGCGAAGGCGACCCCGCCGGGCGGGATCCGGGCGACGTTCATGGACAGCTCGCGGGCGGGCACGTTCTTCGCCGAGAGGCCGGTCTTGTAGTGGATCCCGTTCCAGCCGCGGTGGATGCCGCTGGCGCGGATGGTGTGAATGCCGTCGCGACCGTCCGGCGTGCCGGGGCGGTCCGAGCTGGCAGGGGCGCCAGACGCGGAGGGGCCGTCCGCGCTACGCTCTGCGTGCCGGCCAATGGACCCCTGGGAGTCGTTGCTCATCTGTCGGCCAGCAACAGGTCGACCACGCCGGCCATGTCGGGCACTTCGGCGTCGGGACGGGCGCTGGAGGGGGGCGTGGCGCCGCTCCCGCTTCCGCGGCTGGGCCGGTTCACATGCACGGTGGCGTAGCCCAGCGCCGACGCCGGGCCGATGTCGTGGAAGAGGCTCTGCGCGACATGCAGCGTCCGATCCCTTGGAATCCCCGAGCGCATGACCATCTCCTCGAAGTGGGCGGGAGCGGGCTTGTAACTGCCCACCTGCTGCGCGGTGACAACCCAGTCGAAATCGATGCCCAGGCGCCTCGTGGTCTCGGCGAAGAGATCGTCATCGACGTTTGAAACTATGCCGAGCCGGTAGCGCCCGCCCAGTCGCTGCAGAGCAGCCCTGGTATCGGGAAAGGGCGGCCAGTCTCCGACCGAGTCCGCAAAGGCGTCACATTCGGCGTCGGTGGGGCGGAAGCCGAGCGAGCCGCCCATTTCCTCGAGTGTGAGCGCCAGCACCTCCCGATAGGTGCGGTATCTTTCCCCCTGAACCACATGCTCCGCTTCGCCAAAGGCGGAGAGAATCCCGGCCTCGGCGGGGGACACCCCGTGGTTCGTGCAGACGTGCCCCGCCGCCGCGATGATGCCCGCTTCCCAGTCGACCAGCGTTCCGTAGCAGTCGAATGTAAGGAGGTCGAAGCCCCCGGGATCGAGTGTTCTCATGGGGGAAGCTAGCGAATGCGAGCGCGGAGGCGAGAGTCGCCCGCACCTCCGGCCGCCCGGCCGCGAGACATCGTCCTGCGCGCCGTGAAGTCGTCCCCGCACGCCGCGGACATCGTCCCTGGATGCCGGGAAGTCGGACCTACATGTCGGGGAAGTCGGCGGTCGGCCCGAACGTCTGGGGAACAGGCACGTCTAGAAGACGCAGATAGACTCCCAGCTGAGCCCGATGGTGGATCATGTGGTCGAAGACGAAGGTGCGGAGGACAGCGGCCTTGGGCATCGTGAATCGAGGTACGCCATCGAGGAGCAGGGTCCACGGACCCGCCAGCACCTCGTCCGACGTATTCTCGATCGCGATCCGGGCGGTAGCGGTACTGTTCTCGAATGCTTCGAGCATCTCGCCCTTCGTGGCGAATGCCGCCCTCGGTGGGGGTCCGCCAGCATCCGGAGACAGTTCGAGTTCGGACTGGACAAGCGTTGGAACCGCCCAGTTCGGAAGGTTTGCCAAGTGGCTCGCGAGTTCCCCGAGCGTCCATGACTTGTCGTGAGGACGCCAGTCCATCCGGTCCTCCGGGACGGCCGCCAGAACCAACCTCGTGCCAGCTGCGACGTGGTCGAACGCTGCGAGTCTGCCCTTCTTCGACATCTTTCCTCCAACGGTTTGATCGGGGTTCGGCCGCCTGCGGGTTTCAGGCGGCGCCGTGACCGTAACGTACAAGGCGGGGATGACCGGAGGCGCGAAGAATCGATCCCGGAGCGGGTTTTGTCCGCCACTTTCGCCCTTTTTTGGCCAACAAAGCACGAAGCACTCCCCCACGAGGCCGAAGAGGTGTCGCTAGCGCCACACCTGGCGGAATAGCCGATCCGCCACCACGGTGGCTACCGGGGCCCCGAGCACCGACATGACGACCCCGATCTCCGTCGATGCGGGAAAGCCGTCCTTGTCACTCGTGATCGCCAACACGATTCCGGGGACTGCCATGATCGAACCCGCGACCGCATTCGTCCACATGCTGCCGCGCGAAAGGTCGGTGGCGCCCACGCGCCCCGCGAGGTAGCCGACGCCGATCTGGGGCGTGCCGTACAGGAACAGCCGCGACCCGGCATTGCCCAGCGCGCCGCAACGCGCACCGGTGAAGTGCTGCGACAGATCGTCGAAACTCAGGCACCTCTGCGACACGGCGTACCCGGCCAGCAGTCCGGCCGCGTTCGCGACGAAAGCGGTGCCCAGCGCTTTGGCCCAGGGATAGGGCTCCGACTCGAGCGCCCAATTGTATGTCCTGTCCCGGTAGGGAGGGTTGCTGCCGTCGCCCGGCTGGGAAAGGGGTGCGCCGCCGGCGACGGTCTCGATAAGGATCACGCCGTAGCTGGAATCGGCACCGTAGCGCACACCCGCTTCACTGGGCGATACCGCTTCGACGCTGCGAATGTGGCTGATCGGGAGGGTGTTGAGGGTGACGAGGCCGTTGGCCTGGCGGACGTTGTCCACGATGACCAGCGGCGTCCGGCACCCCGGGGAGGCCATCGAAGCCGGATCGCGGAACTCCAGGCAGACGAGTTCGCCCGGTTGACTGCGTCCGCTGCGAACGCGCACCCCCGGCAGGAGGCGAGCGAGGGCGTTGGCCAGGTGGTCACCGGATCTTGAGACCGGTTCCAGCTGGGCCGCCGTGAGCCTTCTGCGGGCGGTGCCGAGGGCCCGGTCCCGGCGCGCCTCGTCGCTGAAGACTTCGACGGTGACGGGCTCCAGCGCGATCGCGGTCGGGGAGAGGGTGACCCGGAGGACGATGCGGTCACCCGGTGCGATGGCGACCTCTTCGCCCAGGGTGCCGTAGGCGACGTGGGTGACCGTCAGTTGGTGGCTGCCGGATGCTGCCTGCTCGAACCGGAACATCCCCGCGCGATCGGTAACCGTCTCGGCGCGGGCCGAATCCCCCGCCTCGGCCCCGAGGCGCCCCAGCACGATCGTGGCTCCTTCGACCGCGGCGCCCGTCGTGCGGTCGACCACCCTGCCCTCGATGCGGGGCGGCCGTTCCTGGGCGGCTGCGACGCTCCCGGCGCCGCATGCCAGCACGGCCCAGAGCGCGCATACGGCTTGACGCGCCCACCCCGCACCGAACGCCCGGCGTGCCCGCCCAGGCCGCCTCACCACTCGATTCGCCAGATCCTCCCCCCTTCTCCGGCGGCCCAGCCCACCCGGCCGCCCGGCGCAAACTCGACCGCCCAGGCGCTCACACCCGGAAGTGGGTGCCACGTTGCACCCATGTCGCTGGTGTACGCGGCGCCGGGCGGCGCCACCGCCACGATATTCCGGTAGGGGCCCCAGCGGCCGACCGCGCTCCCGTACACGGCTCCGTCGATCGGCGCGGCGCTGGCGGCCGTCCAGGTGCGGCCCCCATCCCTGGTGACGGCCGCGTTCGCCGCGACCACCTCCTCGCGCGCGCCCAGATCCCCGCCCAGCGCCATCAACGGCGACCCGTCCGCCATGGCGAGCGTGAAGTTCCCCGCGGCATCGCCCCTCGCCATGGGCACCTCGGCCGCCGTCCACGTCTCACCGTAGTCCATCGTGGTGAACGCCCGCGCGGAGCCGCCTGCTCCCGTGACGATCCAGCCGCGTCCCGAATCACCCGCGCGGGCGCACGTGCCGCTGGCCGCGAAGCCGCCCTCGCCCTGGTTGGCCGCCGGAGCGGCATCGGCGGGAATCCGCGCCCAGCTCCGCCCGCCGTCCCCGGTGAGCAGGATGTAAGGGACGCCGTCGAAGGAGTCGCCATACGCGAAGCCCCGCTCGCCGTCCCAGAAGTCGAGGCAGTCGAGGAATCCTTCGGGCGCGTCCATCAGGAAGCCGAGCGTCCAGGTCTCGCCGCCGTCGGCGGTACGGTAGATGCGCGACGCCGGTCCCGTGCCCGCGGTCAGCGCAATGGCTGTACGGGACGAGAACCCGTGGATGTCGCGGAACTGGAGCGAATCGGCGGCCGGCGCTGCAACCCGCTGCCACGCTTCGCCGCCGTCGACCGTCCGCAGGATCACTCCGCCGTGCCCGCTCGCCCACACGGTTTCCGCCGACACCGGACTGATCGCCTGCAGGACCTCGGTCGTGCCGCTGGACTGCTCGGTGATGGCGGGAAGGGGTGTGCCGGTGCCGCTTGCCGCGCCGGTGCTCCGTGCTGCGCCGGGGTCGCCGCCCGCTGCACCCACGTCGTCCCCTGCCTCTGCCCCCCGCCGCCGGTACACCTCACGTGCCTCCTCGAACTGCCCGGACACGTGCTCCTGTTCCCACTCCGACCGCCAACCCGGCCACACCTGGGCCATGGCCTCCAGCTTGTCGATCCAGCGCAGCGCGTAGTCCGCGGCGCCGGCGCTCCGGATCGGGCGGCTCGCGACCGTCACCCAGACCGGGTTGGTGAACGCCTGCGGATACGACGTGTCGAGCGGCCAGCTGTCCTCGGGGGCGCCCTCGACGCGCAGGTGGATCCAGCCGCTGGCGCCAATGGCCAGGGTGTCGTCGATGTCGAGGGACTTCCTGTCGCCGGCGGGTTCCCAGGTGCGGACCACGTCGCCGTCGACGACCAGTTCGACCCTTTCCATCGGCACCACGCTCCACACCCGGCCACGCAACCGCACCTCGCCTGGTCCGTCGAGGTCGAGCTCTTCCCCCGGCCCTCTGCCGTCGACCGTGAACTCGATCAGCGGGCCGGAGCTGACGAACGAGTTGCCGTCGCGAATCCCCTGGAACCATCCGTCCATGGTGAGCTCACCGTCCGGCGTGCGCACGTACGTCCGCATCGACCCCACCAGAGGCGTCGCGTGGAGGCTGGAGATCGAGTCTTCGCCCCCGACCACGGTTGCGCGAATCCCGTTGCTCCACACGGCGTAGACAGGGGGCCAGCCGTCCTGGGGCGTGGACCACTCGACCGCGTCCGCGGCCGCAAGCGCGGCATCGACGACGAAGCCCTTGGCGCCACCGAGGTTCCCATCCAGCGGGTCGCCGTTGTAGAACGAGTGGACGTAGGCGGTCGTCGCTCCCTGGGCCTTGGCCTTCAGCATCATGTCGGTGTTGCTCGGGTAGAGGCTCTCGATCCCCGTGCCTTCGTACCCCATCGCGTACGGCGCGATCAGGTGTTCCCGGTGGCCGAACATGAAGACGTGTCCATAGAAGGGCGGGCGGTACTCCTGCCCGACGACCAGCAGGCGGTCGGGTTCCGAAAGGGGATGCGGGCCCCCGCCCGGGATCCAGTACTGGTGGTCGAGGATGCGGTTGTCCTTGTTGGCGACCTGCTCGGCGACCACGTCCTGGTCCTCCGCGGCGGACATCATCATCAGGTTGGCGAGGCTGTTGCGCAGGTTGCCGGCGTAGTTCATGTGGACGTGGGTGGAGCCCGAGAACCAGCCCTCGTCGGAGAGGTCGGATATCTCCGTGAGCGTGACCGTCATCACGGTGGTTTCGCCGGGACGGATGACGGCGGTGGAGGTCACGGGCTCGGTTTCGAATCCGCGCACGACGGTCATCTCGACTTCGCCGGCCGGGAGTTCCACGGTGAAGGAGCCTGGGTGATGAAAGATCCGGTCGCCTTCGCGGGCCACGCGGGCATAGGCGTCGGCGGGTGCGTGGAACTTGCCGTCGGCGGCGGTGAGATGGACCCGGCTGGCCATCGGTACGCCCGCGGCGTCGGTGGTGGTCACGGTGAGGGTGCCCGTCGGCCGCGCCCAGTGCCGTTCGGTGATGTCGACGCGCCGCAGTCTGCCGCCGTTGGCCTCCAGCAGGTACAGCTGCGGCAGGCCGTTCGGGTTGCGCGGCCCGCCGCCGTTCGCGACGAAGGCGATCCACTCCGCGTCGGGCGACCAGCGCGGGTGGAAGGCGTCGTGGTCGAAGAAGGTCATCTTGTACGGCTCGCCACCCGTCGTGGGCTGGACGTACAGGTTCTGGAACTGGTCCGCGGCGCCTGCGGTCGAGGAGTAGACGAAGCGCTGGCCGTCGTACGAGACGTGAGGCTGGGTGCGGTAGAGGGTCTGCTCGGCGAGGACGAGCTGGCGGTCCTCGATGCCGCCGGCCCGGGCCGGAACACGGTAGACGTTGCCGCTGCCGAGTGCGACGTCGCGATTGGAGACGATCAGCAGCTCCTCGCCGCCCGGCAACCAGGAGGGCGAGATGTGCATGTCCCAGGCGCCGAAGTAGAGCCGGTCGCGGCCGAAGGAGTTGTCGGAAGTGACAGAGACCTCGGGTCCGGTCCAGGCGCCTTCGGCGAACGGGCGGATGTAGACGTTGAAGTAGCCGCCGGGGGCGGTCGAGACGTACGCGATGCGGCCGCCGTCCGGCGAGAAGCGGGGGTCGGTGTGGATGTGGGCGCCTTCGGTGAGGCGGAGGCGCTCGCCGGTGGCCGTGTTCATGACCTCGAGGTCGATCGTACCGCCGCCGTCGTCCGCGGTGTAGAGCAGCCACGCGCCGTCGGACGAGTAGTTGGGAGACGAGTAGTAGTCGGGGCCGTGGACGATCTCGTGGGCGTCGCCGGTCGCGATGTCCACCTCCCAGAGCGACCCGCTCATGGCCACCGCGACGCGCTCGCCGCCGGGGTGCCAGGCCGGGTACCAGGGCGACGAGGAGGGCGCCGGGGGAAAGTAGAAGTTGTGCATGTAGTTGCCGCCGTGCGAGGCGGCGGGGTAGGCGCCCTGGGCGGCGAGGCGGGCTGGGGGCGGGGCGAGGGTGGCGGCGAGTGCGATGGCGGCGACGGCGAGGAGCCGAGTCGTCACGGTGGAGTGCCGAGGCGTGCGGGCGAGGGCGTGCGTGCCGGGGGCCGGGGTGGGCGCCGAAAAGATGGCCGCCGCGAGGGTGATTCGAGTCATGCTCGCGTCCAGGACGGAGTGGGTCGCCGCAGGGCGGACGAGGTGGCAGGGCGTGCAGGGATCGTACCGCGCGGCGGGGTGGGGGGCCAGTGGCGGCGGGGTGGCGCGCTTGCGGCAGTGCCGGGAGGTGGCCGCGTCGGGTACGCCGCGGCGAAACCGGGTTGCCGCGGGGTGAGGTCGGCGGCTACATAGTGCGGTGGATCAGCATTCGGTATCCGAATCGTATCTTACTCTTGGCGTTGAGATTACGAGATTCGATGATCGGATTCCAGCTGTTTGACTCCCGCCGATTGCGGATCTAGCCCCGAAACCTCCTGCGGGCTGCCAGTGCCTTCCGAAGCTGTCCTTCGTCGGCTCTCTGGTAGCACTGAAGAACCGTCTTGGCCGTCTTCCATCCGCCGAGTTCGCAGAGCACCTTGAGCGGCTGGTCCATCAGGTCGCTGGCGAACTTCCGCCTGAGCGAGTGCCAGCCCCTCCTGCCCTTGGGTTCCAGTCCCGCGAGCCTCTCGGCTCGCTTCCACCAATAGTGCGCCAGCGCGGAGCCCGCGCATATCGAGGGATTCCTTGGTGCGGGGAACACCGGACCGTTCGCGGTTACGTGGTCACCACTTCGCGCTTCCTCAAGAACCTCGGTCACCTCAGGGGTAACGGGCGTCGTGTGTTCGTAACCCGACTTGTCGTTCTCCGCCCGCCACCGGACGACTCCGCGTTCGAGGTCGATGTCGGCCCAAGTCAGCTTGCGGATAGCGCCGATCCTGTGCCCCGTCTCATGCGCGAGGACGAGTGCGATGTGGAACCGCCAATCGACTTGGCGGGATACCCGGAGCATCGCCTGATACTCCTCCTCTTCGAGTACGACCCGCGTGGGGTTCTTGGACATGGGCATCCTGAGGCCCTTCAGCGGGTTGGAACCCAAGAGCGGGTGCCCCAGTTCGTCCCGCGACCTCACGGCCCAGTTGAGCACCGTCATCAGGAACCTCAGGTCGCATTCGATCATCCGATTCGACACGGGCTTCCCGCTCGGTCCGATTCTTCCCGCCCGGCGCGCTCGGATGAACCGGTCCCAGTCCCTCTGGGACAAGGTCTGCGGTTTTCGGTCGCTTCCGAAGAACTTGAGAAACGTCCGCGTCGCGGCCCGGTCGTGGTGCCGGGACCTTGGGCGCTTAGTGGGCGTCACCTCTTCACCGTAGATGTCAAAGAGCATACCCAGCGTCAGCGGCTCGGGCTTGGCTTCCGCCTTGCCGTTCAGGTACGGTCCAACGAACCCTGCGGCGAATTCGTCCGCCTGCCGTTTCGCGCGCCTCCAGTCGCCGTGTTTGAGCGACCTCGTGCGCCTGCGCCCGTGCTCGCGCCACTCGATCTGGTACAAGCCGGTCTTGGGATCGGCGAACACCCTCACCCGGTTCCGGCCCCATTCGCCGGCGCTGTACGAGCGCCGACTTCGTTTCGTGCGTGCCATCGTTCGATTTCCTCTCTCGATGGACCGCACGATCTGCGCGAACAAAAGGTCGCAGAGAGAACGCGTCTCCGCCAGACGCGAGGCTCCGGGCGGTGGTGTACGTCGGTAGCCGGGTCGGGCGCGATTGGTGCGGGCGTCGTCCCGGAGCGTGTCGATGTTGGCGCGCAAGGCCATGATTCGGAGGCCGCTTTCGACGTTCCCGGTGCCGATCCAGAATTGTCCGGCTCACTTTGGGGGTGGCCGGACAAGAAATCGCCGTTCGGCCGGACAATGGCATCGGTGCTGCAACCCGCTGGCGCGCTTTCGGTTGCGCCACGTCAAGCGGAGCGCCGGTGCCGATCCGTACTCGTCGGACGTGGCTGGGAGGGACCCCCCATTTCGGCATGCCTCAATCGGCACCGGGGAGGATGGAGCCGGACAGCCTCATCCTCCCCGCCGCTGCGGGGTCCCTCCCAGCCAGCGGTCCCTTGCGGGAAGGGGTTGAGCGACCGTCGCCCGCGCTCGCCTCCGACCTCTCGAAGCCACCAAGGTGGCAACCGTTCGGTCAGGGGTGCGCGGCGCTCCTGACCCGTCTCACTGCGGTCAGCCGCGCGCCGCCTTCATGATCTCGGCGACGTATTCATCCAACCGGGCCATGACCTCGATCACTTCCGCCTTGCTCTCCGCGCTCGCGAGTTCCCTGGCCAGATCGAGCAGCAGGCGGCGAACCGCAACCGGGTCGCCCTCCTTCACCGGTGGCAGATCTTGGGCGGTGGTTTCCTCAGCCGCCGGGGCCTCGGGTTCCGGGAGTGTCTTGGGCTCGGGCGCGGCGGCCCTTGCGAGTCGCGCCTTCACTTGGAGGGGGTATCTCGCGTGGAACTGCCGGCCTGTGAGCTGGCCGACAGAGGGGTCGATCTCGCGGGCTCCCGCCAACAGGTCCGCGTTGGTGACGCCGGGGTTCGCTTCGAGCGTCCGCTCCACATATTCCATGACGGCGGCACCGTCCCCGGATTCCACGGGCGCAGGGTCGGGCACCGGGTCCGCCTTCCGTTGCCGTGCGGGCTGCCGCTCCTCCGCCATCCGCCGTGTCACCGGCAGCCGATACCTGGCGTGGAATTGTTGCGGCCTGAGTTCCCCAATCGATTCGTCGATCTCGCGGGCACCGGCGAACAGGGTCGCGTTCTTCACGCCGGGGTCCTTCTTCATTTCCCGCTCCACGTACTGTATGACGGCATCATGCAAGCTGCCCATGGTCCGTTACCCTTTCTGGAGGCAGGCCCGCGCGCCCGGTGGACGCGGATGAATCGGAAGCCGTTCGATTGTATTCGACCATGAATACTCGACGAGCGGGCGGAAAGCGTCAATGTCGCCGGGCCGCCGATGCCCCCGGCGTTCGGGGAGGCCTCTGTCCGTTACCTGAAGTAGCGCCAGTGCTCGACCGCGTACATCTCGCCCGCTGTCCGGGGGATCGCCGACACCAGTCCCGAGGAGCGCCTCGTGCGTCCCGCAGCGAACCGGAAGCCCGGGCCGGAAGCGTATTCGTCGCAGGCCAGACAGGGGTTCAGGCTCCCGTCCTCGTCCACGCGCGCGCCGTCCATGTCGTTCGTGACCACGTGCCACAGGCCGTAATGCCCGATGCAGGCCCCGGCGCAGCGCCGCCTCGTATGCAGCACGTTGTACGTCCACGTCTCGGCACAACGCTCCGACAGGCCGATCTCCTCCATGAGGCACTGCTTGACGCCCCCGGCCGTCAGCCTTCGCGCGCATGTCCTCGCGGGCGAGGTGAGATCCGGTCTCGCCATGTAGGCCGCGAGATCCCCCAGCGACGAACAGGTGCCGCAGTGGCGGCGGTGGGTGACGACGTGACCCTCCGCGACCGCGCTCTCCGCGTCGGGGAAGGTGCGGAGCCGGTAGTCCACGCGCGCGGAATCGGCGAACCGGACGGCGCACACCTCGGTGTCGGACGCCAGCGAGGAGTACCATTCGAGGACCGGCTCCTGCCCTCTGAAGAAGAACGTCCCCGCCGCCTCGTCCCACTCGTAGCTCTGCGGGTGCGGGGGAAGCGGATACCGGAGGTCGGCCAAGGTCGGACAGGACTCACGGTACGGCGGCTCGTACGGGCTGTTCGTCAGAAAGCCGCGCGCACGCGACGCGCTGTCAAGACCGAGCCGGTCGTGGTTCTCGTCCGCGTTGAGCAGGTGGGTTCGCCGCAACCGCTCGATCAATGCGCCTGTGCCGGGAGGGAGTGCCGCGACGACTTCGCGCTCGACCGACGCGCGGCCGTCCAGAACCGCCTGCCGGTCGGAGGACGACACGAAGAGGATCAAGAGAAGCGCCACAAAGCCGAGGACGACAAGGGCGCCCGCGCGCCGGATCCGGCTGGCCGTCACCGCGCCGACTCCCCAACCCGAGAGGGCACCCAATCCGGCAAGTCGGCGGGGCAGCGGCGACCGGCGCCGGTCGCCGGTCGGCTCAGTCGTCCGCGAACGCCGACCGCATGGAGTTTCGCCTTCCCGCAGGGATATTTGTTGGGGGAGCGACCCCAGCAGGGGGCGGGGACGAGCGTGTGAAAACGCGCACAGCCCCGCGCCCGAACGGGGCACCTGTGCCCCTGGGGTCGCTCCCCACCATACCCCAAGCGGCTTCTGTGCCACGGCCGACCGCGCGGGGAAGCCGCAAAGCGTTGCCTCGCCGCCGGATATGCAGGACGGCCGGTGTGCATCACCAGAGCGCCAAAGTGTGCATCGACCCCCGTTGTCTCTTGCACACCTCCGGTACGGCCCAGCACATCAGGACTCCCACCAGATTCGAGCCCCCGCCAGCCGGTCCGAACTCCATGTCTTGACGCTTTCCGTCAGCCCCCTCCCCGCACGCCTGCGCGCCCGCCTCTCAAGGGCGTTGGCGCGCTTCAAGGCGGCGTTCAAGCCACCGTATTCGTCGAGCGTGCGGACATCTCCCGCGAGGATGGCCTGCTCGATCCGGGCGATGTCGCGCCGGGTCTCCCCGTCGATTTCGGACGGGCGCGGATACCGCGACCAGTTGGCCAGCACCCTGCTCGTCCTCCCGTACTCCTTCCATCTCCGGACGACCGCCACCACCTCGATCTTGAGGCCCAGGTCCCAGAGCCCCTTCCAGAGATCGCCGTGCTTCGCGCCCCACGAGCGGATCGCCGTCGCCGTCTCGTAACCCGGTTCGGCGTAGACGAAGACGGCGCGCTCCGTGTCCAGCGCGATGGGCAGCCCGAGCGGGAAGAAGCGCCGGAGACCCCCGAGCGCGCCCCGGTAGACACGCTGGGGAAGGAGTCCCCGCTCGATCCCGAGCGCCTCGAAGGCGGCCACCCGGTCGGCTTCGGTCGGCAGCCACGGCAGGCGGGGATGTTCGAGCACATAGTCGAGCCCGAGCAGGCGCCGCATCGTCACCTCCGGCGACGTGATTCTCCGGCGGCGGCGGTCCCCCAAGCCGAGCGCCCTGTAGATCGGGCGACCGTGGATCCGGCAGATGCGCCCGATGCCTTTGATGCCGGGCGGCTTCTCCTCGATGGCCACGCCCTGGGCGACGAGCTTGCGGACGGCACGGCCCACCTTTTCGTGGTGGCACCCGAGGAAGCCCGTCCACTGTACCCGCGTGAACACGCCGCCGTGGCAGCAGGCCAAGGCAATCCATTCGGCGCGGCGCCCCTTCCAGCCCAAGGGCTCCAGCGCCCTTGCTCGCTCCGTGGCGACCGTTCCTGTCGCCGCCGGACCGAATCGTTGTTCCGGCGTATCCATGTCTGAAACGGTGATGAACCGTTCGCAGTCGAGTCAACCAGCGGGCAGCATTCCATGCGCCGGTAACGTACCGGGGTGTTCAATGCCGTATGCATCCCGCCGGACACCGCCGCCAGCCGCTCCCCCGGCCACGGCCCGGCCCACGACCGGAGTATCCAGCTACGGGTCCAAGCTACCCGGCGACGGCTTGGAGAGACTTCTTCCGGCGGTCGGCGACATCCCCGAACCAACGCTTTCGGCTCTTGGTCGGCTCGGAAACGCGCTCCCATCGGAGGGTCGCTAGGTTTGGACGGCGGACCATTGACAGCATCAGGAGGAATGCAACCATGGCAGGCAGCGCGCTACGAGGCAGGAGCGTCCGGGTGTCCTTGGCCTCGAACGGCGGAAACTAACGGTGTCCCGACCCTTTGACGGTAGCCTTTTCGCGGAGGGCTTCCTCCGGGAAGCCATCACGGAGCTTCCCGATTGGAAAGACGTGTCGGCGTCGGCCCTTGACGGCCTCGAAGCCGCGTTGCAGGCCCGGTTCGACCGCTTCCCCACAGACCTTTCGCCCAACGAGAGCCAGACCGAAGAGGACCTGATCTGGCCGGTGTTGAAGCGACTCGGTTGGACGGCCCATCTCAGGCAGCAGAACCTGTCGCCGGTCGGCCGCCAAGACGTGCCGGACGGCTTGCTGTTCGCAGACGCTGCCGCCAAGAACCGCGCCAACCGCTTCGCCGAGGAGTGGAGGCGCTACGGCCACGGTCTGGCCATCGTCGAGTCCAAACGCTGGCTGCGGCCCCTTGATCGCCGTTCGGGCCGCCGGGGCGAGGAGTCCGCGCCCTCGACCCAGATGCTGCGCTACCTCCGGCGCATCGACGACGTGACCACCGGCAAGGTGCGCTGGGGCATCTTGACGAACGGTGCCCGCTGGCGGCTCTACTGGGCCGGGGCGCGTTCGGTCTCCGAGCAGTTCTTCGAGCTCGATCTCGGGGCGGTTCTCTTGTCGTGCTCTACAGGCTCCTCTTCGTGCTCTACGCGGAGGACCGCGATCTCCTGCCAGTACGGGACAGCCGGTACGACGACTACGCGCTCCGGGACCGGGTGCGCGGCGACATCGGACGCCGCAAGGACGAGGGCGACGTGTTCTCGGTCGCGGCGGCGCGCTACTGGTCAGCGTTCGACGATCTGTGCCGGGCCATCGACCAAGGCGACGCCTCGATAGGTCTTCCTCCCTACAACGGTGGGCTGTTCGACCGCGACGGGGCGCCCCTGCTGTCGCGCGTCCGGCTGGGCGACGCGGTGATGGCCGACGTCATCGATGCGCTGTCGTTCGAGCGGACGCCGCTCGGACGCCGGTACATCAACTACCGGGATCTCGGTGTGCAGCAACTCGGCTCGATCTACGAGCGGCTCCTCGAACGGGAGGTCGTCCGCGAGGGGGGGAACATCGTCGTGCGCCCGAACGTGTTCGCCCGCAAGGACTCGGGCAGCTACTACACGCCGGACGATCTGGTCGATCTGATCGTCCGGGAGACCGCCGGACCGCTCGTGGACGCCCGGATGGACGCGTTCGCCGCCGAGGCGACCGATGTCGCTACCCGAGAGGTCCCGGAGGATCGGCGCATGGGCCGCCTGAAGCGGCTCGATCCGGCCGAACGGACGCTCGAACTGAAGGTCTGCGATCCGGCGATGGGATCGGGACACTTCTTGGTCAACCTCGTGGACTACCTTGCCGACCGCGTCATCGAGGCGATGGCCGAGGCGGAGGCGATCCAGGACGGATACCTGTCGCCGCTCGCGGAACGGATCGAGGGGATCCGCAACACGATCATGGACAACGCCGAGGACCGGGGGTGGACGTTCGATCCGGGCCAACTCGACGACCGGCACATCGTCCGACGGATGGTGCTCAAGCGGTGCGTCTACGGCGTGGACAAGAACCCCATGGCGGTGGAACTGGCCAAGGTCTCGCTGTGGCTCCACACCTTCACCGTCGGCGCTCCGTTGAGCTTTCTGGATCATCATCTCCGCTGCGGCGACAGCCTGTTCGGCGCTTGGGTGGAGCCCACGATCCGAAGGACGGACGAGCAGAGCAGCCTGTTCCTTCGGGGACCCCTCGCGCGGGCCACGCGCGCGGCCGCGCCCATGCAGATCATCGAGGGGCTGACCGACGCCGAGATCGCCGAGGCGCACCGTTCGGCCGACATCTTCGCCGAAGTCTCGGAGATGACCGCTCCCCTGCACGCATTCGTGTCACTCTTTCACGCGTTCGACTGGCTGGGAATCCGCAAAGGGCCGGTTAGGACCGCGTTCCTCAAGTGGCTGGACGGCGTGTTCGGCGACCAGATCGCCATCGCCCAGGGAGAGCCGTTCGACTCGAAGGATGCCCACCTCCCCCACCTGAACGATGCCTTGGGATTGGCCGCGAACGAGCGGTTCCTGAACTGGCAGGTCGCCTTCCCCGGCGTGTGGTCGGACTGGGAGGCCAAGGAGTTGAAGGGCGGGTTCGACGCGGTGATCGGCAATCCCCCTTGGGACCGGATGAAGCTTCAACAGGTCGAATGGTTCGCGGCCCGCCGACCCGAGATCGCGATGGCTCCCCGCGCCGCCGACCGGAAGCGCATGATCGCCGAACTCCAGAAGGCGGAAGATCCGCTCGCGGAGGACTTCCGGCTGGCAAGCGAACGGGCGGCTGCGGGTGCGCGGGTGGCCCGGACTTCGGGAGATTACCCGCTGCTGGCCCGCGGCGACCTCAACCTCTACTCGCTGTTCGTCGAACGGGCCATGACGCTCGTGAAGCCAGACGGCATGGTCGGGTTGCTCGTGCCGTCCGGCATCGCGTCCGACAAGATGGCGGCCCCGTTCTTCAAGAGCGTGGCCACGGAGGGGCGGCTCAAGGCCCTCTACGACTTCGAGAACCGGCGGACGCGCTACGACACCACGTCTTTCTTCCCCGACGTGGACAGCCGGTTCAAGTTCTGCGCCTTCGTCGCCAGCCCGGCCCCGTGGACTCAACCCGCCCGCTGCGCGTTTTTCCTTCAGGACGTCTCGGAGACCAAAGACCGGGAACGGTGCTTCTCCCTGTCCGCCGCCGATTTCGCTCGGGTGAACCCGAACACCGGCACCGCGCCGATCTTCCGGTCACGGCGGGACGCGGAGCTAACCGCCGCCATCTACGAACGCCTGCCGGTGCTGGTGGACCGCTCCTCGGGCGAGGAGGTGAAGGCGTGGCCGGTGAAGTACTCGACGATGTTCCACATGACCAACCACTCCGGCCTGTTCCGCACCCGGTCCGAACTGGAGGAGAAGGAAGGCGCGTGGCCGGTCGGCGGCAACCGGTACCAGAGCCCGTCCGGGGAATGGGTGCCGCTCTACGAGGGCAAGATGGTGCAGGCGTTCGACCACCGGGCCGCCAGCATCGTCATCAACCCGAAGAACCTCCACCGCCCGGCCCAGCCGAGACCGGCCACCCCGGAACAGCATTCCGACCCGAACTGGCTGCCGGACCCGCAGTACTGGGTGCTTCGTGACACGACGACATTTCCCGAAGCCCCATATCTGCTGGGGTTCAAGGATGTCACAGCCCCGACGAACGTTCGCTCGATGATCGCCGCTCTGATTCCGGGCTCCGGGGTGGGGAACACGCTCCCCATCGTCTCGGCAGACTGGTATGGCGGGGCCGACGCAGCGTGCCTCGTGGCCAACTTCAACGCCGTGCTATTCGACTATGTGGCGCGTCAGAAGATCCAGGGCCAGCATCTGAACTGGTTCATCGTCGAGCAACTTCCCGTAGTACCGCCGGAGCGGTACGGGGCCGTGACTCTCGGACCCAAGACAGCGGAGGAGATCGTCCGCGAGGCGGTGCTCGAACTCACCTACACGGCCCACGACATGGCCCCGTTCGCTCGCGACATCGGCCATGTGGACGAGGACGGCGAAGTCCTGCCGCCCTTCCGATGGGATGCCGAGCGCCGACTCAGCCTACGCGACATGAGCATTCGGATTCCCATGTCGTTGTGATCGTTCAGCTTACGGGATTCGGCGGTCGGGTTCCCGCTGAATGATTCCCGCCGATTTGGATTGGGTCAGGCGCGGACCCTCGGGCGGCTGTCCAGCGCCTTCCTGAGTTGTCCCGCGTCGGCCTGCTGGTAGCAGCGCAGCACCGTCTGGGCCTCCTTCCATCCGCCCAATTCGCAGAGCACCTTGAGCGGCAGATCCATCAGGTCGCTGGCAAACTTGCGCCTCAGCGAGTGCCAGCCCCGCCGCGCCTTCGGCTCCAGTCCCGCCAACCGCTCGGCCTTGCGCCACCAAGCGCCCGTCCGTCCCCTGCCGATGCTCGCCGAGGGATTCTTCGTCGCGGGCAGGATCAGCGTCTCCCCGCTCCCGGGGTTCGCGTCCCGCGCCTCCTCCAACACCGCTACCGCCTCGTCCGTCATCGGCGTGACGTGCTCGTATCCCGTCTTCTCGTGCTCCGCGCGCCACCGCACCTCGCGACCCTCGAAGTCCACATCGGACCACCTCAGGTTGCGGATGGCCCCGATCCGGTGACCGGTCTCGTGTGCGAGCACGAACGCGACGTGGAACCGCCAGTCCACCTGCCGGGACACCCCGAGCATCGCCCGGTACTCCTCCTCGGAGAGAACGACCCTGGCGGGGTTCTTCTCCTTGGGCGTCCTGAGACCCCTCAGCGGGTTCGAGTCGAGAAGGAGCTTCCCCTCCTCGTCTCTGGATTTCGTCGCCCAGTTGAGCACCGCTAGCAGAAACTTCAGGTCCAACTCGATGGTCCGGTTGGACACCGGCTTCCCGCTCGGCCCGATCCTTCCCGCCCGGCGCTCGCGGATGAAGCGGTCCCAGTCCCTTTGAGACAGGGTCTCGGGCCGTCGGTCCCGACCGAGAAGGTCGAGGAACATTGCCGTCCCGATCCTGTCCCGGTGCTGGACCCGCCTCGTCTTGGTGGGCGTCACCTCCTCACCGTAGATGTCAAAGAGCCTCTCCAGCAAGTGTTGCTAGACGCGCATCCTGTTGTGAACGTGGTAGTTGCGGGCTTCTGTAGTTCGACTCCCGCCGAATGATTCCCGCCCTTTCGGGGATCTCAGGTGCGAACCCTCCGGCGGCCATCCAGAGCCTTCCTGAGTTGTCCCGGGTTGGCCTGCTGGTAGCAACGCAGCACGGTCGTGGGCTCCTTCCAGCCTCCGAGTTCGCAGAGCACCTTGAGCGGCTGGTCCATCAGGTCCGAAGCGAACTTGCGCCTGAGCGAGTGCCAGCCCCGGCCGCGCTTCGGTTCGAGACCCGCGAGTTTCGCGGCCTTGTACCACCACCTCAGCGCCATGTAGCGACCGAGGCAATGCGAGGGCTGTTTCGGTGCGGGCAGCACGGGATCGTTCCCGCTTCCGGGGTTCACCCGCCGCGCCTCTTCAAGCGCGGCCACCGCATCGCCGGTCAGCGGCGTGACGTGCTCGTAGCCGGTCTTCTCGTGTTCCGCCCGCCAGCGCACCTCCCGGCCCTCGAAGTCGATGTCCTCCCACCGGAGGTTGCGAATCGCGCCGATCCTGTGCCCGGTTTCGTGCGCGAGCACGAGCGCGACATGGAATCGCCAGTCCACCTGCCACGAGACCCCGAGCATGGCCCGGTACTCGTCCTCGGTCAGAACAACCCGGGTGGGGTTCTTCTCGATGGGCTTGCGGAGACCCTTCAGCGGGTTTCTGTCGAGAAGCAGGCGGCCCTGGTCGTCCCTCGACCTCGCCGCCCAGTTCAGCACCGCCATCAGGAGCGTAAGGTCGCATTCGATCATCCGGTTGCCCACCGGCTTGCCTCTGGGACCGATCCTTCCCGCCCGGCGCTCGCGGATGAAGCGATCCCAGTCGCGTTGCGAAAGGGTCTCCGGCCTTCGGTCCCTGCCGAAGCACTTGAGGAACATCGCCATCGTGGCTCGGTCCCGACGCCGGGACTGAGGCGTCTTCGAGGGCGTCACCTCCTCACCGTAGATTTCAAAAAGCGCTCCCAGTGTGGGCGGCTCGGGCTCGGCTTCCGCCTTGCCGTTCAGGTCCGGCCCGGCGAGGCCGGCGGCGATCTCGTCGGCCTGCCGCTTGGCTCGCGCCCAATCCCGGTGTTTCAGAGACCGGGTGAGCCTGCGTCCGTTCTCCCGCCACTCTATCTGGAAGATGCCGGTCTTGGGATCGGCGAACACCCTCACCCGGTTCCGGCCCCACTCGCCGGCGCTATAGCTGCGCCGGTCCCGCTTCGTGCTTCCCATCATTCGATTCCTCTCGTGATGGGCCGCACGATCTGCGCGAACGAAAGTTCGCGGAGCGGCATGGCCCGCGCCAGATCCGGCCCTGCCGGAAGCCATCAGCGGCTCGGACCGAGATCGCGGTCGCGGTCGCGCCCGCGCCGGCTCAGCACCGTCACCATCCTCACAAGGTCGCGGCGAGCGTGCCGTACGATTCGGCCAAGCGTTCCACTTGCCCGTCCAGCCACTCGATCCGCGTCCGCAAGGCTTCGCTCTCCCCGCTCTGCCGCTCGGCGTGCTGCCTCAAGGCTTCGACGTATTCTCGCAAGACTTCGACGTATTCGTGCAAAGCTTCGATCTGCCCGGAGTGCCGCCGCTGTGCCCGCTCGTACTGCACGGACAACGTCTTCAAGGCCTCCGTCAACTGCCGTTCCAACTCGCTCATAAAGCTCCTCTACCTGTTCGACAACTTCACGGCCGGCCGGTCCCTCACCTCCCAGCCCAGGTCCGCCACTGTCCCGAATGGCAGCACCACGTATCGTTCCCCCTTGATCTCCCGGAGCGCGATCCCCCAGGTGTCCGCCTCCAGTTCCGCCAGCGTCTCGTGCGCCTCCTCGATTCGCGCGTTCGCCGTCGCCAGCGTCTCGATCCGGTCGTGGATGCTCCACCCCAACCAGCGCATCGTCGCCCAGCTTCCGCCGAAGAAACCGAGCCAAAGACTCAGGCCCACGATCAGGGGCCGTTGCCACGCCTTGACGAGCAACTCGCGCACCCGCCCGGTCGCCTCCTCCGTATCGCGTTCGATTGTACTGAGCGCGTTCCTCGCAACGCGCCGCGAGTTCTCGGCGAGCCGCTTCAGCTCGCTCGCGGTCAACTCCTCGATCTCCCTGCGTTCGGTCTCCAGCCTCCTCCGCAGCCGGTCGCTCAAATCGTTCGCGGTCGAAGTTCTCTCCATACAGTTCTCCCTTGAGACGCCAGCGGTCCCCGGTCTCGGGATCCAGCGCGGTGAGGTATTCCTTGCCTTGGCGCGGCACTTCGAGGCCCGCCTCGCACAGTGCGTCGACGACATCGGCGCGATTCCGCACCATGCCGTGCTCGACGCGCTGGATGAGGTAGTCCCGGATCAGGTCGCGGGGTGAGGCTTCGAGCCGGAGCCCGGCCCGCAGACGCGCCGCCTCGACATAGGCGCGGTGGCCGGGCTGCTCCACCCTGGCCCGTGCCGGGTCGTCCGGGCGAGCCCAGCCGTGCTCGTGGTTGAAGGCGTCCCGGAGGGGACCGAAGGTCTTCTCCCAGCCCGGCGGCGCGATGTTGAGGCTGCGACCGGTCTCCAGGTCGCACCGGGCGGCGAACACATGGACGTGAGCGCCGCCGCCCTTCTCGCGGTGCAGCACCGCCGCCCATGCGTAGCGGTCGGGCTCCAGACCCGCCCAGGCCGTCTTCTCGAACTCGTCGAGGACGGCTTCGATCTGCTCGTCGGTGGGATGGTCGTCCGGCGCCCACGCGATCACGCCGGACGTGTACCGGTGCTCGAACTCCAGCGTGTCGGCCAAGGCGGCCACGTCGTTCGGATCCCCGCGCAGCACCTCGACGCCTTCGCGCGGCTTCCCCGCCGCGTCCAACTCCCCGAGGAGGTACTTCGCCGCGTCCCGCGCCGATCCGGTTCCGCGGGCGAGGAACTAAACGTGCATCCTGAATCTGGTGACATCCAAGGAAATCCAGATAGATTCATAACTACCTGTAATAGCAATCGGTTAGGTGGGATATGTCCTATCTCGGGACGCCGGAGACGTTCCTTGCAATCCCACTCCATCCCAGTTACGATTAGGGGATGGATAACGTAATGACTTCGCGCACCAGACTCCCGCCGGGCAAGCCCAAGGGCCGCCATCCCCACAAGCGGCTGTCGGCCGCCTTCGTGCGCTCCGCACCGCCCGGCCGGTACTGCGACGGCAACGGACTCTACCTCTACGTCCAGAAGACCGGTGCCCATTCCGGCGATGCCGACCACCTGTTCCAGCAAGCCGATCGCGGATTCCAGGCCAAGCCGATCACCTTGGAGGAGCGGAGGTCCATAGGGACGCTGGGTGTGGGGGGTTGAGGGTTGAAGTTAGGTCGTGGGGT
>JAJDUP010000025.1 GCA_022826565.1 Gemmatimonadota bacterium | reverse complement strand
CGTCGCCGCCAAGATCGTGTCTTCGCACGGCAACCTCGACCTCACCGGCTACCTCTCCCACGACGACATCCACGAGGATGTCTACCAGCGGCTCTACAGCGATGCGGACTTCCGCGCCGACCCGCGCTGGGACCGGCTGATTGGCCACTGGCCGGGCGTGCCGTACCTGAACCAGTTCTACCGGCCCGGCTGGCAGACCCGGCGCAAGAACACGCTGGCCTACGTGAAGGCCGACTGGTCCGTCAGCGACTTGATCTCCCTCAGTGCGGGCGCATACAACCATCACAACTGGGGACGGGGCGACTGGCTGCCGCCCTACATCGTCGACGTGGTGGACGACGGCGACGGACCCGAGTCGGAACTGATGGGCCGCGCGCCCGTGCGGGGCGGCACCCAGCTCGGCGTGATCCGGTTCGTGGACAGCAACGGCGCGGCCGTCGGCCCCACGCCGGGATGCGCGTCGTCCTATATCTTCAACTACTACGGTTCGGGCGGACCGGAAGTCGATCCGGCCTGCCACCCGGGGGCGAGCGCGGTGCAGTCGTACCGCCACAGCCACTACGGGAAGAACCGCCTCGGCGTGAACATCGACGGGGAGTGGTCCGCGCTGTTCGGCGGGGGACGGGGCAGCGTGTTTCGCGCCGGCATCTGGTACGAGAACTCGCGCCGGGACCTCGGACGCGACTGGCATCGCATTCTGGACCCCGCGATCAACTTCAAGTGGGACGAGCGGGCGTACTGGCACCAGTACGAGTGGGAGTTCCCGCAAGGCGTCTTCAAGTGGTACGCGGAGGAGACGCTCTACTTCGGTCCGTTCGAGTTGACCGGCGGCCTCAAGCAGTACCTCGTCTCCGTGTCGCGCGACGACCAGTTCGGGGTCGACCGGACTCTTGATGTCGATTCCGACTCGAAGCTGCTCATCTCCGGCGGCGTCACCTACGAGACGCCGGCCGAAGGCCTCGATCTGTTCGTAGGCTATGCCGAGAACTTCCGGGCGATCGGCAGCAACCTGCTTGAGGTGCCGGGCCGAAGTTTGGACCGCCTCGAGCCCGAGACAGCCTCGAACGTCGATGTCGGCGTCCAGTACGCAGGCGAGCGGATCGCCCTGAGCGCCACCCTGTACTCCATCGACTTCGACAACCGGATCTTCTACCTCGGCCCGCAGACTTCCGCGGGACCCAACTATCTCATCCCCGGAGGGGGAGCCTACTTCAACGCGGGCGGCATCGAAACGAGTGGTGTCGAGTTGGCCGCCACCGTGGCATTGACGGGCCGGACTTCCCTGTACAGCGCCCTCACGCTCAACGACTCGAAGTACGTTGGGACCGACGACCCGCTCGTCGACGCCAGCCAGGGCATCGTGCCCGGCACCGACGTGACCGGCGTGCCGCCCCGGCTGTGGGTCGTCTCCCTCGACCGCGACGGACCCTTGGGCGGCGGGCTGTCGGCAAAGTACACGGCATCGCGCCGCGTCAGCCTGACAGCGGACTGGTACACCGACGCCTACTGGACGGTGGACGCATACGTCAGCTTCAGGGGCGAGGCGCTGAGCGACCTGTTCCGGTCGACCGAGTTCTCGATCGTCGCGAACAACCTGCTCGACGCCCCCTACCTGTCCGCGATCACGGAGAACGCAGCATGGCTGGGCGCTGCCCGAACCATATCCATGACCGCGACCGTGTCGTTCTGAAATAATAGCGCGGGGCCGCGCTTCGCTTCATGGACGGTTTTCGACCGTTGTGCGCGGGACGTGGGCAGAGCGGTGGTGCAGGATGGGCAAAGTGCATGTACCGGTGTCGTAGGAAACGGCCCAGCTATCGACCATGAGGAGCAGGCGGCACCGGCGAACCACGGCGGAAGCCGGGCTGTGGAAAGGCGTGAATCTCCGGATGGCTCTGGCCGCCAAGGGCGTCGTCCTGACTTTCGTCCTCGCCACGGTCTGGGACGTGGACGCCGCCGGCATGCTGTTCGGCCGCATCCGCGATTGGATCGAGGGCACGCTCGGCTGGTTCTACTTCCTGGTCGTCGGCGCCAATGTGCTCGCCTGCCTGTTCCTCGTGTGCAGCCGGTTCGGCGGGATCCGGCTCGGCGATGACGTTTCCTCGCCCGAGTTCAAGACCTCCTCCTGGCTCGCCATGCTGTTCTCGGCAGGCATCGGGATCGGACTGCTGTTCTTCTCCATCGCCGAACCGCTCTTCTACTTCGACAACAGCCAGAGCGCGGGTTATCCGAACAATCCGAGCGCCGACCTGGCGGGCGCGGTGTTGCTCGACGAGCAACGCGCCGTGCACGCCATGCGCGTCACCTATTTCCATTGGGGCATCCACGGATGGTCCGTGTACGTCGTGGTCGGGTTGTGCCTGGCCTACTTCGGGTTTCGCAGGAAGCTGCCCCTGACGCTCCGCTCCGCCCTGTACCCGCTCATCGGCGGCCGGATCTACGGGCCAATCGGTGATCTGGTGGACCTCCTGGCCGTGTTCGGGGGGGTCTTCGGCATCGCGACCTCCCTGGGCCTCGGAGCAAGCCAGATGGCGACCGGACTCGACGTGCTGCTCGGCGTGGATCCGGGTGTCGCCACGCAGATCGCGCTCATCGCCGCGATCTCGCTGGCGGCGACCCTGTCGGCCGTTTCCGGCGTTAGCCGAGGAATCCGCGTCCTGTCCGAATGGAACATCCGCCTGAGCCTTCTTCTTCTGGGTTGCTTCCTGTTGCTTGGCCCCTTCACATGGCTCGCCGGATTTGTCGCGACTTCGCTCGGCGAATACCTATGGCGTCTGGTGCCCATGTCATTCTGGATCGCCGACGATCCGGGGGGAGCCGCCTGGCAGAGCAACTGGACGATCTTCTACTGGGGATGGTGGATCTCTTGGGCACCCTTCGTCGGCACGTTCATCGCCCGCATCTCGCGCGGGCGCACGCTGCGCGAGTTCATCCTGGGCGTGATGTTCGTCCCGAGCGGCCTGGTGCTGCTGTGGTTCGGAATCTTCGGCGGCAACGCCATCCATCTGGAGCTCAACGCCGCCGGCGGCGTCGGAACCGCCGGGATCATGGAACTCGTGCGGAATGCGAACTACGAAGCCGCGCTCTATGCGGCCATCGACCGAATGAGCGACATCGGCTGGCTCACCTGGGCCATGTCCGCCACCGCCACCCTCCTGCTTGCGACGTGGTTCGTTACGTCCTCCGACTCCGGCACCCTTGTCATCACCACCTTGCTCAGCATGGGCGACGCTCACCCCCCTCGGCGTCTCCGCATCGTCTGGGGGATCGGCGTGGGCGTGGTGGCCGCCGTGCTCCTGTTGGCCGACGGCCTCCAGGCCTTGCAGACCGCCGCAATAACCGCAGCCCTGCCCGTGAGCGTCGTGCTGTTGTTCATGATCGCCGGACTGCTCAGATCCTTGGCGCAGGAACGGTGAAAATCGCACCCCAATGAAGAAGCCCGACCCGACTCGAAACCGCACCATTCCACGCGGCTTCCTCGCTGTTCGGTCGGTCGCGGAGTGCGTCGTCGCGTTCATCCTTCCTCCCGGCGCTCCCGTTTCCGTTGGGTTGCCTCCTCGATCCGCCGGGCTTCGGCGCGTTCCTCCTCGATGGCGCGTGACAGCCCAGTTGCCATCAGCCCGGCGGGCACAGCTACGACGCCCAACCCCAAGAAAAGCACGACGAACGTCCAGATCCTTCCGCCCACCGTGATCGGATACGCGTCGCCGTAGCCCACCGTCGTGAGCGTGACGACGGCCCACCACAGACTGTCGAACACCGAATGGAACTTGTCCGGTTGCGCCTGCGACTCGAAGTGGTGTATTCCCATCGCGGCGATGTAGAGCAGGACCAATGTGGCGAATAGAAACACCGTGGCCTCATCACGCGCGTACCTCAAGGCGCTTCCGATTCGGGCGGTTGCGGTGGTGTACCGGACGGATCCGAATGCGCGGAACAGCCTAAGCAGGTGGAGCACGCGGAGCGCGCGGAGGTCCATCATCCCGGTCCAGACGAGATTCGCGTAGAACGTCGACAAAGCCACCAAGTCGATGATGCCGTAGAAGCTGAAGATGTACCTCCACCTCCTGTCAGCGGTGACGATCCGCAGACCGTACTCAATGGTGAAAAGAGCGACGATAAGGTACCTGGCCGCCGCGAGCGCTACTTGCCGTGTCGGTGAGAGGTCGGGAACCGTCGACAGCGACATCGAGATGGCGGACGCAATGATCAGCAGGAGCACGAATCGATCGAACCGGCGTCCCGGAACCGTGTCCGACCTCTGCACCATGTCATGTAGATTCAATCGAGAGCCTCGTCGGCTTTTGCGGTGGGCGGTGGAGCGCGATCAGAGGCACTTGGTTGCCGTCCATCTCTGCGCTCATGAACACGCCTCACGGGTGATCTGAAGCGCACACAAGAATGCTACAGCAGCGCTCGCGCGGCGAGCCGTGCATGGAGTCGCGGATCCAAGCCGGTGAGTCCGTCACGACCCTGGCGCGCCACTCTAATGGTCTTGTCAACGGGTTCATCACCCGTCCGAAGGGCCGAAGTCGTTCCGATTGCTGCTGGAGTGTTCTGTAATCCCGTTAGCTCCACCGAGGAACTTGCGTGGGGTCCATCGGTCGACCGGCTGGCCGGGCGCGCCGATTCGTGGATCAACTGGGAATCGCGAGACCACCCTGAGCACGGTTATTCTTGATGTTCAGGTCGTTCGTCGCAGATGCCGCCCCATCGCTCAAGCTACCGGTGAGGCGGCTGCATGGTGTTCGAGTCGATGCGGAATTCCACTTGAAGGAGTCGTTCTCAGCCAGATGAAAGAAACACGTCTGAAGTCTGTCCAAGCTCGCCCGCGAGCGCTGCCAGCGCTGCTGCTAGGCATGGTTCCCTGGCTTGTCGTAGGCACGATGCCGGTCCTCCACGCCCAAGAGGCCACCAATCGCCCGATCGCACAGGTCGCTTTCGTCACGGACGGAGTGGGCGCCCCCTTCGCGGAGGAGGTCCGCGCCCTCGTCCGCCAAGAACTGATCGCGCTGACGCGTGACGACTTCGACGTGCGATTCCGGGACGAACTTGCCGGGATGGCAGACAATTCGGCGGACGGGATCGCCCGCGCCCTCGACCGGGTTCTTGCCGACGATGACGTGACCATCGTCGTTACATTGGGGCTGGTAGCTTCGGAGATGGCCGCCCGCCGGACGCCAACGCCCAAGCCGGTGATCGCAGCCACGGTGTTCGATGCGCACCTTCAGGGGTTCCCAGAGAGCGCGGGCACGAGCGGCGTGGCCAACCTGACCTACATTGCATCGCCTGCGCCCGGACCCGTCATCCGCGATCTGCGCAGATTCCAGGAACTCGCGACGTTCTCCACTGCGGCCATGCTGGTTGACGAAGAGGCGGCGGCGACCTTTGCGGACCTTCTCGACCAAGTAGTGGAGACGGCGGCAGACCTCGGCATCACGCTGGAACCGGTGCCCGTGGGCGAGACGGCGGCGAGCAGCCTCGGTCGTCTTCCCGCTGAAGTCGACGCCGTTTACGTGACTCCGCTGGCTCGGATGGCGGCCAGCGAGTTCGAGCTCCTCGCGCAGGGTCTCGCAGATCGTCGCCTGCCATCCTTTTCCTATTCCGGCGACGATGTTGCCAGAGGCATCATGGCCTCCTCGGCGGCCCTGGACCTTCCAGTTGTAGCCCGGCGGATCGCCCTCAACGCGTTTCGCATCCTGCTGGGCGACGACCCCGCCACGCTTCCGGTGACCCTCGAACCCGGCGAGGCGCTGGTGGTGAACATGCGCACGGTGCGGCAGGTGGGCGTTCTGCCGCCACTGGGCGCGCTCTTGGAGGCACGACGGCTCTTCGAGGCTCCCGATGGGGTTGTGCGCAACGTGACCCTGAAGAGCGCCATGGACGATGCCTTGGCCGCCAACCTGGCGCTCGCCGCGGAGGACCAAGCAGTGCGCGCGGGCGCGGAGGAGATTCGCTTGGCGCGGGCAAGCCGACTCCCGAGTCTGGAAGCTGGCGTGACGGGTGCGACCCATTCGAAGAGCGTCGCGGAGGCCTCCTTCGGACTGCGGCCGCAGCACAGCGTGGACGGCGGACTTGCGCTTCGGCAGTTGATCTTCTCGCAGGAAGCCAATGCGAACGTGTCCGTGCAGACATCGTTTCAGGAGTCTAGGGAGCGGGACAGGGCATCGCTCCGGCTCGACGTGGCACTGGAAGCCGCCGAAGCCTACCTCAACGTCCTGCGGGCGAAAACGCTGGAGCAGGTCCAGCAGGACAACCTCGACCTGACCCTGGCGTCCCTTCGGCTTGCCCGCGAGCGCGAGCGCATCGGGGCCGCCGGACCCGGCGAGCGGCTTCGGCTCGAAAGCGAACTGGCCCGGCGAAGGGCCGACCGGATCGACGCCTTCGCGAGACGCTCCGCCGCCGAAGTCGCGCTTAATCAGGTGCTCAACCGACCGCTCGACGAACAGTTCCTCACGCCGGAAGCCGACCGCGAAGGGCGAGCGCTGCTGGAAGGCACCCTGGCTACCGGATACTTGGCCGACCTCAACCAAGTCGCGGCGCTGAGCGACTTCCTGGTGGACGCGGCCCTGCGCCTCTCTCCCGAGATTCAGAGCCTCGATGCCGTTGTCGCGGCCCAGGAACGGCTGCTCACGTCGACGCGCCAGGCGTTCTATCTCCCCAGCGTGGCGCTACAGGGCAGCATGTCCACCAATATGCTGAGGGAGGGGGCTGGCACATCGTTGCCCGCGGCTCTGCCGATGACTGAAATGACGGATTACCCTTGGAACGTGGGCCTCTCCCTCACCTTGCCACTTTTCCAAGGAGCTTCCCGTTTCGCCCGCCGCGAACGAGCCGCCGCCACCCTGGCCCAGGTGCGACTCCAGCGCGAACTTGCGGCCCGAAGCATCGAGCAGAATGTCCGGGTGCAGCTCCAGTTCGCGCGGGCCAGCCTCGCAGTCGTGACCGAGACCGAGACGGCGGCGGCAACCGCCCGACGATCGCTCGAACTGGTCACCGAGGCGTACGCTCAGGGGCTGGCCAGCGTTGTTGATCTCTTGGAGGCGCAGACGGCCGCGCTGCTCAGCGAGAGGGGCGTTACCAACGCAACGTTTGATTACCTTGTCAACCTGAAACGGGTCGAGCGGGCCGTCGGTCAGTTCGAGGCCCTCGCCACGCCGGAGGAGCGAGCGAGCTTCGCAAGGCTGCTGGAGGAGTACATTCAAATCGTGGAGGATGGATCGTGATGGACCAATACGTCGCCCGGATCCCTGTCCTCCTGTTTGCGGTCGGTCTGGTTGCCGGGTGCGGCGGGGAGGAAGCGGCATCCTCTGCGGACATCCGCCCGGTCAGGTATGCCCGCGCCGTCGTCGCGGGCGCAGACCGGACCCGCACCTTTGCGGGGATCGCCCGAGCGGCCTCCGAGCAGGATCTGGCTTTCCGCGTGGCCGGCACGGTGACCGCAGTGGAGGTCGCCGTGGGCAGTTCGGTCCGGCTCGGGCAGGTGCTGGCGCGGCTGGACGCCGGCGATCTGGAACTACGGCGCCAGCAAGCCGAGGCCGGTGTCGCTCAGGCGCTTGCCCAAGCTCGCAACGCGCGCGCAACCTACGAGCGCGTAGTCGCGCTCTACGAGAGCGGCAACGCCTCCATGAGCGACCTGGACGCCGCACGCGCAACCTACGAATCGGCGAACGCGTCCGAAACGTCAGCGGCCACGGCGCTGCGCCTAGCCGAGCAGCAGGTATCCTATGCGCGCCTACAGGCACCGGTGGACGGCTCGGTCAGCCGAGTGGCGGTGGACGTCAACGAGGCGGTGGGGGCCGGCCAGACCGTAGTGGTCGTCATCGACACGGGTGGAAATCCCGAAGTTCAGGTCGTGGTGCCGGAGGCCTTCATCGGCGAAATGCGTGCCGGGCGTCCCGCAGAGGTGGTCTTCGGCGCGCTGGGCGACGGCGCGTTCGACGCCACCGTTACGGAGGTTGGCACGGCAGCCGCAGGCGCCGGTGGCTTTCCGGTGATCGTGCGGTTGAACGCGCAGCCATACGCAGCGCAGGTGCGCCCCGGCATGGCGGCCGAAGTCACATTCCACATCGAGGGCCGGCCCGGCGCCACCGGAGTTCTGGTTCCACCCGAGGCCGTGGGTCAGGACCAGCGGGGGCGCTTCGTTTACGTCCTCACGCCGCCGGACACCGCAAACGTCGCCACGGCCGAACGCCGAACCGTTGAAACCGGCGCGCTGATGCCCGAGGGTTTGGAGATTCTTGGAGGCGTGGAGGACGGCGAATATGTGGCCACCGCCGGACTCGGAGCGCTGGCTCCGGGACAGAGGGTGCGCCTCTTGGATGCCCGCTGAAGGCACTACCCGAACCTTCCCTGCCCATGGACCTGACCCGATACGCGATTAACAACAGGGTCGTCACCTTCGTGGCGCTCGCAGTGGTCGCACTCTCGGGAGTTTCCGCATATCGGGGGCTCCCCCGTGCCGAGGATCCCGGCTTTCTCGTGCGCAGCGCCATAGTGCGCACCCAGTTCCCGGGGGCAGCGCCCGAGCGGGTTGAACTTCTGGTGACCGACAAGCTGGAGAGCGCAATCCAGGAGATTCCCGAGGTCGCCCACATCACGAGCGAGTCCCGTACCGGACTGTCCATCATCACCGTCGAACTCCGCGAGACCGTAACGGACCTGCGACCGGTATGGGACAATCTACGCCGGAAGGTGGACCGGACCGCCGGCGAACTGCCCCAGGGGGTGGTTCCGGTCGTGGACGACGAACTAGGGGATGTTTTTGGGACCGTGCTGGTGCTTACGGCGGACGGGTTCTCCTATGTCGAACTTGAGGAGATCGCCGAGCAGGTGCGCGATGTCTTTCTGAGGATGGGCGATGTCGCCAAGGTCGAGATCCACGGGACGCAGGAAGAGCGCGTTTTCGTGGACTTCGACAACGCCCGTCTCTCCCGGCTGGGCCTATCGGTGCCGCAGCTTCAGGGCATCCTGCAATCCAGCAACATCATCATCTCGGGCGGAGCCGTTGAGACGGGCGTCGAGCGGGTCACCCTGGAGCCTACGGGCAACTTCACGTCCTTGGACGACATCCGCCAGACGCTGATCACGCTGCCGGGCACAGGCGAGACGGTGTACTTGGGCGATGTTGCCGAAATCCGCCGCGGCTACGCCGATCCCCCCCGCGCGAGGGTACGAGCCAACGGACAACCGGCCTTGGCGCTGGCGGTCTCGATGCGCGACGGCGGCAACATTATTCAACTGGGCGAGAACATCCGGGCGGCCGTTACGGAGTTGGAGGGGCGCTATCCCGTCGGTGTCGCCTTCGACATTCTGGCCTTCCAGCCCGAGGTCGTGGACCGGGCCGTGTCCACCTTCGTGAACTCGATCCTCCAAGCCGTGGGGATCGTTCTGGTGTGCATGCTGCTCTTTCTGGGGCTTCGTACCGGTCTCGTGGTCGCCAGTCTGGTTCCCATGGCGATGATGGCCACGCTGATGCTGATGCAATACCTGGGCATTGGCCTTGACAAGATGTCGCTGGTCTCGCTGATCATCGCACTGGGACTTCTGGTCGACAACGCCATCGTGATGAGCGAATCGATCTTGGTGCGTCTGGAGGGTGGGGAGAACGCGCGCGATGCGGCCCTGGACTCTTCGAGAGAACTTCGCATTCCGCTGCTGGTCTCCTCTCTGACCACCATTGCCGCATTCCTGCCCATCGTGCTGGCCGAGAGCGCGGTCGGTGAGTACACGGCGCCGCTGGCCGTCGTGATCGCGCTGACCCTACTCTCCTCCTGGCTGCTCGCCATCACGATGATCCCGCTCCTGTGCATGATCTTCCTTAGGGTGAAGCGGCGCAGCGGTTCGGCGGGGGACGCGGAGTTCGACACTCCCTTCTACCGGCGCTATCGCGGAGTTCTCCAATCCCTGCTCCGGCGCCCCCTGCTTACGGTCGCCGGAGCATTCGGACTGCTGGCCGCAACCTTGGGGCTGTTCCGCCTTGTCGAGCAGAACTTCTTCCCGGACAGCACCGAAGTGCTCTTCACCGGCGATTTCGAGTTCCCCTACGGCACCTCGTTCGCCCATACGGAAGCGGCCATGCTCGACATCGAGCGTTTTCTGATCGAGGAGCTGGCCGCGAGCGAGAATCGCGAAGGCATCCGCAACTGGGGCATTTTCACAGGCGCCGGCGCACCCCGCTTCGCTCTCGGCTACAGCCAGGCCCAACCCAACAGCGGATACGCGGCCTTCATCGCAAACGCATCGGTCTTCGACATCCAAGACACGGTCATCGACCGACTGCGCACATACGTGGAGGCCAATCACCCCGACATCGACGTGTCACTCAAGCGACTGACTTCGGGTCCTGGAGGTGGTACGCCGGTGGAGGTCCGGCTCTATGGCGCGGACCAAGACGTTCTGTTCGATCTGGCGGACGGCGTGAAGACCCACCTTGCGTCGCTCCCGGGCACCCGCAACATCACGGACAACTGGGGCGCGCAGACCAAGAAGCTGATCGTGAACATCGACAACGCGCGGGCGCGGCGCGCGGGCATCACCAACCAGGACATTGCCGTCTCCCTGCGCACGGCCCTATCGGGCTCGCCAGTCACGGAATACCGGGAGGGCGACAAGGCGATTCCCGTGGTGCTGCGCTCCGAAGTCGGAGGGCGGGAGGACATCGGAAAACTGGAGTCGATCAACGTCTACGCCCAGTCCGGCCAGAACGTGGCGCTGCGGCAGGTCGCCGACATCGCGCTCACCTTCGAGCCGTCCAGGATCCTCCGCCGCGACCGCTCGAAGACGCTGTCGGTTCTCGCGGACCTTGATCCCGGTGCAAACGCCACCGCATTCAGCATCGCCGCCGCCTTGGAGCCGTGGCTGTCGGAACGGCAGTACAGCTGGCCGGTGGGCTACAGCTACGAGATCGGCGGAACGTTCGAGAGTTCGGCCGACGCCAACGCATCCATCGCCGATAAGCTGCCCGTGGCCGGCCTCTTGATCCTGCTCCTGCTGGTGGGCCAGTTCAACTCGCTGCGCAAGCCGCTCATCATCGTCCTGACCATCCCACTGGGCCTCACCGGCGTGGTGGCTGGCCTCTTGGTGACCGGGCAGTCCTTCGGGTTCATGACGCTGCTCGGCGTCATCTCACTGGCCGGCATCGTCATCAACAACGCGATCGTGCTCATCGACCGCATTCGCATCGAGATTGATGAGAACGGTCTGGAGCCCGGTCCGGCGGTCCTGGAAGCTGCACAGCGGAGGCTGCGCCCGATCATGCTGACGACGGCGACAACAGTCGGCGGGCTGCTGCCCCTTTGGTTCGGCGGCGACCCCCTCTTCGTCTCAATGGCCGTGGCGATCCTGTTCGGATTGGTGTTCGCCACGGTCCTGACCCTGGGGTTCGTGCCGGCGCTCTATTGCTTGCTGTTCCGGGTGCGGTATCGGTGAAATGGATGACCTTGGCAGCCTGACGTAAGCCTGGCTGCTTGGATACACTGGGAGCCTCGTGGCGCGAAACGGTCGACAGGATGTGAGGCGAAGGATCTGTTGTTCGGTCTTGATTGTGGCCAGCCGGACGGTGGATCTCGCTCCGGGGTATCAAGGACCGGCACAACAATCGTGTGCGGTGTGAAACGGGTCAGGGCTACCCTAAGTCGTGCCCGCACTACGATTCCACAAGGCCGCGCGAGAGAGGAACACGCCTGGGTCCGCTCGCCATTCCGCGTAGCCGATCCGCCGCTGGTCGGTAAGCCAATCGAGTCGCTCGTCGATGCAGTCGAGCAGTTCGCCGTCTTCGGCGTCGAGGGCGAATCCGCCGTACTCCGCCAAGGAATCGACGACGGCCACAGCAAACGCGCCACCAGATGCCCTCGCTGCCTCGCCGTTGCCGACCTCGACTTGAGCCACGGCGTCGATCATCCCCGTGCGCAAGGCAGTCAGCAATTCGCTCTCGCCCGACACATCGCCCAAGTAGACGACTTGGGGCATCGCAGTCGAAGGCGGGGAGATGCGGGTCCTGCCCTCCAACTCGACCGAGGCGGATGCCGCGGTGATCGTGTAACGGGCCGTCCCGTCGGCAACCACTACGCCTTGGGGCGTCTCGATTCTCGTCCCGGCCGCAAGGACGCCGCCTTCGTCCGTGAGTCCCGTGATCTGGAGCAACCGCGCCTCTCCGGTGGACCCGCGGAGGACTCCGACGCGCACCGCACTGCTCAAACTGTCGTACGAACCAAAGCGCTCCGCATCCCGGGATCGAACCAGCAGCGACTGGCGGAAGGCGATGTGGCCCGACGTGAATTCGATAGCCCGCTCACCCGAGGCATCGAGGGTGCGGGACTCCAGAATGGTGATGCCTCCCCCTACCATGTCGAAATCGGGTGTCGCCGGAAGCAGCCAGATGCCCGGCCAGTCCGCGACGGGCTTCCGCATGACTGTCATCCCGCGTGGCTCCATCGCCTCGAAAGCCGTAAGCAAATCGGCCTCGTATCCTGCGTGCCGGGCGAACCCCGGCGAGTCCGGGTTGGCGTCCTCGCTATGGCTCACAGGCGCGAAGAACGCGTAGAACCCGAACCTGATTCGAGCACCGTGATCGGCGGCACAGGCCCCGGGCACAGGATCGACGACGCCGTCACGGCAGGCGGAAGCAAGCGAAGCAACGACAGCCAAGCCAATGACTACGCGAGTCATCCCGCCGGTCCCGGGCCGCTGGGATCTGTCGGACTGTTCGCCCCCGATTCGCAGCCCTCGAAGACCCCACATTTCGAAGAAATCAACGGTGTCCTACCCCCAGAGGCAGCGAGTTCAGCGTACCCTTCGTGGGTTCGCCAAGATAGAGCCCTCCGTTGAGTGTTCCCCCGTTGGCAATGGCAGTTTCTGGAGGCGGTCGACCTGCTGGCGGCGGCATCGTCGCCAAGGTAGTAGAGGGATACCGGATCGCCACTGGCGCGAAAGCATGGGGAGGCGTACGGCACCGCGCCCCGGCTTTGCGGGAATGGCGATCACGATCGTCCATGCCCCGCTGGTCACCGTACCGGGAAGACCAAGCCGGTCTGAAGGCTCAGGTGCCGGGTCTTGGCGTCAGCGTCGTCCACCTCGGCAAGTCCGAGCGAGTAAAGCACATCGAAACCCAAGCGGAGACTGCCCGCGAGAGGAAGCTCGACACCTCCGCCGAAGGCCAGCCCGTAGTCGAGCGCCCTGATGTCGAAGCCCCCATCGTCGCAGGGGGCACTGAGACTGAAACTCTCGGCAGCGGCTTCCACATCGCATGAGAGTCGGTAGCCGGCCCAAGGGCCGGCCAGCACACCCACGGAAAAGCCTCCTTTGCCCGGCGTGGCGAGCCTCGTCAAGGCCAAGAACTGGAGGTAGTCGACATCGAGCGTGACCTCGAAGCCCTCGACGGTGGCGGTGCCGCCCTTCTGAGCGTACACGCCTCCAAGTCTCAGGCTGAGCACGCTGGAGGCGCGGATGCCGAGGTCCATGCCCGCCACGATGCGGGAGACAGATTCTTCCTCGACTTCCACCCCTTGGATGGCGACGGTTGCGAAGCCGATGCCGCCTCTCAGGCCGAACGTGGTTTGAGCGGTCGCCGGGACGGCGATCAACATGAGACCGGCCAGCCAGATGAACCTGCTCATGGTATGCTCTCCGTTCCGGTTTCTTGCGACCGAAGCGTCTCATATGTCCCTTCGGCCTCCTCCGAAGGAGGCGGAATATAACACGTGGAGCCCAAACGACGAGTGGAAATGGAGCCCCTCACGCGCCCGCCCTTGGCTTCCAACCTTGGCAACGAGACTCAAGTCGCCGTGAACGCAAAAGCATTTTGGACGTGACTCATGGCCCAACTCGGATATCCTCCGAAGACGCCGTCATCGTCTCCGCCGCCGTGTCGCCACGGCTTGTGGCGCTTACTGCCGGATACGTCGAAACCGACGCGTTGCGCGCCGGACCCTTTACCGGACACGTCGGGACCGCTGACTCGCGGGAAGCCTAGGAAGACTGGGTGGGGTTTGATTTGGGCCAGTCGCACAGCGGCAAATCATCTGATCCGATTCCCGCCGATCACTCCTGCATTCCGGGGATTTCGGGACGGTTCAGTCGGATGCCCTTCAACGGCAGGAGTGGCAGATCGTGCAGCCCTGATTGAACTTACGTGATCTCCTGCCTTGATTAGCCCCTTCGGGTTTCCGCTACTGCGACGGGATCGGCTGCAACGC
>JAJDUP010000052.1 GCA_022826565.1 Gemmatimonadota bacterium | reverse complement strand
TCACCGGCCGCGTGACGGGCATGGGCGAGGGGGCCAAGCGGCGCCTGCGCCAGAACAACCGCCACATGGTCGAGATCTACTTTCCCGGCGGCCTCGCGAGAGACGGCGACGGATGGAAGATATCCATGCGGATTCGCTTCGTCCACGCCCGCGTTCGGCATCTGATGTCGCGCTCCGACGCCTGGGACCGGGAAGCCCTGGGAACCCCCTTGAACGCCGCGCACATCGGCGGCATCGCCCTGTACACCTTTTCCATACGGCAGTTCGAGCACGCCATGGCCATGGGCTCCAGGATCAGCCAGGAAGAACGGGCCAGCATCGTCAGCATCTGGCGCTACGGCGGCTATCTGCTCGGGGTGCCCGAGTCCATATTGTTCACCGACGAAGCCGAGGCCCGGAGAATCTACCGGGTCGGCCACCTGTGCGAGCCGCCGCCGGATGAAGACTCGATAGCCGTCTCGAACGTGGTGTTCAAGGTCATTCCCGAGATGGCCGGCATCGAGGACGAGAAGAAGCGGAAGCGCTTGGAGAGATACGCCTACCGCCTCTCGCGCGCCCTCATCGGCAACCGACTCGCGGACCGGTACCGCTATCCGAACACCATCCGGATCCGGTTCCTGGTCCTCCTCTACTACCGGATCCGCGAGCGCATCAAGAATCTGCTGACCGACAATCGTCTGGCCCGGCAGGAGGCCTTCGGTCAGATCTTCGACTCGGCGCAGTACGACAAGCACGGCGTGAGCTACAAGATGCCCGATCACGTGCGGGCCGCGCAGTCCAGTCCCTGGTAGGCGTTCCGGCTGCCGACGCCATCGGTCCGCGGATCGGCCGCGAGAACGGAGCCCGCGCGAATGAACGCACCCCGGCGACAGTCCAGGCTCGATCGCTACATCACCTTCGTTCTCCGCCAGCGCTGGTTCGTGATCGCGGCGGCGTCGCTGGTCATGGCGGCCACCGCGGCGGGGGGCCGCCTGCTCACGGTGACCGGCGACTACCGCGCTCAGCTCGGCGAGGACAACCCCGAGCTCGCCACGTTCGATGTCCTCGAGGACACCTACGCCGCGACGTACGTGGCGCTCGTGGCCGTCGCGCCCCGGACCGGCTCCGTCTTCACCCGCGAGACGGTCCGCGCCATCGAGGAGCTGACGGAAGCGGCGTGGACCGCGCCCTACTCCACGCGGGTAGACTCTCTCACCAACTACTCTCACAGCGAGGCGATCGGGGAAGACGATCTCGTCGTGGAGCCCCTCGTCGACGACGCGCAGGCGCTCGACGACGCGGACCTCGCGCGAATCGAGCGGACAGCCCTGAGCGAGCCCGACGTCGCCGGGCGCCTGGTCGCCCGGGACGGGCGCGTGGCGGGGGTGGCGGTCAGCTTCGCCCGGCCCGAGAACCAGGAGGCGGCCTGGGCGGAGGTCGGCGACCACCTCGCCGCGCTGCTCTCGGACGCGCGCGCCCGACATCCCGACATCGACTACTACCTCACCGGCAACGTGGCCCTGATCGACACGCTGGCGGCCGCCGCCAGGCAGGATGCCTCCAGCCTCTCGCCGCTCGCGTTCCTGCTCGTCATGGCCGCCACCGCCCTCTGCCTGCGTTCCCTCGTCGGCACGCTGACCCTCGCGGTCCTCGTGGTGTTCGTCCTCGCGACGGTCCTCGGCGTCGCCGGCTGGTTCCGGGCGGTGCTCACGCCCGTCAGCGCCGTCATACCGATGATCGTGATCACCCTGGCCGTCGCCTACTCGATCCACATCGTCACGACCGCCCTGTCGGCGATGAGCGGGGGCCGCCCCAGGACGGAGGCCATCGCCGAATCGCTCCGGACGAACATGCACCCGGTCTTCCTGACTGCGACCACGACCGCGATCGGGTTCCTGAGCCTCAACTCATCGGAGTCGCCGCCCTTCCACCTCCTGGGGAACCTCGCGACGGTCGGCGTGCTGTGCACCTTCGCCTACTCCGTCACCCTTCTGCCCGCGATGCTGGCGGTCCTGCCGCTACGCCCGCGCGCCAACCGGGCCACCGGCCGGCCGGCGTTCTTCGACCGCTTCGGCGCCTTCGTGGTCGAGCACCGACGGTTCCTGCTGGCGTTCGCCTCTCTTCTCGTGATCGGGCTGGCCGCCGGCATTCCCCGGATCGAGCTGAGCGACAACTGGACGCGCTACTTCGACGAGCGGTACGAGTTCAGGCGGCATACCGACTTCGTCATCGAGAACCTGACCGGCCTCGACCGGCTCGAATACTCGCTGGAGTCGGGCCGCGAGGGCGGCATCACCGACCCCGAATACCTCCGCGCCGTCGACGCCTTCGCCCGGTGGTATCGGGAACAGCCGGAAGTGAGTCACGTCCAGGCCTTCCCGGACGTCATGAAGCGGCTCAACCGGAACATGCACGGCGACGATCCGGCCTTCCACCGGCTGCCCGACGACCAAGCCCTCGCGGCGCAGTACCTGCTGCTGTACGAGCTCTCGCTGCCGTTCGGTAGCGATCTCAACGATCGGGTCGATATCGCGAAGTCCTCGACCCGCATGACGGTCGTGCTTCGCGATTCGTCGTCGCGGGAGCAGCGGCAGCTGGAGGCGCGGGCGCAGACATGGCTGCAGGCGAACGCCCCCGACCTCGCCGACGAGGCGACCGGCCTCACCGTGGTCTTCTCCCACATGTCGAGGCGGAACATCGACAGCATGCTGGGCGGCACCCTCATCGCCATGGCCCTCATTTCGTGCATCCTGATCGGGGTCTTCAGGAGTCTGCTCCTCGGCCTCGTCAGCCTGATTCCCAACTTCGTTCCCGCCGTCATGAGCTTCGGGCTCTGGGGCTACCTGGTCGGCCGCGTGGGCCTCGCCTCCTCGGTGGTCGCCGCGATCGCCTTCGGCATGATCGTCGACGACACGATCCACTTCCTCAGCAAGTACCTTAAGTCGCGCCGCGAGGGCCTCTCCGCGCCCGAAGCGGTGCGCGCCACCTTTCGCAGCGTGGGCCGGGCGCTGTCCACCACGACCGCGGTGCTGTCGTGCGGCTTTCTGGCGTTCACCTTCTCGGGTTTCGAAACCAGTTGGGCGCTCGGTCTGCTGGTCACGATCACCCTTCTGTTCGCGCTCATCGCGGACTTCCTGCTGCTTCCGCCTCTCCTGATGGCCGTGGATCGGAGTCGGCCGCAAGTTGCGCCCCCGCAACGTGATCTGCATTCCGGTGGGCGGCCGTGACCCCAAGCCTTCCCGCAGGAGGCGATTCGAAGAAACCCCGGGAGGTGTACGCGACATGCAGGATGGACCCGCTGCAGCCGAAGCGATGTTGATCCGCTACCGTCCCCGGGGTCCCCGGGGTCCCCGGGTCCCCGGGGGTCCCCGGAGAGCGCGGAGAGTCCTCTGCAATCCGATTCAGAACGATGGATGT
>JAJDUP010000007.1 GCA_022826565.1 Gemmatimonadota bacterium | reverse complement strand
AGCTTACGGGACTCCTACCCCTAATTCCCGCTTTTCGATTCCCGCCGAACGCCTTGGGTCAGGCGCGAACTCTCGGGCGGCTCTCCAACGCCTTCCTGAGCTGTCCAGCGTCGGCCTGTTGATAGCAGCGCAGCACCGTCTGGGCCTCCTTCCAGCCACCGAGCTCGCAGAGCACCTTCAGCGGAAGAGCCATGAGGTCGGATGCGAACTTTCGCCTCAGCGAATGCCAGCCCCTCCCGCGTCTGGGTTCTAGCCCCGCAAGCACTTGGGCACTGTCCCACCAGTACCGGACCGCCGATATGCCCGCGCACCGCGAAGCGTCCCTGGGAGCAGGCAACACCGGAGAGTCCCCGGCGTCGGGATCCCCGCGTTGCGCAGCCTCTTCCAAGGCGCCGACGGCCTCGTCGGTCATCGGCGTGACGTGCTCGTAGCCCGTCTTCTCATACTCCGCCCGCCACACGATGGTCCTGTCCTCGAAGTCGATATCCGCCCATCTGAGGTGGCGGATCGCGCCGATTCTGTGTCCGGTCTCGTGTGCGAGCACAAGCGCGACATGGAACCGCCAGTCGACCCGCCGGGACACCCCGAGCAACGCCCCGTACTCTTCGTCGGAAAGGACGACTCGGGTGGGGTTCTTCTCCTTGGGCGTCTTCAAGCCCCTCAGCGGATTCGAGGCTAGAAGGAGCTTCCCGTTCTCGTCCCGGGACTTCGACGCCCAGTTGAGGACGGCGATCAGGAATCTCAAGTCGAACTCGACGGTCCGGTCGGACACCGGTTTGCCGCTGGGTCCAACCTTGCCAGTCCTCCGCTCCCGGATGAAGCGATCCCAGTCGCGCTGCGACAGGGTCGCCGGATCGCGGTCCTTACCGAAGAACCCGAGGAACATCCTCATCGCAACCCGGTCGTATCGCCGCGACCTGTCGGCCTTGGTCGGCGTTACCTCCTCCCCGTAGATTTCAAAAAGCCTTCCCAGCGTGAGCGGCTCGGGATCGGTCTTGCCGTTGGGCTGATGCACCTCGAAGCCCGCAGCGGCCTCGTCGGCCTGCTTCTTCGCCCGAGTCCAGTTACGGTGCCCCAGCGACCGGCTCAGCCTGCGCCCGTTCTCGCGCCACTCCATCTGGTAAAGGCCGGTCTTGGGATCGGTGAACACCCTCACCCGGTTTCGGCCCCATTCGCCGGCGCTGTACGAGCGCCGACTTCGTTTCGTGCGTGCCATCGTTCGATTCCTCTCGATTGATGGACTGCACGATCTGCGCAACGGAATCTCGCTGGACGAAGGCGGCTTGACCAGTGCGGCACTCGTGCCGTTCGCTTCTCGTAAGCGATGGAGGAGCGGCTGCCGGAGCCCGTTCCGCATCCGGGACCGCGCCGGATGGCTTGGGACCATAGCCCGCAGACACGACTTGACGCGCCCGAAGGCGCGCTCCCCGATTTCTCTCGGCAGGGACCATCAGCCCTTGGTCCCCACCACGGAGTCCGAGTCCTACTGTGGGAGCAGGAAGCCTCGTACAAAGCAAAGCCCTCGACCAACGGCGGCCGAGATGATCCACCATCTACAGGGGCGGGAGAAGGCGTTGGAGCCGTTCGGCCTGACGGGCCGCCGCGCGGAGTGGATCGCCTTGGCGAGCCTGCACGGAGGCTTGTTCACCCGCACGCAGCTTTCGGCGTGGCTCGGGGTCAGCCGCTTCACGGCGCTCCGGTTCGTGCAGGCGCTGAGGGACCGACGGCTGGCCGCCGAAGAGACGGTCGGAGACCTGAAGATCTGCCGGATCTGCGCGCGCGGCATTTACCGGGCACTCGGTGCCGAAGGAGTTCGCCACCGGAGGATCACCTCGCCCGAAGTGGCCCTGCGCCGCCTGCTCTCGTTCGACTACGTGATCGAGCACACCGGCCTGTCCTGGCTGCCGACCGAGCCGGAGAAGGTCACCGCGTTCAAGGCGCTCGGCATCGCTCATTCGCTCCTGCCCGCCCGCATCTACCGGGGCGCCGCCGAGGGCGCGCGGCGATATTTCCCGCGCGGGATGCCCGTGGCGCTGGACTCAAACCGCGCCGTGTTCGTCCACGCCGATCCCGGCTACGACACCTCGACGGCGCTCCGTTCGTGGCGGGATCGGCACCTGAAGCTCTGGGAGGCGCTGAGGGAACTGGGCTGGTCGGTCGAGGCCGTCGGGGTCGCAGGCGGCCCGAGGGAACTCCGACGCGCACGGACGATCCTGGGCAACTGGGTCGGTGCCGCCACCACCGAAGAGCCCAGCCGGCAGCCCAAGACCATCGCGGCCGTCCGGCGCGAGATCGTGCGCGTTGAGAATGCCATCCGGGGAAGGGACGAGGCGGTCGTCGAGGAACTGGGCGGTCTCAACGGCTGCCTTCACCGCCTCGTTGAGATGCGGGAACTGCTCCGATCGGGCCTCCCCGGAGGCGTGATTCACGGCTATTCCGTTTGGGGTTCGAGCCGCTTCTCCGAGGGCGGGATTTGACCGTCCATGGGCGGGTGCCGTTGCCGATCCGTAGGTGTCCGTCTCAAATCGGGGTCGTTGTGCAAGGAAATGCCGCCTTGACGTGCGGAACGTGGGATCCGCAAGTCGCTGGACGGCTTGGCGTTGTGCCACGGCCTGCGGATCTCCGTTGCCGATCCGGGTTTCCGGGCCGTGGACGGGAGCGACCCATCCCTTCGGGGTGCCTGGCACGGCACGGCGACGGTTGGGCTGTGCGCTGCCATCCCACCCTCGCCCTGGGTCGCTCCCGATCCAACAATCCCTGCGGGAAGGCCATCGAGTCCGTGTTCCGCGGTTGGTTGGGTCCGTGCGCTGAAGCAGTCGCCTCCGGGCCGTTCGTGGAGGGCTCAGAACGAGACGTACCCACCCATCTGGACGAGCGTCAGGGTGCCTCCGGAAGCCTCCCCGAGGTGGAGGATGAAGCGCGCGCCGTAGCGTCGTCCAAACGTCAAGCTCGCCCCGGCGGTCGGCGACACGTCGCCGCTATCGTACTCGACGCCCGCGCGAAGCGCCGGGCGAACGAACCAGCGCTCCCGCCCGAGCCGGACGGACGTTCCAATGCGGTTGGCGGAGCCCGCGAAATCGGCGCAGCGGTAGGTCTCGACCATGCCGTACAGGGACACCGGCCCGGCGATCCGCCCCTTGATGCCGACGTAGTGTCCCGGGCAAGCGTCGCCGCTGCCGCCGACGAGGCCCGCTTCGAGCATCATCCGGCCCGGCTTCTCCTGCCCCTGGGCCTGCGCGGGCAGCAGCGCCAGCCCCAAGAGCAACAGCTTTCTCATCGCGATTGTCCGATCCCCCGGGTGGAGAACACACCGACCCCGTTGAAGCCGAGACGGTGGTTCGGGTGCGAAACGGAAACGTTGAGAATCAACGTAACGCAGGGGCGAATGGATCGCCCGGTCGCGTCGGACAACACGGGCTCGTCCGGCGAATCGATTGGCCACGAGGATGGCCGCCGCTCCAACGGAAGGATGGTCGGCGAACGCTTGCTCCGCCGCCTTGTAGCGGCGCTGAACGAGCCCTTCCCGCCAGGGATCGCTGGTCTGGGAGCGACCCGAGCGAGAGGGGCCGGGGGTGCGCAAACGCGCCCGGCCCCGAACCCGCAGCAGTCCCTCGGACTGCCGGGTCGCTCCCGGCCCCGCCCGAACGGTCCCTGCGGCCCGGGCTCCCCGGGACCGCGAAGCGCAAGACGTTCGCGCGCTGCGGCTTGCGCCGCCCCGCTGGTGCGCACGCCGGGAGCCACGGGGTGCGCATCGACACCCCGTGTCGTTTTCGCGGGCGTGTGCGGTCCTGACCCGGGGCACTGGAGGTGCGCAGACCATCCCCGATGGTACGCATTCCGGTCAAGCGTGCGGGGCGCGGGGGCTCCCCCGCTTCCCTTGGTCGTCCGGTCTGCTGGCGGGCTGGCCCCCGCCGCAGTCGCCGTCCCCTCGCTGGCCGAACGGAGTGGGAGGCGCGGTTATACGTTGGGCTGGTTCCAGTCGCTGAAGTTTGGCATGGCTGGCAGCGCGCCGCGTGAGGTTGACCGCGGACTGGTACACCGACGCCTACTGGACGGTGGACGCATACGTCAGCTTCGGCGGCGAAGCGCTGAGCGACCTCTTCCAGTCAACGGAGTTCTCGATTGTCGCGAACAACCTGCTCGACACCCCCTACCTGTCCGCGATCACCGAGAACGCGGCATGGCTCGGGCGCTGCCCGTAACATATCCATGACCGCGACCGTCGCGTTCTGACGCCGCCGCGTGAATCCGGGGAGCGTTCCGGCGTGAGTCGACCCCGCACGTTGAATGCATATCGCAGTGCGGCACGGCACATGGCACGGATCATCATTCGCACCGGGCGCAGGGGGTTCAGGCGTGGACAGCCACGCCAACCGATCTGCGAGGTGCCGCTTGGGGACCCAATGGGGTAAAGCGAGCCCACGCCCCACGTCCCGATCAATAGAGTTCGGTCCGCGCGCTCTTCGCCTCACCGTCGTCGATCTGGCGGGCATCCGCGCCTTCGATCTGGTCCGCCAACACCTGCCCGTAGGTCGGATAGCACGACCGTTCGACCTGGGCTGACGGGTCCCAGAGCCGCGCCCGAATCAGGGCCTTGGCGCAATGAAGGAACGCTTCCTCGACCGCCACCTTGAGGACCGAGATGGGCGGCTTGCCCTTGATCGCGAGCAGTTCGAGTAGCGCCGGGTCGGTGGAGATATCGGCCCGGCCGTTGATGCGCAGCGTCTCGGTCAAACCCGGCACGAAGAACAGCAGGCCCACGTAGGGACGTTCGACGAGGTTCATCAACGTATCCACCTGACGGTTCCCCGGCCGGTCGGGAAGCAGCAGGGTCGCGTCGTCCAGAACATGCGCCAACGAGCCGGGCGGATCGCCGCGCGGGGAGGCGTCGGCACGCCCGTCAGCGCGTGCGGAACTGATGACGTAGAACGGCGAGAGGGCGATGAAGTTCCGGCAGTGGGCGTCCAGACGATCCAGGACCTTGAGCTCGGCCCTCGGCGCGGGCGGACGATAGACCGTGCGTAGTTGCTCCATTGTGTCGATGGCCACGTGTGTCTCCTCTGGATCGGGCGATGCTGGTCCTCCAAGCTAATCGCGGGAAACCAACGAGGGCCACTCTCGCGCCTGCAAGACACGCCCATCCCCGCAGGCTCGGCTTCAGCGGGTCGGCGCGGCCTCTCCCGCGCCTCGACGTGAGCGGGCAGCAGCGCAAGACCCAAGAGCAACAGCTTGCCCATCGCGATGGTCCGATCCCGGGGTGGCGAATGCACCGGCCCTTCGAGGCCGGGCCAGCGGTTCGGGTGCGAAACCGAAACGTTGGAATCAACGTAACGCAGGGGGTGAAAGGGCCGTCCGGTCGCGTCGGACCACGAAGGCTCGTCCGGCGAATCGAGTGGCAACGGCGACGCCCACTGCTCCGACGGACGGTTGGACGGCGACCGCTAGCTCCGCCGCCTTGAAGCGGCGCTGAACGGCCTTCCGGCACGGATCTCTGGCGCTGGAGCGACCCCTGGAAGGCGGACGGCGAGTTGTGAAAACACACTCGCCGCTATGCCGCACCAAGCCCTCTGGGCGGGGGGTCGCTCCCGCCACCGCCCGAGCCGCTGGTGCGCCACGGGCGATCCGGCCACTCATCCGTAAGACGTTGCTGCACCGCAGGATAAGTAGGACGGCCAGTGTGAATCGCGGGCAGTCCGAAGTGTGAATCGGCCCCCCACGTCGTTTTCACATTCCGGTGCGGCCGTAGGTCCGAGTGCTCGGGGCTATCAAACGCGCTCGCCCGACAGCTTGCCGGTTGGAGGATCCAACTTCGGGACGAGGTCTCACTTTCAAGCTCTACGGCGTCCGCCTCGACCGGGTTTCTCCGGAAACCGGGGGCCAAGCCGTGAAAACGCCGAGGGCACGCGATGGCTGGACTGGGTTGGGGGATGCCGTTCCGAATGCGTGGTCACGCTTGCTCCCTCGATGCAAGACTGAACGGCTCGCGGGCGAAGATGCGGCGCACCATTGGCTCGAAGAACTCCAGCGGCAGCGAATCGTAGTCGGGATCGAACGCGCACTGGTCCCAGCAGTGACAGAAGTCCACGGCGTCCTGATACCAAGGGTGGTCGCGGTACTTGTCGCGAGCGTTGCGGTCGCCGCCCCCATGATGGGCGTAGTAGTAGTACTAGAACAGGCCGTGGTGCCGGACGATCCAGCAGGTTCGCTCGGTCACATAGGGACGCAGCAGCAGGTCGGCCAATTCCCCGTGGCTGTGCGGGACCAGGAGATCGTCGATGTCGTGGAGAAGCGCCGCCACCACCATCTCCTCGTCCGCGCCGTCCCGATACGCACGGGTGGCGCTCTGCAGCGAATGCTCCAGCCGGTCGACCTGGTAGCCGGACAGCGAACCGGACAGCTCACGGAGGTGCGCCAGCACCCGGTCGGCGGTTCCGGCGGCGAACTCCTCCTCAAGGCGATCAAGCAGTTCGTAGTCCTCCCGGGTGCCGTCCGCCATCCTGGTGAAGCTCACCCTGGGGTTGTTGGGCTTTGTCGCATCCTCCATGCATATCACTCTCGAAACAAGGGCTTCCGACCGAAGGAAGCGTGGGTCCAAACCGAGAGCCGAGTCAAGGGAGTGACGCCCGAGTCCCGGACCTACACCCGGCCCGCTTCGCGCACCACTCGGAGCTAGGGATGGCAACCGGGCTGCCTCGGCCGGGGCCCTGCAGCTTGACGCGCGCTGGAAGGGCGCATTCTGATACTCGGTGGCGTGTGCGTGCGCCGCGCTTCCGGCTCGAAGCGCCAGCGCGCGAAGTCCCTCCGGCGGAGCATGCTCCGGGCCGGTCACCACGCAGCCGAGGGAATCGACCATGCATCACTCGATCAGCGACCTCACTCGCAACGCGGATTCCCTGTGCGCCACCTGGAGCGGCGGCGCGCAGACCGATCTTCCCTACCTCTGGCTGCGCGACAATTGCGGTTGCGGCGAATGCCGCGTCGAGCAGACGACGGAGAAGCGGTTCCACCTCTTCCGGGTCCCCAAGGATCTGAGGCCCCTCAAGGTCGGTATCGAACGCGCCGGATCCAAGGACGAGGCGATCTTCATCGACTGGCCGGACGGGCACCATACCCGCTACCGGTCGAGCCAGATCCACGGCCTTTTGAGCCAGCCACGCTTCGACCTGCACTACTGGGACGGCCGGTTCCAGCCCCGGAGATTCGACTATCGGCGGTTCCTGTCGAGCGACCGCGCAGCGGCGGAGCTGATCGAGGAGTTCCTGCAGACCGGGGTCTGCGTGCTGGTCGACGCCCCCACCGAACCGGACTCGTCGGAGCAGCTCGCGGCCCGGCTCGGCCCGATCCGCGAGGTGCTGTTCGAGCGCATCCACAACGTCAAGGTCGATCCGAAGGGATACAACATCGCGCATACGGGTCTGGCGGTCGCGCCGCACAACGACTTCACCAGCTACACATGGCCGCCGAACGTGCAGGCGCTGCATATGCTGGTGAACGAGTGCGAAGGCGGCGAATCCGTTGTCGTGGACGGCTTCGGCCTGCTCAGCGAACTGCGCCGCGATCACCCCGACAAGTTCGACGTGCTGTGTGCGGTGCCGGTGCCATTCCGCATTTTCAGCGAGGACTACGAGTGCTACGCCGTCAAGCCGATGGTCGGGCTTGACAGCGACGGCGAGGTCAGGCTGGTCCGCTTCAACACCGCACAGATGCAGACCATTCCCCTGTCCGAGCCTCGGCTGGCCGACTTCTACGCCGCCTACCACGAGCTGTCCAGGCGCGTCAACTCCCCCGATTCCCAGGTCAACTTCCGTTTGGAGGGCGGGCAGATTCTGCTGTGCGACGGGCACCGGGTGCTGCACGGCCGCACGGCCCTTCGCTCGGACGGTCGGCGCCACCTTCAGGACGCCTACTTCGAGCACGACAACGTGCGCAACCACCTGAGATGGCTGCGGCTCGGCGGTCGGATCTGAAGACCGTCGAGCCGCCATCGGTCGGCCAGCCTCCCCGGCGGCGGTCAGCCAGATCGTGTACCGAATGCCACCTTCGCTAAAGACGCGGACCCGTGCAGCGCTTCGCGACTTGGCTCTGGGTGCCTCGGTCGAGGTCTTGGCAGGTCAGGTCCCGGCGCCGGGAGTCCTCGCCGGCCACCTCCCGCGCGGATCTTCCATCTATGTGCCGTTCCCGCCCAAGGGCCGGTGGGCGGACACGGTCACCGCCTGCGAACGGGTGCTGGCGGCCGGCATGACGCCGGTGCCGCACCTGCCAGCGCGCTCGGTGCGGAGTTCGGGTCAACTCGACGACTGGCTCGCCGCACTGGTCGAGACCGGAGTGGTCTCCCTGATGCTGGTGGCCGGAGACCGCGACACGCCCGCAGGCCCGTACCCCGATACGCCGTCCCTGCTCGATTCCGGGCTGCTCGCCGGGCACGGTCTCCGGCGGCTGGGCGTCACTTCGTATCCGGAGGGGCACCCCCTCGTCGGCCAGGCTGAGCTGGATGAAGCGCTCCGGCGCAAGACGGAATACGCCCGGGCGACGGGTTCGGAGCTATGGATCGTGACCCAGTTCGTGTTCTCGCCCTCTCCCGCGCTCGCCTGGCTGGCGCGGATGAGGGAGGCCGGATGCACCCTGCCCGTCCGCATCGGCGTGCCGGGACCGGTCGCACTGAGCGCACTGGTCGGGTACGCTGTCCGCTCCGGCGTCGTGGCGTCCGCCCGGGCGTTGATGCGCAAGCCGGGCCTCGCACGCTTGGCGGGCAGTTGGTCACCGACCCCCGTTGCGTTGGCGCTCGCCCGGCACTTGGCCGCCCTGGAGAACACGCCCGCCGTGGGCATTCATCTGTTCACCTTCGGCGGCCTCGCGGACGCCGCCGAATGGCTTTCGAGCCTCCCCGCCGCCGATTTGGGAGGAACCGCCGATGGGGTCCATGAGAAACGGTGAATCGAAGCGCGACCACCGTCGGAACGTCCCGTCGAGTCGCCTGGACGGAAACGCCGTCCGTCAGACCGTTGCGTCGAGGCCCCGGGCCAGCGCCACCTCGCGGGCGCTGGGGTTCACGGAGGGGCGGAAGGGAACCTCGCACACTTGCGCGCGGTCCGGCCGGCCCGGCGCGCTGGCGTATTCGTCGGGCAACCATACGGCGAGATCCGTGCCCACGGTCGACTTGCCGGCGGGGACGTACCCGAGCGCGATGTTGCAGCCCAGTTCCGGGGCGTGCCACGGCGAAGTGAGATAACCGATGGGGTCGCCGCCGTCCGCGTCCGAGACGAGCCAGAAGTCCGGGGCGTAGTCGTCAATGGGTTTTCCACCCAGCGTCATACCCACCATGACCATGGCGAACGGACAGCGCC
>JAJDUP010000023.1 GCA_022826565.1 Gemmatimonadota bacterium | reverse complement strand
TCTGAAGGCCGACTTCATCCTTGCCAACCCGCCGTTCAACGTCTCGGACTGGGGCGGCGAGCGCCTGACCGAGGACAAGCGCTGGCGCTACGGGGTGCCGCCGAAGGGCAACGCCAACTTCGCCTGGGTGCAGCACATGGTCCACCATCTCGCGCCGGCCGGCGTCGCGGGGTTCGTGCTCGCCAACGGGTCGATGTCGTCGAGCCAGTCCGGCGAGGGGGAGATCCGGAAGAGCCTGATCGAGGCGGACCTGGTGGACTGCATGGTCGCGCTGCCGGGCCAGCTCTTCTACTCGACGCAGATTCCGGCCTGCCTGTGGTTCCTGGCCCGCAGCCGTCCGCGCCATGGGGAGGTGCTGTTCATCGACGCCCGCAAGCTGGGGCGGATGGTCGACCGCACGCACCGCGAGCTGACCGACGACGATATCGCTCGCATCGCCGGTGCGTACCACGCGTGGCGCGACGGCGCCGACGCCTACGAAGACCTGCCGGGTTTCTGCAGAGCGCGTCGCTGGACGAGGTTCGCCGGCACGGCCACGTGCTGACGCCGGGGCGCTACGTCGGCGCGGCGCCGCAGCCGGACGACGGGGAGCCGTTCGGGGAGAAGATGCAGCGCTTGGTTGCGGAGTTGCAAGCGCAGCAGGCCGAGGGGGCGCGGCTCGATGCTGCCATCGCCGAGAACCTGAAGATGCTGGGCTTCCTTCCCCGCGAGGAGGACCGATGACCGTCAGCGAGCTGATCGAGACGCTCAGGGCCCACCCCGGTGACCTGCGGGTCGTCGTCAACGGGTACGAGGAAGGCTACGACGACCTCTCGCCCAATCAGATCTCCCTCGTTCCCATCGCGCTGAACACCGGCGTTGAGGACTACGAGGGACAACACGGATACGATTGGGAATCTGCTGCCCGCGGCAGAGAGCCGGCGACTATCGTTGACGCGCTGGTCCTCAACCGGGTGTCTCACTGACCGCTGTTCTGGCGAACGCGCATCCTGTCATGAGACTCGACCTGACGCCGCTCGATGATGCGATTGCACAGTTGCAGGAAGCCATCGAGTACCACGGCTCCGACCTCGCTGCGGGCGACCCCGCGCTGAAGCTGCACCTTCGAGCCGCCGCGATCCAGGCGTTCGAGTTCACCTACGAGCTGTCCTTCAAGATGGCCAAGCGGCATCTTGAACAGGTCTTCCCGAATCCCGCCGAGCTCGACGAGATGAGCTTCAAGGCCATCGTGCGTGAAGCCTTCCGGCGCGGGTTGGTGCAGTCCGAAGTGCCCATCTGGGACCAGTACCGGATGCTGCGGGGCACGACCAGTCACACCTGCAACGCGGGCAAGGCGCAGATGGTCTTCGAGAGCCTGCCAGATTTCCTCCGGGAGGCCAGATTCCTCCGGGATCAGCTTCAGCAGAGGAACGAGTCCCTTGACGACGCCGATTGACATCCGCGCCGACCACCTGCGCATCGTCCACGACGTGCTGGCTCGACATCTGCCGGACGGGGTGCGGGTCTGGGTCTTCGGGAGCCGGGCCACGTGGGCGACGAAGGATTCGTCCGACCTGGATCTGGCTCTGGAGGGTGACGGCGAAATCCCGGCACGCAGCCTCGCCGCGCTGGAATCCGCCTTCGAGGACTCGGACCTTCCGTTCGCGGTGGACGTCGTGGACGCCATGCGGATCGGTGAGCGTTTCAGGGAGATCGTGGCGGAGCAGCGGGTCCCCTTGCCGATGCTCTCCTTCGCGGGCGCACCGCTCGGCCGTGCCGACGGACGAGCTGAGACTTCGGGCACCGGCCTCGGCGTCAAGAGGCGCGAAGAGTGGACGACTGTACGGCTCGGTGACGTCACGGATCTACTCACAGGATTCCCGTTCAGGAGTGACCACTACATATCCGATACCGAGGCACCCCGGCTCCTCCGGGGCGACAACATCGCGCAAGGGCGTCTGCGGTGGCACGGGGCCAAGCGATGGTCCGCTGAGGCAGCGGCAGCGATGGAGCAGTTCTGCCTTTCCGAGGGCGATGTTGTCCTTGCCATGGACCGTCCGTGGATCGAGGCCGGTCTGAAGTTCGCCTCGGTGCAGCGTTCGGATCTCCCAGCTCTACTCGTGCAACGGGTGGCCAGGCTACGTGGCGGTGAAGGCCTCGACACGCGGTTCCTCAGGTACGTGATTGGGTGTCGAGATTTCTCGGACTATGTACTCTCGGTACAAACAGGGACCGCCGTACCACACATAAGTGCTTGGCAGATCGAGGACTACGAGTTTCGTCTGCCGCCCGTCCGCCACCAGCGTGCCATCGGGCACATCCTCGGCGCACTGGACGACAAGATCGAGCTGAACCGACGAATGAACGCGACGCTGGAGGCGATGGCGCGGGCGCTGTTCCGGTCCTGGTTCGTCGATTTCGACCCGGTCCGGGCAAAGATGGAAGGCCGCGACACGGGACTGCCGAAGGTGGTCGCCGACATGTTCCCCGACCGGCTGGTGAATTCGGATTGCGGAGCGGCACCGGAAGGCTGGCCGATCGAGAGCCTCGCCGATCATTTCGAAGTCATGAAGGGCGTTAGCTACAAGGGCTCCGGCTTGGGCGGGGACGGAGTGCCGTTGCACAACCTGAACTCGATCCACGAAGGCGGTGGATACAAGTACGAAGGCATCAAGTTCTACTCCGGCGAGTACGCGGAGCGGCACCGGGTTCGTCCTGGCGACGTGATCGTCGCCAACACGGAGCAAGGACACGACCGGTTAGGACAGTGATCGATATAAAGTTTTCAACTTCATCGAGGTAGCAGCTTGTAATTCCATTCCCCGTGAAACTCATCGCGGACCAGCGCGAGTGCCTCCATCTGCTCCTTGGTCACCTTGACGCCCGTCGGATACTCCCCGGCGTCGAGTTCGGCCCGGACCTGAAGCCCGGTCTCCGTCCGGACGTTCCCGATGCGGTCGACGATGGTCTCATACGTCGTCAGCGGGGTGCCGCGCCAGTTCGCCGTGATGTGACAGAAGAGCCGG
>JAJDUP010000049.1 GCA_022826565.1 Gemmatimonadota bacterium | reverse complement strand
TCCGATCCCAAGGCCGCGAGTCGCGGCACCGACGCCGAGGTGCTCGCCCGCGTGTTCGTCGAGGCGGCGACCGCCGCCCGTCCGCGACGGCGGTACGTGAAGGGCGCGACGGCGCGCCCGCTGATGTTCATCCGCAAGTGGCTCGGCGACGGAATCTACGAGTCCGTGCTGCGCCGCACCTTCGGTTGAGGGACCGGCCCCGAAGAGTACCGGCTTGGGCGGATCCGTCTCGATGTCAGCATCCGGGTAGCCGGGGCCGGATTGACCAAGCCGCAATCCGGGCTCGCTGAGGGGGACTCGGGCTCCGTGGTCGGGACTGGGGCTGCTCCGCCGCCTCGAACGTGTTCCGGATCTTGCCTCCGCTCGATGATTCCCACATGTAGCAGGCGGCCGACCTGCGGCGGTTCTGCTGGGCGGCCGGCCGGGCTCACCGTCTTCGCCGCTTCAGCTTCCTGACTCCCACTCCCAGCGGTGCCCGCATCTTCTCGTAGAGCATGAACAGGTGCTCAGCGCGTTCGCGCTCCGAGGTGAAGCCCCGGCTGCGGTATAGCCGGTCCACCGCGCGGTCCAATGCCCGATGGGCGCGCCGCAGGCTGGGCGGCATCAGATCGGGGTCGTAGAGGTCCGCCAACGTCGCGTCGGGAAATGCCGTGCGAGCGTCGAGGACAGCCTGCGCCAGAGCCTCAAGCTTGTCGTTGTTGGCCGAGCGGGTGGGCGTCGGGAAAGTGTTGTAGACCATACCGATGCCGTAGCGGTAGTCGCTCTTGAGCCGTCCTCCGATGTGGCGTAGCCACGCCATGTGCATGGCCGAGGTGAGAAGCGCGAAGTGTGTGAGGGTAGCGTTCTCCAGAATGCGAACGAGGTTGCTTGGAATCGTCGGCGGCTCAAGCCAGCCGATGGGAACGTAGTCCCGCCGCTCCGAACTGACCTCGGGGACGACAAGGAAGGGCGCGGCCGGGATGACGTTGACATGATACAGTGTCGGCGTCTCGGCCAGCTTCCGGGTCGACGCGCTCCGGCTGGCCTCGCGGTAGGAACGCACCGCTGCGATCCGATCTCGTACGGCTGGCATCCCGGCCAGGACACTGGGCGGGGCATCGTGCAGAGCGAGGATCCACCTGCCGCCGCCTTGCAGGTACTCGCGTGCGCCGATGTAGGGCCGTATGTAGGGCTTCGCCGCCGGTTCGCCCGCGACGAACTCGGCGCGCTTCTCCTCCGTGCGGAAGATGTAATGGCCACCATCGATTGGTTTGGACCCGATTTTCAGCTTCGGCAGCCCGTTCACCGGGGCGCTCTCCTCCCGCACCGTCAAGTGTGGATCGGCGAGCCCTCCAGCGTCGAACAGATAGGGTGAGAGCACGGCGTGCCGGGTTTCCTCGGGATCCCCGTTGATGTCGGGATAGCTGAACAGGCGCTTCCTCCTGGATACCGCATCGCGGCCATCGAGTCCGAGGATAACCACATGCACATGGGCCTTTCCGCGCGCGTCCGATCCCCACGCGAAGGTCCGGTGGGCGAAGGCGATCTCCAGCCCGCAGCGGTCGAAGAGGACCGGCCACAGCTGAGCCACCTGCTCGCCTTGGGTGATCGAATTCGTAGCCACGAAGCCGATCCGGGTACGGCTGCCATTAGCGTACTCTCCGGCCTTGATGAACCACGCGGTCACGTAGTCGAGCGTGCCGCCCGTCCCGCCGAGGGCCGCGATCCCCCGCACCTGGGCGCGCTGGGCCTTGCTCTGGAACTTCGAGCCCCCGAAGGGCGGGTTCCCGAATACGAAGGAGCACTTCTCGGGTGCCAGTAGATCGCCCCAATCCATCTCCAGCGCGTCCCCGTGGACGATGTGGGGTGAGGTCTCAAGCGGAATGCGCGTGTACGTCTGCCCGAACTCCAAGCTCAGCCGGTTGTTCATGATGTGGTCTATCATCCACATCGCCGTCTCGGCAATGCGGACGGGAAACTCACCGATCTCGATCCCGTAGAACTGGTCCACGTTGACGAGAGACAGTTCGGACGCCAGCGCGTCCAACTGCCGGTCGCCCTTCCGGTGAAGCTCCTTCAGGACCTCGATCTCAAGCTCCCGCAACTCCCGGTAGGCGATGATGAGGAAGTTCCCGCACCCGCACGCGGGGTCGAAGAAGGTCATCCGTCCGAGCTTCTCCTGAAACCGGCGGAGGTCGGCCCGGCGGCGGCTGTCCTTGCGGCCCTTCAGGCGCTCGAAATCGGCCCGAAGATCGTCCAGAAACAGCGGCCCGATCACCTTGAGGATGTTCTTCTCGGTCGTGTAGTGGGCGCCCTGCTTGCGGCGCTCCACCGGGTCCATGACCGACTGAAACAGCGCACCGAAGATCGCGGGCGAGATGTTAGACCAGTCGAAACGGCAGGCGTCCAGCAACGCAGCCCGCATCTCCCCGTTGAACGCAGGGATGCGTAGCGGCTCCTCGAACAACCGGCCATTGACGTAGGGGAAACGGGCAAAGTCCTCGTCGGTCGTCGCATAGCGCACCCCCTCCCGCGTGTCCAAGACTTGGAACAGGTAGGCCAATCGCGATCCCGTATCCGATCCGTCCTCGGCTGTGCGGCTCTCAAGAAGGTCGAAGAAGATGTCGCGCGGCTCGAAGATGCCCGTGTCGTCAGCGAACAGGCAGAACACGATCCGCACAAGAAAGCGCTCCAGATCGTGGCCCCGGTAGCCCGCAGCGTCGAGTGCATCGTGCAGCCGCCCGACCAGTTCGGCAGCCTCGATGTTGACGGGGTCCTGATCGCGGAATGTCCGGCGCTGGACGCCGAGAATGAAGCCGAATTCCTCGACATGGCCGGGCAAGTCCGCGAGGGAGAACACGACGGTCTCCCGCTCGTCCAGATCGTGAAGCTCGAATGTCTGAAAATCGCTGACGAGGATGTACCGCGGACGGTCGCGCTCGGGGAGCGCATCGAAATATTTTCCGGCCTGGCCGTACGCCTTGCCGAGATCGCGCCCGGCGCTCTTCTGCTCGACGATCAGGACGCCCGGCCAGAACAGGTCGATGAAGCCCGAGCGGTTATTCAGCTTGCCGACATGCTCCTCGTAGCGCGCCACCGACCGGCGGCGCACGTCGAACACCTCGAAGAAGTCGTTGTAGAAGCTCTGCGTCTCGCCCTTTTCGTAAGCCGCGTCCCGCCACTCTTTGGCGAAGGCCGCTGCCCGGACCCGCACTTCGTTCCACGAAAGGCGCATCCGGCTACTCCTCCGGCGTTTCAATCACGGCCCGGACCACGAATCGCCTACCGGGGGACGGCATCGCGTACCCGGATGTCCTCCTGCCATCCGCGCCCCCTGCGCGCCTCTGCAAGCTCGTAGCTCGCCTGCATACGCATCCAGTGATCGGCCGTGCCCCAGCCAATGGCCTCCAACGCGAGCGCCATGTTGGCCGACACGCCCGCCTTGCCGTTCAGCAGCCGCGAAAGCGTGCCTCTCTCGCAACCCAGGCGGGCAGCCGTCTCGGTCACGTTCCATCCGACCTCGTCCATGCTCTCGCGGATCAGTTCGCCCAAGTGCGGGGGGTTGAGCATCGCAACGACCCGTGCGCTGCCTTCGGTCATGTCCTTCCTCCTTCCGGTCAATGGTAATCTACCAGATCCACATCCACCGCCTCGCCGTCCTCGAAGCGGAACACCACGCGCCAGTTCCCGGAGGCGCGCACGCTCCATTGGCCTGCCCGGTCCCCCTTCAACGGGTGCAGCCGGAAGCCGGGGGCGTCCGCGCTACCGGGATGCGTCGCCTCCTGCAATCGGAACAGGATGCGCCGAAGCCGGGGAACCAGATTCGCTGGGAGCCGGGATCGGTCATCCCGTTCGTGGAGCGCGCGCAGCCCTTTGTGGCGGATGTTCATGGATCAACTGTAGCGCGTCGCGTTACGCGCCGCCATGAGGACGACCGCAGGTAGCCCGTGGCATCCCACCGTGCGATCTTTCAGGGTCGTCCATGGGGATGCACCGACAGGAGGGCCATTCCTTCATGCAGGCCAACCACACCGATTTCTTGAAGTTGTTGAACGGTGAAGTGCAGTACGTCGTGCCTCGCTGGCAGCGCAGGTACTGCTGGGACGAGTCGGACATCGAACGCTTGGTCGAAGACCTCCTGACCATCGCGGAGGCCGACCGCCCAGGGGCCGCGCATTACGGAGGTGCGCTTCTGACCTTTCCAGAGCCCACGACGGCGGGCGGTGTCCCAACGCACCGCGTCGTTGACGGGCAACAGAGGTTAACGACGGTCAGCATCCTGCTGGAGTGCATCGCCGAGAGCTTGGGGGACGACGATAGGGGTGGTTGGACCGCGAAGCGCCTCAGGAAGCACTTGACCAACACCGATGTGCCCCTGCGAAAGCGTCTCAAGCTCCGACTACAGGACGAAGATGAAGGCGAATACCGTCGCGGTCTCAAGGGCGATCCGGGCGGTCCCGGTGCGGTGGCGCAAGCGTGGCGCATCGCCCGGCGGCTGGTGGCCCGAGACGATGTGGCGAGCCTGCTCAAGGGAATCGAGCGGTTCAGGGTGGTAGCCATCGCCTTGGACGCCACGGATGATCCGCAGCAGATCTTTGAGAGCCTCAACGCCACCGGTCGTCCACTGACCGAGAGCGAGAAGGTCAAGAACTGGCTCCTGATGGGTTTGGCCGATGAGGAGCAACATGACCTCCACGACAACCATTGGATCGTGATCGAGCGACAGCTCGGAGTCGAACGCAACACTGAGCCGGTTGACCTCTTCTTGCGGGACTTCCTCCGCTGGAAGACCGGGAAGAATCTGGGGATCAAGCGGGTCCACGAGGAACTCAGACGATGGGCCGTGCGGCAGGGAATGGACCAAGACCGACCGGCCCTTTGTCGTGAATTGGCGAGGCTCGCGAGGCTCTATGGCATCCTCGCAGGTACGGCGGGGAAGCATCCTGACGCCGGGGCGGAGCGAGCGCTTCGTCACCTCCGAGCCATGGGCATCGACACCCACCGCCCCCTGACGCTGCGTCTACTTGACGACGCCGCCAGGGGCGTCCATGAAGGTGCCAAGTATGCGTTGGCTCAGACCTTGGAGGCAGTGGGCAAATGGATAACGCGCCTGTGGGTTGCCAACCGGCCGATGGCGGGGCTCAACACGGCGGCAACGGAACTCGCTCACAGACGGGGACCAGATCCGGACATGGACTACTCCACGTACTGGCTGGACCGCATCCGTAGGCTCCGAAACACCCGTGTCGGTGTACCCGGCGACGACGAGGTGAGGGAAGGCATCCGGACCCGGAAGGCATACGGGGGCAGTGCCACCCGGTCGTCCTTCGCCGTCCTGTGCGCCATGATGGAGGAGGAGCATGGCCCTCAATCTCCCGCTCGCGAGAGGCTCACGATCGAGCATGTGATGCCGCGCAAGCTCACCGACGCTTGGAAGCGGGAATTGGGAGACGATGCCGAGGACCTGCACGGGCGTTGGCGCGACCGGCTGGCCAACCTGACGCTTTGCGGCGACACCATCAATACGGCGATGGGCGCGGGCACGTTCGCGGCGAAACGGGTGGTCTACGCCGAGAGCACCATCGGCATGACGCGGCGGGTCGCCGAGGAGAGTGATTGGAATGAAGAGGCGTTTCACCGCCGCGCCGTCGGCTTGGCGGACCAGGCGCTGAAACGCTGGCCATGGGAAGACGGGAAGGAACCGGCGACCCATGCCAGTGTGGTGCCGCTGAAATGGCGCATCGGCAACGACCCATGGCGCGAGGAAACGGCCGCAAGCTCAATGGTGCTCAACGTCGCCGGAGCCCTGTTGAGCATGGACCCGACCAACGCCGAGAAGCTGTCCGGCGACGCGATTAGCTCGAACGTTCACCCCGCCACTCGCTATCCGCCCGATGCTCCGGTGGGAGCCTTGACCATGCGGGCAGTTCCCGGCCATGACGGGTGGGTGATCTATCCGTACAAGGGGAACTATCGCCAGAGCGCCGATTTCTGCCGGACGATGGGCGAGCGGTGTGGGGTCAAGGTGGAAGTGGAGTTGGAGGAGAAGAGCCGGACACCGGCCTTCTGGACGTTCCTCATGGAATGCGTGGGCGGTGTTCCCGGCCAGAAAAGCAAGTGGCGCGGGCCGTCCCAGTGGACCGATCCCATCAACAGGCATGGCGACCGGATTGGGATCTACGTCGGGCACCCAGATCGGCTCTGGCTCTATGTGCGGGCCGGTGAGAGCAAAGCATCCGAAAGGAGATTCGCACGGATGCGGAGGTGTTCGCGGATGATCCTTGAGCAGATGGCCGATCAGAACGTCGGTGACGATGTTGAGCGGAACTGCGAAAAGGGCTGGTCGGTCTCCGTCGAACGAAGCTGGGTACGTGACGACGAAAGCGAATGGCCGGAGGCGGCGCTGTGGATCAAGGATCAGCACGACAGGCTGCTGGCGATCGCAGGCGACACCAGCCAAGTGAGGCAGGGACATGCCAACGGGACGAATCCCCAGCGTCCCAAGGACGGGACAAAGACGGGCAGGGTCTGGGCGTTGGCCGACAGGCACCGTACACGGAAGGCGACGATTGCCGCCGCCGTTGCCGAGGGGATTAATGCCGGGACGGCGAGGGCGCAGTTCGTGCGCTGGCAGCGTGCCCAGCGCAAACCCACTCCGAAGGTGTAGAAACAGCCGCCTTGGGCGAGCCATACTTCCCGCCAATCCACACCGGTTTTCCCGCTCTAGCGGCACGATCCAGCAAGGTCCAGCCAAACGGCAGGAGTGGCAGATCGTGCAGCCCCAGTTAGACTTACGTGATCTCCTGCCGTGATGTTGGCCGTTAGCCGTCCGCCTACGCGCCAAGTTGGATGCCCTCTACTTCCATCTCTACGGCATGACGGATCGGGACGAAATCCGCTACGTCTACTCCACCTTCCCCATCGTGAAACGCGACGAGAAGGCCGCCTACGGGACCTATCGGTCCCGCGACCTATGCCTCGCGTGGTCGAGCGCGCTCGCCGCTGGCCATCCCGACGCGGAGATCGATCCGTGAGCAACACCTAGAGGAGCTACTGAAGCCTAGCGGCTCCATCAACTTTGTTCGCGCTGGCACCCACGCCGAACTCTCCAAACGGCCACGCCGCGCCCGGCGTGGATGTCCATGGACGCGAAGGTCCTGAACCGTCCACCCGCAGGCCTCCAACTGGCCGTCGATCTCCTCGCGGGCTTGCTGCTCAGGCGTCAGTGGCACGCGGCTCTTGCCGGATGGTTGTGGTCGTCAGGCCACGGCGAAGCGCTCGACCGCGATCTCGCCCGCGCGGCCACGCGCCTGCCACAGATCGTAGGCCATCTGCATCCCGAGCCACGTCTCCGGCGTCGAACCGAACGCCTTCGACAGCCGGATCGCCATATCAACCGAGATCCCGGTATGCCCGTTCAACAACTCCGACAGCGCCTGCCGCGTGACGCCCAGCCCCTCGGCGGCGCGTGTCACCGTCAGCCCCAGCGGCTCCAGGCACTGCCGCCTCACGATGCCGCCTGGATGCGGCGGGTCGTGCATGGCCATGATCTTCCTTCTCCTCAGTGGTAGTCCACGTAGTCCACATCGACCGCCGCGCCGTCCTCGAACCAGAACGTCACGCGCCAGTTGCCGGACACCGAGACCGCGTAATGCCCCCTTGAGCGCGTGCAGCCGGAATTCCGGCAGGTCCATGCCCGCCGGTCCCGAACTGTGGTCCAGCGCCGCGAGGATGTCCCGCAGCCTGCCCGCGTGCTCCGGCGCGACCCTGCGCTCCGTCCTGCCCTCGTAGAACGCCTTCAGCCCCCGGTGGCGGAACGATACGATCATCATCCAAGTCTAAGGCTGTCGCCCGCCGGACGACAACCGGCAAACCCCGCGAGCGGCGTGAAGCGGCGCGGTCCCGACCGGAACCGGGCGCGAACTTGACGAAAGGGAGGTGCGGAACCGCAAGTTGTTGGTGGACAACGATAAGAATCGTCCCCATTTCGGACGTGGAGAACTGACATGACCAAAGCCGATCTCGTCGAACGGGCCGCCGCTGCGGTCGGCCCACGGGTCACCAAGAAGGACTGCGGGCTCGTCGTCGACGCGTTCCTCGACGCCGTGAAGGACATGCTTGAGCGGGGAGAGGGCATCGAGATCCGGGGGTTCGGGACCTTCAAGGTGCGCCGCCGCAAGCGCCGCACCGCCCGCAACCCCAGGACGGGGGAACCGGTCGAGGTTCCAGCCCGCGCCGCGCCGGTCTTCCAGCCCTCTTCTCTCCTCCGCGACCGGGTGACTCGGGGGAACGCCTCCGCTTAGCGGGGACGTGGTGCTCGGTGCCGGAGCGCGACGGCTCGGGAATGGTTTTCGACTCCCGCAACTTCCCGCGGATTGAGGCGGTTTTCCCGCTTCAGCGGCACGGTCCAGCAAAGTCCAGAGAAAAGGCAGGAAGCGCAGATCGTGCGGCCCTGTAAGTAGTTAGCCGGTTTCCTGCCGGGATTCTGGCCTCAGGCAATCCGCTGGATCATCACGCAGGTTCGTTGTCGACTGTAAGGTAGAGGTTACGAATTGCCATGTTGACTTTACACTGTCGGGTCGCCCTTGTTCTACTCACACTCGCGTCCGGGACTGGACAGCTCGCTGCCCAGGGATTCGAGGTCGAGGAAGCGACGATCGCCGACGTGCACGCCGCCTTCCTGTCCGGTGAGCTGACGTGCGTCGGCCTGGTGCAGGCTTACCTGGACCGGATCGAGGCTTACGACAAGCAGGGGCCGTTGCTGAACGCCGTTGCCACGCTGAATCCCCGGGCGCTCGACGAGGCTGCGCGTCTGGATGAGGCCCTTGCCGCCGGCGGGCTCACGGGACCGCTCCACTGCATCCCGGTGCTGCTCAAGGACCAGGTCGAGACCAGCGACATGCGCACGACCTACGGCTCCGCGCTCTTTGCCGACTTCGTGCCGGAGCGGGACGCGACCATTGTGACGCGGATGAAGGATGCGGGCGCGATCATCCACGCCAAGACCAACATGGGCGAGTTCGCGTCGCGCTACGTGGGGTCGGGGTTCGGCGTGATCCGCAATGCGTACGACCCGCTCCGCAACCCGAGCGGGTCGTCGGGCGGCACCAGCGTGGGCGTCGCGGCGAACTTCGGCATGGTCGGGATCGGCGAGGACACGGGCGGTTCGATCCGCGGTCCGGCGGCGGTGGCGTCGCTGGTGGGGCTGCGGCCGACGCTCGAGCTGGTAAGCCGCTTCGGCCTGATGCCCGCCAATCCCACGACCGACACGCAGGGGCCGATCACGCGCACGGTGACGGATGCGGCCGTTCTACTGAGCGCGATCGCGGGGTACGATCCCAACGATCCCGTGACCGCTCGCGCGGCGGGGCGTGTGCCGGAGTCGTATGAGGGCGGACTTGGCAGCGACGGGCTGGAGGGGGCGCGCATTGGGGTCATCCGCGAGCCGATGGATGAGTCGGTGGACCCGGACTCGGAGGGATTCCGGCAGGTGCGCTCCCGTGTGGACGCGGCGGTGGCGGATCTGCGGCGGCTCGGGGCCGAGGTGGTGGACGGTGTCGCGGTCGCGGGCATCGAGACGGTGAACCCGGTGTTCGGGAGCAACGTCTACGAGACGGAAGAGGCGACGGATGCCTACCTGTCCGAGCATGCAAACGCCCCATTCAAGACGCTTCGCTCGATCCTGCTGACGGGGCGGGTCACGCCGTGGCGGGCTGCGGGAATGGGGGGTCTGCTGGGCAAGTCGACCAGTGATACGGGCTACGGGGCATACCTGCAGGCGCGCGACCGGATCCGGCGCGATGTCCTTGTGGCCATGGCCGACCACGACCTCGACGCGCTCCTCTACGCCACCTTCGACCACCCGGTGACGCTGATCGCGGAGGACGCGGAGACCAACCCCGCGCCGGCGGATCAGTACGGCCTCGGGGACAACCGGCTGCTCAGCCCGATCACGGGTTTCCCGGCGCTGACGGTGCCCGGAGGGTTCACGGCGGACGGGTTGCCGGTGGGGATCGAGTTCCTGGGGCGGCCTTTCACCGAGGCGATGCTGCTGCGGTTCGGGTACGCGTTCGAGCAGGGGACGGGCTACAGGCGGCCGCCGGAGAGTGCGCCGCCGTTGGATGGGGGGAGATAAAGTATACATTTTTCTCCACGCTGCTGACATGCAGGGACCGATTGCGACTATCGTTGTGGCCTCAGCACCACATGGTCGCGCTTGATCTCGTCCCGGAATCGCTCGGGCTGGCGTGCCCAGTCGCGAGCCTCGACCAGGAAGGGAATGTTGGAATCCCTCAAGGCCTCCCGGAGAGCCCCGAGTTGCCGGAGCGGGATCGGATCCAGCCCCGGCGCGCGCAACACGAGGTCGAGGTCGCTGCCGTCGTGGCTCCGTCCAGTCACGCGGCTTCCGTAGGCCCACACCTCCACCCCCGGGAGGGCGCAATCAAGCAGACCCTCGATGACCCGGAGGTGTCTCGGCGACAGATGAAGCCGGTCAGGCGCCACGCGGCACCTCGAGTCCATCGGCAAGGACCCTCGCGTCGGCGAGGAACCGGGGAAGCAGGGCAAGGGTTGCCTCTGCGAAGACCTTCCCGTAGTCATGCGCCGTTTCGTTGCGGTTGTCCCGATACTCCAGCCACCGTTCGCAGGCGTCCGCGCTGATCAAGCCGTACCTGGACGCGTAGCGAAAGACATCCTTGAAGACGAGGCGGTCGACCTGGCGATTGTTGGCGAAATACGGAGCCAGTCGCTTCCGCAGCAGTTTGCCGCTCTGTTCGAGCACCAGTTCGAATTCCTTTACGCAGGCGGCCCGGAAGACGTCATACTCGATGTCGTCGGGATTGCACTGATCGAGGGACGCCAGGGCATGTTCCAGAGTGCCGAGGCATCGGTTCAGGAAGGTGGTGTCGACAGCTGGCGAGGGGCGCGGCCGGCTCATCGGGTTGGCTGCAGGGTCATGGGGCATCTGCGTTGCGGGGGTCGGTCCCTCAAGTTAGGCTGGCCGTTCGGGCGCGGGAATGTTCAGATGCGCCCAATTCGCCTCGGGAGGCGCTCGTGAAGCTGAATCCTCTCCTTGCGCTGCTGATTCCGGCCAGCCTGGCCTGCGAACGAGGCCGGTCCACCGCAACGCTCGCAACCACCGTCCGCGACAGCGCGGGCATCCGGATCGTCGAGAACGCCGCACCGCCCGAAGGGTCCCGGCTGGGATGGACGATCGGTCCGGAGCCCACCGTCACCATCGGAGTCGCGGAGGGCGAGGAGCCCTACATGCTCTACGGGGCCATCGACGCCGCCAGGCTCGACGACGGACGCATTGTCGTCGCGAACATCGGCACGAACGAGTTGCGGGTCTTCGACGCAGCGGGGACCCATCTCGCGACCTGGGGAGGGAGGGGCGAGGGTCCGGGCGAGTTCAGGAGCCTCTGGCGAGTCGAACCCTGGCCGGGAGATTCGATCATCGCCTGGTACGCGCCGCGCCTGGGGGTTTCCGTGTTCGACGCGCAGGGGAACCACGGCCGCTCCTTCACGCTCGCGCACAACGAGGCTGTCACGCCCATGCAGTCGTTTCGGCCCGAGTACGCAACTGGCGACGGATCGATCCTGTCGATTCACATGCCCGAAGATGCGGACACCATCGTGGTGCAGCTCCGGGGCGCGGAGGGTGAGGTGCGGAGTTCGCTCGGGACGCACCCGGGCATGGAACCGTACCTCTACCGTGAGGGCGAGCGGTCGATGCTCTTCTGGACGATCTTCGGCCGCGAGCCGGTGTGGGCGACCTGGGGCGACCTGGTCGTCGTCGGCCATACCGGCAGGTACGAATTGAGGGCGTTCCGGGCGGACGGCTCGGTGGCCAGGATCGTGAGGCGCGATCATGCCCCGCGCGTGCCCACCGAGGGCGATCTCGAGGCCTACATCGAGCGGCAGGTCAGCTACAGCTCCCTCACACCGGCGGCCGAATTGCGCCGTCGGTACGAGTCCGTTCCGGTCGCGGCGCACTTCCCGGCGTTCGAGTCGGTGAGGTCGGACGCGGTAGGCCACCTCTGGGTTGCGGAGTACGAATTCTCGGAGGAAGAGCGGCCCCCGCGACTCTGGACCGTCTTCGATCCGGAAGGTCGGGCGCTGGGCTACGTCGAGACGCCGGAGGGTCTGTGGATCCACGAGATCGGGGAAGACCATGTCCTGGGGACGACCTATGACGAACTCGACGTGGAGCGTGTACAGCTGTGGGCGCTGGAGCGGTCGGATGGCTGAACGGAGGTGCCGCGAATTGAAGGGACGGATTGCAAAAGTCGTTGCGGGAGTGATTGCCGGTGCGGCCGCGGCCTGCAATGGGGGCGGGGATAGTCCGGCCGGGCTCCGCAGTGAAGTCCGGGACAGCGCCGGCGTCGCAATCGTCGAGAACGCGCGGCCGGCCGATGGGTCGCGGGTGGGGTGGCGGATCGGGTCCGAGCCGACGGTCTCCATCGGCGTGCTGGAGGGCGAAGAACCGTACATGCTCTACGGGGCCTTCACCTCTGTCCGTCTCCCGGATGGCCGGATCGTAGTGGCGAACTCGGGCTCTGCCGAACTGCGGGTTTTCGATCCGTCCGGGAGTCACGTGGCGACCTGGGCGGGGCGGGGAGAGGGGCCCGGCGAGTTCACCAGTCTGGTTCATGTCGCCCGCTGGCCCGGCGACTCGATTGCGGCCTGGCACACGGCCGGTCTCGGGATTGCCGTCTTCGACTCCGGCGGCAGGTTCGGCCGCGCCTTTGCCCTGGGAGTCCGCGAAATGGCTGTCTGGCTCCGTCCGCGGGCCCTCGCCGTCCGCGAGGCGGGTCAGATCCTGGCGATCAAGGCGCCGGAAGGTGCCGACACCGCAGTCGTCGAGCTCTGGGACGGCGAGGGTGCACTGTTCGCCTCTCTCGGAACGCACCCGACCTCGGAAGTCATCATCACGACGAATGAACGAGGGACGCCTCACCTCAGCCGGAACGCCTATCGCCGGGAGCTCGTTACGGGCCTGTGGGGGGACCACGTCGTCGCGAGTCCCAACGACCGATACGAGATCCGGGCGTTTCGCGCGGATGGCGCCCTGGCCAGGATCGTGCGGCGGGGCCATCAGCCGAGGGTCCCGACCGAAGCTGACCGCCCCCACTTCGTCGAAGAGCAGATGTCCTACTACGAGGCTAGCGACATACCCGAGGCCATCGTGGAGCGAGCGCGCCAGGAGTTCGAAACCACGCCCCTGGCCGAGACCTTCCCCGCCTTTTCTTCGGTCCTGGGTGACGCCAGCGGCCACCTCTGGGTGGAGGAATACAGGCTCCCGCGCGATGACCGGCCCGGTACGCTCTGGACCGTCTTCGATCCCGAAGGATACGCGCTGGGCTTCGTCGAAACGCCGGATGGGCTGGAGATTGACGAGATCGGCGAAGACTACCTGCTGGGGCGGGTGATGGACGACCTCGGGGTGGAGTCCGTTCAGTTGTGGCCGCTGGTGCGGTCACGGTGAGGGCCAGGGTGCCACAGATGGGAGCAGATCGACTATCTCCCGCAGACCGATCGCTTCCGCGCCACCGGGAAGTGGAAAGCGCTCCGCGCCACCGTACACGACAAAGGCCTTTTCGGGCTTGACGTCGTCGAGCGCGACTCGGAGTTGCCTGGATGACGAGGCTGCAAGCCCGCGCTTGACCTCTATCGCCCACACTGGGCCGCCCGGTAGCTCGAGCACCAGATTGATCTCCACGCCCGTGGCCGTGCGGTAGAAGCTGGCCTGCGTTCCGTCCGGTGCTGCGCGGATCAGTGCTTCCAAGGCGAACCCCTCCCAACTGGTTCCGGCGACCGGGTGACCGAGGACTGCGTCCAGATCTCCCAAACCCAACAGCGTGTGGAGGATGCCGCTGTCTCGAAGATACACCTTGGGCGATTTTACCAGTCGTTTGCGCACGTTTGCATGGAAGGGAGGCAAGCGGCGAACGAGCAGCAGGTCGACCAGGAGATCGAGGTAGCGCATCACGGTCTTGCCGTCGACACCGAGGCTGCGAGCCAGCCCGGACGCGTTCCAAAGCCCGCCCTGCGAATGGGCGAGCATGGTCCAGAATCGGCGTAGCGTCTCGGCCGGAATGCGCGGCCCCAGCATGGGAATGTCACGTTCCAGATAGGTGCGGATGAAGTTCCGGCGCCAGAGAGCGCTTGCGGCGTCGCTGGGGGCCAGGAAGCTTCGCGGGAATCCGCCACGGACCCACAGGCGCGTCGTTTCATCCGGCACTATCTCGCGGATGTCCAGCGGGTCGAGCGCGAGGTATCCGATCCGTCCGGCGAGACTTTCTCCCGACTGGCGCATGAGGTCCATCGAAGCCGATCCGAGGATCAGGAAATGGCCTGCAAGCTCCCCGTCGCGGATGCGGTCGTCGATGATCCCGCGGAGCACCTGAAACAGGTGCGGGACTCTATGGATCTCGTCGAGCACAACCAGCCGATCGCGCACCGAGCCAAGGTAGCCGCGAGCATCCGACAAGCGCTCGATATGGGCAGGGTTTTCGAGGTCGAGGTAGAGCCCGGAAACGGAAGCGACTGATCTGGACGGGGCTTCCGCACCGCCAGGCGAATCGGCGATGGCCCGGGCCAACGTGGTCTTGCCGACCTGGCGTGGACCGAGCAGGGCGACGGCCGGAAACAGCGTGAGGTGCTCCTGGAGGGTCGACCGTAGTGTGCGTGGGAGGATTGGGATGCTCATCCTTGTAATATCGGTATATCATTCCGATATTGCAAGGATATAAGCCTGATCACTCCCGCGGTAGACCGCTTTCGTCCGCCCGGACACCATGTAACGTATACATTACAAACTGTAATCTGCTCTTTACCATTTGCGTCCTCCAAGCTCCGCTCTTCGTTGCCTTTCGGGCGAATAGCGCGGCTATTTCCCTCTCAAAGCGCCTTGCCAACGCGGCGCCTCGACGCTCTCGATGCTCACGCGGAATTATCCACGGACCCCTAGATCTCCCCCCGCCGCGCCGCCCACACCGCGTAGTGACTGGCCCGCGCAGCGAACGCCATGTAGGTCAGCGACGGGTTCTGGCACGCTGATGATGCCATCGACGCGCCGTCGACCAGGAACAGGTTGGGCACGTCCCACGCCTGGTTGTGGGCGTTGAGGACGGAGGTGGCGGGATCGCGGCCCATCCGCGCCGTGCCCATTTCGTGGATGGTCAGCCCCGGGGGCGTCATGTCGGTGTCGATCGTGATGTCGCGGCCGCCGCCGGCCTCCAGCATCTCGGCGGCCTGGAGTGCGGCGTCGCGCATCATGGCGCGCTCGTTGTCGCTCCAGGCGCAGCTGATGCGCAGGGTGGGGATTCCCCATTTGTCGACCTGCTCGGGATCGAGGGCCACGTGGTTCTCCTCCCGCGGGAGGCATTCGCCGAAGCCGCTGATCCCGAATGACCAGGGGCCCGGGCGCATCAGGTCGCTCTTGAAATCCGCACCAAACCCCGGCATCGACATGCCCCGGCCCCAGCCTTCCCTCGTCGCCGAACCCTGGTAGCCGTAGCCGCGCAGGAAATCGGGCGAAACGTCGGTGACGTTGCGGAAGCGGGCGATGTAGACGCCGTTGGGACGCCGCCCGCGGGTGGTGCGGTCCTCCCATCCGTCGAAGGTGGCGCGCGCGCCGACGCCCATGGTGTGGTCCATGAGGTACTTGCCGAGGACGCCGCTGGAGTTGGCGAGGCCGTCGGGGAAGTCGGGCGACTTCGAGTTGAGGAGGATGCGCGCCGACTCGAGTGCGGAGGCGGCGAGGAAAACGGTGCGGGCGTGGAATTCGAGCTCGTCGTGGGACTCGGCGTCGATCACGCGGACGCCGGCTGCCCGGCCCCTGCCGGCGTCCCAGATGACCTCCGGCACCACGCTGTTGGGGCGCAGCGTCAGGCGGCCGGTAGCTTCGGCGGCCGGCAGCGTCGCGTTGATCGAGCTGAAGTAGCTCCGGGTGCGGCAGCCCCGGTGGCAGGGGCCGCAGTAGTGGCAGGCGCGGCGCCCCTTGTGATCGCGGGTCAGGACGGCGGTGCGGCCGATCGTCATGCGCCGACTGCCGCCGAAGGCCCGGTCGATCGCGCCACGGACGTGCTCCTCCACGCACGACATCTCCATTGGCGGGAGGAAGACCCCGTCCGGGACGTGCGCCAGGCCCTCGGCGCGTCCGCTGATGCCGACGAAGGCCTCGACATGGTCGTACCAGGGGGCCAGGTCGGCGTAGCGAATGGGCCAGTCGACGCCGTACCCCTCGCGCGCGTTGGCCTCGAAGTCGAGGTCGCTCAGGCGGTAGCACTGGCGCGCCCACATGATCGAGCGGCCGCCCACCTGCCGTCCGCGGATCCACAAAAACGGTTTGTCGGGATCTGTCGTGTACGGGTTCTCGATGTCGTTGACGAAGAACTTGCGGCCCACCTCGTCGCAGGCGTAGCACTCGCCCTGTACCGGCTGCTCGGCCGCCACCGTCTTGCGGTCGTTCCAGCCCCGGTAGGGCATTTCGGAGGTGAGGGTGTGCTCGGCGTAGTCGCGCTCGGGGACGATCATCGGCCCCGCCTCGAGGACGAGGACGTTGGCCCCCAGTTCGGTGAGTTCCTTGGCGGCCCAGCCGCCCGACATGCCCGAGCCGACGATGATCGCGTCGTACTCCTGGCGGCGCGGCCGGATGTGAAAGAGGTGGCGGCGGGAGATGTTCATCGGCCGGCCTCGGCCGGGGTCAGCGGCGCGCATCCCTCGAAGGTGCGGAAGGTCGTCCGGTAGCCGAGCGCGTCGAGCCCGACATCCGACGTGAAGTAGCCGGTCAGGGTGAAGCGTTTGACGTCGTGGAAGAAGTGTCGGGTCTCGTCCGCGGCAGGGTCGTCGCGCAGACGGGTGAGCTCGTCGTCGAGGTCGTGGACGAAGGCCGCCTGCTCACCCTGCGCGCACTCCGCGAAGGGGCGGCCGAAGCGCTCGCGGCAGGAGGGGTCCACCGTGTCGAGCCCGGCGAGGAAGCGGTCCCGGTCGTCGTCGTCGAGCCACCCGTCGACCAGCGCGCCCACGAACTCGGTCACGCCGGCTTCCGATGCGCCTGGCGTGTCCGTCGCCGGGATGATGACTTCGGCGAGGGCTTCCATGACGCGGGCGCGAGGGGGCGTGAGGAGTGAACCGACCTGGGTCGCACCGTTGTCCTGGGGCGGCCTTGTCCCGGCCGAATCCTGCACCCGCTCGCGCCAGGCCAGCAGGCGCTCGATCTCCTCGACGGGCATGAGAAGGGGCGCGCCCGCCACCCCGCCCAGCACGCCGATGGCCCGCCGTCGCTTCATGCGTTACCGTTTCCGCCGCTTTTGCGCGGCCCCGCTGCCGTGGAGGGTTCCCCCGCACAGACGGACACGGAGGAAGAGATGCCGAACCTTACGCGCCGCCAGGCGATCAGGGCAACCGGAGCGGCTTCGCTGGGGCTGGTCCTGCCGGGATGCGACGGGCAGCCGGATCGGCCTGGGCGTGCGCCGAATACGGGCGATGACACTGGCCGCGCCGGTGCCCGGTCCGCCGCCGAACCTGCCGCCAAAACCGGCATCACCCAATCCGTCGCCCGCTGGTGCTACGCCGACATTCCCCTGCCGTCATTCTGCGCCTCGGTCGCCGACATCGGTCTGACCGCGATGGACCTCCTCGCCGTCGACGAATGGGCCGTCGCCCACGATCACGGCCTGGTCGTCTCGTGCGGCGATGTCGGCGCGGGGACCATCGAGGACGGCCTCAACGAACCCCGCAATCACCCCACGATCATCGGCGCGTTCGAAGAGCACATCCCCCGCGCCGCCCGCGAAGACGTCCCCAACGTGATCTGCTTTTTCGGAAACCGCCGCGGAATGGACGACGTACCGGCTATCGACAACTCGATCCGCTGCCTGCGCGAATGCGCACCCATCGCCGAAGCCGAGGGAGTCACGATACTGGTCGAAGTGCTGAATTCCAAACCCGGCGGGCACGTCGACTACATCGGCGATCATATGTCGTACGCCCTCGAGATAGTGCGCGCAGTCGAGTCGCCGCGCGTGCGCATCCTGTACGACGTCTTCCACATGCAGATCATGGAAGGCGACATCATCTCGACCCTGACCGATGCGGCCGAATGGATCGGCCACTATCACACCGGGGGCGTTCCCGGCCGCGCCGAAATCGACGACACGCAGGAGCTGTACTATCCCGCGATCGTGCGCGCGATCGGCGACACTGGCTTCAGCGGATTCATGGCGCATGAATTCATCCCCCGCAGCGGTGACCCGCTCGGCTCGCTTGCACAAGCCGTCGAGTTGTGCGCAAACCCATGACATCACCCTCAGACACAAACCAACCCATGCTACAAATCCGAGACCTCGTAAAAGTCTATCCGGGCCCCGTCGCCGCGCTTCAGGGCGTCTCTCTCGACGTATCGAAGGGGATGTTCGGCCTCCTCGGCCCCAACGGCGCCGGCAAGACCACGCTCATGCGGATCGTCGCGGGGCTGCTGGAGCCGACCTCCGGGACAGTCGCATTCAACGGCGAGGACATCGTCGCCGACCCCCGCCGCATCCGCCGGCAACTCGGCTACCTGCCCCAGGATTTCGGGTTCTACCCCCACCTGAGCGGCGAGGCGATGCTTCGCTACCTGCTCGTGCTGAAGGGCGTGCAGGCTCCCCAGGGGCTGAAGAAGCTTGCGGCGGAGTTGCTGGAGCGCGTGAATCTGTCCTACGCGGCGAAGCGCAAGGTCAAGGGATACTCCGGCGGGATGAAGCAGCGGCTGGGGATCGCGCAAGCGCTGGCGGGCGACCCGCGGCTGATCATCGTGGACGAGCCGACGGCCGGACTCGATCCCGAAGAGCGGATCCGGTTCTACCGGCTGCTCGCCGAACTGGCCGAAGACCGCACGGTGCTGCTGTCCACTCACATCGTAGAGGACATCTCCGTGCTCTGTCCGCGCGTGGCGATCATGTACGGCGGACACTTCGTGGCCGACACGACCCCGGGCGAGGCGCGCGAGCAACTGACGGGCACGATCTACCAGGGCGCCGTGGCCAAGGAGGATCTGTCCGGGATCGAGCGGCGCTACCGGATCACGCAGGCGATCCTGATCGAGGGGCGCAACCAGGTCCGGATCCACCTGCCGCTGCGGGACGCGGCAGATGACGGAGTGCCCGATGGCTTTGAGGCCGTGGACCCGACTCTGGAAGACGCTTACCTGCTGTTGGCGCAGGCGAACGGATCCGGGGCGAATGCCGGCGCGCCGGAGACCGGCTCGTGAACGGTTTCACAAGGTGGTGGGAAGTCACCCGCAGGGAACTGCTGACGGGACTCCGCCGCCCGGCCTACTGGCTGCTCTTCGCGATCCTGCTGCTCATGGCCTGGGGCTGGTCCGAAGGGGCGGTAACGATCGCCTCGGGCGACTCGACGGTGGGGGGCGAACAGTCCTGGGTCACCTCGGTCTTCGCCCAGAGCATGATCCAGTGCATCGTGGTTATGGGGATCGGGGCGTGGTTTCTGGCCATCGCCGCCGGACTGGTGGTGATCCGGGACCTGGAACTGCAGGTCACGGAGGTCTTTCATTCCACTCGCCTGACCCCGCGCGAGTACGTGTGGGGGAAGTTCGCCGGCGCGGTGGGCGTCTTTCTCGTGATATGGATCCTCTACCTGTGCATGGGGGCGGTGTTCAACCACATCCTGGCGGCAGGGGAGGACGCCCGGCACATCGGGCCGTTCGCCCTGGGCAACTACCTGTATCCTACCGTCCTCTTCGGGTTGCCCCAGATTCTGCTCTTCGCGGGCGTACCGTTCTTCCTGGGAACCTGGACGCGCCGCCCGATCATCGTCTTCTTCTTTCCCGTTACGGTGCTTCTGGTCACCCTCGGTTTCCTGACCCTCTGGTCTCCCGACTGGCTGTCGCCGGGGGCGAACCGGGCGTTGATGATCGTGGACCCGTCCGGCTACAGGTGGCTCAACGAGACCTTCCTCAAGGTGGATCGCGGAGTCGAGTTCTATAACACGGCGGTGCTGCGGCCCGACGCGGGATTTCTGCTGAGCCGCGTTGCGTACGGGCTGATCGGTCTGCTGGCAGTGTCCGGCGCCGCGGTCAGCTACGCAGGCCGGCTGCGACGGGGCGCAAGCGAATCCAGGCTGTTCAGACGGCGCCGGCCCGCGGAAGCCGCTGGGCACGCTGTGGCCACGTCCGCCGACGCAACCCTGCGCGACCTCGAAATGGCCACCGAGCCGCTCGGTTTCTGGAAAGCAGCCCGCGAAATCGGTCGGGAAGAGGTGCGGGAGCTCGTTCGGCGGCCCGGGATGTATCTCTTTGTGCCGCTGATCCTCTACCAGTCCATCTTTGCGACACTCGTTGCCATCGGGCCCTTCAACTCGCGTCTGCTCCTGACGTCCGGGGCGGTGGCGGTGCGGCAGCTGAACACGCTGACTCTGCTCATCTGCTTCCTGCTGCTCTTCTACACCGTCGAGTCACTGCACAAGGAGCGCAGCCGCCGACTGGCAGAGATCTTCCATGCCACGCCCATCGGGACCGGCTCGATTCTGCTCGGCAAGACCATCGGCAACAGCGTGGTCGCGGGACTGATTCTGAGCGTCGGCGTTGTCGCGAGCTGGGGTGTCATCCTCTATCAGCAGCTCTTCGAAGGGAGCCCGGTGCGCTTCGACATCGTCCCGTTCGTCGCGACGTGGGGGGGCGTGCTGGTGCCCACCTTCATCTTCTGGACCGCGCTGGTGACGACGCTCTTCGCCTTCTTCCGGAACCGCTACGCCGTGTACGCGATCGGATTCGCGCTGATCGTCTACACCGTCTACCGGATGGACATCGACGACTCGTTCGGCTGGGCCCTGAACTGGATGGCCTGGGACGCGGTCCAATGGAGTGATCTGGGTGCGTTTTCGCTGAACGGGCGCGAATTGCTACTCAATCGGATCCTGTATCTGAGCATGGTGCCGCCGCTCGTGCTGCTGGCGGTCAAGTGGTTCGGCCGGTTTGACTTCGACGCAACGCGGCTTGTCCATCGCCTCCGGCCGAAACCGCTGCTGATCGGAGCCCTGCGCCTGCTCCCGTTCGCGCTTCCCGCGATCGTGCTCGCCCTGGTGCTGCACTTCGGCGGCGAGGCGGGGCGGCAGGGAGAGGCCGCCGAGGAGGCGGGCAAGGACTACTGGCGCGAGAACGTACGGACCTGGACAGACTTCGAGATGCCCTCGGTATCCAATGTCGACATGGCGATCGACCTGGAGCCCGCTGAGCGCTCGGCCTCGGTGGAGGGTGAATACACCTTCCATAACCACCGCGATTATGCCTACGACCAGATCCCGATTACCGCCGGGCAGTGGGACCCGATCGAATGGACGCTGAACGGGGAGGAGCACGAGCCCGACGACCGGTCCAACCTCTTCGTCTTCACGCCCGAAGTCCCGCTCGGGCCCGGCGACTCGCTCACGATCGGCTTCAGCTACGAGCTCGAATTCCCGCGTGGCATGAGCAAGCGCGCGAGCGGCGCCGGCCAGTTCATCCTGGATGCCGGGGTCGTTCTGACCGCGTTTTCGCCCACCTTCGCACCCATTCCGGGGTACGATGCCGGGATTGGCGTCGACGGCGACAATTCCTCCGAGCCGCAGGACTACGCGGACGACTTCTACGAGGGCGAGACCGAGCCGCTCTTCGGCTGGGGCGGGGAGCCCTTCACGGCACGCACGCGCATCACGCTGCCCGAGGAGTACACCGCCAACGGCGTCGGGCAGAAGGTCAGCGACGAGGTGGCGGACGGACGGCGCACGGTGGTGTGGGAGACGGACCACCCGGTGGCGCTGTTCAACGTGGTGGCGGGCCGGTACGCGGTGAAGGAGGGCGACGGCACCGCGATCTACTATCACCCCGAGCACGACTACAACATCGAGGAGATGTCGGCCGCGCTGGATGCCGCGCGCAAGTATTTCTCCGAGTGGTTCCATCCCTTCCCGTGGGATCTGCTCAAGATCTCGGAATTCGCGGCGTTCGCGACGTATGCACAGGGGTTTCCGACCAACATCACCTTCAGCGAGGGGATCGGGTTCCTGGCAAAGAGCGATCCCAGGTCGCACGTCGCCTTCATGGTGGTGGCCCACGAGGCCGCGCACCAGTGGTGGGGCAATCTGCTCACGCCGGGGCAGGGACCGGGCGGCAACATCCTGTCGGAAGGGATGGCGCACTACTCCACGATGCTGCTGCACGAGCAGGTGTACGGCGATCGCTACAGAATCGAGTTCGGCAAGCGTCTGGAGCAGCAGTACGGCGACCAGCGTTTCGTGGACTCGGAGCGGCCGATGGTGAAGATCGACGGGAGCCGCGCGGGAGACGGCACGGTCACCTACGACAAGGGCGGCTGGGTTCCGTGGATGCTGCAGCAGGAGATGGGGCGCGAGAACATCCTCGCCGGGCTACAGGCTTTCATCGCGAAGTACAACCCGGACCCGGATTTCCCGGTCATCCAGGACATGCTGGCCGTGCTGCGCGACTTCGCGCCCGACACGACCGCGTTCGATGCTTTCGCCGAACAGTGGTTCTTCGACGTGGTGGTGCCGGAGTACCGGTTCTCTGACGTGACGAAGGTGCGGGAGGGCGGGGAGTGGGTGGTGCGGGGGACGGTGGAGAATGTCGGAACGGGGCGGATGCGCGTGCAGGTGGGCGCGACGTCGGGCGAGCGCTGGTCGGACGAGGGTGACGATGGGAGCCGCACGGTGGTGAACGATGACTACCGCGACGCCCGCACCGAGGTGGAACTGGGCGCCGGGGAGTCGGCCGAGTTCGTGATCCGGGCCGGTTTCGAGCCCGAGCGCGTGCTGATCGACCCGGATGTGCTGGTGCTGCAGCTCAACAGGGAGTTTGCGGTGTTCGAGTTCGAGGAGTGAGGACTAAGCCGGCGCCTCCCCCCGAATCGTCACCCGGTACCCCGACCGCGTCGCTGGCCAGTAATCCCAGATCGCGTGATGCTGGGCGCAGCGGTTGTCCCAGAACGCGATCGAGTTGGGCCGCCAGCGGAACCGGCACTGGAAGTCCGGGCGCGCGACATGCTCGTAAAGCAGGCTCAGAATCCCGCGGCTCTCGGCGGGCGGCAGCCCCACGATGTACTGCGTGAACATCTGGTTGACGAAGAGCGCCTTGCGGCCGGTAACCGGGTGGGTGCGCACCACCGGGTGCTCGGCCGAGGGGTAGCTGCGGCCACCGTCGTCCCGGCCGATGATCCGGTTCGTCTCCCGGTAGTAGGGGCCACCGTCGTGCACGGCGGTCAGGCCATCGAGAAACTCCCGCATCCGGTCCGACAGCGCCTCGTAGGCCGCGTACATGTTCGCGAAGAGCGTGTCGCCGCCGGTCTCGGGCACCGTGTGCAGCCGCAGCATGGAACCCATCGGCGGCAGGGGGTCGCACGAGACGTCGGAGTGCCACTGCTCGCCGGCGACCCGCTGCGAGTCCTCGTCGGCGTGGATCGGCATGACCTCGGGGTGGCCGTCGACCCCGGGGTCGTTGGGGTGCGCGACCAGTTCGCCGAACCTCGCTCCGAGCTCCTTCTGACTCTCGATCGAGATGTCCTGGTCGCGGAAGAAGATCACGCAATGGTCCATCAGCGCGTCGTGGATCAGCCGAAAGTCGGCTTCGCTGACATCGTCGAGGTCGAGGCCGTGGATCTCGGCGCCGATGACGGGTGTGACGGGTCTGACGGAAGGCTTGGCTGGGCTCATGGTCGGGCGTGTTGTAACAGGTTTGTGAAGCAATTTGCCGGGGCGGCGACGCGGGGTTAGGGTGACCGTCCTTGACAAATCTAAACTGGACCGGGGACGGCGGCGCCAGAGCTGGGCTTGCCACACTCCATCGGGCGCGAAAGCGGAGGGCAAACGTGTTCGACTTCGAGCGGAAACGGGTTGGGATTGCGCTGCTGGCGGCCCTCGGTGCCTGGGGGTGCGGAGATGGCGACCGGGCGGTCGGGACCGTCGAGTTCACGGAGCGCTCCCGCGAGGCCGCGAACGGCGGCGACGCCGCACATCTGGAATGGCTCCGCGCCAACTACGACAAGTCCGAGCACATGGTCCCGATGCGTGACGGGACCGAACTCTACTCGATCGTCTACACGCCCCGCTTCGCGACCGACCCGGTTCCGGTCATGCTCTTCCGCACGCCGTATTCGATCGCGCCCTACGAGCCGGGCGAGTACCGCAACCCGCTGGGCCCCTCCGCCGAGTTCGACCGCGCGGGGTACGTATTCGTGTTCCAGGACGTGCGCGGGAAGTTCAGGTCGCAGGGCGACTTCGAGGTGATCCGCCCGCTGGCGACGAAGCCCAAGGGGCCGACCACGGTCGACGAGAGCACTGACAACTACGACGCCATCGAGTGGGCGCTGGCCAATGTGGAGGGCCACAACGACAAGGTGGGGCAGTGGGGGATCTCGTACCCGGGCTGGCAGACCGTGATGGGGATGGTGGATGCGCATCCGGCGCTCGCCGCGTCGTCGCCGCAGGCATCCCCCTCCGACATGTTCATCGGGGACGATTGGCACCACAACGGTGCCTTCAGGGTCATGTACGCCTTCTCCTGGCTCGCCAGAAACGCACGCAGGCGCGATGCACCCACCGACGTGCGGCCGGGCGGCTTCGACTACGGCACCAACTCCGGCTACGCCTTCTTCCTCGAGGCGGGCTCGGCCGCGAACATCGACGCGCTCTACTTCCACGGCGACGTCCCGGCCTGGAACGACTTCATCGAGCACGACACGTACGACGAATACTGGCAGCGCCAGAACGCGCTCCCTCACCTCCGCAAGATCGACCACCCGATCCTGAACGTGGCCGGCTGGTTCGACACCGAGGACTTCTACGGCCCCATGTCGATCTACCGAGCGATCGAGGCCGGGAACCCCGGCACCGAGAACACGCTGGCGGCGGGCCCGTGGCTGCACGGCGGCTGGTCCCGCATGCTCGGCGACCACCTGGGGTGCATCGAGTTCGCCGACCGGACGTCGGTGACCTTCCAGCGCGACGTGCAGCTTCCGTTCTTCGAGCACCACCTGCGGGGCGCCGGCGACTGGACCGCGCCCGAGGCGTTCGTCTTCGAGACCGGCACGAACGTGTGGAGGACCCACGACCGCTGGCCCCCCGCGAACATCGAGCAGGCGCCTCTGTACCTGGCGGGCAACGGCGCCCTGAGCTTTGCCAGCGCGGGCCCGCCCGGCGGCTCCGACAGCTACACCAGCGACCCCGACGACCCCGTGCCCTTCTCGGCGGAAGAGCGGACCACCCTCGGGCACCTGTGGAAGGTGGAGGACCAGCGCTTCGCCTCGGCGCGGCCCGACGTGCTCGTCTACCAGTCCCCGCCGCTCCGGGAGGACCTCACGATCGCGGGACCGATCCTGGCCGACATCTTCGTGTCCACGACCGGCACCGACTCGGACTGGATCGTGAAGGTGATCGACGTCTACCCGGACGACGCACCCGACTCGCCCTTCTGCGACGTCCCCATGGGCGGCTACCAGATGCATCTGGCCGGCGAGATCATGCGCGGCCGCTTCCGCAACAGCCTGGAGCACCCCGAAGCGATGGTGCCGGGCGAGGTCACCCCGATCCACATCGACCTGCGCGACCGCTACCACACCTTCAAGGCGGGGCACCGGATCATGGTGCATGTGCAGAGTTCGTGGTTCCCGGCCTACGACCGCAACACGCAGCAGTTCGTGGATACCTACCGGGCGACGCCGGATCAGTACATCACGGCCGAGCAGACGGTGTACCGGGGAGCGGATCATCCGTCGCGCGTGACGTTCGGGGTGGTGCGGTAGGGAGCGGTGCGATCAGCGGCCTCTGCGGCTGGGCCGGGTAGTCCTGGTGCGGTCCGCGGGCGAGCACCGGCCAGTGTGGTTGACAGAGGTGAGACCCGGACCCTACCCTTCTCCTAAATTCATAGGAATTGGAGGGGACCATGCACCGGAGACAGCCGCAGTCGCGTTTCAAATCGGCGCTCATTCGGGTATTGATGCCGCTGGCCGCCATCGGGGGCATTGCGTGCGAGGACGCCACGGAGACCGGTGGTGCAGACGCCAGCGCTCGCGCCGAGTCGCGGGACAGTGCCGGAGTGCGGATCGTGGAGAACGCTCGTCCGGCCGACGACTCGCGACTCCCGTGGCGGATCGGCCCGGCCCCCGCCGTGTCGATCGGCGTGGAGTCCGGCGAAGAACCCTACATGCTGCATGAAGCCGACGACGCCCTGACGCTGCCCGACGGCCGGATCGTGATCGCGAACACGGGCACCAGCGAGCTTCGCGTCTTCGATGCAACCGGCGCTCACCAGGCCACCTGGGGCGGTTCGGGGGAGGGGCCGGGCGAGTTCGCCGCACTGGCCGGAGTCGATGCCTGGCAAGGCGATTCCATCGTGGCCTGGGACGGCCGTACAGCAGCGGTCTCCGTCTTCGACTCCGACGGCGGGTTCGGTCGCTCGTTCGTGCTCGAGACGGGTGAGGAGCGTCCGCTCACGCCGCGGTTCGCATTCCGCGACGGCAGCTTCCTGGGCCTGACCGCAGAGGCGACGGGCGACGGATACCGGCGCTCGGAGGTGTCCTATGAGCGCCGCACGGCCGATGGTGCGATGCTCCTCTCCTACGGCACGCACCCGGGGCGGGAGTCCTTCTTCGGGTTCGCCGGCGGCATGCCCATCATGTTGGCGGGCCTGCCGTTCAGCCGCTTCCTCGTGGAGGGAGCCTGGGGAGATCTGGTCATCATTTCCCCCAACGACGACTACGAGATTCGCGCTTACGACGGCGCCGACGGCTCGCTCGCCAGGATCGTTCGCCGCGAGCACGCGAATCGCGCACCGACCTACGCCGAGGCCGAACAGTTGTTCGAAGACAACCTGGCCAGGATCAGCTTGCCGGAGCAGGCCCTCAGCTCGTTTCGCGAAGCCTTTCCGAATGTGCCGGTGGTGGAGCGTTTCCCGGCATATGACGGCATTCTGGTCGACGGCCTCGACCATCTCTGGGTCCGCGAGGCCAAGTTCACCGGCACGGAGCGGCCGGTGCCGCTATGGACGGTATTCGATCCGGAGGGACGCGTTCTCGGGTTCATTGAAACGCCTGACGGGCTGACCATCCTGGAAATTGGCGCCGACTACGTCCTGGGCCACACAACCGACGACCTGGGCGTGGAGTCGGTGCAGGTGTGGCCGCTGGAGCGGTAGGGGACCAGGCTCCGCGCTGGTTACAGAACGGTGAACCCTTCCCGGTGCGCCGCCTGCGAGAGGCGATCGTCACTGCAGACCAGGTCCAGCCGCTGCGGGTCTTCATCGGCGGCCGTCAGTGCCGCCGCCAGCTGCAAGGCGTCGGCCGCGCGCAGGGGGTGAAGCCGGAGCAGCCTCATGGCCCGCTTGCGCAGTTGCTCCAGAGGCTCGATCTCCAGCCAGGCGGTCGCCAGCAGCTCAAGCTGGTTCATTGCCCGGTTGAACCCGCCCGCTTCGAAACGGCGCTCCCGCTCGAGACGGTTCAGGGCCGAAGCGCACTCGATCCGGCTTCCCCACCAGGTCACGATCACCGGATCCCGCCGGATCGTCTCCCGGCGCTCCGCGCTCTGTGGCTCGTCTACAAGGAGCGCGACCAGCGCCGAGGAATCCCAGTATTTCAACGGCTCGCCCGGCGCTCGGCCGCGATGATCTCGCTGGCCGGGACACCTCCGGTCAGCCGTGGTACCGGTCTCCCCAGGAATCGCTCGACATCAAGCGGTGCGCGTGGTGGGACCGCAACGCCCCGGCTCAGCAGCTCGGCAGCAGCGCGGTCCGCGCCGGGGCCGTCAACGCGACAGGGTTCAATCCGCGCGACCGGCGTGCCCCGATGCGTGATCAATACGGTCTCTCCGCGGCGCACCTCGCTCAGCAGCCCACTGAGTCCGTTCTTCGTTTCGCTGACGCTAGCCCGTTTCATCTGGCCATAATGGCCATGTTAATGTGGCCTGTCAAGCGTCAAAGGCCAGCGCGATCAATCGACTTGGGTGCGCACGGGCATGGCTCCGCACCCATCGCCTGATATCACTCCAATTCCGGCAACACATTCTTCTGCAGCCGGCACATCTCGTCGATCAAGGCCACCGATTGCCGGTAGGACTCGGTCGTGGGATCCAGGAGCAGCGCCTGGAGGAGGGGGCGCCGCGAGCGGGATGCGAAAGCGTCCACGAGGAGCCGGCTGATGCTGACCTGGGTGCGCAGCAGCGCCAGGATGCCCTCGGGCAGCGGCTTCATGGTGAGCGGGTGCAATCCAGATGCACATGCTCTGGCCGGAACCTCTACGACCGCGCCGTCGGGCAGGCCCGGGATGCAGGCCACGTTGGGAACGTTGACCGCGTCCAGGTAGCGCTTCTCGCCGCAAAGGACTCCTTCGAGAAGGGGGACGGCGAGTTCGCCGGAAGGTGACAGGGGCGCATCTGCGGACGACTGCGTGTCGGTGCCCGCATCGCCCTCGTGCTCCTGCCGGATGCCCCGCGCAGGCTCCTGCCGGCCGTCCCGCGCACGCTCCTCGCGGCTTCCCCGCGCGCGCTCCCGCCGCTCCCCGGGGAACAGCGGCGTCTGGGTCGGGTTATCGCCGAGGTTGTAGATCCAGGTGGGGACTTCGCCCGTCTCCCAGGGATGGCCATCGGCAGGGTCGTAGAAGAACTGGAGCGCGCTGCTGGCGAGGAAGTCGCCCGCCCAGCGGATGTACTCCCCGATGTGATTGGCGCCGGGGCTGGGGAAGCGGCCGAAGACGCGGAAGAGGATGCGGCTGAGCGCGATTTCGTCCCAGTCGTGCATCAGGTCGGCGGCGCGCTCGCGCTCGCGCAGCCGGGGGTAGAGGTCGTCGCCCGTTTCGCGGTCGGTCACGGACTCGAACCAGGAGAAGTGGTTCAGGCCGCTCGCGCGGGCGTCCAGGCGCTCGGGCGGGAGTTCCAGGATGCGCGCCATCTGCTCGATGCCGTGGAAGACGCCGTGGCACAGGCCGACTGTGCGGATGTCGCTCAGGCGGCTCACCGCTTCGCAGAGCTTGGTCAGGGGATTGGTGTAGTTGACGAGCCAGGCGTCCGGGCAGTGGCGCTCCATGGCGCGGGCGACGTCGACGGTCGGCCCCATGTTGCGGAGCGCGTGGAAGAGGCCGCCGGGCCCGCCGTTCTCGCCGTAGATCTGGCGGAAGCCGAAGGCGCGGGGCACATGGAAGTCCTGCGCCCAGTAGAAGTAGCGGTTGATTTCGATCGAGAGGATGACGGCGTCGGCGCCGGGGAGGGCGTCGGCCACGCGGGTGGAGCTCGTCACCGTGGCGGAGCGCTCCAGGCGCTCCGCGACGGCTTCGGCATAGGCGTGCGCGCGGGGCAGGCCGGACGGGTCGATGTCGACCAGGGCGATCTCGATGCCGCCGTCGCAGAGGGGTTCGCTGAGGAGGATGTCGCGGATGGAGGCGGGGCCGAATTCGCGGCTGCCGGCGCCGACGAGGACGATCTTCATGGGGTCTCGGACGCCGCAGCCGAGCCGACCAGCGTTGGGCTGCCATCGTCGGGGGGCAGGGGCTGACCTGCGCCACCGGGTGGCGGGTTGTCGGCGTCGGCCAGGCGCACGGTCACGACAGCGGCCGCGACGGAAACCGCCAGCAGCAGCACGCCGACAAGGGCCCGTCCCGTCAGCATGCAGCCGATCCCGAGCAGGCTGCCGTAGACGAAGAGCGCACCGAAGCCGAAGCCCGTCCACATGCGGGCTGCCCCCGGATCGCCCGAAACCACGCCGGTCCGCGCCGCGACCGGGGCCCACCAGCCGCCCGGCCGCACCCGCCGATGGAAGCGGTCCAGCACTTCGTCCTTCTCGGGGCTTGTGAAATGGATCACAATCAGCCAGACCAGCGTGCAGGTGACGAGGATGACCACGGCCCGCACCAGGTCCATCTCCGGTGCGTAGAAGCGGTCTGCAAAGTTCAGGAATGCAGCCGGCAAGGGGATGGCGGCCTGCACCGCGCCCAGGAGCAGGCGGCCGTTCGCGAGCACCACCGATCCCGCCATGGCGGCGATCTCCGCCCAGGCATTCACCCGCCACCAATACCACCGGAGCAGCCATACCACCGCCACCCCCGCGGTCAGTTCGATGATGTAGATCCACCCTCTCTGGATCGACTCCATCTGCCAGGCGACGAACGCGGCCAGCACCGCCAGCCCCACCACCGCCACCCGCGAGGCGGTCACGTAGTGGCGCTCGGACGCATCGCGCCTGACGAAGCGGCGGTAGACGTCGTTCACCATGTACGACGCGCCCCAGCACAGGTGCGTGTCCATCGTGCTCATGAAGGCGGCCAGGAACGTCGCGACCATCAGGCCGCGAAGCCCGGCGGGCATGAGTTCGCGGATCATCATCGGGTACGCGAGCTCGGGGTCGGCGACCAGCGCCGGATCCGCCCCCGCGCCCATCGGGAACACCAGCAGCGACCCCAGCCCGGCCACGATCCACGGCCACGTCAGCAGCACCGTCCCGGCGAAGGCGAACCAGAGCGACGCCATCACCGACTGCCGCTCGTCCCGGGTCGCGAACAACCGCTGCGCCACGTACCCGTCCCCCTGCCCGCTGCGCATCCACAGGATCAGGATCAGGCACAGGAACGACAGCACCTCCAGCGAGGATGCATTCGCCGCGCTCGGCACCAGGTCCAGCGCGCCCGCCGGCGCCTCCGGTTGCTCCCGGATCGCCGCCGCCATCCCGCCCGGCCCCCCGAACCGCGCCAGCACGATCCCCGCGAGCGTGATCGACCCCAACATCCCGGCCACGAACTGCAGCATGTCGGTGACCACCACCCCCCACAGCCCCGACGCGACCGTATACACCAGCGCCAGCCCCACGCACACGGTCAGCGTCAGCGCCGCGTCCCACCCGAGCAGCACCTGGCTGAACTTGACCATCGCCAGCATCACCCACCCCATCACCACCGCGTTCTTTACCAACCCCTGGTACACCGCCGAGAACCCCCGCAGGATCCGCGCCGGCGCCCCGCCGTAGCGCAGCTCGATCACCTCGGCGTCCGTCAGGACCCCGGCCCGCCGCCACAGCCGCGCGTAGAAGAAGGTCAGCATCAGGATGCCGGCCGCCTCGTACCACCACAGCCAGTTGCCGAACACCCCCTGCCGGCGCACCAGCGCGGCCGTGGCCAGAGGCGCGTCGCTCGCGAACCAGGTCGCGGCGATGGACGTGCCCGCGATCCACCACGGCAGGGAGCGCCCCGCCACGAAGTAATCCTCGACGCTGCGCCCCGCCCGGCGGGCCAGGCGGAGCCCGATCGACAGCGTGAGCGCGCCGTAGAGCGCGACGACGATCCAGTCGGCCGTGCCGAGGCTCACGATGCGCGCGCCCTATCCGCTCATCCGGCCGGCGCGCGCGGCCAGAGTACGTTGGACAGGATCCGGTACGCCCCCGGCACCCCGTACGGCAGCTGCCGGTGCAGCGCCAGCGCCAGGTAGCTGTACCGCCCCGCGCCGACCCCGGCCGTCAGCCAGACACCCAGCTGCGGCTCCTGTCCGGTGTCATGCGTTTCGACCAGCGGCGTGTACGCCCGATCCCACTCGGTGAAGAACTTCGAGCCCCGTTGCTCGAGCCAGCCGTCGAAATCGACCGAGGAGAGCCGGTTGGGGCTGGCCAGCAGGGGATGATCCGGTGCCAGCAACTCGACCGGCGCGTCCTCTTCCGACACCTCCTCCGCCCCCCGCGGCAGCGACGCCGGATAGGGCGCCATCTCGCCCGGCACGAACTCCTGCGTCTGATAGAGCACGACCAGATTGCCGCCCCCACGTGCGTAGTCGAGCAGCCGCTGATTGTTCTCGATCAGGTCGCGCCGAATCGCGTATGCGCGCGTCCCAACCACGATCGCGTCGAAACCCTCCAGCGCGCCGCCGGTCAGGTCGGCCTCTCCAAGCAGCCGCGCGGTCGCGCCGAGCGCTTCGATTGCCGCTGGCACCTCGTCCCCCACACCCATCACATAGCCGACAGTCACGCCATCGAGGGGCGCCGCCGCCGCCAACCGGACCAGGGTGCTCGCCGTGCGCCGCAGCCTCGCGAGCGGCAGATCGCGATGGACGATCGTCTGGTAGCCGGCGCGGTACTCGCGCTCGGTGTCGTCCCGCCTGGCCCGCACGACCGCATCGACTACAGCGTCGCCTGTCCAATCCGCGGCGGGTGTGATGGAGAAAAGAGCTTCGGCCGCCTCGCCCCGGCTGCGGAAGCCGTGCCGCACCGAGGAGGGCGTCCCAGTCCAGCCTGCGGGAAGTTCGAGCCTCGCCTCGGCGGAAACATCCGGCGCATGAGCCTCCATCCGCACGAGAACCGGGATGGAGCGGCTGACGCCGCCCTCACCCCCATCGCTCCCCCCAGGCACGATTCGCACGGCCGGGGTCATCGATACCGCCACCGGAGGCAGCACCTCCGCTCGCCGCGCGAGGGAACCGTACGGCGTGTTCGGCACCCATCCAACGATGGGTTGCGTCCGGGCCACCTCGATTCCATCCACCACCAGGTCGAGCTCGGCGAAGAACCGGGGCGACCGCCACGGCAGATGCAAGGCTGAGGAGTCCGAGACCTGATAGTGGTTTGTCGCCAGTCCATCACGGTGGAAGTGCGGCCCCTCGGTCGCGGCATCGGCGGGAATCCGGACATCCGTTCGTCCGTCCGGTGAGACCGGGACGGCCTCGCCACCGCCGGGAACAATCCGTGCCCCGACCAACTCGACGCGGTCGGGGATCGCACTCTCGACCCGCACGACCACCCCCACCACCTCACCCGGCACGACCACCGCCCCCCCCGTCGCGGTCCCCAGTTCGGCCACCACCTCCACCCCCGCCCCGGCAACGATCGCATCCTCGAACTGCCGCTCCTTCACGGCCAGCTGAAAGCCCATCTCCGCCGAAACCCCCGCCCCGCCCTTCACGGCACGCAGCAGCGCCAGCCCGCGCGCGAGCCCGGCCAGCGACGCCCCCGGCGCCGTGAAGTCGAAGTCGCGAACCACCTCATCGATGACCTCCTGCACCTCGGCCAACTGCCCGGCCACACCCCTATCTACCTCCTCGCCCAGCAGCGACGGCAGCCCCGTGAGCCTGGTGTCGAGCCCGGCAAAGAAGTTGTCCGCCACTTGTGGCCCATTCTGGCCGACAACACCGATTCCCTGACCGTTGTCCGCCATATCGGGCCGTTTCTGGCCGACAAACGCTCCATTCCGACCGCTGTCCGCCAATTCGGGCCCATTTTGGCCGACAAATCCATCCTCCCGCGTGCGGCCGCGTGCCTCCGGCCCGGTCGCATCGAGCCGCTCGTACCAGTACACCTGCCCGCCGCCCCGCCTCAGCCGCCCAGACGTCTGCGAGCGCTGCAGGCTCAGGCCGAGGCTCGCCCAGCGCTGGTAGGTGGTCCCGAGCGACGGGGAGTAGCCGTTCCCATCCACCGCGACGTGGTACGGCTCCCCCACGCGCACACCGCCGCGATAGACCCTCGGCACCCGCCACGGACGCAGCCCTTCGCGCGCGATCTGCTCCGGGAAGCGGGCGGGATCGGCCGCCGCGGCGACCGCCTCCGGGGTGAGCACGCCGGCCGCGTGGTGGTTGCCGTGACCGTCGCGGCGGGTCCCGTGGAACCGCGACACGACCACGAGCGGGCGGTTGAGGCGGATCACCCGCACCATGTCCTCCAGCACGGCCTCGCGGTCCCAGCTCCGGAACGCCTCCTCGACGGACTTCGAGTAGCCGTAGTCGAGGGCGGTCGTGAAGTAGAGGTCGTCGAGGCCGTAGTAGCGTCCCGAGAGAACGAGTTCGCGGGTGCGGATCAGGCCGAGGCCGTCGAAGAGCTCGGGGCCGATCGCGTTGGCGCCCGCTTCGCCCCGGTTCAGGCTGAGCAGCGCGGTGCGGGCGCCCCAGCCGCGGCTGGCCAGGGTGAGCATGCCGGAGTGCTCGTCGTCGGGGTGGGCGGTGACGTGCAGGATGCTGGCCGTGGTGGCGAGCTTGCGGATCCGGTGCCAGGCGCCCGCCGCGCCCCGGTCGGGGTGCAGCTCCTCGCCGGGGATGGAGCGGGGGAAGGCGAGGACGCGGTCGAGGGTGGGAGGGGGCCGGGTCGCCGGTGGGACCTGCACGGCGGGCCAGGCGTGAGCCGCGCCCGGCGTCGCCAGTGCGGCGATGGCCGCCAGGAAGACCCGTGCCGACATCCGCCGCTCCCTACCGCGCCACCATCGGTCCCACCGGCCGGCCGCCCATGAGGTGCAGGTGCAGGTGGTAGATCTCCTGGCCGCCGTGGTCCTTGCAGTTGATCATCACCCGGTAGCCGTCGTCGGCGATCCCCTCCTCCTCGGCGATGTGCGCCGCGATGCGCAGCATCCGTCCCAGCAGGGCTTCGTCCTCGTCCGACACGTCGGCCAGGGTGGGGATCACGCGGTTGGGTACTATGAGGACGTGCGTGGGGGTGAGGGGGCGGATGTCGCGGAAGGCGGTGACGAGGTCGTCCTGGTAGACGATGTCGGCGGCGATTTCGCCGCTTACGATCTTCGAGAAGAGGGTGTCCTGGGCCATGTGGGCTCCTCATGGTCCGGCTGGAGGGTCCGGGTGGATGGAGGCGTGACCGGCGGGCCGGGAAGTGAACCATACATCGCCCGCAGCCGCGCTTCCAGCGGTGCGGAGGCGAAGTTCCGGGGGCCGCGTCCGAATCTCCGCCCTGAGGCAGCCCGCCGCGCGGGCTGCCCGTCACCAGGGGAAGCGCCAGACGATCCGAATGCCCCCCGATTCGCGTGGACGGAGGCCGGACTTCTCCAGAGGAGGGTCCACCGGCGGCTCGCCGGAGCTGTTGGCGCTCGCGAACCTGGCCCAGCCGAGTGCGGCCGCCACGATCCCGACGCCCAGGGCGATGGTTCTGCCCTTGTCGAGCTGCGCCACTTCGACCGCTTCCACGGCGCTTGCCGGCAGGCCGGGACGCGCGGTGGCGAAGGGTGCCCCGGGATCGGCCGCCACGCCCGCGACGAGTGAGTCGTTGACCAGGATCGGATTGCGCAGGGTCATCTGCGAGCCTCCAGGGACGGTTACGCGCACGCGCTCGGGGCGCTCCGCTGCGATCAAGTCCTCAAGGCTCGTGGTCGTGGGCTGCCAGGTGCGGCACGCGCTTGCCGACGCCGCCACGGCCAGCAGCGAGAGGAGGCGGGCGAGACGCGGGAGCCCGCGACGGAAGCGTCCGCCGCGGGCCCCCGGGTGGGTCCGGCGTCTCAAGTCAGCTGCCCGAGATCGACGGGTTGTTCTGGAACTCGGTGGCGGGAAGCTCGAAGCAGATCTCGTCACCGTAGGCGCCGCCGAAACCGTCGTCGGTCCCGGTCGGCGGGTAGAGGGGGATGTTCAGGCGCTTCAGGTCCTGCAGGTGCTGGCCCTCGAGGTAGTTCTCGGCCGCGCGCTCGTAGATGAGCTGGGTCATGAGGGCGGTGGCGGTCATGTCGCCGTCGTATTCCGGCAGCTCGGCGAAGCGGTGAAGCATGTTGAAGATGGCGACCGCACCGTCGAGGTTGCCCGCGTCGATCTGTCCCTCGGCGATGATCAGCTGCGCCTCGGCGTATCCGGCCATCTCGATCGGTGACGAGGCATCCGGGTACTTCGCGGAGACGTAGATCGGGATGCCGGTCTGGGAATTGGTGGATCCGGCGCTGCGGACCGCTACGCGCGGATCGGGGATGTCGGCGTACCGGACGTCCCGGTAGGGCTCGGCGACCGTGACGTTCTCGTGGTCGATGTTGAACTCCCACAGCTTGTTGCGGGTCACCGGTTCGGCGTTGGAGTAGTGGAGTTCGAAGGAGAATCCGTCGGGCACCGAAGCTGCGGTCGACATGGCCGCCGACTTCTGGCTGAGGTTGAGTTGCGCGCGGGCCTTGCCCACCTGGGCGGCGTGCAGGATGTCTCCGCTGGCTCCCGCCGCCATCGCCTGGTCGAACCGCGCGATCGCAAGGTTGAAGGCCTCGGCGGGCATCTGCTCGGGACCCTCGTCGAAGGCGACCGTGCACATCGACTCGCCGAACAGGATGTAGGAGTAGCCCGCATAGAGCGCCACTTCGGCCTCGTAGGCGGCCTTGTCGGGCACCTCCTCGGTGGTCCACTCCGAAAGCAGGCCCAGCGTAAAGTCGGCGAGCCAGCGGGTGCGGGACATGGGCCGGTAGAGGGCGGGCTGGCCGCTCCCGCAGTCGGCGCTCGCGTACTGGGATCCGTATCCGCTGGTGTCGTGCACCCGCTGGTCCCAGATGTTGAGCACGGAGTTGTTGGAGGCGTCGCGCCATTCGTTGCCGGTCAGGGCGCTGGCGGCCGCGTAGTAGGTCAGCGTGCAGCGGAATTCGTTGGCGACGCTGGCCACGAGCAGTCCGGCCGACGCCGGGTTTTCGAGGTCGGCGGCGATCACTCGCGATGGGGCGTCCACGCTGAGCAGTTCGTCGAGTGCGTCGCAGGCGCTCAGGGCCGGGATGGCGAGCACGAGGGTTGCCTGGACGACGGTCTTCATTGATCGATTCATCAGTCGATTCGTCATGGTTCCGGTCTCCTTACATGCCCAGGCGGACGGTGAGCGTCAGCGCGGTCAGCGGCGGGACCGCGGAGTCTTCCTGCGGCTCGCGGTTTCCGCTGAAGGTGTTGCTGGGGTCCACGACTTCGGGATCGTGATGCGGCCATTCCTGCCAGTTGGTCCAGAGCATCCCGAGGTTGCGGGCCGCCAGGGTGAGGCTGCCGCGGCTCGCGCCGATCCGCTGCACCCACTCGTCGGGCATGGTGTAGATCGCCGAGAGCTCGCGGAAGCGGACGAAGGAGGCCTCGTTGACCCAAAGGGCGAACTCGCCGCTCGCCCCGAACTGGGCCTCGGCGACCTCGTTGATGTTGTATTCGTGCGGGTAGAGGTTCAGCCGGGTCTGCTGGAAGGCGGCATACCTCCACCAGCCCTGCAGGTCGTACTTCGTCTGGCCGATCTTGCCCTGCACGAGCGCGTCGATGGTGAGCCGCTCGCCGATCTGGAAGGACGAGCCGAACGCCATTTCGACGTTGGGATCGGGGTGGCCCTGGTAGAGCCATGCATCCGGGTCGCAGGCGACGGGCTGACCCTGTCCGTTGTCGCAGCGCATCGTTTCGCGGTTGATCTGGTCGGTGCCGGGTACGAACTCGGCAAAGAGCACCTCGGGGGCGAAGAACGAGCCGACCGGGTAGCCCTCCGCGTGCCGCGTGGTCCATCCGAGCTGCAGGAAGTTCCCCTCGCCGAGGCCGAGCTCGACGACCCGGTTGCGGTTCGTGGTCAGGTTGAGGTTCATGTCCCAGGCGAACGAAGGCGTTTCGATCGCGCGGGCGTACAGGCCGAGTTCGATGCCGCGGTTGTTGACCTCGCCGACGTTGACGAAGCGCTGAGAGGTGAAACCGGACGAAGGCGGCACGTTGCGCGCCACGATCGCGTCCTTGGTCGTCTGGTCGTAGTAGGTGAGATCGATCGTGAGGCGATCGTTGAACATGGTCGCGTCGAAGCCGGCTTCGATCTCGACGCCGCGCTCGGGCCCGAGCTGGGAGTTGCCGGGAGAGAGTGGACGCAGCGTCGCCTGTCCGGAGGGCGAGGCTCTGGTGGTGAAGCTGCGCAGGGCGTCGAAGGCGTCGGGCTGCTGTCCCGACTCGCCGTAGGCGCCGCGGAGGCGGAAGGAGTTCAGGAAGCCGGAGTCGTCTCCAGCCGCGTCCTTGATCACCCACGAGCCGCTGACCTTCGGGTAGTAGACCAGGTCGAAGTCCTCACCGAAGGCGCTGTTGTCGTCGGCGCGGATCGCCGCGGTGACGAAGAGCCTGTCCTGCCAGCCCATCTGCTGTTGCAGGTACACGCCCACGGTGTTGTTCTCGACGATGGCGTCGAACCCGGTGCGAATGCCTGCCGCGCTCACGCTGGACAGGCCGGGGGCGGGGAAGCGGTCACCGTCCGCGGTGAGGTCCTCGATGGTCCTGGTGTACACCTGGAAGCCCAGGGAGGTGGTGGACCGGAGGTCTTCAGATATGTCCCGTGTCCCCGAAGCCGCATAGTCGAAGGTGGTGTAGATGACCGACTCTCGGTTCTGGGATCTGCCGCCCAGCGCCGCGTTCGGCGAGTAGAACTGGGCCGATTCGGGGCTCAGGAAGTTGTCGAGGTAGCTCTCCAGCGCGTCGGTCACGTCGAGTCCGAAGGTGAGCCGGTGCGTGAACCAGTCGAAGGGCGTGTGATTGGCGGTGAGCCCGGCGGTCATGCGATTCGCTTCGTTGATGTCGAAGTCCTTCTCGATCCGCGATTCGGGGGTTGCCCGTCGGTAGCCGCGGCGCGCGTCGCCCGAGCCCAGCCGGGTCGGGTCCGCGTAGACCGCTTCTTCATAAGGGTAGTCGCTGGGGACCCGGAGACGGACGAGGGCGATACCGGCATTCGCGGAGATCTCCAGATCGTCCGCGGGCTGCGCTCTCAGGTTGATCCGGCCGTTGTACTTCCGGGCCCAGCTGTTTTCCGTGACGCCTTCGTCGGACCCTGCAGAGCCGCCGATGAAGTACTGGAAGGTGTCGGTTCCTCCCGACACGTCCAGTCCGTAGTACTGCGTGTGTCCGTTGCGGAAGATCAGATCCGACTCGGCCTGGTCTTCCAGGATGTTCAGCGACTCGATCTGACCGGTGCTGGGATTGACGCCCCAGTTGGTGGGGGTGTGACCGGCGGGATCCTGGAACCACTGCGAGCCCTGCCGCATGGTGAAGTTCCACTGGGCCGCGCCGACCCCGCCGCCCTTCGTCTTGATGTTGATGACGCCGTTGGCGGCCTCGGTCCCGTACAGCGTCGCCGCGGCCGGTCCCTTGATTACCTCGAGGCTCTCGATCATCGCGGGGTCGAGGTCGTCGATGCGGGAGACGTCGCGCCCGCCGCTCTCCATCCGGTTGCTGACCCGGACGCCGTCGACATACACGAGGGGTCCGTCGTTGACGCGCCGCATGGTGGAGCTACCGCGGATCTTGATCGTGGACGCCGTGCCCACGTCGCCCGAGCCCTGCTGCACCACGACCCCGGGGAGCCGGGCCCTGAGGAGGTCCGAGACGCTGCTGATGGGCTGGACTTCCGCGATCCCCGCGTCGAGCACCGCGACCGAGTTGCCGATCTCCCTGACGCGGCTTGCCGCCGCGGTCCCGGTCACGACGAGTTCGTCGAGTTGGAGCGCCTGTTGGCTGAGGAAGAAGTTCTGGACGACGCTCTGGCCCGCGGCAACGGTCACGACGACCGACTCGGACCGGAAGCCGAGGAACTGGACTGTCAGCGTATGGCTGCCGGCGGGCACGTCGGTGATCGAGTAGGATCCGTCGGCCTGGGTGAGGGCGCCCAGGTTGAGGCCTTCAAGGAAGACCTGGGCCGCCGCGACGGGGTCTCCCGAGCCCTGGTCGCGCACCGTGCCGGTGATCGACTGGGCCTCGAGGACGGTCGGCGAGGCAGTGAACATGAGTGCGAGGGCGAGGAGCAAGCCGACTCTCCCGCGCGCGCCTTTCAAGTGATTTCGTCTCATTCCCTGCCTCCTTTGCTCTGGGTGTGGGTTGTCCCGTCACGGTTGCGGGTACATTGTGCCGGTGACTACGGTTCATCGGCCCCGCTGATTACCGGCGGGTCTTCGGGGGCGTGACCATAGGATAACGACCGGCACGCTGTCAATCAGGGGATTCGTGCTGTTGCCGGCGGTGGGGCCTGCAGCTGCCTGGAATCCGGCCCGCGTGACGCGGGAATGTCATGTTAACACTACACATGTCATGAGTAGATTACACTGAACAAGCTCTCCTTGGCGGTTGCCGTCGTCGTGATAGTGTCTGCCACGCTCGGTTGCGATTCGGGTGGGACCACAACACCGACCTTGGCCCTTTCACCCACGGCCGCGGTCCCGGTTCCGTTCAGCAACGACGGACGCGTTGCGCTCGTCGATCAGGATGTCGTGTGCGTCACCAATTCCTATGAGGTCCGCGTGCGGTGCGTTGGCCGGGACGGAAGCGTGATCGGGGTGTTCGGACGCGAGGGCGAAGGTCCCGGGGAATTCGAATCGACACCCAAACTGTTACGCGGTCCAGCGGGCACGGTTGGTACTGTCTCGGTGAATCGGTTCTCGATCTTTACACCAGGCGGCGACCTGATCGATGAGACGACATTGCCCGTTTCCTATCTCCAGCTGGCGGCGAGCGCATTCGGAACGACCATTCTGGGCCAGCACTTCGGTAGCGGAGCCGACCTGACCCCGATCGAGCTCGATGTCACCTCGGGAGCTGTGGTGTGGGAGCGACAGGAAATCGACGACATCGCGGAAACCGAATGCGGAGGCGTGGCGTTGGGGGTTGCCTCGCCCACCGGCGGTTGGACCTTTCCCGCCTGCCAGCGCGAGCTTGTCTTTCTCGCGGATCGTGACGCGCCCACAGCCACCGTGATACGGTCGCCAACCTACAGGGAAGAGTTTCCCAACGAACGGGATATCGCATACATCGAGGCAAACAACCGGCGGTATGCATTCCGAACGGATGTAGAGTCCTACCGGGCAACCCCGAAGCGAAACCATCTCAGGGTTGCTTCGCTCGCCTACGATGATCAAGGCCGCCTATGGGTCGCGACCGAACGGGACCGCGCGCTGTTCTCCTACTTCGACCTCTATGTCGGCGCGGAGTACGTGGGTTCCGTCCGGATCAGGGATCGTATCCTGGGTTACGATCTGAACGGGTCCACCCTGGCGGCCCTGGTTGAACGCGCGCCAGACGCCGACGGTATCGCGTGGCGTGCCGTGGACTGGTACGACATCGGGGGACTCGACCTGGGGTTGCGGTAGGCTCGATCCCCACGATCAGGGCCTCTGACATCGCAGCCCGCTCAGACCATGCCGACCTGACAGCGCCAGCGGCGATCCCCTACCGTCCCTTGAACACCGGCTCCCGCTTCTCCACGAAGGCACGGGGGCCTTCATCGTGATCCTGCGACTCCAGCATCCGCTCGTAGCCGGGGAACTGCCGGTCGTGGAGCGCCTCGAAAGCGCCCTGCACCGACATCCCGTCGATCCCGTGCACGATCTCCTTGATTGCCCACAGTGAAAGCGGCGCGCTCTGCGCCAGCCCGTCGGCAATCTCGCGCGCCCTGGTCATCACCTGGTCCGCCGGCACCACCCAGTTCACCAGTCCCCACCGGTGCGCCTCCCCGGCCGACATGCGGCGGCCGGTCATCAGCATCTCCATCGCCACGTTGAAGGGGATCTTGCGCGGCAGGCGCTGAACCGCGCCCGCGTCGGCCACGTTCCCCAGGCGGGCCTCCGGGTACCAGAAGGCGGCGTCCTCGCTCGCGACCACGAGATCGGCCGCCAGCATCAGCTCGCAACCTCCGCCCACCGCGAGGCCGTTCACGGCGGCGATCACCGGTTTGTGCAGGTCCCAGAGTTCGGTAATACCCGCGAAGCCGCCCGGCCCGTAGTCCATGCGCTCGTGTTCGCCCTCGCTCGCGGCCTTCAGGTCCCAGCCCGCCGAAAAAATGCGGTCGCCGGCCCCGGTCAGGATTGCCACCCACAGGCTGTCGTCGTCGCGAAAGTCGCAGAAGATCTCGCCCATGCGTATGCTGGTAGCTGCGTCGATGGCGTTTGCCTTGGGCCGGTCCAGCGTGACCTCGAGCACGCGGCCACGGCGCACGGTCTTGAGAGGCTCGGACATGGGAGGTATTCCTTTCCGGGGTGGAAGTGCACACGCAGCAACAACAATGGAGGAGAATCCGTGAGGGCGATACTCTGTACGACGGCTTTGGCGGTCGCTCTGGCGACGGGCGCCGAGGCCCAGCAGGCGAGCCGGACGCAGCCCGTCGAGGGCATGCGCGACAACGGCACGGGATACCACGCCCTGGTGGGCGCCCGGGTCGTGACGGGGCCGGGGCAGGTCCTGAACGACGCCACGATCGTGATCCGCGACGGGCTGATCCAGTCGGTCGGCCGAGGCGCGGATGCTCCGGCGGGCGCGCGCGTGTGGGACATGGACGGGCTGACCGTCTACCCGGGCTTCATCGACGCCCACGCCGATCTGGAGATGGACGCGGTGCCGGAGGGCGGCGATGTCGGACCGACGCACTGGAATCCGCAGGTGCGGGCGTGGTTTTCCACCACGGCGAACCTGCAGGACGACGAGGACCGCCGCGCGGCGCTCCGCTCGCAGGGCTTCGGCACGGCGCTGGTGGTTCCGAAGGAAGGGCTCTTCCGGGGGACGGCCTCGGTGGTCAACCTGGGGGACGAGGGTGTGCGCGATCGCGTGCTCCGGCCCGACGTGGCACAGGCGATCGGCTTCCAGCGCTCGCTCGAGCTGGGCGGATCGTACCCGAACTCGGCGATGGGCACAATCGCGCTCATGAAGCAGACGCTCATGGACGCCGAGTGGTACATGCGCGCCTGGGATGCCTATGAGGCCAGCGGGCGCGCGTTCCTGCCGCCGGAGACCAGCGAGGCACTGGCGGCGCTCGGCGACGTGGTGCAGGGCAATCAGCCGGTCATCTTCGAGACCGGAGGCGAGGAGGAATACCTGCGGGCACACAGGCTCGCGACCGAGTTCGGGCTCACCCCGTGGTTCCGCGGCAACGGGCAGGAGTATCGCCTCATCGACGTGCTGAGCGGGCGCAGCGATCCCCTTATCGTTCCGCTCGATTTTCCCGACGCCCCCGATGTCGGTTATCCGGGCGCGGCGCTCAATGCATCCCTTGCCGACCTGCGCCACTGGTACCTGGCGCCGGCCAGTCCCGGACAGCTGGCCGATGCCGGGGTCCGCTTTGCCATCACCACCGACGGTCTTTCGTCGCTGAACGAGTTTCTGCCCAATCTGCGGATCGCGGTGGCGCGGGGTCTCGATGTGGACGACGCGCTGGCGGCGCTCACCACAACACCGGCCTCGTGGCTCGGGATCGATCGCACCCACGGGACCATCGCCGAGGGCAAGGTCGCGAACCTGATCGTGAGCGAGGGCGATCTCTTCACCGAGGAGGCCGAGGTCCGCGACGTCTGGGTCCGGGGAACGGTCTACGGGATAACCCGTCCCGCGCAGTTCGATCCGAGAGGAAGCTGGGAGATCGCCTCGGAGGACGAGTGGGGCTTCGACGCCCTATTGGTGCTGGAGGGTCCGTTGAACCGGCTGCGCGGCCACCTCGACATCGCGAGCACCGGGCCGGAGCTTCCGGGCGGCGCACGGGTCGAGCTCGCGTCGGCCAGGGCGGTTGCGGAGACCGGGCGGATCGACGCGCGCTTCAACGGCGAGGTGCTGGGCTATCAGGGCATGGCGCTCCTGTCGGGCTCGGTGCGCGGCGACGAGTTCTACGGATGGACCTCGCTGCCCAACGGGGCGGATCCGTCCTTCCGGGGCACCCGCTCCGACGGCTTTGAGGGCCCGGAACGCGGGACCGTGGCGATGGATGTGCCCGAGATCGACCTCCCCTTCATCCGGCCGATGATGGATTACGGCCGCAGCTCGATGCCGGAGCAGCCCTCCGCGGTCGTCGTGCGCAACGCCACCGTCTGGACCCAGGGTCCGCAGGGCATGCTGGAAGGTGCCGACCTCCTGGTGCGTGGTGGCGTCGTCGAGGCGGTCGGCATGGATCTGGACGCCCCGGGCGGCGCGGTCGAGATCGACGCGACGGGCAAGCACGTGACGCCCGGGCTGATCGACCCGCACATCCACTCGGGCGTGAGCGCCGTGAACGAGAGCGGCTTCGCGATCGTGCCCGAAGTTCGGATGGGCGACGTCGTCACCCACAACAACATCTGGATGTACCGGCAGGTGGCCGGCGGACTCACCACGGCGCACATCAAGCACGGCTCCGCGAATCCCATCGGGGGCGAGAACGTCTTCGTGAAGATGCGCTGGGGCTCGCTGCCCGAGGATCTCAAGCTGGAGAACGCGCCGCGCACGGTGAAGTTCGCGCTGGGCGAGAACCCGAAGCGGCGCCAGGGACGCTACCCCGATACCCGCATGGGGACGCAGGAGATCATCCGCGACCACTTCATGGCCGCGCGTGACTACGAGCGGGAGTGGCAGCAGTGGGAGGAGAGTGGCGAGGGACTGCCCCCGCGGCGCGATCTGCGCATGGAGGCGATCCTGGACATCCTCGGCCAGGAGCTGCTCATCTCGTCGCACGGATACCGCGCGGACGAGTTCCTCGCGCTCGTGCGGCTGGCGGAGGAGTTCGGCTTCCGGGTCCAGACGCTGCAGCACGGCGTCGAGGCGTACAAGATCGCGCCCGAGCTCGCCGCGTCCGGAGTGGCCGCGGTCGTCTGGAGCGACTGGGGCGCCTTCAAGATGGAGGCCTATGATGCAACGCTCTACAACGCGCGCATCCTGATCGAGGCGGGGGTGGTCACCTCGCTGCACTCCGACAACAGCGAGATCGCCAGCCGCATGAACTGGGAGGCGGGGAAGCTGCTCCGCACCGGGCTCACGCCCCAGCAGGCGCTCTCGACGGTGACCATCGGGTCCGCCCGGGCGATGGCGATCGACGATCGGGTCGGCTCGCTGGAGGCGGGCAAGGACGGGGACTTCGTGATCTGGAGCGGCGACCCGCTCTCGCAGTTCACGCGCGCCGAACAGACCTGGATCGATGGCCGCCGGTACTTCTCGCTCGAGGAGGACGCGGTCATGCGGGACCGGATTGCAGAGGAACGCACACAGCTCATCCAGGCCATCCTGTCCGCCGAGGGCAGCGGAGGCGGCCGGAATGCTCAGACGGAGAGTAACTGATGACGACGACGCAACGAGGAACGACGACGGGAATCAGGTCGCGGGCGGCCGGCATGGCCTGTGCGGCCGTGGCGGTGCTGTGGGCGATCGCGCCGGCCGCGATCGGCGCGCAGGTACGGATGACGGTGCCGCCGCAATCCGAACCCGTGGCCCTGACCGGAGCCACCATTCACACCGTCACCAGCGGTGTCATCGAGAACGGGACGATCCTCCTGGAGAACGGGTTGATCACCGCGATCGGCACGGACGTGGACATCCCGGCCGGCGCCCGTGTGGTCGACGCTGCGGGCAAGCACATCTATCCCGGGCTGATCGACGCCTTCAGCACGGTGGGGATCGCCGAGATCGGCGCGGTCGACGTCTCCAACGACGTCAACGAACTGGGTGACTTCAATCCGAACGTGCGCGCGGACGTGGCCGTAAACGCGGAGAGCCGTCACATCGGCACGACGCGCTCGGCCGGCGTGCTCACGACGCTCACGACGCCGGGCGGCGGACTCGTCTCCGGCATGTCTTCGGCGATGGCCCTCGAGGGATGGAGCTGGGAAGAGATGTCGATGCAGTCGGCCGCGGCACTCAACGTGAACTGGCCGAACCCGAACCCTCGCCGCTTCCGCGGGTTCGGCGGCTTCAGATTCGGCCCGCAGGAGGATCGGCCGAGCTACGAGGAGCAGGTCCAGCAGCTCAAGGACTTCTTCGCCGAAGCACGGGCCTACCGGGACGCGGTCGCCGCCGGTGAGGAGGTGCGCAGCGATTCCCGCTACCTGGCAATGATCCCGGTCATCGACGGGGATATCCCGGTCGTGGTCGCGGCGGACGACGCGGCCCAGATCAACGACGCGATCACCTGGGCGCAGGAGGAGGGGGTCCGCATCGTCATCCGGGGCGGACAGGACGCCATCCATGTGGCGGACCGCCTGGTCGCCGAGGACATCCCGGTGATCCTCACGTCGACGATGGCCGCTCCCGGCCGGCAATACGAGGGGTACGACGGCGCGTACTCGATGCCGGCGCGCCTGCACGAGGCCGGGGTGCGGTTCGCGATCTCGGGCGGCTCGGGGTCGCTGTACTCGAACCGGCTGCCCTTCGAGGCTGGCGTGGCCGTCGCATTCGGGCTTCCCGAGGATGAAGCGCTGAAGGCGGTGACGATCAACCCGGCACGGTTCCTGGGGCTCGACGACCGCATCGGCTCCCTTGAGCCGGGCAAGCAGGCGACCTTCCTGATCACGACCGGGACCCCGCTCGACATGACCAGCGACATCGAACAGGCGTACATCCAGGGCCGCGAACTCGACATGACCGACATCCAGAAGTTCTTCTTCGAGAAATACATGGAGAAGGTCAGGCAGCAAATGCGGCGGGTGATCAGCTAGGCGGAAAAACCGCGATCGCCTTCGCGAAGACCTGATGAAGGCCCGCCCAGGTCCCGGGGTCCGGTGATGTCCGCCGCGATTCCGGGAACCGGGCGGCTCAGGGAGCTGGTCGGCGCCGAGAACGCGAGTACGCCGCAGGTCTTGCGCGCGCGGGCCGCGCGGGCCGGCGGCCGGACGTTCCTGAAGTGGCAGGGCGCGCGGTGGAGTTACGCCGAGGCGTGGGAGGTGGTCCAGCGCTGGGCGGGGTTCCTGCGGGGGCTGGGGGCCGGGCCGGATCCGGACGGTTCGCGTGTGGCGGGGTACCTGCACAACCGTCCCGAGACGGTATGGACGCTACTTGGAGCGCACGCCGCCGGATCGGTCTACGCGGCCCTCAATCGCAGGCACAAGGGGGCGATTCTCGCTGACCATCTGCGCCGGTCGCGTGCCCGTATCCTGGTCACTGAAGCTTCTGCACTCGACTCCCTGCCCGACCTTGCGGGGACGGGCGTTCGCTCGCTCGTAGTGGTCGACCGCGCTTCCTGCCGCGAGTGGCTCGGGGCCGACGAGGCCCGGCGCGCGGCTCCGTGGGCGGGCGCGGAACCGGGCCCGGGGGATCCCGCAACGATCATGTTCACTTCGGGGACGACCGGCCGCTCCAAGGCGGCGGTGATCCCGCACAACCAGCTTTGCCGCGGCGCCGCGAATCTTGCGGAAGCGGTCGAGATGACGCCCGACGACGTCTTTCACGCCTGGCTGCCTCTCTTTCACATCGCGGGACAGCTGCACGTCACGATGACGACGGCCGTGGCAGGGGGCGCGCTTGGGCTCGTCCCGCGGTTCTCGGCTTCGCGGTTCTGGAGCGAGGTCCGGGGGTCGCGCGCCACCGTCATCTCCGGCCTGCCGGCGATCGCGCGCATCCTGTGGGAGAAGCCCGTCGGCGCGGATGAGCGGGCCGCCGCCTCGCACCTGCGCCTCGGCATCTTCGGCCCCATGACGCCGGAGCTGCACCGCCCCCTGGAGGAGCGGCTCGGGATCCGGATCGCGGACACCTACGGCATGACCGAGGCCGAGCCGCTGACCGTACCCGTTCCGGGTTTCGTGCAGCCCGTCGGGTCATGCGGCGTTCCCGGCCCCGACTTCGAGATCCGCATCGCGGGGGAGGACGGTGCGGCGCTGGCGCCCGGCGAGAGGGGCGAGATCTGCGCGCGGCCGCGTCGCCGCGACGTGCTCTTCCTGGGCTACGAAGGCGATGAAGAGGCCACGCGTGCGATCTGGCGGGACGGCTGGTTCCGCACCGGCGACCTGGCCTGGCAGGACGAGGATGGCTGGGTGTACTACGTGGACCGGCTGGCCCACTTCATCCGGCGGCGCGGCGAGAACGTGAGCGCGTGGGAGCTCCAGCGGCAAATCGAGGAGCATCCGGATGTGGCGGAGGCGTTCGTGCTGGGGGTGCCGTCGCCGATGGGTGAGGAGGAGGTGAAGGCGGTGGTGGTTGCGAGCGGCGGGGCCGTGCTGGATCCGGCGGAGCTGCATGCGTGGTGCGGCGGCCGGATGGCGGCGTTCATGGTCCCGCACTTCATCGAGGTGCGCGACGAGATGCCGCACATCTCCGTCGGCAAGGTGGACAAGGAGAAGCTGCGAGGGGTGGGGGAAGGGGTGTGGGAGGCGCCCGGGTAGCTGCCCGCGGACAAACCCGCACGGGTTTCGGGGTTGTCGTTCACGGACTGCTGGCGCCCCGCGCCGCCTCGGTGTCGGCGGCACGGGGCGCTGCCTGCGCTGACGCTGTTGCTTAGTCGACGTAGCGCCGCCGCAGCGATTCGCGCCGGCTGCGGTAGGGGGCGTACCCGGTGCGGTCGGCCCGCTCCCGGTGGCGCCCGGGCTCCGAGAACGCCGTCAGATGAACCACCGTGTCGTGGTTGACAAGAGCACCGGCGACCAGGCCGTCGCCGACGATGCCGACATCGGTGCCGAGACCGACGGCGGGGTGGTCGTCATAGTCGCCCTCGACGATTGACTGGAGAAACGCCGCGGCGGCGTCCCGGGAGGAGTTCCCGCCGCGCGGCCTTCGCAGGGTGTCGACGGCATAGCTGCGGACCAGCTTGGGGAAGAAGGCCGCGAAAGTCGAAGCCTTGTCGAAGAGATCGAGGCCGATTCTGCCCCTCTCCATCGCAAAGATGGCGCCGATCTGGTCGCGGGCTGCCTCAAGCGAATTGACGAAGTCGTCGAGTGCGCGCGCGTGCCGCTCGAAGATCTCGCTCATGGCTCCGGTGGGGGAATGCGCTTCCAGCGCGTCCGCCTCTTCCTCGAGAGAGGCCCACACGCGTCCCTGATCCGATCTGGGCGCGCTTCCCATGCGAATCGACTCGCGAACGTCCTGGAGTTTCTCCGCCCGCCCTCGGGCGTTCTGCACCCGGTCGGTCACCCCGAAGTCCCGCTTGCTGTAGGACCAGCGCCCCGCCTCCACGCACGACACGGGAATGTCCGTGGTCTTTGCGGCGGGGATCAGCATGGTGAGATTCGCGACCCGGTTCTGCTTGGCACCCACCAGTTCCTCGCCATCCACGATCAGGAGCGGAAGCCGGGACCGGTTCTCCACAGTGAGTTCCGGGACGCTGCCGCCCTCCGATACCTCGCGAATGGTGACGAGATCCCGGTCAAGCCCGTCTTCCAGCAGCATGTACTCGAGGGTTCCGCCGAGCTCGGATGCGAGGGGGATGACGGTCAGGCCCTGGTGCGTCGCCGGCTCCCCGAGCTTCAGTTCCGCGAGGGCGGTCTTGACGTGGTTCAATTGGTGCCTCCTTTTAGTTGGCAGTAAATGATCAGTTACTGAACAGTAGCCAGGTCTTTTGTCCATGTCAACAGTCAAACATCAGTCGATGACATATCTCAGCAGATGAGCCGCGGATAATGCCGAGCTACACAGCCAGGGAACTGGAGCGCGAATCGGGATTCGACCGCCGGACGATCGCCTACTACGTGCAGGAAGAGCTGCTTCCCAAGGTCGGGCGTCGCGGACCGAGGACACGGTATCCGCAGCTGTTCCTCGACCGGCTGCTCTTCATACGGCGGGTCCGCGAGGCGGAGGAGGATGGCACGGTGCCGCCGCTGTCACTCAGCGACCTGCGCGATCTCTTCAAGCGGATTCCACCGTCGATCGTCGCACGTGTCGCCGCGGAGAGGATTGCCGTCACACCGGATCTGGTGTCTTCGCCGACCACCGCGTTTCGGCTTCCCGAGATGGTGGCAGAGGACGCCGTCGCCAGCCCGAGCGGCGCGGCTGCCCTTTTCCGCCGCAGGGCAAGCGCGCGCCTTGAGCGGATGGAGTCCGCGCAACGTCAGGCGCGTGAGCCTGCTGCAATGGCGCCTGCTGATGCCGCATTGGACTTCGCACCCGACGACGCCGTCGCGGCAGAAGCCCCACCGCCTGAGCCGGAAGACCTCTTCTACGGCGTGCGCGAGGGGCGCCCAGACGAGGAGCGCTTGCTGGGGAGGTTGCTGGCCGCAGCCGAGAGCATCGGCGGGCCCCGGGGCACCTCGCAAGATTGCGTGGAGACCTGGTCGCGCATCAGGGTCTCGCCCAACATCGAACTGTCGATTCGTGGCCTCGCTGAAGAGGATCGATCGCTTGCCGATCGCCTGCGACAAGTGATGCGACGCCTGATCCGGCGGGTTGGCGCGGCTCGGTCGTCGGACCCGGCGTCCGACGAGTAGCAAACAAAACGTCGGTCGTCAGGGTCCGGTCTGGACCCGCCGGTCATCCCTGGAACAAGACGGCTGCGGCTTCTCCGAGTCCTGCCAATCCCTTGGGCCACGCCAGGGATTCGACTTCCGCGACGCCGCCGGAGTTGGCCAGTTGACTGATGATGACACCCTCGATGTACTTCACGCCGCCACGCTGCCGCACCGGGCTGGGCGCAGCGCCAAGCACCCGGCGTACCAGCCTTCGGTAGTTCGACCGGTCGGAGAAGCCGAGGGCCAGAGCCACCCCACCGGATTGCTGGCGACTCCACTCGGACAGCCTCTCTACCGTGAACACGCGTGCCAGGGAAAGGAGCTGCTTCGGCGAAGGGATGCCGAGGGCGTTGCAACGGCGCTGCAGTGTGCGCACAGTGAGGCCCGAACGGGCGGCGAGACCCGCGACCGAGCAGGGTTCGGTGGCAATCTCCAGGGCACAGGCGAACAGCGCCTGCGTTTCCTTGTGCGCGGTACGCTGGATGCGCTCGAGCAACCGCCTGGGCCGCTGTGCATCGATACTCTTCAGAATGGCCGAATCGATCGAGGAGAACAGCCGATTTTCGTCGGGCCGCAACCGGACGGCAAAGGGAATGGCCGTTTGATCCAGCTGGTCCTCCTGGTGGGCATCCAGTTGCGCGTAGCAGATGAGGGGTACCGACGACCAGTCGGCATTTGCGTAGTCACGCTTGCCCCTGAACGGGTCGCAACCGCCGCCGAAGAACGGATCGACTATGGCCGGGGATCCGGGAAATCGAGCCGCGAGGTCCCGGAGCTCCTGCCAGCCCGAGGCGAAGATGACCGGCCCGATGATTCGCAGTGCGTTCCCCGAATGCAGCGCGAACTGAATCTGCCGACGAGCCCAGATGCTCCCTAGCAGTGCGAACAGCGGAGGAGTCGTGTTGGTGCTGATCATGTGCGTCTGCCAACTTTCTGTCGTGGGGCCTCACCCGCCCGGCCTCGAAGGACCAAGTCCTGCGTCATGCCCCTATTTAACGCATATGGGTGGGAAGGGTGGGGGGTCGTTTTGCGACAATCGCACCTTCGGGCAAAACGGTGCCCAATGTCGATACGCTTCGAGGAGCCGTCTCAGACCGCCGCCGAGGAAAACGCCCTGGCCTTGTCGCGGCACGCGATCTCGATGCTGGCCCACGCTCCCAGCGCCCCGGCGGCGGACGCCGAGACAAGGGTAGGTGTCGCGATGTCGGCGCCGCCCAGGAGCAGCAGCCCGGTTGTGAGGCTTATCCAGATCACAACCACCGAGGCCGCGATCTGCGCTCGGCCGGGACCGGGCAGCGGGTCATCCGGCAACGGAGCGACCTGCAAGTCGGGACCGGTTTTGGTGGCCAGCACATCCACGATCTCCTGGACGCGCGACTCGTCGATCGCGCTGGCGGCCGTCGCCCCGACACGACTCAGCCCGCCCACCAGGGCTGTCATTTCGCGATCCGCGCCACCCCTTGCAATCACCGCTGCGGCGGCCGCTTCGGGATCATCGGCCTCGCGAATCGCCGTGACCAGATCGTCCAGCGCCGCAGGGTCCATCCGTGGGCGCCGGTCACGGATGCGGCTGACGAGGGACTGGGCGACGCGCGCACAGTCTCTCCCTGCGACAGCGCAGGTCAGCAGGAACGGGACCAGGGGCGGGGCGATCGCGAGCCACAGGGGAGACAGTGCGCCGTGCATGACGATGAGCTCGCCGACAACGAAAGTGGTAAAGAAAAACAGTGTCACCAGCAGCACACCCGCGACCCATCGCGTCACGATGCGCCGGTCATCCGAAAAACCCCTTGTTCTGCGGCCGATAACGGAGCCTGCGATGGCGGCGACGAATACGAACAATGCCACGGCTATCGGCATCATTGTGCGAGCCTTGGAGTCGGTAACCATGCCTTCCTGCGGAAGCGTTGCCGCCGGTGCAGCCGCGATATACTCGATCGCATAATCGAAAAACGGTGGGCCTGCTGCTGTAGCAATGCCGGCACCGAGCGCCAATAGTCCAAGGACTCTCAGTCGCGGCATTTGCATTGTGGAAGCGGAAAAGCCGCCGAAAACGAAGTCGTCCAGAGCCGCCACATACACTGCGGGTGCGAGCAATACTGGGAGCGGTGTAATTGCCATTCTCAGTACCATGACAATGCGATACTCTACCGACGCCTCAGCCTCGAGCCCGAAAAACGCTCCCACCGCGTATACGCAATACAAAAGGCTCAGGCCCAGAAAGCCATTGCCCACTCGATGCCGAAAGCCGACCGTTTGGCTCTGGCCGGGATCGGAGTTCACGAAAAAGGAGGTCGACATACCGTTACGCGTCTCCGCACGAGCCCTTGTCGCCACAGCCCCATGGTATCCAACAACACCGGTCGCAGCAGTACTCCCCACCGCGGGAACTTTCCTTGCAGCAATGATGCAGCCGCTGCGCCGCCGCCGCCGCCTCTCCCGAATACCCCACCGTAAAGGGCAGCAGCAGTGCGTTGATTACCAGGGCGATGATGATCCAGATCTTCTTGTTCTTCATTGGTCCGATACAACCTTTGCGTTTGATGTAGATGGTGCCTCGGCGTGTGTCGAGGGGTTTGCGACGAATTCGACCGTGGCGAGGCGCTGCAGGGAAACGGAGTCGGTCACGACGCCAAGGGCGCGCGATTCGGTAATGCGGTGTGGCGTGAAGCCGGGGGGGAAGGCGACTTGTGCGAAGCGGGATGCGGGTCCCTGCCTCGATACGGTGCGCCAGCGCGGCCCGTACCCCAGGGGATGCGAAGCGCCGTCGAATTCCTGAATCCAGACCCGGTCGGAGGTACACCTCAGGTCGACTCCGATCGGGGCGTACCTCGGGAACATCTGCTCCGCGCCGGCCAAAACCGATTCGGCGAGTTGGTCAAGCTCGGACACCGGCATATCCTGGCCTCGCAGTTCCGCGGCCAACTGGTGCTTCATGTACCGCAGCCTGTCGTCCCGGCCGAGCTCTGCCGCCTCGAAGGGCAGCGCGATGGCGTTCGGACTCCCCGGCTCGGGACCGAACATGTACAGCGTGCGGGCAATGGGATCCAGCACGGCGACCTGTCCGTCGGGGCAGCCGTCCCAAAGCGGTACCGGGACGAGAACGGCGGGTGCGCCGGGACGACTGTCAGCTCCGGGCAGGTCACGGGTGAAGTCGATGATGACCTCGTCGGCCGCGGCTTCGTCTTCGAAGGCGCGCACGAGCCTGCCGCGCCACAGGTCGTCCGCTCCTGAGACCACGGCGTCGTACCGCCCGAGCACCACCGCGCCCGCTTCCTTGAAGACACGAAAGGGGTCGCCGAAGGTCACGGTGCGGATGTCGGCCCGGATGACACCTGGCTCGGCGATCGACCGCGAAGACACGAATCTGCCGGTGCTCGAAAGGGTGAGCGCCGCGGCCTGGCCCGCATCCCACACGGTAACCGTAGCGTCGGACTCCCCCGGCCACAGGCCGTAGGGAAACCGGAGTTCGCCGGGACCCTCCCCGGAAACCCCGAAGGCGGCCACCCGCGCGCCGCTCGGCGCGAACCCGTGAACGAACGGCGCAGATCCGGTCAGCGCCCACAGAGTGCCGCTGTGTTCCAGGATGTCCCGGACTTCCCAGAGCGCATCGTTGGCCGGCGAGACCAGCGTCAGTGTCTGCTCTCCGAATTCAGTGGACGGGAGTTGATCCGGCCCGTCCCTGCTGCACGCGGAGATGCCCAGGGCCAGGACCAGCGTGGTCCGCAAAGCGAGACGAATCATGGCGCCACCTCCCTTTCCGGTTTCATTCGGCGGCCGCCGCCATTGCCGCGACGGCCTGCGCGGCACGTTCCAGCTCGCCGCCGTAGTCCTGAAAGCGAAGTACGCCCTCGGAATCGAAGACGAAAACCCAGGGCGTGCGCGACACCAGCGAGTACTTCACGTCCGAGCGGCTCAGGCTCGGCATGCTCAGAAGCTCGACATCCCAGGCGAACCGCTGGGCGTAGGCGGCCGCGGCGCCCGGAGTGGCTCGCGTGACCGCCAACGTACGCGCGCCGGTCATGGCGGGACCGTCGCCGGCGAAGTGCCGGGCCCAGTCCTCGGCGACGGTATCCGAGTGCTCGCAGTCGGGGTGAAAAGCGAACAGCACCGTGGTGGTTCTCTCGGCTCCGGCGAAGCCGAGGCGTGAGGGGCTGCCGTCCGCGGCAAGCCCGGCCAGCCCACCCACCGCATCCCCAACGGACAGCGGGGGTGCGGATGCGACGCTCAAGTCCAGCGAACGCAGGTGGCCGGCAGCAACAGACAGCTGCACGGCGACTCCCGCCAGGAGAGCAGCCAGCAGCAGATCACGACGTGTCATCCAGTCCTTCCTTTGCATTTGGTGACGGATTGCGGGGGATACGCCTGTACAAATGCAATTAAGGACTGGGGGTGAGGGGTCGATTTGCGACATCGAACCAAAAACGACAAAAACGTGCCGGGATCCGGTCATCCGTCGTCCATCCAATCCTGGATCAGGAGCCGGACTCTCTTCATCCGCCGGAGCCGGTACATCGCGCGTTGCAGGATGTCCGCACCGCCCCCGGAGCGACCCCGAGGATTTCCGCCGATTCTTGCGTGCTCCGGCCTTCAAACAGCCGAAGCACGATGGCGTCGCGTTCCCGGTCCGGCAGCGACGCAACCGCATCGAAGACGATCTCGCGCTCCCGCCGCGCCATCGCCAGCTCCAGCGGATCGAGCTCGTCGCTCGGCACCTTCGCGACATCGTCCAGTGCCACGGTCCGTTTGCGCCCGCGTCGCGAGCGGCGCAGCCTCGTCCTGCCGACGTTCCTGCTGACCGCGATCGCCCACGCGGTAAAAGACCCCCGGTGCTTGAAGGCGTCGAGGCGGTCCAGAATCTGGACCCAGCAGTCCTGCAACAGTTCGTGCGCGTCTTCGTCGCTGAGTGCATAGCGCCGAATGGACGCACTGATTCGCGGACTGAGGTCGCGAACCAGCGTTGTCAGCAGCGTGCGGTCCCGGGCGTGCAGGCGCGCAAGGTCGATCGAGTCGTCGATCGAACGGCGCCCGCGCGCCGGGTCCGCTTCGGTCATTCCTTGTCTCTTGGGGGACGCGGCCGGTGCATTCTCAGGGTCGTGCCGCCAAGAAACCCCGAGCCGCTCCGCTCCACCTCATGCTCGCCGTCGTAGAGGTAGTCGAGGATTGCCTGGTCCCACGACAGCCCTGCCTTGGCCACGAGTTCCATCCACGGGCCGTATGCGGTCTCGTCGGGCGCTTCGGTGACGCCGTTCCAGATCGTGATCCGTGGATTGAAGCCGCCGCCCCCCGACGGCCCGCGCGATCCCTTCAGCGGCATCTCGATGAGCACGCTGTCGGTCATCGGCAGACGGAAGACATCGGGATCGAAGGCGGCCCCGTAGCGGCGGTAGCGGTCGTAGTTCCGCTGGTTCATCTCGAAGACATCACGGTTCGAGTTGATGCCGCGCGTGATGTAGTCGCGGATCCTGAAGGCGGCGTCCTTGTGCCGCGGGAAGGCCGGATCGTCGATATACCCGAAGCCGGGCATGAACCAGCCCTTGTTGAACCCCCAGTTGCGTTCGGTGACCCGCCCGCGCCGCACCAGCCCCTGGTACTCCGAAAACAGCTGCACGACCTGGTGGCTGGGGTATCCGTGCGGGTTGAGGAAGATGTCGGGCAGCCAGCGGTCCCAGAGCTGTCCGCGCACCTTCGATTCGGGGTAGATGGGAAAGTGCTGGCCGCCGCCCGAGGTCGCGTCCATGCCGAGCGAGGCCAGGTAGCCCGCGTGCAGGATGTAGTCCGGCGTGATCCGGTAGAGGTCGTATGCGAGCTGGGCGCCGTCGGGGTTGGTGAATGGATGAATGACGACATTCACCTTGTCCAGCCTGGCCCTCTGCGCCGAATCGGTGAGTAACAGCTCGGCGTGACGGAGGACGTGGCTTGTGGACGAGACCTCGTTGGCGTGCTGGCGCGCCGAATAGATGACGGTGGGCTTGAAGGTGGTGGCCTTGACGCGAGACCAGTGGGTGGCGTTGATCGGCGGCATCAGGTCCATCGCCCAGGTGGTTCTCCCCAGATAGCTCTCGCCGACCCGGTACATGGTGGCCTCGTCGAAGGCGTGGCTCAACTTGGCCGTCATCTCGTGGCCTTCGGGCGGTGGAATCGGGGTGTCCCACTGGACGATGCGCTCGCCGTCGTAGGTCCAGCCCTCCGGGAGGAGGTCGGTCCAGACGGGGAGCGGTGCCGCGGAGCCGTTCGCGGGCAGGACGGCGGTGACGCGGGCGGAGTCGTTCTGTTCGTGGGTCCATTCCGCCCAGACGCCGATCTCGCCGACATCGTCCCAGGCGAGGGCCCGGGCGTACAGGCCGGCGGCGCGCAGGTCGCCGAGGTTGGAGAGGGTGGCCGCGACCTGTTCGGCCGAAATCATGCGCGCGTCGACCTGCTGGGGTGACGCCATGTTCAGGAGGGCCTCCCGCTCGTCCTCCTCCGAGTCCACGCGCACGCGCAGATCCAGCCGCGGATAGGCGGGCGACCCCGGCGCGACCACCGCTCGGCGCAGACTGGGGCGCTCCATCGTCACCTTGGGGATGTCGAGGCGCCGTTCGCCGGTGGCCCCGTCGCGCGTTTCGTAGCGGACGATGACGGCGGGGCGGTCGGTGGCGAAGCCGGTGAAGGTGATCCGGCCGGTGCCGCGGGTGCCGTCGCCTTTGGGGCGCATGATGGGGATGATGCGGCCCGGATAGGTGAGGTCCTGGCCGCGCGCGTTGCGGCCGATGAGGTGGAAGAACTCGATGGTACCGAAGTAGATCTCCTCGTGGAGAGCGTCCATCGGCGAGATGATTTCGTTGTCGACGCCCAGACGGTAATCGGGCTCGCTCAGCTCCAGTTCGACGGTGAGGGTGCCGAAGAAGGGGGCGTCCGCGCCGCCGCCGCGGGGGTTACCGTCGTGGCGGTCCATGACGTAGTCGTAGACGGCGGGCAGGGTGCGGGACTGGAAGCGGTCCCAGAAGCGCTCGGGATCGGTGACGATGCGCTCGTGGGCGAGGGTGTCGCCGTCGGTGGTGGCGGTGAGCCAGCCCGTTGTGACCCGAACCTTCTCGTAGTCCTGGAATCGGTCGAAGTAGGGACGGAGGACCCAGGCTGGGTCGAAGGTGTCTTCCAGGAGCGTGCTGCCGTCCGGCGCAGTGGCCCGAACGCGGTAAATCGGGCCGTTGTCCGCCATTTCGAAGCGGATTTGGCCGACAACGAGCCCCAGATCGGCGGCGAGGACCTCATCGATGGGGAAAACCTCGTGCAGCCACCGCACCGGCGTGTGCATCGCCTGTTGGGGCCAGTCGACCGGTGGGTCGTTGCGGAGGAACTCGATGACGATCTCGCCGATCTCCTGTCCGGCCAGCCGCGGCGCAACGGACTCGCGCAGCCACGAGAAGCCCTGCTTGAAGGCGGACAGGACCTCGACCGTGGTCGCCTCGGGGTCGGCACCGGCCTCGATCAGGCGCCGGCGGGCTTCGTCGGCGATGGCGCGGCGGATTTCGGGAGGCTCCGAGAGGCGGGCTTCGATGCGGGCGGGAGCGCCGCGCTCGATGCCGGGCTCGATGCGGTCGTCGAAGGCCGACCAGAAGTCGTCCACCTCCGAAGGGAGCGTGAAGTCCTCTGCGAAGATCTCCGCCGCGCGCTGCACGTCCCGGTTGTCGATCGCGACCGAGATCTCGTCGGCCCCGAGGGCGGCTGCGCGCTCGCGAACCGCCTCCGCAAGCCCGTCGGCCGGCTTCTCCACCGATATCAGGATCTCGGCTGCGGCGATGTCCTCGCCCGCGAGTTCGGCGACGATCCGGTCCAGCTTGTAGAGCCCGATCGCGGCCTGGCCCGCGGGTGTGCGCCCCGCAAGGGTGCCCCACAGCGCGTACTCGATGTCGTCGAAGGTGGGGTTGCCGTCGCCGCGGGCGCTCACATTGGGGAAGACCTCCGCGATCTTCCTCGTCGCGAGGGTCGCGCCCGCGTGGTCGGCCCCGCTGACCACCAGACTCGGCTTGCTCCCGAACGCGTCCGGCACGACCTCGATCAGGCCGCGGCCCGCGCCCACCTCACCCGGCGCGACTCTGCCACTGTCGGCGAGCTCGGCTACGAGGGGGTGATCGCTGCCGACCAGCACCGTCGTCGGCTCGCTGGCGGCGGCCTCGATCTCGTCCGGCCTCCTCACGATCGGAACGGTCAGGCCCGCGGACTCGAGCCCCATGCGCGCGGCCAGCTCCGGCACGCCCTCGGCCCCGGCGCCCGGCACCACGACCACATCGATCCGGTCGGGGATTTCGCCCCCGCCAAGGAAGCCGTCCGTGGTGTACAGGTTTGAGAGGTCGAGGTCGTCCTTGGCCCCGGCGCCGGGACGTGCCCCGGTTGCGCCGCCGCCTGCCGCCGCTGCCAGGGTTGGGAGCACCACCCGGCGCGCCCCCGACGCGACGGTGAGCGAGCCGAGCCCTGGAAAGCGCAGGTCGGCCGAGTCGGGTCCAGTCGCTGCATCGCCGACGCGCTCCCATGCCAGGATCTGGAGGCGGTCCAGCGCGTCGGTGGCAAGCGTGGCGGCGGGGTCCGCCGCGCCTGACTCACCGTCCTCGGCGTAGGCCAGGGTGGCCAGGAGGTGGAGGGGCGGTGCGCCGGGGTCGCCGGCGTGTTCGGTTGCGGCGCGGTCGCCGGACGGCCCGCCCAGCGTCGCTTGGAGGAAGGCGATCGCGGGGGAGGGAGCCGCGCTGTCGCCGGCGCTCAGCCAGGTGGTGAGTTCGTCGGCGATGTCGGTGAGTGAGGGGCCGGAGAGGGTGCCCACGTGCGGCAGGGAGCCGGCGACGAGCCGGGCCGCGCGGAGCAGGTCGGCGTCGTCTTGGGCGAGCAGGGCCAGGAAGCGGTCGCCCGAGGCGGCGGTGAGCGTGGCGATGGTGGCCGCCGGGGCCGGGGAGCCCGCCGCACCGGAGGCGGGGATGAAGTTGTCCCGTGAGAGCCCCGCCGCCGCGACGGCGCGCTCGCCGATCAGGATGGAGACGTCGCCGGGCCGGGGAGCGCGCCGCAGGGGCAGGTCGAGGGCCATGGTCTCGAAACCGAGCCGCGCGGCGATCTCGGCGGCGGCGGCCCGTTCGGCGTCGGTGGGCTCGGGCGCGAGGACCAACGCCGCGCCGAGGCGGTCGGGCACGCCGTCGCCATTCTCGTCCAGGACGAGGTTGCCGGGATCGAACAGCGCGGCGAGGTCGAGGGGGGGTGGGGTGGCGGGCGGCTGCGCGGCGGTGCGGGATGGGGCGAGCGCAATCAGCGCGAGGACCGCCAGGGTGGGGAATCGCGCGGCCCGGGTGCCGCGAAGGGTGGTGGCCGGCCGTGACTGAGCGTTCCTGGCTTTCATGGACATCCTGTCGTTGAGCTGGGTGAGTCGGCTGGATACCGGCTGAAACTGCTTCCAACTCGAGGATGCCGCCAAGACGGGACAGGACGGGGTCGATTCGACCGCTGCGACCATACCACTCATGTCACCCTGCGGCCAACTCGGCGTGTACGACCGGTCGTAAACCACACCTGTTGCACGGCTTGCAGCGCCGTCAATGGACAGCCGTCTTGCACACAACTCGCGCCGTATGCTATCGGACCAGCATTCGATCGAAATGCGAGCGCGCATCCCGCACACATCCGTACCGATTTGGTGTCCGGCAAGAAATCCATCTCGATGGTTGTCAAGGTCGATTGGCGAAACAAGTATAGTACAGCTACAGCATATGTCGCAAACTGACCACCAGGGACAGGCTCGCTGCCATTTGAGGACCGGGCCCGCAACGCCGGTGATGACCACCAGAGTGGCCTTCCCGGGGGCCGCAAACGGTGATCGATGCGACTCCGCGAGCGCGCCGAGCGACAACCCGGGCGGAGCAAACCAGGCGGTCACCTTGCGGGAGCGCACGCCGCAGGCCAATAGTAGGCGCATGAGGGTGGCGATCGCTGGTGCTGTTCTGGGGCTCGGGCTTGCCGTTTCCGACGACTCGGCCGGCCCGCAAGCCGAGTTGCGCGCGGAGATGGACGCGCGGCACCAGCAGGCCGTTTCGGCGATCGGATCCGCGTCAGCGAACGTCGACGGGACCGGCATCGAAAGTCCAGCCCTGAACGACGTCGTCCAGCGCTATTGCACACGCTGTCACAACGAGCGGCTGCTGCGCGGCAACCTCACCCTGGAAGGCTTCAACGTGGCCGCGGCGAGCGAGCAGGCGCCCACGGCCGAGAAGATGATCCGCAAGCTGCGCGCCGGAATGATGCCTCCCCCGGGCCAGCGCAGGCCGGCGGGCGACACGCTGCTGGCGCTCGTCGAGACGCTTGAGGGGGTCATCGACGACGCCGCGGCGCGCGATCCCGATCCGGGCGCGCGCAGGTTCCAGCGGCTGAACCGCCCCGAGTACGAGCGCGTCATCCGCGACCTGCTCGCCCTGGAGATTGACGCCGACCGCTGGCTTCCGGCCGACACCTACCTGGGCGCCTTCGACAACATGTCGGACGCCCAGGGCCTGTCCACCACGCTCCTCGAGGCCTACCTGCGGGCGGCGACCGAAGTGAGCCGCCTGGCCGTCGGCAACCCGGCAGCGCTTTCCCGATCGGTAAAATACACCAACCCAATCGAGGTTTCCCAGCACGCCTGGGACCACATCGAGGGCACTCCCTACGGCACCCGCGGCGGGATGGTCGTCACGCACGACTTCCCGGCGGACGGCGACTACGTGTTCACGGTAGGGACGCTCTTCGGCAGAGGCACCCGCAACCAGGACGTCGATCTCTCCATCGACGGCGAAGGAGTGGCGCTGCTCGCGCTGGAGCACAACGGCCGTTCCACGGTGCCGATCCGCACGGCCCCCATCTTCGTCCGCGCCGGCCAGCGGCAGTTGGCGGCGGCCTTCGTCCGCACCATCGAGGGGCCCTACGACGACCGGCTGCAGACACCCGGCTGGTCGTTCGTGGGCGGTGAGGATTCCCAGGCCTGGGCCAACTATGGGATCACCGCCCTCCCCCACCTCAGCGAACTGACCGTCACGGGCCCGCACGAGGCGCTCGGAGTATCCGAAACCCCCAGTCGCCGAGCGCTCTTCCATTGCCATCCGGAGCGCGCAGCGGCGGGAGGGTCCGCAGCGCCCCCGGTCGACGCGGCGACTGCGGCTCCGGAGACAGCTGCGACAGGATCCCCCGACGCACGCGAGTGCGCCCGTGATATCGTGACCCGGCTGGCGACCAGGGCATACCGGCGTCCCGTGACGGATGAGGATCTGGCAGGCCCGATGTCCTTCTACGATGAGGGCGCCGACGAGGGCGGCTTCGAGGTCGGCGTGCGCATGGCGCTGCAGGCGATTCTGTCCAGCCCGTCGTTCATCTTCCGCCTGGAACGAGTGCCCAGCGAGGCCGGTCCCGGCAAGAGCTACCGCCTGTCCGACATCGATCTCGCGTCACGTCTTTCCTTCTTCCTGTGGGCGACCGTCCCGGACGCCGAACTGCTGGACGCGGCCCGGACGGGACGGCTCTCGGAGCCCGCGGTGCTGGAGGCGCAGGTCGGGCGCATGCTGGCGGATCCGCGCGCCGAGGCGCTCGCCACGCGCTTCGCCTCCCAGTGGCTCAGGCTGCAGGACGCGGAAGACAACCAGCCGGAGCCGTATCTGTACCCGGACTTCACCGGTCAGCTGCGCGAGGACATGGTCCGCGAGACGCGGCTGCTCTTCGACCACCTGGTCCGCGGCGACCGCAGCCTGCTCGAGTTGTTCACGGCCGACTACACCTTCCTGAACGACCGGCTGGCCCGGCACTACGGCATCCCGGGGGTCTCCGGCGGCCACTTCCGCCGGATTCGATACCCGAACGAGAGCCGCCGGGGCGTGCTGGGCCACGGCAGCGTGCTGATGCTCACGTCCATGTCGGCGCGCACGTCGCCGGTGCTGCGCGGGAAGTGGGTGATGGAGGTGCTGATGGGCACCCCGCCTCCCCCTCCGCCACCGAACATACCCGAGTTTGATGCCACGGAAGCGGCCGTGGACGGACGGATGCTCACCACCCGCGAACGGCTTGCGCTGCACACCAGCAATCCGACCTGCAACGCCTGCCACCGCTTCATGGACCCGATCGGGCTGGCGCTCGACGGGTACGATGTCACGGGGCGAGTGCGGGTGCGCGAGAACGGCGCCCCGCTGGACACACGTGGCACCTACTACGACGGCACCGAGATCAGCACACCCGCCCACCTGGTCGACGTGCTCATGAAGCGGCCGCTCCCGCTGGTGCGCAACTTCGCGTCGCACCTGCTGGCGTATGCGGTCGGCCGCCGAATGGAATACTACGACGGGCCGGCGATACGCGAGATTGCCCGCAGGGCCGAAGCCGACGGATATCGGATGTCGGCGTTCATCCTGGGGGTGGTGCAGAGCGACGCCTTCGGCATGGCCCGCCCGCGGCCGGCCCCAGTACAGGAGGAATCCACGCAATGAACTTCATCACCGGAACCCATTTGTCGCGCCGCACCTTCCTGCGGGGAGTCGGCACCTCCATGGCGCTGCCCCTCCTCGATGCGATGGTGCCGGCCGGCAGGAGATGGACCGATCCCATGCGGCGGTCCGAGTTCACCCGCCTCGTCTGCGTCGAGGAGTCGATGGGGGTCGCGGGATCGAGCGACTGGGGGGCGGCCCGGCATCTGTTCGCCCCGGCCAGCGCCGGAAGGAACTTCGAGCTGGTCGCGGACAGTCAGCTCAAGCCGCTGGAGCGCTTCCGAGATGTCATGACGATCGTCAGCAACACCGACGTGCGGGCGGCGGAGCCCAAGCGGGCAGAGGAGATCGGGGGCGATCACGATCGTTCGACCGCGGTTTTCCTCACCCAGGCGCATCCCAAACAGACGCAGGGGTCGGACATCTTCCTGGGGACCTCGCTGGACCAGCTGCACGCCCAGCGCTTCGGGCGGGACACGGCACTGCCCTCCCTGGAGCTGTGCATCGAGGGAATCGACCGGGGCGGCGGGTGTGCCTACAACTACCACTGCGCCTATACGACCTCGCTGGCGTGGGCGTCACCGAACCAGCCGCTGCCCGCCATTCGCGAGCCCCGCGTGGTGTTCGAGCGACTGTTCGGTGCGGGCGACACGCCGGAGGACCGCGCCGCCCGTCGCAGGGCCGACCGCAGCATGATCGACTGGATCACCACCGAGGTGGCGCGTCTGCGGCGCGAGCTCGGGGCGGTGGATCGCCTCGCACTGGACGAGTACGTGGACCACATCCGCGAGATCGAGCGCCGCATCCAGCTGGTGGAGGCCCGTCACGCGACCGGCGAAGAGCGGGCCATGCCGGAGGCGCCGTCCGGCGTTCCGGATTCGTTCGAGGAGCACATGAAGCTCATGTTCGACCTGCAGCTGATCGCCCTGCAGGCGGATCTGACCCGAGTCATCACCTTCAAGACGGGGTTCGACCAGTCGAACCGGACCTTCCCGGGCAGCGGTACGACCCGGTCCATCCACGGGGCTTCGCACCACGGCAATGTGGCCGACCACCTGATGGACTACCAGAAGATCAACACCTACCGGCTCTCCCAGCTCGGCTACTTTCTCGACAAGCTGCGGGCGACCGCGGAGGTCGACGGCTCCCTGCTCGACAAGACCGCGGTCATCTGGGGATCGCCGATGGCGGACGGCAACCTCCACAACCACCGCCGGGCCCCGCTCCTGATGTTCGGGCGGGCCAACGGGGCGCTGGAGGGCGGCATTCACGTGAAGGCTCCGGACGGGACGCCGATGGCCAACGCTTTCGTGACCCTGATGCGGAAGATCGGTCATCCCGACGTGGACACATTCGGCGACAGCGATGGGGCGCTGCCGCTGGACTTTCCCGAGCAGGCGTCGCCGGCGCGGGGAGAGTCGTGAGCACCCGACTCGTCGCGGCTCGAGTCGTTCTGGCGACCGTACTCGCCTCGGCGTCCGGATTCGCAGAGGGGGCGGCAGTCCAGGGAGTCGGCCGGATCACGCCGACTGAACCGGCGGCAGCCGAAGGACTCACCCTCCGCGACGACCTGCTGGAGGCTGCCCGGGTTGGCGACGCGGAGGCGGTCCGGGCCCTACTGCGGGCGGGAGCGGACGCGAGCGCGGCGCGGGGCGACGGGATCACCGCACTCCACCTGGCGGCCGAACACGGACACGACGAATCGGTCCGCGCGCTGCTCGACGCCGGGGCAGCGGCGGACGCCGGAACGCGGATCGGGCGCTACACGCCCCTGCACCTCGCCGCCCGCGGCGGCCACGACAACGTGGTGGCCCTCCTGCTGGACGCCGGCGCCGACCCGCTCGCCGTGACGACCAACAGCCGCGCCACCGCGCTCCACCTGGCGGCCGGAGCCGTGGGGGGCACGGCGGCCGTGGCCGCTCTGCTGGAGCACGGTGCCGACCCCGACGCGCGCGAGGCGTCCGCCGGCCAGACGCCGCTCTTCTTCGCGGCGGCAGCAAACCGGGCCGAGGCGATCGCGGTCCTGCTGGACGGCGGGGCCGACCCGGGCCTCACCACCAACGAAGTCGATGTGCTCCGCAGTCTGGCGCTCGACCGCGAATCGAGCCGGCGGTTCCGCCAGCGGCTCAGGCAGCCTCCCGAGGCAGCTGACCCATACGGCCCGGAACCTGCGACCCATACATCCCATACCGACGGACCCAGCCCTGCCATAGTCCAGGCCGCGATCCATGCAGAGCGCGAGTTCCTGCGCTCCGGCCACGATGTCGGCCCGGTGGACGCCCGCTCCCTGGCGCGCGTCGGGGCCGACTACCCGGGCGGCCCCGACGTCGTCCGGCCGCCTTACCGCGAGTCACTCGTCGGACGCACCGGCGGCATGACCGCGCTCCTCTACGCCGCCCGCGAGGGCAACCGCGAAGCCGCCGCCGCGCTTCTGGACGGTAGCACCGATATCGACCAGTGCAGCGCAGACGGCACCAGCCCCCTCCTGATGGCTGCGCTCAACGGCCACTTCGACCTCGCCCTGGAACTCATCGCGCGCGGCGCCGACCCCAACCCGGCCGCCCTCACCGATGGCGCAACCCCCCTGTTCGCCGCCCTCCAGACGCAGTGGGCGCCCAAGTCCAACTATCCCCAGCCCCGCGCCCAGGACCGCCAGCGCGCCGGGCACATCGAGGTCATGCAGGCCCTCCTCGAAGCGGGCGCCGACCCCAACCCGCGCCTCCACACCCATCTCTGGTACTGGGAATTCGGCCTGACCAAGATGGGGATCGACCTTACCGGAGCCACGCCCTTCTGGCGCGCCGCCTTCGCCCAGGACCTCGAGGCCATGAGGCTGCTGGTCGCCCACGGCGCCGATCCGAACATCCCCACCCGCTGGCCGGACGTCGGCATGCGGGAGCGCCGCCAGCAGGACGGCCGCCAGCAGGAGGACTCGGGCCTGCCCCACATTCCCCCGGGAGCCCCGAACGCCTGGCCCATTCACGCGGCCACCGGGGGAGGCTACCTCGGCCTGGGCGCGTTCAGCGTGCGCAATCGGCCCCGCCAGTTCATGGCTGCCGTGCGCTATCTGGTGGAGGAACTCGGCGCCGACGTCAATCACCGCGACTCGTGGCTGTATACGCCGCTCCACTACGCCGCCTCCCGGGGCGACAACGAGCTGATCGAGTATCTGGTGTCTCAGGGCGGGGATGTGAAGGCGATCACCCGCCTGGGACAATCCACCGCCGACATGGCCCGCGGCGGGAGGGCTGGATTCTTCAAGCGCGTCGCATACCCCGAGACCCTCGAGCTGCTGACGAGCCTGGGTTCAACGCTCGAGTGCCTGCACACGCACTTCCTCGACACCGGCGACTTCTGCCCCGGCGCGGGAGTCGGCGATCCCTGGGCGCCCCGGACGGAGGGCAGGCGATAAGGGCACGTCGTTTCGGTCGGAGCGGCTGGCACGGCCCGCGAGGGCGACCGCGAGACGAGGATCCCAGGGAACCAGCGAACTGCGACCGTGCCCGATCTCCACTGTGCCTTCCTCGGGCACACTCCGAGAGAACTGAATGACTTGGGCTGGTACGCGCTCGTCAGTAGTGAACAGCTGAATCCGATCGAGGTCGGCTACCCAGAGGGTGTCTCCGATCCAGCCCACACCCCTGGCCAGGAGCTCGAAGTCTCCCGGTCCCCGGCCCGCGCGACCGATCCGCCGAAGCACCTGGCCATCAAGTGAGAATACCGTGACCGAAGGTTCCATGGCCTGGGCGACATAGAGGGCACTGTCGGGGCCGATCGCAAGATCCATGACGCTGGAAACGAGATCCGTGCTTTCCGCGGATCCGATCCGCAGGACCTCTTCCAGCTGCCAGGGCGTCGGGCACGCGGTCGGCCCGCGCAGTGCACCCGGGGCACAAAGGAGCAAGGCAACCAGAGACGGCAGACGCACGCCTCACCCTCCAAGACGGCGCGCCAGCAGGTATCGATACAGCTTCAACGCGAGCCGCTCCTCATCCTCCTCCAGCCGGTGCCGGGCGGCCGGCGTCAGCACCATCGTCTCGCACGGCATGTCCGCGCTCACCGTTGGCGGCCGCTCGTCCGAGGCGTCGACCGGCCAGATCGCGTCTCCCGGCCCGAACTGACGGACTCGCCTGCCCGCGGGGTCATGGGCGGAAGCCCGGCCGGAGGTCAGCAGCTGCAGGCCTTCGCTCGGCGCACCCGGCCCCGCGAGAACCTCCCCGGAGGAGTACCGGCGCGGATTCAGCCAGCTTCGGAGCTCGTCCACCAGATCCTCGAAACGGGTGAGCCGCGCGAGCTGGCTGTCCAGGTCGGCGGCGGCCCGCTCCAGCACGGAGACGCGGTGCTCGTCGATCATGCTGGCGTTCGTTCTCCAGGCTTCGATGACGATCTCCTCACAGTGTTCGAGCGCGCGGTCCGTATTCGGCTCGACCCGCAGGGCGGCAAACTCGGAAGGAGAGAGGTTGCGTTCCAGACCGGTCCTCACCTGCTCCGACGGCGCGCTCAGGACCACCCTCACGCCGCCGCCGCCGGCCGATTGCGTCAGCCTCACGAGGACGTTCACCGCCGAGAAGTCGAAACCGGAGACGTCGGTGAAATCCAGCATGATGCAGGTGGGGCGCGGGTCGCCGGCAAGCGACTCCCTGAGCTGATCGGCGAGGGAGTAGACGCTTCCGAAGAAGATGTAGCCGCGCAGCCGCCAGACCAGCGCGAGGGCGCCCTCCTCCTGGAGGATGACCCGGTCCGGGACGGAACGCGTCTTGGTACTGCGGAGTTCGCGCACCGTGACGCGCGATCGAACGGGGTCCACACGGCTCAGGCGCACCGCGAAGAACACGAGGGTGACCAGCATCCCGGCGCCCACGCCTTCGAATAGCCCGAACAACACGGTGACCCCCGCGATCAGCACGATGACGCCGTACTCCGTCCAGGGGAGACGCCTCCGGGTGCTCACGAGCCCGCCGTCCAGCATGCCGAGTCCGGCGAAGAACAGTATGCCGCCCACGAGCGGTACCGGCACCAGGTTCAGCATTCCGTCGCCCAGAAACAGCGCGGTCCCGATGACGAGGGCCGCGACGATTCCGGTGAGGCGGGAGGCTGCCCCGAACAGCTTGCTGCGCAGCGACGCGGGCACGATCATGCTAGCGGTCGTGCCACCACCCAGGCCCGCCACCACGTTCGCGAGTCCGGTTGCGCGAAACTCGCGGTTCCAGTCCAGGTCCTGGTTCGCTGCCATCTCGAGGCCGGCGAAGTTCATGATCACCACGATCAGCGCGACCAGCACCAGCAGCAGAACGTCGGGGAACTGCACCGCCATTGCGGCCCAGTCCACGTGCGCCAGATCCGCAGGCCCCAGCGCCGGCCACAGGTTTGCTTCGGAGGTGCCCGTCAGCAGGAGACCGGCCGCCCTCGCCTCGTCGCCGGAGATGCCGCGGAGCCCCAGCGCGAGGTGATATGCACCGGTGGCGACCGCGACGCCCACCGGCAGGATGAGCGGACGGCCCCACCGCTTCATGGCGAGGTACAGGGCGGTGCCGAATACCAGGCCGGGGCCCCACTTCCATAGTTCCGGCGGTTGCAGGAGCGCCGGAATTGCGGACCACTCCATCTCCGCTCCCATCAGGGACATGGCGGCGAGGCACACGACGCCCCCGATCCCGGCCACGAACCCGGCCGCGACCGGATAGGGGACGAAGCGCACCAGATTGGCGAGCCCGAATCGTCCGATCACGAGAAAGCACGCGCCGGCGGCGACCGCGCCGATCGTGAGCGCCGCCGCGGTGGTGACGAACAGGGTGTCGCCCTCGGCGCCCATCGTGGCGCCGACCTGCGCCATCACGATGACGAGCGCGGGAGACAGCCCGGAGATCGCGCCGCGAAAGCCGCCGGCGAGCGCGATGACGAGGCAGGCGGCGAAATTTCCGAAGAGCACCAGGCCGATGCCCTGAGAGGAATAAGGGCCGAGCGGCCCCGAGAATATCAGGCTTCCGTAGGCGACCTGGGCGACGAGCAGGGCGAGGCCCGAGGTGAAGCCGGCTGCCAGGGCCGGGAAAGCCTTCGCCGAGATGGTATCTGCGCGAAGTTCCGAAGCGAGAGTGCGAAGCGCTGACGTCACCGTCGCGGTCTCGTGCAAGAGCGACTCGCGGCGCGCGCGGGTATCGCCAGGTGCCCCGCCCCGCTGGACCCGCCTTGAATCTGGCTGCGCGTCACAAGCCCTCTCCCTGCTGACAGAAGCGCCCTACCCGAAGCCAAGGGCGTTCTCCCTGCTCCAGCCTTCGCTCGGGATGCCCAGGCAAACCCGTCCAATCTACGCCGGAAATGACACGTCGTACCAGCCGCGTTTCATGGGCACCGGGTTGCATGATCTCCACCCGGCTTGCGGGAATGGCGCACGCATCGGAATCTTGATCCATCTCGCGCCACAACAACCCGCAGACCCTCGTCGCCATGCGCCGCCGCCAACGCCAGACCCTCGAAGACCGCCGCTTCTTCCGCGGGTGGCTTGTCGCGTGCCTCCTCGTCGCCGCCGGCGCGTGGGCGTGCAGTCCTGCTGCGGGAGGCCCGGACGGCGGCAGCAGCCAGGGCGGAGGGGACGACCACAGCCGCGGGGGCGCGACGGTCGTCAAGGGCGGCGACGACCGCACCGGGCCGTACGATCCCGTGCCCGGCTGGTGGAAGTCCGCACCCAACCACGACGACGAGTGGGGCTGGGGGCAGGTGGCGGGGGTGGCGGTGGATCACGCCGACCGGATCATCGTGGTGACGCGGGGCGACTGGCCCGCCGACCGGTCGCAGCCGCGCCAGGGCAGGCTGCGGCGCACCAACTTCGTCGTGGTGGCGAACGGCGACGGCCAGATCGTGGAGCAGTGGGCGCAATGGGACTCGATCTTCACGCTGCCCCACCAGGTGTACATCAACCCGTACGACAGCGAGCGCCATGTGTGGGTCGTGGACAGCGGCGGCGGAGCCGGGCACATGCAGGTGGTCAAGTTCACCAACGACGGCAGCGAGATCGTCATGCGGCTGGGAGAGCGCGACCACCCCAAGACCCGCGCGGCCGCGCGCCAGCGCTTCGACTGGGGGCCCCACACCTACGGCTGGCCATCGAAGCTGGCCTTCCTCCCCGACGGGACCTTCCTGCTGGCCGACGGCTACTGGAACTCGCGCATCGTGAAGTACACGGAAGACGGCGAGTTCATCATGGAGTGGGGCGCGCTCGGCGACGGCCCGGGCGAGTTCGATCTCCTGCACGGCCTGGCCGTCGACGAGGACCGGGTCTACGTCGGCGACCGGCAGAACGAGCGCCTCCAGCTGTTCACGCACGACGGCGAATTCATCGAGGAATGGCCCGGCATCTTCGACCCCGTCAACATCTGGATCGACGAGAACCGGGCCGTGTGGGTGCTCGATGCAAGCCTGAACCGCGTCCTCAAGTACGACCGCGAGGGCCGCCTGCAGGACTACTGGGGCGCGTTCGGGAGCGCCGGCGCCATCGGGCGCGGGACCTGGCCGGGCGGGCTGTCGCTGCCCCACCAGATGGATCTGGACGAGGACGGCAACCTCTACATCGCGTCCTACAGCGGCGGCTGGATCAACAAGTTCACGCCTGAGCCGGACGCGCCTCCGGACCGGCTGATCGGGCCGCGGCTGCTGCTGCCGGGGGAATAGCTACCGCCCGGTCTCCTCACCCGGCCGGTATCGCTTGATCGTCTGGCGGGCGATCTCTTCCTCGGTCCACGCCACCGCCTTCAGTTCTCCTCGCGCGAACATCGCGGCCTGGTCGGCGAAGTGGGGCGACGCGGTGCGGGCCGTCTGTCCGTAGGCCAGGACCGTGTAGGCCCGCGGAATGTCCTCGAACTCGACCAGCAGAACCCAGGAGTCCCCGCGGTTGGCCGCCCGCCGGCCGTCGTCCCTCTCCTCGTAGGACACGACGCGGAAGCAGCCCAGGGTCGGCGGGCAGCCCGACACCGGCACATCCACGTCCGCGCGAATCACCCGATGCACCTCGCCCCAGGCGATGTCGAGCGCAATCCCGTCGGCGCGCATTGACCGGGCTGCCGCGGCGAGCGCCTCGCGGGCCGCCGCCGGATCGCCAAGGCCGGAAGGAGTGTCCACCGGCCGCTCCGGATCCCACTGCCGTGCCCACCGGAGCGAGTCGGGGGCGGCGCCGAAGTACTCGGCCGCCCAGCGCTCGAAGAGAACGCCGCCGTGACTCTCCGCCGCAGCGGTGCGGTCCCAGGCGGCCAGAACCGCCGCCGCCTCGGCCAGGCCGTCCTCTCCGCCCGCGGCCCGCGCTCCACCCGTCCCCGGATCCTCGCCCGCCGCGGTTGCCGCGGCCAGAAGGTCGTCCATCACCCTCTCCGCCATCAGCATCCGGGGCGAATGCTTGAGCCGGATCACATCTTCCAGAGCGACGCGCCCCGCACCCTCGGCCAGCTCCAGCGACAGCTGGCTCCTCAGGCGCAGCCTTCGCTCCGGCAGATTGTGCGGCACCGTGTCGCGGTCCATCGGGACGTTGAGGTTCGTGTAGTCGGGCGGGTCGTTGGCCTGCTGCACGTAGCCGCCGGGGGGATTGAGGTAGAGCGGCAGGTCCTCCCACGCCACCAGTTCGGACCACATGTCGGCGCTCGCAGCCGCGTGGGCAGCCGTGTCGCCGGTGACGGGGTGGGGGAGCAGCGGCAGCCGCGCGTTGTAGTAGTGCGCGATGTTCCCGTCCCGGTCGGCGTAGGTGAAGTTCGAGGTGGGATGGGCGCGCATCCGCATGACTTCGAGCCACTCGTCGAGGTCCTCCGCCATCATCATCCGCATGAACTGCTCGCCGCGGCGGAACTCGCCGTCGCGCGGATCCTTCAGCAGGTAGACGTGCTCGCCGGTGCGGTGGATCACCGGCCCGTGCGGGGTGTGCCAGGTCGTCCGCGTCTCGACGGCGGTGGCTCCGTCGGCGGTCCGGTAGTCCACGCTCACGTCGCGCCGGGTCAGCGGCAGGGGCCGCCCGTCGAGGACCGCGTGGTCGGCCAGGTCCGGGTGCGCCGCCAGCCGGTAGACCTGCGACAGCCGCGGGTAGTTGTTGGTCGTCGCCCAGCCGAGCCGCGGATTGAAGCCGCCAATGATCCCGAACGCCGTGCCGATCCGAAAATCGCCGTAGAAGTCGATCACACCGGGCACGCGGACGTGCGCCTCGTAGTAGGTCAGCCCGGAGGGACGGTCGAGCAGATCGTGGTCCCCTTCCCAGCGGAGGTGGGGGTTGCGGAGGAGGATCGTCCGCCCCGATTCGGTGCGCGAACCGTGAAACGCCCAGGCGTTGGACCCGTCGAGGAGGAAGGAGGGGGTGGGCTCCTGCGACCGTGCGCCCGCCGCAGCGTCATCGGGCTCCGCGCCCTCGGCCCGCAAACCCGCCACGAACCGTGCCGCGTCGCCGCGGCTCCAGCTCTGGACATCGCGGGCGAGGGCGTCGATTCCCGTGAAGTCGGGTTCGATCCAGGGCGGATACTCGTCCGGGTGGAGGCGGATGTAGTGATTCACGCCCTCGGCGAAGCCGCGGTAGATGTCGCGGGTGCGCGGGTCGAGGCGGTGGAAGGTCGCCACGGCGCGGGCGTGGCCGTCGCGGGCCGCGAAGTCGGCGTCGAGTTCGTCCGGGCCGAGGTGGCGGGCGAGGATGCCGCGGCTGGCCACCATCCCGGCCGCGATGGACGCGCCGTAGTCCTCCGACTGCACGTAGCCGAGCGCGAAGCCCATGGCCTTGAGATCTTCGGCGAGGATGTGGGGGATGCCGTATTCGGTCCGGCGGACCTCGACCCGGCGCGCCAGGGCGTCGGCGGTGTCGGGGGTCTGGGTCTTCGGTTGTATGGTCGGCATTACATTATGTAAAGTCGACATTACATTGTGATTAAGATGGACGGGTTGTGGGGCGACTGCGGGCTGCAGGTCGGCTGCGGGCCGCAAGGCGGCAGCAGGATGCAGGACAAGCAGGGCAACGGCCAGCGATGCGATCGATGACGAGCGGGGCTCCCGGGTTGTGGGGCGGGCCGGACCATGGCGCCCGTTCGCGCTCGGGAGTGTGCCTTCGGTCTCGCGCAGGCTCACCGGGACACCACCTCCGCGCTCTGTATGACGGCGCCCTCCTGCACGGCATCGACGACCTCCATCCCCTCCACCACCTCCCCGTAGATGGTGTAGTTGAAGTCGAGGCGCAGGTTGTCGACCAGGTTGATGAAGATCTGGGCGTCGCCGGTGTCGCGGCCGCGGGTGGAGAGGCCGACGGTGCCGCGCCAGTGGGCCGCGCCGCTGATCTCGTCGCGACTGTAGGGGCCGTCGCCGGAGTACTCGTTGGCGTTGGGGCTGCCGCCCTGGATGACGAAGTTGGGCTCGACGCGGTGGAAGGTGAGGCCGTCGAAATGGCCCTCGGCGGCGAGGCGGGCGAAGCGGTCGGCGTTGGTCGCGGCCTGGTTCGGGCGTAGCGCGATGACGATGTCGCCGAGTCCGGCCATGTGGAGGACGACGGCGGAGCGCTCGAGCTCGCGGAGGCGGGTGGCGGTGGGGGTGGGGGTGCGGGGGAGCGGTTGGGGTGTGGCCTGGTGGGCTTCGCCGGTGGACTCGGTGAGGAGCGCGGCGGCGCGCTGGGCGATGACTGGATCGAAGTCGGTGAGATACGGGACGAGGTCGTCGCGGCTGAAGCCGCCCACCGCGCCGATGCCGTCGAGAAGCGCGACGCGCACGTCCCGCTCGGTCTCGCGCTGCGTGGCGGAGAAGCGGGCCAGGGCGGCGAGGAGTTGGGGCAAGGGGGCGTCGGCGCCGGCGCGGTCGACGAGCAGGCGGGTGGCGGTCATGACCAGCTGGGGGTCGTTCGCTTCGAGTTGTGCGGTATAGATGTCGGTGAGGTCGGGCGGCGGCTCGGCTCCCGCCTCCGCCGCCGCGGCGAGACCGCGCAGGGCGGCCTCCCGCACGTTGGGGGTCGGGTCGGTGGCGAGCTGCGTGAGCGTGCCCTGGTCTCCGGTCACGCCAGCGGTCCGCGCTGCCCAGGCTCTTACGAAGGGGTTGGCGTGGGAGGCGAGGCGCGCGAGATCCTCCGCGGCCGCTTCAGGTGCGATCGCCGCGAGGGCGTACAGTGCGCGGGCGGGGGCACGCCAGTCGGCGTCCGGGTCGTCCATCACTCCGATCCGGGCCTGGAGCGCGGCAACCTGTGCGGCGCGGTCGGGGCAGGGACGCACGGCCAGGCCGATCGCGGTCGCCGCGACGTGCGGATTCGGGTCGTCCATCGCGGCGACGATCGCGGCGCACCCGGCCTCCGGGCGCAGCCACCGGTCGAAGGCGGCGAGAGCATCGACCCGAACGCGCCAGTGCGGATCGGCGAGGCCCGCGGGGACCACCTCGGCGGCCGCTGTCCCATGCCGGCCGGCTGCGATCATGGCCTGCCGGCGCACGTCCCAGTCGGAATCCTGCAGGAGCGCCCGGACGGCGTCGGCGTCGATCTGGCCGGTGGTGACGAGCGCGGCCGCGGCGAGACGCCTGGCCCGGGCTGCAACCGTGGCCGCGACTCCGCCAGCGGGCGCTCCCAGCGAGCCTAACGACCCCACGACCGCGACGAGTTCAGCGCTCAGCCGCCCGTTGGGCTGGATGGATCTGGCGAACGCATCGATGCCGCGGGCCAGCCCCACGTGACCGATCAGCCCGCGGTCGTCCGCAGGCGACGGAAGACGGGCGGCAACTCGAACCAGCGCCGCGTCGGTCTCGGCCCGGGCGGCAGGACTCCCCGGAGCGATGCGTCCCAGGTTGGTCGCGAGGCTGCCCAGCACCGCCGGGTCCGTTTCGACATCGATCCGCGCCGCGAGCGCGCGCGCCGCCGCCTCCGACGGGGCGCCAAAGACAGCCTGCGCCATGGCGGCGGCCGCGGTGGCGCGCACCGACACATCGTCGTCGTCGAGGAACTCGCCGATGCGCTCGAGCTGCCCCGGGTCCTCCAGCCGCCCCAACGCGCGCACGGCCAGCCGGCGCACGGCGGGGTCATCGCTCGCGAAGTGGTGGCCGATGCGGTCGAGGCCGCTGTTGCCCCGGGCGTCCTCCTCCGCCACGATCTCGGCATGGGCGGTGTGGAGGCCACCGGTGGCATCCCCGCAGGCGAACAGGGTGAGGGCCACGCAGGTCAGCGCAGAGGCCGGGGCAGCGAACGCCAGCGTCGAGCTTGTTCTCATCCGTGCGGGTCCCAGCCGAAACGTTCCCACGATGCTTCCCCCTGTTCGTCGAATTCGATGCCCTCGTGCTCCAGCAGGGCTCGCTGGCGCTGGGCCACCCCGTTGATTCGCGAAGTGGAGATGGCGCCGCGGCGGTTGACCACGCGCCACCAGGGCACGTCGGTGTCGATCGGGAGGTGGCTCAGGGCGTATCCGACGCCGCGGGCCGCGCGCGGTCTGCCGACGAGGGCGGCGACGCCTCCGTAGTTGACGATCCGGCCCTTCGGAATGCGGCGGACGCAGGCGTAGACTCTCTCGGAAAACGCGGTCATGCGACAACCTATCCGCGGCCCCGCGATCCGCCAAGAATGCGGTGCGGGTTCCGATAACGGAACCTGCGGCCCCAGTGTCCGTGTATAAACTCCCGGCGCACAGCGCGCCACGATACCATACCATATAGTGATGCCAGCAAGATCCGCGGACTGCGATGGCGCGCCGGGGAGACTCACGCAGGAGGCTCAATGATCAGAATCGCAGCGGGGGTCCTTGCGGCCTCCATGCTCGCAATGGGATGCGGCGGGAGCACGTCGAGGGTGACGGTCGATTCCGTGCCGCCTCCGCCGCCGGCCGATTCCACGCCGGCTGCTCCCGAAGAACCGATGCAGGAGGAAGCGGTGCCGGAGGCGGTCGCGGAGCCCGAGACGACGGAGCCCGAGGCTGGCGCAGGCGAGGCTCAAGACGCTGAACTCCCGGATCTCGCGGCTACGCCGGGGCTGCTCAACTACTCCGCCGCGGTCCGTATAGGGGCGCGGGTGGGCGATGTGCGGGCCGAGCCGGGCGAGATCGTCGTGGAGGTGGGCGATTCGCTCGAGATGGGTGAGGACTTCGACGTGGTGGCCTACGACCGCGACGGGAGTCCGCTCCGCGGCGTGCGGATCCTGAGCACGATCGATTCGCGGTTCGCGGTGCTGGACGAGGGTCACATCAAGGGTCTGGCGGAGGGCGACACCGAGCTGCGGATGGCGATCCGCGTGCCGCCCGCCAGCGGGACCGGCGCCCCCGAGATCCGCAACTTCAGCGCGCCGCTCCGGGTGGTGGGTCCGCCCGTGGTGTCGCTGGAGATCGAGGATCCGGGCGTGCGGTTCTTCACGGGAACGGTGCTCCAGATGGAGGCCCGGGCCCTGTCGGAGGGAGGCCGCGTGCGCGAGTCGGTGGAGATCGTGTGGACGAGCAACCGCCGCCGCCTGGCCACGATCGACGAGCATGGGTTCGTGCGCGGCATTCGCCCCGGCGGGGTGGTGATCACCGCGATGGCCGAGGGGGTCGAGGCGACCTTCGAGTTCGAGGTGGAGGAGGATCCGGTGGTCGCCGTCGAGGTGACGGGGGCCGAGCGCGCGCGGACGGGTGATGTGGTGCGTTTCGCGGCGCTGGCGCTCGATGCGGAGGGCGCCGCGGTGGAGCCCGTGGCGGTCGACTACACGGTATCGTCCTTCCAGGAGCGGACGGACATGGGGGCGTCGATCTATCCGGACGGGGCGTTCGTGGCGGAGCGCCCGGGGCTCTACCGGATCGCGGCGACCGCGAACGGGAGTACGGGGCTGGCCTTCATCGATGTGTCGGAGCGCGGCGTGGAGCACGAGGTCAGCGTCGTCGGGCGCGGGACCGCCGGGCCGTATCCGACATCCGATCTCTGGGCCTTCACCGGTGTCGACGGCCGTGACTACGTGTATACGGGCACGCACGTCCTGACCGGGGGGGGCGGCATGCCCGCGCTTCCGCCGGAGGTCGCGGCGGCCGCGGCGGGGGCTCAGCGCGTGATCGTGGAGAGGCGCGGGGGCCCCGGCGGCGGGCCCTCGGGGCAGGCCATGCACGTGTGGGACGTCACAGATCCGGCCAATCCGATCCTCACCGACCAGGTCGAGGTGGACGCCCGCGTGGTGAACGACGTGAAGGTCAACAGCAGGGGCACGGTGGCGGCGATCACGCGCGAGGGCGCGTCGGACCGCAAGAACGGCATCGTCATGCTCGACCTGACCGATCCGGCGCACCCCGTCGTCGTCGACGAGTACACCGAGACGCTCACCGGCGGAGTGCACAACGTGTTCTTCTCGGGCGACATCCTGTACGCGATCCACAACGGCACCTTCGACGTGCACATCCTGGACGTGTCCGATCCGGGCGACGTCGAGGAGGTCGGGCGCTGGGGCATCGAGTCCCCCGGCAAGTACCTCCACGACATCTGGGTGCTGGACGGGATGGCCTACGTGTCGTACTGGAACGACGGGATCTACATCCTGGACGCCGGCAACGGCGGCTGGGGAGGCACGCCCACCGAGCCCGTGGAGGTGAGCCACTTCGCCTACGCGGAAGGCAACACGCACTTCGCCTTCCCCTACACCAACGCGGACGGCCACAGCTACCTCTTCGTCGGCGACGAGATCTTCGACTGCGAGGAGTGCATCTCGCGCAACGGCTACCCCGGCGACGGATCGCGCGGCTTCGTGCACATCTTCGACCTGGAGGATCCCGAGAACCTGCGCGAAATCGCCCGCTACGAGGTGCCCGAGGCCGGCGCCCACAACCTCTGGATCGAGGACGACGTGATGTACGTCGCCTACTACCAGGCCGGGCTGCGGGTGGTGGACGTGTCGGGCGAGTTGAGGGGCGACCTGTACAAACAGGGCCGCGAGATGGCGTGGTTCACGACGGGAACGGCCAACGCGCAGGTGCCGAACGCGCCGATGGCGTGGGGGCCGCAGCCGTTCAAGGGGCACGTGTTCGTTTCCGACATGCATTCGGGGCTGTGGGTGGTGAAGGTGGAGCCGAAGCAGAAGGCGCCCGTGTCGTGAGGAAGGCCGGGCTGGTCGTTCTTGCGCTGCTTGCGCTGATTCCGGGCGAGGCGGCGCTGGCGCAGGTGGTGCTGGCGCAGGCGGCGCCCGGCCAGCGGGTAGCGGCCAGCGCGGCACCGGTCCAGGCTCCCACCTACCGCGTGTACGTGGCCAACGAGTCCTCCGACCTGGTGAGCCGGGTGGCCTTCACGCCGGGGGAGGGCGTTGTGGTGGAGAAGGAGATCCCGGTGGGGATCATGCCGGGGGACAACGACGGTGCGCACGGCATCAGCGTCTCGCCGGACGGCGAATACTGGTACGTGACCATCGCGCACGGCACGCCCCGCGGATACCTGTGGAAATTCCACGCCGGGCCGGACACGCTGGTGGCGCGCACCCGGCTCGGACTCTTCCCGGCGACGATGGGGCTCACGCCGGACGGCCAGTTCCTGATGGCGGTGAACTTCAACCTGCACGGCGATATGGTGCCGTCCGACGTGTCGGTCGTATACACCCCCTCGATGATCGAGGTCGCCCGCGTGAAGACCTGCCTGATGCCCCACGGCAGCCGTGTGCGCGCCGACGGCACCCGCCAGTACTCCGCCTGCATGCATTCGGAGCGGCTGGTCGAGATCGATGTCGAGTCCTTCGAGATCAGCGCCCAGTTCGACCTCTCGCCGGGGCGCGAGGGGCCGTTTGCCGACGGTGCCGAAGAAGGGGCCGCCGACGGGATGGACCACGCGGCGATGGCCGACCGGGTGTGCAGCCCGACCTGGGTGGAGCCCGCGGCGGGGGTCCGGGCCGACCGCTTCGTCTACGTGGCCTGCAACAGGAATGGCGAGGTGCTCGAGGTGGATACGGAGGACTGGAGCGTGTCCCGGCGGTTCGCCACCGGCCAGGCGCCCTACAACCTCGAGGCCACGGCGGACGGCGCGCGCCTGGTGGCGACGCTGAAGGGCGAGCAGGCGGTTGCGGTCTTCGACCTCGACGCCGGCACCGAACTCGGGCGCATTCCGACCTCGCGGCCGGTCACGCACGGGGTCGTGGCCAGCCCCGACAGCCGCTACGCCTTCGTCTCCAACGAGTCGGTGGGATCCGTGCGCGGCACCCTGGATGTGATCGACCTGCAGATGCTCGAGGTGGTGGAGAGCATCGAGCTGCAGCACCAGTCGGGGGGAATCGACTTCTGGTCGGTGACCCCGCCGGACCCCCGTTGAGGCGCGCGCTACGAAGACTGGGCGGGGGCGACAGGCTGGGCAGGGCGAAGCGGCGAATGCTGCGGCGCGACATCGAGGGCCGGGGCGTGCGCGATGCGCGCGTGCTGGAGGCGATGGCGAGCGTGCCGCGCGAGGCCTTCGTCGAGCCGGATCATGCGCGCCAGGCGTACGCGGACCGCCCGCTTCCGATCGGCATGGGGCAGACGATCTCGCAGCCGTACGTGGTGGCGTGGATGGCCGAGGCGCTGGAGCTGACGGCGACCGACCGCGTCCTCGAAATCGGTACCGGATCGGGATATGCGGCCGCGGTGCTGAGCCTGCTCTGCGAGGAGGTGTACACCGTGGAGCGACACGCGTATCTGGCGGCCGGGGCCGGTGAGCGGCTGGCGGCGCTGGGGTATGGGAACGTGCGCGTGCGTCACGGGGACGGTGCGGGCGGGTGGCCTGGGCGCGGACCCTACGACGCGATCGTAGCGGCGGCTGCCTCGCCGCGCATCCCGGATTCGCTGCTCGAGCAGCTGCGCGTGGGGGGGCGTTTGGTGATGCCGGTGGGTTCGGCGGGTGCCCGGCAGCAGTTGGTGCGGAAGCGGCGGGGGGCGGACGGCGTCACCGAAGAGGGGCTGGGCGTGGTCCGGTTTGTGCCGCTGGTCACCGGAGATGGGTAGCTACCCGCCCCCCAGCAGGGTCCTCACGACGAGAAGCGCCAGCCGCGCGCCCACGCCGAGCATGGGGAGGAGGAAGGCGATCCCGAAGGACAGCGCCAGGCCGGCCCGGAAGAGATGGGGACCGACCGGCAGGACGTCCCGCCCCCAGATCCTGTGGAGCGCGGCTTCGGTCAGGGGCCCGAGGGTGTAGCAGGCGTTCGCCAGCGCCAGCATCCCCAGGACTCCGAACAGCGGAGGGAACTCGATCGCCCCGCCCTCCAGCCAGGTCAGGAGCCCGTGCGACCCCAGCGAGACCGCGCCCCCCGCGCTGATCATCGCGGTGAAGGCGAGCCGGCGCCTCTCCCACCAGCTGAAGATGCCGCCAATCGTGCGCCTGGCCGGCTTCGGGTAGAGGAAGCGGGCCAACGCCGAGCCGAGCGAGCTTGAGCTGTCAGCGCTCGGCCGGGGTTGCAGGGCCCGTTCGGCGGCGAGTTCCTCGTGCGTCGGGGGACGGTCGGTGGTCACGCCGGCAGCCCGTGGACAAACCCCCCGTGGCATTCGAGCGTCGATGCATCCCCGTTGGACCGCTTCGCCCGCCCGATCACGCTGTAAAGTGGACATTACAAGTTGTCACATTCTCCTTACCAATTGCGTCTTCCAAGCTCCGCTCTTCGTTGCTCTTCGGTCGAATAGCGCGGCTATTCGCCTCTCAAAGCGCCTTGCCAACGCGGCGCCTCGCCGCTCTCGGTGCTCACGCGGGATTATCCACGGACTGCTTATCCTTGTAGCTGGAGCGAACGGTGCTTCGAAGATAGGTTGCCGCATGACTGACACAACGTTGCTTCTGGAAGAGATGACCTGGCCCGAGGTCGAACGCGCTCTCGCGGACGGATTCACGACCGTGGTGGTCGCGGCGGGCGCGGTGGAACAGCACGGGCCGCACCTCCCGCTGCTGGTCGACGCGGCGCGCGGGGACCGCCTCGCGCTGGAGGTTGCCCGGCGGCTCGGCAACGCGCTGGTCGCGCCCACGATCCGGGTCGGGTGCTCGGAGCATCACATGGGTTTCCCGGGCACCCTCTCGCTGCGGCCCGAGACCTTCACGGCCGTCTGCGTCGACTACGCGGCGAGCCTCTCGCGGCACGGTTTCCGCACGATCTGCTTCATCCCGTCGCACGGCGGCAATTTCGCCCCCCTCGCCGAAATGCACGACGACCTTTGCTCGGCGGCCGGCCCCGGCTGCGAAGTGCGCACGTACACCGACCTGCACGCCTTCGTGGCGCTGTGGGAAGGCGCGGTCGGAGAACTGGCCCCCGACCTCGTGCACCGGGTGGGCGGGCACGCCGACATCGCGGAGAGCTCCGAAATGCTCTGCATCCGCCCTGATCTGGTGCGCGACGAGCTGGCGGTTTCGGGCACGGTGGTCGCGTTCGACGACTCGGTGGCGGAGCGGATCTTCCGGGACGGCTTCCGCTCCGTCACGCCCAACGGTGTGCTGGGGGACGCGCGCGGGATGAGCCGCGAGATCGGCGACCTCTGCATTGCCCGCGCCGCTGACGGGATCGCCGCCGCGCTGCGAGACGCATGATGCAGCCGGTCGGACCCATTGCATTCGGCGCCATCGAGGCCGCCCGCACCCGCATCGCCGACGCCGCCATCCGGTCGCCCCTCATCCGGCTCGACGCCCCCCGGCTGCCCACCGAGGTGTGGGTGAAGCTGGAGTGCCTGCAGCCCATAGGGTCCTTCAAGATCCGTGGTGCTGCCAACGCGATGGCGCTGGCCGATGCGGAGCTGCTCGCACGCGGAGTCTACACGGGGAGCGCGGGCAACATGGCGCAGGGCGTGGCCTTCGCCGCGCGCCGGCTCGGGGTGCCTTGCCGCGTGGTCGTGCCGGAGACCGCGCCGCGCACGAAGCTGGACGCGATCGCGCGGCTCGGGGCGACGGCCGCGCCGCTTCCCTTCGACGAGTGGTGGGGCGTCCTGCGCGACCACGGTCACCCGGCCGAGGAGGGGCACTTCGTCCACCCGGTCAGCGACCCTGCGGTCATCGCCGGGAACGGCACGATCGGACTCGAGATCGTCGAGGAGCTCCCCGAGGTCGGCGCCGTGGTGGTGCCGTACGGGGGCGGCGGGCTCTCGTGCGGGATCGCGGCGGCACTGAGGGAGCTGGCCCCGGGCGTTCCCGTATTCGCGGCGGAGGTGGAGACCGCCGCTCCCTTTGCCGCATCGCTCGAGGCCGAGCGGCCCGTAGAGGTGGAGTACCGCCCCTCGTTCGTGGACGGCATCGGCGCGAGCAGCATGCTTCGCGAGATGTGGCCGCTGGCGAGCTCGCTGCTCGCCGGGTCGCTGGTCGTCTCGATCGAAGAGGTGTGCAGGGCGATACGGTTGCTTGCGGGCACGGCGCACGTGGTCGCGGAGGGGGCCGGCAGCGCGGGAGTGGCAGCCGCACTGGGGGGCGTTCCCGGTGCGACCGGCGGTCCCGTGGTCGCGGTCGTGTCGGGGGGCAACATCGACCCGCATGTCTTCCAGGCGATCATGGAGGGGCGGTCGCCGTGAGGTGCCGGGGGGGCGCAACGGCCAGGTGGACTCCGTGGGCGACCGACTCGCACGCGTGAGGTTCACGGCATAGGTTCCCGGTCGGTCTGCGGCCCGTGAAGCCGGTTCCGTGCCCTGCCGCAAATGACAGTTAACAATAATATTAAGTATCCAGTCACCACAGAGGCCCGAATGACCGCAGCAGCGAAGACCCGGCATCCCCGGGGGCTGATGACCCTCTTCTTCACGGAGATGTGGGAGCGCTTCTCCTACTACGGGATGCGCGCGCTCCTGATCCTGTACCTGGCGGAGGCCACGATCGGCCAGAACCCGGGAATGGGACTCGATGTTGCGACGTCCGGCGCCATCTACGGCCTCTATACCGGGCTCGTCTACCTGCTGGGCCTGCCGGGGGGGTGGGTCGCGGACCAACTATGGGGACAGCGCAAGGCCGTCTTCGTGGGGGGCTGCATCATCGCGGCCGGGCATTTCAGCATGGCCGTGCCCAACGACTTCAACTTCTTCCTGGGGCTGATCCTGATCGTCATCGGCACGGGACTGCTGAAGCCCAACGTCAGTTCGGTGGTCGCCGATCTGTACCCGGAGGGCGGGGCGAGGCGGGACGCCGGTTTCTCCATCTTCTACATGGGAATCAACGTTGGGGCACTCGCCGGACCGATCATCTGCGGCGCGCTCGGGCAGAACTGGAACTGGCACTGGGGGTTCTCGGCGGCCGGTTTCGGGATGGTTCTCGGGCTGATCCAATTCCGACTCGGATACGGCCGCCTGGGTGACGCGGGCCTGCTTCGCACCGACCGGACGCCGGAGCAGGTCGCCAGCCTGAGCCGCCGTTTCTTCGGTGGCTGCGCCGTGCTGGCACTTGCACTGGTCGCTTTCGGCTACCTGGTATCGAGCGGGACGATTCCGATCACCCTCACGGACATCGCCACGGGGCTGGCCGGTCTGATCATCGTGGTAGTGTTGGTGTTCTTCCTCTACCTGATGCTGTTCAGCGGACACACGGTCGTCGAGAAGAAGAAGATCGTCGCGATCTTCTGGTTCGCGCTGCTGGCCGTGATCTTCTGGTCGGGCTTCGAGCAGGCGGGTTCATCGATGAACCTCTTCGCCGAGGACTACACGGACCGCACCATCGGGTCGTGGAGCTACCCGGCGTCGTGGCTCCAGTCCGTGAACGCCTTCTTCATCGTTTGCCTCGCGCCGGTCTTCGGCTGGCTCTGGGTGTGGCTGGCGAACCGCAACGCGAATCCCTCCACTCCGGTCAAGTTCGCCCTGGGGCTGCTGGGTCTCGCCGCCGGCTTCTTCGTGATCGCGTGGGGCGCGGCCAACGCCACCCCCGATTCGCCGGTCTCGGCGTCGTGGCTCATCGTCATGTACTTCCTGCACACGGTCGGGGAGCTGGCGCTGTCGCCGGTGGGGCTCTCGGCGGTCACCAAACTCGCACCGCCCAGCCGCATCAGTCAGATGATGGGGCTGTGGTTCGTGGCGACGTCGCTGGGCAACGTGATGGCGGGTCTGGTTGCCGGACAGCTGGAGGCGCTGGAGCCGTCGCCGCTCTTCTTTGCGGTAACGACGATCATCGGCTCGGCCGGCTTCGTGGCGCTGCTCGCCAGCCCATTCGTCAAGCGGCTGATGGGGGACGTGAAGTAGGACTTCAGGCGCCCGTGCAAGCGCGCAACGGCGCGGCGAGGGCGGCGCGGCGCCGGGCGTCTACTTGTCCAGGCGCAGTTCCTGGAAGATGTCCCAGGGGATGGTCCGGGCCTGATCGCCGTTGGTGACGACGACGCCGCGGTTCCCGCTGTCGACATCGTTGCTGCCGTTCAGGTCGAATGAGCGGCCATCGCGCAGGAACACGGTGCTGGCGCCGCCGTTCTTCACGATGCGGGCGATCTTCGAGAACTCGACGGCGAACTCGACGCCGTTGTTCCACCCGTTGAGCAACTCCCAGCTCGCGTATTCGTCGCGGTCCCACTTGATGTCGCCGGAGAGAGTGGCGCCGGTGGTGGTGACCACCGTGCCGCGCAGCGGACGGCCACCGTCAAAGTCGCGCCACGACGCCTCGGTTTCAGGGCTGTGGAAGCGCACGCGCGAGAAATAGTCCCACGGGACCTTGACCTGGCCCAGCGCCGGGTCCGAGACGCTGATGCCGCGGTTGGAGTTGTCGACGTCGTTGGTGCCGAACAGCGTGAGCTGCTCCCCCGAATGGAGATCGACGTGGGCGCCGACCGGGCCGTACTGCCGGATCTCGCGAATGGCCCCGAAGGGGATCTCGCGGGAGACCTCGGCGCCCTGCACCCGCTCCGCGCCGTCGAGGATGTCCGAGGTGTAGATCTCGTCGACATCCCATGCGATGTGGCCGGTGAACTCGATCCCGCGGCCCGTGGTGAGCGTTCCGTACAGCCGGCCCTCGGCGGGGCGGGCGCTCCCGGGCGCGGGCTGGAGGTCGATCTGGCGGACATCGCGCCACTTCAGGTCTGCCTGGCCCCCTCCGGCGAGGTCGACGACCAGTGCCCGCATCGAACGCCCGAGGTCGGTGGATTCTCCCTGCATTCCGACGGTCTGCCCGGACCGCAGGTGGAAGAGCGCCTGGTTGCTTCCGACCGGCACGATGCGATCGACGTGGCCGAAGCGGACCCCCGACTGCCCGCGAAAGCCGCGGTCCAGCTTGGTGGCGTCGAGCAGATCGCTCCAGCTGCCCTCGTTGCGGTCCCAGCGCAGGAAACCCTCGTGGGCGCGGCCGTTCCGGTCGATCACCGTCCCGTACAGCCGGTTCGCCCCGGACAGGTGTTCGACCACCTCGTAGCTTCGCGCCGGCGCCGCTACGGTCCGGTAGGTGATGTGCGAGCCCCCCCCGATTCCTCCCGTCAGCGCAACCGTAGCGGCGATGGCCGCCACGGCCGAGCCGGCGATCAGGGTGCCGTTTTTCAGGTCTTCGTTCAGTTGCCGCGAGTGCCTCATGTCGATTCTCCCTGGATCCTGCGTGTCCCGGTTCTCATATCAACATACGGTCACCGGTCCGAATCGTGTCGGTCTTGTCCCCAAAACGGAATCAGATAGCTTGGAAGACGATGAACAAGGCCCCCAGCGGTCGATCCACCCCGGGAAAGACACGGTAACCCTCGTCCATGTCGATGTGGAGCAAGATATTCGGCGGGTCCGCACGCCCGGATAAGGTCGACTACTACGAAGAAGCGCTGGCCCTCTCCAGGGAGGGCAAGTTTCACGAGGCCCTCACGTCGCTGAGGCTGGCGCTGAAGGAATCGCCCGGCGACCCCATCGTCCTTCAGCAGATCGCGATCGCCTATACGCGCATGGGCATGGACTCGGAAGCGCTGAAGACCTATCGGCACGTCCTGGACAGGAACCCTCAAGCACCTGGGGCGCACTATGGGATCGCCTTCATCCTGAGGCGGCAGGGGAAACAGGCCGAGGCGGTCGAGCACCTCGAGGCCTTTCTGGCGGGGGACCCCCCGGAACCGGATGCCGACGAGCATATCGCGTACGCCAGACGGGCTCTCGATGAAATCCAGGAGAAAGCGGCCGCGGACGGCGACGAGCCCTGACCCTTCTGCGGGGGGATGATTGAAAGTGAATGCGGACAAGCAGGTTCGACTTGCCTGGACCGGCTCCGGCCTCGTCTTCGACGGCGGTCCCGTGGACGGTCCCCAGATCATTGTGGACGGGGACTCGGCGACCGGTCCGTCTCCGATGGAACTCGTGCTCCTGGCCGTGGCGGCATGCATGGCCATCGACGTACGGGTGATACTCCGGAAGGGCCGGGTTCATTTCGACAGCCTGGACGTGGAGGCCGCCGGCGCCAGGCGAGCCGATCCGCCGCAGCACTACGAAGGCCTGCGTCTCGTCTTCAGGGTCACCGGGGTGGCGCCGGAAAACCGGCCCAAGGTCGAGCGCGCCATCGAACTGTCGCGTGAGAAGTACTGTTCCGTCATGTTCTCCCTGAGGCAGGACATTCCGATTGAAATCGTCGTCGAAGGGGGATAGGCCCGTGTCCGACACAGTTCACTACTATGCGAAGAAGGCCGATGTCCCGACGGGGACGCTGGTCGACCTCTTCCTCGGGGCCGTGGATCGGCTCTCGGACCGGGTCGCCTACAACGTCACGGGCGAGGGAGCGCGCACCTACACCTACGAGCAGGTGCGGGACGCGGCGCGGCGAGGAGCGGCGGCCCTGGCCCGGTCGGGCGTGAACCGTGGCGACCGGGCGGCCATCCTCTCGGAGAACCGGGTGGAGTGGCCGCTGGCCGACTGGTCCTGCCTGTGCGCGGGCGTGGTGGACGTACCGATCTACAGCACGCTTCCCGCCGCGCAGGTCGCGTACATCCTGGAGGATTCGGGCGCCTCGCTCGTCTTTGTTTCGGATGCGGAGCAGCTCGAGAAGGTGCGCGAGGCCACCTCCGGATCCGGTCGCGACATCGAGATCGTGGTCTTCGAAGGGGATGCCGCTGGAGACGGAGCGGTCGGGTGGGAGGAATTCCTGGCGCGGGGCGACGACGCCTCCCTCGACGGCTTCCTGGCAGAGGCGCGCAAGGCCGACCCCGGCGATCTGGCCACCCTGATCTACACGTCGGGGACGACCGGAACCCCGAAGGGCGTCATGCTGACGCACAACAACGTGGCGTCCAACATATGGGCCTGCGAACAGATGCTCCCCGTCAGTGCCGAAGACTCCAGCCTTTCCTTCCTGCCGCTGTCGCATGTGCTGCAGCGAGCGGTGGACTATCTCTTCTTCTCCTCCGGATGCACCATCACCCACGGGTCGATCGACACCGTTGCGGCCGACATGAGGGAGTTGCGGCCGACGGTACTGGTGTCGGTTCCCCGACTCTACGAGAAGGTCTACCAGAGGGTGCTCGACGCGGGCGGAGCGAAGGGCAAGCTGGTCGCCTGGGCGGCCGACATCGCGCGGCAGGCAGCGCTGTGCCGCGAGAAGGGAGAGGACTTGCCTGCGTCGCTCCAGTGGAAGTACTCCATCGCGGATCGCATCGTCTTTTCGAAGCTGCGGGCCGGGATCGGCGGCCGGCTGCGGTACTTCGTAAGCGGCGGCGCGGCGCTCGCGCCCGAGATCAACCGCTTCTTCCTGGGTGCGGGGATCACGATTCTGGAGGGCTACGGGCTCAGCGAGACGTCGCCTGTCACGAACGTGAACACCGAGGAGGACTTCAGGATCGGGACGGTGGGGCGTCCAGTGCCGGGGACGGAGGTCCGGATCGCGGACGACGGCGAGATCCTGATCCGCGGGCCGCAGGTCATGAAGGGGTACTACGGGCTGGAGGAGCTGACGGGCGAGGTGATCGCGGACGACGGCTGGTTCAGCACCGGAGACATCGGCGAGCTCAGCAGCGACGGTTTCCTGAAGATCACCGACCGCAAGAAGGATCTGATCAAGACCTCGGGCGGGAAGTACGTGGCGCCCCAGGCGATCGAGAACCTGCTCAAGAAGAGCGCGTTCGTGGACCAGGCGGTCGTGATCGGCGAAGGGCGGAAATTCTGCTCGGTGCTGGTTGTCCCCGCCTTCGAGAAGCTCCAGGCGTGGGCGGTCGAAGAAGGGATCGGCGCATCGGATGACGAGGCGCTGCTCGCCGACTCCACCTGCCAGGAGCACCTGCGGGAACAGTTCTTCGCCGAGCTGCGCGATCTTGCCAGCTTCGAGACGCCGAAGAAGGTCGGTCTCCTGGCCGAGCCGTTCACGGTCGACAACGGGATGCTCACGCCCACGCAGAAGGTGAAGCGCACCGTCGTGGCCGGGCGCTACGCGGCGCTGATCGAGTCGTTCTACCATCGGGACTCGGTCGAGCGGACGATGTTCGTCGCCTCCGGCTGACGCGTGAAGTCGAGCGGGTCCGGCGCCGATGCCTCCGCGGCGACCGGCGGGAGCGACGTCGTCACGGTGCTGATGACGGCGCCGGGGATCGCCGAGGCGGAAAGGGTCGTTCGGAGTCTGGTCGAGGAGCGGCTGGCCGCTTGCGGGAACATCCTCCCCGGTGCGGTGAGTATCTATCAGTGGGAGGGGGAGATACATCGCGACGAGGAGTCGGTCGTCATTCTCAAGACGGTTCGGGGCCTGCTTCCGGGGATGCTGGCGCGGGCTGAGCAACTCCACCCGTACGATGTGCCCGAATTGCTCGTGCATGATGTAGTGGACGGCGCCGGTGCCTACCTGGATTGGGTCCGGCGCGAATGCCGCCCGCAACGGCTGGAACGCAAGGATGATTGACCGCCTGAAGTCCTTCTTCGCCCGCGAAATGGCGGTCGGGGCGGAGGAACCGGATGCACATCGCGCTGCGGAGAGACTGCGGGTGGCGGCGTGTGCGCTCCTGCTCGAGGTGGCCCATGCCGACGACTTCTTCAGCACCGGCGAACGGAAGCACCTGCGGGCGCTGGTCCGGCGGCACTTCGGACTGAAGCGGGAAGCCGCCGACGAATTGATCGCGCTCGCCGAGGATGAGCGGGGGCGGAGCGTCGACCTGTGGGGGTTCACCAACCTGATCAACGCCAGCTATTCCACCGGCCAGAAGATGGTCCTTGCCGAGGCGATGTGGGGTATCGTGCTGGCGGACGGCGAACTGGCCAACCGGGAGGACTACCTGATGCGAAAGATCTCGCACCTCATCGGACTCAGGTCCGGCTACCTGGCCGAGGCCAGGAGGCGTCACGACGCAGTGGGGCCGGGGACCGTGGAACCGGAGGGCGCGTCATGTCCCTCCTGATCCAGATTCTCGTCGGGCTGGTCGCGGTCGCACTGGGGATCTTCCTGGGCATGCCCGGCAAGCAGCCGGACGAGGAAGCGGACGGCGCGGGGGGCAGGCGCATCGGGGCGCACGGCGAAAAAAGGGTCCGGGAGCTGGAGAACGCCCTCGGCCGGGCTGCGCGCCGGAGCAAGGCGGCAAAACGCTATTTTACCCCGCTCGATCTGCTCAGGCGGGATCGGCGCGCCTCCGAGCGGCGCCGGTCGCGCAGGCACTTCAAGACGGTAGCTCCTTCAAGGGACAGGAAGCGCTAGTCCAGTCTGTTGACGATGTAATGGCGACATTACACGATGTCATATAAACATTACATTTCCGTACAGCTTGGCGACGGTGGCGGCTACCCCATCAGGTAGTTGATCACGACCAGGATGCAACCGATGAAGGCGCCCAGGCCGTAGCCCAGGTAGACGATCGTACGGAGTTCCCGGTCGGTGACCTTGCGGACGAGTTCCTCCATTCGCGCCACGGGGAAGTCGCGAACCTTCTCCTCCACCCTGCGGGCGACGTCGAGTTTGGCGACCACGGCAGGGATCTGGGACTGCATCCACAGCCACAGCGGATCGCCGACGGCACTCTGGATGCTCCGGGCGGCGTTTGCGGGGAGCCACCTGGCCGGCCGCCCGATCGGGCGTTCCAGGACCGCGGCCGCGATCCGGCGGGCCGCCTCGCGGTAGACTGTGCCGGCGACGTCGCTCCTTGCCGCCGTAACGACCCACTCCGATACGCGCTCCGGCGGGATGTCGTCGATCAACTCCGCCCAGGTCTGCTTCGACGCCCGGCTCAGCGCGGCCTCCACCCGCTCGCGCACGAAATCCCGGGCGGCGGGCTCCCGCACGAGCTCGACGAGCCACGACGAGATCGTGCCCGACGCCTCGACCACTTCCGGATCGCCCGGATGTCCCAGCACGTCCGTGACGGGCCGGTCGAGGAGATCCTCGATGGCGTCGTGGATCCCCCTGCCCAGCGCAGCCTCGACCTTGCGCTCGGTGAAGAGAACGGCGATCCGCTCGGCTCCTTCCACCTGGATGGTGTTGAGGGCCTTCTTTACGGCGTCGCCCGAGAGGACCACCCTGGCCACGACGCGCTGGTGGAAGCTGAGGTCCTGCACGAAGCGGCCCAGCACCTCCCGAATGGCTTTCTCGAAGCGACCGCGGGCACCGGGATCCTCGAGCACCTTGCCCATGCGCCGGATCGCGAGGGGCACGAAGTCGGCGATCGCGTGCTGGAGCGTGCCGGTCACGCCGGGAGGGAGCAGGTCGCGAATGGTGAGGGACGGGATCAGGAGACGGTCGGCGGCGTGCTCCACGTATTCGGCCACGGTCCGCTGGAACTTCTCGCTCTCGGCCGCGTTCGCGATCCACTGTTCGGCCGCCCCGGCGACGCTCGCTTCCCGCGACGGCGTGAGGACGTCCGATACCGGCTGGTCCGCCAGGTAGTCGGAAAGGGTGGCCGCCCTTCGCTCGACGGCCTCCTCGAAGGCCTCGGAGTCGATGTGCCCCTCGACTCTGGAGATGGCGTGCTCCAGCACCTCGTCGACGATGGGGGCCGCGCCGGCCATGACCTCCGGGCCGAGGACGTCGCCAAGGGAGCCGCGCTCCACCTCGAGCAGCTCGTGGAGGAAGCGCTCCAGCCCTTCATCGAACGCGTCCCGGAACTCGGGCTCGGCGAACACGCGGGTGAGGTCCTCCTCGGTGAGGAGGCGGTTGCCGACCGTGTGTCCGATGGCACGCGCGAGCCGTGCCTGGTTCTTGGGGACCGCGCCCTGGAGCAGCCGCACCCGCCAACGCCACAGGGTCGGGGGGCGGTAGGGGTGGAAGAGCATCCAGATGGCCACCGTGTTGGTGAGGCCGCCGGCCAGCGCACCCATGACGATCGACACGACGGCACGCAGGAGCGCGTCGTTCATCGGCTGCGTCCGGTCACCGCTGCAGGTGGCGCAGGAAGCCGATCACCTCGATGCGCTCCGAATCGATGGTGACGGATCCGGTGATTTCATACACGCCGAGGGCGGGCAGACGCGCGCCGGTCCCCCGCATCGTATGCTGGTGGGAGCTCACGGCTTCGAGGCGGCCGGTCAGTTCGGGATCGGTGGCCGAGATGGTCCATACCACCGGGATATCGCGGCGGGCACGCTCGAAGGTGTAGAGTTCCGGCCACGCTACCTCGACTTCGGGCCACGAGAGGGTGGCGGTATCGAGCCTTGCCCAGGCGCGGTATGGATCGGACCCTTCGGAATCGGCGAAGAGAAGCTGGAAGCGGGGGCCCCCGGTCAGCAAGGCCAGTTCGGTGACCTCGCCGGATTCGTTCGGTCTGGCGGTCAGGGCATCGAGTACGAGGCCGCTCGTCTCGACCCCGGCCAGACGTGAAGTCCCGTGCAGCAAACGGTAGGTCTCTCCCCGCTGACCGCCCCACTCCGCGATGACTTCGCCCATTCGCACCGACAGATCGCGCACGCCCTCCTGGAAGTAGATCTCCTGCAGCGCGTCGTCCATCCCGACGATCAGCCTCGCAGGTCCGCGCGGCACGATCCGCCAGGGAGAGCGGGTCGTTTCGGTCGACCAGTCGTCCTCGACGAAGAGCCGCCATTCCCCGGCCCTTCCAAGCCAGCCGCGCGTGGAGCGAAGGATGCGGTCCGGTTCGACCCGGTTCGCGAATTCCCAGGGCACGAACATCGACGAATCCCGCGAGGTGCCGACGAATGCCACGGTCCGCCGATACGTCGTGCCCGCCGTGCCCGGTTCGACCTCCGAGCGAGGGGACGCGCCGGGATCGCCGGGGGTCTGCGCGGGCCTGTCTTCGACCGGATCGGCGGCGCAGGTTGCCAGCAGAAGAGTGACGAGCGCCGCATGCGCAGGCCGGGCAATCACGCGGATTCCGCGGACGCCACCATGGCGCTTCATCGCCGTCCGAATGCAGCGGGGACCTGTTCCACGGACTGCTATGACCCGGCCGCCTCGGACGGGATTGCGGACCCGGAATCCAGCAGTTGTTCCGGACGCACGCCGAGCATGCGATCCAGCGCTTCGATGAGGCGGCGGAGACGCCGCGGGTTGGTCTCGCCGTTGACGGTCTCGTCCGTGGCGATGAGGGAGACATTCAGGCAGGTCTGGGCGTTTGCGTCCAACCCGATCGAGATCATGGCCCTGGCAGGGGCGGGCCGCAACAGGTTGCGCACACGAGCCTCGATTACACCGAGATGCTCGTCCTTGTACGCGATCCTCCAGCCGCGGAGTCTGCCCGAGGTCAAGGTCACGAGCGCCTGCCAGATCGTGCTGAAGGGAATCGCGTACGTCCGTCCTCTCAATTCCGCATCGACGGAATCCATGCCGTCGCGCTTTGCCTGCCTGGTGGCTGCCTTCGACATTCTCGCTTCTGCGGCTCGACAGTGGATCTTGTCAGAGTGGGCCTGCGACCTGCCCGGGGCACCGACTCAAGGCTCCCATCCAAAGCTGTAGCAGGCACATGCCCACGGTCAACCGAGGCGCGGGACCGCTATCTTCAGTCATGACCTCACCGCCGTGCGGGGCAGGCGACGATCGGCGCGCCGGGGCCGCCGGCCCGAACCATGAGCGCACCCCGCATCCATGAAAGCCGTCATTCCTCTCGCGGGAAAGGGAACCCGGCTCCGGCCGCATACCCACCTGATCCCCAAGCCGCTCGTGCGCGTCGCCGGCAAACCCGTCCTCGATTACATCCTGGACGACCTGCTCGAGGCGGGGATCGGGGAGATCGTCTTCGTGGTGGGGCACCTCGAGGGATCGATCCGGGCGCACATCGCGGAGAGGTACCCGCAGGTGATCCCGCGCTACGTCGTGCAGGAGGTGCAGGACGGCACGGCTGGCGCCATCGGGCTGGCCGAGCCGTGGGCCGATGACGAGCTGCTGATCGTCTTCGCCGACACGCTGTTCGAGGCCGATCTGGGGCTGGCGCGGACGCTGGATCCGGGCAGGGCGGGCGTGATCTGGGCCAGGGAGGTGGACGACTACGAGCGCTATGGCGTCATCGTGACCGATCCCTCCGGCGACATGCGGCGCATCGTGGAGAAACCGCGCGAGCCCGTTTCCCGGCTGGCCAACATCGGACTCTACTTCATCAGGGACCATGAACTCCTCTTCGAGGGCATACGACACACCCTCGCGGCCGGTCCCGCGCCCTCCGGGGAGTTCTACCTGACCGACGCCTTCCAGTACATGGTCGACGCGGGGGCGCGGATCGCGACGGCGCCGGTGGGGACGTGGCTCGACGCCGGGAATGTCGGTGCCGTGCTCGAAGCGAACCGTCATCTGGTCGCGGCGGGACGCGGAGGCGTGGCGAAGACCGCGCGCGTGGAGGGATCCGCCGTGTCGGCTTTGGCGCGGATCGAGGACGGCGCGTGCGTGACCGGGTGCCGGATTGGCGATAACGTTACCGTGGAGGCTGGAGCCCGCGTGATTGATTCCGTACTCACGGACACGATCGTGGGGAGCGGGGCGACGGTGGCGGGATGCCGACTCCGGCGGTCCATTGTCGGGAGCGGCGCGGTGGTACGGGATTTCGACGGGTCGCTCAGCATCGTTGACCATTCGGAAGTATGCGCGGGGTGTCCAGATGGATGAGAGCCGACTGATCCATGACTGGAACGTGGAGGAGTTCGACACGCTGGCCTGGGGCCGGCACGTGGAACTCGACGACGAGACGCTGAGGGACGGCCTGCAGTCTCCCTCGGCCACCGACCCTCCCATCGCAACCAAGATCCGGCTGATCCACATGATGGACGGGCTGGGCATCCACGCGGCGGACATCGGTCTGCCCGCGGCGGGGCCCCGGGCGGTGGCGGATGTGACCCGGCTCTGCGAGGAGGTGCGGGACGCGGGGCTGTCCATCGACGTCAACTGCGCTGCCAGGACGATCGTGTCCGATATCGAGCCCATCGTACGGATCGCGCAGGATACCGGCGTGCCGATCGAGGTGGCCGCCTTCATCGGGAGTTCGCCCATTCGCAGGTTCGCGGAGGGATGGACGCTGGATCACATGCTCAGGACGGCCGAGGCGGCGGTGTCGTTCGGCGTGCGAGAGGGCCTGCCCGTCATGTTCGTGACCGAGGACACCACCAGGGCCGACCCGGAAACGCTCATGGCGCTCTACGGGAACGCGATCGAGTGGGGCGCGCGCCGAATCTGCCTCTCGGACACCGTGGGCCACGCGACGCCCTCGGGGGTGAGGGCCCTGGTGAGGTTCGTCAAGCACGCGATCATCGGTCCGTCGGGCGAGAATGTGAAGCTCGACTGGCACGGCCACCGCGACCGCGGGCTCGGTCTGGCCAACGCGCTGGCCGCGATCGAGGGAGGGGCCGACCGGATCCACGGGACCGCCCTGGGGATCGGAGAACGCGTGGGCAACGTCGAGATGGACCTCCTGCTGGTCAATCTGGCCTTGGCCGGCGTCCACGAAGCCGACCTGACGCACCTCGCCGCCTACTGCGAACTCGTCTCCCGGGAGTGCAATCTGCCGTTGCCGCTCAACTACCCGGTCCTCGGCGGAGATGCCTTCCGGACCGCGACCGGGGTGCATGCGGCGGCGATCGTCAAGGCGGAAGCCAAGGGGGCCGACTGGCTGGCCGATCGTGTCTATTCGGGGGTGCCGGCATCGATGGTGGGCCGCGCCCAGGAGATCGAGGTGGGCCCGATGTCCGGGATTTCCAACGTTCGGTACTGGCTGGCGGGGCGGGGCTACGACGCCGACGACGCCGAACTCTGCCGGCGGATCTTCGATGTCGCGAAGGAGGGCGACCACACGCTCTCGGAGGAAGAGGTGCTCGCGATCGTGAACGAGGTCGGGCGGAGCGGTTGACTTGGCTGCGGCGCGCGCCGGGTCGGGGAGCCGAGAGCCGCGGCCCCGCATCCTGGTTATCGAGGACGACCCCGGGATCAGCTCGGTTGTCGCGCACCAGCTGACCCGGGCGGGGTACCGGGTCGACACGGAAAGCGGTGGCATCGGCGGACTGAACTCCCTTCACAGGGACATCCCCGACCTGCTGATCCTCGACAGGATGCTCCCGGAACTCTCGGGAGACGAGGTGCTGGCCTCCATCCGCCGCGACCCGGCCACCCGTGGCCTGCCGGTAATCGTCATCTCGGCCAAGGGGGAGGAGATGCAGCGGATCGAGGGGCTGGAGATGGGGGCCGACGACTACGTTGCCAAGCCCTTCAGCCCGCGGGAGCTCGTGTTGCGGGTCGACGCGATCCTCCGGCGTGCCAGGGCTGACGGTGTCGCTACAACGGGGGGTGGGCGGTTTCTCGAAGTGGGCGCCCTGCGCGTGAACCTCGATGCCACGGAGGTCACGCTGGAGGGCTCGACGGTTCCGGTCACCCCGACGGAGTACAGACTGCTGAAGGTCCTGTTGGAGCGGCGGGGACAGGTGCGGACACGCGACGAACTGCTCGGCGAGATCTGGGATACCGACCCTGAAGTCGCTGCCCGGATTCGCACCCGGACGGTTGACATGCACGTCCGGCGCCTGCGCTCCAAGCTGGGTCCGGTGGGGGCGTGGATCGAAACCGTGCGGGGGGTCGGATACAGGCTTCGCGAGCGGGAATCGGCTTGAGGGCGCTTCGGGGATGAGGCTTCCGCTGAGACTTGCGACCGCGCTCGCGACCTCCGGGTGCGTGGTGGTGGCCGTGGCGGCTGCGTGGTTGGTGGTGCGCGCCGCGGCGACGCAGGTCATGTACTCTCAGGGACAGCAGCACCTCGCCGCGGCCGCGGAGCTCGGCGCCGGCCGATTGCGCGCCTCGGGGGGTGTCGCCCTGGACAGCATCACCAGCGCGCTTGCGCTCTCCACCGGGTACAGGGTCAGCGTGTTCGATGCGAACCAGCGCCTGGTCGCGGATTCGAACCTTGGCACCGTGGAGGCGGACGGCGGCGGGGTCGTCGCCCGCCCCGAGGTGGCGGGGGCGCTGAACCGGCTGCGGTCGTCGTCGAACCGGACCAGCGCGGTCGATGGCCGCCCCTACCTGTTCAGCGCGGTTCGATTGTATCGGGGCGGGGAGCAGGCGGTCCTGCGACTGGGCGCTCCGGCCGAACCGATGCACGACGCCGCGTCCCGTCTGGCCATGTGGGCCGCCTTCGCGGCATTCGCCGCGGGTGCGGTAGCCGTGGTCGCGCTGGACCGCGGCGCGGGCGGCACGGTGCGGGTGCTGCGCGATATTCGTGTCCTGCTGGCCAGGATCGGGGCCAACGAGCCCCCCGGTGCACGGGTCAGGCTGCCCCGCGTGATCGAGCTGGCGCGGGTGGCTTCGGCCGCCAACCGGGTCCGGGGCGAACTCGAGGATCAGGTCGGCCGGGTCACGCGGGAACGGGACGAGCTGGCTCAGCTCATGGACGAGGTGGGCGAGGGGCTGATGGCGCTGACCAACGACGCCCGCGTCCTCCGCATCAATCCTGCCGCCCGGCAGCTCCTCGGGCTCACCGATGTCATACCGTTCTCGCCGGTGGGGTCGATCGTGCGCGATCCCGTCCTGCGTGACCTGCTGGAGGCGTCGGTCGTGCGCCGCGAAGGCCGCCTGGAGCTGCGGCTCGGCGAGCGTGAACTGGAGGTGCGCACGAAGCGGGGCACGGATGGCGGAGCGGTCGTGCTGATCGTCGACATCACCGAGATCAGGCGGCTCGAGGCGGTCCGGGCCGATTTCGTCGCCAACGCCTCCCACGAACTCAAGACGCCGCTCACCGTGATCCGGGCTGCGGCCGAGACGGTCCTCGACGAGAGCCTGCCGAAGGACCTTCGCGGCCGGTTCCTGCGGTCCATCGAAGGCAACACCGTTCGCCTTCAGCGCCTGGTAGACGACCTGCTCGACCTCTCCAGGTATGAATCGGGGGCATGGCGTCCCGAGAAGGAGTCGTTCGCGCTGGAGGACGTTGCGCGGTCGGCCTGGACGGAGTTGCGCGACAGAGCGGCCGCCCGCGCGATCGATTTCGAGATTGCGGGGAGAGGCGAGGCGCTCGGTGACGAGGCGGCCACCTACCAGGTCTTCCGCAATCTCTTCGAGAACTCGATACGATATGTACCCGAGGCCGAAGCGCGGATCTCGGTAGACATCGGGTCTTCCGGGAGTCGCCTGGTTGTAGCCGTGGAAGACAATGGGTCCGGGATTCCGGCCGCCGCGCTGCCCAGGATCTTCGAGCGCTTCTACCGCGTGGATGCGGCCAGGTCGCGCGAGGAGGGCGGGACGGGGCTGGGGCTGGCGATCGTTCGTCACCTGGTGTCCAGCATGGGTGGCGCGGTCGACGCCAGCAGCATCTGGGGGGCGGGCACCACGATCACCTTCACCATTCCGCGTGCAAGATGAAGCCGCGCGCCCGGTCGCTGGGGGCGGCCTGCCGGGCACCTCCTGCCGTGCTCGCGGCGGCGCGCCGGGGACTCCCCGCGATGTCCGCGCCGGCGTGCGCGGGACTGCTTGCGGTGCTCACGGCGGCGTGCGGCGGAGAGGGCGGACGGGTCGTGCGCGTCGGCGGTTCCAGCAGCCTTTATCCGCTTTCGGTCGCGGTGGCGGACGACCTCGCCGCGGCGCGGCCCGACGCGCGGATCGTGGTGGCCACGTCCGGCACGGTGGGCGGACTCCGTCGCCTGTGCGAGGGAGGAATCGACGTCTCGGGAGCTTCCAGACCGATTTCAACAGCGGAAGCGGCCCTGTGCCGCGCGGCGGGAATCGACTACCTGGGGATTCCCGTGGCAAGAGACGGCATCGCGATCGTGGTCAACGCCGCCAACACGGTGCTGGAGTGTCTCACGCTCGGTGAACTGGCGCGTCTCTGGGAGCCGTCCAGTCCGGTGCGGCGGTGGAGGGATCTGCGGCCGGCGCTGCCCGCGGAGACGATTCGGCTGTTCGGACCGGGGAGCGACTCCGGCACCTTCGACTTCTTCACCAACGTGGTCGTGGGCCGCCCGGGCGCGAGCCGCGTGGACTACTACCAGACCGAAGACGACAATCTCATCGCGCGTGGAGTCGCGGGTGACAGGTGGGCCCTGGGATACCTCGGATCCGCCGCGACCGTCACGGATCGCACCGTGCTGCGCACCGTCGCGGTCGATACGGGGTTCGGTTGCGTGCTCCCGACCGGAGAGGCGGTCTCCGACGGTCGCTACAGTCCCCTGTCGCGCGACCTGTACCTGTATGTCGCCCTCGGGTCGCTCACGCGGCGCGATGTCTACGACTTCGTCCACCACTTTGTGGCTTCGGCCGCACGCCTGAGCCGCACGACGGGATACGTAGCGTTGCCGGCGGCGGAATACGGGCGCGGGCTCGACCTGTTGGCGCGCACGCGCGGAGAGGCGCCATGACGGCGTTTCGGTCGTCCACGGGGGCACACCCGCGATCGGATCCACGCGAGCGTCTCATGGGCGGGCTGCTTCTCGGCTGCACGGCGCTGGCGGTGGCGTCGGCGGCGGCCGTGATCGGGGCACTCGGACTGGAGACGGTGCGGTTCTTCGCCGATGTCCCCCTGTCGCGGTTCCTGGCCGACCTTGCGTGGACGCCTTCGGCAGAAGAGCCGGGTTTCGGCATTCTGCCCCTGCTCGCCGGCACGGCACAGATCGCCTGGGGCGCCACCGTCATGGCGCTGCCCGTTGCCCTGGTACTGGCGGTCTTTCTGGAATTCTACGCGGGGAAGCGCACCGCTTCGGTCATGAACGCGGCCGTCGCCGCACTCAGTTCCGTCCCCGCGGTCGTGTACGGGTACTTTGCGCTCAATTTCGTCACCCCGGCGCTGAAGGGTGTGTGGCCCGGGCTGGAGGCTTTCAACGGGATCTCGGCCTGCCTTGTCGTGGGCCTCATGATCCTGCCCACCATCGTCGTGCTGTCCCGGGAGGCGCTGGGAGCGGTGCCCCGTTCCGTTCTTCGCCAGGCTGTGGCCCTCGGTGCGACCAGGGAGCGGGCGGTGCTGCGCCTCGCGTTGCCGGCGGCCTGGCTCGGCGTCCTCGGATCGGTCGTTCTGGCAATGACGCGGGCCGTGGGCGAAACCATGATCGTAACGCTCGCCGCGGGCAATCCGACCGGCGTGAGCTGGAATCCGCTGGAAGGTGTCCGCACCCTCACGAGCTTCCTCGCGCAGGCCAGCATGGGTGATCTTGCGCCCGGCAGCATCGAGTACGGGGCCTGCTTCGCGGTCGCCGCCGTCCTGCTCCTGCTCACCTTCGGGATGCATGCGCTCGGCCGCGCACTCGTCTCCAGGGGCCAAGCGGACGCCCCAGGCGGCTCCCGGTCATGAGCGCCCCCGCCCGGAGCCGCGAGACCCACCGCGTCCGGCGCTGGCTGCGGGCGCTGGGCGGGGTCGCAGCGGGAATCACGTTGGCGGCCCTGTGCATGTTGGCCGTGGTCATGCTGCTCAACGCGGGAAGAGGTCCCGATGCCGGCATTTCGGCCCATTCCGGCCTGCTTGCGGCTGTGGCCGGAACTCTCTGGCTCGCCATTCTCACGGCGGCGATTGCCGTGCCGGTGGGCGTCGGAGCCGCCGTCTATCTCGAGGAGTACGCTCCCCGCACGCGTGCCTGGCGTTTCCTGGCATCGGTCCTGGCCAACCTCGCGGGAGTCCCGCCGGTCGTGTACGGGATCGCCGGCCTTGCGCTCTTCGTGCGGGGGATGGGCCTGGGGCCCAGCATTCTGGCGGGAGGCCTTACGCTTGGCGTGCTCACGGTCCCCAGGGTGATCGCGAATTCCAGGAGGGCGCTGGCGTCCGTCCCGGAATCCCTCCGCTGGAATGCCCTGGCCCTCGGAGCCACGCGGTGGCAGGTCGTGCGCGAACAGGTGCTGCGCGCGGCGGCGGCGGGTATCGTCAAGGGTTGCTCTGCGGCCCTCGTGCGGGCGGTCGGGGCCGCGGCTCCGCTGCTGATCATCGGCGCCGCCAGCTTCACCACCTTCGCACCGGTATCTCCCAGCGACCCCCTCACCTCTCTGCCGACGCAGATCTTCGCATGGACGGCCCGCCCGCAGGCCGGTTTTCCGGCTCTTGCCGCTGGAGCATCTGTCACGCTCCTTTTCGTGATGGCATTGATTGGGCTGGTTCTGTGGGATATCCGGCGCAGGCACGGCGAGGCGCGCCGATGAGTGCGCGGGATGAAGGCACTCGCACCGCCGGGGCCGAGGCTGTCCCGGTACTGTCGGCAGAAGGGCTGACGGTTCGTTTCGGGGAGAGAACCGCGCTCACGGACGTGTCGATCGAGATTCCGCGCGGCTACACCGTGTCGATCATCGGGCCGGCCGGTTCCGGGAAGACCACCCTGCTGCGGTCATTCAACCGGATGAACGAAGTGATCCCGGGGTCGAGCCAGGCGGGAACGATCCGGTTCGCGGGCAGGAATCTTCACTCGGCGGCGATGGACCCGGCGGAGGTGCGCCGCCGAATCGGCATGGTCTTCGAGGATGCCGCCCTGTTTCCGGGGTCCGTGTTCGACAACCTGGCGTTCGGACTGCGGGCGCGGGGTGAGGAGGGGGATCTCCATGGCATTGCGGAGGCTGCCCTCCAGGCGGCCGGCCTGTGGTCGGAGGGCGCCGAAATCCTGGAGACGCGCGCCGGCGATCTTTCGGCCGAAGAGCGCCGCCGGATGTGCATCGCCCGGACGCTCGCCCTGAAGCCGGATGTACTGCTGGTCGACGAGCCCACCTCCACGCTCGATCCTGCCGCGGCCTCTCGGGTGGAATCGCTGATCCACGCGCTTCGCGACGACTACACGATCGTGTTCGCCACCTGCGACCATACGCAGGCCGGGCGCCTTTCCGACCTCACCGCGTACCTCGATTCCGGGAGACTGCTGGAGTACGGCCCGACCCAGACGCTCTTCACCAATCCCCGGAACCCACGCACCGAGTTCTACCTCACCGGACGCCTGCAATGACGTCGGCCAATCTTCCCCGGAGCCACTTCGACGGCGAGCTCGACTCTCTGCAGAATCTCCTTCTGGAGATGGCGGGCAGAGCCGAGGAGCTGGTGCGCATCGCCATGGAGGAACTGGCGCGCCGGGAGATGCTCGGGGCGGAAGAGATCTGCGCCACCGAGGACAGGATCGACCAGCTGGAGGTGGAGATCGACGAACGCGTCGTGGAACTCCTCGCGCTTCAACAACCGATCGCCACCGATCTGCGCTTCGTGTTCGTCGTCGTGAAGGCCTGTCGCGACATCGAGCGCATCGGCGATCACGCGGTCAACATTGCCGGCGCGGGCCATCGTGCGGCCGCCCACCCCCCGCTTCCGGAGATTCGCGAGATATGGGAGATGGGGGACCGGGCACGAGGCATGTTGAGCCGGGCGCTGGGCGCGCTCGTGAACCGCGACGCGGATACCGCCCGAGCCGTCATCGCCGAGGACGAGGTCGTCGACACCCTGCGGCACTCCGCCTTCGACCTCATTGTCTCCTACATGCAACAGCAACAACGGTACATATCCCCGGGGGTGAACATGATCCTGGTTGTTCAGAACCTGGAACGGATTGGCGATCTGGCGACCAATATCGCCGAGGAGATCGTGTATCTCGTGGAAGGACACTCGATCAAGCACGGCGGCGCGGAGAGGCAGTCATGAGCGGCGAAGGCGACCGTCCCCGCTCGGGCGGCGTGAGCGGGGACGCAGGCGGTACCGGGTCCGATGTGGGCGGCGCCGTCGAGGAGCTGCTGCACGAAGTGGCCACGCAGACGCAGCCGGCCCCGTTGCCGGACGCGCCGCCGATGCGCGGACAGGGCGCGATCGTCACCGGCGGTTCCAGCGGGATCGGACGCGCCACCCTGATCGCGCTGGCGGACAGCGGGGTCAACGTCGCGTTCAACTACCTCGACGAGGGCCCCGAGAGCCGCGACGCCGCCAGCATACTGGAGGAGGACCTGGCCCGCAGGGGGGTGGAGGTCTTCGCGCGCGCCGGCGACGTTCGCGACTCCGTCGAGGCTGGCGAGTTCGTCGCCGAGGCAAACGCGCGGCTGGGCGGCCTTCACATCCTGGTGAACAACGCGGGGGTCGGGCGGGACAGGGCCCTGTGGAGGATGTCGGACGACGAATGGAGTACCGTCATCGACACGAACCTCTCCGGGGCCTTCTACTTCACCAGGGCCGCGGCCCCGTACTTCCGGGCACAGGAGTACGGCAAGATCGTCTTCGTGTCGTCGGTGCATGGCCTTTCCAGCGAGTTCGGGCTTGCGAACTACTGCTCGACCAAGGCCGGGCTGATCGGCCTGACCCGCAGCGCGGCAGTCGAACTCGGACCCTCGAACGTGAATGTGAACGCGGTGGCTCCCGGCTACATCCGCACGACGCAGCTTACCGCGCACGTCCCCGCGGAAATCCTCGACCGTGCTCGCGAGAGGAGCGCGCTCGGCCGTCTGGGCGACCCCCAGGACGTGGCCTCCGTCATCCTGTTCCTCTGCTCCGAGGTCGCGCGCCATATTACAGGTGCCGTCATTCCAGTGGACGGCGGATACCTGATATGAAGGTTGGATACCGGATATGAAGACCGACATGAAGACAAAGAAGAGGAATGACCGGGAATGGCGCGCCAGACTGACCCCCGAGCAGTACAAGGTCACGCGCAAGGGAGGGACGGAGCGGGCGTTCACCGGAGAGTACTGGGACCACAAGGAGGACGGCACCTACATGTGCGTCTGCTGCGGCGTGCCCCTGTTCGATTCGTCCGCGAAATTCGACTCGGGGACCGGCTGGCCGAGCTTCGACAGCCCGGCGGCGGCCGAAAACGTCGGCGAGCGCGACGACCGCAGCTTCTTCATGCGACGCACGGAGGTGGTGTGCACCCGGTGTGACGCCCGCTTGGGGCATGTGTTCCCCGACGGGCCCGCATCCACGGGTATGCGCTACTGCATCAACTCGGCGGCGCTGGATTTCGAGGGGCGGGACGAAGCGTGACGGGCGCGGAAAAGACTCACCACATACTCATACACTAATATGAGTAATATCATCACCGTCATCCCCGGCGACGGGATCGGCCCCGAGGTCGCCGAGGCGGTCCTGGACATCCTGAACGAGGCGGGGGCGAGCCTCGACTACGAGCACCGGTCCGCCGGCGTGGGGGCCGTAGCGACCCACGGCAGTCCTCTGCCGCAGGAGACGGTGGACTCCATCGAGCGCAACCGCGTCGCCCTCAAGGGCCCGCTGGCAACGCCGTCCGGCTCCGGCTTCCGCTCGGTCAACGTGGCCATCCGCAAGACCTTCGACCTGTTCGCGAATGTGCGCCCCGTCCGAACGATTCTGCCCGGCGGACGCTACGACGACATCGACCTCGTCCTGATCCGTGAAAACACCGAGGGGCTGTACGTAGGCGTCGAGCACTTCATCGGCATGGACCGCGACCCCAAGGCGGCAGCCGAATCCGTGATGATCACCACGCGCTACGGCTCGGAGCGGATCGTGCGCTTCGCCTTCGACTACGCCGTTGCCAACGGGCGCGGCAAGGTCACGCTGGCCCACAAGGCGAACATCCTCAAGCACACGCAGGGGCTGTTTCTCGATGTCGGCAAGCGCATCGCGGCGGATTATGCGGACCGCGTCGCCTTCGAGGACCGGATCATCGACGCCACCGCCATGTACCTGGTGCTCGACCCGTACCGCTTCGACCTCCTGGTCATGGAGAACATGTTCGGGGACATCCTGAGCGACCTCATGGCGGGGCTCGTGGGCGGTCTGGGCTTCGCGCCGGCCGGCAACATCGGTGAAGGCCACGCCGTGTTCGAGGCCGTGCACGGGTCTGCGCCCGACATCGCGGGGCAGGGCGTGGCGAACCCGACCGGCCTCCTGCTCTCCGCCTGTCTCCTGCTCGACCATGTCGGCCAGGAGGACGTGGCGGCGCGCATCCGGACGGCGGTCACCTCGGTGATACGTAGTGCCGCCGCCCGCACGCGCGACATGGGCGGCACCGACACCACCGCCAGCTTTGCAGCGGCGGTGAAGGGGGCCCTCGCGTGAAAAAGGCGTCCGCCGAACGGTGCGCAGGTTGAGGGAGGACAGGGTGACGAGGGCTGCCCCATGAAGCGGACCGCACTCCGGCACGATCTGGCTACCGACATCGCCTGCGTGAATTGCGACCGCCCCGACCCGGACTCGAGTCTGGACCGGCATCTGTGGTGCGAGCGCTGCATCGCGGTGGCGCGGCACCGGGCCAAGCGGATCGGCTGGATGTGCGGCGCCGTCCTGGCCGCCGCCCTGGCGCTGTGGATCTACTTCGTGCAGCAGCCGTCCCGCATGCTGATCGGCGGGTGGCTAGGCGCGGTTCTCGCCACCTTCTGGCTCGGGGGCCGCGCGGGCATGGAGTTGACGTACGGTATCCTGCGCTTCCGCGGCCGGCCGCAATGACCACCTGACCATCCATCCCCCACGGAGACCACACCCATGGCCTCAAGGTTCGAGGGCTCGGACTTCTACGACATCGACGCCCTCTTTTCAGAAGAAGAACGCATGGTCCGCGACACGATCCGCGATTGGGTCGAGGACCGGCTGCTGCCGATCATCGGCGACGCCTATGTAAACCAGCGCTTTCCGACCGAGCTGATCCCGGAGATCGGCGAGCTGGGCGTGCTCGGCGCCAATCTGCCGGAGGAGTACGGGTGCGCGGAACTGAACAACGTCGCGTACGGGCTCATCATGCAGGAGCTGGAGCGCGGCGATTCCGGGGTGCGGTCGTTCGTGTCGGTGCAGGGTGCGCTCGTCATGTACCCCATCTACGCTTTCGGGAGCGAGGAGCAGCGGCGGACGTGGCTGCCCGGCCTGGCTTCGGCCGAGAGGATCGGCTGCTTCGGCCTCACCGAGCCCGACTACGGGTCGAATCCCGCCGGCATGATTACGCGGGCGCGCGAGACGACCGACGGATGGGTGCTCAACGGCACCAAGATGTGGATCACGAACGGCTCGATGGCGGATGTCGCGGTCGTGTGGGCCCAGACCGGTGAGGCCGGCGACACCAAGGGCATTCGCGGCTTCGTCGTGCCCACCGACACGCCGGGCTTCAGCGCGCGCGACCAGAAGGGCAAGCTGTCACTGCTGGCGTCGGACACGAGCGAACTGGTACTCGACGACGTGCACCTGCCCCACGACGCGATCATGCCCCGCACGACCGGCCTGAAGAACGCGCTGATGTGCCTGACCCAGGCCCGCTACGGCATCTCGTGGGGAGCGGTCGGAGCCGCCATGGCCTGCTTCCACGAGGCTTCGAGCTACGCCGGGCAGCGGGTGATGTTCGACGGCACCATTGCCGGCAAGCAGATCCAGCAGGTCCGTCTCGCCGACATGCTCACCTCGATCACCCAGGGGCAACTGCTCTGCTACCGCCTGGGCCGCCTCAAGGACCAGGGCACGATGACCCCCCAGCAGGTCAGCCTGGCCAAGCGCGCCAACGTGAACATGGCCTGCGACATCGCCCGCGAGGCGCGGCGGCTGCTGGGCGCCAACGGCATCCTCGCCGAGTACTCGGCCATGCGCCACATGGCCAATCTGGAATCGGTCTACACCTACGAGGGCACCCACGATGTCCATTCGCTGATCCTCGGACAGACGATTACGGGGGTTTCGGCGTTCTGAACCTGCGGGCCTACGAGGCGCACGAAAGGCGGCGTGCACGCTTCCGCTAGGACACTCCCCCCGCCAGCACCCGCTGCCTCTTCCCCAGCCACAGCGCCACCACCAGCCACACGCCCGCAACCGGTACCATGGTCCACGCCAGCGCCGCCGTGCCGAGCCCCAGTGCGCCCAGCCCGGCGAACGACCACGCCCCCGTCTGGTCGCCCGCGCGGTACACGAAGGTGTCGTTGAAGTTCTTGGCCTTGTACTTGTCGCGCCGCGGCAGGACCGTGTAGAGCACCTCGCGGGTGGGCACCGCCACCGCGAAGTTGCCCGCGCGCCGCAGCACCTGGAAGACCACGAAGACCCCGAATACGGGCGCCGCGCCGAGCGCCAGGAACCCCGCCATGCTCAGCAGCGGCAGAAGCGCCAGGGTGAACCCCACGCCCAGCCGTTTCATGATGCGCCCGGTGAGGAAGAGCTGGGTGAAGAGCGTCAATGTGTTCACGGCGAGATCGATGCGCGCGAAGACGGAGGTCCTCTCCGCGGGGTCGGAAAAGGTTCGCGACATGATCTCGGCCTGGATGTTGTACAGGAAGGTCGATCCGACCGTGAAGAGGAGCATGAAGGCGCAGATCCCCAGCAGGTAGGGCGACGCGAGCACCCGCTGGATCCCCTCGAGGGCAGAGCCGCCGATGACCGGGTCGGGCGCATCCGGCGTATCCGGCACCGGGCCCGGCTGGCCGCCGTCGCCGCCCTCCTCGTGCACCCCGTCCGCGGCGCCGTCCGCCTCTGTCTCCCCGGGGCCCGCCTCCGCATGGGCCTCGGCCGCACTCATGTCGCCTGCGCCGCCCGCCCGCTCCGCCCGTAGCCGCCCCACCCGGCGATCCAGTCTCCTCACGCACTGAACCGCACACTCCAGCAGCAGGATCGAGAACCAGAGCAGCGTCGCCGGCGCGAGCTCGCCGACTAGGAACGCCGTGATCGACGACCCCACGATCCCTCCGAGCGTGCCGCCCACGCCGATCAGGCCGAACAGCCGCCGGCTCTGGCGCTCCCTGTAGATGTCGGTCATGAACGACCAGAAGACCGACACCACAAAAAGGTTGAAGACGCTGATCCAGACGAAGAACGACCGGCCCACCCAGACCGTCGCCGCACCATCCGACAGACCGGTCAACAACAGATAGTAAACAAAAAGGTTAAGTATAAAAAAACGATAGGTGACGGAAACAAAGCGTCTTCGGGGCCACCGGGACACAATTGATGCAAAGACGGGGTGCGCAAGCAGCATCGCGGCCAGGGTAGCCGTGAAGAGCCACGGCAGGTTCTCGACGCCGCCGGCCACGCCCATCTCTTCGCGGATTGGCCGTATCACGTAGTACGCCGAGAGGAGGCAGAAGAAGTATGCCGCCGAAAGGAGGACGATCCCGGTCTCTGCCGACCGGGCTCCCGTAAGGCGACCGACCAGGCCTCGCGGCGCTGCTTCCGACGGCTGGTTCAAGTGAGGATCCGTGGGGTGCCGGTCAGGGTGCGGTGTCGTGAGTGCTTGGGGTCGCGCCTCCACCCCGAGGCCGTCGCAGGATGCCGGCCAGCGGAGAGGGTGCGGCTTGCCTCCGATGGAGAATGGGCTTCTTTTCCGGAACGTCAATGCCGGGATGTCGGTGGCGCGTCGCGAATCCTCGCAAGTATCGCCGGTCGAGAGCGGCGGGGATTCCTGTGGCGGGCTATCCCGCTTCCCGGTGAAATCCGAATCGCAGGGCGAACATCGGGAGCATCCATCGTGCCGAAACTGCTGAACATGAAGCGCGGCGAACTCCCCCTCGCCGTCATGTCCGCCCTCTTCTTCTTCCTCGTACTCTGCGGCTACTTCTTCCTCCGTCCTGTGCGCGAAGCGATGGGGGTCGCGAGGGGGATGGACGAACTGCGCTGGCTCTTCGTGGTGACGTCGGTCGCATCGCTGGCCGCGGTGCTGGCTTTTGGCGGGGTCGTGGCCCGCATGAACCGGCGACGCTTCATTCCGGTCGCATACCTGTTCGTGATCGGTTGCCTGATCGCATTCGCCGCACTGCTCATCGTGGACGTGCGCTCGGGTGGCGGGCTCATCGGCACCGACGCGCAGACGGGGCTGTCGCGGGGCGTTGGCTACACGTTCTACGTCTGGCTGACGGTCATCAACCTGTTCACCACCAGCGTGTTCTGGGCCTTCATGGTGGACATCTTCGACGTCGGCCAGGGGAAGAGACTGTTCGCCTTCGTTGGAATCGGGGGCACTCTCGGTGCGATCGCCGGCGGCTGGACGGCCAACCTGATCAGCTCCATGACCGAGTCTCCCTACCTGCCCGCCGGCCTGATGCTGATCGCGGCCGGGTGCTACTGCCTCGTGATCTTCGTCATGTTGGCGCTGGACCGGATGGCGGTGCGTTCGGAGGCGTCGACGCTGGGGGCGGTACAGGCCCGGTCGACGGACCCGGGGGCGACCCCGTCGGCGGAAGGATCCGGCTCGGCGGGCGAAGCAGGGCAAGGGAAGTCGGGTGCGCCGGACCGCGGCGAGATCGGGGGCACGTTCTGGGACGGCCTGCGCGCCGTCGTCACCTCGCCCTACCTGCTGGGCGTGGGGCTGTGGGTGGTTTTCATGGCAGTGGCCAACACCATGGTCTACTTCACCCAGGCGAACATCATCCTGACCGACTCCGACACCTTCAGCCAACTGGTGGCGAACTTCGCCCTGTTCGACTACGTGGCACAGATTGCGACGCTGATCACCCAGGTCTTCATCACCACCCACCTGATCCGGAAAGTCGGTGTGGGGTGGACGCTGGCCATCCTGCCGATCGTCACTCTGGCCGGTTTTGCGGTGTTGGCCGTGTGGCCGATCTACGGGGTCATGCTCATCTTCAGCGCGGTGCACCGAGCCACCCGCTACGCCATCTCCAGGCCCTCGCGCGAGACGCTTTTCAGCGTTGTGACGCCATCGGAGAAGTACAAGGCCAAGCCGGTCGTGGATGTCTTCCTGTACCGCTTCGGTGACGCGGCGGGAGCCGGCATCGACGGGCTCTTTGCCGCTCTGGGGCTGACACTGGCATGGGTGGCGATATCGACCGGGCCGCTGGCGGCGATGTGGATTGCGCTGTCGATCGGGATGGGGAGGGCGCAGGCGCGGAGGGTGGCGGACTAGCAGCCCGTGGATAAAGCCGACTCCCGCGAGTCTCTTGTGAACGAGTTAAATTGAAGGGGAACAAGGGACTTCGGCAAGGAGGACGGCGATGGCGATGGGCAGGCGGCGCAAGGGGCGGCAACGGGAGTTGTTCGTGG
>JAJDUP010000026.1 GCA_022826565.1 Gemmatimonadota bacterium | reverse complement strand
ACACGCCTGCCGTGAACCCGCGCTACAAGGGCGCGACGCCTGCCGACATGGTGCGCGCACTGCGTGGCGAGAAGCCGGTCTGTCACGCCGAGAAGGTCGCCAACACCCCCGCGCCCGTCAAGACAGCTTTATAATCCCCCTCGGAAGCCATCTTTCGAGCACGTCCAGAATGCGGCTTGCCAGCTGTTCCATCCTATCCCCTTGTCGTTTCGGTAGCTCCATCCAACCTAAGGGGAAGGACCACCGAGCGGCGGGATCGCGGGTGCAGCGTGTCAGGGGCCGCGGCTCTTTCGTCGTACCCTGCCTCTGCGCGCTCCATCCGCTCGCCCAGTACGGGGCCTGGGATCCCGAGGGCTCGCGGAACGGGGCTCTTCAGGGCATCGAGTCGGCGCACCGGCATCGGTCGTATCTGCCGGACCCCAGGGGGCGTCGGATCTGCGCGGGAGTCCCGCCACTCACGTCCGGTATCCGCGGGCTGCGACCACTCGCACAGATGCCGAACCTCCTAACCGCACCGATGGAGCCGTCCTTGCTCCAACTGAGCGCGACCGCCATCGTCTTCACCCTTCATGACGTCGCGTCTTCTCGTTCTGATTCCCGCTGGACACGAAAGGGTATGGTGAACATGCGTCTCCCTTGGCGAAGAAGAGAGTCGGAGAGCACTTCCAACAGCGTTGCTCTCGTCGTGATCGAGCTTCCGGCAGATGAACTGCTCGGCGGCGAGCCTGCCATTGAGGCCCTCCAAGCGGAGCCCCCCCGTCGCGCAACGCGCCTATTGGCTCAGTCTCGTCAGTTGGCCCGTAGGCTCAATCCAGCCCGACCGGCCAGGATCGCGTTGGGCAAGTCAGGCCGGGCAGCCAAGTCCGTAGTGGTCAAGCTTCACCCGCGCAGGTTGGCTAAAGCCGTCCGAGAGTTCCGCAGAATCGGCTCGGCCGACCTTGCCCGGCTGGCACATGGCGTCGGCCGTGGAGCGAAGAGCGTGGGCGGTCGGCTTAGCTTCATCTCACCCCGGAAGGCGCGCAGCGTTCGAGTGGTCACCACCACGATCCGAAGGTTGGTCCGGGATATCGATCCAAGCGCTGCCACCCGTGTGGCCCGCGAAACAGCTCAGTTGGCTCGGACGACAATCGCCAAGCTTGATCCGCGTCTGGTCGAGGATGTCGTCCGCCGTTTCGTGGCGACAATCGACAAGCCGGGTCGAGGTACGAGGCTCGACAGGATAGCCAGGGCCGCCGTCACCAAGATCGGCCCTGAGAGAGCCGTGAACATGGCCGCCGAGGCCACAAGAGCGCTCAAGCGCGTCGTGGATCGGTTGGACCCGGATCAGGTCGGCGAGGTCATCAGGGAACTCGTGTCGGCTGCAAGGTCCGCGAACGACAAGAAGGGTCGCCTTCGAGTCGTTGGGTTCCTTGCGTCGCTAGTCGCCGAGGTCGGACAGGCTCTCAAGAGAGTCGCCGAAGATGTCGAGTGGCGAGATGTGGTCGTGGTAGTACTGGTCGTGCTGACCACAGCTCCCGAACTTCTGATTGCTGCCGGCGTAAGCGTCGCCGCAGTCCGTTTGCTCACGCCGCTACTCACGGTCCTCGTTCGGGTTTTGCCGGAGCGTGGAAGTGGTCCAACATCAGGGAGGGTGCAGGTTCCCCAAAGCTCGACTTGACGGAGGGAGGGACTCCTGCCGGGATTCGCGCTTCCTTGCCTCCGCCGACCAGGCATCGGCCGGAGCCAGTCAAAGCAACGTCTGGACGTCCGCGTGCGTCTGCCAGTCCTGTGGGAGGTCACACGGCTTAGCGAATAGCAGGTAGTCTTGGCTGCTGATTCTGCCTTCAACGGGCAACCGCCATTTCGTATAGCTCTTCCAACGGCGTCAGATCCAACGAGCGGCGCAACGACACGCGAGCCAACCCCGTCGCGATGGCCTCAACATCCTTCTCGTTGAACCGACCGTTGGTTCGCATCCTTTCCCCAAGGTGATACGCGATGGCTGCCCGGGCACGCGGCTGGTTGATGGTCGTCACCCTCCTCAGGGACATCGTGACCAACGTCTCCCAACTCGGGCGATGGAAGTGAAAGAGCCAGTGTGCCGCCCCCGCCTCGATGCGACCCTCCGTGGTCCGGTCCACCTCCTCGGCCAAATGGAAACGCCACCAAGCTCGCGCCAGCAGACAGTCAGAGAACACGGACGTATTGCCACGGACGCGCGGCAGACCCCCGGTACGCCGAAGGAAGTTCCTGATTCGACCCTCTCTCTTCTCGACACCGGACAGCAGAGCTTCGTCAAGCGCCAGACCGTCGGCGCCGAGCCGACCCTCCTCGATCCACACGATATGGCAGAGGAGCCAAAACAGAGGGCTCGACGCGAGCGCCGCGCGGTGTTCCAAGACGTCCTTCCAAGCCGCGCCCAATTCCTCCTCCAACTCCACCGGAGGAGCCTTGTACTCGTCCGGCGTGAGTTCCTTGCGCGGAAACGACGGCGCTTCGATCGTCTCTTCACTGTCCAGCCTCAACCGCGACCTGAGGTATCGCACCAACTCGGTTGGCCCATCCGTAACGGCTTCGATGAGTTCGGCTTGCCGTCGCCGAATCGGCGCCCTGATCTCTTCAGGTGCCTCTTCCCATTTGACGCGGTGGATCTTCTTCTCGAAGATCATGCCCCTCTGCCATTCGGTGAAGGAGGCGTCCGCCCGTCTGATCAGGTTGCGGTTCACTTCGTCAACCCTCTCGGCCCCCGCTGTCGGGTGTTCGATAGAATCTCTCGATGACCGTCGCTGCGAGCGCGGGGTCGTAGCCCTCCTCCGTCCACACCGGCACTTCGGCCATCTCCAGGAGATCGCGAATCTCTCGGGCCACTTCGTCCTCCTCCTCGTCGCCGTTGCCGAAGATGGCGGGCAAGTGACCGCAGGCACCGATCAACGCCGCGATCTGGAGGTTTCTGCTGGTTTCGGCTTCGGGCCAGATATCGGGCGCGATGTGGGCTACGAACCGGAGTTGGCCGGTTCCGCTTTCGGATTGTACGTGCATTCGACCGTCGTCCAGCTTCTCATCCCGCACGAACCGAAGCAGGGACTGCGCCAACGTGTTGACCTTGCGCTTGGTGCCCTGTGCCAACCACCAGCCAGGAGGCACTCGCAGGATAACATCGTGCCAAAACGGGTCGAGTTCCTGAGCCGGCAGGTCGAACTCCCGAACAGCCACCAACCCCGGTATGATCCACGAAACGCCGTCCAGTTCATCCCGGCGCCATGTCACGATATGCTGCGGCTCGGCGGACAGTGTGAGTCGTGACAATAGGGTCTTCGGACACCGGATCTCCACAGCCCACTTGGCGAGGCCCTCACTGACGGCCCACTGAAGTGAGGGCGCTTCAGCGATCGAGTGCCGGATCCTCGCCCGGTCTCGGGCGACACCCACCTTCGGTTCGTACCTGCCGTCAGGCCAGTCGAGACGGGACCCGTCCTCCAGCAGCAGTGGCAGCGACACGCGCGTCACGGTCATCCGCCCTTGCGTACCGGTGGGCGGCGACCGACGACATCCACCTCGACCGCGTTTGCATCCGAAATGCTATCCGCCAACATGATCGTGAAGGGGTCTTCGCCATGAGGAAGCTTGACCTCAAACCCGCCGTCCTGCGGATCGGATACTTCGCCGTTGCAGTGCAGCTTGCTGATGCGGAGCCACCGGGGACCGATAGGATGAACGCAGGTCTCGTCCGATCCGGACGGAACCCGGACCCGGACCACCAGAGTGTCGCTCGACCGCTGAGTTCCGCGCGCGGGTCGCCAAATCACTCGAAGTTGCTTTAGCTGACCATCCGCGTCGGCGACGGCACGGACCGAGCAACGGCCACGAATGCTCTTTCCGGGCTTGGGAGTAACCCGCCGTGGCCTCGTTGGCCTTGGCCCGGGTCCGGGTTCCCGATCAACCGACCCGCCCTCTTCAGGGTCCGGTTGGGGCGTGCTCTCTTCTCCTGGCCCCCCTGAGGCGGCCGGCACCGCAACCGGACTACGCCTCGGGCGATAGGGGGGAACCTTCTCCGCTTCCCTTTCGGCATCGCCCCGGAACATCGCGAAACCGCTCGGGGTGAATTCGTCGGATTGCTCCACTCGTCCAGCCTCTTCGCGAAGCCGAGCGGCAAGTTCCTTGAGCTTGTCTAGCAGTTTGCGGCTACCGCGTCTGCCAAGCCGCCTGCGTTCCAAACCCCGGTGCTCGGGACCCTCGGCCCCGCGAAGCAGGTCGCCGACTTCGCCGCTGTCGATCTCCAGGATTGCGTCAAATGGTTTGAACCCATTGAAGTCCCTGGGCAATAGGCGGTCGGCCTCGTTCGTGATCCACATGCCGTTCCGGAAGACCTGAACGCGCGAGCGAGCACGGTGCTTTGCACCGTCACTCAGAGACCGGAAATAGCCGCCCACACCGTCCTCCTCGAATCGCAGCTTGCGGCCCGTTTCCAGGGTTTTCCATGCCCGATAGGCCTGCTCACCCGAAAGCCACCCGCCTCCCTGTTCGGCACGCTTGCGGTTGCGTTCGCGGTCGAGGATCATCTCCAGGCTCTCGCGATCCACCGTTTGCTCGGACGAAGTGGTCTCGTCACGAACGTGAACGACCATGCTTCTGTTCCATATCGCAACCAGGAAGTTCTTCGCCGCCACCCGCGAGATCGCATCAGCGGGCTTCTCCTCGCTGCGGAATTCATTGAATCCGATCACGCCCACTACGCTCCCGGTGTCGTCCAAGCATTCGATCTCGGGACGCAGCAGGCTGGGCACCGTGTTGGGGTACGGATGCGGGTGGAACAGGGTTCGGTCGTCACCCAGGAGCCAGAAACCGTGCGCGCCTCGGCCGCTGTTGCTGTCGACGGTTCGGGAGGCCAGCACCGCGTGCGCGCTCGCCACGTCCCGCAAGCTCCCGCCGGAGCGGCTGCGACCGGCGTAATGGATGAAGCGGAGGTCGGAGGCAGCAAAGGCGGTCAAGTGGCCGATTCCAAAAGCTCCGGCCCCAGCTTCGCTCTTGTCGGTGTTCCCCTCCGTGAGGATCCTCTTCATCCGGTCGGCGTTGAGCCCTATGCCGTTGTCCCTGCAAAACAGAACCTGCGTGTCCGGTCCCGCGAGGACTCGCTGAATGCGCTTGACGACACGGCGTTCGGCCGCACCCTGTTTGCCCTTCGCCCGTTCGTGGACCGCGGCCTCGAAGTGCTCGCGATACGCTTCGATGCCCGGTATCGTGTCAACCGGGACTCGGCGGATCGTGAAACACACTTCGCCCGCCGTGCGATTAGCTTCGACGGCGGCATCAAGGCAGTTCTGTAGCATCTCTCGGACAATGGGCTCGGGGTTTCCATCCCACTTGGCCATGGCCAGGTTCAGAAACCCTTGGGGCTGGTTGGCCGAACCGAAGATCAGGTTTCCGTCCATGTCGTCAGCGGGCTCGCTCTCCCATTAGTCGGTACAGTCGCATGCCGGGACACCACGGGCGTAGCGGTCGCCATCGTTGCCTCCCGCAGCGGCGAGTTCTGCGAAGGTCGGCCCGCGAAGACCGAAGAAGCCGAATCTGGAAACTCCTCCTCCGTTCCGGGCCGGAACCTCACGTCGGTACTTCTGCTCCATTCGCACCCACCACGCAATGTCGGAGGGAGCATCGGGCACCCGCATGGGATCAGCCTCACGCGCACCAACGCCGATCGCCTTGGTTCCCTTCATGAAGCAGAAGACACAGTTTCCCGCCAAGGCGGGCAGCTCAAGATCGAAGCCACGGCGGCGCCAAAACCGCCCAACGGCCCCTTCATCGAACCCCCAGTCGACGAGCGGGAAGCACGGGCGCTCCCCCGGAGGTTGAGTGCGAATTGCACATCTTCGACTTCCGGCGCCCTCGGCGAACAGCGACCGATCCAGGATTCTCCGGACCCTCCCGCCTTCGTCCGCACGCAGTCCCAGTAGCGTCACGTGGAGCGTTGCGTCACTTCCCCACATTGGGGCCAAGCGGGGCGCGCCGACGGGACGATTGACGCGACCTGCGGTGTAGTCCCGCCAGCGCTGGGCAGGTCGAGAGGAAGGTTGGCGAGTCAAGCACTCGATTCTCCGTAGATAGGCTTCATCCGATGCGGTTCCACCGCTACGGCGATACCGACCCAAGGCCAAATCCGGCGTTACGTAGCGCCGAGTCGAATGGTGACCAGCATGTCTCGCACCCGAACCCACGCCAAACCACTCGGCGAGTAGTTGATGGGACGGATAGAGCTTCAGCTTGGCCGTGCACGACCGTGAATGAGGGTTGGGCAACATCCCCTGATATGAGAGCATCTCTTCGAAGACTTCACCGCGTGATCGGTAGCCGCGCGGGTCGCTCTCAACCGGGTTAGACGTAACGAGTCGGTAGGAGGGACGCCGAACGTAGACGCCTCGTCTGGCGTCCTCCACCGTGCAGAACTCGAACCAGAAAAAGGGAAGCCCGAAGTCTCTCTCCAGTCGTTCCTTGCATTCCCTCGCGAAGTCGTAGGTTGCCGGGTGTTCGGCCGAAGTGTTCGCGAACAGGACCACATCGCCGCGCTCCGGGCGGAGAAGGCCGCCCTCGGCTAGCAGGAACGCCAATGCTGCTGAGGACCGACCACCGGAGAACTTCAGTACATGCGGGAGGTGCTCGTGGTCGCTCCCCCTGGAGGGAATCTCCGGGCGAGGACGCGACGGATTGACGAGGGTGGGAAGGATGGAGGACACGGAGCGTAATCTTAGCCGAACCGGTGCTACGGACGCAACGCGGTGCCACGAATTCGTGGACCTTCCTGCTCGCCCGCTCGGTCGAGGGCTCGGATCAGCGTCCACGACACGGCATGACCGGGGTTGACGGCTGCCCTCCACGGTGTAGTATCATTCTGGATACTTGCTCCCCGCCCGACACGCCGAGAGGCCTCGGGCGGGGTTATTTTTTCCGGATCGGTCAATGAACGGCGAGCCTCCCATCAAGCGTGCGGTCGCCTTCGTGGACGGCCAGAACCTGTTCCATGCCGCCCGCGAGGCTTTCGGCTACACGTACCCCAACTACGACGTTGCCTTGCTCGCCAATCGGATTTGCGCGCGGCAGGGATGGAAACTGGCGCAGGTTCGCTTCTACACCGGAATCCCCGCTGTCGGCGACAACCCCAGGTGGCATTCCTTCTGGACCCACAAGCTCGCGGCCATGGGGCGGCGTGGCGTGGTCGTGTACAGCAGGTCTCTTCGATACCGAAACCGCCGTGTGGATCTGCCCGACGGCACGCAACACACCTTTCTGACCGGCGAAGAGAAGGGGATCGACGTGCGGATCGCGCTCGATGTGATCGCACTCGCCCACCGGGGCGAGTACGATGTGGCCCTCGTCTTCAGCCAGGACCAGGATCTTTCGGAGGTCGCCGACGAGATCCGGACCATAGCCCGGGAACAGCAACGGTGGATCAAGATCGCGAGCGCCTTTCCCAATAGCCCCGCCAGCCGGAACCCACGGGGGATCAACAAGACCGATTGGATCAAGATCGACCGGAAGCTATACGACGAGTGTCTCGACCGACGGGACTACCGCGCCAAGCACCAACGATCGTAGACCGCCTCGGCCGATCCGGTGGCGCTCAAGACGCTACCGGAACACCCGACCATGGACTCGCACGATCTTCCGATGGAAATGGTGTACTTGGCGGACCCGCATCGGCACACCCGTGAATGGGATGAGTGCGACACCTGTCAAATGTCTGCCATTTGACCCGATTTTCCGGCTTTTTCAGCCCGGCAGACCCCGGCACGCCCGAAAGGCAAGAAGCGCAGATCGTGCAGTCCCAGTTGGACTTACGTGATTTTCTTGCCGTGATTCGCGTCCCTTTGGCGGGGCTTAGGAGGCAGTCGCTCTATCCATCTGAGCTACGGGGACCGGACCACCGGGCGTCCCCTGACCGGGGGAAGGGCTCCGGTGGCGGAAAAAGATCGTAACGGGAATCTCCGATAGCAAGTGAGGCGGGGGCGGCGACAGAGGCGGGGGCGGCGAAACCGGTGGTATCTTTCGGAGGACCAGTCGCAGACACCGATACACGGAGTTTCCTCAAATGACGACGAGCGCCTTTTTGCTGCTTCTGGCGGGAGTCCAGGCCGGACCCGACCGGATCGAACTGGACCCTGCCAGCCTCACACTGGATGTCGGAGAGACGGCCAACGTGACGGCCGCGGTGTTCGACGAGAGCGGGACGGTACTAGCCGACGCACCCCTGCTGTGGATGATGATGTCGCCCGAGGTCGTCGAGGTGGACCAGAACGGACGCGTATGGGCGGTGGGGCCCGGGGAAGGGAGGATCGCGGCCCGCTCAGGCAACGTGATGAGCTTCGCCACCGTCGTGGTGCGGGCCCTCCCGGTCGCCACGCTGGACGCATCGCTGGCGGCATCGACCCTCGTGACCGGCACCAGCGCACCGGTGCGGATCCGCGCGACGGGCCCTGACGGCGAACCTGTCATGGCGCCCGACGTGGACTACGCGTCCTCCGACGAAGCCGTCGCCCGTGTAGACGCGACCGGCCGGGTGTACGCGCGCGCACCTGGACAGGCCACCGTGACAGCCAGCGCCGGCGCCGTCAGCGCCACCGTCTCCGTGACGGTCGAGCAGGGCGACCCCGGCGCCGTCGAGATCGTCCCCGCCGAGATCCGGGCCCGCACAGGCGACGTCATCCGCTTCGAGGCCCGCGGCGCCACCACACTCTACCCGGAGTGGAGCGTCAGCGGCGCCGGCGCGCAGATCGAGGCCGAAGGGACCGAGGGCGTCTTCGTCGCCGAGCGGCCGGGCACCTACCGAGTGACCGCGATGTACGGCGAGGGCAGGGCGGCCACGGGGTCGGCCGAGATCACCACGCGCATCGAGGAGGCCGAACTGGTCACGGTCGGGCGGGGCGCCGCCGCGGACCACCACTCGGGCGACACCTGGGTCTTCGAAGGCGTGAACGGCCGCGACTACGCCTACGTCGGGACCTACATGTACGACTGGATGAAGGCGTGGGACGTGACGGATCCGTCCGCTCCGGTCCTCACCGATTCCATCCAGCTCGACGCCCGCCGGATCAACGACGTCAAGATCCATCCCGACAACCGCATCGGCATCCTCACCCGCGAAGGAGCCTCGGACCGGCGCAACGGAATCGTCGTCCTCGACCTCTCCGAGCCCGCGCACCCGACGATCATATCGGAGTACAAGCGCACCGTCCCCGGGGGCGTCCACAACGTGTGGATCGAGGGCGACCTGGTCTACGCGGTCCATAACGGGACCAGCGACATCCATATCATCGACATCTCCGACCCCGCCAATCCCGACGAAGTGGGACGCTGGGGCATGCCCGAATCCGACCACAAGTCGCTCCACGACGTCGTCGTGCAGGACGGCTACGCCTACCTGTCGTACTGGGATGACGGGGCGGTCACTCTCGATGTCGGGGCCGGCACGCACGGAGGAACCCCGACCGAGCCCACGCTCGTGTCGCGCTACAAGTACCCGGTCGGCAACACCCACACCGCCTGGCGCGCGGGCCGCTACCTCTTCGTCGGAGATGAGATCTTTCCGCAGGTGTGGGACGCGGACGCGCCGATCGAGGCGCGCGGGTACATCCACGTGCTCGACATGCAGGATCCGGACAACCCGGTCGAAGTCGCCCGCTACGAGGTGCCCGAAGCGGGCGCCCACAACATCTGGGTGGAGGGGGACCGGCTGTACGTGGGGTACTACCAGGCAGGCCTCAGGGTCGTGGACATCTCCGGAGAGCTGCGGGGCGACCTGTACCGGCAGGGCAGGGAGATCGCGATCCTCAAGACCACCGACGCCGAATCGACCGTACCGAATTGGGGGATGACCTGGGGCGCCCAGATTCACAAGGGCCACATCTTCACGTCGGACCTGAATTCGGGACTGTGGATCGTGAAGCTGGTCGAGGGCCAGAGGATCATCTCCTGAGCATCATCTCGCAGACTGAGTGAGACATCGGGACACGACGGCCAAGTCCTCTCCGGCGGTCGCGCCGGCCATCCCGGCGACCGCGCAGGACCGGTGCGGGCCGCCAGCGCTCGACTTCGCGCGGGCCCGCGAACGCATCCGCGACCTGATCTGGCGCACGCCGGTGCTTCCGGTCGAAACCCCGGCCGGCCAGGTTGCCCTCAAGCTGGAGTCACTCCAGCGAACCGGCTCCTTCAAGGTGCGGGGAGCGGCCAACCGGATCCTCAAGCTGGACCGGGCAGAGCGCCGCCGGGGCATCGTCGCGGCCTCCTCCGGCAACCATGGCCGCGCCGTCGCGGAAGTGGCACGTCACATCGGCATCGCCGCCACCGTCTGCGTTCCCGACTGGGCCGACCCGCTCAAGCTGCGCGGGATCGAGGAGGCCGCCGCCACGCTGGTCTTCTGCGGCGACAGCTACGACGCGGCCGAAGAGCGCGCGGCGACGCTCGCCACCTCGCGCGGGCTGACGCTCATCCACCCCTTCGACGATCCCGACGTGATCGAAGGGCAGGGGACCATCGCGCTCGAGCTGCTCCAGCAAGTGCCGAATCTCGAAGAGTTGCTCGTGCCCCTGTCCGGCGGGGGACTTGTCGCGGGTGTCGGACTGGCGGCGAAGGCCGCCGGGGTTCGTGTGGTTGCCGTGTCCGCGCGCCGCGCGTCGGTAATGGTGCAGAGCATCGATGCCGGAAAGCCCGTCCAGCTGCCCGACGAAGAAACGGTGGCTTCGGCGCTGTCGGGCGGGATCGGGCTCGACAATCGGTTGACGTTCGATATTGTAAAGGAGGTCGCGGCCGAGCATGTGATCGTCGAAGAGGACGAGATCCGCAGGGCGGTAGCGTGGTGTTTCCACCGCCACCGGCTGGTGGTCGAGGGCGGGGGGGCGGTTGGGATCGCAGCGCTCCGGTCTGGGTACAGGCCTGCAGGATGTGCCGCCACAATCGTATCCGGCGGCAACGTTGATCCGGCGGCGCTCACGGCGCTGGTCGATTGAACGACGCGCTCACCGCCCACGTGATGGTCGATCCCGCCGACGGACAGAGGCGCGACGAGCTGCTCGGTGGCCTGAGGACCATCGCGTACCGGGATTTCCAACTCCAGCACATCACCCTGCAGCTCGAGACCGAAGCCGACGGGTGCCTGGAGGTTCACCAGACGGAAAGGCCGCTCCACGTCGCTTCCGGGGTACTCTGATCCGGTTTCCCGCCACGATCCGGCGTTGACCCCGATTCCGCGCCAGCATTAGTGTTCAGCAGTCACCCAAGTCAAACCGAAACGGATCTCTTCGACTCATCATGGGCAAATACAGCAGGCCGGGTACCGGCCCCGCAAAAGAAGTCAATCCCGCTGAACAGGAAGACGTCTTCGTCGCCAGAATGCTCACCTTCAGCGAGTGGGCTCAAAAGAACCGGTCGGCGCTGACGATCGGCGTCGTGGCCGCAGTGCTCGGGGTAACCGCACTCGTGTACTACGGCAACTATCGCGAGTCGCTGAATACCGCCGCGGCAGCTCAGCTGGAAGAGTTGCAGCAGCGTCTGGAGCAGGGCGACCAGGCGGGTGCACAGGCTGATCTGCAACTGTACCTCGAACGCTTCTCGGGCACGCCGTTCGCGGACGAAGCACGGGTATCGCTGGCGCAGATCACGGCTGGCATGGGCGATCCGGCCGCCGCCGCGGAGGTGCTGGAACCCGTCGCGGGTGATGTGGGCGATCCTCTCGGAGCCCAGGCCGCCGGCCTCCTGGCCGCGATCTCCGAAGACGCAGGGAACCTGCAGATGGCCGAGGGACTGTACGAGCGGCTGGCGGACCGGGCCGAACTGGGCTTCCAGGTCCATGACGCGCTCGCCGACGCCGCCCGCGTCAAGCGCGATCAAGGGGACATCGCCGGCGCGCTCGCGCTGTACGACCGGCTGCTGACGGAGATGGACGAAAGCGATCCCGGACGGGGCGTCGTGGAAATGCGTCGGGCCGAGGTGGTTGCGCTGCTGCGCTGAATTCGCTTCGGGTTCTTCTGCGAACCCAAGCGTCTGGCCGACCTGCGATTTCCACGCGGGAATTGTCCCGTGGACGGGCCAGACCCATTGAATCCACTGAATAATCGCCGTAGTTGGTTCGCATAATATATATTCTCGCCAGCGTAAGACGATATCCGGCATAGGCTTCCATTCCGCTATCGAATCCGCTAGTATCCATGTACGCCCGCAGCGCCGACGATTGACGAAACCTACACTCTTACGAGCGGGCCAGTAAGGAAGAAACCTTGCGACAGAACGCAACCACTTCCAAGGCTGGAACCCATGCGGCGCGATCAATCAATCTTGCTTCGGGCGTACCCAAGCGACTTGAAAGCGGTTCGGCGGGCGGCCCAACTGGCCGGCCTGCCGACAATGGTTTGGTGTCGCCGCATCCTGCGCAACGCCGCCGAAAAGGCGCTGGCGCTGGACACGCTGGCGCAAGTCGGCATAGTGACCACGCCGCCGCCGGCCGAAGCGTCCGACGTGGTGCTAGATGCGCTGGAAGGCACTCGCTCCAAGTAGAGCCCCACGGCGTCGCTTGCCGCCGTTGTGACTTCCGCCGCGCCTTCGCGGGCGAGCGGTGGACGGTCCCCATTATCCGATCCTTGAGCCGTGGCGACGCGCGGCTCGCCCAGTCGATCAAAGAGGCTGTCGGCATGACTGAAACGCGAGAGGCGCGGAAGCGCCGTAGCGAGACGTGGCCGGCGCGGCAACGCGCCATGATCCGGACGCGCCAAGAGGCGAACCGCGAATCGTGGCGGGAAGCTGGCCGCCGCACACGGCAAGAGTATTTCGACACGCACGGCCATTGGCCCGAAGAGCGCGCCCAGCTGCCCCGCTACTGGAAGCTGGCCGCCTTGCTGACCAGCGACGAAAAGCGGGCCATGACGGACGCCGCGCGGGCCGCCGATCAGCCGCCCGCCGAATGGCTCGCCGATGCGGTGCGGGCCGCACTCAACAGAAACGGGGGCGCATGATGGCCAAGAGAAAGCAGACGTGTTCGACGTGCCAGCATTGGCACCCGCCCAAGCCAGACGCCAAGATGGGACATTGCAGAGCACTGCCACAGCACGAGACCACAGCAGCAACACACTCGTGCGGCCTCTATAAGAAGGATCCGAAGAAGAGTGATCGGGTAGGGTTCAGCGACCTCTACTAGCGGTAGCCGTCGAACCGTCTCCCTCCGGTGGTGAGCGGGTGGGCGGACACGGGTTGGTAGCCCCCACGGGTGAGCCGTGGGGGTTTCCCGTGTCCAGTCCCTCCGTATGGAGCCGCTCGAAGGTATGGAGCCGCTTGCGCGGCGTGCGTCGCTCGATCGGGTCCGGGTGGCCTCGGTGCGCCATTCTGGCGGCGCGGTGAACTGACCTCAAGGGCGGTACACCTGCGGTGGCCGATCAAACACCCCGCCCCACGTCGCACACGCTTTTCAGCGCCGGGTTGTGGTGCCGACTGTTGGCGGGAATCGCCCCCGTTGCTGCGGCCCGTTGGTGTCGGCTTTGGCTCCCCCCCGCCCAACTATCTAGCGGCAGCGCCCTAAACGGGGGTGCGGAATCCCTTGCGGGTCTGGTGAAAATGGCATGGAGTCTATCCGATCGCGCCCCCGGTCTTGCGTTGCCGTCTTTTTCTGCCCATCTTTAGGCTCTTCCTTTCGTTCAGGCTCGGTCGCCCCCGGTCTAGTCTGACATGGTCGCGGTCGGCCCCGCTAGGGGTCGGCCGCTTCCATTTGGCCCCTATATGCGCGCCCGCGCCCTGAAACTCCCCCCTTGGCCTCCGCTTTCAGCCGCGCCCGCCTCGCCCGCTGATACCGCCGCTGGTACGCTCGATAGCCTGGGCTGCGGCGCCGCCTCTTTTCAGCACGCCGGCGGGTCGCCTTGCCCCGCTCGGTGCTGTGGTAGTGACCGCTGCGGGCCGAATTGGCCGCGCGGTACGCCTCGCCTTCGCGGCCGCGCATGGTGCTCAGCCAAGCCGCTTGTGTCAGCCGCCGCCCGCCCGCCTCGCGCACCCGCCGACACGCCAGCCGCCACAGCCTCCAGTACTCGCGGTCCAACTCTTGCCGGGTCCACAGCCGCGCGCTCAACGCACCGCCCGCACGGCGGCCCGCAGCGGCGTCGCCTGTTGCAGCCCGCGCATTACGCCGGCCTCGGTGATGCCCTCGATCGTGGAGCGGCCGCGCTCCAACGCCCGCTCCAGTGATTCGCCGTCGATGGCGTTCACCGTCCACTGGTTCTCGACGTGCAGTTGGATGGGCTGGGCGCGCTGGGAGGCCTGGGCGTTGGCGAGCGTGCGGCCCGCGCTGGCGGCGGTAGGCGTGGCCGAAAAGCTGCCCGTGGCGACGCGGCGGCCCAGCAGGTCCACGCCGACGTTGAGTAGCGCGGCCGTGAGCGTCCGCAACAGGTCGCCCGCCGTGGCGGTCCCGTCGGCGATCGAGTCCACGATGCGCCGCATATGACTTTCCACGGCACGCGAAGCCGTCGAGAACTCCCGGTCCACTTCGGCGGCCGCCTCGCCCAACTCGCCCAGCGCGTCCACGGAGCGGAATACCTCCACTTCGGGAACCTCGAAGCCGCCCGCTATTTCTGCGGCCACGTCGGCGAGATTGCGCCGCACCCGTTGAGTCTCGCCGGCGAGCAGTCCGAAGCCGACGGCCGATTGCCGCGCGATCCTGCCGGCGCGGTCCACCTTCGGCGTTGCCTCGCCCGCCGCCGTCCCCACGGCATCCAGTCCCGCCGCCGCTTCGGGCGCCGTCTCAAGGCGCGGCCCTTGGAATAGCTCATCGTTCATGTCGGCGATCGCCCGCTCGGCCAGCCGCGCGCGCGCCTCGACCGTCAACAAGCCTCGGGTGAACGGCGAGAACGCCGCGCCCGGATCGGGCGGCGTCAGAAACTCCGATATGCCACGGGCCAGCGCGGCCAGCTGCCCCAGCAAGTCGCGGATGGAGTCGGCGTTGGCGGCCACGGCTTCGGCCAACTCGGTGCGCAGTATGGCCGACAACTCGCTCGCCTCGCTCGCCACGCTGGACAGCGCCGCCGCCCCTTCGGTTCCCAGCGCCCCCACGCGCTCGCGGATGCGGTCCACGTCCTCGACGGATCGTTGGAGGGTTGAGCCGAACACCCTCACGCTGTCGTCTCCGAACACTTGCCGCAGCACGGGCCGCAACCGCTGAAAGCTGTCGGCGTCCACCGTCTCGAAGATGCGCCGCAGCGCCCCTTCCACGTCGGTAAGGTCGGTGACGTTCAACTCGCGCAGCGCGGCCGCTTGCAGGAGCGTCCCGCGCCGTGCCTGGGACAGCGACAGCCCCAGCCGCGCGACGCCGGCCTCATACTGTGCCTGGCTCGCGCCGCCTTGCCGGAACGCCTCGCCGTAGGTCTGCAACGCCTCAACGCTCAAGTCGGTGGCCCGGGAGAGGTTGGTAAGGCTGTCGCCCAATTCCGCGGCGTTGGCGATCACCCGCTGGAGCCCCACGGCCACCGCGCCCGTGGCGATGCCGGCGAGCGCGGTATGCACCCCCCGGAAGCCTCGTGCCGCCGTGCCCGCCTCGCGGCCCGCGCGGTCCAGATCGTCGCCGAAGCGTCGCACGGCCCGCGCCGTCTCCCGAGACTGTTGCTCAACGCGCTCCATGGCCCGCTCTGCCACCCTTGCGCCCCGGTCGGCCTCGCGGGCGTCCATGGACACCCGATAGCGCAGGCGCGGCATCTAGCGGCCCCCAGCGGTGATTGTGACGCCGTCCGACGTGAGCGCGTCGCCCTGGGACGTCACGGTCACGCCATCCACGGTGCGTCCCGGAAATTGCGTGCGCGTAACGCGCTCGCCCTCGCTTTCCCCGAGATGGTAGAACGGCGCCAGTCCGCGCGTGGCGACGATGCGGAACGCCTCGCCGCTGGGAAGCTGCACAACATCGTCACGGCGCAGAATCCCGCGCGCCGCCCGCAAGCTGATTTCACCGTCTTGGCCCACGGGCCGTGCGCCGTCGCTTCCTTCGGCGTCGGCCGCGCCCGACAGCACAACGACGCGCTCGCGCGTTGTCTCCCACAGCGCGCCGTCCGGGCGGTGCCGCTTCACTACCACGTTCACCGCACAACCCCCACGTGTTCGAGTCCAACGAGCGTGCGGGCGTCGGCCAACTCAACGCCCGCTTCCGTCAGCGCCTTGAGCGCCGACGCGCGCCCGGTCACATCGAGCACGTACGGGTCAAACCGAAACTGGCAGTCGCCTTCCAGCTTGGCCCGCGCCTCGAAGCACAGCGCCCTGAGCAGCGGAATCACCGTGGCGATCCAGAACCGCCGCAGCCCCTCGCGGGCCGCTGTGCCGTCGCCGGGATTGTACAACGCGGCGGGAACCCCGAAGGCGCCCAATAGTCCGTCCTGGGCGGCTTGGCGGGCCGTCACGGTGCCTTGCGGCGGCGCGCCGCCAATGCGGGTTGCCCCCCAGTCCCGTTTCGGGGCGGTGACGCGATCGTCGGCCCATCCCGCCGCCGCCGTCTCAACGGGGATGGCCTCGCCCCGCAGCTTGTCCAACGCCGCCTTGATCGTGTTGAACACGGTATCCGACGATTCGGGCAGCGCCACGATGGAGCCCACGGCGGCCCCCGCTTCGTCGCCTATGGAGCGTTCCGCGCGGGAAGCCGTGCGGGCCGTCTCGGCGGCGTAGGTGGCCGCGCTTGTCCCTTCGTGCGGGCGCTGCGGCTCGCTCGCCCAGCGCACATGCACGATGCCCGACGCCGGGACGCCCTTGCGCGTTACCTCCATGGTCGGGCCGGTCAGCTGCACGTCGTAGCGCCACGTGCGCGGATCGTGGCCGCCGTCCATGGTCCACGCCGCCACGGGCGCGAGCGCCACCCGTCCGCGCCGTACGTCGATCGCGTGGACGCTTTCACCGTGGCGGATCACGTCGCGCCCGATGCGGCCCAATACGGCGGGCGTGAGCGCCTCGACCACGTGCGCCGCCCCATCCACCGTCACCGACGCGAAGGCGCGCGCCACGGCCCCCGCAGCTTGCTCCACGGCGGCCGTGGTGAGCAGGTCCGCTTCCTCGCCGTCCGCTCGCGCTTGGAGAAGCTGGAGCACGATGTCGGCGTAGTCGCGCCGCTCCAGTCCGTCCGCCTCGCGGCTCCACGGCCATTTCATGGGGTGCCCCCGATCACGGGCGGGCGGTACGGCTTGAGCAAGGCGCGCGCCCCGCTGTCGCGCAACACGTGCACCTGACGTATGCGGCCATCGGTCCCGACGCCGCCCCGGTTGTACCACAGCAAGGCGGCCACCTGGGTGACGGCTTGGTCCTGCACGGCTTCGGGCGTGCTGTCATCAGCATAGGCGCCCACGATGGCGACGGCCGACGCCAAGAGGCGGTCTAGCAGCGCGTCTTGGTCGCCGCCGTCCGACTCGGAGCCGATGTAAACGAGCAGGTCCGCGCGGGTCACAGCCATACGCGCCGCCTCCGATCCTCGCGCCGCCCGACCGCAATTTCCCGCAGTCCTTCGGTCGGCCCCGATATGGCCGCTATCTCGATGCCGCGAAGGTCAGCGCGGGCCACTTCAGCCGTTGTGCCGGCCTTCGCCACGTCGGAGAATCGGTCAGGGAAGTAGGGGCGGAACTGGAACGCCGCGCCGCTGGCGACCGCCTCCAGAAACTCGCCCGCTTCGGCGCTGTCGGGCAGTCCGTCGATGCGCACCCCCAGTTGGCCGCGCTCGCGCGTGAGCGTGAGCCCAGCGCCGACGCGCGCCAACGGCCGATCGAAGCGCCCCGAGAAAAAGGCGGTTATCACGCGGTCGCCCGCTTCCGCCTCGCGCAAGGCGGCGTCGAAGGCGTCGGGCGCGATCCGCACGGCGTCGCAGCCGTCCCGGCACCCGCACGCCAGCCGCTCGCCCAGCGCCACGCTTCCACGCACGGGCGGCCCCGTGCGCTGGCGAGCCTCGACCATGGCGGAAGGGTATGACGCCCGCTCAACGAGTCCGACGCCATGCACGGTCCACGCCTCGACCACGCGCACCCCGGTTTGCGCTTCGGTGCGGTCGCGCGCGGCCTCGAACTCGATCGACAGCCCCGACCGCTCGCGGGTCCGGACGCCGCGCAACGCTTCGTCGCCGGCGGGCGTGCGCGGCACTTCGGCCCGAAGGTGCAGCCCCTCGCGCGTGTCGGTGAGCGTCAGCCCCGCGCCGATCCATGCGACCGTGCGCAGCCGGTCATGGTCAAGATCCAGAATGGCGTTGGGCGCCACGGCGCCGCCGCCCGCCTCGAAGCGTTCACGATGCGACGGCGAAAGCTCGCCATAGGGCAGCGCGACGCCTTCGAGCGTGCGCCCTTCGGCGCGTACCTCGACGGCCGACAGGAAGCGGTCCACACCTACGTTACGAACTTGAGCCGCTTGAAGTTGGCCGGCCGTGGGATCTTGAAACCCCAGAACGTGTGCATGGTCAGCGCCACGTCGGCCTTGGTTGCCCCGCTGTACGGGTCGCGGATCAGCGCCGCGTCGGCCCAGACAGGGGCCACGGCGGCGTTGCGGATGCCGCGCGCCAGTCCCACCACCGCCGCGAACTTCCCGTTCGACGTGGCGGCCTCGACGCCGCCGCGAAGCCCCCAAGACAGCCCCGCCGCGCGTAGGAATTGCGCCATGGTCTGATTCTCGGCGGCGCTGTTCGCGATGGTCTGCTCCCACAGCTTCCACGCGCCCAAAAACGACACGATGTTCAAGTCTCCCAAGCCGCCGGCGTGGATGCCGTCCACCATGGCCGTGAACGCCTCAAGCGTCTTGTCGTACTTCGCCTTGTTGGCCTGGGTGATGGTCGTCTCGCCGATGCTCGCGCCCGTGAGCCCCGTTATGTCGGCCTCGTTCTTCGTGGTGGTCGCGTCGCCGACGAAAATCGCGCGGTCGATCCCCTCCGCCATCGCCATGCGAAGGTCGCGCCGCAAGGCATCCTCCAGCCCCGGAAGCCGCAGCGCGTCCACCCGGTTGAATACGGCACGGATGCTACTGCGGGTGGGCTCGATCACGGTAGCGCCGACGGTCCATGCGGCTTCCGCCGCCGCTTGCGTGCGCGCGCGCTGGGCCGGCGCGCCGCCCGCCGTGGTCACGGGATAGGACACCTGGCCCGGCGCCACGCTGGCGAACGTCACGCCGACGCGCCGCGCCATCGTCGTGGCGAACAGCCGGTCGATCCAAGACTGTTGCGTAACGCGCCCGTCGGTGTCTGTGGTGGCCCGTTCCTCCAAATCGTCGGGCGCCAGCAACTCCAGCGGGAAGCGGTCGCCGCGAATCTCCAGCGCGGCGTTGTACTCGCTCGCCGCGCCCGACACATCGCGCCCGTTGCTCGCGGCGTCGATGTAGTCCACGATCGACACCCGCCCGCGAAGCTCCAGCCGCTCGCGCGCTTCGGCGTCGGGATCGGTCGCCGTCTCCGTCTCGGTCACGCCGTCGGCCACGATGGCCGCTTGGTGGCGCAGCTCAAGGTCCGCGTATTCGGTCTGGAGCGTCGCCGCTTCGGCCTTCACTTGGTCGGTGAAGTCGTCGCCCTCCAGCCCCGCGATTTCGTTCAACCTGGTCCGCACCTGGGACAACCGCAACTCGATTTTCTGCCGCGCCGTCATCTTTTCGCCTTTTCCCGGAGTTTCCGCACCATTTCGCCCCACTCTAAATTGTTGGGGCGCATGCGCTTATGCTTCCGAATATGGCACCCGCGGCATAGCGTGGCAAGGTTGCCCAACTCAAAGAACCGGGCCGGGTCGCGGTCCACGTGGTGAACCTCAAGGCGGCCAAGCCGCCCGCACTCCGTGCAGCGCCAGCCGTCGCGCCGCTTGGCCGCCTCGCGTACTCGCTTCCAGCGCGTCCCGTGGTAGAGGCGGCGTCTTGACACTTTCACGAATTGTCCCCACCTTTCTAGGACTGAGCCCACGATATGGCGTGGCTTGGCTGGGTTAGGCTTGGCTTGACGTGGCTGGGCGCGGCAGGGCGTGGCTTGGCAAGGGTAGTACCCTGCGGGGGCGTGGCCTTCGGGTCGCGCCCCCGCTCTACATGCGCGCGGCCACGCTGTCGGGAACGTGGACGCGAGCGGGCGCCGCCTCGCGGCCCCGGTTGCGCCATGCCAGCGCCACGGCAAGGATGGCCGCCGCCGCCGCATCGTCGCGGGCCGCCCGCCGCCGCCCGCCTTCCGTCCGCTTTGCCAGTTTGGCGTTGCCCGCCGGATCGGTCACAACGCGCGCCTCGCTCATGGCCGCCGTGAGTAACAGCGACTCGCACGGCGTCACGTGGCCCGTGAGCATGGCGCGGCGGAAGCCCCGCACGTCTTCGGCCCCGTCCTTGTAGCCCATGCCGCGCACAACGAGCGCGGCGCGCGGGAAGCGTAGGGCCGCCAGCGCGTCGCGTAGCTCGCCCTCGCGCCAGCGGTCGCACACGATGGCCGCCGGCGCGCCCCAGCGGTCCCACACGGCCCCCAGCAGCGTGCGAAGGTCCGACACCCGCCCCGGACTGGTGACAAGCTCCTCGCGGGCCGCCATGTCCACGTAGAGGCGCCCGACGCCCGCCGCCAGCCCACGGTTGCGCAGGCTGGGATCGTCGCCGAAGCACGCCACCGCATCGAGCCGCCCCGTGTCGGGCCAGTATCCCGCCGCCGCGCTCATGGCCTCCGTGGTCCCAAGGTCCACCCCCAGCACGTAGCGGCCCGCCGCGCCCGCCTCGCCAACCGCCGCCCGCCACACGCCCGCCTCCAGCAAGACGCTTTCCACCGTGTCGGCCACGCCTTGATTGAGCCGCAGCGCGCAGAAGGCGGCCAGCGCCACCGGGTCGCGCTTCGCTTCCTTCGCCTCGATCCGCAACCGATCCTCCAGCCACGGGAAGGCGTCAAGCGAAGGGTTGGCCCGCCGCCACGTGCGCCGCTGGAACGGCGGATCGTCGGGCCGCGCCGCGAAGGTCACGGCGTCCGGTTCGGCGAGCATCCGGGCGAACCAATGGTCCTCCGTTTCGGGCCGCGTCCCAAGCGCGATCAGCCGCGAGCCCGGGAACTTCCCCAAGCCCGTGCGCAGCGCCGCCAACGCCCGCTCGCTCGTTGTCGGCGGCCATTGCGCCGGCTCATCGGCCAGCACCAGCAGCGGCCGCAATCCGTGCATCCTGCGCGGGTCGCTGCCGATGGCCTTCAACCGCGTGCGCGTCGGCAGATACTCAAGCTCCGCAACGCCCGTGGTGTCACGCTTCCGCCACTTCGCGCGGTCGCCCACCTGGGGCCCGAGATACGCCAGCGCGTCACGAAACATGATCCCCGCTTGCGCGAAGCTGGACGCCACCAAAATGACCTCCGCACCCTCCACGCGCAGCGGGCCGTCCAGCACGGCCGCCCCGATCGCCGCGCACAACGCACTCTTGCCGTTGCCCCGCGCGAGACTCAACGCAAGGTCGCCATCCGTCCGCGCCAGCCTGTACAGGAACCGCCGTTCCCACCCGATCAACTCTAGATGCTGGCCCACGTAGTCGCACAGCGCCCGCCCCGTCACTCGCGAACCGTGCCTAACCCCCTGCGTTGCCGCCCCCTTTCGGGGCGTTTGCGCGGTGCCATCAGCCACGATCGAGCGCCTTGAACTCGCGGTCGATGTAGCGGGGAAGGGTGCGCGCGGATCGTGCGATGGATCGGCCCATGTACTCATGCCGGCCGCCGCGGGCGAACTCAAGGAAACTGGCGTACTGGGTGCGCGCCTCGAAGGTGGCGACGCGGCCCTTGCGCTTGGCCGTGGTACGGCGGCGCAGCCGGCCCGTGTCGCGTGGCGTGGCCCGCTTGAGCCGCTTGAGCGCGTCCGCTTGCCACGCCTCGAAGCCGCGCCGCATGGCGTCGGGGATGCCTGGGCGGGCGGTGCGCTTGGCGGCCTCGAAGTCGGGAAGGTGGAGGCGTGCGGGCATCTAGTCGAAGTGCTTGGGCCGCTCGTCCAGGGTCGAACCAGGCACCACGTCAATGACGATCCCGAAGCCATCTTCGGTCGGCGAGATTTCGCCGCTACTCGCCTCGAAGCCGTTGCTGTCCATGGCAACCATGGTGTCGTCCATCATGTCCAGCACGTCGGCGCGGTCACGGGCGAAGGCGTACACCTCGAAGGTGGGGGCCAGCGCCTCGCCGCCCGCGTACTCAACCACATAGAAGCGGGCCTCGTCGGCCACGTCGCTTTCCTTGGGCGTGTGGCGAAAGACGGGCGGCGCAACGCCCTCGAACTGCGCGGGCGGTTCGCGCTCGTCGCCGGCCGGAATGGGGGCGTAGATGGATTCGATTTCCTTGGCGATGGCTTCAAGGGCCGCGCGTGCTCGCATCGGGTCTTTCCTCGCGTTGGGGGTGCAATGGGGGCGTTTCCAAGGTACGCATGGAGGCGCGGGCGGTCCAAACCCACAACGGTTGTGGGTTCAGCTCATCTAATATTTGTATCTGTTATCCATCGCTTGAAGTGCGGTCCCGTAAGGCGTTGCGGCGCAACTACATGGGAAGTGTTTCGGAAGAACCGTAGAAAAGCCGTAATATTGTGCTACTTCGTATAATATATATTATGTCAAGTTACATCGTGGAGAGCGGAACCGGAGCGGCAAAACGGTGAGTCCCGCCAGCGGCACTGCCCCGCCGGACGCTGGCGGCTCGTGTTTCCAGCCACGCACACCGCCCGCTCCCGCCTCGCGGCGGGATGTTCGGCTGCCGCACCAGTGTGGGGTGCGGTCCCCGAGCCGCTACCTCGGCCCCCCTACCGGAACAGCTCCTCGATCCGTCCGGCCAGCCCGGCGGTCATCGGCGCGCTGGACAGGTTCGCCACGATCGCGACGATGAGTCCGTTGTCGCGGTTCATGGTCAGCATGGTGCGGCCGCCGACTGATCCGCCACCGTGCGAGACGATCCGCTCGCCGTGCGCGTTGGTGCTGGAACGCCAGCCGACCCCGTACCCGGTCTCGCTGCCGTCCCGTGTCGTCTGGGAGGTGAACAGCACCTCCAGCGTTTCCGCCTGGAGGTATCCGGGCTCCAGATGGCCGTTTGCAAAGACGAGCAGGTCCTCCGGGGTCGAAATGAAGCCCCCGCCCGCCCATTTGTAGCTGTTGTCGACGTAGGGAGCGTTCACGACCTGCCCTTCCTCGTCCCTGACGTAGAAGCGGGTCCTGTGCTCGATGATCGGTCGGTTCCTGTCGGCAAACGTCTCTTCCATTGCGAGTGCGCCGAAGACCTCGCGGTCCATGAAATCGAGGAACGCTTCCCCGCTGGCACCCTCGACCACCGCGCTGATCAGGTTCCAGGCGTAGGACGAATACGAGAATTCGGTGCCGGGTTCGTTGATCAGCGGATCGTCCTCGAAGATGACCAGCCCGGACATCACGTCGGGATAGTTGACCGCAGAGAAGTTCTCCATTCCCGCATAGTGGCGGACCCCGCCCAGGTGCCCCGCAAGCTGCCGGGTCGTCACCGGAAAACGCTTCGTCGGAAACGACGGCACATAATCCTGCACGGGAGCATCCAGATCCAGCGCGCCACGCTCCAGCAGCACGCCGAGCGCCGCCGCCGTAATCGGCTTCGACACACTGCCCACGCGGAACAGAGTCTCTGGCGTCACCCTAACACTGTGCGTAAGGTCCGAATAGCCAAAACCTTCCGACCACATCACTTCTGCCGCACGTCCGACGGCCACCGAAAGCCCGGGGATCGCCTCCGCCGCCATTAGCGAATCGATCAGCAGGCGCGCCGAATCCGCGGCCGCATCGTACCCGGCCGCAACCGTGCCGGCCCCGGCCTCAGCTTCCGGTTGACCACCCGCCCGACCCCCTTCCCCACACGCGGCCGAACCCGCGACCGCCAGCAGCAGGAAAAGGACCGGAATCCGCCGAAAACCATCGAACCACACCCTGAACAACGAACGTTCCATCATCTCAACTCACCTCGGAAGCAGACTGCGCAGCACGAACCCGACATTCGCCGGGCGTTCGGCCAGGCGGCGGACATACCAGGGGAACCAGTGCTCCCCGTAGCTGATCAGCACACGGACGCCCTTGCCCGCACCCGCGAGACGCCTCTGCTCCTGCTCGGCGATCCCGTAAAGCATCTGGTACTCGCAGGCGTCCCCTCCCGCGCCGTTCGCCTCCGCCCAGGACTCGATGCGCCGGATCAGTCGGGCATCGTGCGTCGCCAGTCCCACCCGAACCCCGGCCTCGCGCGCGTCCGGAGCAAGCATGCGAATCGCCTGGTCGAAGAACGCCTGATCGACATCCGCCTTCACCGGCAGCGCGACATCGGGAGGTTCGGCGTAGGCGCCCTTCACCAGCCGCACGGCCGAGCCCAGGGGAATGAGGGATTCGAGGTCGTCCGGCGTGCGATGCAGGTAGGACTGAAGGCAGATCCCGAACTTCGGGTGATCGGCGCGAATGGAACGGTACAGATCGAGCGTCGGATCGACGTAGCGGCTGTACTCCATGTCCAGCCAGACCCAGTTGCCCCACGCCTCGGCGGCCGCGGTCACGCGCCGCAGATTCTCCTCCGCTACGTCGATGCCCAGATCGAGTCCCAGGTGCGTCGGCTTGAGCGACAGCTCCACATCCAGCCCAGCGGCGGCGATCGCCTCCGCCGTGTGGATGTAGTGGTTCGTCACCGAACGAGCTTCGGCCTCGTCGGCCACGTTTTCGCCGAGAAAGGTGATGAGCGCCGGGATCCGGTGCTGCTCGACCATCGACCGCGCCGCCCCCAGTGCATCCTCCAGCTCCTCGCCGGGCATGAACCGGCGCACCGCCCTCCGCACGAACCCATACCTGGGCAGCGTGTTCTTGCACCAGCTGTTTTCGGACATCCACAGGAGTGCTGACCGTATCATGGCCCGGAAACTGGTCTGCGCGTGCTCGTTACGCCAGAGTCAAATGCCCCGCGCAGGCGCTTCGCTCCGAGTGGGAGGCGGTCCCTGGCACGGCCAACGCGGTCCGCCAGCGTCCCGGCCCCGGTCATGACGGTTCCTCCCGCAACTGCCGCAAAGCGTCGGCAATCCGCCCGGCAGCCATGTCGAGCGCCGCGTCACGGGCCGCCCGCGTATTGTGGACGCCGAAGTGTAGTGGCTCACCGAAGCGGACGGAGACCCGCGACCGCCAGCGGCGGCGGCTCCAGCGGGGCCAGGCCCCGTAGGTACCGGCAACCGCGCACGGGACAACAGGCACCCCCGCCCCGAGAATCAGCCGAACGGAGCCGCGCCTGAACGGCTGCAGCGCACCGTCCCAGCTGCGCTCGCCCTCAAGGTAGATCCCGACGCCGTCACCCTGCCGGAGCATCCGCAGCGCCGTGCGAACCGACTGCGGATCGACCCGGTACCGCCGCGCGGGGATCGCCCCCACGCGCGGCAGAAACCACCGGAACACCGGGCTGGCGGAGAACTGGGTGCTCTTGGTGAAGAAGTGGACCGCTCGCGGGCAGTAGCCCTGCACCAGCACCGGATCGAGGATGCTCTCGTGGTTGGCCACGAGGAAGAACGGGCCCGTGCGGGGGATGTTCGACCTCCCGGAAACCGTCGGCCGCGTCAGCACCTGCGTCAGCGCCCGCGCAATGACGCGGAAGAAGGAGTACCAGGCCCTCACGATCGAGCGACGATCCGGGGCTGGTACTCGATCACCCTGCCCCGCCCGGCGCGCTTCCACGCGTCGGCGATCAGGCGCCGCATGAGCGTCTCCCACCGCCGGGGCGAATCGCCGATGAAGCGGAACTGGACCAGCCGCTCGCCCGGCAGCGACAGCTGCAGCGACGAGGAGGACGCCTGCACCGCGCCGATGTCCAGGTGCCGCCAGCGTCCCGCACCGGTCCGCCCGCCGTCCACGGACACCGTGTCGCGCTCCACCTTGATCGAACCTTCTCCGGCAGGACCCATCGACTCGGAGAAGCCCCGCAGAACGCCGCCGTGCCACACGGCGTCCTCCGCGACCCGCCACGACACCATTGCCCGCGCGGAGTATTCGATGGTCCCGTCCGGCGCCGTCGCCCGGGTCATCGGTCCCCCGTGTCCGTCGATTCTGCGGCACAGCTCCCACGCGCCGATCCCGGTTGCCTTTCCATCCCCCGGTACGATCATCCACAACCGCCCCCGCCGGCGCTCGAGGCGGACCCCGCAGGACCCGCACCGCGCTTCGTCCCCCTCTCCCTCCATCGGATCGTGGCCGCATTCAGGGCAGCGGTAGCAAAGGTCGATGAGCGCCACCGGGTCATAGCCTCCCCAGCAGATCGAGGATCCGCAGGGCCCACACCCGCCATACCGCTTCGCGGATGATCCTGCCGGACATCTTCGATTCGCCGCTGTCCCGTTCGGTGAAGACGATCGGGACCTCCCGGAGGGTGTATCCGGCCCGGCGCGCGCGCAGTTTGAGCTCGATCTGGAAGCTGTAGCCGTTCGACTGGATCCGTTCGAGCCCGACCGCCTCGATCACCTCTCGCCGGAAGGCGTTGAAGCCTCCGGTCATGTCGTTGACGGACATCCCTGTAATGGCGCGCGCGTACCACGAGCCGAAGAGGCTGATCATCAGCCGTCGCAGGGGCCAGTTCACCACCGTGATGCGGCCGCCCACGTAACGGGATCCCACCGCGACGTCCACCTCTTCCAGCGCCCCGATCAGCGCCGGGAGCCGGTCGGCGGGGTGGGACAGATCGGCGTCCATCTCGACCAGCGCATCGAACCCCCGCTCCAGTCCCCACCCGAAACCGGCGACGTAGGCGGCGCCCAGGCCCATCTTGCCCGCCCTGTGCAGCACGTTCACGCGCTCGCTTGCAGCGGCGAGTTCATCGGCCAGCTGGCCGGTGCCGTCGGGTGAGTTGTCGTCGACCACGAGGACGTGGAAGGCATCCCCCTGCGCCAGGATCAGCGGGACGACGCGCGGCAGGTTGTCGCGCTCGTTGTAGGTGGGCACGATGACCAGGACGCGCTTCACGCGGCTCATGCCGTGCCTCCGGTGGCTGGCTCGGCGCCTTCGGTATCACCGCGAGGGGTCGCGGGCAGGTCGGGTTTGCGCAGCGCGAACGCCCCGACCGAGGCCGCCACGAGCTCGGCCGCGGTGATCCACACCCGCTGCAGAGCGGCGAGGATCAGGCTCGCTTCGGCTCCCAGCACCGGGGTGAGCAGGCCCAGCAACGACGATTCGCGGATGCCGAGCCCCGCCGGCGCGAAGACGGCGAGATAGCCGGCGAAGTAGGCGGCTGCGAACGCCGTAGTCCCGATCCCGAAGCCGAACTCCATTCCCAGACCCCGCCCCAGGCATACGAAAGCGGCGCCGAAAACCAGCCAGTTGACGATGTAGCCGGGCAGGAGCAGCAACAGAGCGCGGCCACTCGGATCCGGCAGGTTCCGGTCATGGCCGCTTCGCCGGAGCACCCAGCGCACCAGGGCCCCCGCTCCCCCGAAGTAGAGGAATCCCCCCAGCGCCGCCACCATCCCCACGCCGACCCCCACCTGCCACGCCTCCGACAGGCCCGCCGACCACACGGCGACCCACCCCCCCACCGCCGCCGCCGCGAGCAGGTTGACCATCTGGGCCGTCACGGCCGCCGCCGTCGCGCGCACCCCCGAGATTCCCCGGCGGCGCGCCATCACGGCCACCCCGGCGAGCGCCAGGATCTTGCCCGGCACGTACCTGCCCAGGTTCGCGATCAGCAGCATGGCGGCCCCCTCGACCACCCCCACCCTGCGCTCGCCGAACTCCACCAGATTCCGGGACCACAGCGCGGCCGTGACCGCAAATGTCACGAAGACCAGCGCCACGGAAAGAACCAGGTACGGTACGTTCAGCCGCACCAGCCGCCAGTCCACCGTCCCCACCTCCGACAGCCGGACCCCCGCCCCACGCAGGATCAGCCAGGTCACGCCGACCGTCAGGATCAGCTTGACGGGCGTCACCCACCAGCGCTTGCGGCCGGCCGCGGGCGGCTGCCCGCCCCCCGCCGGAGACACGCGACCGGTCATCCGTCCCCTCGGCCGGGGCCAAGCCACCCAGGCATGCCCGGAACAAACGACAACCCGAATAGCAGGACCGTGATCACCGAAGCGGCGATGCTGAGGCGCAGCGCGCTGCGCACCGTCGGGGCCGAATAGCGCAGCGTCACCACGTGGTCCCCGGGAGACGGGATCTCCACCGCCTGCAGCGTCAGGTTGGCCCGGCGCACCTGGGCGGGCTCACCGTCCACCTCCGCCACCCACCCCGGGAACCAGTTCTCCGACACGACCAGCAGCGCGGGACCGCCCGTCGTCACCCGCAGACGGCGCTCGTCGGGCTCGTTGAGGTCCCATGCGACCTGGCCGCCCCCCCTTGCCCCTCCCGGCTCCGGAAGCGCCAGCGTCGTCGGCTCCGCCAGGATCGCCTCGCGCCCCGGGTCGAATTCCGGCGACAGGATCCTCGCCAGCGCGGCTTCGTCGTCCGCGAGGACGGTGGCGGCGGGCACCACCCAGGCCTTGTCGAGGCCGGGCGGATAGGCATACACCGTCATCACGCCTCTCGGGGTTCGCGCCGAACTCAGCGCCTGGGCGCCCTGGTACGGCGGCCGTCCGGCTGCCTCTTCGGGCCACACCAGGTACTTCACGTTCATCATCCGCAACACGTTCTGGTGCCGGGTGTTGGCGCCCTGGCGCACGCTGGCCTCGAGGCCGAGAAGCTGGCGGTAGCGGGCGAGGTCGTTGGGATGATGTCCGGTCAGGATGTCCAGGCCGTGCATGCCGTATTCCACGGCCTGGTCGTCGCCCCGCAGGTCGGCGACCCGGAAGGGCGGCTCGGCGTCGCGCCGCTGCTGGAGGTATTGCGTGTTGGCATTCGGCGCGGCCCAGGCGTGAAAATCGAATGTGCGGACGAAGGCCCGATCCACCCTCCCGAGGTCGACTGCGACCAGGAGGGCCAGTGCGGCCAGCCCCGCTGTCAGGGGGACCTTCCCTTCTCTCACCGCCCACACCGCCGCGACGCAGAGCGCCGCCATCAGCAGGGCGATGAAGAACCCTCGTGTGATGAAGGGCGTCGCAGCCGCCAGCGCGGCAAGGCCCCGGTCGCCGATGTCGCCGTACACCATCGTCGTCCAGACGCTGCCCAGCACGCCGCTGCCCTGAAGCAGGAGGCCGAGCAGGAGCAGGCCGACGAAGACGACCAGTGCGCGGCCCCGCCGGCCGCGGAAGAACGCTCCCGGCGCCGGGCGTTCGCGGACCAGGTCGTCCACGCCGAGCGCGAGCAGAGTCGTCACGCCGAAGCTGACGAGGAAGGCGCTGATGGACGGAACCCGGAAGATGGAGATCCCCGGCACGATCTCGTAGAAGATCCGCCACAACGGCGTATGCGTGCCAAGAGCGAAGAGGAGCCAGGTCGCGCTCAGCACCGCCAGGAACCAACGCAATGCCCTTCTCCGCCGACCCAGAAAGCCGAAGAGGGCGAGCACCAGCACGGTGACGCCCAGGTACTCGTGGTTGAGCTTGAGCGCGTTGCGACCCCAGTAGGTTCCCCGTCCCCACTCCGCATCGGCCCCGCTGTTGCCCACGAACTCGGGCACCACCAGCGACGCCACCTCTTCCGGATGGAACGACCACGAACTCGCGTACGCGATCCGCTCCGCTGGCGTCGCCTCGACGGTCGTGGCAATCCTGCGCGACGATTCCGTGACGTACTGCGCGGCGGGGATCAACTGCACCGCGGCGATCCCCGCGCCCAATACCGAGCAGCCGAGGAACACGGCGCCGGGGACCAGCGCGCGCCGCATCCCTCCGGCGGCCTCCGCCTTCCACAGACACGCCGCGCGAAAGACCGCGTACGCCCCGACCGACATGAACAGGAAGTAGGAGGTCTGGAACTGCGTGGTCAGGCAGGTCACGGCCACGGCGCCCGCCAGCCCCGCCATGTTGCGGCCCGAGGGCGATCGCAGGACGGACTCCGCGGCCCAGAAGACCAGGGGCGCCAGCGCTGCAACCATCAGCTTCCCGTCGTTGCCGGGCAGAACCAGCGTCACGATGACGGGGGCCATCAGCCACGCGATGCCCCCGACCGTCGCGGCCGCCCGCCCCATGCCCAGGCTCCGCACCCACCCGTACATGAAGAACCCGCCCCCGAGCACGTGCAGGACCAACTTCCACCCAAGCACCCGGTACGCATCGGCAATGAAGTAGAGGACGCTTGTCGGGTAGATGGAATCGCCGGCCGAAAGGGCCTCCAGGAACGGGATTCCGCCGAGGAGACGGGGACTCCACAGGGGGAAGTCGCCCGCGCCCAGACGCTCGGCGAAGTACGCCCGCGCCATGTACCCCAGCGAGAGCGAATCCTCTCCATGCAGCATCTGATCGGAGAAGACGAACTCGCCGAAGAGGATCAACGTCAGCAGCACGAAGATGCTGCCGGGAAGCCACCAGCCGATGTGCGCGGCATTGGATCTGGAGTCGGTCATCGGCGGGGCTTCCCTGGTGGCGATCCGGAGGACCTGCGGGTGAGGCTCGGCGCGTTCTCCCGAGGTCGGGCAATCAACGGTAAACCGCAGTTGCCGCGACCATCAAGAAACGCAACGGCCCAGGCACCCATCTCACACCTCCCCCGGCTTTACCGCCAGGACCGCGATCCTGCGCCTCAGCAGGGGCATCCACCCCAGCATCAGCCGTTCCAGGACCCTCAGGGCGGGCAAATGCGACTCGGTGTAGCGCGCGCGTTCGATCCGGAACCCCGCGCCGGTCAGGATCTCCCTCATCCTCCGCATCGACTTGTAATCGACATGGGTGATGTCGCGCTTCAGGATGATGTCGTTGTTCTTGAGGACTTCGAGGATGTGACTGCGGCACGGCGTCCACACCGCGAAGCGTCCCCCCGGCTTCAGCACCCGGAAGGCCTCCGCGGCCACTTCGCGGGAATCGTCGGGATAGAGATGCTCGAAGAGATCGGCCGCCACGACCGCGTCGAAGGAGGCCGCGCCGAGACCGGTCTCGCGCGCGTCGGCGACGCGGAAGTGCACATTGGCGAAGCCGAAGGTCCTCAGGCGCCGGTCGCAACTGGCGACCGCCCGCTCGGAGAAGTCGAGTCCGATGACTTCACGCGCGATGGAGCCCAGCGCGAAGCTGATCGATCCCCACCCGCAGCCCAGGTCGAGCACCCGGTCCGAGGGCTGCGGCGCCAGGAGCTCGAGCACCTTCCTGACCCGGTATCGCTGAAAGGGGCTGTCGAAATCGTGCAGATGGATTCCGCCCTCGAGGTCGAAATAGTTCGACTCGTCGTAGTAGGCCTTGTCGATCCTCTCGTCCATCAAGGGCACCCTGATCCGGCGTTGTCCGCCCGCATGGGAAGAAAAAGTAATGTTTGCTTTACATAATGCAATGTAAACATTACTATTGACCCAGCAACGCTCCGTAAACCTCCTCATGCCGGTCCACGAGACGTTCGTTGCTCCACTGCCCCACCACCATGGCTCGCCCGGTGGCGCCCCGTACACTCAGATCCGAATCTGCCAGCAGTTCCAATACCTTTGCGGCCAGGGTAACGGGATCCCCCGGGGGGAAGAGTCCCCCTACGGTTTCGTCCACGATCTCGGGCAACCCGCCGACAGCCGACGCCGCCACGGGCACCCCGCAGGCCATGCACTCCAGCGCCGCGACGGAGGTCGCCTCGACCAGCGACGGAAACACCGCCAGCTCTCCGGAGCAGATCAGTCGGGGCATGTCCGCGTGCGGCCGAGCGCCGAGAAAGTCGATCCGGCCGGCCACCCCGAGTTCCGCGGCCAGGGCCTCGAGCCTGCCCCGCTCGGGACCGTCGCCGATTACGACGGCGTCCACATCCGCGCCTTCCACGATCATCGGCATCGCCCGCACGAAGTACTCGACGCCGTTTTTCGGGAAGAGCCGGCGCGGCACGATGAGCCGGCGCCTGCCATCCCGGGGCGGCAGCGAGCCTTCGACCGGCCCGAAGATCCCGGTGTCGACCCCGTTGACCAGCACCTCCACCGAAATGGACGAACCCAGGCCTTCCCCGACATCGGCGATCTCCTTGCTGGCAGCAAAGTTATGGTCGCTCATCTCAACCAGCTTGCCAAGCGCGGGCGCCACCGCCCGATTGGCCGCCAGCCGCAGAAAATGGGACGTGTGCAGCGTGCACACCAGCGGCGTGCTCGATCCGGCGAGGGCCAGGGCGCAGGGGAGGAGCGACGGAAACGCCTGCGCATGCACGATGTCCGCCCCGGCCACGAGAGCCCGGGTCCGCCCCGTCGAGCCGGCCGCGTGCGCAAACCAGCCCAGGGCGTTGCGCGCCGGGAGCGGTGTGCGGTGGACCCCGATTCCGTCCACCACCTCGTGCCTGGCCAGCCCCGGCCGGGACAGCGAGGTCACCACGGCGACTTCGTGGCCCCGAGCCGCCAGGCCGCGGCACAGGTAGTGTACGTGGCTCTCCAGCCCTCCCACTTCGGGCGGGAAGTACACGCAGTGGACGACGATCTTCATGGCGCACTCCAGTCCGTGAGCGCGCGGGGGACTCCCGTGAGCTCGGCAAGGAGGATGTCGGCGATGCGCTCCCCCGCGCGGCCATCGCCGTACGGATTCCCGGCCGGGCAGGCCGGGCGCCGGCCGGCAAGGTGCTGCGATGCCTCCGTGAGGACCAGCTCGGGGTCGGTGCCGACCAGCGTGGCCGCCCCGGCCCGCACACCTTCCGGCCGTTCCGTCACCTCCCTGAGAACGAGCGTGTGGACGCCGAAGGCCGGCGCTTCCTCCTGGATCCCGCCCGAGTCGGTGAGCACCAGGCTCGCGCGTTCCAGCACCGCCACGAGGTCCCCGTAGTCGAGGGGATCGATGAGGTGAACGCGGGGGCGACCGCCCAGAATCCGGTGGGCCGGCCCCTTCACGCGGGGATTCGGGTGGACGGGATAGAGGATGTCGATGTCTTCGAACCGTTCGGCCAGCGCGGCCACGGCGCCGAAGACCCGCTCCAGCGGCCCGCCGAAGGACTCCCGGCGGTGGGCCGTCAGCAGGACCAGGCGACGCGCCCCGGCCGCCAGCGCGGCGGCGGTGGTGTCGCGGATGTCGGGCACGCGGCTCCGCATCCGGTGGAGCGCGTCCACCACCGTGTTCCCGGTCACGAAGATCCGCTCGGCTTCTATCCCCTCCGCGGCCAGGTTGGCCGCCGCCTCGGAGGTGGGCGCGAAGCAGAAATCGGAGACGGTGTCGGTCATCCTGCGGAGCATCTCCTCCGGGAAGGGCGACCACTTTTCGCGGCTGCGCAGCCCGGCCTCGACGTGCGCCAGCCTGCCCTGCTGAAAGAAGGTGACCACGCCCGCGAAGAACACGGTCGCCGTGTCGCCCTGCACGATCGTCACGTCGGGGCGGAAGTCCTCGGCGACCTCGCGCAGGCCGTCCATGCAGGCGCGGCCGACGTCGTAGAGGGTCTGGCCGGGCTTCATCAGGTCGAGATCGTAGTCGGCCTCGAGGTCGAAGACGCCGAGCACCTGGTCGACCATCTCGGTGTGCTGGCCGGTGAGGGCGAGCCGGTGGGCACAGCCGCCGCGGGCGTGCAGGGCGCGGATGACCGGCGCCATCTTGATCGCCTCGGGGCGCGTGCCGATCACCGAGAGGATGCGCGGGTGGGGGGGCGCGGTCTTCCCGGCCACGGCTGGGGAGCGGGCCAAGCTACTCCTCCCCCGCCCCGCTTCCACGTTCCCCGGGGCTGCGTTCCCGCCGCGCGGCGTCGAGCTCGTCGTGGACCGACGCGATCATCTCCCCCAGGAAACCCGCCGCAAAGCAGAGCACCCCCACCGTCACCAGCAGTATCACCAGGTACAGGAGCGGCCGGAACCCCAGCCCCATGACGTAGCGCAGGTAGAGCGCGATCAGCCCCGTCAGCACGCCCACCCCCATCAGGAACAGCCCCGGCAGCCCGAACGCCACCATCGGCTTGCGGGAGAAGCGCAAGTGGAACCACACGGCCACCAGGTCCAGCACGCCGCCGACGATCCGGCTCTTCCCCGAATACTTGGCCTCGCCCGCGCGGCGCGGGTGCAGCTCGATGTCGATCTCGGTGGCGCTGAAGCCCTTCCGGTGCGCGAGGACCACGAAGAAGCGGTGCCAGTCGTGCCGCAGCCGCACGGCCTTCAGCACATCGGCGCGGAAGGCCTTCATCGAGTTGAGGTCGCTGACCGGCACGTCGAAGATGCGGCGGCTCAGCGCGTTGTAGATCGAGGAGACGGCGCGCTTGTCGTACCGCCCGACCTTGCGTCCGGTGACGATGTCCCATCCCTCGTCGAGCTTGTCCAGGAAGCGCGGAATCTCGGCCGGGAGATGCTGAAGATCCGCATCGAAGAGGACGATGTACCTCCGGCCGGTGGCTTCGGCGCCGGTCAGGAGCGCCTCGGTCTTGCCGAGGTTGACCCGGTGGCGCACCACCTTGAGGCGGTCCCATCCGGCGCCCTCGGCCTCGGCCAGCTCGGCGGTGCGGTCGGTCGAACCGTCGTCGACCAGGACGACCTCGCCGGTCAGTCCGAACTCCTCGAAGGCGGCCCGCAGCTCGGGGATGAGGTGCGGAATGTTCGGCGCCTCGTTGAACGCCGGCACCACCAGGGCGAAGTCGACACGCGCGGTCGTCTTCACTCGGTCAGATCCGCTCACTCGGTCAGATCCGCTTTCTCATGCGCGCCGGCAGGATTCCCAGCTGGTCGCGGTATTTGGCCACTGTGCGTCTGGCGATCTTGACGCCCTCGCTCTTCAACAGGTTGACGATAGCCTGATCGGTAAGAGGGCGCTTCGAGTCCTCGCTGTCCACCAGGCTCTTGACCCTCGCCTGCACGCCCCTGGTGGACACCTCGCGGCCGGTCGCGGTCGGCAGACCGCCGGAGAAGAAGAACTTGAGCGGGTACACGCCGGTGGGCGACTGGACGTACTTCTCGTTGGTCACCCGCGAGACCGTCGATTCGGCCATCCCGATGTGGTCGGCGACCTCCCTCAGCGTCAGCGGCTTCAGGTGCTGCACCCCCTTCTCGAAGAAGCCCTGCTGCCGGTCGACGATGAAGCGCATGACGTTCAGCATCGTCTGGCGCCGCTGCTCGATGACCTGAATCAGCCAGTTGGCCGCGTTCAGCTTGTTCGAGATGAATTCCTTGTTCGACCCCTGGAACTTCGACCTGTCGGCCGCCACCTCGCGGTACGCCTTCGCCAGCCGCAACCGCGGCAGTCCGGTATCGTTCACGAACACCATGTACTCCCCCCCTACCCTGTCGACGATGAGATCCGGGATGACGTAGTGATCGGGGTCGGAGGAGTACTGCTTGCCGGGCCTGGGATCCAGGGTGGCGATCTCGTCGGCGGCGTCCTGGACCTCGCGGGGAGGGATCTCGAGCGCGCGCGCGATCTCGGTCCAGCGGTGATTGATGAGCGCGTCGAAGTGCTCCCGGACAATCGTGAAAGCCAGCGTGTCCTCCTTGTCATCCCGCCGGAGCTGCAGTTCGAGGCACTCGCGCAGGGTGCGGGCGGCGACCCCGGGCGGGTCGAGCGTCTGCACGATCCGCAGCACCTCCTCGACCTCTTCGGGGGTATGGGGCGCAAAGAACGCGGCCAGCTCCTCCAACTCGGCCTCGCGGGCCTTGTCGTCCTCGATGCCGCGCGCGCGCTCGAACGTTTTGTCGCGGGTGGCGTCGGCGGTCGCGTTCAGCCCGTCCGCCACGTCCTGCAGCGAACAGGACAGGGACCCGTCGTCGTCGATGTTGCCGACGATCTCGTCGGCGATCCAGAGCTGGCGGTCCCCGAGGTGGAGGAGTCCGAGCTGGTCGGTGAGGTAGTCGTGGAGGTGCCGCGTCCCCACCACGGGCGCCTCGAAATACTCGCGCGGCTCGTAGCGCTCGCGCGCGCCCCCGACGTCGAATCCGTCGAGCAGCACCTCGTCCCAGTCGACCTCGTCGTCGGGTTCGTCGGGTTCGTCCAGGCTCTCCTCGTCCACCTCGAACTCGTCGTCGCTGTCGGGCTCCGACAGCTCCAGGAACGGATTCTCGGAGAGCTCCTGCTCCAGCTTGGTCTGCAGGTCGAGCAGCGGCATGTACAGCAGGTCCATCGCCTGATAGAGGCGCGGGTTGACCCTCAGTTCCTGCCGCAGGTCGGCCCCCTGGTACAGCCCCGTCTTCAGCCTGCTCACGACGGCATCAGCTCACGGGCTCGGGAAAGCGCGAACGCATGCGCGCCGTCAGCGTCGGGCCCAGGTAGAGGTCGGCGACTTCGTCGTTCCAGACCAGTTCGGAGACCGTGCCGTGAACGCGGATGTGACCCTCGTACATGATGTACGCCCGGTCCACGATCTCCAGCGTCTGCTCCACGTTGTGATCGGAGATGATGACGCCGATGTCCCGGGTCTTGAGCTGCGCGACGATCTCCTGGATGTCGTGCAGCGCGATCGGGTCGATGCCGGCGAAGGGCTCGTCGAGGAGCATGAACTTGGGCCGCTGGACGAGCGCGCGGGTGATCTCGAGACGGCGCCGCTCGCCCCCGGACAGGGAGAACGCCTTGGCGTTGCGGAGGTGGCCGATCGAGAGCTCGCCGAGCAGCTCCTCCAGCCTTTCGGCCCGCTCCTGGCGGCTGAGGTCCAGCGTCTCCAGGATCGCCAGGATGTTCTGCGCGACCGTGAGCCGGCGAAAGACGGAGGGTTCCTGGGCCAGGTAGCCGACGCCCATCCTGGCGCGCTTGTACATCGGCACTCCCGTGAGCCTGGCGTCGTCCAGGTAGACCCTGCCCCCGTCCGCCGCGATCAATCCGACCAGCATGTAGAAGGTGGTCGTCTTGCCCGCCCCGTTCGGACCCAGCAGGCCGACGATCTCCCCCTGGCGGACCTCGATGTCGACGTTGGCTACGACGGCCCTCTTCCGGTAGATCTTCGTGAGGTTTGCGCCCCTGAGCGTCGAGGCCTGCACGGCGGCGCTCGTCCCGGGATCCGGGGCGAGCAAAAGCTCATCTGTCACTTGCGACGTTCCTTTCCGGTTGGCGTGCGTCGACGGGTGTTGGGCTGACCCGTCGGGGTCACGGCCGAAGGAGGGGCGGCGGCGGTGTCCGGATTCGTGGTGATGGTGTCCGGATTCGCGGTGGCGGAATCAGCCGGAGCGGTCGTCGAATCGGCGACGGCCGAGTCGGGGGCGACGGTCGCCGAATCCACGGCGGTCGAGTCGGCGGGATCTCCGGGTGGACGCGGCTCCAGGTGATACCCCACCGTTTGGCCCTCCACATCCATGCTGACCACCTCGCGCCCCACCAGGTGGACGATGATCTTCTTGCCCTCGACCCAGTGCAGCGCAGGGCGCGCGGGCTGGTCGGCCGCGATGGTGTCGGAGCCGGCGGAGGCCGCGGCCGAATCGGAGGGTGCGGGATCGCTGGCGTCCGGCTGCCGGTTCGGGTCGGCTGGTTCGGCCTGAAGCGCATCCGGATCGGCAGGGACGGTGTCGGCCCCGGCCTGTGCTGTGTCCGGATCGATCATTCTGTAGAGGCTGCGGGCCGTGCCGACCGCCGTGATGGTCTCCAGCCGGGAACGCCGCGCCGAGTCGGGAACCTCGGCCGACGCGTCCATTCCCGGAGCCTCCGATGTATCGGTTTGTGTAAATTGTGTATTTTGTGTAATCTGTGCACTGTCCGCTTGTGTATCTTGAGCACTATCCGCAGGTGCGTTCTGCGAACTGTCCGCGGGCTCGCCGGTCGAAAAGTCGGCGATCACCGTATCCCCCTCCATCCAGTCCCGCCGGGCGATTTCCGGGAGCCCTGCAGCCTCGAGCGTGTCATCGGCCAGACCCTCCGCCCGCGCGGCTCCCACCGCGGTGACCAGGTCCAGCACCTGTCCCGGCGACAACACGTCGATGGAGTCCCCGATCAGGCTGAACTGGTCGGCCCTCACCGAAGGCCGGAAGAGCGAGTCGGCAGCGGCTGAGTCGGCCTCCTCGACCGCCCGTTCGGCGAGGGCCAGCACCCGCGCCGCATCCCCGGCCGAGAGCCCCTCGGTGTCGACGGTCCGCGGCTCCCCGGGAAGCGGCGGAATCTCGCCGATCGCGACGAGCCGGTTGACCTGCCCGGATTCGAGGAACATGCGGATGGCGGGCGCGGCCATGTCCACATCCTGCCCCGAAAGCCTCGCGTCCCTTCTGGCCAGGAGTTCCTCCCGGAGCCCCGAGGTAGGCGTCACCGATATCGTGCTTGCCGTCAGCAGGTAGCTCTGCCCTTCGACCCGCGCGTCGCCGAAGATCGACATCGCGCCGGCTTCCTGGTCGTAATCGAGCGAATCGCCCTGCGCCAACAGGGAATCCCGCTCCACGCTCACGTTTCTCATCGCACGGAAGTATCGGCTGCCCTCCAGAACGAACTGTTCGGCATCGATCTCGTAGGGTGGAAGGCGGATCGGCTCCGCATCGGCGACGACGGTGTCGGCGGCAGCATCGATGTCCTCGACAATCTCGGTGTCTTCGACGGTCCCGGTGTCCTCGGCGGCCAGCGTATCCCCGGCGGCGACCGTGTCCTGCGGGAGCTCGGGTGGCTCGGTCGGCCCCGGTGCTTCGGCCTCGGCGGTAGTGTCCGCGGATGGCTCGTCAGGCTGTGCCTCAGTCGAGTCGTTCGCCGGTGCACTGACCTGCGCCTCGGCGCTGTCCGCCACCTCCACGCTGTCCGCCACCTCCACGCTGTCCGCCACCTCCACGCTGTCCGCCACCTCCACGCTGTCCGCCGCCTCCACGCTGTCCGCCGCCTCCACGCTGTCCGCCGCCTCCGTACTGTCCGCCACCTCCACACTGTCCGCCACCTGCGCAGTGTCCACCACCTCGGCACGCAGCACCGGGAATACGGTGGCGTGCGGGTTGCCTTCATAGACGACCATTCGGTCCATCGGGCGGACCTCGGTGGCCCGGTCGATCGAAACGCGGTACCCCGTGATGATCGCACCGCTCTGGCGGTCGGTCACAGTCACGTTCGACCAGGCGTTCAATTGCTGCAGCCCGCCGAAGTAGTAGGCCGTGTCGGCGTCCAGCTCCGTGTCCGCGTCCTCGATGTGCACGCGGCCGAAGAGTTGCACCTGTTCGTTCGATTCGAAGACGACGGCCGAATCGGCGAGGATGCGCATGCCGTCCGAGCAGCGGTAGTCGACACCGCCGCTGGCATGGTAGACGAAGCTGACGGAGTCGAACCGTGCCCGGTAGGTGACCCCTCCCACCCTGGCGAGTTCGCAGTCGCCGCTCTGGGCCGACGCAGCGGCCGGAACGAGGAGCGCCGCACTCATCACCCCGAACCCCTGCACCGCGAGAACACCGGTGGCGCGCGCGCCTCTCATTGCTCGCCGCATCTCCCCGCGCTCTCACCCCAGATCCTCACCGCGTCGAACGACATGTCCGCCTGGAAGCGGTCTCCGTCGAACACGCAGCCGCCTTCGTATATCTCGACCGGCACGTCGGACCAGATGCGGTCCGCCTCCGGTGCGAAGTGGAGTTCTCCGGTGCGGATTTCCTGGCCGGTTGTCGGGATTCGCAGGACAGCGCTGCCGCTGGCGGTGAGCTCGTTGCCCACATTGCTCAGCCGGCCCTGGTCGGCGGTGATGTTCGCGCGGCGCCTGCCCTGCTCGTCGAAGACGATGAGCGTCAGCCCGATCACCTGGGCATGCGACGAGTCACGCCAAAGGAACATGCTGTCGGCCATGAGGAGCGCTTCCTGCACGCCCTCGCGGGTCATCCTGCGCGACACGCCGTAGACGATCTCGTCGGCGTTGACGGCTTCGAGTTCGGTCGCGGGTCCCTCCTCCGATTCGGCCGAACAGGCCCCGGCCGCGAGTGCCAGCGAGAGGGTGGCGAAGCTGTGAAGGGTCGGTCGGCTTCTCATCAGAGCACTCCGGCGCGCAGCAGGTCGTGAAGGTGAACGATACCGGTCAGCCCGCCCCGGCTCACGACCGGCAGCGCCATCACCCCGTGGTCCTCCATGCGGCGGACCGCGGTGGCGCCGAGCTCGTCGGGATGGGCGATCCTCGGCGAGCGGGTCATGAAGTGCGAGACGGGCAGATGCAGGAAATCCTCGGTCCGTTCCATCAGTCTCGCGAGATCGCCGGCGGTGACCACGCCGATCAGAGCGTTGTCGTCGTCGATGACGGGGACCGTGCCGCGCATCCTGGCAAGCGGGATGATGATGTCGCGGACGGTCGCGCCGGGGGCCGCGGCCGGGTAGTCGTCGGTGATCATGACGTCGCTGACGCGAAGCGTGAGGCGCCTGCCGAGCGCGCCGCCCGGGTGGATCCTGGCGAAGTCGGCGGCATCGAAGCCGCGCTGCCCCATCAGGGCGACGGCGAGGGCGTCTCCCATTGCCAGCGCCGCGGTGGTCGAGGCGGTTGGGGCGAGGTCCAGCGGACAGGCTTCGGCCGCCACGCCGCAGTCGAGGGCCGCCGAGGCACTGCGCGCCAGCGGCGAGGACATGTCGCCGGCGATCGCCACCACGGGCATCCGCCGGGTCCGCGCAAAGGAGAGCAGCCCCCGCAGTTCCGCGCTGCGCCCGCTCCGGGAAACGACGATCAGGACAGCACCTTCGGCAACGATCCCCAGGTCGCCGTGCAGCCCGTCGACGGGGTGGAGGAACACCGCCGGGGTCCCGGTCGAGGTAAGGGTCGCGGCGACCTTGCGCGCGATCAGCCCGGACTTTCCGATCCCCGAGAGAACCACCGCCCCCTCGAAGGTCGCGACCAGCTCCACCGCCCGCACGAAGTCGTCCCCGAGGCGATCGGCCAACGCCGCGACCGCCGCGCCCTCCATCCGCAGGACCCGCCTGGCCTCGCGGAGGAGCTCGGGCCGGCCCGCGCCGGGCGGCGCCTCAACCGCCGCGCTCGCGACAGTACTCATCGACCAGCCTCGTCCATTCCCTGCGGGCCCCGAGGAGCGCTTCCGCGAACTCCCTGACCGCTCCCCTTCCCCCCTCGCTGATGCTCTGCCACTCGGCGGCGTGCCGCACCTCGCGGGTGGCGTTCGCGACGGTGGCGGGGAGCCCGACCCGCCTCAGCGGGGCCAGGTCGGCCAGGTCGTCTCCCAGGAGCGCGACCTCGTCCCACCGCACGCCCTTCTCGGCGAGCAGCCTCTCGATTATGGGCAACTTGCGGGCGCCGCCGTCCTGAAAGACATCGGTGATCCCCAGCTCGGCCGCGCGAATCGTCGTGGCTTCCGACACCCGCCCCGATACGATCGCGACGTGCAGACCCGCTTTTGCCATCATCCTGACTCCCAGTCCGTCCTGAACATCGAACCGCTTGAGTTCGATTGGAACCCCTTCCGGGGTCGCGCCCGTGTAGACGCCGCCATCCGTCATGACCCCGTCGACGTCCAATACGACCAGTCGAATCCGCCGGGCCGTTGCCTCCGGGATCTCCATCGGCAGGGGCTTCATACCGCCGCTCCGGCAAAGAGTGCCTCGCGGAGCGCCACAACCTCGCCGAGCAGCGGCGGGAGTTCCGCGAGCGGCAGCATGTTCGAGCCGTCCGAGGGCGCCGAGGTCGGATCGGGGTGGACCTCGAGGAAGAGACCGTCGCAGCCGGCGGCCACGGCGGCACGGACCAGTGCGCGGGTGTGCTCCGGTGTGCCCGCAGTCGATCCGTCGGGTGCGGCGCCGGGGCGCTGAACCGAGTGGGTTCCGTCGAAGATGACGGGAGCGCCGGCCGCAGCCCGTATGGCGGCGAAGTTCCGCATGTCCACGACGAGGTCGCCGTACCCGAAGGCGGTCCCGCGCTCGGTCACGGTCACCGTCGCGGCGCCGCCGGCCCGCACCTTCTCGACCGCCCCGGCCATCGCCGCGGGTGACATCCACTGTCCCTTCTTGATGTTCACCGCGCTGGCCGCCCCGCCCGCCGCCAGCAGCAGTGAGGTCTGCCGGCACAGGAACGCGGGGATCTGCAACACGTCCGCCACTTCGGCCGCCGGGCCGGCCTGGCCGGGTTCGTGAATGTCCGTCAGGACGGGCAGGCCGGTGCCCTCGCGGACGGCGGCGAGAAGATCGAGACCGTGTCGCAGACCCGGGCCTCGATGGGAGTGGAGCAGGGAGCGGTTCGCCTTGTCGAAGGACGCCTTGAAGACCGCGGGAATCCCGGCCTCGCGCGCGGCTTCGCGGACCCCCGCACCCACCTCGAGGTTGAGCGCGTGGTCCTCCAGCACACAGGGACCAGAGACAAGGGTGAATCCATCCAGAAAGGGCACAGCGTCAGGCTCCCAGCGCGGCCGCCTTCGGCCTGCGCACTCCGGAGGCCCGGATTGCGGCCGCTTCGATGAAGGAGGCGAAGAGCGGATGCGCGCGGGTGGGCCGGCTCTTCAACTCCGGATGGGACTGACTCGCGACGAACCACGGGTGGTCGGGCATTTCGATCATTTCGACGAGCTTGCCGTCGGTGGTCGTGGCGGAGAACCGCATGCCCAGTTCGCCCAGGAGCCGCCGGTAGTCGTTGTTGACCTCGTAGCGGTGCCGATGGCGTTCGGTGATCTCGGTGGTGCCGTACGACTGAGACGCAACCGAGCCGGGGGCCAGCCGCGCAGTGTACGAACCGAGCCTCATCGTTCCGCCCTTGGTCGTGACCTTGCGCTGTTCGTCCATCAGACAGATGACCGGATGCGGGGATTTCTTGTCGAACTCGAAGGAGTGCGCCCCCGTCAGCCCCGCGACATTGCGCGAGAACTCGATGACGGCGCACTGCAGACCCAGACAGATCCCCAGGAATGGCAGGCCGTTCTCGCGCGCCCAGCCAATCGCCGTGATCATTCCCTCGATGCCGCGGCTGCCGAAGCCGCCGGGCACCAGAAGCCCGTGATAGCCGGCGAGGAACGACGGGTCCAGCCCCTGTTCCAGCTTCTCGCTGGCGATCCAGTCGATCACGACCTCGACGTCGTTCGTGATGCCGCCGTGGATGAGGGCCTGCTCCACCGACTTGTAGGCATCCACCAGTTCGGTGTACTTCCCGACGACCGCAATACGCACCTTGCCTTCGGTGGGTGCCTTGATGCGGTCCACGATGCGCACCCAGGGCTTCAGATCCGGGGCCGGGGCGGTAATGCCGAACCGGGACAGGACGAAGTCGTCCAGCCGCTGGCGGCGCAGCTGGAGGGGAACCTCGTAGATCGTTTCCACGTCGAGCGCCTCGACCACCCCGGCCGGATCCACGTTCGTGAAGCTGGCGATCTTGGCCTTGATCCCCTCGCCAAGGGGGTGCTCGGTGCGGCAGATGAGCACGGCGGGCTGAATCCCGGTCTGCATCAGTTCGCGCACGGAGTGCTGGGTGGGCTTGGTCTTGAGTTCGCCGGCGGCCTGGATGTAGGGGACCAGGGTGAGGTGGACGTGCAGCGCCCGGGGCCCGACCTCCTGCCGGAACTGACGGATCCCTTCGAGGAACGGCAGGCTCTCGATGTCGCCCACCGTGCCGCCGACCTCGCTGATCACCACGTCGTGGCCCTCCGAGAGCACCCGAACGGAGCGCTTGATCTCGTCGGTGATGTGCGGGATGACCTGCACGGTGCGCCCGAGATAGTCTCCGCGGCGCTCACGGTCGATGACCGTGCGGTAGATGCGCCCCGTGGTGGTGTTGTTCTCCTGCGAGAGATTGTCGTCGATGAAGCGCTCGTAGTGGCCGAGGTCGAGATCGGTCTCGGCCCCGTCCTCTGTCACGAACACCTCTCCGTGCTGCAGCGGTGAGAGCGTTCCCGGGTCGACGTTGATGTAGGGGTCCAGCTTCTGGAGGGTGACCCGCAGGCCCCGCGCCTTCAGCAGGACGCCCAGGGACGCCGCGGCGATCCCCTTGCCGAGCGACGACACCACACCCCCGGTCACGAAAATGTATCTGGTCCGGTCAGATCCGATCGGCGTCATTTTCCGTCCCAGCTCCTTTCCAGGCAACGTTCCATTCGTGCCAGGTCTTCCGGTGTGTCCACTCCCGCGGCCGCTTCGCTGACGACGGCCACTCCAATGCGCAATCCGTTTTCAAGGGCGCGCAACTGCTCAAGTCCTTCCTCCCGCTCCAGAGGCGACGGGCGAAACCCGACCCATCGCGCCAGCGCCGCCCGCCTGTATGCGTAGACGCCGACATGCCGCAGGCGGCCCGAGCCGGGTTCGCCGTTCTCCCGCCCCCAGGCCCCGCGCCGAAAGGGAATCGCCGCCCGGGAGAAATATAACGCCGTGCCGTCACCTGCTCTGACGACCTTGACCGCGGCGGGATCCTCGAACTCCTCGTCGCCGCGTACCGGAGTCGCGCAGGTGCCGATGTCGAATCCGCCCTCGACCATCGCCAGCGCCGCACGCACGGCATCGGACTCCACCAGCGGTTCGTCGCCCTGGATGTTCACCACCACATCGAATGCGGTGCCCATTCGCTCGGCGACCTCCCAGGCCCGGTCGCTTCCGGAGGGATGGCTCGTTGCAGTCAGCTGCGCTTCGGCGCCCTCCTTCCGGCACACCTCCGCCACCTCTTCGCTGTCGGTGGCGACGATCAGCCTGTCGAGGAAGTCCATCTGCCGGGCGCGCTTCCACACCCAGACGATCAGGGGGCGGCCCAGAAGAGGCTGAAGCGGTTTGCGAGGGAGGCGGGAGGACCCGATCCGCGCCGGGATGACTCCCAGCACGCGGCTCAAAACGGCACCCCGGGACGGGCGCAAAAAACAAGAAAGACCGTGAGATTCACGGACCTTAAGCTATCCGAATCGGAGGCCGCGGGCAAGCCGAACCGCGCGCCTCGGACCGGCGTCCAGCGGCCTTGCCGGCCACGGTGCGGACCCCGTTTCAGACCGGGAATCGCAGGAAATTCTCGAGCAGCCGGCGACCGCCCTCGGTGAACAGCGATTCGGGGTGAAACTGGACGCCCCACACGGGATGCAGGCGATGACGCAGCGCCTGGATCTCGCCCCGGTCGGCGGGATCCACGCTCCAGGCGATTGGATCGAGCTCCGCGGGGAGCATCCGGTCCGTCACCAGCGAATGGTACCGCGTGACGCGCATGGGGGACGGTATTCCCGCAAACAGGGGGTCGCCCCGGTGCTCGATCAGCGATGTCTTGCCATGCACCATGCATGTCGCCCGGACCGTCCTGCCACCGAATGCCTCGCCGATCGCCTGATGCCCCAGGCAGACCCCGAGCGTGGGCATCTCCGGTCCGAGTTCCCGGATCGCGGCAATGCTGATCCCGGCTTCGGACGGCGTCCTGGGGCCCGGGGAAACCACGAGGCGCGTGACGCCTCCCCGCCGCAGGTCGTCGATCGTGACCGCGTCGTTGCGGTACACGCGGGGATCCTGGCCCAGGTCGCCCAGGATCTGGACCAGATTCCAGGTGAAGGAGTCGTAGTTGTCCAGGACCGCCAGCATGACTGCACTCCACGGCGCGGGGGACCGCCGGCCGGCCCGCTGAAACGGGCGCGCTCACGCGGCGGGTAGGTATAATAGCTCATCATGACCGACATGTACCGCACCTGCCTGGTCTGCGGCACCGACTTCAGACCGAACGACACGCTGGAGCACCTCGGCAGAGGACGAAGGGTGGCCTACGACCCGCTCAAGGGGCGGCTGTGGCAGGTGTGCCGGTCGTGCAAGCGGTGGTCGCTGCTGCCGATGGAATCGCGCTGGGAGGCGCTGGAGGAGCTCGAGAAGGTCGTCGTGGACAGGGCACGCCTGCTGTCGAGCACCGACAACGTGGCGCTGCTGCGCGCCGGGCCCCTGGAGGTCGTTCGCGTGGGACGGGCGGGGTTGAGGGAGGAGGCCTGGTGGCGGTACGGACGGGAATTCCGGGAGAGGCGGGAGCAGTACCGCAAGCTCACCGCGGCGGCCGCGGCCGGGGCTGCGGGGCTGATCGCCGGGTCGGCCGCCACGGGGGGCATCAGCTTCGTCGGCGCGTGGCTGATCTGGAGGCACACCCCGAGGGTGGTGACCCGCGGGGCGCGCTGGTGGCGGTTCGGGGGCACGGTGTGGCGCGGCGAGGGCCGCTGCGTGCGCTGCGGCCGCCGGATCGGGAGGGTCAGGTACAAGGAACGCGAGCGCCTGCTGATCACCGCGGACGAGGGGCCGCCGGGTGTGATCGTCACCTGCGGCTCCTGCACCGGCCGCGACGACGCCGGCCAGCGGCTGGGCGGGCACGAAGGCGACCGCGTGCTGCGCAAGGTTCTGGCCTACCATCACTTCGCCGGCTCCTCCGAGCAGAGGGTCGAAAGCGCGGTCAAGCTCATCGATTACGCGGGCGGGACCGAACGGCTCCCCGCGAAGATGCTCGGAACCGGCACGGCCCTCGGCGAGCTCAGCGATACCGGACAGGTGGCGCTCGAGATCGCGGTCCACGAGCACCACGAGCAGCTGCTCCTGTCGATGGAGGTCGCGGAGCTGGAGGCTCACTGGCGGCGGGAAGAGGAGCTTGCGAGCATCATCGACAGCGAGTTGACGCCCGGTCCTCCACCTTGCGCGCTCCCCGTATCGGGAGGGGACGAGGTCGAATCGGCGGAGGAGCCGTCCGGCCGCTGGAGCGCCGAGCTGCAGGACTCGCGTGAGCCCCGAGAGGGGCCCGGCGCCAGCTAGTAGTCCACCGGCCTCAGGTACGACGCACCGATCGCGCTGTCCGACAGCAGCGCCACTGTGGGCAGCTGACGCTTCCAGTGCGTCGAGGACAGGCGGTGCCACACGATCCCGGCTTCTTCCCGGTCGAACCCCAGGCGCTCGAGCGAATCGACATCGTGTCCCTTGAGCAGCCAGTGGAGGATCGGATCGGCCCGGTGATACGATATCCCAAGCTCGTCTTCGTCGTGTACGCCCCTGATCAGGTCGGCGCTGGCCGGCTTGTCGACGATTTCGGTGGGCACCCCCAGGTGCCGGGCCAGCTGCCAGACCTGCGTCTTGAAGAGGTCCCCCAGCGGGTTGATCGGCGGAGAATCGTCCGCGTGCCAGGTGTAGTACCCCAGCAACCGCTCGCTCTTGTTGCCGGTTCCGAGGGGCAGCGCCTCCAGCTTGGCGGACTGGTCGAAGAGCACGACCGAACGCAGCCTCGCCGCCAGATTGCCCCGGCGCAGCGCGCTGACATCCGGCTCATGCGCTTCGACATACCCGTCCACCGCCTCGGTGATCGACACCGTGCGCTCCTCTGCCCCGCAGGCCGTGATCGCCAGGCGGGCGTGCTCGAGGCTGTCCGGGCTCGATGTCGCGTAGGGGAGCCGGAATCCGAACACGTTGCCGGGGCCCAGTGCCCGGCACGCGAGGAAGAGTGACACGGCCGAATCCACGCCCCCCGACACCCCGATCACGACCCGTTTGAATCCGCGCTGGCGGGTGACCTCTTCGCGAATGAACTCGATCAGAGCCGCTTCGACGAGCTCGGTGTCGATCGCCAGCATTTCCCGGTCGGAGGCATCGGGGCGGTTGGCCGGGCCCTTGCGCACCCGGACAGGCGCAGGATCCGGGGGGACGCCGTCGCCGGCCTGGGGGTCGTGCCTGCCCATTGTCAGCCTGTTCCTGCCGGCCGTGGCGGGGGACCGGTCACCCATCCAGGCGCGGTCCAGCGATCTGCGCAGCCGGGGGAGCGCGGTACTGAGGTCCGCGAGGAAGGGCGACTCGGTCCGCACGCGAAGGATCTCGTCGAAATCGACGGGGATGATGATGCACGCTTCCGCAAAGAGCGGCGCGCGCTCAAGGAGCGTTCCATCCGCGGCCCAGGCCGACGATCCTCCCGGGAACAGCTTCCCGCCCTCCGAGCCCGCGAGCTGCGAGACCATCACGAACACGCCGTGCTCCTTGGCCGCCCGCGCCGCGATCCGGTCCCACTCGTCCAGGTTGGCGGGACGCGGCGTCGCCCGGCTGAACCCTCGCGCCGGCGACGCACAGCCGCTCAGGATCAGTTCGGCGCCGTCGAGGGCGAGCACCGACGCCGTCATGGAGTGCCACAGATCCTCGCAGATCAGCATGCCCATCCGTCCGAATCGGGTGTCGAAGGCGCGGACCTCCCTGCCGGGCTCGATGAACCGGCCCTCCTCGAAGAGGCCGTAGGTCGGGAGAAATACCTTGCGGTGGACGTGTACGATCTCGTACCGGCTTCCGGCCGGAGCAAGGTAGGCGAGGCTGTTGTAGACGCCCCTGCGTCCCCGCTCGTAGAACCCGATCGCGACATCGCAGCGGCGGCCCTCCGGGGGACTCCCCAGCAGTTGGACAAGCCGGCCGCGGGAGAGCGCGACCTCGTGTGCCGCTCCTTCGACGAAGTACCCCGACAGGACCGTTTCAGGGAAGACGGCGACGTCCGCGCCGGCCGGGAGCGCCTCGCGAACGAGGGCCGCATTGGCCTGTACCGCGCCCTTTCTCGGCTTGACCTGACACAGCGCGACACGAAGGGACTGGCTGTTGCCCATGTGGTTCTCCGTCTTCGTGACAGGGTCGAAGCGACCCCGGGGGTGGCCCCCGGACCGGACTCCGCGCCATAATCTATGGGGATTCTGCAACACTGAAAGAACACGATTCCATGCGAAGATACTCTTCCCTGGCCGCGCTTGCGGCGTTTCTGGTCCTGTGGACCGCGCCCCTCGCCGGTCAGAATGCCCGTCCGCCGGCCCGCGGCGACAACCTCGATCTGGACTCCGACGGGGCCCAGGTCTTCCTGCAGGCGCTGTCCACCATCGCCCGCTACCACACCTCGGCGCTCGCCGATTCCGCGCTGTGGGATCGCGCCCTCGAAGGGCTGCTCGAGCAACTGGACGATCCGTACGCCACGATCTTCACGCCGGACGAGTACGGCCGCTTCCAGGAGACCAACACCGGGAACTACGCGGGGATTGGTGTACAGATCACACTTCTCGATGCCCGGGTGACCATTACTGCGGTCTTCAGGGACACTCCCGCGGAGGGAGCCGGAGTGCTGGTCGGCGACCAGATCGTGTGGGTCGAGGGCCATGATTCGCGCGACTGGACGCTGGATCAGGCCCGGGACTCCATCCGCGGCGAACCCGGGTCCACGGTCCGGATCCGGGTGGCACGCGACGGCTTCACCGAGTCGATCCCGTTCTCAATCGTTCGCGACAACGTACATGTTGAAGCCGTCGCCGCGACCTGGCTGGAAGATGGCATCGCCCACTTCAGGATCGACCGGATCGCACGCGGCGTGGCCGAAGAACTCGATGCAGCACTGATGGAATACGGCGATGCGCGCGCCCTGATCCTGGACCTGCGCGGAAACCCGGGAGGCTACCTCGAGGAGTCGCTGCGCGTGGTCGACATGCTGCTGGCCCCGGGAGAGAAGCTGGCGAGTGTGGACTCGAGGGGGCCGACCGGTGTCGTCTCGAATCAGCAGTGGAAGGCACAGAGCCGGGCGCGGCTGCCCGAGACGCCGATCATCATCCTGGTGGACGGGTTCACGGCATCGGCCGCCGAAATCATCTCCGGGGCGCTTCAGGACAATGACCGCGCCGTGGTGCTCGGCACCCGCACCTTCGGCAAGGGCGCCGTGCAGACCCACTTCCCTCTCCCGGCGGGCCGACAGATCAGCATCACGACGGGATCGTGGTACACGCCGCTCGGCCGTTCGCTGAACCGCGCCCGGCACCGCGACGGCTCGCTCAAGCCCGACGACGAGTTCGCCGCCGCCCCGGTGGTGACCGCGGCCGGCCGCGAGCTGCCCACGGCGGGAGGTGTCTTCCCCGACCTCGAGGTGGCCTCGCAGCTGAAGGAAGAGGAAATGCGGCTCCTGCGAAACGCGAACGAGTCCCAGGTCCCCTATGGAGCGCAGATTCAGGAATTCGCCTTCGACCTGGCCAAGAAGGCGTTGGCCGAGGGGAAGGTCGAACGGCTGCCTTCATCCACCTTCGATGAACTGGCCGCCGGGCTCATCGAGGCGGGCATGGACGCCGACATCGTCGGGGACCCCGTGGCGAGAGCCTACCTCGATCGACAGGCGCAGCTGCACTACCTGTACCGGGCGGACGCCCCTGCCCTGCGGCTGATGGTGCAAGCCGAACGAGACGAGGCCCTGGCCGAAGCCATACGCCTCGCTCGCACCGCGAATACGCCGGCCGAGCTGTTTGTTCTGGTTGAGGAGGCCAGGGCGGAAGCGCCACCGACCCGGTAGCGTTGCGGGCCGGGACGCTCCGGGCGTGTCCGGGGAGCCGCACGAGCTTCCTCAGCGGCTCCTTGGGTGGTAGCGCCGGTGGGTCCGCCTCAGGTATTCGCGGTCGAGGTGCGTGTATATCTGCGTCGTCGAGATATCCGCGTGTCCGAGCAACTCCTGGACGACGATGAGATCCGCGCCGCCCTCCAGGAGGTGGGTGGCGCAGCTGTGGCGCAGCGTGTGGGGCGAGATCCGGCGTCCGATCCCGGCCCGCTCGGCAGCCCGCGACACAACGGTCCACACGGACATGCGGCTGAGCGGCGTCCCGCGCTGGTTGAGCAGAAGGATCCCCTTCCCCCTGCCGCGATCCAGCGCCGGACGGACCGACCGCAGATAACGCTCCACCACCTCCACGGCGGTGGATCCGACCGGCACCAGGCGCTCCTTGCCGCCCTTGCCGAAGACCAGGCAGGTGGCGTGTTCGAGGTCCAGGTCGGCGAGGCCCATTCCGGTCAGCTCGCTGACCCGCACGCCGGTGGCGTAGAGGAGTTCCAGCGCGGCCCGGTCCCGCCAATAGACGGGAGAATCCGGATCGACGGCCTCGACCAGGCGCGCCGCTTCGTCCTGACTGAGGAACTCGGGCAGCTTCTTCGCGGCGGCGGGACGCTCCATCCGGTCGGCCGGATTCCCGGTCACTATGCCTTCGCCGTCCAGGAACCCGAAATAGGCACGCAGAGCGGACTGTGCCCTCCGGATGGACCCGGGGGCCATGCCCTCCCGATGCAGATGAGCTACGTAGTCGCGAAGGACCACGTGGTCTACCCCGGCCGGGCCGCGGGCGGCACCATCCTCCGCGAGGTAGGACACGAACCGCACCAGGTCACCCCGGTAGGCGCTGCAACTGCGCGGCCTGAGGCCTCGCTCCAGAGCCAGGAAGTCGAGAAAGGGCTCGATGTGAAAGCGGCGTTCCAGTGCCCGCTCCGTCGATTCACGGGACACCGTTCCGCTCCCTTCGGCGCCACCAGACCGCCGCCAGCAGGATGGCGACGGCCAGAGAGGCGCCCAGCAGCCACTGGTTCGTCCGCGCGATGGTCTCCACCACCGCTTCGATGTTCTCGCCCGCCAGGTAGCCCAGTCTGACCAGCCCGCCGTACCAGATGGCGGAAGCCGCCAGGAGAGGCGCGACGACGCGAAGCGCCCCGAGGTCCGCCACCCCCGCAAAGACCGGCACCAGCGCGCGAAAGCCCGGCAGAAAGCGGGCGAGGAAGATGGCAGCGATCCCCCAGCGCCGGTAGAAAGCCTCCATCCTCTGCATCCGCCGGGCGGACATCAGTCGCCGTCCCGCACCCGAGCGAAAGAACGCACGGCCATACCGGCGTCCCAGCGCGTAGACGCCCACGGCGGCCCCGACGTTGAAGGTCCAGACGACAAGGAAGACCGGAACCGGCCGCACCGTGCCCAGACCCGCAATGAAGCCGCCGGCCAGGATGAAGGTATCGGCGGGAACGACCGGGAGAATGTTCTCGACCACCGCACCGGCCGCCAGGACAACGTAGATGAGGGCGGGGGGCAGCCCGGTCAACAGGTCGAGGGCTTCTTCCACGATCGTCCTGCGCTTCCGTCAACGCGCGGCGCGCGCCACCGTCGCCGCGGCCTGCACGGCGATCCCCTCGCCCCGGCCGATCCAGCCCAGTCCTTCGTTGCTCTTACCCTTCACCGATACCGCTCCGGCTTGCACTCCCATGCGCCCCGCCAGCCCGGCCCGCATCTCGGCGGCACGGGGGCCGATGCGCGGCTCTTCGCAGATCACCGTGACGTCCACATTGCCGATTCGCCATCCCGCATCGCGCAGCATTGCCGCCGCGCGCGACAGCAACCTCATCGAGTCGGCGCCCCGCCACCTCTCGTCACCCGGGGGAAAGTGCGTGCCGATGTCGCCCAGGCACGCCGCTCCAAGCAGGGCGTCGATCACCGCATGCGCGACCGCATCGCCGTCCGAGAATCCCTTCAGGCCGGGGCTGCCCGGGAAGTGCACCCCGGCCAACAGCAAGGGCCTGCCGGGATCGAAGCGGTGGGAGTCGTACCCTGTCCCCACCCGGATCCCGGGCATGGCCACCTACTCCTCGTACTTGCGGATCACGAGAGTGGCATTGTGGCCGCCGAAACCGAACGAATTGCTGAGCGCCACGTCGACCGGCCGCTCGATCATGCCGCCGTGGGCGTACTCCAGGTCACACTCGTCGTCCCGGTGGGCGAAATTGATGGTCGGCGGTATGCGGCCCGTCCGGCAGGCCATCGCACAGATCACGGCCTCCACGCCTCCGGCTGCGCCGAGGAGGTGTCCGGTCATGGACTTGGTAGACCCCACGACGATGTCGTAGGCGTGCGCACCCAGCAGGGCCTTGACGGCGAAGGTCTCGGTCCTGTCGTTCTGTGGGGTGGAGGTGCCGTGGGCATTGATGTAGTCGACATCTTCCGGCGCCACGCCCGCATCGTCGAGCGCCACGCGCATCGCGTAGCGGGCCCCCTCCGCCTCCGGGGGCTGTGCCGTAATGTGGTAGGCGTCTCCGGAAGCGCCGAAACCGGCCACCTCGGCCAGGATCTCGGCACCCCTCGCCCGGGCGCACTCCATCTCTTCGAGGACGAAGCAACCCGCCCCCTCTCCGATCACAAAGCCGTCGCGAGTCGCGTCGAAAGGACGGCTGGCACCCGCGGGATCGTCGTTGCGCGTGGACATGGCCTTCATCGAGGCGAAACCGGCCACTGAAATCGGCGTGATCGCGGCCTCCGTCCCGCCTGCCAGCATGATGTCGGCGTCCCCGCGCTCGATGAACCTCATGGCGTCGCCGATTGCATGAGCACTTGAGGCGCACGCCGAAACGGTGGCGTAGTTGGGTCCACGCAGTCCATATCGGATCGAAACGATCCCGGACGCGATGTCCGGGATGAACATCGGGATGAAGAACGGGCTGACCCGGCGTGGCCCCTTGGTGAACAGCGTGTTGCAATTCGCTTCCAGTGTGGCAATACCGCCTACCCCGCTGCCGATGATCACGCCGAATCGATCCGCGGACAGACCAGGTGGCGGTCCTGAGAGACCCGCCGACTCCATCGCTTCGGCGGCGGACGCAATCGCCAGTTGCCCGAACCGGTCGTAGCGCCTGGCTTCCTTCCGGCCCATGTGGCTCAGGGGATCGAAGCCCTTCACCTCGCACGCGATCCGGGTGGTGAAGCCTTCCGGATCGAAGTGGGTGATGGTCCCACCCCCCGGGGTACCGCCCAGCAGCGCCGACCAGCTCGAATCCAGGTCGAGCCCGATGGGCGTGATCATCCCCATCCCGGTAACGGCGACGCGACGCCTCTTCCCGTGTAGACTCATGGTGCTGGCGGAGCGATCGATGCCACTCGTATGGCGCCTGGGACCAGTGGGCTATTGGGCCCGTTCGTCGATGTAGGCCACGGCGTCCCCCACCGTCCGCATCTGCTCGGCATCCTCGTCCGGGATATCGATTTCGAACTCCTCTTCGAATGCCATGATCAACTCGACCGTATCGAGGGAATCGGCGCCGAGGTCATCGACGAACGACGCATCGGTGTTGACCTTGTCGGCTTCGACACCGAGTTCGTCTACTATGATTTCCTTGACCTTGGCTGCCACGCTGTCGGACATGCTCGTGTTCTCCGTAGCTGGATAGTGCTGTGGGTGCTCTGAATGCGGTATCCCGCCGCTGGGCGGCGGTCTTCGCCGCGGGTACGGATGGCTACATCACCATGCCGCCGTCCACCGTTATGATCTGGCCTGTAATGTAACGCGCCTCCGGTCCCGCAAGGAACCGAACGACCCCGGCTACATCGTCAGGCTCTCCCAGGCGCGCAAGAGGGATTCTCTCTTTCAACGCGTCCACGACGGACTCGTCGAGATCCGCGGTCATGTCCGTCCGGATGAACCCGGGCGCCACCGCATTGCAACGGATGTTGCGCGAGGCGAACTCCTTGGCGACGGACTTGGTGAGGCCGTGGAGTCCGGCCTTGGAGGCGGCGTAGTTCGCCTGCCCCGCGTTGCCCATCAGACCGATGACGGAAGTGATGTTGATGATCGACCCCGACCTCCGCTTCATCATCCTGCGCGCGGCGGCACGGACCATGTTGAAGCTGCCGCCGAGATTCGTCGCGATGACCTGCGCCCAGTCGTCATCCCGCAGGCGAAGCAGAATGTTGTCGCGGGTAATGCCCGCGTTGTTGACCAGGATCGACACCGGCCCCTGTCCCGATTCGACCGCGGCGACGGTCTTCTTGCACGCGCGGGAATCGGAGACGTCGCAGGAGTACGCGGCGTGTCCGTCGCCCTCGAGCCCGTCCAGCGCGCCCGCGGCTCTCTCGGCATCGCGGGCCACGATCGCGATCCGCGCGCCCCCCCGGGCAAGGGACCCGGATACCGCCAGCCCGATACCACGCGATCCGCCCGTGACGATCGCGACACCTCCGGCCAGTTCCCTGGCATTGCTCATGAGTCTGTCTCCATGGCGTCGATGGATTCCGGGCCCCCGCAGGCGGCCGTTCTCACGCCCCTTGCGTTTCTCCTGTTCAGGGCCGTCAGCACCTTCCCCGGGCCGAGTTCCACAAAGCGATCCACGCCGAGGGTGGACATTCGCTGAATGCACTCCATCCACCTGACCGGCGAGACCAGTTGCCGAATGAGCAATTCGCGAATTGCCGCGGGATCTGCGGCCGCCTCCGCGGTCACGTTCGACACGACCGGGAATTCCGGGCGACGGAAGGTAATCCCGTCGAGGTACCGGCGAAACTCGTCCGCGGCCGGGTCCATCAGAGGCGAGTGGAAGGCCGCCGAGACCGCGAGTTCCACGACCCTGCGCGCGCCCTTCTCCCCGGCTGCCCCCTTGGCCCACTCGATCGCGGCCACCTCCCCGCTCACGACCACCTGTCCCCTGGCATTCAGGTTGGCCGCGACCAGGGTCATTCCCCTGTCCCGTGCATCGCGGCAGAGTTCCTGGATGGCGGGCTCTCCCAGGCCCAGCACGGCCGCCATCGAGCCCGGGGTACCCCTGTCGGCCCGGGCCATCAGCTCGCCCCGGCGGCGCACTGCCCGCAACCCGTCCGCAAAGGAGTACACGCCCGCGGCTCCGTAGGCCGACAGCTCGCCCAGCGAATGTCCCGCCGCTGCCCGCACACGGCCCAGTCGCCCGCTGGCGACCCGGTAGACGGCCACCGAATGGACGTAGAGCGCGGGCTGGGCGTTCTGGGTGGCCGTCAGCTCCTCGAACGGGCCTTCCCAGGCGAGCCGCGAAAGGCCGAATCCGAGCACGTCGTCGGCCTCGGCAAATGTCTCGCGGGCCACCGGAAAGCGTTCGGCCAGCGCACGTCCCATGCCCACCGCCTGGGACCCCTGGCCGGGAAAGAGCAACCCCACGCTCATCGAATCATTGCGGCTTGCGATACCGGCTGCCGGGACCAGTCCGGCTACATGCGCATGGTCATGGCGCCCCAGGTCAGCCCGGCGCCGAATGCGGTCATGAGGACGTGGGAGCCCGGTCCGATCCGTCCCTCCTCCCGGGCCTCGTCGAGACCCACCGGAATGGTGGCGGAGGAGATGTTGCCGTAGCGGTCCAGGTTCATGAACACGCGGTCCATCGGAACCCTGGCATACCTGGCGGTCGCCTCGATGATCCTTGCGTTGGCCTGGTGCGGGACGAGCAGGTCGATGTCGCCGGTCTCGAGTCCGGCGTCCTTGAGAGCCCTGATGCTCGCTTTCGACATCGCCCGCACGGCAGCCTTGAAGACTTCGGGACCCGCCATCTGCAGCATGTGCTCGCGCCGCCGCAACCGGTCGGCGGTCAGCGGCGTCCGGGCACCGCCGGCGGGCCGCGTGATCAGTTCGGCGAGGTTGCCGTCGGACCGGTGGTAGCTCGACAGGATCCCTTCACCGTTCGTCGAGGGCTGCACCACGGCTGCGCCCGCGCCATCGCCGAAGAGGATGCAGGTGGCGCGGTCGTCCCAGTCGATGATCGTCGACATCTTCTCGGTCGAGACGATCAGTACCGTCTCGGCACGCCCCGCGGCGATCTGACCCTCGGCCATGGTGACCGCATAGAGGAAGCCCGTGCATGCCGCCTGCAAGTCGTAGGCGAAACAGCGCCGCGACGCCCCGATCGCGGCCTGAATCTCGCACGACGTTGTGGGCAGCATCCGGTCCGGGGTCGCGGTGGAAACGATGATCAGGTCGATGTCCCGCGCCGACAGCCCAGCCTTCTGAAGCGCCGCGCACGCAGCACGCGTACCCATCTCGGCGGCTCCGGTATCCCTGGAGGCGATCCGGCGCTCACGGATTCCTGTCCGCTCGCGGATCCAGGTGTCGCTGGTGTCGACCATCTGCTCGAGATCGGCGTTGGTCATCACCCGTTCGGGCAGATAGCGCGCGGTCGCCGAGATCCGGGCGACGGGCGTCCGTGGCTTCACGACGGGCCTCCCTGCACTGTTTCGAGATCGCGCGCGGTGTGCGTGACAAGATCCGCCCGCACCATGCGGGTCGCGACCCCGACACCCTTTCGGATGGCTTTCGCAGAGGATTCACCGTGGCACACGATACTCACACCATTGACTCCCAAGAGAGGCGCGCCGCCGTATTCGGCGTAGTCGAAGAGACGAAACTGGTCCCTCAACCGCTGATCCAGCAAGTCCTGCTCCACACGCGCGCGAAAGCTGCGGAAGATGAAGTGGGCCAGAGATTCATAGAATTTCAGCAGCACGTTGCCGCTCAGCCCGTCGCACACCAGGACATCGCACGCTCCGTGAATGATGTCGCGGCCCTCGACGTTCCCCACGAAGTTGAGGCCGCTCGCCGACAGCAGCCGATGGGTTGTCTTGAGCATCCCGGTGCCCTTCACCTTCTCGGCCCCGACGTTCAGGAGGCCGACTCGCGGATTCTCGATGTCCTCCACATCGTGCATGTAGGTCGAGCCGAGCCGGGCGAACTGGGCCAGGTGGTGAGGCTTGCAATCAAGGTTGGCACCGACGTCCACGACCAGCGTGAGCCCCTCCTGGGTCGGGAACGGAGCCGCGAGGGGTGAACGGTCGACCCCCGGCAACCGCCGCAACACGATCAGCGACGCCGCCATGACGGCACCCGTGGAGCCCGCCGAGACGAAGCCGTCCGCTTCGCCGGCTCGTTGCATCTCGAGTCCCAGCCTGATCGAGGATCGAGGGTTTCGACGCAACGCGGCTATGGGCGAATCCGTCGTCCGGATGCTCTGGGTGGTATGAACGACCGATATCCGGTTGTGCTCCGGGTAGTCATCCAGGCAACGGTGAATCCGCGTCTCGTCGCCGATCAGAGCGATCTCCAGATCGGAGTCGCGGTCGACAGCCGCCATCGCCCCGGCCACCTCGCTGGACGGCGCGGTATCCGTCCCCATCGCGTCGAGGGCAATCAGCATATGACGCAGTGCTCGCGGACCGCGGAGGACCCGCTACTCTTCGTCGACCTCGTAGATCAGCTTGCCCCGGTACATGCCGGAAGTCGGGCATACCCGATGCCTGACCGTCGGATCACCAGTGCGCGTGCAGGTGGCGAGCGTCGCTTCAGCCGCCTTGTAGTGTGTGCGGCGCTTCCGCTTGCGCTGCTTGGACACCCGCTTCTTCGGAACGGCCATTTCTCTTCTTCCTAGTCCCCTTGAAGGGCCTTCAGCGCCGACCACCTGGGGTCGCCCGCCGCCGAGACCTCTTCGGTTGCGTACTTGAAACGCTCAACCGGGTCGCCGCACTGCGTGCAGCGTCCGTCTTCATACTCCGGCACAAAGTACCGCGGCACCTCGAGCAACACTTCCTCGCGGATCGCGTCACTCAGATCCAGCACGGTCTCCCGTCGTCCGATTGTCCGCACATCCGAATCCTCCGCCTGCCATCCGTCTTCCGGCACGTAGAGCAGGGTGAGGGGACGCTCGACCGCAACCTCCAATTCCTCCAGGCAGCGCCCGCAGTCGTAGAGGACCGGGGCCCTCCAGCTTCCCTGCACGACAACCCCGTCGTCGGCGGTCAACGCCGCCGCAGCACCCACTTCGACCGCCGCGGCAAACCTCAGTTCGGTGTCGGCCCAAACCTCGGCGTCCGGCGCGATCGTTGCAGTTACAGGGAGCGTGCGGGCTTGCCGCAAACGCCACAAGTCAATCTCCACCATAGCATTTAAAGCTAGCGCGCGGCACGGCGGCGTGTCAATTGTGGTCGACGCAGCGCCGTTCCTTCAGCCCAATCGCTCCGCTCCGGAGAAAAAGAAGGCGATCTCGCGGCGGGCGTTCTCGTCCGAATCGGAGCCGTGGATGGCGTTCCGCTCCTTCGACTCGGCGTGCAGCCGGCGCACCGTGCCTTCGGCGGCCTCCGCGGGATCGGTGGCGCCGATCACCTCACGAAGCCTGGGCACCGCCGCCGAGCCTTCCAGGACCATCGGGATGCACGGACCGGAGGTCATGAAGGCGACGAGGGAATCGTAGAAGGGACGCTCGCGGTGCACGGCATAGAACGAGCCTGCCTGTGCGCGCGTCATCGTGAGCATGCGCGCAGCCCTTAGAGTGAAGCCGGCCGATTCGAGCTGGGCGAGGATCAGCCCCGCCTTTCCGCCCGCGGTCGCGTCCGGCTTGATGATGGCCAAAGTCTGGTTCATTTCGCTTGTCTGATCGGTAAGGAAACGGGAAGCGTGAGGGACCATTCCCCGTAAACGGAATCAGGACGCCGACCCCGAGTCAACCCGGCTGGGGGACCTTGCCGTCACATACGCCTCGGCGAAGGCCTCCATGACGGTCTCGCGTGACAGAAACCCCACGAGCCGTCCGTCCGCAACGACGGGAAGCGTCGACACGCCGCGCGAAATCAATGACCGGCTTGCCGCCGCGACGGTCTCGTTTTCGGAAACGCACAGTACGGAACGCGTCATGAGGTCACGTGCCACCAGACCGCGGCGCCCGGAGGGAGGCCCGCCTTCCTGGGTCGGGAGAATGTGGCACAGCACATCTTCCGCTGTGATCAGCCCGAGCAGTTCGTGCTGCTCACCAACGACGGGAATGGCTTTGAGTCCGCGCCTTAGCATCAGGTGTTGAACCTCGCCGACAGGCGTGTCCGGATAGATGCGGTATGTCAAGGGCTCGAATACGTGCTCGACGCGTGCTTCCAGCTCTATGTCAATGTCTGAAAACGCCTTCGACTCTGTAAATTCAAGTATGTTCTCATAGGTGGACCGGTCTTCCAGTTCCCGGGACAGGCGAGCTAACAACGGAGCCAGGAACAGGTTGATCGATGGCCGCGGGAGTCCCCAGACCACCCACGCGGCACTCTGCCCGGCGTTGCCTTCCCGATCCGACGAGACGCAGACGAGCAGGCCGGAATCGGGACGTGAACGCCCGAGATTGACGAAACCGAAACGATCGGTAAGGGCAACGCGCCATGGAGGAACGCCCGCCTCCGCACACCCGCGTGCGGCGGCGGCCGCCGGATGGTCCTGAGGCAACCGGGAAGCACCGGGCTCCAGGCACTGCAATGGATCGTCTCCCGATGCCACGACGACGCCGGGCGGCACCAGCAGGTCACCGAGGGTCATCCCGGACATGGTGCAGCGGCGTAGATCCTGCCGCTATCCGCCCAGGGCCTCGGCGACGAGCGAGGAGATCTCCGCTGGACGCTCTGCGACCTTGATTCCATTGTCTTCGAAGGCCTTCGTCTTCTCGGCCGCCGTTCCGGACGACCCGCTGATGATGGCACCGGCGTGGCCCATGCGCTTGCCCGGCGGAGCCGTTCGTCCGGCGATGAAGCCGACCACCGGGATGGAGAGATTCGCGCTGGCCCACGCGGCGGCCTCCTGCTCGGCCGTCCCGCCGATTTCGCCGATCATTACGATCGCCTCGGTGTCGGGGTCTTCGGCGAACGCGGCGAGGCAGTCCACGAAGCTGGTGCCGATGAGCGGATCGCCGCCTATGCCCACACAGGTGGTCTGCCCGAGTCCATCCCGCGTGAGGTGGTGCACGGCCTCGTAGGTAAGGGTGCCTGACCGCGAGATCAGTCCCACCGGTCCGGGGATCACCATCCTCCCCGGAATGATGCCCAGCGTGGTCTTGCCGGGACATATGATGCCCGGGCAGTTGGGGCCGAGAACACGGCAGCCGCGGTCGCGGGCCAGGGCATGCGCACGGGTCATGTCCAGTACCGGAATGCCCTCGGTCACGCATACGATGAAGCTCACGCCCGCATCGGCGGCTTCCATGATCGCACTCGCCGCAAACGCCGGCGGCACGTAGATCACGGATGCGTCGGCCCCGGTCTCTCCGACGGCCTCGGCGACGGTGTCGAATACGGGCACTGCTCCGCCGTCCGGCCCCTCGAAGTCGCGTCCACCCTTCCCCGGGGTCACGCCCGAGACGACCCGGGTGCCGTACGCCATCATCTGCCGGGTGTGGAAGGACCCGTCGCGTCCGGTGATTCCCTGAACCACGACCCGCGTGTTCTCGTCAACGTAGATCGACATGATCTCCTGGCGTTTCCCTGGTCGATACCGCGGTCATCCGGCGAGCCGCACGGCTTCCTGGACCACCTCGTCCATCGAGGTGCCCGCGGCGAACCCGGCGTCGGCCAGGATCGTGCGCGCGAGGTCTTCGTTGGTGCCGGTGAGGCGGATCACGATGGGAACATCGATGTCGATCCTTCCCGTCGCTTCCACGATTCCCCGCGCCACGTCGTCGCACCGCGTGATTCCGCCGAAAATGTTGAACAGGATCACCTCGACGGAAGGGTCGGAGGTGATGATCTCGATTGCCGCGACCACCTTGTCCGGGTTCGACGAGCCGCCGATGTCCAGGAAGTTCGCCGGCTCGCCGCCGTAGTACTTCACCAGGTCCATCGTCGCCATCGCGAGCCCCGCCCCGTTGACGCAGCACCCCACATTGCCGTCGAGCTTCACGAAGCTGAGGCCGGCCTCGCGTGCCTGCGCGTCGGCGCCGGACTCGGACCCGGGATCCCGGAGTTCGGCGACCCCGGGGCGGCGGAACAGCTCGTTGTCGTCGATGCTGACCTTGGCGTCGATCGCCTTGACCTCGCCGCCGGCGGTGGAGATGAGGGGGTTGATCTCGGCCATCGACGCACCGCTGTTCACGAAGGCGTTGTAGAGCTGCGAGATGACGCGCGCCGCCTGCCTTGCCCGGCGCGGATCGTCGAACAGCCGGGTCGCCAGCCAGTAGGCCTGGTGCGGCATCAGCCCGTAGCGCGGATCGACGCGGAGCCTGTGGATCGCCTCCGGGTTCGTCGCCGCCACCTCCTCGATATCGATCCCGCCCTCGGCCGACACCATGAACAGCGGACACTGCCCTTCGCGATCGACCAGCACCCCGACGTAGGCTTCCGAGGCGATATCCTCGATGGGGGATACGAGCACCCGTTCGACGGTCAGGCCACTGATCTCCATCCCCAGGATGGCGGCGGCGTGAGCTGCGGCTTCGTCGGGGCTCCCGGCGAGCCTGACCCCGCCCGCCTTGCCCCGGCCGCCGGAATGCACCTGCGCCTTTACGACGACTCTGCCGCCGAATCCTTCCGCCAACGTGCGAACGGCTTCGGGGGTGCCCGCCACCTCGCCGGGGTTCACGGCCATCCCGGCAGAGCGGAAGAGTTCCTTCGCCTGGTATTCGTGGAGGTTCATGGAGCCATGAAGTTAGGTGGAAACAAGCGCGCAGCAAGCGGCTCGGACCGCCTCCCGGCCGAGGTCGGCTACATGCGATAGGCGGCCTTCATATCATATTACAGACGATCTCGAACCTGAAGGACCCCCGTGCCGACCCACCCGGACCCGCTCTACCTGGACCACGCCGCCACCACCCCCGTCCGCCCGGAGGTGGTCGAGGCCATGGCGGCGTGCATGACCGGAGTCTTCGGGAATCCGTCCAGCGGCCACGATTGGGGCCGGCAGGCCCGCCGGCGGTTGGAGGAGGCTCGGGCTACCGTGGCATCCGCCCTGGGCGTGACCCCGTCCAGCGTCTGCTTCACGCGGGGCGGCACCGAAGCGGACAACCTGGCCATACTCGGGCTGGCGAGGCGCGCGCGGCGGCAGGGGGCACGCCCCCATGTCGTGACGACGGCCATCGAACACCCCGCCGTGGACGAGGCGGCGCAACAGGCGGCCCGGGAGGGGGCAAGGCACACGGTCGTCGGGTTCGTCGAGGGCGCGCTCGACCTCGATGCCCTGGGACGGGTGCTCGCCCGCCGTCCTGCCGTGGTCTCGTGCATGTGGGTGAACAACGAGACGGGTCTGGCGCTGCCGATGGACGAGATCGCAGCGGCGTGCCGGGAGTGGGATGTTCCCCTCCACAGCGACGCGGTGCAGGCGGTGGGCAAGATCCCGGTGTCGCTCACGCGGACGCCCGTGGACATGCTCACGGTCACGGGCCACAAGATCTACGGCCCCAAGGGGACGGGCGCACTCATCGTGCGCGGCGGACGAGGGCGGCCCGGGATCGAGCCGCTCCACTTCGGGGGCGGGCAGGAGCGCGGGCTGAGGCCGGGCACCGAAGACGTGGCCGGCGCGGTCGGATTCGCCGCGGCGGTGCGGCTGGCGGTCGCCGAGGCGGCAGCGGAGTCGGTCCGGCTCACGGAGATCCGGGACGCGGTGGAGTCGGGGCTGCGCGCATCGGTGCCGGGACTGCGCGTGAACGGGGACGGGCTTCCCCGCGCGCCCCACATCCTCTCCCTCGCCATCCCCGGCGCCGATTCGGACACGCTGCTGGCCGCGCTCGACGCATCCGGCATCGCGGCCTCTGGCGGTTCCGCGTGCGCGAGCGGATCGAGCGCGCCGAGCGCCTCCCTGTCGGCGCTGTACCCCGGCGATACGGCGACCTCCCTGCGACTGAGCTTCGGACGGCTGAACGCGGCAGGGCAGGTCGACCGCATCGTCGCGGCCGTGGCCGGGGCGGTGGCGCGCACTCGCGAGCTGGTTGCCTCATGAGCGCGGGGGCGCCGGGCCGGCGCATCCTGGTGGCGATGTCCGGCGGCGTGGACTCGTCGGTGGCCGCGGCGATGCTCGTCGAGGCGGGCCACGAAGTCGTCGGGGCCACGATGAAGACCTTCTGCTACAGCGACGAGGAGGTGGCGCAGAGCACGAAGACCTGCTGCGGCCTCGACGGCATCCAGGACGCCAGGGCCGTCGCGGACCGGCTGGGCATCCGGCACTACGTCTTCGACGTGGAGCGCGAGTTTACCCGCGACGTGATCGACGACTTCGTCAGCGAGTACAGCAGGGGCCGCACCCCGAATCCGTGCGTCCGGTGCAACTCCAACACCAAGTTCCGCGACCTGCTGCGGCGCGGGCGCGTCCTGGGCTGCGACGGCGTCGCGTCCGGCCACTATGTGAGGATCGACCGATCCGGCGGCGAGGCGAGGCTGCTGCGCGGCCTGGACGGCAACAAGGACCAGTCCTACTTCCTGTGGGGGCTGCCCGCGGACATGCTCGACCTGCTTCACTTCCCCCTCGGCGAGCTCACCAAGCCCCAGGTCCGCGACCGGGCCCGCGCGCTGGGACTCGTCACCGCCGACAAACCGGAGTCCCAGGAAATCTGCTTTGTGCCAACCGGCAACTACCGGGACTTCCTCGCCCGGAAGTTGCTCCCGGTGCACCCCGCCCTGTCGCCCGGTGCGATCGTCGATCACCGCGGCCGGGTCCTCGGCCGGCACGATGGCTATTCCGGGTTCACCGTCGGCCAGCGCAGGGGGCTCGGCGGGGGCCTGCCCGAGCCGTACTACGTGCTCGAGATCAGGCCGGACGCGCGCGAGGTCGTGGTGGGGCCGCGGCACCTCCTGGACGTGGACGGCGTGGTTGTCGGCGACCTGAACTGGCTCACCACGCGCCCGGAGCCCGGAGCGCGCCTGCAGGTTCAGATTCGCTACCGGTCACCGCTGGTGCCCTGCCGAATCGAGTCCTACGGAGAGAACTCGGTGCGGCTGGCCTTCGACGGGAAGGCGAGCGCGGTCACGCCCGGTCAGTCGAGCGTGTTCTTCGACGGTGAGCGTGTGCTCGGCGGCGGCAGGATCCGCAGGGTCACCACTTCAAGCCGGCCGAGTCGGCGAACTCGCGGATCCGCTCCTGCTGCTCCTCCGTCAGAGTCTCGGGCACGTCCACCCGCACCTCGACGTACTGGTCGCCCCGCCGCCCTTCGCGGCTGATCCCCTGCCCCCGGATCCGGAATCGGGTTCCGGGCTGCGTGCCGGGGGGGATGCGCAGGACCACCTTCCTGCCTGAAATCGTGCTCACGCGGATCTTCGACCCAAGCGTCGCCTGGACCATGTTGATCGGCACCGTAACCTGGATGTCGCTGCCCTCGCGCTGAAAGAAGCGGTGCGGCAGCACTTTGAAGGTGATGACCAGGTCCCCGGGCGGCCCGCCCCCGGCACCGCGCTCGCCCTGGCCGGTCAGTCTCACCCTGGAACCGCTGTCCACGCCTGCGGGAACCGTCACCTGAATGCTGCGTTCCTGGTGGATCTTGCCCTCTCCGCCACACGCGCCGCACTCCGTGTCGGGAAGTTCGCCCCGTCCCACGCAGGCAGGGCACGGCCTGCTGACAGCGAACCCGCCCTGGCCGAAGGAAACCGTGCCGGTTCCGCCGCATTCGCCGCACTTCTTCCAGGTGGTTCCGGGCGCGCCTCCCGAACCGCCGCACGTCGCGCACTCCTCGTTGATGGGGACAGAGATCGGCACCTTGCCGCCTCTGGCCGCCACCAGAAACGGGACCTCGACCGTGTAGTCGATGTTGGCCCCCTTGGCCGGACCGGACGGCCTGCGCGCCTCTTCCTTGCGCCCGCGGTCGAAAATCGACGAGAAGATGTCCGAGAACCCGCCCAGTCCCCCCAGGTCCTCGAATGAGAAGTTCGACGACTGCTGCGTGCCCGGACGAGTTCCCGGACGAGCACCGCCGAACCCGAAGGCGCCGAGCTTTCGCATCTGATCGTACTTGGCGCGCTTGCCGGTATCGGAGAGCACCGAGTTCGCTTCTCCCACCTCCTTGAAGCGCTCGGACGCCTTGGGGTTCCCCGGGTTGGCATCCGGATGATACTGCTTGGCCAGCTTCCGATAGGCCTTCTTGATCGCCTCGGCGTCGGCTTTCGGATCGACGCCGAGAATCGCGTAGTAGTCCTTGTCGGTCCTCGTCATTGCCCGTGAATCGCTATTGGCATTTGAAGACGCTCACCCGGGCGGGCCGGATCAGCAGCCCCTTGAGCGTGTAGCCTTTCTGAAACACCATGGCCACCGTGTCGTCATCGTCTTCGGACTCCGCCGGCGCTCGCATCATCGCTTCCATCGTATTCGGATCGAAGGGCTCCCCGGCCGGGTCCACCACCTCGACCCCCGCATCCTTCAGCACCTGAAAGAACTTGCGCTCGACCAGGTCGACCCCTTCCACGATGGAATCCACGGATGACTTGTTCTCCGGCTCCAGCGCGGTAACGCGGAGCAGATCGTCCAGCGGATCCAGAAGGCGCGCAACCAGGTCGGCCTGGGCGCGGTCCCACCCCTGCCGAAGCCGTTCCTCCGTCCTCTTCCTGTAGTTGTCGAAATCGGCCGCCAATCGCAGGTGACGATCCTTCAGACGGTCCCGCTCGGTCTTCAGTTCCAGAACGGGGTCGGCGCGATTGTCGTCTTCGGGCGATTTCGTGCCACGGCCGGGATCAGGGTCCCTCCCGGATTCGTGGCCGCTGCCTGCTTCCGCCGGGTCTGCGGTTTCCGCGGTGTCGTCAGGCTCCGGCGCGGTGGATGCCGCGTCGTCGCCGCGGGCCGTCGCGTGTTCGTCGCCGACAGCCTGCTGCCCGTCTTCTTCCAGTGAATCGTGGTCCTGAGAGATCATTTCCTCGCTCGTCACGCCGTCCATTTCGCCCCGGAATCCGCCGTGCCCCGCGCTGCAGGAGCGTTCGTCGGCATTTCAGTGCCGTTTACGTATTCTTCAAGCTCGTTCATTCAATGTCACCGGTCCATATACCGTGCCCTACCCCCTCTCCTCTCCGTTTCGGCGACCGCCATCGCCAGGACCGCGGTCACACTGCACTCGCGGACGGAGTCGCGATCGCCCGCGAAGTGCTCCACCCTGGCGATCGCGGTTCCCGCCGAATGGGCGACCGCAAGCCACACGGTGCCGACCGGCTTTTCTGCGGTTCCCCCGCCGGGGCCGGCGATCCCGGTGACCGCCATCGCAATGTCGGCCGAGAAGTGGCGGCAGGCACCCATGGCCATCTGCAGGGCAACGAGGCGCGAGACCGCTCCGTGGGTCTCGAGCACCTCCGCATCGACCGACAGGTGGCGAATCTTGATGTCGTTCGAATAGGCAACCACGCCGCCGACGTAGAACGCCGATGCCCCGGGGAGGTCGGTGATCACCTTGCCGAGCAGACCGCCCGTGCAACTCTCCGCGGTCGCCACTCGCAATCCGTGAGCCATGGCTCTCGCCGCCAGCCGCCGCAGGCTCTCGGGGGCGGGGCGGACGGATGCCCTGTCGCCGGCAGCCTTCACCTGCTCTCCACCACCAGCGAGCGGTAGCGCCAGAGATAGTCCGCCAGAGAGAACAGGGTCATGAACACCATCAGCGCCAGCACGGCGCCCACGAAGCCGGAGTGGAAGAACTGCCAGTCACCCCACAGCCCTCCCTCCTCCCAACCCGCGTCGGAGGCCGTAACGAGAAGCGGAAGCCACAGCAGCACCGAGCCGATGAAGAAGTTCTGCGAGAGCGCCTTGTACTTCCCGGACTTGCCCGCCGCGATCACGACCCCGCGCCGCGCGGCATAGCCGCGGAAGAGGGTGATGAACAGTTCCCTGCCGAATACGACCACGATCACCCACACCGGCAGTTCGCCCCAGAACGGCAGTTCGCTGAACCCGTCGTCCCTTCGCGTAATGAAGTAGAAGGGGATGAAGGCGCTGGCCATGAGCAGCTTGTCGGCGATCGGGTCCAGGAGCTTGCCGGTGTCCGAAATCCATCCGTGCTTGCGGGCCAGGTGCCCGTCCCACACATCCGAGAACGCGGCGACGAGGAAAACGACGAAGGCCGCATACCTGGCGAACAGGCCCGGCGACAGCGCGAGCCAGGCCACCAGCGGACAGAGGATGATGCGCCCGACGGTAATCGCGTTGGGAATGTTCATGTGCCTCCCGCCCTCTCCCGAAGTTCATCCTCCATCCGGGCCAGAACGCTGCCGGCCCTGTTTCGGAGCAGGCCTCGGACCTCCCAGGCCCTGAAATCCCGCAGGAGATTCACGGCGCCCACGCTGGCCGGTTCTCCCGCCAGGTGTCCCAGGGCCGCCAACCGCCGAAAGGGACTCGGACTGAACAGATCCCGCCGCCGACGCGATACCTGGTCGCGCAGGACGAGGGCCGCAATGGCGGCGACCGCTCCGGTGCCGAGCAGGAAGAAGCCGAGCGTACGCAGGCGTCGGTCCACGGGACTACATCTCCCTCCGGCCGGCCAGCGCCTCGGCGATCGTGGTGCCGTCGACGTATTCCAGGTCGGCGCCCACGGGAATCCCGCGGGCCAGGCGCGTGACCCGGACCGAGCGCGCACGCAGCAGGCCCTCGAGGTAGACCGCGGTGGCCTCGCCCTCGACGCTTGCGTTGGTCGCCAGAATCACCTCCGTCGTCTCTCCCCCGGATCCGTCGATTCGCTCCAGCAGGCCGTCGATATCGAGGCTTTCCGGGCCGATTCCGTCGAGCGGAGAAAGACGGCCTCCGAGCACGTGGAACTGCCCGCGGTAGTGCCCCGCCCGATCGATCGCGCCCACTTCGTAGGCCTCCTCGACGACGCAGATTACCCCCTGATCCCGTGACGGGTCCTCGCACACCGGACAGAGCTCCGCTTCACAGTAGTTGCCGCACCGGGGACACGGATGGACGCGGGCGGCCACCTCCTCCAGAGTCCGGGCAAGCCGCCGCACGTCGCCCTTCCTTCCCTTGAGCAGGTGATAGGTCAGACGCAGGGCCGTCTTGGTCCCCACGCCGGGCAGCCGTCCCAGCTCCCGGCTCAGGCGGTCGATCGCCGACATTCTGCGATGTTCCCATTACGGCGCGAGGTCGAGCGAACGCCGCGGCCAGTGCAGGTGCATCGCGGTCCGAAGGCAGCGGAGACCCGTGCCACGGACACTAGAACAGTCCCGGCAGCTGGACCGGCAGACCGCCCGCCGCGCCGCGCATGCGCTCCTCCGAGAACGCACGGGCTCGACTCTGCGCCTCCGCTACCGCGGCAACCACGAGATCCTCGAGCATCTCGACATCCTCGGGATCCACCGCCTCGGGTTCGATCGAGAGGCTGACCAGGTCTCCCTTGCCCGTGACCCGCGCCGTCACCATCCCACCGCCCGCGGACGCCTGGATCTGTTCCGATTCCAGGGTGTTCTGCAGCTCCTGGACCTTCTCCTGGAGCTGCTGTCCCATCTTCATCAGTTGCTGAATACTTGTCATCTTGCGTTCATTCCACGAGGTCGAGGTCCAATTCCCTGACCGCCTGCTCGATATGGGGAGCGCGCTCGATGAGATCGCGCAGCCGAGTCCGGCGGGCTGACTCTTCGGTGATCCTGGCCGCGGGCCCGTCCTCGTGCCCCCTGGCGGCCTTCACCAATGAAATCTCGGCATAATCGCGGCCCGCATGAAGTGCCAACCCCTCTTCAAGCTTCCGGCGCACGGATACATCGCTCAGCTTTTCCGCCACGAGGTCGCCCGGAGCTTCCAGGATCAGGCTGTTTCCGTCTTCCCTCGTCCGGGTATCGCCGAGCACCACCTTGAACCCCCTGGGCGCGCACGAAGGGTCCGCCAGCACCAGGGGCCATGCTTCCACGAGACTGCGTTTCGCAGGCGCCTGCGGGGCCCGCTCCGGTTCCGGCGGCGGCGCGGTCTGCTCCGGTTCCGGTGCCCCCTGGCGCTGGGCCGATGCTGCCGTCGCGTCCGGGGACCGTGCACGGCCTGGGCTCGGCGGCGACGGCTCCGTCGGTCCTGTCGCGGGGGCCTGAGCGACCTTCCGTGCCGGCGCCCCGCCGAGCGCCCGGATGACATCCTCCAGCTCCACCGTCCGATCGAGGTAACTCAACCGCAGCAGCAGCACCTCTATGAGGACCCGGGGCCGTCCTGTCCGCCTCAGGCTGCCGTCGGACTCGAGCGACGAACACATCGCGAGCATGCGGACCAGGTCTCCCGGCGCAAACCGGGCCGCCCGGCTGGCGAACTCGTCACGGAGTTCCGTCCCCATCATGCCGGGCGAACTCGCGGGGTCGACCGTCATGCGAAGCAGAAGCCGCAGCTTTTCGGTGAAGCCGTGGTAGAACTCCACCAGATCGTACCCCTCGTCGATCAGCGTCTCGACGAAGTCGAACACGTCTCCGTGCCGCCGCTCCGCAATGATGTCGAAGATCTGCAGGTACCGCTGCTCGGCCACGACCCCCAGCACCCGCACCACCGAATCGGTCGTAACCTCCCGGTCCGAGAGCGCCAGCACCTGGTCGAGGAGCGAGAGGCCGTCGCGCATTCCACCATTCGCCTTGCGCGCGATCGCACGCAGGGCTTCCGGCCGGGACGCGATGTTCTCGGCTGCGAGCACCTCCTGCAGGCGCTGGACGATGTCGTCGGCCCCGATCCGCCTGAAATCGAAGCGCTGGCACCGCGAAAGGATGGGCGAGGCCGTCTGCTGGATCTTGCGCGGCTCGGTGGTCGCGAAGCAGAAGATGACGCGGGGGGGCGGCTCCTCCAGAATCTTCAGGAGCGCATTCCAGGCCTCGCGCGTGAGCATGTGGGCCTCGTCGAGGATGTAGACCTTGTACCGTCCCTCTTCCGAGGGGGCGTACATGGCCCGGGCCCTCAGGTCGCGGGCATCGTCCACGCCCCGGTGCGAAGCGGCATCGATCTCGACCACGTCGAGCGACGTGTGGCCCGCCCAGATGCTCTCGCAGTCGTCGCACGAGCCGCAGGGCTCGCCCCCTGGCGTCCGCTCCGGGCAGTTGAGGGACATCGCGAGAATCCGGGCGATGGTCGTCTTGCCGACGCCGCGAGGCCCGCAAAAGAGATAGGCGTGGCCGACCCGGTCGCCCGCCACCGCACGTTTCAGCGTCTCGGATACGTGCTCCTGGGTCGCCACCTCCTCGAAACGGCGGGGCCGGTACTTCCTGGCTAGGGCAAGATAGGACAAGGTGCCGTCGATTGAGGCTTCAGGGTGGCCGCGCGAGGTGCCCCAGGCACTCCGCGGCGACGGTTACCGCACTTACCGCTGCTACCGGCGGGGTCCTGACGGGGTTCATGAGTTCCCGACCCGCGGACCTGGGGCACGCTGCAAAGCTACCCGGAACCGCGAACGAGCGTCAACCGGGCCGCCAGGCGTCGGGGATGTGCTGGATCGAAACCTCCTCCCCTCTGACCACCACTCCGATCGCGTCGAAGCGGTAGGTCGTGCCCGGCCGGCCGTGCTCATGAATCCAGCGCCGGGCAGCGGCCACGACCAGTCTCCTCTTGGCTCTTCCAATTGGCTCCAACGGCGCGCCGCCCGTCGACGTGGCACGGGTCTTGACCTCCACAAACGCCACGACGCCGGCCTTCAAGACCACCAGGTCGATCTCCTTCGGTCCGGCGCGGAAGTTGCGGGCAAGCACCGTCCACCCCCGCGAGGACAGATGAGCTGCCGCCAGCGCCTCTCCACTTCGGCCGAGATCCCACCGCTTCGCTGCCATCGGCGACAAGGTTGCGACGAGCCATGGGCGATGGAATGGCTGGATGGGACGGATTTCAACCGCCGGCAGGCCACGGGGCGACGGCGAGGACACCGCCGGGGCCCTGGCCGGATCAGTCGGCTGCCGCTGCTCCCGTCAGCTCCGCCACCCTCCCCAGCGACCGGTCGATCGCGTTGGCAATCGGCACGCACTGGTGGACCAGCTGTTCGAACTGCTCCGGGTACAGGCTCTGGGCCCCGTCCGACAGCGCCTCGGGCGGATTCGGGTGCACCTCGATGATCAGGCCGTCGGCTCCCGCGGCCACCGCCGCCCTGGCCATCGGCGTAACCTTGGCCCGCACGCCGGTTCCGTGACTCGGATCGGCAATGATCGGCAGGTGGGTCAGCGACTTGACCAGGGGGATGGCCGTGAGATCCAGCAGATTGCGGGTCTGCTGATCGAAGCTGCGCACCCCGCGCTCGCACAGGATCACGTCGGGGTTGCCCTCGCTGAGCAGGTACTCGGCCGCGAGGAGCATCTCCGTGATGGTCGCCGACATCCCGCGCTTCAGCAGCACCGGCCTGCCCGACCGCCCCGCACGCTTCAGCAGCGGGTAGTTCTGCATGTTACGCGCCCCGATCTGGATCACGTCGGCGTATTCCGCGACCAGCGCCACACCCTCCGGCTCGACCGCCTCGGTCACGATCGCGAGCCCGGTCGCCTCGCGCGCCTCCGCGAGCAGTTCGAGACCCTTGGGTCCCAGGCCCTGGAAGGAATAGGGGGAGGTGCGAGGCTTGAAGGCGCCCCCCCGGAGCCCGCTCGCTCCCGCGTCGCGCACACGCGCGGCGATGTCCAGGATCTGTTCCCTGCCCTCGACGGCGCAGGGTCCGGCGATGACGATGACGTCGCGGCCGCCCAGCACCGCCCCGTTGCCGAGGTCGACCAGGGTGTCCTCGTCGCGCCATTCCCGCGACACCTGCTTGTACGGCTTGCTGACCGTGATCAGTTCTCGCACGCCCGGGAGGCCGGCCAGCCGGGCGGATTCCACCCGGCCGTCGTTGCCCACGAGTCCGATCGCCGTCCGCTGGCGTCCTGGCATGGGCTTGGCCCCGTATCCCATCGAAGCGATCGTGTCGACCACTCCCTGTATCTCCTCGGGCGTCGCCCGGTGATCCATGACAATCAGCACTGTGAAGCCTTTCCCAGCGTGAATCGCTGTCCGTCCCGGGCGCACACCACCCGGCCGGTGTATCCGGCATCGCCGACCAGCGACGGCACCGAGTCCGCCTCGAGGGGCGGATAGAGATGAGTCAGGACGAGCGTCGCGGGTCGTGCCCGCCGCGCCAGCTCCGCCACGGAGACGGGGGACAGATGGCCGGCCGCCTCGCAGGGGTCGGGGTGTGAGCATTCGCTGACCAGGATGTCCACCCCGCGAAAGAACCCCCCGAGCGCGGGCTCCGGCCCGGTGTCGCCCGTGTACCCCACCGAGCAGCCCCCGAGTTCGACGCGGACCGCCACCGAGCTGGCCGTATGCGGCGTGGGGTGAAAGCGCAACTCGACCGACCCGTGGCTGTCGGCCCACGTCCCGTCCCGCGCGATCTCTTCGTACGTGACCGTGAACCCCGGCTCGAAGATGAAGTCGCCGTGCGCGGCCCGCAGCGCCTCGGCCCGGCTGCGCAGCCCCGGAGGCCCCACGATGCGCAGCGGCTCGGTGCGCGTGGACGGCGCCGCCCACTTGAGTGCGAAGAGAAGGTGGGGGAGGTCGCCGAAGTGGTCGGTGTGGTAGTGGGTGATGACGAGGTGATTGACCCTCCACCAGGGCTTCCCCTGCCGCGCGAGCCCGTGAACCGCCCCGGGGCCCGCGTCCAGGAGCAGCGTGAGATCGTCCCGCTCCACGAGGTGGCAAGCGCAAGCGCGGTCCGGCGAGGGGACCAGGGTGCCCGAACCGATGACGGTCAGCGACGCCGTCACGTGCCGCCTTCCACTTCCGCCGGCGATTCGAGCCGGACGCCCACGATCGAGGACACCCCGGGCTCCTCCATCGTGACGCCGTAGATCCAGTCGGCCGCTTCGATGGTGCGCGGATTGTGCGTGATCACCACGAACTGGGTCTGCGCCTTGAAGCCCTGCAGGAGACGGACGAACCGGCCGATGTTCGAATCATCGAACGGGGCGTCCACCTCGTCGAGGACGCAGAAGGGGCTGGGCTTCACCAGGTAGATGCCGAAGAGGAGCGCCAGTGCGGTCAGCGCCCGCTCGCCGCCCGACAGAAGATCGATCCGCTGGGTGCGCTTCCCCTTGGGCGCGGCGTGGATCTCGATGGGCGATTCGAGAGGGTTCTCCGGATCCGCAAGCCACAGCTTCGCCTGCCCGCCGCTGAAGAGGTGATGGAAGGTCGAGCGGAAGTTCTCGTTGATCGCCTCGAAGCTGTTCATGAAGAGCTCGGTGGCGGTCGTGTTGATCCGACGTATCGCCGACCGCAGATCGTTTCTCGCGGCGACCAGGTCCTCCTGCTGGCGCACCAGGAATTCCAGGCGCGCGCTCTCCTCGGCGTGCTCCTCAACGGCAAGCATGTTGACCGGTCCGATGCGGCTCAGGCTGCGTACGATGTCCTCGAGTTCGTCGCGGAGGCGCTCCGGGTCCCCCTCGATCGGCTCCGTCTCGTCGAACAGCGCCTCCGCCGGGCGGCCCCACTCGGCCTCGAGGCGCTCGGTGATCCGGGACGCGCGGTTGCGGATGTCCTGCTCGCGCAACTCGAGCTGGTGCCTGTGGCCCACCGCCTGACGCTCCGTCGCCCGCAGGTCGCCCAGCCGCCGATCGGCGTCCGCGACGGCCTCGGTGGCCCCCGCAAGCATCCGGTCGTGCTCCGACAGGGACCCGCGCAGCTCGTCCCGCTTGCCGAACAGCACCTCGAGCGCATCCCCTCCCTCGTCGCGGCCCGCCCGGACCCGCTGCATCTCGACCGTGAGAGCGGACTCCTCCACCGCAAGGTCGCCCAGTCGGGCGGCGGCTCTGTCCACAGCGGTGCGGGCGTCCTGCAGCTGTCCTTCCAGCCGCTCGAGCCGGCTCTCCAGCCTCGCGGCCCGAATCGTCGCCTCGGATTCGGCTTCGCGAGCCTGTTCCCACTCGGCCTCCACCGCGGCCAGCACACCGCGCCGATCCTCGATGCGGCCCGCCAGGGTCCCCTCCTCTTCCCGGTGACGGTCGCGTTCCGTTTCGGCGGTGCGTGCCCGCTGCAGCGCGCCCTCCCGGCTCGCGCGGGCTCCCTCCAGCCGGCGCGACACCTCTTCCTGATGGCGCGCCAGCCGCGCGCGACGGTCACTCTGGGTCGCGGCCTCGGACTCGGCGGCGCGCGCGTCGTCACGTGCAGCGAGCACAAGCTCGGAGGCCGCGTCCGCCTCTCCCTCGCAGGTGCCGTGTTCCTCCTCGAGGTGGAGCCGCCTGGCCCGGGCCTCGTCGAGACTGCTGCGCGCGAGCTCGCTCTCGGCATCGAGGGCTTCGATCCGTCCCCTGCGCTCCAGACGGCCCTCCGCGCCGGCCTCCGGGAAGATATGCACCGCACCCCTGCAGTCGCGCCATCCGCGTCCGGAGGCAGCGGCGCCCCCGAGAAGCGCCCTTACCCACGGCGCCCCCTCTCCCAGTGCCGTAACGCCCGCGGGGAGGGCGCCGTCGGCCTCCGGGACCGCATCCAGCGGCAAAAGGAGGATTGCGGCCACGCGGTCGCCCGTGCCGTGATACCAACGCGCGATCCGCCCGACATCGTCCTTCCCGCGCACGACCAGCGCCGAGGCGAACCGCCCGAGAACCTCGTCCACGCCCCGGGCCACGGGTCCGGAGACCCTGACGAAGTCCGAGACCATGCCCCGGACGGCGCCGGGGAAGGTCTCGCGCGCGGCCGTCGCCACCGACCCGGCTCCCTCATCGCGCTCTGCCACGCGACTCAGCGCCGCGCTCTCCGCCTCGAGCGCCGCGAGCCGCGCTTCGGCCTGCCTCTCCTCGGTGCGAACCTCCCGCAGACGCGCCCGGACCAGGTCCAGCCGCCGCCGGCTGGCTTCGAACTCGCGCGCCGCCTCTTCGGCGGATTGCGCCGTGATCGCGCGGCGGTCGGCAAACAGGTCACGCTGGGATTCGACCTCGCGCAGCGCACCCGCACCCTGCCGGGCGTCCAGCGAAAGCTGCTCGATCCTGCGCTGCAGTTCGCGCACCTGGAGACGGGCGCTGTCGCGGTCGCCCTCGAGACGCGCCATCGTCCTCGCAATGCCGCGGCTCCGGTCCTCAAGCTCGCGGGCCTCGCCTCGCGCGATGTCGAGACGCTCCCTGACCTCGGCGGCAGCCTGCCTTCGTTCTGTAAGGTTTACTTGTAATAATGTAAAGGAAACCTTACATTCATCTCTGGAATCCGTGAGCACGACCACTTCATCTTCGGAGTGGGCCTGCACCGAAGTCTGCGCCTCCCGTTCGCCGGCGATCTGCTCGAGTCGGCGCTTGCCGTTCGCGAGGCGCTCCCCGGCCACCGCAACCTCGGTTTCGATGCGCGCCAGTTCGCCGCCCACCACGTCGAGCTGTCGGGCGCAGGCCGTGCGCGCCTTCTCGGCCTCGACGCGCTCCAGGCGCGCCCGCTCGAGTCCGGCCTCCGCCGTTGCCAGCGCGGCCGCCATCCCCGCCGACTCCTCCCGGTCCGACTGCAGTTCGCGCTCCACCCGGGCAAGGCGCCCACGCAGCTGTTCCAGCTCTTCGCGCACAACGGCGACCTCGACCGCCAGGCGCCGCTCGCGCAGGTCCCGGTGGCGCTGCGCCTTGCCCTTCTGGCGCGCCAGCGACCGGACCTTGGTCCGCACCTCGCCGATCACATCCTCGATGCGCTGGAGATCCGCCTCGGAGGTCTCGAGCCGCCGGATGGCCGCGCGCCGGCGTTCCTTGTACTTGCCGATCCCGGCGGCCTCCTCGAAGAGGGAGCGGCGCTCGTCGGCCCGCCCCGAGAGGATCGCGTCGATCATGCGGATCTCGATGACCGAGTACGCGTTCGCGCCGAGGCCGGTATCGCGGCACAGGTCGACGATGTCGCGGAGCCGGCAGGCCGCGCGGTTGAGCCGGTAGTCGCTGCCGCCGTCCCGGTACACCGCCCGGCCGATCTCCACCTCGCCGTAGGGGATCGCGAGCGCGCCGTCCTCGTTCGTCACGATCATCGACACGGAACCGCGGTTGACCGGCCGCCGCGAGGCCGTGCCCTGAAAGATCACCTCCTCCATCTTCGCCCCGCGCACGACCGTCGGCCTCTGCTCGCCGAGGACCCAGCGAATCGCGTCGCCTATGTTCGACTTGCCGCACCCGTTCGGCCCCACGATCGCGGTGATGCCGTCGTGGAACTCCACGCGCGTGGCGTCCGGGAAGGACTTGAAGCCGTGGAGCCGGAGCGACTTCAGCTTCACTGGACCGCGGGCTCGCGGAAGACGGCCGACGGGGCGTCACCCCACAGCACTTCGAGGCGGTAGAATTCGCGGACGGCCGGATGGAAGATGTGAACCACATGGTCGATGTAGTCGACCAGGACCCAGCGGCCCTCGTCGAGCCCCTCGATGTGCTCCGGCCGGTTGCCGTCGCGCTTGCCCGAGTCGATCACGTGGTCCGCGACGGCACGTACGTGGATGTCGGAGCGGCCGGTCGCAATGACGAAGAAATCCGTCGCGCTCGACAGGGCGCGCAGGTCCAGAACGGTGACGTCGATCGCCTTCCTGGCGAGCGCGTATTCGACCGCCCGGCGTACCTCCGGCGGCATCTCGAAGTCGGCTTGAATGTTCACCAGGGAGGACCTCCTGACAGCGAGGGGGTCTGTGAGCGGGCGCCGGTCCCGGCCGCGCCGGCGGGGATCAATCGGCTTCGGCCTCCACGATCACCCGCACCCGGGTTTCGACGCCGACCTGGAGCCGGATCGGCACCAGGTGTTCGCCCACGCTCTTGATCGGCTCGTCGAGAAGCACCGAACGCTTGTCGAGATCGAAACCGATCTCGGACTCGATGGCGCGCTCGAGAATGTCCTTCGCGTTGACGGAGCCGAACAGGGTTCCCTCCTCGCTCGCTCTCGCCGTGAAGGTTAGCGTAACTCCTTCAAGCATGGACGCCCGCCGGTTGGCCTCGAGATAGGCCCTTCTGGTCTGCTCTTCGCGAATCCGCGCTTCTTCCTCGATGCGCCGGACGTTGGCTTCGGTAGCGCGGTAGGCAAGCCCGTGGGGGATAAGGAAGTTGCGGGCGTAGCCGGGTTTCACGTTGACGAGGTCGCCGGCCTTCCCAAGGTGCGCGACCGCTTCACGCAGTATCAGTCTCATCGGATGCTCCGTTCGGGTTGCTGCGGCTCAGGCGCCGTGGTCCCTGATGTAGGGCAGAAGAGCGAGGTGCCGGGCGCGCTTTACGGCGCTGCCGAGCTGGCGCTGGAAGCGTGCGCTAACCTTGGTGGTCCGCTTCGGGAGGATCTTTCCCTGCTCCGTCAGAAACCGGGACAGGGTGGTGACATCCTTGTAGTTGAGGAGCACGATCGGCGGCCCCTCATGGCGCCGGCGGCGGCCCCTGGCCCCGGTAAACACCGGCGGCCCCGAGGACTCCTCGGCCTTGGGCCCCTCCTCGGCCTGCGGCACCTCCGCGGCCTCCGGCGCCGCCTCACCCTCAGGCGCCTCGTCCGCGTCCGCATCGACGGCGGGCGCGTCGTCCGAAGAATCGCTCCCGGTCGCAGCCGGTGCCTTCTCGCCGTCCGGCACGGCGACAGGCGCACGTTCCGCAAGCACGGAGGCACCGCTCGTCGGCTGGCCCTCGTTGAGCACCACGAGGTAGCGCATGGTCTCTTCGTCGAGTTTGACCAGACGCTCGAACTCGGGGAGCCCCGTCGGATCGGCGGTGACGTGGACGATCACGTAGTAGCCGGTCTGGGATTTCTGTATCGGGTAGGCGAGCTGCCGGACTCCCCAGTGGTCGAGCGTCGTTACCTCCCCGCCGAGTGCGGCGTGGAACGCGTCCAGCTTCGCGTTGACGGCATCCTGGTCGAGCGTGGAGTCCAGGATATAGACGATTTCGTATTCTCTCATTCGCGGGAACTCCCTCGGACCGCAGTGAATGACGGGCTCCGCCGTCCCGGACGGAGCGGGCTGTTGGTCGTCAAATGTAGCACCGTGGCAACTGGCGCGGGAAGCCGATGTTGTATACGCTTCGGATCTGCGAACCAACTCACGGACAACGGTCGGCCATGCACTTCACCTTTGCCGGGACACCGGACAACGAAACCTTCCGCTGGTTCTCCGCGGGCCTGCGCGAGGTGATGGAATCGGAGGGGCACCGGTATACCGGGGAACTCGACGACGCCAAGCTTGTCCTGAATTTCTTTCCCGGGGGACGCCCGCGGCCCGTGCGACGCAAGGCCAACGCCGTGTTCGTTTGCGCGGTCACCGAGTTCCCGGTGCCGTTCACCGAATACATGTCGCAGGGGTACCCCACGCTGCTCCGCGCGCTGGCGAATCTCGCAGTCGGCCTGGTGCCATCGGGCGGGCGCGTTCCGAACGCCCACTTCGTCACTCCCGAGCAGGGCCACTACATCGTGCCGGGGCACCTGGACCCGGACGCCTATTTCCGCCAGGTGTACAGGCGGATAGAACCCCTGGCCTCCTCGACCCTGGTGATCGACAACTTCTTCGAGCCCGACCTGCCGGAGGACCTCTGGGACGGCGACGAAATCAGCAGATCGATCTTTCGCGCCGGGAGACGGCTCGAGGGATTGAAGCTCCTGCCGGCCCCGTTTCCGGTGAAGGACTACCTCGGAGAGAGGGACCTGCGGCACCTGAAGCGACTCTTCGGCATCGGAGGATTGAGCTACGGGAACGTGTCCGCACGCTACGACGACGACTGGTTCTGGATGAGCGCAAGCGGGGTGGACAAGTCAAACCTGCAGGACATCGGCCATCATATCCTGATGGTCAAGGACTATGACCCGGGCAGGAACGGAATGCGGGTGGCCCACCCGCCGGGCGTCGTTCCGAAACGCGTCTCGGTGGATGCGATCGAACATTGGATGATCTACCGGGAACATCCGGGTGTCGGTGCGATCCTGCACGTCCATGGCTGGATCAACGGCGTCCCATCGACGGAGTTCAACTATCCCTGTGGCACGAGGGAGCTGGGCCAGGCCGTGGCCGACCTCGTGCGGGAGGCGGAAGACCCGAATCGCTGCGTGGTGGGCCTCAAGAACCACGGGCTCACGATCACCGGCACCAGCCTCGACGAGATCTTCGAGCGGGTCGGTGATCATATCGTGCCGACGGTGCCGATGGACTAGCGGCCCGTGGCCGGGGCGTGAAGACGGCCGATGAGCCGTGCTAGCCCGCCACGGCCACCTGCTGAACGGCCGGCACCAGATCCAGATACTTCGCATAGCCCCACCGCGCCTCGTCGAGGTCCAGGCGTTCGGTGTTGGTATGCGCGTAGCGCTCTTCACCGGGGGCGAAGCCGATGGTGGGGATGCCCCGCACGCCGCAGGTCCACCCGCCATCGGTCGCGAAGACCCATGGGCGCACGCGGGCAGGGCCGCGGCCGGCGCGCTTGCCGACTGCATCGGCGGCGGCGGTGACGAAGGGGTGGCCGGGTTCCATGAGGAAACCCGGGCTGAGGATGCGGCGCTCCTCCTCGACGCCCGTGTAGGCACGCTGGAGCTGCGTGGCCATCCGGACTTCGACGGCGGCTCCGCGCCCGCCTCCGTCTTCGGTGTCGAAGCGGCGGAGGTGCGGCCCCAGCGCGTCCTGCACGCGGGTGACGAGGCTCTCTTCCGTGTCGACAGGCAGGATCCGCCAGTCCAGGGTGACCGTCACCCGGTCCGGGATCACGTTGAGGCTGGCCGGGACCGCGTCCACCCCGGTCGCGACGACCGAGGCGGGTCCCAGGACGTCGTCGGAGTCCTGGCTCGCGGCGAGGTCGGCCACGCCCGCGAGAATGGGGGGCACCAGGTCGAGCGCGTTACGGGCGCGGTCGGGGGCCGATGCGTGGCCCGCCAGTCCCGTGCCGACGATCTCGATCTCGGCGCGCCCCCGGTGGCCGATTGCAATGTCGCCCTGGGTCGACTCGCCGATGATGACCAGGTCGGGGCGCAATCCCCCGTCCGGACGCGTCAGGTGGTCCATCCCCCACCCGCCCCGCTCCTCGTACACGGGATGGGCGACGATGATGTCGCCGGGTGTCCTGCCCCGGAGCGCCGCGGCCACGTGCGTCTGCAGCGCGAGGGGGCCCTTGATGTCCATGGCGCCGCGGCCGTGCAGGCACCCCTCGGCGATGACGCCGTCGAAAGGCGGGTATTCCCACTCGTCGGGATCCCCCTCCGCCACCATGTCGAGGTGAGCGCTGAGCATGACGGTGGGACCTGAGCCGCCCCGCACGATCCCCACTACGTTGCCGAGTTCGTCGGTGCGCACCTCGTCGTAGCCGAGCTGCTCCATTTCGGCAACGACGCGGCGGGTGAGCTCACCTTCCTCGCCGGGCAGCGAGGGGATGCGGATCAGGTCTTGCGCGAATGCGATGGCGCCCTCGAAGGACGCGGATCTGGAAGCGGTCACGTCAGGCCTCCCGGAAGGAATGGGTCGGGTGCACTGGTGCTCAGCCGCCGCTGATGAACCACGGCGCCAGCACCAGCGACACCACGCTCATGAGCTTGATGAGGATGTTGAGCGACGGGCCGGAGGTGTCCTTGAAGGGATCGCCCACCGTGTCGCCCACGACGGCCGCCTTGTGAGCGTCGGACCCCTTGCCGCCGTGTGCCCCGCCTTCGATGTATTTCTTGGCGTTGTCCCACGCGCCGCCGGCGTTGGCCATGAAGAGCGCCATCAGCACGCCCGTGACGGTCGCGCCGGCGAGCATTCCCCCCAGCGCCTCGACGCCGAGGAAGCGCCCGACGAGGACAGGCGCCAACACCGCGGTGATTCCCGGGAGCAGCATCTCACGAAGCGCGGCGCGGGTCGAGATGTCCACGCAGCGGGCAGAGTCGGGCTTGGCCGTGCCCTCCATGATGCCCGGGATCTCGCGGAACTGGCGGCGGACCTCCTCGACCATTCCGGCGGCCGCCCGGCCCACCGCGGTCATGGTGAACGCCCCGACCAGGAAGGGAAGCATGCCGCCGATGAACAGCCCGACCACCACCAGCGGGTCGACGATGTTGATTTCCTGCAGACCCACGGAGGTGGAGTAGGCCGAGAAGAGCGCCAGCGCCGTGAGCGCGGCGGAACCGATCGCGAAGCCCTTGCCGATGGCGGCTGTGGTGTTGCCGATCGCGTCGAGCGAGTCGGTGACCTTGCGGGTCTCCGGCCCCAGCCCGGCCATCTCGCTGATGCCGCCCGCATTGTCCGCAACGGGGCCGTAGGCGTCCACGGACATGGTCGCACCGACCGTGGCGAGCATGCCGACCGCGGCGATCCCGATGCCGTAGAGTCCGCTGGTCAGGAAGGAGACCAGGATGGCGCCGCAGATCAGCAGAAGTGGAATCGCGGTCGACTCCATGCCCACGGCAAGGCCGGTGATGATGTTCGTGGCCGAGCCGGTTTCAGAGGAGCCGGCGATCTTCCGCACGGGGCGCGATCCCGTGTAGTACTCGGTTACGACGCCGATCAGAATCCCCACGAGGGTGCCGGAGAGGATCGCCCAGAAGGGCCCCATGGGCGACCGCGTGCCGCCGGTGACCGGGTCGGCGATCGTCATGTCCAGCTGCCTGACGACGAAGAACATGATGAGAAGGAAGAGCCCCGCCGCGATGAAGGTGACGTTGCGGAGCGCGGCGCCGGGGTCGGTGCGCTCGAGGAACTTCATCGCGACGATCGCGATCAGCGAGCACAGGAGGCCGACCAGCACGGTGATGATCGGCAGGGCGACCGCCTCGACGGTGCTCGCCGCGAGCGCCACCGAGGTCGCGCCGATCGCGATCGTCGCCACGATCGACCCCACGTACGACTCGAAGATGTCGGCGCCCATGCCCGCGACATCGCCCACGTTGTCACCGACGTTGTCGGCGATGGTGGCCGGGTTGCGAGGATCGTCCTCCGGAATTCCGGCCTCGACCTTCCCCACCAGGTCGGCGCCGCCGTCGGCCGCCTTGGTGAAGTTGCCGCCGCCCACGCGCGCGAAGAGCGCGATCGACGAGGCGCCCATGGCGAAGCCGGAGATGATCTCGGCGAAGCGCGGCAGCTCACCGGTGCCCGGGATCGCGTCGGCGGCGAGCAGCGTGTACAGCGCGCCGATGCCCAGGAGCCCCAGGGCCGCCACCGAGAGACCCATCACCGCGCCCCCGAAGAAGGCGATGCGGAGCGCCTTGCCCTGCCCCTCCTGGTTGGCCGCGGCCGAGGTGCGGACGTTCGCGCGGGTCGCGGCCTTCATGCCGAAGAAACCGGCCAGGACGCTGCTGCCGGCCCCCGCGATGTACGCCAGCGCGGAGGCCTGGCCGATCGCGACGAAGAGCAGGACGGCGACCACGGCCACGAACCCCGCGAGCACCGTGTATTCACGGCGCAGGAAGGCCATCGCGCCGTCGTGGATCTGGTCGGCCAGGTCGGACATCACCTCCGTGCCCTGCGGCTGCCTGACCAGGTAGCGGTACACCACCAGGGCGGCCAGCAGCCCGAGAGCTCCGGCGACCCACGACCAGTCGGTGAAGTAAAGGGCATTCATAACGTCTTCGGCTTCCTCTGTCGGGGAATGGAAATGATGTGTCTTCTGATCATCTGTTGAATCTGTTCATCGCAACTGCGACACCCTCGTCGGCCCACACCGCCACCGCCTCGCTGAGTTCGGGCAACATCTCGATGATGCGGTCCTCGTCCTGGGCCGGCATTGCCGAAAGCACCCAGTCGGACAGGTCCACGCCGGGAGGGACCGTCCCCACGCCGATGCGGAGACGGGCGTATCCGTTCGTGCCGAGCACCCCGGTGACCGACTTGAGTCCGTTGTGGCCGCCCGCACCGCCACCGGGACGGAAGCGAACCCGGCCCACGTCGAGGTTGGCATCGTCCGTCACCACCAGCAGGTCGTCTTCCACTTCGAATCCGTCGATTCGCCACAGGGTGGTGAGGGCCAGTCCGCTACGGTTCATGTAGGTCCGCGGCTTGACCAGGAGGATGGCGCGTCCGCGCACGTCGCGACCGCTCTCCAGCCTCTTCGCACGGCGCGAGAAGGGCTCGAAGTCATGGTCGTACGCGAAGCGGTCAACCACCCACCAGCCGACGTTGTGACGGGTCTCATCGTATTCCGGCCCCGGGTTTCCCAGCCCAACCACCACCTTCGTTCGAACTTCGGGGCCGCGGCGCTCCGCTTCCCCTCCAGCCGTCAACCGTTGTCCCCGCCGGATCCCGCGTCCTGGACGCGGAGGAAGTCGACGTGCAGGAGTTCCGTGCGGTACGGGTGCGCCTGAACGTCCTGCACCACGGCCTTCTCGCTTGCGCTGCCGTCGAGGCTGAGGGTCAGGACCGTGTCGTCGAGGGAGATCGACTGGAGAAGATTCACCGCCTCGCGCGCCTTCATGGAGACCAGCACGGTGTCGCCGCCGCCTCCATAGATCACCCCCGGCACGCGGCCGGCGCGCCTGAGCTGGCGGGCGACTCCTTTTCCGGCTTCCTTGCGGGTTTCGAGATTCAGCTTTGTTTCCATGGACAGTTCCGGTATCTCAGCGAGACGCCCGCGGTCAGCCTGCGACCACCTTCGGCGGCCCGTACTGATTCGTGAGTTCGAACAGCTTGCTGACCGATGCGTTGGAGTGTATGTAGGTGATGGCCCTGGACAGCAGATCGGCCACCGACAGCACGGTCAGGCGGTCGAAGCGCTTCTCCTCGGGGACGTGGATCGTATTGGTCACGACAAGCTCCACCAGAGGGGTCGCGGAGAGTTTGGCCACGGCCTCGCGCGACAGCAGGGCGTGGGTGGCCCCGACGTAGACCCGCCTAGCGCCCCTTTCCATGAGCGCGTTGACGGCCTCGGCGATCGTTCCCCCCGTGTCGATCATGTCGTCGGTAATGAGGCAGGTGCGGCCGTCGACGTCGCCCACCACGTTCAGCACTTCCGAGACGTTCGCGAAAGGTCGGCGCTTGTCGATGATCGCGAAGGACGCACTGAGGCGCTTCGCGAAACCGCGGGCCATCTTGGCCGAGCCGACATCGGGCGCGACCACGACCAGGTCCGTGAACCGCTTCTGGCGGAAGTAGCTCGTGAAGACGGGCGCCGCGTACAGATGGTCGACCGGGATGTCGAAGAATCCCTGGATCTGGTGCTGGTGAAAGTCGATGCTCACCACCCGGTCCGCCCCGGCCGCCACGATCAGGTTGGCCGTCAGTTTGGCCCCGATCGAGACACGCGGCTGGTCCTTGCGGTCCTGGCGCCCGTAGCCGAAGTACGGAATCACGGCGGTGACCCGCGCCGCGGATGCACGCTTCGCCGCGTCGATCAGGAGCAGCAGCTCCATGATGTTGTCGGCGTTGGCGACGGTCGGCTGGACGATGAACACGTCCCTGCCCCGGGCGTTCTCGTCGATGCGCACGAAAATCTCGCCATCCGCGAAGTTGTAGATGGTGACTCCGTCCGCCGGAGTCCCGAGATTGTCGGCGATCTCCCCGGCCAGCGGCCGGTTGGCCCGCCCGGCGAGAAGGAGAAGGGGACTTGGCCCGATGGATGCTTCCATGACCGATCGTGGTGGGATGAACGTATCGATTCGGTGACAGCCGTATAGTATAGCAAATCGGGACGGTGTTGTGGGCGCTGCTACCGGATGGTGAAGCTCCGCCTGCCCGCCAGCGGAGCGCGGCCCGACACCGACACCTCGACCACGACATCGTATTGGCCGGCGTCCAGGTCGGGCAGGCTGATCCGGAAGGCCCGGAAGTGCGGGCTCGGCCGCTCCGGACCGGGCTCCTCCCACGCCACGGAAACCTCTTCCTTCGGACCCCCGATCCCGAGCCAGCGCACGGCACGGGTCAGGATCCCCTCGCCCTTCCTTTCCACCCAGGCGTTGAAGCCCACCACCTCCGACTGGAACCCCAGACCGTACACCTCGAGAGCCACGCCGACGGACTCGCCGGCACCCACCTCGGTCGAACCTCGCAGCGTGGCCAGCATGTCGTCGAAGCTGGCGGGCTCGGCCGATCCGTCCACGAGCATCAGGTCCGAAATGGAGAGCACGTCCGGGGCCACGCGCCGCAGTCCGACCCCTGTGCGCAGCCGGTACGCGCGGCGGATATCGGGCGCCCACGCCTCGAAGCTCACGATACCCCAGTCCGCCCACGGTACCGGGCCCGACAGCCGTAACGTCCCTGCCGCCGCCGCTTCGGCCCGCACGTCCATCGCGATGCCGCCGTCCTGCTCCACGAAGAGTCCCGCATGCAGAAGCGGAGGCGTGGCAAGTACGCTGTCGACAGTCAGCGGGTCGGGGGGAGTCCAGGCTCCGGCGACGATGACCCCGTCTCGCCGCCAGAACCGTCCCACCTGGCCACCTAGCGGGGCCAGCGTGTCGAGAAAGGGCGGCAGATGGACGCTGCGGGTGTGCCCATCGGGTATCTCCCAGGCGACAGCATCCTCGTCGACGGGCCCCAGTACCTCCCAGGGCGGGAAGGTCCGGAACGAAGCCGGCTGATCCCGCCCCGTAACCCGGAACGACTGTTGGCCGACGCTCGGCCACGACCGCTCCCACGCCACCGGCCACCCGTACCGGACGGCCGCCTCGGCCAGATCGCGGCCCCACATCATCTGGTGGGGATTCCGCGCCCCCTCCGAGCTCATCGCGTACACCCGGCGGGCCAGGTGGGCGGTCCACCTGTCGTTTCCCGAGGCCAGGAACAGCGGGTCGGCCAGCATCCAGAGGCGGTCCGCCGCGCTTGCGGAATCCGGTTGTTCGCGGAGCCAGTCCAGCAGCCGGCTGTCCAGGACGGGCTCGGGGTCGGCCCATTCGTCGCGGGTGCTGGGAGGCATTGCTTCCAATGCTTGCTGGAACGCGTCTTCGGCGGCCTCGACTTCCTCCATGTTGTGCAGGACATAGGCCCGGTAGGCGTGGCATCGCCACCGCTCGGGCAATCCGCAGCGGCGGGCGAGGATGTCGGCGTCGTCGAACCGCGTGGCCTCGACCAGGTATCGGATCCGCTGACCGAAGATCCAGTGATCACCGGGGATCAGGCCTGCCAGCGAATCCAGAGCGGCCAGGAACTCGGCGCGCGCCTCGCCGATGGCTTCCGGCTCGTCGCGTGGTTTCCAGTCCTCGTCATCGTCGTCCCAGACGCACAGGCGCCCGATGATCTCGTCGCACTCGTGTCTTCCGCCGCCCAGAGTTCGCGGCAGTTCGCGCAAACGCCGGCGTTCGAACCGCACCTGCAGACTGCGCGCCTCGTCGTGGACCTCGCTGGAATCGGGGTGAAGCTGGGGCACCACCTCGAGCGCACCAGCGAGCAGCACCGGCAGGGCGGCGCCGAGGGTCGCCTCGAAGATCATCATGGTTGGCTGCTCCGGGTTGCACTAAGGTTGGAGTCGGGCGTTCTGTCTGGCAACAGGATGTCCTGCCCCGACCAGCCGGCATTCACGCCGCGCGAGTTCGAGCGCTCTGACACGGAGTCTCCACATGTCCAGCTTCTACGACAATCAGCTTCCCGTGCCCGCGGACCGCGGAATGGTCCTCCGTGACTTCATCGTCTTCCAGCTCAAGCTCGCGGCGGACGGGTTGAGGGACGTGGTCGCGATCAATCTCTCGATCGTCGCCATCGTGGTCGACCTGGTGATCGGGCGCGGCGGGAGGTTCGGGCTCTTCTACGGGGTCGTGCGCCTCAGCAAGCGTTTCGAGAGCTGGCTGGACCTTCACAGAATGAAGGGGATCGCACACGACGATGGCTGGGGGGACCAGTTTCAGCTACCGGGCGGGGAGGCGGACGATCTCCTCGACCGGTTCGAGGACCTCGTGGAGCGCAAAGCATCCGAGATGCGTACCAGGCGGGACCCGAGGGACGGAGAGTATTGAGCCGCGACGCGAACAGTTGGCCCGGGTGGATTCGAACCACCACCGCCGGTTCCAAAGACCGGTGTCCTGCCATTAGACGACGGGCCATTCGCGGGCCTGCTCAACGCGGTACCTTCCTGCACGAATCCTAGCGCGATTGCCGGAGGCGGTTCAAGGCGGCGGCGCGTCGTCACATCGCGCCCGGGCCCGGAAGGGTCTTTGGCATCGCGGTGAGCGTCGGCACAACCGGAGCCGCAACGACTCCATGGGTTTCCGCGACGCTGCGGACAGCCGCGTGCGCAGCCTCCTCACCGGCAAAGATCCCGAAGACGGCCGAGCCGCTCCCGGTCAGGCGCGCGATCACGGCACCCTCGTGCTCCAGGATGTCCCGGACCTCGCGGAGTCGCGGGTGCCGGTGGAATGCCACCCGCTCGAAGTCGTTGGACTGCAAGGCACCGAGCCGGCGCCAATCGGACGTCTCCAGCCCGTGAAGCAGCGCGGACCGGGCCGGCAGGGTCAGTCCGGCGGATGCCTCACGATAGGCGGTCGCGGTGGACACGCGGTCCCGCGGGACCGCCAGGACGGCGTGAGCTGCCGGAGGAGAGGGGAGTGGCAGCAGTCGGTCCCCCCTTCCCCACGCCAGAGCGGTCGGGTGCCGGGCACAGAAGAACGGGACATCCGCGCCGATCCGGCCGCCGGTTTCCACGAGCTGGTGGCGGCCAAGCGGCGATCCGTGGAGGGCGTTCAGGGCGACCAGCGAGCCCGCGGCATCCGAGGACCCTCCCCCCAGCCCGGTGCCGGCCGGGATTCTCTTGGTCAGGGTCAGGGACACCGCCGGTTCGATGCCGGTGGCGGCGAAGAAGGCCCGGGCCGCCGTCAGCACCGTGTTGTTGTCGGAATCGCCGAGGTCTCCGATGATGTCGCCCGCGCCGGGAGCGGGTGCGGCCCTGTCGACGGAAAGAGATATCCCCGGCGGGCCGGCCCGCGCGTCCACGCGGTCGAAGAGTCCCACCGCCTGAAACAGCGTCTCGATCTGGTGGTAGCCGGAGTCCTCACGAGCCAGGATACGGAGGAAGAGGTTTACCTTGGCGGGACACGCCACGGTTACGGAGGTCATCCTGGTCGTCCTCGCGGACTTCCGTCTCCGGCGGAGTCGGCCGCTCGTTGCGGACTCCCGTTTCCGGCGGGGTCGGCCACTTGCTGCGGGGACCGGCCCTCGCTGCTCAGATGCTTCAATGACAGCCCGATTCGCCTGGCGTACCACAGCCCCATGAAGGTGATGGGGAGGAAGCTCCCGAAGTGCCATCCGACGGCGAAGCTCTTTGCGGGGGCCGCTACAACGCCGTAGACGTTCGTCAGCGCCAGGCTCGCGCCAGCGTGGAAGGTGCCCACGTATCCCGGCGCCGACGGAATCGCGACCGCAAACGCGATGGCCGCGTTGGTGAGCAGGGCAGCCGTGTAGGGCAGCTCGATCCCGAAGGCGAGGAATCCGATCCAGAACGAAAGCGACTGCAGCGCCCACAGGCCCAGACTCCAGGCAAGGGCCGGCAGCATGAGGCGCCAGCCGCGCAGCGAAGCCAGTCCCGTCACGATGTTCTCCGCGAAGTCGACCACCACCCGCGCGATCCCGGATGGCAGCAGCGCGTGGGCCAAGCGCCCTGTGAGACCGAGGCTTCCCCGCGGAAAGACCAGAAGGATCAGCGCGGCGGCCAGCACGGCCGAGAGCACCAGCGAAGTCCCCTGTATTCCGGCCATCAAGCCTTCCGGCAGCGCGCCGGAGGGGAAATCGGCACTCGACAGGGCAACCACCAGAAGGAGGAGAATGGCCACCCCGTCCACGAAGCGCTCTACCACCAGCGTGGCGATCGCCGTCGCGACGGACACCGGTTCCAGGCGGCTGTACGAGTATGCGCGCGCGACCTCCCCGACCCGGGCCGGCAGAAGGTTGTTGGCCATGAAGCCGATGCACACCGCGGCAAAGCGCGACCGGAACGGGGTGTCGGGCTGTGCAGGGGCGAGGAAATACCTCCATCGGACGGCGCGCACCGGGAACGTCGCTGTCGTGACGGCGACGGCAAGCAGGAGGAGCGCGAAATCGGCGTTCCGGATGTGATTCCAGATCTCGGCCGGATCCTCGTTGCGAAACAGCCACCAGATCAGGAACGCCGCGATGGCGAACCCGATGAGCGACACCCATCGCTTGCCCATGGCGTCAGAAACCGATGGGCGGAACCCATTCGCCCGGCCGGTGCGCTCGGGCCGGGGCGGCCATCACGATCTCCTTCATCTCCCGCACGGCGCGCTCGATGCCCACGAAAACGGAACGCGACACCACACTGTGGCCGATGTTCAGCTCCTCCACGAGCGGCAGCGCCGCCACCGGAACCACGTTCTCGTAGGTGAGTCCATGGCCGGCGTGCACGGCCAGCCCCGCCGCATCGGCACGTCTGGCGGCGGCCTCGAGGCGCTCGAGCTCCTCCGCTCTGTCCTCGTCGCCGGCGGCGTTCGCGTACTCGCCTGTATGGAGCTCTGCGGCGTGCGCGCCCAGGTCCTTCGTCCGGTCCACCGACTCCGGGTCCGGATCGATGAAGAGCGATGTCCGGGTCCCACCGTCCATCAGCCGTTCCAGGGCCGCGGACACGGACCGGCGCACCGATTCGGAGGTGAGGTTCAACCCGCCTTCGGTCGTCACCTCTTCGCGCTTCTCCGGCACCAGGGTGACCTGCATGGGCCGGGTCGCCAGGGCCAGGTCGACCATCTCCGGGTTCGATGAGATCTCGAGGTTGATCCCCGTGCGCACCGTCCTGGCAAGGAGGTCTACGTCGCGCTTCGAAATGTGACGCGCGTCCTGGCGGTGGTGGATCGTGATTCCGTCCGCGCCGCCGAGCTCCGCGAGCACCGCCGCGCGCACGGGATCGGGTTCGTCCGTCATGCGGGCCTGCCGGACCGTCGCGACGTGATCGATGTTGATGTACAGTCTCATCTGTGCTTCCTCGTATTCCGGGCCGGGGTGGCCACCACGTCAGGCGGTTTCGGTGATCTGCACGCCGGCGCGCCCCTGGAGTCGTCCGATCAGCGCCGCCGGGGCCTTGGCGACGATCCTGACAGTACAGCCGTCCTGGCTCTGCGAAAGTACCTCTCCCTCTTCGTAGAGCGCGGCCAGCGTCCTTCCCTCACTCGCTGGCACCTCCACCGCAATCTCTCTGAGCCCTGAGCGGATGCGGGCAACCAGTTCCTGGCGGAGCGGGTCCAGCGTGGCCGGCACCAGCGCCGATGCATGAAGGGCGGGCCAGCTTCCCGGAGCCGCGGCCTGCTCCTTCAGCGCGAGCAGATCATCTGCGTCCAGAAGATCGATCTTGTTGAAGACCAGAATGGTTGGCCGGCGGTCGAGTTCCAGGTCGGCAAGGACACCGCGGACAACCTGCTGTTGGCTGTCCCGGTCGGGGTGGGACGCGTCGATGACGTGCAGGAGGACATCGGCTTCGCGCGCCTCCTCCAGCGTGGAGCGGAAGGACGCGATGAGGTGATGGGGCAACTTGCGAATGAACCCGACCGTGTCGGTGACCAGCGCCTCGTACCCGTCGTCCAGCGGCGCCATCCGCGTGGACGGATCGAGCGTGGCGAAGAGCCGGTCCTCTACGAACTGCGTAGAGCCCGAAAGCGCCTGCAGGAGCGATGACTTGCCCGCGTTGGTGTATCCCACCAATGCAACCCGGAAGTGGCCCCGGCGTCCTTTTCGCTGCGTGGCCTGAGCCCGCTGCACGGCCTTCAGCTTCCGGCGCAGCTCGGCGATGCGGGTGCCGATGAGCCTTCGGTCGGTCTCGAGCTGGGTCTCGCCCGGCCCCCTGAGCCCGATCCCGCCCCGGATTCGCGACAGGTGGATCCACATGCGCCGGAGCCGGGGAAGCAGGTACTGGAGCTGCGCCAGTTCGACCTGCATGCGGGCCTCGTAGGTGCGGGCGCGAGTAGCGAAGATGTCCAGGATCAGCTCCGCCCGGTCCATGACCCTGACCCCGCACAGCTCCTCGAGATTCTTGCCCTGGGCCGGGGTCAACTCATCGTCGAAGATGACCAGTTCGGCCTCGCGCCTGCGCACCTCTTCGGCCAGTTCCTCCGCCTTCCCCTTGCCAAGGTAGAATCGCGGCCCGGGCCTGTGGATCCGCTGCACGACTTCACCGACGACGACGCCGCCCGCGGTGTCCGTCAGACGGCCGAGCTCCGCGAGGTGCTCGGCGGCTTCGGCTCCGCCCTCGGGTCCGCGGGGGGTGCCGACCAGAACCGCCCGCTCAACGTCGCCGCGCGGGTCCAGCAGCTGGGTCGGTATCGGCTGCTACCTCCTCTTCCGTTTCCAATCGGCCAGGCGTTCCCGCAGGGCGGCCTCCCACCCTGCCCCACCGGGATGGTAGAACTCTTCACCCTCCAGGCTGTCGGGAAGGTAGCTCTGGCGGGACACGCCGCCCGCCTGGTCGGCGTCGTAAAGATAGTCCCTTCCGTACCCCAGATCCTTCATGAGCCGGGTGGGCGCGTTCCTGAGGTGGAGCGGGACTTCAGCGGCGGGTGTTTCGCGCGCCCGGCCGAGCGCCCTGCCCCACCCCTTGTAGAGGCGGTTGGACTTGGGGCTTCCCGCCAGATACACCGTCGCTTGCGCGAGCGCCAGCTCTCCTTCGGGCGAGCCGAGGAACCGGTAGGCGTCGCGCGCGGCGATCGCGATCGCGAGCGCGCCGGGCGCCGCGAGACCGATGTCCTCGCTCGCCATGCGGACAAGCCGGCGCGCGATGTAAAGCGGGTCCTCGCCGGCGTCGAGCATGCGCCCCAGCCAGTAGAGCGCGGCGTCCGGGTCGCCGCCGCGCACCGACTTGTGCAGCGCCGAGATGTGGCCGTAGTGCTGGTCGCCGGACTTGTCGTAGACGGCGAAGCGACGCTGGATGGCGGTTTCGATGGCCTCGACGGTGAGTTCGGCGTCGTCGCCTGCAATGCCGGCAGCGCGCTCGAGGATGCCGAGGGCTCGGCGGGCGTCGCCGTCGGCGGCTTCGGCGATGCGTGCGAGGACCTCGCGGGGGGCTGTGAGACCGGATGCGCCAAGGCCGCGCTCTCCATCCGTGAGGGCCTCGCGAAGGAGCGCTTCGAGATCGTCCCGGGCCAGCGGTTCCAGCACGACGACCGGCGCCCGCGAGAGGAGCGGTCGGACGACCTCGAAGCTGGGGTTCTCGGTGGTCGCGCCGATCAGCACGATGTCGCCCGCCTCTACATGGGGCAGGAACGCGTCCTGCTGGGCCTTGTTGAACCGGTGGATCTCGTCGCAGAACAGGATCGTGCCGCGCCCCGTGGCCTGGCGGCGGGTTCGCGCCTGGGCGATGATCTGCCGCACGCGCGCCACGCCCTCCGTGACCGCACTGAATGCGACGAAGGCGGCGTCGGCGGATCCGGCCACCAGCCGGGCGAGCGTCGTCTTCCCCGACCCCGGCGGGCCCCAGAGGATGAAGCTGGACACCCGCCCCGTATCGATCATGACACGGACGGAACCGCCCTCGCCGACGATCTTCTCCTGGCCGCGAAACTCAGCCAGAGTGCGCGGCCGCATGCGTGCGGCCAGAGGGGCCGTGGCTTCCGGCCGGGCATCGCCGGCCCCCTGCTGGCCAGGCGCGGACTCGCGCACCGTCGGGAACAGCTCGAAGGAGTCGCTCACGATGACGGCGGCTCCTGCGCGGCGATCCCGAGCAGGGTCGCGCGGTCGTTCAGGGAAGGATCGCCCCATACGGCCTCGAGCAGCCGCTGCAGGGTGCGCCCTACCCGCGGGCCCGGGGCCCACCCCAAGGCGACCAGGTCACGGCCCGCCACCGCCAATTCGTGGACCGACATCGGCACGGGGCGGTCGAGATCGCGCTGCACCGCAGCTATCACGTGACGCACGTCATTGTCCGCGACAGGGGCCGTGCCGGCATCCAGCGCGGCGGTCCAGAGCTGGACGACATCGCCCGCGGAGCGCCGCCCCAGCGAGGACAGCCACCTGCGCCGAGCCACCGCGTCGTCCACAAGGCGGCGCTCCGGCCCCAGCCCGCCGCCCACCGCGACCGCGATTCGTTCCGTCTCGGCGTTCGAGAAGCGGAGGCCGCGCAGCAACTCCGTCACTGCTCTGCGGTTCGCGTTTTCGCCGAAGCCGCAGGCGAGCAGGGCCGCGATCCTTGTGTGCGCGCCCTCCCGCGGCACGGCATCGATGGTCGCCAGGGCCCGGGGCCCGATTCCCTCGCTCAGCTGCGGCAGGATCACCGCACACGCCCCGGATGTCTCGTATAGCGCAAGGGCCCGGGAAGGCCGAACCGCGTCCATCACCTTCAGCAATTCCTCCCTGACGCGCTCCATGGACAGGCCCGCCAGCCCCGGCACCGCCTCGCGCATGCCCTCCCAGGTGTCGGGGTGGATCTCGAGGTTCAAGGCTCCGGCGAACCGCAGGCCGCGGAGCACGCGCAGGTAGTCCTCCCGGAATCGCTGGGCGGGGTCGCCCACCGCGCGCAGCACCCGGTCCTCCAGGTCGCGCTGCCCTCCGTGAGGATCGTGCAGCACCTTCCGGCGCGGATGCCAGGCGATGGCGTTGATCGTGAAGTCCCGGCGCGCGAGATCCTCGTCGAGCGTGCTCGCGAACGCGACCACTGCCTTGCGGCCGTACGTGATCACATCGTGGCGGAAGGTGGTGACCTCGTAGAGTTCGCCATCGGATGCGAAGACGCCCACCGTTCCGTATTCGACCCCCAGCGGCACCGTTCGGTCGAAGAGCCGCCGCATCTGCTTCGGAGTCGCGCGCGTCGCGAGATCCCACTCGTTCCTGCCCGAAGACATCCCCAGGAGCGAATCCCTGACTTCGCCACCCACCGTCCACGTCTCGAAACCCGCCTCCTCCAACCGCCTCACCAACTCGCGAACGGGGCCGGGTACCTCCGGTAGCCCTCTCACCCGACCAGCACCGACCCCCCGTTGACGTTCAGGATCTCGCCGGTGATGTGCCGGGCCAGCGGCGAGCAGAGGAGGACGATCGGGCCAGCCACATCTTCCGCGGTGGCGACGCGTCCGAGGGGGATCGCCGCGTCGATCGCGGCCCGGTCGGGTCCGTCGAGTGCATCCTGCGACATCTCCGTGTCGATCCACCCGGGGGCGACGGCGTTGACCGTGATGCCGCGCCGGCCCACCTCCACGCACAGTCCCTTCACCATCGAGATGATCGCCCCCTTGGTGGCGGCGTAGTCCGAGTGAAAGGCCTCCCCCCGCTGTCCGGCAGTCGAGCTCACCAGCACCACCCGACCGTCGTCGGTCAGGCGTTGCAGCGCCGCGCGGGTGGTGAAGAAGATGGAATCCAGATTTACGGCCACGGTCTTGTGCCAGCGCTCGTCTTCCATCTCCGCAACCGCGATGTCCGCCACGGGCCAGATCCCGGCGTTGCCGACGAAGATGTCGAGCCCTCCGAACTCCGCATCCACACGCTCGAACAGCGCGTCAACGACCCGCCGATCCGACAGGTCGCCTCCCTCCGCCCAGCTTCGCACTCCCATCCCACGGGCCTCCTCCACCACCGCCCGCGCCTCGTCGGCCCTGTTGTGATAGGAGATGCCGACATCGGCGCCTGCTTGCGCAAGCAACCTGACCGCGGCAGCGCCCACGCCGCGCGATCCCCCGGTCACCAGCGCCCGTTTCCCCGCCAACTGCAGATTCAGTCCGTTCACTCGGTTCTCCCGCGCTGGTTGCATTCCGTTTTCATGCTGGCCTCCACATGCCGGCACACGACATGGCCGATTGCAAGATGAATCTCCTGAGCCCTCGAAGGCCGGTCCGTCGGTACCACAACCGATATGTCCACGAGTTCCCCGACACGACCCCCGCCACTGGCGAGAACGCCGACGGTTCGAATCCCGGCCTCTCTCGCAGCCCGGGCTGCCTGCACCAGGTTCTGCGACTCTCCGGATGTCGAATGAAGCACGAGAAGATCGCCCGGTCTTCCCAGCGCCTCCACCTGGCGGGAAAACACCTGTTCGAATCCCAGGTCGTTGGCGCATGCGGTGAGTACCGAGGTGTCAGCGGACAGAGCCATTGCAGGCAGCGCTTTCCGGTCATCGGAAAAACGCACAACGTACTCGGCAGCCAGATGTTGGGCGTGCGCCGCCGATCCACCGTTGCCGCAAAACAGCAGCTTGCCGCCCCGGCGGAGTGTCTCCGCCGCATCCCGGGCGTAGGCCGCGATCGCCTGGTCGCAATCACTCGCCACCGTGAGGGCGAGGTCCGCCAATTCACGGAACTCGCCGCCGAGACCGTCGTGGTCACTCATCGACCCAGCCCCTGCCCTCCCCGGGAGCCGCAACCGGAGCAGCCTCTCCCGCGGATTCGAGCGACAACGGCGGTACGGGCAGCGGAGCTTCCCCGTCGAAGAGCCGGGCCGGGTTCGTTTTGCCTAGGACTGCCAGCTGCTCATCGCCCCCCAATTCCCTCAGCGCACGGGCACCCTGGACCATGTAGAACGTGTATTCGCGACGCCCATGAAAGTCAGAGCACAGGTAGTCGAGGACTCCTTCCTGCATCATCCGCAGAATGAACGCTCGCGCGACGGGACCGTTCTGACCGGCGAGAGATCCGTAATTCCCCTGCAACAGGGCGCCCGTCCGCTTCCACTCTCTGACGAGGCCGAGTCCTGGACCGATCCCGTGGTATCGCTCCGGGTGCGCGACCACGGGTACGAGGCCCGACCGGACGATTCCCTCGAGTATCGCCGGGCTCCCGGACGGGATGCGATGCAGCGGCCACTCGACGAGGACGAACCCGGTGCCACCCAGGCGCAGCCTCGGATCGGACAGATCCAACCCGAGCCGGTCGAGCATGACTTCGAACCCGCGGCGGAAGTCGAGTTCGGGGTATTGGGCCCGAACCGCGCGCTCCAGGCTGGTCCACCGGTGGTCATGGATCTCCAGGTATGCCGCCAACCGGCCACCCATGGCGTGTGACAACCACAGGTGTGGAGTGGTGATTATCCTGTCCAACCCGGCCTCGACCATCCGCCCGATCGAGTACAGCGACTCTTCCAGAGTGCGGGAGCCATCGTCCACGTCCGGGACGAGGTGGCTGTGAAAGTCCGCGTAACCCTGCGCCACGAGCTATTCCTGCCAGGGGGCGCCTGCGACCCGGGCGGTCATCCCCTTCAGATCGTGGCTGCGGCCCGCGTTTCGTACGGTCCAGAGGCAGGCATACGTGATGTAGGCATCCGCGCCCAGCAGGGAGAAGGCTGCGGCACGGGAACGCGCGGCTCCGGCGCCGGCAATCGATGCCTTCCGTTCCGCGGCCCGCAGCAGCGTCTCGGCCGAGACCGGGCCCTGGGCGTTCAGCGATCGCCGGAGCACAGACGGAACAGTACGGCCGCTCCCATCGATCCACTCGCCGATGGTCATACCGCCACTCCGCTCCCGAGGTCGGCCGCAATATCCGCACCCCGGCGAAGCGCATCGGCAAGCCCCGCAGGATCAGGAACGCCGGCCTGCGCCATGTGGGGCCGCCCTCCTCCGCGTCCCCCTACGAGGGCGGCTACTTCGCGAACGACCGCGTCTGCGCGAACCCCGGCGGCGATGGCACTCTCCGTCGCAAAGGCGAACAGGACGTGTTTGCCCCCGGGCATTTCGGCGCCGACAACCGCTACGGCAGCGTCCGAAGAGCTGCGGAAGCTGTCGCCCCATTTGCGGGCGTCACCCGCGTTGCGCACCCTCAGCCGCACGGCGCGGTAGGTCGCGGACCGCCCCCCGGCTGCAAACTCGGTCTCAGCCAGAATCTCGGCACCACCACCACCCTTGCTCTGAAGGTCGTCCACCAGCGCCTCCAGAGCAGCCTTCTCGGCCGCCAGCTCCGCCACCCGCCGCTCGACGTTGTCGGGAGACGCTTTCATCGACCCGGCCAACTCGCCGATCCGCCGTTTGTAGCTGGAGAGGTGCTCGAACGCTCCCCGCCCGGTCAACGCCTCGATGCGCCGCACTCCGGCCGCGACTCCGCTCTCCGAGGTGATCACGAACGGGCCGATCTCCCCCGTGTGCCGCACGTGCGTCCCGCCGCAGAGCTCCATGCTGACGTCCGCGATCTCGACCACGCGCACCTCGTCGCCGTACTTCTCTCCGAAGAGCGCCATCGCACCCGCCTTGACCGCCTCCGCATAGGGGCGGATGGAGGTGCGGACCGGATAGCTGGCCCAGATGCCCTCTTCGACGAGCGCGGCAACGCCGTCGAACTCGGCCGCGGTCATCGGAGCGGTGTGGGCGAAGTCGAAACGGAGCCGGTCCGGCGCCACCAGTGAGCCTCGCTGCCGGACGTGGTCGCCCAGCACGGTTCGCAAGGCCGCGTGGAGCAGGTGGGTCGCCGAGTGGTTGCGCTCCGTGTCACGGCGGTGACGGCGGTCAACCTGGGCGGAGACGGTGGTGCCGAGGACAGCCTCGCCGGGGAAGTCGCCGGTTGGTCGGCCGCACAGTACGACGTACCTCCCGTCCCTCTTTACGTCTGCCACATCCAGTCCCCACCCATTGCCACGGATTCGGCCCTCGTCAGACACCTGGCCGCCGGATTCCAGGTAGAAGGGATACTCGTCGACAACAAGGCTCAACTCGCCATCGCCCTCGCAGTAGTCCATGACATCGGCCACGCCGCTGAGCGTGTCGTAGCCCACGAACGCCTGTGAAGCATGTTCCGTGCCGTCACCAGTACCGGAGTCCATGTGCCAGGGCGGCGAAGGACAGGCACCCGAGGAGACTTCGAGTGTGGCGGACAAAGTAGCACGGTCAACCAAACCGCCCCGCGACCTCTCCCGCTGCTCCTCCAGCGCCTTCTCGAACCCCTCCATGTCCAGGTCGTAGCCTCGTTCCCCGGCCACGATACGGGTGAGGTCCGGTGGAAAACCGAATGTGTCGTACAACCGGAACACCTCTGCCCCGGGGATCACGGGCCGCGATGTCACCTCCGCCCCAAGCGCCGGCGCCACCGCACCCAGCCTCTCCATCCCGCCGTCGATGGTCGCAAGGAAACGCTCTTCCTCTCGCAGCGCGCTGGCGAGAATCCCGTCCCGGTGCGCCTCGAGATCCGGGTACGCCTCCGACATCCCGTCGATCACCGCCTCCACGACCGCGGTCAGCGTCGGCTCCCGCCGTCCCAGCAGCCATGCATGCCGCACCCCCCGCCGCAGGATCCGCCGCAGGACATACCCCCGCCCTTCGTTGGACGGATAGACCCCGTCCGCCGTCAGGAAGGCCACCGCCCGCGCGTGGTCGGCGAGCACCCGGTAGGATACGCCGGCCTCGCCGGCCGGATCGTACGGCCGCCCCACAACCTCGGCGACCCGCTCCAGCAGCGGCAGGAAGAGGTCGGTGTGATAGTTGGAATCGGCCTTCTGCATGACGGCGGCAAGCCGCTCCAGCCCGAGCCCGGTGTCGATGCTGGGGGCGGGCAGAGGGGTCTGCACACCAGCTTCGTCCCGGTCGAACTGCATGAACACCAGGTTCCAGAGCTCCAGGAACTCGCCCGCCTCCCCCCTGCGCTCGAACTCCTCCGTTCCCGGGATCGTGCCCCACTCCGCGCGTGGCCTGAGGTCGTAATGGATCTCGGAGCAGGGTCCGCAGGGCCCGGTGTCGGCCATCTGCCAGAAGTTGTCCTTGTCTCCGAGGCCGTAGATCCGCTCGGGAGGAACCCCGGCGACCTCGGTCCACAACCCCGCCGCCTCGTCGTCGGTGTGATGCACCGTCACGAAGAGCCGGTCCGGATCGAGTCCCATATCTTCGGTGAGGAACTCCCACCCGAAGGCAATGGCGTCGCGCTTGAAGTAGTCGCCGAAGGAGAAGTTGCCCAGCATTTCGAAGAAGGTGTGATGCCGGGCCGTGCGGCCCACCTCTTCGAGATCGTTGTGCTTGCCCCCTGCGCGGACGCACTTCTGCGAAGTCACCGCCCGGTCAAAGGACAATTCCTCAAGGCCCAGAAAGGCCCCCTTGAACTGGACCATTCCGGCGTTGGTGAAAAGCAGCGTCGGATCGCTGGCAGGCACCAGCGACGAACTCGGACGGATCGCGTGACCGCGGGCGTGGAAATACTCCAGGAACCTGCGGCGAATTTCGGCGGATTTCATCGGTTCAGGGCGTCGGACAACCGCGAGAGTCATTCGGGAACTGGAAGCTGGCCGCGTGGCGGCTCGGCAGCATCTGCGTCAATGGAAGTTAGCCCAACCCTGCTGCCGACGCCTCCGGCCCGCCGGGTCCTACACGACCTTGACCGCAGGTGCTCCGGCCGAGCCGGACGCGGCCCCTTCCTCGGGCGGCTCCGCAATCCCCAGCGCCACCAGGAGCCGCGCTTCGATCTCGGCGGCAACGTCCGTGTTCTCCTCGAGGAACATCCGCACGTTCTCCTTGCCCTGGCCGAGTCGCAGGGAACCGTAGGAGAACCACGATCCCGACTTGTCCACGATCCCCTTCTCGACACCGAGATCGATGAGCAGGCCGATGTGGCTGATGCCCTTGCCGTAGAGAATGTCGAACTCTGCCTGCTTGAAGGGCGGCGCGCACTTGTTCTTCACCACCTTCACACGGGTCCGGTTCCCGATGATGTCGGGCCCGTCCTTGAGGGCGCCGATCCGGCGAATATCCAGGCGCAGGGACGCGTAGAACTTCAACGCTCGGCCCCCCGACGTCGTCTCCGGACTCCCGAACATGACCCCGATCTTCTCGCGGATCTGATTGGTGAAGATCACGGAGGCGTTGGACCGGCTGACGGCCCCGGTGAGCTTGCGGAGCGCCTGGCTCATCAGGCGGGCCTGCAGTCCCACGTGCGAGTCACCCATCTCGCCCTCGATCTCGGCCCGCGGCACCAGGGCCGCGACCGAGTCGACCACGATCACGTCCACCGCGTTGCTGCGGATGAGCACCTCGGCGATCTCGAGTGCCTGCTCCCCCGTATCCGGCTGCGAGACCAGGAGGTCGTCCACGTTGATCCCCAGCTTGCGCGCGTATTGGATGTCGAGCGCGTGCTCGGCGTCGATGAATGCCGCAACGCCCCCATCGCGCTGCGCGTTGGCGATCACATGCAGGCACAGGGTGGTCTTCCCGGACGACTCCGGCCCGTAGATCTCGCTGATCCGCCCCCGCGGCACGCCGCCGATGCCGATGACCGCGTCGAGGTTGATGGCTCCCGTCGAAATGCTGCGGATCCTGAGGCTGGGCTGGTCGGAACCCATGCGCATGATGGCGCCCTTCCCGTACGATCTCTCGATCTGGGTCAGGGCCGTGTCGAGTGCCTTTCTTCTCTGCTCGCCGGCCCTGTCCCGGGTCCCGGACTTCTTCTTCGTGGACATCGCTGCTCGTTCCTTTGCCAGTTGGATTCACCAAAACCGAAGATAACACGAAATAGCCTGTCGTCAAGGTCGTACGCCCCCGCCCCGGAGGCCGACGGACCCCGGACCCTCTGCCCGGTGTAGCGAAGGTGACAAGCCCGCCCTTTCCTGCAGCCGGCGCTTTTCGGACGCCCTTCAGGACGACGGAAACAAGCTATGGTTATCCAGGGGCGTTTCCATGTTTGAACGCGCCAGATTTCGCGGCTGACGCCCCCGGCCGCGCGGCGCCCCGGATTCTCAACGCAAAATGACGGCTCAATACGATCTGGTCGCCATCGGAGGCGGGACCGCTGGACTGATCACCGCCGTGGGCGCCGCATACCTCGGCCTGGACGCGGCGATCATCGAGAAGAATGCCCTGGGTGGAGACTGTCTCTGGACCGGGTGCGTGCCGTCCAAGGCGCTGATCGCATCGGCGCGCCTCGCGCGGCAGATGGACCGGGCCGCCGGCCTGGGGCTGCAGCGACCCGAAGTGCGGCACGACTTCCGCGCCGTCATGGAACGCATGAGGGCCGCGCGCGCGACCGTCGCCCATCACGACGACCCCGAGCGCTTCCGGGACATGGGGATCGCGGTCCACTTCGGCGCAGCCCGCTTCCTGGACCCGTCGACGATGGAGGTCGAGGGCGTGGGGACGATTCGCTCGAAGCGGTTCGTGATCGCCACCGGGGCCGTCGCGGCCGTGCCACCGATCCCGGGGCTCACCGACGCGGGGTTCTGGACCTACGAAAACGTCTTCGACGAGGACGAATTGCCCGGATCGATCGCCATCCTGGGCGGCGGGCCGATCGGGACCGAGTTCGCCCAGATCTTCGCGCGCCTGGGCGCCCGGGTGACCATCCTCGAGATGATGCCCTCCATCCTGAACAACGAGGAACCCGAGGCCGCCGCGTTCATGCAGGACTCGCTGCGCGAGGAAGGGATCGACGTCCGCGTCGGGGCTGCGGTGGCAGCCGTCGAAACCGAGCGCGGGCGCAAGGTGCTGAGGATGAACGGAGGCGAGGGCGTAGCCGTCGACGAGATCTTCGTGGCCACGGGCCGCCGGCCATTCACCGACGGGCTGGGATTGGAGGCCGCCGGAGTGAGTACAGTGCGCGGGGCAATCCAGGTCGACCCGTACCTGCGCAGCAGCGCGCCCACCGTGTGGGCCGCCGGCGACGTCACGGGTGCGATGCAGTTCACCCACGCCGCCGAGCAGATGGCCAAGGTCTCGCTGCGCAATTCCGTCCTGCCCGGCCGGACGAAGATTCGCTACGACAACGTCCCGAGGGTGACCTATACGGACCCCGAGGTCGCTCACGTGGGCTTGTCGGGGGCGGAGGCCGCCGCACGCGGGGGCACGGCCTACACGTACCGCCTCGATGACCTTGACCGCGCAATCGTAGACGGATCCGCCACGGGCTTCGTGAAGGTCACGGCGGACCGCAAGGGCGGCGTGCTGGGCGCCACGATCGTCGCGCATGGTGCCGGGGACCTGATCTTCCCGTTCGTGCTGGCCCGGCAGCACGGACTCAAGCTGAGCAAGGTCGCGGATACGATCTTCCCGTATCCCACCATGGTGGAGAGCGTGAAGAAGGCTGCCGCCGAGTTCAACCGCACGCGCCTCGACTCGGCGGCCGGCCGCACACTGAAGCGAGTGATCCAATGGCTGAAATAGACAACACGGCAACGTCCACCGACGCTACCTCCCACGGCGATGGCGCCGGGCGTTCGTCTCGCGGCCCCCTCTTCAAGCTCGCCGCACTCGTCCTGATCGTGGTTGCCGGGTACCTGATCGCGACGAGAACGCCGCTCGGCGGCTACCTGTCGCGCGAAGGCATCTTCGAAGTCGTCGAGTGGCTGCGCGGCCACCCCTGGGCTCCAGTCATCTTCGTCGCGATCTACGCATTGGCCACGGCACTGGCCGTGCCGGGCACGATCCTGACGCTCGGAGGGGGCGCGATCTTCGGCTTCTGGTGGGGCACACTGCTGAACATGGCCGCCGCGAACATCGGCGCCAACGCGGCCTTCGGCATCGCCCGCGCGCTGGGACGCGATGGCGTTCGGCACCTGATGGGCAGCGATTCAACCACGCTGGACAAGCTCGACGGCATCGTGAAGCGGCACGGATTCCAGGGTCTGCTTACGCTGCGTCTGATTCCCCTGGTTCCATTCAACGCCCTCAACTTCGGGTCGGGACTCATGCCGCTGCGATGGCGCACCTACGCTCTGGCGACGCTGATCGGCATTGTACCGGGGACCGCGGTATACACCTTCTTCGCGGACGCCCTCCTGCAGGGGTCCCAGGAGGCCTCCCGGGAGGCGTTGCTGAGGGTCGCGTTCGCGGGCGTCCTCCTCGTCCTGCTGAGCTTCCTCCCCGCATTGCTCAAGCGCATGAACATCCGGCTGCCGGGGATGAGCGCCATCGTGGTCGCCCTTGGGCTCGCCTCGGGTTTCGCCGCGGCTCCCGTCGCCAGTGCACAGCGGGCACCCGCCGGACCACTGCCCGACCACGGGCTTTTCACCGAAGTCCTCGCGGCGGCGGTGGAAGACGCCGGCGTGGCCTACCGAAGCCTCGCGGACGACCCGTCGAGGCTCAACGCCTACATCTCCAGGCTGGAGGCGACCGATCCCGCGGCCGTCCGGAGCACCGCCCGCGCGGACCGACTCGCCTTCTGGATCAACGCCTACAACGCATGCATGCTGAAGCGCGTGATCGAGAACTATCCGATCAGGCGCGCCGGCGGGTTGCTTCGCATCAGGAACGCGGCCGCCGGGCGTCCCGCGAACTCGGTCTGGCAGATCCCCGACGTCTTCACCGGTGATCACTGCCCGATCGCCGGAGCCGTGCGCTCGCAGGACGAGATCGAACACGAGATCATCCGGCCGATGGGCGATCCGCGCATCCACTTCGCGATCAACTGCGCCGCGGTCAGCTGTCCGCCCCTGATCCCCCGGGCCTACGACGGCGGCTCGCTCGATTCGCAACTCGACGACCGGGTCCGCGCATTCACAGGCGATCCGGCTCAATTCCGCGTGGCCACCGTCGACGGCAGGCGGACGGTACGGGTCAATACCGTGCTGGACTGGTTCAAGGAGGACTTCGGGGGGGTCGAGGGCATCAGGGCGTTCCTGGCCCGCTACACGTCCGGAGCGGAGCGGGAGGCTCTCGAGGACCCGGGCACCGAACTGGAATTCGTCGACTACGACTGGACCCTGAACGACTCATCGCGTTAGCGGGCCGTGGACGAGACGCCCGCGGTATCCGAGCGGCCAGTCGTCCGCGCCGACCGGTTTGCCCGGACGGCCCACGTCCGCGGCCGGTCGGCGGCGGACGGGTCGCGTCCGGACGGCGGCAGGGCTGAGCTCGGGGTTGTCATCCCCGCCATCGACGAGGCGGAGGCCCTTCCCGATCTGCTCAAGGACCTTGCGGAACTCGATCTGGTCACCGAGGTCGTCGTGGTCGACGGAGGCTCGTGGGACGGGACGGTGGAAGCGGCGCGCGAGGGCGGGGCCACCGTGCTCCGGAGCAGACTCGGCCGCGCGCGGCAGATGAATGCGGGCGCGGCCTTCCTCCGGACCCCCTGGCTGCTCATGCTGCACGCCGACTCCCGGCTGGACCGCGCCGCTCTTCGTGCAATCCGGGATCACGTCGAGGCGGACAGCCCCGACGCGGCCTACTTCGGCCTCGCCATCGCCCATCCCCACCTCTGCTACCGCCTCATTGAAGCAGGTCAGCGAATTCGCGTTCGCCACAGGGGCCTCGTTTACGGCGACCAGGGGCTCCTGATTCCGCGCGATCTGTTCTTCGAGGCGGGCCCCTTCCCGGACGAGCCGATCATGGAGGACGTGATCCTGAACCGGCGCCTTCTCCGGGCGGGACGGCTGCGGCCGCTCTCCGCCACAATCACCACCAGTCCCCGCCGATACGAAGAGGAGGGGCGAAGCCGAGGATGGGTCCGCAACGTGACGCTGATCACGCGGTTTCTGCGGGGGACGAAGCCGGCCAGGCTCGCCGCCCGGTACCCGCCGCGCAGACGTCCGCGTCCACCCGGCGCGCCGGCACCGGGTCGTACGGACGGCCGCCGCTCAATGGTGCTCGTTTTCGCCAAGGCCCCCCGCGCCGGTGACGTGAAGACCCGGTTGGCGTCCGGCGTCGGCGACGCTGCCGCGGCCGGCATCTACCGGCGCATGGGCCGTGCGGTAATCGATCAGCTGGCCGGAGTGCGCGCGGGAATCACGGTGTGCTACGCGCCCTGCGGGGCCGAGGACGAGGTGCGCGAATGGCTGGGGGATGTGCCCGGACGGTACTGGCCCCAGCCGGACGGCGACCTCGGCCGGAGGATGCGGCTGATGTTCGACCGGGCCTTCGAGGCGGCGGACCGTGTGGTGGTGATCGGCACGGACGCGCCCACGGTCGGTGCGGACACCGTGCACCGCGCCCTGGATGCGCTCGATTCGGCGGATGTCGTGCTGGGGCCGGCCACCGACGGCGGCTACTACCTCATGGGGCTGCGCGCCCCCGACCCGGCCCTCTTCGCCGACATCCCGTGGAGCACGGAGAGGGTGCTGGGCGAGACCGTCGTCAGGGCGCGAGAGTCGGGAGCGCGCGTCACCTACCTGGAGCCGCAGTCCGACATCGACACGGTGGACGACCTCACGCCCGAGTTGATGCGCAGGCTGGGTCTCGCCGCGGATCCCGGGTCCGGCAAGGTTCGAGGTGTCCCGTCCGGCACAAGGGAATAGCCCTGCCACACCCCCGGACGCACCGGCACATGGACGACTGTGTATGGCGGCGCGGCGGCGCGCTCCGCGAAGAGCGGCACGCCCTCGCGGCTACCGATCTCCACGATGTCCGCGCAATCGAGCCGCAGCGGCCCACCCGATCTCTCGTAGCTGCGCTCGCCCAGGGTGATGGGCGAACCCTGCTCGAACCAGTCGCGGCCGTCGGCGTACGTCCCCATGAAACCGATCCCGGGGCGCAGATCGGACAGCGGCACGCGCGATGGGCCCGCCAGCGTGTCTCCTGCCGCGGTCACATGGACGGAAACACCGACACCGGTCGCCAGACACAGCGTCCGGGCCGAACCGGCGGGCAGCCGGGGCGCGGCCTCCACTTCGACGACTACGGTGTCGGGCGGCGGCGCGGGAAGCACAACGGTGTCGCGCGCAGCCGGTCGCGAAGCGGGGCGGCAGGGTCCGATGTCCCTGGCGCAGAGAGCCACCGAACCCAGGACGCCGAACTTCCTGGAGCGGTAGGTCGAGGCGCCGTCGCCGGCCAGGCCGAGCGAGAATGCGCCGACCCGGATTCCCCCGAAGTCGAGTTGAGCGCCCGCGTTGACGTCGAAGCCGTTGTACTCGGCCATGAGGCTCAACGTGCGTCCCCGGCCGGTCGTGAAGTGAATCGCCGATCCGGCAAAGAGCCCTCCGGAGGCGCCGTCGCCATAGAAGTCGAGGTCGCTTCCGGCTGCAAACATCCCGCTTCCCCAACCCGCGGTCACCGTCACCTCGTATCCGGGGTCCGCCTGCAATCCCGGGAGACGCGCCGTCGCCACCACGTATGGGCTGAAGGTGGTGGCGAACTCTTCTGCGCTCGCGGCGGTGCCGAAAAAACGCGGATCCGGCAGTCCCAGGCGGGTGGGCTGGAAGTTGCGCCCCCCCATGCCGGCGTAGCTCGGCGCGGACACGTACCTGGCCCCGACCGCCAGGCCGACGCCGCGAACCGAGGCGGGAAGGAGTGACACGCGGCCGAAGGCTCCGAGCATCCGTCCACCATCGCCGGCATCGGCCGCGTGCTGGAAGGTCGCGCCGATCTCGACGCGATCCAGCAGGCCCACCGCAATCGAGCCGTCGGAAAACCACGCCCGGGAGGGCTCGCCCGCCCCGTCCCGGCCGCCGCTTGTCCCCGCGCCGAGCATCGGCGGCACCGGTGCGCGAAAGCCCGAATAGGTAGCCGTCATCATGAGGTGCGGCAGGACGGACGCCACGGGGATGTCGATCAGGCCGGAACCGTACCGCAGAGTGGCGGGCTTCCTGGCAGATTGGGCGGTCCCCGCCTGCAGTTGAAGGATGAGGACCGGAATCGCCGCCGCGGCAGCCCGGGCGATCGGGGTCAGTCGGAGCCCCCGAGGCGCTGTAGCCCGCGCCAGATGCGCCACACCCAGAAGAGGATGATCACCCAGGCCAGGCCGTAGGCGAGAAAGACGTGCACGTACGGACGCAGCGAAGGCGCGCCGGCCCCGCCCGACTGGAGAAGAAGAGCGAACTCGACGGCGGCAACTCCGGCGAACGACACGATACCCGCCCAGGTCATGTGAGCACCTCGCTGGCACGCTGCACCTCTCCCGACCGCGGACGGCGGCTCAGGAGCTCGATGCTGTAACGAAGGAAGAAGAGTCCCAGGAACAACATGGTGAATCCCGCCAGCGATGTCAGCAGCGTGACCAGCATGTCGGGATGAAGCGTCGGCCCTTCCGGCTTGATGACCACCGGCTGCGGGTGCAGCGACCGGAACCAGGTCACGCTGACGTGGATCAGCGGGATGTTCAGGGAGCCGACGATGGCGACGACCGCCGCGAACCGCTTGCCCTTCCTCGGATCGGCCACGGAGCCCCGGATCAGGAAGTACCCGAGGTAGGTGAACCACAGCAGCAGCGTGAGGGTGAGGCGCGGCTCCCAGGTCCAGTAGGTGCCCCAGGCGATGCGCCCCCACAGGGGACCGGAAGTCAGCATGATCGCGCCGAAGATGAGTCCCCCCTCGGCCGCGGCGACCGCGGCGGAGTCGGCCCGCTCGTCCTCCAGCCACAGGTACGCCGCGCTGGCGAGGGCCACCATGCCGAAGGCCAGGAAGGTGGTCCACGCCGCTGGAACGTGCACATAGAAGATGCGCTGGACGATCCCCTGCACCGCTTCAGTAGGGACCCAGAACACCACCATCCAGTGAACGAAGAGAATCGTGGCGACCCCGGCGGCGGTCATGATCAGGCCCGCAAGCCTCGCGTTTTGCGTCTCCATGCCTTCAGTCGGCCCCTTTGCGCGTGTCCATGTCGGCTCCTACTCCTCCGCGACGTACCGGAAGAGGACGCAACCCACGGCTGTGAATCCCAGTGCGAACGCCCAGAGCAGCCGCACCGACCCCGAAATCTCGGGCCAGGGGCGCTCCATGAAAACCCGGGCCGAGGCGGTGGCCCCGAAAAAGATCACCGGGACGAGGAGCGGGAAGGTGAGGGCCGGCAGGATCGTGTCGCCCAGCGAGCTGTGACGGGAGACGAGACCGAAGAAGGTACCCGTGGCCGCGAGGCCGATGGTGCCCGGGAGGAATACGGCTCCGTGGTGGGTCAGGGAACCCGGGTCGCGCAGCCCCAGAAACGCGGTGAGCGCTATGAAGGTGAGCAGGGTGACCATCCAGATCAGCACCAGGTTGGCCGCCGTCTTGCCAAGGAAGATCGCGTGCCTGGGAATCGGCGTCAGGAGGAGGTGCCGAAAGGCTCCGTCCTCTTCCTCCGTGTCGAATGCCCGGCCCGCGCCGGCCGTCGCCGCGAAGAGGACCGTGAGCCAGGTCAGACTGGCCGCCACGTGCCGCGCGGACACCTGGCTTCGGTCCAGCGCGAAGGCGAAGAGGAAGCACGCGAGTACCGCGAGAGCGATCATCGCCACCACCCTGCCGCCGGCGCGGAATTCGATGCGCAGATCCTTGTGTGCGACGACCGCGACCCAGCGCAGCGACGTCACGCGGCCGCTCCCTCCGCGCCTGCTCCCCCTCCGGCGGTGAAAAACCGCAGAAGCTCCTCCGCACCGTGCTCCGACGCGCTCCCGTCGAGCACCTTGCGCCCACGCCGCAGCACGGCGACGCGGTCCGCGAGCTCCAGGCCCCGGCGCAGGTCGTGCGTGACCAGGACGACGATCTTCCCGGCTTCCCGACACGCGCGCAGCATCGCCTCCAGGGCTTCGGCGCCTCCCGGGTCCAACCCCGTGAAGGGCTCGTCCAGAAAGACAATGTCGGGATCGTGCATGAGAGACCGGGCCAGCGCCACACGCTGCCGCTGCCCCCGGGACAGCTGCTCGACCGGCTTCCCTGCGAGCTCACCCGCCCCGACCCCGTCCAGCGCCCGGGCCGCCGCGGCAGCCCGATCGGCGACGCCGTGCAGGGTCGCGAAGAAGGCGAGGTTCTCGCCGACCGTGAGCTTCCGGTACAGTCCGGTCCGGTGCGAGATGAGGCCTACCCGCGAGCGCCACGCCGGATCCGATCCGGAAACCGGCCCGCCATCCAGGCGGACATCGCCGCGGTCCGGCTTGCGCTCCCCGCTGAGCATTCTGAGCAACGTGGTCTTGCCCGCTCCGTTCGGGCCGAATACCGCCAGGATGGATCCGCCCGCCGCAGCGATGTCCACGCTGTCGACCGCCCTGGTGGGGCCGTAGTCGCAGACCAGTGCACGCGCCTCGAGTTTCACGATTCGGCTCCAGCGACTGCGCCGGCGCCGGCCTTCGTTCGCGCGCCCGCGCCGCTGGCCGCTTGCAGCGCCTGCCCGCACTGCGCGCAGAATCGCGCCCCGGCCCGGTTGACGTGCTGGCAGCTGGCGCACTGCAGCCCGTCGCGCAGGGCCCGGCGGATCTGCGCGATCTCGTCCTCCAGCTCGCGCGACGCGCGCTCCACCACGGAATCGGTCGGATCCCCGCCTCCCGCATCCGGCTCCAGCTGGCGCAGCGCGTCGTGCGACAGCTCTGCCCGGAGCGATTCGTAGTCCCTGCGGTCCAGCTTGCCGGTCGCGCGGTCGTATTCCAGATCGCGCAGCGCGGTGAGCGCCACCCGGCGACGCGCCGCTCCCTCGTCGTAATCGTCTTCGGAATCGTAGACCGGGGCGCCGCGTCCCGAGAACACAGGCTCGATCACATACAGCATGACCCCCGCGGCGAGCAGAATCCCGCCGATCAGCGCCGCCATGCGGTGGTTAGCCGACCGCCCCGGCCGGGAGCGGTCCACGCACCCTGCGGGCAGCGGCGGCCCGCACCGGCACCGTGCCCGTCGGCCAAAGCCCCACCACCGCCCCGATGGCGACCACAAGCCCCCCGCACCAGATCCAGGGCACCAGTGGCAGCGCCTTGACTTCGAACACCACCCTCTCGGCACCGCTGTCGAGGTCCACGTCCTTGGGAATCACGTACAGATCCTCCAGCACGGAGCTGGCGATCCCGACCTCGGTCGACTGCTGCTCCATCACCGGGTAGATGCGCCGCTCGGGACGGGTCACTCCGATGCGCTCACCGTTGCGGTAGATCGTCATCAGCGCCGTCCAGCGCCAGTCGTTCTCCGCCACGTCCTCCGCCGCCCGCGGCCGCGAGTGCGAGAGGCTCTCGTAGACGAGCCGGTACTCGTTTCCGAATGCGGACCGCACGGATATGGCCTCGCCGGGCGCCAGCTCCTGCTCCACCACAACATCGAAGGCGGCTCCCGCCAACCCGGTAAACAACACCACCACGCCCGCGTGCACCACGTAGCCGCCCCACCGCCGCCGATTCCGCCGCACCAGACCGCGGAAGGCGCTGAACACACCCTCCCCCGCGATTCTGGCACGCGCCTTCGTGCCCTTCCAGAACTCCCTGACCACGATGGCCATCACGAACGCCGAGACCCCGAACGTCGCCAGCGCCATGTTGTGCCGCACCCCCGCCAACAGCAGCGCACCGAGGACCGCCACGCCGGCCACCAGAGGCAGCACGAAGTTCCTCCGCAGGTTTCGCGGGGAGGCGCGCCGCCAGGCGATCACGGGCCCGATCCCCATCAGCGCCAGCAGGATCAGCCCGATCGGGATGTTGACGCGGTTGTAGAACGGAGGCCCGACGTTGATGGTCTCGCCGAAGAACCCCTCCGTAATCAGCGGGAAGAGCGTCCCCCACGCCACGGCGAAGGTGATCCCGATCAGCAGCAGGTTGTTGAAGAGGAAAGCGGACTCCCTGGAAAGGAACGACTGTATCTGGTTCTCGGACCTAAGGAGCGGCAGACGGTACACGATGAGAAGGAAGGAGAACGCGGCGAGCCCGCCCATGAAGCCCAGGAAGATGTACGCGATCGTGAGATTCTGGGCGAAGCTGTGGACGGACTCGATCAGGCCGGAGCGGGTCAGGAAGGTCGCGAAGAGGGTGAGGAGGAAGGTGATCACCACCAGTGCCATGTTCCACACCTTCAGCATGCCCCGGTTCTCCTGGATCTGGATCGAGTGCAGGAAGGCGGTGGCGGTCAGCCAGGGCAGCAGCGAAGCGTTCTCGACCGGATCCCAGAACCAGTAGCCGCCCCAGCCCAGTTCCTCGTAGGCCCAGCGCATGCCGAGGACGATTCCGCAGGTGAGGAAGAACCAGCTGAGGAGGATCCACCGGCGCGTGATGGCGATCCAGCGCGAGTCCAGCCGTCCCGTCAGGAGCGCCGAGATGGCGAAGGCGAAGGGCACGGCGAAGGCGGTAAAGCCGAGGTAGAGCGTGGGAGGATGAATCGTCATCCAGTAGCTCTGCAGCTGCGGATTCAGCCCCCGTCCGTTGGCCGGCGTGAATCCCAGGCGCTCGAACGGGCTGACATCGGCAAAGAGGAGCACCACGATCAGGAAAGCCAGCAGGCCCAGGAGCGTGCCGCTGACGTAGGGCATGAACTCGCGGTTGCGGTTGCGGTTGGTGAAGACCGCGATGGACGAAAAAACCGAGAGCAGCAGCGTCCAGAAGACGAGCGACCCGCGCTGTCCCGCCCACAGCCCGGCCACCTTGAAGTAGGTGTCCAGTTCCCGGTTGGAGTAGTTCGCGACGTAGCTGTACTGGTACTGGTTGCCCACGAACGCCGCGATGATGCCCAGCGACGCCACCAGGATCAGCAGCGTCAGCACGTACGCCGTGCGCTCGCCGCTCAGGACCAGGTCGCCGCGACCCGACCTCCCGCCGATGAAGGACAGGACGGTGCCCCAGAGGGCGACGGGCAAGGCGATCCAGAGGGCGATCTCGCCCAGGACCGTCACGCCGCCAAATCCTCCTCGGCGGCCTCGTAGCGGCTGCCGCACTTGGTGAGCACGGTGTGGGCGCGGAAGACGCCGTCGGTGCCGTAGGTGCCCTCGACGACCACCTCGGCCTCGTCATTGAAGGTGTCCGGCAGGACATCGTCGTAACGCACCGAGAAGACCACCCCGGGCTGCTCCAGGTCCGAGACGATAAAGGCGTGGGTGCCGGCGCCGTCCACCCGGCGCTGCCAGGTGCCTTCCACGACCCGGCCGCTGACCTTGACCCCCACGTCGTGGAAGGTCGGATCGGCGTCGACGCGCTCCATCAGCTCCACGGGTGTCAGGTAATACACCATGCTGTCGCTGATACCCGTCCACATCAGATATCCCACAACCGCCGCGACCCCGACCAGTCCGACGAAAAACCGTCCGTTCTTCATGCTGCTTCGCTCCGGTTCCACTTCAAGGATCCGCACGCTCGCGCCGCCCCCTTCCGGTTCGATTCGGATGCCGGGGCGGGCTTCATTGTAATGTACGCAAGCCCCGCGCTATTGGGACAGCCCGGCGGCGGCCAGTGCACCTCCGACGGCCCGGCGCCAGCCTTCCAGGAGGGTCTCCCGGTCCCCGGCGGCAAGTTCGGAGCGGAAGGTCCTGCCTGCGGAAAACGCCTCCGCGAAGTCGTGGGGCGTCCGCCAGACGCCGGCGTGCAGTCCGGCCAGCCCGGCGGCTCCCAGCGCCGTGGTCTCGACCATGCCGGGACGGCGGACCGGGATCCCGAGCACCCCCGCCAAGAACTCCATCAGCCAGTCGTTCCTCGCCGCGCCGCCGTCCACGCGCAGCCCGGTGCAACCGAACCCGGCGTCGCGCTCCATGGCGTCCAGAATGTCGCGGGTGCCGTAGGCCATGGCCTCGAGCGCGGCCCGCACCAGGTGTTCGCGGGTGGTTCCGCGGGTCAGTCCGGTGATGGTGCCGCGCGCTTCCGGACGCCAGTGCGGCGCGCCCAGCCCCACAAACGCCGGAACCAGGTACACCCCGTCGTTTCCTCCCAGGGAACGCGCCATTGCATCGCTTCGGCCGGCGTCCTCGAGGATGCCCAGCCCGTCGCGCAGCCATTGGATCGCGGCGCCCGCCACGAAGATCGATCCCTCGAGGGCAAAGGCCGGGCCGCCGCCGGCATCGCACGCGGCCGTGGTGAGGAGGCCGTGCCGCGACCCGACCCGCTCCGTTCCCGTATTGAAGAGGAGGAAGGCGCCCGTGCCGTAGGTGCACTTTCCCGCCCCGGCCTCCCAGCACCCCTGCCCGTAGAGCGCCGCCTGCTGATCGCCGGCCACGCCCCCGATCGGCACTTCGGCGCCGATCGCGTCGCCGTCGGTCACGCCGAAGTCGCCCGAACTGGGACGTATGTCGGGGAGGATCCGGCGCGGCACCCCCATCAGTCCGAGAAGCTCCTCGTTCCAGTCGCCCTCCTCCAGATCGTACAGGAGGGTGCGTGACGCGTTGGTGGGGTCGGTGGCGTGCTCGGCGCCCCCGGTGAGGCGGGCCACGAGCCATGCGTCGATCGTGCCCACGGCGAGCGATCCCGTCCGGGCCCTGGCGGCGAGCTCACGATCGCGCTCGAAGCGCCACCGCAGCTTGGTTCCGGAGAAATACGGGTCGAGGAGCAGCCCGGTCCGCCGGCGAATCATCTCCTCGTGTCCCGCCTCCTTCAGGTCGCGGCACAGGCCGGTGGTGCGCCGGTCCTGCCAGACGATGGCGCGGCCGAGCGGCTGCAGCGTCTCCGGGTCCCACACGACGATCGTCTCGCGCTGATTGGTGATGCCGACGGCGGCGATCCCGGTGTTGGCGGCCGCCATCGCTTCGCGCGCCACGCGGGCCGTCACGGTCCAGATCTCCTCAGGGTCGTGCTCGACCCAGCCGGGGCGCGGGAAGTGCTGCGTGAACTCCGAGTAGGCCCTGGCGACGACATCGCCGCCCTCCGAGATGACCAGCGCGGCCGACCCGGTAGTGCCCTGGTCGAGCGCAAGAACGGCGCCGCCGCTCATCCGTCCCTCCGCTCCGGCACGCGGCCCACCACTCCCCTGCCCGGCCGGTACTCGAGACCGAGCTCCCCCAGCAGGTCCACGAACGCGGCAACGGACAGCCCGACGACCGTGTAGTAGTCGCCCTCGACGGCTTCGATCATGGTGGCACCGCAGCCCTGGATTCCATACGCGCCCGCCTTGTCCAGCGGCTCCCCGGTCTGCACGTAGCTCTCGATGAAGGCACGCTCGATCTGGCGAAAGCGAACCCGGGCCCTGGCGACCCGCGAGACCACCTTCCCGTTCCAGGCCAGCGCCAGACCGGAGTACACACGGTGGGTCCGGCCCGACAGCGCGGCGAGCATGGCGGCCGCTTCGGCGCGGTCCGCCGGCTTTTCGAGCACATGCCCTTTAAGGACTACGATCGTATCGCCGGCGATCTTCAATGCGCCGGGGTGCGCCGGCGACACGGCCAGTGCCTTCTCCCGCGACAGTCGCTCCACGTAGTCCCCGGGCGCCTCCCCCGGGGCGCGGTGCTCCTCGACATCCGCCGGGACGACGCTGAACGACAGCCCGAGCATCGCCAGCACGTCGGACCGCCGAGGCGAGGCCGACGCCAGCACGATGGAAGGCGCGGGATGCGGCGCGGCGCTGGCCGGGACGGGGACGGGGGCGGGGGTGGCTGCCCCACCCGGAGAGATCGAAGCAGCCATCCTACCGGTCGATGACCAGCGTGACGGGGCCGTCGTTCACGAGCGCGACATCCATGTGTGCGCCGAAGCGGCCGCACTGCACCCCCCCGGGGGCCACCGCGCGCAGGTCCTCCACGAAACCCTCGTAGAGCGGGATCGCGATTTCGGGCCGCGCCGCCCGGATGAACGAGGGCCTCCGCCCCTTCCTGGCGTCCCCGTACAGTGTGAACTGACTGACCACGAGCACCTCGCCGCCGATGTCCGGGAGCGAGCGGTTCATGCGGCCCTCATCATCCGCGAAGATGCGAAGGTTGACCACCTTCTCCGCCATCCACGCGGTGGTGGCGCGGGTGTCCTGTGGGAGAAAGCCCGCCAGCACCACCAGCCCCGGCCCGATCGCGCCGACGATGTCCCCATCCACCGTTACCGACGCCTCGGCCACGCGCTGAATCACGACCCTCACGGCCCGGTCACTCCCGCGTGCACGCGCTTCACTCGACGGTCACCGACTTGGCGAGGTTGCGGGGCTGATCGACGTCGCAGCCGCGCATCACGGCGATATGGTAGGCAAGCAGCTGGAGCGGGACCGTGCACAGTACCGGCATGAGCGCGGGGATCGTCTTCGGCACGACGATGACGTCGTCGACCCGGTCCGTCACCTCGTGGTCGCGGTCGGTTACGACGGCGATCACCCGGCCGTGGCGGGCCCGCACCTCCTCGATGTTGGAGAGCGTCTTGGCGTAAACTCCGTCGCGGGGCGCGAGAACGACCACCGGCATGTTCTCGTCGATCAGGGCGATAGGTCCATGCTTCATTTCAGCGGCAGGATAACCCTCTGCATGGATGTAACTTACCTCCTTCAACTTCAAGGCTCCCTCGAGGGCCACCGGAAACTGGTATCCGCGCCCGAGGTAGAGGAAGTTGGGCGCATCCCGGTACTGCCGCGCGAGTTCCCAGACCTGTTCGTCCACCGCCAGCGCCTCCTCCACCTGGTCCGGGAGCCTGCGGAGCGCGCGCACGAGCTCCTGTCCCTCCAGAACAGACATGTTGCGGCGGCGGGCCAGGTACAGGGTGAAAAGTGCGAGCGCAACCAACTGGCTGGAGAAGGCCTTGGTGGACGCCACCCCGATCTCGGGCCCGGCGTGCAGATAGACGCCGAAGTCGGTTTCGGTCGCAACGGTGGAGCCGACCACGTTCACAATCCCCATGATCCCGCAGCCTCGTCGCCGGGCCTCCCGGAGCGCGGCCAGCGTGTCGGCCGTCTCCCCCGACTGGCTGATCCCCACCACCAGGGTGCGGGGGTCCAGGACCGGATTGCGGTACCTGAACTCGGAAGCGTACTCGACCGTCACGGGGAGCCGCGCCATGTCCTCGATCATGCGCGCCCCGATGAGCCCGGCGTGCCAACTGGTCCCGCACGCGGTGATGATGATCCGGTCGATATCCGCCAGCTCCATGTCGGACACCGTGATCCCGCCGAGTCTCGCGGTGCCTTCATTCTCCAGGAGCCGCCCCCGCATCACGTCCCGCAGCGACGAGGGCTGTTCCCGGATCTCCTTGTACATGTAGTGGTCGTAGCCGCCCTTGCCGATCGTCTCGACATCCCAGGCGACGATGTGAGCGCCGCGCCGCACCGCCCGCCGAGCCGGGTCGAAGGTGCGATACCCCTCCCTGCTCAGCACCGCCGAGTCCCCGTCGCGCAGCCGGACCACCTTCTGGGTGTGCGCGACGACCGCCGCAGCGTCCGAGGCCACGAAGTACTCGTCGCCGGTGCCGATCCCGAGGAGTATGGGGCTGCCGTTGCGCGCAACCACGATCTTGCCGGGATCGCGCGAACTGACCACCGCGATCCCGTAGGTCCCCTCGACTCGGGCCAGCGCCGAGGCAACCGCGTCCTCGAGCCGGTCGCAGTCGCGGTAGGCGAGGTCGATCAGGTGCACGAGGACCTCGGTGTCGGTGTCGCTGCGGAACTCGAATCCCATGTCGCACAGAAGGGGGCGCTGCCTGCCCGCGCTCTCGATGATCCCGTTGTGGACCAGCGCGATGTCGCGGCCGCGTGACAGATGGGGATGAGCGTTGACCGTGTTGGGGGGTCCGTGCGTGGCCCAGCGCGTGTGCGCGATTCCGCAGGTCCCCGTCGGAACGCTGCCGGCGAGCGCGTCCTCCAGTTCGACGATCTTGCCTGGCCGCTTCTCCACCTTCATGCGGCCGTTCTCCTGCACCGCCAGTCCCGCCGAATCGTACCCGCGGTATTCGAGCCGCTTCAGACCCTCGAGCAGGATCGGCCCCGCCGGCCGCGATCCGACATACCCGATGATCCCGCACATCAGCCGGCCGGCGCTCCCGCGAGCACCTCACGGGCCCGGTCGACCAGCTCCCGCGCCTCGGCGGCGCCCCTGGCCTCGGCGATCAGGCGCACGACCGGTTCTGTCCCGGAGGGCCTGACATGAAGCCAGCTGCCGCGAGAAGGCCAGTCGAGGCGCAGGCCGTCGCTGGTGTCTGCGCTGCCGGGCGGCAGTACCCGTGAGAGCTCGGCGTAGGCCGCATTCAGGCCCTCCCGTGCGAACGACACCTTCTCCTTCACGATCGTGTACGACGGCAGGCACGCCACCCGTTCGGAAACCGGCGTTCCGGGTTCGTCGGCAAGGAACTGCAGCAGAAGCGCCGCCCCCACCGGCGCATCGCGCGTGTAATGCAGCGCCGGAAGCACCACCCCGCCGTTCCCCTCGCCGCCGATCACGGCGTCCTCCTCCCGCATCCCCACCACAACGTTGATCTCGCCCACCGCCGCACGGACGACGCGGCAACCATACCGATCCGCGACATCATCCAGCACGCGGCTGGTGGACAGGTTGGTGACCACCCTGCCCGGCCGCCGCCGCAGCACGACATCGGCCGCAAGCGCCAGCGTAAGATCCTCGCCGAGCGCGCGCCCGTTCTCGTCCACCAGCGACAGCCGGTCCACATCCGGGTCCACCGCGAACCCGATCCGCGCCCCCGAGGTCCGCACGAGCTCTCCCAGCGCGGCGAGATTGTCCGCCGTGGGTTCGGGGTCGCGGTGAAACCGGCCGTTCGGCTCCGTCCCGATCGCGTGTACCTCGCACCCGAGCCGCGACAGCAGCTCCGTCATGATTGCTCCCCCCGCCCCGTTCACGCAGTCGAGCGCGACCCGCATTCTCTCCCCGCGGATTCGTGCGGCGTCGAGCAGCGGGAGGCTCAGGATCCGCTCGATGTGACGCTCGACTGCGCGCTCGTCCCGCTCGACCGGAGCGATCGCGTCCCACGGTGCACGCACCGGATCCTGCGTCCTGATCCGCGCCTGGAAGCGCGCCATGCGGTCGGGAGGCAGGAACGTCCCCCCCCTCACCGCGAACTTGAGCGCATTCCATTCGGCCGGGTTGTGGCTCGCCGTCACTCCCAGGCCGCCGGCGGCGGCGCCCTCCCGCACGGCAAGCATCAGCGTGGGCGTCGGGACCACACCCAACTCCACCACGCGGCACCCGGCCGAGAGCAGCCCTGCCACCGCCGCCCGCGCGAGCATCGGCCCCGAAGTCCTGGAGTCGCGTCCCACCACGACATGCCCGTCGTCCCCCTCTTCGCGCAGGAAGGTCCCGTACGACGCCGCCAGCCCCGCGACGAGTTCCGGGGTAACGGACTCGCCCACGCGGCCCCGGAAACCGGAGACGCCGGCCATCAGGCCGTCGGGAAGACGAATCGGCATTCTGAGCGAGCTCCATCGAGGTTCGGGGGCGCCTTTGGGTAGATGGGAAACTACTATATTCCCCCGAGTCGATCACAGCCGCCGAGCTGCCTGTTCGAGGGGCACCGACGGCCCCGCCCGGCGGGTCGAGCAGCGATCCCGATCCCCTGTCACGGGAGAATACCTTGCCTGAGTCCACAGGGCGTTTTGCCACCCGCTGCGTGCACGCGGGACAGTCGCCGGAGGCGGTCACGGGGGCGATCACCACACCGGTGTTCCTGACCTCGACCTACGTCCAGGAGGGGCTGGGGCGCCACAAGGGCTATGAATACGCACGCCTGCAGAACCCCACCCGCGAGGCCAGCGAAGCCAACGTCGCGGCGCTCGAGGGGGGGCGTCACGGGATCGCGTTTTCCAGCGGACTGGCCGCCTTCGAGTGCCTGGCCAAGACGGTCGCGCCGGGAGGCCACATCGTCAGCGAAGAGAACACCTACGGCGGCACCACGCGGATGTTCCTGGAGGTCTTCAGCCGCCTCGGCATCACCTTCACCCTCGTGGACACCCGCGACCCGGACGCGGTCCGCGGCGCTCTGCGGCCCCAGACACGACTCGTCCTTCTCGAGACGCCGTCCAACCCCCTCATGCGCGTCACCGACATCGAGGCTGTGGCCCGGACGACCCGCGAGCACGGAGCGCTTCTTTGCGTGGACAACACCTTCGCATCGCCCTTCAACCAGAACCCCCTGGCGCTCGGGGCGGACGCGGTCGTGCACTCGACGACCAAGTACCTCGGCGGCCACTCGGACATCCTGGGCGGCATGCTGGTCGTGGACGACGACGACCTCGCAGCGGAGCTGCACTTCGTGCGCAAATCCACCGGGCCCATCCCCGGTCCCCTGGACTCGTGGCTCACCCTGCGCGGCACCAAGACGCTGCACCTGCGCATGACGCGCCACAACGAAAACGGAATGCGGGTCGCGGAATTCCTCGCCGGCCATCCGGCCGTGCGGGCGGTGCACTACCCCGGGCTCGCCTCCCACCCGGAGCACGAACTCGCGCGCCGGCAGATGCGGGGATTCTCCGGAATGCTGTCGCTGGACCTTTCGACGGACGACGCCAGGCGGCTCGCGGAAGGCACCAGGCTCTTCCGGCTCGCGGAAAGCCTGGGGGGCGTGGAGTCGATGATCTGCGTCCCGTCCCTCATGACTCACGCCGCCGTGCCCGAGGAAATTCGGCTGCGGATGGGGATCACCGACGGGCTGGTGCGGCTGTCGGTGGGCATCGAAGACGGCCGGGATCTGATCGAAGACCTGGCAGGCGCCCTTCGTAGCTGAACGGTGCCTCCCCTCCAGCCGCCAGACACCGCGACAAACACACTTAGATTCGAGGGGCTGCGGATCCCTCCGGCAAGGATGAAACGATGAACTACGACGACTTCGATACCTCGTACGGCCACGGAAGCCCCGAAGACAACGGCGATCCGCGGGTCACCCGCACCCTCACCGACATTTCGTCGCGATGCTGGGAACACAGCGCCGACCGCGCCGCCCTTGCCGCCCTGCGCAGGCTCCCCGGCTTCGACCAGGTGCTTCGCGCCCTCTTCAGCATATTCGGCGAAAAACCGGTGCGGCTGGCGTTTCAGGCCAATGCGGTGCGCGTCGGACCGAACCAGTTCCCGCGGGTGTGGGACCTGTACTGCGACGTCTGCACCACCCTTGACGCTCCGGAGCGCTACCCCCTCTTCGTCTCGCAGAACCCCGTCGTCAACGCCGGTGCCTACGGGATGAAGGAGCCGTTCATCATCCTCAACTCGGGGACGCTCGCCCTGCTCACCGACAGGCAGGTCTCGTACATCCTCGGCCACGAACTCGGCCACGTCATGAGCGACCACGTCCTTTACCGGACCATGACGGAGCTCCTCATCGCGCTGGCCAGGATGGGGTTTCCGATCGTGGGGCTGGCAGCGCGGGCGATTCTGGTGGCGCTTCTGGAATGGTCGCGCAAGAGCGAGCTGTCGGCGGACCGCGCGGGGCTTCTGGCCATCCAGGACCCCGACGAAGTCATGGGTTCGATGCTCAAGATGGCCGGGGGCGGCGAGGATGCCGAGACGTCCCTCCCGGAATTCATTCGCCAGGCCGAGGACTACCGGGAGTCGGGCGATATGGCCGACCAGGTCTTCAAGGTCCTCAATCTGCTCGGGCAGACGCACCCCTTCTGGGTCCTGCGTCTCTCCGAACTGCGCGGCTGGATCGAGACCGGGGCGTACGACAGGGTGATCCGGGGCGAATACGAGCGCCGCGGCGATCCCGACCCGGCGTACGCCGAAGACCTCGCCGAGGCCGCCAGCAGCTACAAGGCCGGGGCCCGGGACGTGCTGGATCAGATGGCCAGCGCCGCCAAACGCGCCGGTGAGTCCTTCTTCGACAACTTCAGAAAACAGCCCTGACGCTCATGCGAATCCTCATTGCCGGGAATGGCGGACGCGAACACGCGCTGCTCTGGAAGCTCCGCGAAGACGCCCCGGGTGCGACTTTCCACGCCACCCGGCCGAACGGAGGCATGGCGCCCGGGTGCCACGGGGTGGATATCTCGCCCACCGACGTGGTGGCGCTTTCGGGCTGGGCGGCCGGAAACCGGATCGACCTGGCGGTGGTCGGGCCCGAGACGCCACTGGCCCTGGGTCTCGCCGACCGGCTGAGAAAGTCGGGCGTGCCCGTCTTCGGGCCGTCGGCCGCCTCGGCGCGGATCGAGTCGAGCAAGGCATTCGCCAAGGATCTGATGGCCGGGGCGGGCGTGCCCACGGCCGCCTACGAGGTGCACACCGACGCGGACGAGGCCGCCGCGTACATCGAGACGGTTGGTGCGCCGGTGGTGGTCAAGGCTTCGGGACTGGCTGCCGGGAAGGGCGCGGTCGTGTGCATGGCGGTGGATGAAGCCGTCCGGACGGCCCGCCGCATGCTTGAAGGATCCTTTGGGGATGCGGGCAGCCAGGTCGTGGTCGAGGAGTTCATGGAGGGCGAAGAGCTGTCGGTGTTCTGCCTCGCGGACGGTGAGGACTTCGTCGCGCTCCTCCCCTCGCAGGACCACAAGCGCATCGGCGAGGGGGACACGGGGCCGAACACCGGGGGCATGGGCGCGTACGCCCCGGTCGGGTTCGCGAGCGATGCGCTCATGGACGAGGTCGGCGCGAGTATCGTCGCGCCCGTGCTCCGGGCCCTGGGCGAGGGGGGGAATCCGTTCAGCGGCCTGCTGTACGCCGGGCTCATGATCACCGCCGAGGGGCCGAAGGTGGTCGAGTTCAACTGCCGCTTCGGCGATCCCGAAACCCAGGCGGTGCTGCCGCTCCTTTCCTCGTCGCTGCTCGAGCCGATGCTCGCGGTTGCGGAGGGTTCGGGTTTGGCGGGGCACCGGCCGGCCTTCGCCGGCGCAGCCGCCGTCACGACCGTGCTGGCGGCATCCGGATACCCCGGCAGCTACGGCAAGGGCGCCACTATCTCGATCCCCCCGCTGCCGAGCGGCGTGCATGTCTTCCACGCCGGAACCGCACGGCAATCGGGCCGTCTGGTGACTTCCGGCGGCCGCGTGCTCGCCGTCACGGCCGTCAACGCGAGCTTTGAGCGCGCGCGCGCGGTGAGTCGGGCGGTCGCGGACGCGATCACCTTCGAGGGCAAGCAGTTCCGCGCCGACATCGGCTGGCGGGAGGCGGAGCGGCGGCTCTGACGCCATACTAATGACGAGAATCGATTTGCAAGGAGCATGGTCTTGATCATCACGACAACGGCAGTACTGCAGGGCCGGCGCGTCCGGGAATACCTCGGCATCGTCACTGGTGAAGCGGTCATCGGGGCGAATATCGTCAAGGACATCATGGCGTCGATCCGGGACATCGTGGGCGGCCGCTCTGCGTCGTACGAGAAGGCCCTGCGAACGGCACGCGAGGAGGCCCTTCGGGAGATGGCCTCCCAGGCAAGCGCGCGCGGAGCCGACGCTGTGATCGGCGTCGACCTGGATTACGAGGTTCTGGGGTCCGCCAACGGGATGCTGATGGTGTCGTCGACCGGCACCGCGGTGGCGCTGGAGTAGCATCGTGCCGGAACTCCCCGAGGCCGAGACCATCGCACGGGGGCTGAACAGGGTCCTGCCCGGCAGGGTGGTGAGTTCGGTCACGGTGCTCCGGGAGGACGTGGTGGACGGGCCGCCGCACCGGTTCGCCGAGGCGGTGGCAGGCAGGCGATTTGGAACAACGGCAAGGCGGGGCAAGAATGTGGTGCTCACCTTCGAGGACGCCACCCGCGTGGTCGTCAATCTCGGAATGACGGGGCGTCTCGTGCCTGGAACCGGTCCAGGACCCGGGCCTGGATCGACTCACCCGGCCGTCCTGTTTCAGTTCACCGACGGCGGCTCCCTGACCTACGACGACGTGCGGCGATTCGGCCGCCTCCGCCACCTCCCCTCCTCGGACTGGACGCGGTGGTCCCGGCGGCTGGGTCCGGAGCCCCTCGCGCGGTCATTTACGGGTGCGCGGCTGCGCCGGATCCTCTCCCGCTCCAGGTCGCCCGTCCGCTCTCTCCTCCTCGACCAGCGCAGAATCGCCGGCGTGGGCAACATCTACGCGGTGGAGGCATGCTGGTTCGCCGGAATCCACCCGCGCACCCCGGCGAACTTGATCGGCGAGGTCTCTGCCACCCGCCTCCATCGCTCGCTCCGGCGGGTTCTTCGGCGCGCGGTCGAAGCCGGCGGCACCACCCTGCGCAACTACCGCGCGCCGGACGGGAATGAGGGGCGGTTCCGGCGGGCGCTGCACGCCTACGGACGCGAAGGCCGGCCCTGCCCGAGATGTCGCGCCGTCATCGAGCGTATCGTTTTCGGCGGCCGCTCCGCCTTCGTCTGCCCCCGGTGTCAGCCTGGGCCGGAGGACGGCGCAGCCACAATGGGAGACGTGTGTTGACCGGGCGCGGCCCCGCTGTCGATCGGCAGCCGATCCGCCGGGTTGCGCATCGTCCGTGGAGCCGCTTCATGGCCGTGCGCGCCCGCAGCGCAGTCCTGGCGGTGTGCCTGGCCGCCGCCCTCCCGCCCATGGATGCCTACGCCCAGCGGCGCGGCCCCGCACCCGGCACCGAACTCCCCGTCGACCGCTTCACCCTCGACAACGGCATGACCTTCCTGATCCTGGAGCGGCGCCAGTCCCCCACCGCCGCTCTGGTGGTCCACTATCCCGTGGGCTCGGTCAACGAGCACCTCGGCAATACCGGGATTGCGCACGTCGTCGAGCACATGCTCTTCAAGGGTTCGGAAGAGATCGGCACCTCGGACCGCATCCGCGAGGCGCCGCTGATGGACGCCATGGATGCAGTCCGCGACTCCATTCTCGCCGAACTGGGCAGTCCCACGCCCGACACGACGGCGGTCAGGCAGTTGCGGTCGGCATTCGCGTCGCTCCAGGACCAGGCGCGCGTGCATGTGGTTCCAAACGAGTTCGACCGCATCCTCTCCGCCCAGGGAGCGCGGGGCCTGAACGCGACCACCACCCACGAGGCCACCCGCTACTTCGTCGAAATCCCCGCAAACCGGATCGAACTCTGGTTCGCGCTCGAAGCAGACCGCATGCGCAGCCCGGTGTTCCGCGAGTTCTATACCGAGCTGGACGTGGTTCGGGAGGAGCGCCGCATGCGACTCGAGACGAGCCCGGGAGGCATCCTCGAGAACGCCTTCCTGGCTACGGCGTTCCAGGTGCACCCCTACGGCGTGCCGGTGATCGGACACACGTCGGATCTGGAAAACCTGACCAGGCGCCAGGCGACCGAGTACTTTCGCGACTACTACGGGGCGCGGAACGCAGTGGCGGCGATCGTCGGCGACGTGGACGCGGGCCGGGTGAGACGACTGGCGGAAGAGTATTTCGGTCCGATCGCACCAGGGCGGCAGGCCCCCCCGGTGCGGGCGAGTGAACCCGCCCAGGCCGGGGAACGCCGGATCACCGTCGCGTTCGACGCCGAGCCCAGGGTGATGATCGGCTGGCGGGTAGGGTCGGGCTTCCACCCCGATGCCCCGGCGCTGACCATGCTCGCCTCGGTGCTCACCGGCGGAAGGAGCACTCGGCTCTACCAGCGACTGATCGCCGAAGACCAGTCGGCGGTGCACGTCGCCGCGTACCTGGGACCGGGGTTCTCCTACCCCCGACTCTTCACGATCTCGGCGGTCCCCAAGGCACCCCGCACGACTGACGAGATCGAAGCCGCGATCTACGACGAGATCGCGAAGATCAAGGCCGCTCCCCCCGACCCCGGCGTCCTCGTACGGATCGGAAACCAGCTGCGCGCCAGCGAGTTTCGCCGCCTGTCCTCCAACCTTGAGCTGGCGATGCAGATCGCCGAGTCCGAAGCGTCGTTCGGGGATTGGAGCGAGACATTCCGGCTGTCCCGCCGCATCGCCGAGGTGACCCCGCAGGACGTGCAGCGCGTGGCGATACAGTACCTGAACGACGGTTCGCGGACGGTAGCGACAATGGTGCGGAAGGACGGACAGAGATGATTCCGCGCCGCCACCCCCGCCAACCGGTCGGTGCCACCGTTCTGACCTGTCTCGCCGCCGCCCTTGCGGTCTGCGCGCCAACTCCACCGGCCGGGGCCCAGGAAACGGTGCGGGAGCGCATCGATCGGCTGACCTTCCCCGAGCTGCGCTTCCGGCGGCTGGCTCCCCGCGAAGAGACCGTCCGCGGCGTCCCCGTCTACTTCGTGCAGGACCCGGAACTGCCGCTGGTGACCTTCTACGCCACCTTCGAGGGAGGCGTCCGGCACTTCGGCCGCGATTCCTTCGCGGCCGCCACGGCGATGGCCGGCCTCCTCCGCACGGGCGGCACCGCCACCCTGCCCCCGGACTCCGTCGACGCGCGCATCGAAACCCTGGCGCTCGCGATGAGCTTCGGACAGGGGGGCGGCGGTGCGTCCTCGTGGGTCAACACCCTTTCGGAACAGGTCGACGATGCGGTGCGGCTATGGGGCGCGATGCTGCGCGAGCCGCGCTTCGACTCCGCCCAGGTCGAGCTCTGGCGCAGCGCCGAGATCGAGCGCGTGAGGCGGCGCCCGGAGGATCCCGCGTCGCTTGCCTTCGGAATCTTCAACCGGATCATGTACGGCGATCATCCGGTCGGCTGGGAGATGAGCCCGACTGACCTGGAACCCGCCGACCTCGCCGAGGAGAAGCTGCGCCTGGTGCACGAAGCGGTCGTGTGCCCAGGCAACATGGTCGTGGGCGTCGCCGGCGATGTCACCTGGAACCGCACCCGCCGGCTGCTCGACGAAATCCTCGCCGAGTGGCCCCCCTGCTCCGGCAGACTCGGCGAAAACCCGGTGGCCGATATCCGTTCCGAGCCCGGGGTCTTCGTTCTCCACAGGGAAATCGAGCAGAGCGTCGTGGTGATGGCCCAGTCGACCGCCGTTCGGCAGGGGGACAATCCCGGCTACTTCGCTTCGCGGATCGGCAACAGCATCCTCGGCGCGTCCGGTCTCTCGAGCCGCCTCTCCTCGGAGGTGAGGACACGGCAGGGCCTGGCTTACAGCGCCTCGTCGATCTGGACGACTTCGAGCAGGGACGACGGCCTCGCGGGGGCGCTGACCCGCACCAGGCCCGAGAGCACCCTGGCGGCCGCCCGCCTGCTCCTGGCCGCGGTCGACTCGATGAGGGCCGCACCTCCCACGCCGGCAGAGGTGTCGCACGCCGTCGACGAGGTGGTCAACGGGTTCGTCTTCAACTTCCGCACCCCCTTCCAGGTCGTCGCGCGGGGCATGGCGTACAGGAGGCTCGATCTTCCGGCCGACTGGCTCGAGCGCTACGTCGACGGCATCCAGGACGTGACGCCCGCCGCCGTCCAGGAAGTGTTTCGCAGCGCAGTCGATCCCGCGCGCATGACCATCCTGCTGGTCGGCGACACGGCCCGCTTCGACGGCTCCCCGTCGGAGCTGGGGACCGTTACCGTCCTCGGGAACGTGCCAGGCCCCGCGGGGGTCAGTCCCGCGCGGCCTTCGTCGCCACGTGGATCGCGGCGATCCCCCCGGTAAGGAGAAACCACCTGGCGGACGCGAACCCCGCGCGCCGGAGCATCCCGGCCAGCGCATCGGGTCCCGGAAAGCCCTCCACTGATTTCGGCAGGTAGGTGTACGCCCAGGGATGGCCGGACACGAGCCGCCCAACCCTCGGCAGGATGTGGTTGAAGTAGAGGAGATAGGCCCAGCGCATCAGCCTCCCGGGCGGCACCGTGAACTCCAGCACCACAAAGCGGGCGCCGGGCTGCAGCACGCGGTGCACCTCGCGGAATCCGGCGAGCGGCTCGGAGAGGTTGCGGACGCCGAATCCCACCGTCGCGCCGGCGAACGAGTTGCTGGCGAAGGGGAGCTGCTGGGCGTCGCCGCAAACGGCCTGCACCGGCGCGGCCTCGATCTTGGGCATTCCCCTGGCCAGCATCGGAAAGGCGAAGTCGGCGGCCACCACGCGGCCGGGAAACCCGGGCTGAGCGGTCACTTCCAGCGCGAGGTCGAAGGTCCCCGCACAGACGTCGAGGTACGATCCGGCGGGGTCGCGCTCCCACCCCAGTTCGCTCACGGCCCGGCGGCGCCATCGCCTGTCGATGTTCAGGCTGAGGACGTGGTTGAGCAGGTCGTAGCGCGGTGCAATCTCGCTGAAAAGCCTGCGCACCTGAGCGGCGCGGGCGGTGCCGCTCGCTGGCTCTGCGTCACGGGAGGCGGTCAAGCGACACCTGACGTTGCATTCCACGGTGGATCGGTGCGCGCCTCCTGTGGCGCGCCCGGGCCCGGCGGGCCGGCGGAGGCCCAAAGGTAGACAACCCGGGCGGCACCCTCCAACCCCGTGCAACCCTCCCGGCCCGTCCGCCATCTACAGCGCGCGGCCCGCAGGTCGTCACCCGGATGCCCGACCCCTGACCGGTCCTGCGGTAAAGAAGATGGCACCCCACGTCGTAGTAGGTTGTCATGACGCCCCGCAAACCGCCGGAATGCGGGACTTCGCCCACGCCGAGCCGAATCGCGAGGAACGCCGATACCCGTGGAAAGTGCGGTTCCCGACGACAGGACACTCGCCCTGCAGGCGGCCAGGGGCCGTGAGAAGGCGTTCAGGGAACTGCTTAACCGCTACGAGCGGCCGGTCTTCAGTCTGATCTACCGCATGGTGCGCGACCGGAGTGTGGCCGAGGATCTCGCCCAGGAAGCGTTCATTCGGGCCTTCAACGCAATCGGCAGCTACAACCCCGGCTACAAGTTCTCGAGCTGGATGTTCAAGATCGCCCACAACCTGACGATCGATCACCTCCGCAAGCGCCGCCTGGACACGATCTCCATCCACGGCTCTGCCAACGCGGTCACCCCGGACGAACAGGCCCGGACGAGCCTGGTGCTCGAGTCGTCGGAGGAGCGTCCGGACGCCTACGTGGAGAACCTCGAACTCGGCAGCCAGATCGAGACCGCGATCGGCAGGCTCAGACCCGAGTACCGGGCGGTTACATTGCTGCGTCACGTCGAGGGCTACTCGTACCAGGAGATCGCCGATATCCTGGAGATTCCCCTCGGAACCGTGAAGACCTACATCCATCGAGCACGGCTGGAGCTGAAGGCGGCGCTGGGTCCGCTGCTCGATCCTTCGGGTTAGCATTACGGGGCTTGAAACCGCCGAATCGCAGGCGGCGTATTGGGATTGACAACCATCAGGGAGACCGGGACGTGAAGCGGAATCATCGTACAACCAACCAACCGAATCCGGAGGCGAGGCGGCTGTTCTCGTACCTGGACGGTGAGTTGCGCGGCGATGACCGGCGGAGCTTCGAACACGAAATCGCCCGGGACCCCGGGCTCCAGGCGGAGGTTCGCGCCTGCCGCACCCTCTTCACGGCCCTGCAGGACATCCAGCCCCACGTGCCCGCCCGCGATTTGAAGGCGAGGATCATCGCGTCGCTGCACATCCGTCCGTCACGCCCTGGCAGACTCCGGGCCTGGCTTGCCGGGGGGGCGGACTGGTCGGTGGCGAATGTCTTCGACGCGCTCCACGACGGCACGCTCTCCACCCGACGTGCGCGAGCGCTCAAGTCGCTCGTCGCCCGGGACCCGGAGGCTGCCGCGGTCCTGGCCGGTTGGGGCCGCCTGCACCGGGAACTGGGCCGGCTGCCGGCCCTGGCCCCGGCCGCAGGGTTCGCCGATCGGGTAATGGCGCGGGTGCATGTGGCCGAGAACGCCCGGACGGGCACCCGAGTGCGACATCTGCTCGCCGGCCTCTGGCCGCAGCGCCAGGAGCGGCTCGCCGCCGCGTCGGGCGTGGCCTTCGGACCCACGGCGGCCGTCGTGGCGACCGGCTACATGCTCTTCGCCAACAACCCGCTGGTGACGCTTTCGAACCTGGCGGGGTTCCTCTGGAGCCAGGGCATCGCCGCCCTGCCCGATGCGCTCGGCGGCATCCTGGGCACCGGAGCGGGCATTTTCTCGGACGTCGTGCCGGCCGGCCTCGCCGGCGCCGGCGCGGCGCCCCTGTTTGTGGGCGGGCTGGTCCTGCTCACCACACTCACCGCGCTGTCGGGATGGATCCTGTACAGGAATGTGGCGAAGACCACGGGATTGGAACGTCGGCATGTACCGGTTTAGACCCATGAATCTGCTCTGCACGGCCCTCGCCGGCCTGGCCGCTGCCCTTGCCGCCGGCGTAGGCGCGGCGCAGGAACGCGCGGTCGTTTTCAGCCAGATCGAAGTCTCGCAGTCGGAGGCCTCCCTCGAGCTGGAATTTGCGGACGGCGAGATCCTGGTCCTCAGCTTCGCGGACGGCGTTGCCTCACTCGACGGGGATGTGCTCGGTAGCTACCAGGCGGGGGACGACTCCGACCGCGCGTGGCGGGATCTTCTCGGGAGCATCCTCTCGCTCTCCGACGGACCCCTGGCACGCGAACTCGAGGCCTGGGCGCCCGACCCGGGATTGGCGGCGCCCGAGCGGTCGCTGCTCGACCGCGTCGACCGTGTACTGGCCGAAGCCGTGGCCGCCCGCGAGCCACCGCTTCAGACCCGGCGCGAACGGACCTCGGCACAGGAATTTCTGGCCTCCCTGGCGAGGGCGGAGGGGATTGCGGCGCTCGGAGCCGCGCTGGCCGACGTGGACCTGGAGTCGATGGACATCCGGGTGGGGGAGGACTATTCGGTAGCCGAAGGCGACGAGGTGGACGGCAGCCTCCTGGTTGTGGACGGCTGGCTCGACGTGCATGGCCGCATCCGCGGCGACGTGGTTCTGCTTGACGCGACGATGGATTTGGGCGAGTCGGGGCGCATCGACGGCGATGTCCGGCACGCGCGTTCCGAAATCGAACTGCTCGGGGGAGAGGTGCGGGGCGAGGTGGTGGACCTTGCGGAGTCGCGAGCAGACCGGGAGGCAGGGGTTACGGCGCTGCCGGAACCGCCAACTGCCCCTGCAGCTCCCGAGGCAGCCGCAGCCCCGGACGGCGAATGGGAGCCGGACCGGCACCGCGCGACCTCGAATCGGCGTGAAGGCAGCGCGTGGCGAGCGTTGCGGGCCGCAGGCGAGGTCGTCGAAGCGATCTTCACATTCATCGTCCTCGGCTGCCTCACGCTGCTCTTGACCCGCTTCGCCGGACTGCGTCTGGACACGGTCACGAGGGAGATCGAGTACCGCCCGGGGAGGGCGGCCGCGGTCGGATTCGCGGGAGGGTTTCTCGTGGTCCCGGTTTTCGTAATCGGGTGCGTCGTTCTGGCGATTTCCGTGGTCGGAATCCCGGTCCTGCTTGCCTGGGTGCCGCTGTACCCGCTTGCCGTCGCGCTGGCGGCATTCGCAGGATACGTCGGAGTGAGCCATCACGTGGGTCGGTGGGTTCTGGACCAGGACTATCCGTGGCTCGACCGGGTCGACCGCGGCCGGGCCACGCACGTGAGGCTGACCGGACTGGGCGCGCTCATGCTTCCCTTCGCGGTCGGCAGCGCGCTCGGTGCGCTGCCGTTGATCGGATGGATCGGCGGCATCGTCGAGGTCCTGGCCGTGCTCGCCGGCATCGTTGCCGTGATGACCGGCTTCGGCGCCGTGATCATCACAAGGGGCGGCAAGTACACGGCGCTCTGGCCCGACCGCTACGGGGAAGACATGGACATCCCGGTGGATTGGTCACCGGAGGATGACGTGGAAGAAGACGCGGACGAGGCCCGCGAGGAGGAACGATGAACCGGCTTCTGGCCGTTTTCATGCTCGCTGCCCAGGCCGGACAGCTGCAGGCGGCACAACTCAAGACCGTGACCTGGACGCGTCAGGTGACGGACGAGGAGCGTCTCGAGGTCAACGTCAGCTACGGCGCGGGCGAACTCACGCTGCGGCCCGGCGAATCCGACCTGCTCTACCGCGCCCGCTTCGATTACGACGAGGACTTCGCGACGCCCCGCGCCGACTACCGAGGTGGCCGTCTCGATCTCGGCATCCGCACGCGGGATAATCGCCGGTTCAAGGACCGATCCGAATCCTCGTCGCTTGACCTGTGGTTGTCACGGGACGTGCCCATGGACCTCGATCTGGACTTCGGCGCGGGCTCCGCCGAGCTCGACCTGTCCGGATTGCCGCTGCTGGACCTCGACGTCAGCACCGGGGCTTCGGAATCGGAGATCCGCATCGACGAGATCAACCCGGTGGCGATGGAGTCGGCGTCGATCAATGTGGGCGCGGCAAAGCTGTCGATGCACGGCATCGGCAACCTCAACGTCGAGAGGGTGACGGTCAAGGCGGGCGTCGGTTCTGTAACCCTCGGACTGGGCGGCGAATGGCCGCGCGACGCGCGTGTTTCGGTGGAGATGGGATTGGGCGCCCTCGAGATCAGGGTGCCGGAGTCACTGGGCGTCCGCGTCATGCGCCAGAACTTCCTCACGGCGATCGAGGCCGACGGGTTCGTGAGGAGCGGCAGGAGCTATCGCTCGCCCAACTGGGAAACGGCGGAACGCCGGGTCGAGGTCGAGATCTCTGCGGCCCTGGGCGCCATCGACATTGTGCGGATACCGTGACCCGAACGCATGGTCCGGCGTCCCCGCGGAAAATGATGTTACACTTAGATTGACCTGAGCAGGATTCGCGGTACACGTGACCGGGAGTTTCACGGAGAAGGCATGATCGGAACGCTCTTGACATTTCTGGCGATGGGCATCGTCAGCATCGTCGTGGTGTGGATTGTGCTTTCCGTGGTGGGGGCGCTCCTCGGACTTACGCTGGGCATCGCGAGTTTCCTCCTGTTCAAGGTCGCGCCGATCATGCTGGTCGGCTGGTTCGTCCTCAAGCTCCTCGATCGTGTGCGCGGGCGCGAGGCGCTGTCGCCCGCCGACAGGAAATGGCTGGAGGGCGAATAGCCCGGTTCCGGCAGACATCGGTCGTGCTCCTGGCCCGGGCCCGGACGCCGGTCCTCTAGTCGCGCGGTGGCAGGCCTTCCAGGTCGGCAAGAAACCGGTCGCCGATCCCGGCCATCGATGACGCCGCAGGCGAATCCGGCGCGGACAGGACCGTAGGCCGTCCCTGATCGCCGGCCGTGCGAACTGCCATATCGAGGGGGATCCGGCCGAGGAAGGGGACCGACAGCTCGCGGGCGAGGTCTTCCCCGCCCCCCCGGCCGAAGAGGTCGATCACCTCGTCCGAGCCAGGAATCTTGAAGCCGCACATGTTCTCGACGATGCCCAGGATCCGGGTGTTGACCCGTTCGAACATCTTCACGCCGCGGCGCACGTCGCCGGTCGCCACCTTCTGCGGCGTGGTGACCATCAGGGCGCCGTCCAGGTTCACCGTCTGCACGAGGGAGAGCTGGGCGTCGCCGGTGCCGGGCGGCATGTCGACGATCATCAGGTCCAGCCGGCCCCAGGCGACCTGCTCCATGAACTGCTTGAGGATGCCGGCGATGAGGGGACCGCGCATGATCGCGGGCTGCTCGCGCTCCAGGAGGAACCCGAGGCTCATCAGGCGCACGCCGTGGGCCTCGAGCGGGACGATCATTTCGGAGCCCTTGGCGCCGGTGACGGCGGGGCGGCGTGCCTCGCCGAACATGATCGGGATGTTGGGGCCGTAGATGTCCGCGTCGAGGAGGCCCACGGCGAGACCCTTCGAGGCGGCGTGGGCGGCCAGGTTGGTCGCGACCATCGACTTGCCGACGCCGCCCTTCCCGGAGCTGACCGCGACAATGCGCCTGACCCCCGTGAGCACTCCCGGCTGGGGGGTCGGGGCGGGCACGGATCCAGGCTGGAGACCGCGTTGCGGGGCGGGGCGCGCGGAGGGGGCCTGTCCGGCGGTCCGGGGAGCGGCCGCCGACAGCGGCGAGGCACCCCGGCCGGCCGATCCGCCGCGGCCCTGGCTCGGCGGCGCACCCGCTGGGGCGGAGCTCTGCGGGAGCTGCACATTCACCTTCACGCCGCGTATGCCGTCGACTGCCGCCGCGGCGGCGCGCGCCTGGCGGACCAGCACACCGGGATCGCCCCGCTGGAGGGAGAAGACGAAGGTGGCCTTGCCGTCGCCGTCCACCGCGACCTCGCTCACCTGCCCGCCGGCAACGACATCCTTGCCGGTCACCGGGTTGATTACCTGAGCCAGCGCTCGGTGCAGCGCCTGGACGGCCCCGTTCGGGCTCGTGGGAGTTTCAGCTTGCGTCAACGGTCACCACCTCGGGCACGGCGGCCCGCAGGCGCCGCTCTATCCCTTCCTTGAGGGTGAACATCGAGATCGGACACGACTCGCATGCCCCCATGAGCCGCACTTCGACACGCCCGATCTCCTCACTCCAATCTACCAGCTCCACGTCCCCGCCATCCGACCGAATTGCCGGCCGAAGGGACTCGAGAACCGCTTCGATCCGATCTCTCGTACCCATTCCACCGTTCTGCGAGACAGCGCATCGCCGACAGGCCCATGAACCGGGCCACGAACGCACCGGAAGGTACCCAGGCGGCTTCCGGATGGTCAACGGGTTGCGCCCACCGGGGCGCTAGGTAGATTGCGCGTGACTCCGAATGCCGCGCAGCCGGATCCGGCACTCGGAGGCCGCGCCTGAATCGCACCTTCCCGGTTCCCGTAGCGCTGCCGCCCTGGCACGCGTGCGCGGGTGAAAGAGGCCGTCCGCCTCACCCCAGGGGATTCGGGCGCTCCCGCCAACCAACAAGACTGGGAAGAGAAATGTCCGGAACGATTCGTGTTCCCGCGCCTGTCAACGAACCCATCCTCTCCTACGCGCCGGGCACTCCCGAGCGTACGGAACTGAAGGCCGCGCTGCGCTCGATCGCCGGCCAGGAGGCGGATATCCCCGTGATCATCGGGGGCGAGGAGATCCGCACCGGAAGGACGCACGCGATTCACGCCCCGCACGACCATGGTCTGCGGCTCGGAGAGTGGCACGCGGCCGGCGCCGAGGAGGCGCAGAGGGCGATCGCCAACACCGTCGACGCGCGCCGGGAGTGGGCCTCGTGGCGCTGGGAGGACCGCGCGGCGGTGTTCCTCAAGGCGGCCGAACTGCTCGCGGAGCCGTGGCGCTCCACGCTCAACGCGGCCACCATGCTCGGACAGAGCAAGACCGCCTTTCAGGCCGAGATCGACTCAGCGTGCGAGATCGTCGATTTCTTCCGCTTCGGCGCCCACTTCGCCGAACGGATCTTCGACCATCAGCCGATCTCGGACCGGGGCATCTGGAACCGCATCGAGTACCGGCCCCTGGAGGGCTTCGTGTACGCGGTCAGCCCCTTCAACTTCACGGCCATCGGCGCCAACCTCGCCGGGATCCCGGCGATGGTCGGGTGCGGTGTGTTGTGGAAGCCGTCCAAGCACGCGGTCCTCTCCGGATACTACACCTACAAGCTGCTGGAAGAGGCGGGGCTGCCGCCGGGCGTGATCAATTTCGTACCGGGCGATCCGGTCGAGATCACGGCGGCCGCGATGGACCACCCCGACTTCGCCGGTCTGCATTTTACCGGCTCGACGGGCGTCTTCCAGTCCCTGTGGAACACGGTGGGCCGCAACATCGCCCGCTACCGCTCATATCCGCGGCTGGTGGGAGAGACGGGCGGCAAGGACTTCATAGTGGCGCACCCGAGCGCCGACCGGGACGCGCTTCGCACAGCCATCGTGCGTGGCTCGTTCGAATACCAGGGGCAGAAGTGTTCGGCCGCGTCACGGGCCTACGTTCCCGAGTCGGTGTGGAAGGAGATCTCCGGCGACCTGGTAGCGGAGACCGACGCACTGGCGATGGGGGATCCCATGGACTTCCGCAACTTCGTCAACGCGGTCATCGACCGGGGCGCCTTTCAGTCGATCACCGGGTACATCGACCGGGCCAAGGCGAGTCCGGACGCGGATGTGATCGCGGGCGGCGAATACTCCGACGCCGACGGGTTCTTCATCCGTCCCACCCTGATCCGGGCGCACGCGCCGGACCACGAGACGATGTGCGACGAGATCTTCGGGCCGGTGATGTCGATCCACGTGTACCCGGACGCGGCCTGGTCCGAGACGCTGGACATGGTCGACTCCACGTCGCCCTATGCGCTGACGGGCGCGGTGTTCTCGCAGGACCGCTCGGCGGTGCGAGAGGCGATGGACCGCCTGCAAAACGCGGCCGGCAACTTCTACATCAACGACAAGCCGACCGGCGCCGTAGTGGGTCAGCAGCCCTTCGGCGGGGGGCGCGCCTCCGGGACGAACGACAAGGCGGGTTCGGTCTTCAACATCATCCGATGGCTGTCGCCCAGAACGATCAAGGAGAACTTTGCGCCGCCGATGAGCACGGCGTATCCGTTCATGGGGGAGGAATAGCGGCCGGAGCCGAGGCCGCCACCGCGGCCGCGAAGTCGGCCTTGAGGTCTTCGAGGTCCTCCAGGCCCACCGAGATGCGCACGAAACCGTCGGGGATGCCCAGCGCGTCCCGTTCGGCCGGGGACAGGTCCACGTGCGAGGTGTGGCGGGGCTGCGACACGAGCGTCTCGACGCCGCCCAGCGACGGGGCCGCGGCCGCGAGTGACAGGCTGGAGCAGAAGCGGTCGGCGGCCTGGCCGCCCCCCTCGAGGACGATCGACACCATGCCGCCGAATCCGTCCAGCATGAGGGCGGCGCACTCGTGGTCCGGGTGGCCGGGGAGGCCGGGATGGATGACCTGGCGCACGCCGTCGACACCGGTAAACCACTGGGCGAGGGCCAGTGCGGTGCGGTTGTGGCGCTCCATGCGGACCGGCAGTGTGCGGATGCCGCGCTCGAGCAGCCACGCCGCCTGCGGATCGATCGAGCCGCCGTACAGCTTCATCATCTTCGTGACGCGCCGGATGAGCGCGGCGCTTCCCGCGACGGCCCCGGCGATCAGGTCGGAGTGGCCGCCGAGGTACTTGGTGGCGGAATGGATGACGGCGTCGACGCCGTGCCGGGCGGCGCGGATGTTGATCGGGGTCGCGAAGGTCATGTCGGCGGCGAGGACGGCACCGGCCGCGCGTGCGGCGTCGCGCGGGGGGCCGATGTCGAAGACGCGCAGGGTGGGGTTGGTGGGGAGTTCGATGAGGACGACCCGGGTGCTGGCGGTGAGGGCCGCGCGCCATGCGCCGGGGTCGTCCGGGTCCACGAAGGTGGTGGTGATGCCGCGCCGGGGCAGTTCGTGCGACAGGAGGGCGTGGGTGGCGCCGTAGAGGTGGGCGCTGGCCACGATGTGGTCGCCGGCTTCGGCGCAGGCGAGCAGGGTCGACGAGATGGCGGCCATGCCGCTGGCCAGCGCGAGCGCGTCCTCGGTGCCTTCGAGCGCGGCGATCGTGGCCGCGACGGAGCGCTGGTTGGGGTTGTTGCCGTAACGGCTGTACTGAAGGTCGATCCCGTCGTGGGGGCCCGCCCAGTAGAAGGTGGAGCTGCGGACGATGGGATCGACCACCGGGCCGCCGGGCCGCACCTCGCCCTTCCCTGCGTGGACCGCGTGGGTCGCTGGTCCGTGTTCCGGATTCGTCCCGTTTGAGCTCATGATCCTCTCCCTCGCCGGTTCCGGCACGCCTGTGCCGAGAATGTCATGTTTATATTACATTTTGTCATGTCTATACTACATATTTGACGTGCTCAGGGCACTGAGAGCGAGCGCCGTGCCGTTGGGTTCGCGGAAGACCAGCCGGCGCTCGGCAAGCCTTCGCAGCAGCGTATCGCCGCGAGTCCCCAGTGCGTCGGCCACGCCCGCGGGTCCGATCGTCCGGCGCATCTCCAGCGTCTGCCAGGCCGTCCTCTCCCGCTCCGAAACCGACCCGAGAAGGCGGAATCCGTCCCTGGCATCGTCGCAAACGGCCGCCAGTCCGTGCCTTCGCAGGACTTGCTCCACCGACTGCCCGTGCACCTCCCCGACGGCCCGGAAGAGGAAGAAGACATCGCGGGGGCGGTCGGCCTTCATATACCTGACCAGGAGCTTGGCGACGATTTCGTCGGCGCAGCTGAAGTCCAGGACGCGGATTCGGGTGAAGTCGATCAGCGATACGAAGGGCGACCTCGCGGCTCCGCGGAGGCGTTCCTCTATGGCTGCGCGAACCGCCCTCCCCGTTGGACGCGTGACCAGGTTGGGACGGAGCGGCGCGAGCGTGCGGGCGACGATCGCGCCCACGTCGATGCTGACGGAAGCCGGCCGCGGTTGGCTCACTTCACGCGCTCGGGGAGGATGATGTTGATCTGGGCTCCGGGGAAGGGGCGCAGGTCCTCTTCGAGGGGAGGCTTGCTGCTCCAATCCGGTGTGTCCGCAATCCTCGCGCTGCCGCTGCGGATCGAAAGGAGCCCGTTCCAGCGCCCGACCTGCTTGCGGATCTGCTGAATCCCCTGTCCCCGGCCGGTGTCGGGGAAGCGGGTCAGCCCCATGAGGAAGGCCGCCTCGAGGGCGGTCACGTCGCCCCAGCGCTCACCGAAGCGGGAAGCGTGCTCATCCTCCAGGGAGGCGCGGAAGCCGCGGCCGATGTCGGCCACCGAGATGATGGCCACATGGCGTCCGAGGCGCCGCTTCCAGTTGTAGGACTGGGCGGCAACCCAACCGGGCCGCCCGGCGTGTTCGATGATGTTCTGGCACACCTCGGAGAGAATCACGGAGAACTGGACGACCGCCGAGGCCGGGTAGCCGAGGGTGTTGGAGAGGATGGCGCCCGCCCGCGATTGCACCCGGTCCACCACCTGGTGCACGTCCGAGTTCTTCGTGACGGGGGTGATCTCGAGGAGCACGTCGGAAGTCCGCGCGCGGCGGCGCCACTTCGAGGCGGCGCCGAACTCGAACACCTCCCCGGCAGCCTCGCGGAACCCCATGCGATCCAGGTAGCTGGTGATCTCCGGCTGATCGGGGAGCGAGATCCGCGGCGCCGACCCGGCCTCGGCGGCCACCTTTCCGGCGGCCAGGATGCCGAGCATGCCGTTGGGATCGACCCAGCGGAGCCTGCGCAGATCGAAGAGCACCGGGCCGGGGCGATCCATGTCGATCTGCAGGTAGAGCGCCTCGATGTTGCGATAGTCGAAGGAGCGGGGGATTTCGATGACCCGCATGTCAGCGCCTGTCCTGACCGGAGGGGAGCACAAACCCGTTCCGGAAAGCCTCGGCGCCCGAGAAGCCCGGTTTGGCGCGCGCCACCGCATTGGCACTGCAGGCGGCGTCCGGCACCGCGGCCCCGCGTAGAAGCTCCGCGAAGCAGGCGGCGCCCCAGATGTCGCCGCAACCGGTGGGATCGCCCGGGGCAGGCCCGCCCGTCATCGCGGCGCGCCCTCGCAGCGGCGGCCCGCCGCCCGGGCGTCTGGTCAGGAATTCCACTCCCGCGGCTCCTCTGGTCACGGCGATGGTGGTCAGCCGGCCCGTCATTGCCTGCTCGGTCCGGCTCCAGGGATCGGGTGCGCCACGCGCAAAGAGATGGAACTCGTTCTCGTTCATCTGAACCGTGTCGAAGCAGCCGGCCCAACGTTCATCCGAGGGAAGATAACGCGGAGTTCGGCGGCCGTCGTCCGCGATGCCGAGGAAGAGGGAGTGCAGATCGGCGTAGGTGGGACCGCGGAACCGGTCGCGCAACCGCTCCGCTCCGGCGAGGTCCAGTTCGCTCCCCGAGATGAAGTTGACATACAGGGCGTCGAGTGTGGGGAGGATATCGTCCAGCTCACGCGCCGACCATCCGGGCACGCCCCCGGTCAGCACCTCGGTGCGCTCGGCCCGGGTGTGATAGGTGAGTTCCACGCGATTGTTCGGTTCCGGCACGACGCGCACGAGGTCCATGTCCGTGATCGCCCGGAAGGAGCAAAGGAACGGCAGCGCCCGGTCCGCCGTGTCCTCTCCCGTCTTGACCATCGGGACCACGGTCCAGCCCCGCGGCAGCACGTGATCGAAAGCCGCCAGCGCGTAGGCGATGCCGCCCCAGGACCTTGACCGGGAGGCCGCCCCCGGCAGGTGGATGGTGTCCCGCACCAGCGTGCCGAGCACCCCCAGCCGTTTGGGGGCGCTGGGCGAAACGAGGTGGGTCGAGGTCACGAGGGGGTCCGGAGTGCCGCTCATCGAGACGCACTCGAGGCGCTGACACCGGCCTGAACACCTCCATGCACGGCTCGCTTGAAGATCCCGGCGGCGCCGATCACCCCGCCGGTCCCGGGGAAGTCGGCGCGGACGATCCGGCAGACGGCGGTCGCCGAACGGAAGGCGCGCCGCTCCGCCTCGGCCCGCAGCGGCTTGAAGAGCGATTCCCCCGCGGCAGCCACCCCTCCACCGATCACGATGACTTCGGGATTGAAGAGATTGATGAGATTGGCCAGCGCAACTCCAAGTATGCGTGCAGTTTCGGTCAGGACGTGAGTGGCGTAGTGGTCGCCGGCCACCGCGGCCTCGCACACCGCCTCGGCGGTGATGCGCGACGGGTCGGCCTCGACCGGCGATGAGAGCGTCGACTTCGCGCCGCGCGCAATCCCTTCCGCCGCGCGCGCCGCGATCGCGGGACCTGACGCGTAGGCCTCCACGCAGCCCCGCGACCCGCAGGCGCAGGGACGCCCGTCGAAGGCGACGGACATGTGCCCGACTTCGCCCGCGGCGTCCGACGCCCCGCGGTAGACTTCGCCGCCGAGCACCACACCGCCACCGATGCCCGTTCCCAGCGTCAGGCCGATCACCCGGTCCGCGCCGCGACCGGCGCCGATCCACCACTCGGCGAAGGCGGCGCAGTTCGCGTCGTTGTCCAGCACGGCCGGGAGGCCCGATTCGCTGGCCACCATGTCGCGGAGCGGCACGTTGCGCCACCCGAGGTTGGGGGTCTCGAGCACCACACCGGAGTCCCGGTCCAGGGGCCCGGGGGCACCGATTCCGACGCCGATCACCCCTTCCCCACCGACGCCGGCCATCAATTCGCGAATCATGGCAACGATTCTGGTCACGACAGTCGCCGGATCACCATTCGGCCGGGTCGGCGCCTGGACGACCGCCGCAGGCGGCCCTCCCTCGAACGGGACCATCCCCACGCGCAGATTTGTCCCGCCGATGTCGACCCCGGCGATCCATCCGCCGGGCCGGAGCCTATCCACGCTCGCGCTCGCGCAGTCGGTGGCCAGGCCCGCACGAGCGCCCGGAGCTGTCCTGTCCAGGCGCCGCCCGCGCGCCCGCCCGCTCAGGACCGCGAATCATCGAGCTGCAGCACGGCCATGAACGCCTCCTGCGGGATCTCAACCGAGCCGACCTGCTTCATCCTCTTCTTCCCCTCCTTCTGGCGCTCGAGGAGCTTCCGCTTGCGGGTGATGTCGCCGCCGTAGCACTTGGCGGTGACGTTCTTGCGCATGGCCTTCACGCTCTCGCGGGCGATCACCTGTCCACCGATCGCGGCCTGGAGGGCGACCTCGAACTGCTGGCGGGGAATCAGCTGCTTGAGCTTGCGAATCAGCGAACGGCCGTGCTGATAGGCGTTGTCGCGGTGGAGGATGACCGAGAAGGCGTCGACCGGGTCCCGGTTGACCATTACATCCAGCTTGACGAGGTCGTCGGCGCGGTATTCGTGGAACTCGTAGTCCAGCGCCGCGTACCCGCGCGTGCCGCCCTTCAGGCGATCGTAGAAGTCGAGGACGATCTCGGCGAGGGGCAGCTCGAACTCCATCTCGACGCGGCGCGGATCGAGGTAGTTCATCCCGGCGAAGACGCCGCGGCGCTCGTGGCAGAGCTTCTGCACATTGCCGATGTACGTCGACGGGACGACGATGCGCGCGCGCACGATCGGTTCGGCGACCGCGTCCACGAGCGCTCGATCCGCGAAATCGGATGGATTCTCGACCCAGAGCTCGGATCCGTCGGACATGTCTACGCGGTACTTCACGTTGGGTACGGTTGTGATCAGCTTGACGCCGAATTCGCGGTCGAGCCGTTCCTGGACGATCTCCATGTGCAGGAGCCCCAGAAAACCGCAGCGGAATCCGAATCCAAGCGCCCTGGACGTCTCGGGTTCAAACTGCAGCGAGGCGTCGTTGAGCCGCAGCCTGTGCAGTGCGTCCTTCAGCTCCACGTAGCCGTCCGACTCGGTAGGATAGAGGCCGGCGAAGACCATTGGCCTGATCTCCTGGTACCCCGCGAGGAGTTCGTGGGCGGGTCGGGAGGCGTCGAGGATGGTGTCGCCCACCTTCGTGTCCGAGACAGCCTTGATGGCTGCCACCACGTACCCGACTTCACCCGGGCCGAGGGACTCGGCCGGGATCCGGCCCAGGCGCATGTGTCCGACCTCGGTGACCTCGTAGCGCGCATCAACGGTCCCGAAGGTGATCGGCATTCCGGCCCGGACGGTTCCGTCCATGACCCGGATCGACGGGACCGCTCCCAGGTACTGGTCGTAGTAGGAGTCGAAGATCAGCGCCCGGAGAGGGGCGGCGGGATCGCCTGCAGGAGGCGGAATGGCGTCCACGACGGCCTCCAGGATCGCGCGGATCCCCTTTCCTTCCTTCGCGCTGGCTTCCAGGATCGACTCGGGATCGACCCCCATGAGATCCGCGACCTCCGCGCGGCGGCGCTCCGGCTCGGCCCCCGGCAGATCGATCTTGTTGAGGACCGGCACGACCTCCAGGTCGGCGTCCAGGGCCAGAAAGAGGTTGGACAGCGTCTGGGCCTGGATGCCCTGCGTGGCGTCGACCACCAGGATCGCCCCTTCGCAGGCGGCCAGCGACCTCGATACCTCGTAGGTGAAGTCCACGTGCCCGGGAGTGTCGATGAGGTTGAGCTGGTATTCCCGGCCATCGGCCGCGCGGTGGGACATTCGGATCGCGTGCAGCTTGATCGTAATACCGCGTTCCCGCTCCAGTTCGTTGGAGTCGAGCACCTGGTCGCGCATCCGTCGCCGGTCCACGGTGGCCGTAGCTTCGAGGAGCCTGTCGGCCAGGGTGGACTTGCCGTGATCGATGTGGGCGATGATGCAGAAATTGCGAATCAGATCGGTCCGCACGTGGAGCACTGCCGGGATTGTGGGGATCTGGAGAGCCCGCCTCGCGCGTCCGCGTGACCGACAAGGGAGGTAGTGGTGCAAAGCTAATCGGTGCGATTTTGGCCGGTCAATCGGCGCGGCGTGCTTGACTCGGGCTGACCTCGAATCGCAAGCTCAATGCATTGACAAGCGTCGCATTGTTCGAGCCGGCATCCAGGGAGGGATGATATGTCCGTGAGTATGAAAATTTCGTTGGTCCTCGCGGGAGCGGTTTTGGCCGGTGTCCTGCCCGGACATCGAGCGGTTGCCCAGCAGACCGGAACCATTACTGGAACCGTCGCCGATACTGAGACCGGGGAACCCCTCGTCGGTGCCCAGATCAGCATTCCGGCGCTCGGCGTCGGAATCCTCTCGCGGGCGGAGGGCCGCTTTGTCCTGCCCGGTGTGCCGGTTGGCACTCACGAGCTTCAGGTCCAGCAGCTCGGCCACCTCACGGTTACCATGAGCGTTACCGTGACGGACGGTGAGACCGAGTTCGTCGAGATCCGTATGGCGCACACCGTGCTCCACCTCGAGGAGGTGGTGGTGACGGGTACGGCTTTCCCGGAATCACCCGTCGAATTGCCTTACTCGGTCACCGTTGCGGGCCGGCGGACGCTGGCCGAGCAGGGATCACCGCAGGCATTCGACCTGTTCCGCAATGTGACCGCCAGCCACGGGATCCTCGGAGCTCGCCAGGGTTGGTACAGCACGAGACCCCCGGGCCTCGTATCGGAGACGGTGGCAACCGTGAACCTGCGGGGCCTGGGCGCCTCCCGTACCCTCGTTCTGCTCAACGGGCGCCGCCAGGTGTATATACCCATCCGCCTGCGTGGTGGCCGTTTCGTCGATGTCAACGCATTCCCGTCGATCGCCCTCGACAGGGTCGAGGTCGTCAAGGAAGGGGCATCCGCGGTGTACGGTTCGGACGCCGTGGCGGGAGTCGTCAACTTTTTGACCCGCGGCGACTTCGAGGGCCTGGAGGTCTCGGGCTCCCACGAGTATTTCGCCAACGCGGGCGAAACGAATGTCGGTGCCATCTGGGGTTCACCGGTGGGCGAAAACGCGCACGCGGTCGTCTCGGCGGAGGTATTCCTCACGCAGGAACTGACGCCCGAAGAGGTGGGCTGGGCCCTGAGCGACTTCACCCCGGGCGGCGGCGGCTGGTCGTACACCGGCAACCCCGGGGCTTTTCTCTTCCCCAGGCTGACCGGGAATGAAACAACGGAGCAGTTCGTCTCGGCGCTCACCGATGCCCACTACGGCGGTTGGGGAGGCGTCTTCGTCGATCCCAACTGCCGCGACTTCGGGGGCTTCCTGGAAGAGGCGGAGACCTGCCGTTTCCGATACGATCCCTACGACAACGTCTCCGACGCTTCCCGCCAGATCCGTGCCTTCGCCGAACTGAACGGCAGTTTCGGCGAAGGGAACACCTACCATCTGGAAGGGCTGTGGGCGGAAGCAAGCACCCCCAACTGGGTGACCACACCGTCCTACCCGCCGATCTCCCCTTACAACGGAGCCCAGTTGATCACGCCGGATCATCCCGGCAGACACGCGTTCTGCCGCCAGTATGGACCAAGCGCCGGGTTCTCGACCACCGAAAGCTGCCTGGAAAACGACTGGTACTTCTTCGGCCGCATGGTAGGGAACGCCGGCCCGCACCGGGAGCTGCGCCGCGACTCCCGCACGCAACGGCTCGCGGGCTCGCTCGAACGGAGCTTCGAAGGGTTCGGAGGCAGGGAGATGGCCTTCGATCTCGCCGCCAGCTTCTCGCGGTCGGCAGGCAACGCCAATCTGCCCGGCGAGTACCTGTACCGCAAATTCCTGGCGTTTCGGGGCTTCGGGGGGCCGAACTGCGGCGTCGGCGTGGTCGTTGATCGGTCGAGCCCGTCCGGCATGGCCCTGGGGCCCACGGGCGGCAAGGTGGCCGGCCAGGGTGACTGCATGTACTACAATCCCTTCAGCAACGCCCACGCGAACGCCACGCAGCCCGGTGCCCGCTTTCGCGACCAGCCCAACCCGGACTACGTCGCCGGCCTGGAGAATCGCCCCGAGCTGATCGACTGGATCAACGATGAAGTCAATCTGGACAACGACGCCAACCTCTTCGCCTTCGATGCGATGCTGAAGGGGGCCCTGACCGAGGAGACGGACTACGCGGTTGGCTACCAGTTCCGCCGGGTGGACGTGGGTGCCGTTCCCAATCGCGCCGGCGATCTCGCCCTGACACCGTGCCCCGTGCCGGACGACCGCACCTGCCCGGATCAGTTCGGGCCCTTCCACTTCACGGGCGGCTTCTTCCACTACGACGACAGCCAGACCGTGCACCGCTTCTTCGCGGAATCCCAACTGGCGCTCGGCGACCGGATTCGCGGGCAGGTCGCCGCCAACTACGAGTTTCACGGTTCGGTCAAGAGCTTCGACCCCAAGGTCGCCATGCGCTTCGAACTCGCGGGGCCACTGGCACTGCGCACCTCGGTCCAGACCACCTTCCGGACCCCCTCCGTGGATGATCTCAACGAGGATCTCAACACCGGATTGCAATACGTCAGCGCGGCCGGAATCTACAAGGCCATCGACACCTACGGAGACGAGGACCTCGTGCCGGAACGGGCGTTTACGTACAACGTCGGAGCCATCCTCCAGCTCGCGCGCATTCGGGCATCGATCGACTACTGGAGCTACGACTTCAAGGACGTGATCGACGTGTTCCCCTACGAGGGCATCGCGAGCCTGTACGCGGCGGGCGGGAGCCAGCGGGCGGCGGTGCAGCAGTTCGTGTCCTGTCCGGACGGACGGGGGACGGGCACATGCGACGTGCAGTCCGTGGAACGCATCGAGGCGGGCTTCGTCAACTGGCCCGGGATCCGGATGTCGGGGATCGACCTGCACATGGCGAGCCGCATTCCGGCGGGAGAGGCGATCGTGTCGTTCGGGGTGGACGGCACCTACACGAGGGAGTACTTCGTCCGGGCGCTCGATCTGAACGGGACCGAGGTGTTCGCTGAGCACGAGGCGGCTGGCAAGCTCAACTGGGGCAATCCCATCGCACCCCCGCTGCCGCAGTGGAAGACCAGCTTCTCCGCCGGGTATCACGTGGGCGACTACAGCGGGGTCAGCTACCTCAACACGGTCTCGGGGTACACCAACGAAGCATTCGCGGGCACCGAATTCGAAGAGATCGACCGGTTTGCGACATTGGACTTCAGCCTGCTGCGGCGTACGTCGGAGCAACTCGATGTCGGTTTCTTCGTGTTGAACGCGCTGGGCAGCGCACCGCCGCTCGTACGGTGGGAGCAGTCGTACGACGGCTTCACGCACAGCCCCAAGGGGAGGAGGATCAAGTTGCAAGTGACCTATCGGCCCGGAAGCTAGGGAGACTCTTCCGTGCGCGGCGCCGTACCCGCAGATTGAAGGGTTATGGCTACCAACGAAACGGTCACGCCGCACCGGGACCGGCGAGCCGATCTGCTCGATCCGGCGACGCTTGCCCAGCTCAGCGGAATCGACATCATCGCCCGGCAGGTTGTACACGGGTTTCTCCTGGGCCTGCACCGATCCCCGAACCGGGGATTCTCGGCCGAATTCGCCGAGAACCGGGCCTATCAGCCGGGTGACGACCTGCGCACCCTCGACTGGCGGATGTACGCGCGCTCGGACCGGTTCTACGTCAAGCAGTACGAGGAAGAGACCAATCTGCGCGCTTACATGCTCATGGACATCAGCGGGTCGATGGCGTGGTCGTCCCGCTCCGGTCTCCCGAGCAAGCTCTGGTACGCCAAGCACCTCGCGGCGGCGCTCTCCCTGATTCTCACCCGGCAGGGCGACATCGTCGGCCTGATGGCCTTTCACGAGAAGATCGTGAGGCAGGTGCGGGCCCGGGGCGGCAAGGTCCACTGGCGGCTGCTCCTCCAGCACCTCAATGCGCTCGAGGGCGGCGGAAGGACGGACTCGGAATCCGCGATCCGGAACGTCGCGATGCGCCTCAAGCGGAAGGGTCTGGTGATTCTGATCTCGGACCTTCTCGTCGACCCCGCCGAAACGGCCAAGGCGCTGATCTACCTGCAGCACACCGGGCACGAGGTGCTGGTGTTCCACCTGATCGATCCGGGCGAGCGGGATCTCCCGACAACGGGCGAGACGCGCTTCATCGACCCCGAGACGGGGGACTCGCTGCGTGTGTCGGTGGCGGACATGCGGCGCCAATACCGTGAAGCCGTGGAGAACGCGGTCGGGGAATGGACGCAGCAGCTGACCAGCCGCGGGATCGCGTACTCCACGATCGGGACCGACGAGCCTCTTTCGCGCGCACTGCGGTTCTATCTCTGGAAGCGGCAGCGCCTTCCCTGAATGGGCTTCCTCAACCCCCTGTTCCTCCTCGCCGGCGCCGCGGTCCTCGTGCCGATCATCCTGCACCTGTTCTATCGGCAGGAAAGCAAGATCTTCACCTTTCCGGCGATCCGGTATCTGCTCAGAACCGAGCGCGATCACGCCCGGCAGATCCGGACGCAGCAGCTCCTGCTGCTCATCCTGCGGATAGCCATCGTGGTGCTGGTCGTGATCCTGGGCGCGCGCATGCACTTCCCGGGTCCGGGCGGCAGCCACGATCCCACCGCCCTGGCACTGGTGATCGACAATTCGATGAGCACCACGATTATCGAAGACGGCAGGCGGCGGCTCGACACGCTGAAGGCCGTGGCCCGACTGAGTGTGGACGGTGCAAACCACGAAGACGTGATATGGGTGGTCCGGGCCGGCACGCCATGGGAGCCCGCGATTCCAGGGGGGGCCGCGAGCGCGCGGGCCGCCATCGACTCGATACGGCCGGCCCACGCCAAGGGCGATCTCGGGCGCGCCGTGGCCCGGGCCCGGGCGCTGGTCGGGCAGAGCGACCTGCCGAATCGGGAGGTGCATGTGTTCACCGACCTCCAGGCGACGGCCTTTTCCGAAACGCCCGCCAGCGGAGCAGACATACCGGTGGTTGTCTTCGGCGCGAATGCGGGCACCGAACTCAACCGGGGGATCGGCGACATCTCGTTCGGTGGAGGTCTCCCGCCGCTGGCTGGCCGGAGAACCGAGGCCGCCATCTCGGTGGTCGGAGGCGCTGCGGACGATACGGTCGGGGTGCGGCTCTACATCGACGGGCAGGTCCGGGCAGCCGGCGCGGCTCCCGCAGGCGCCACCGTGCGCCTGCCCGCGGGGCCATTCCCTCCGGGGCGCGTGGAAGGGTACGCCGAGATCGACCCCGATCCTCTCACGGCGGACGACCGGCGCTACTTCTCCTTCGCCGTCCGGGAACCCACGCCGGTCGCGGTGCTCGGCGCGGCGCCGATCTTCGTTGCCGAGGCGCTCGCGGTGCTCGAGGAGAACGACCGGATCACGCTGGGCGCCCCCGGGGGCGCCGCCACGATCGTGAGCATCGGCGGTGAGGGTCTGGCTGGGCGCGGCCTCACCCAGGCCGCCTTCGTGGCGCCGCACCGGGACCCCGCGCAGCTCCCCGCCCTGAATCGCCGCCTGGCCGAAGCCGGGATTCCGTACCGCTACGAGATGGAGTCGGGCGGCGGCGCGCGCGTCGCCTCCAGCGATCTGGCCATCGACCTGGCCGAGGTGGAGATCCGGCGCTTCTTCCGTCTTGTCCCCACCGGCCCGCGGGCCGACGGCGCCCCCGAGGGCGACGATCCGGCGACGGGCAGCGCCGCGGACTCGGCACCGGCAGGCCCTCCCAGCGGATCGGTGGTGATGCTGTCGAGCGGCGATCCGTGGCTGGTCACCGCGAGTTCGCCCGCGGGACCCTACACCCTGTTGGCCTCGCCGCTCGACGGCGAATCGACCTCCCTGCCGGTCTCCGCGGCGATGATCCCGTTGCTGGAATGGGCCATCGAACGCTGGTCCGGCGGGGGAGGCGGCAGCGGATCGGTCACGGCCGGGACCGACTTCGTGCCACCGGCCGCCGCCACCTCCGTACGCACCCCCGGCGGCGAGGAATTCGCGGTGGACGGCGATCAGCCCTTCCTGGCCACGACCGTCGCCGGATTCTATCAGCCCCTGGCCAGGGACAGCTTGCTGACGGCCGTGCCGGTGAACCCACCCGCCGCCGAGACGGATCTCACGCCCGCGTCACCGCGCGAGGTACGGCGGGCGATACCCGGAACGACCGCGATCGTGGACGACGCGGCCGCCTGGTCGCGGAGCATTTTCCGGGCAGGCCGGGGACCGGAGCCGTGGCGGGCCATCGCCGCGATCCTGCTGTTTCTTCTGCTCGTCGAGACTGTCGTAGCCGCCGCCCGGAACCTCCGTTCCCGCCCCTCCGGCAGCGGGGACCCCGCGAGCGTGGACCGGCCCGGAGAGCGGGAGGGCTTGCGGCACGGAAGGGTCGGAAGCAATCCTGCCGCCCGTGGGTAGAAGCCCGCGGACTGCTGGTGCCGACGCACACCCGGCCGCGGCGGCGGTCGCGTCCACCCCCGCCTTTCGCAAGCTGCTGCGGGGCCTTCCCGCACCGGGCGCGACCCGCAGCATCGGCGGCGCGATCGGCTCCCTGCCACTCGCGGCGATCACCGCTCTCTCCGGGCAGCTTCCCAATCGCCTGTGGGTCGTCGCCGCGGCCTCGCCGGCCGAGGCGGGTGAGAACCTCGCCGATCTGGAGGTGTTGCTGGGGCCGGGCCGCGCGGTTCTCTACCCACAGCGTGAAGGGTTGTCGACCGACGCGGACGATTCGCACGTCGACCTCTCCGGCCAGCGGGTCGAGGCGTTCGAAGCGCACCTGTCGGGCCGTGCACGGGTCATGGTCGCAACCCGGCGGGCGCTTCAGGAGGTGGTACCCATCCCGGATGACCTGGCGGAGCTGCGCTTTGCCGTCAAGGTGGGGCAGGAACTCCGCCGCGACGATCTGATCGCAACGCTGGATGCCAGGGGCTTTGAACGCGTCCCCATGGTCGAGGCCGCCGGCTGCTACGCCGTGCGCGGCGGCCTCGTAGACCTGTTCTCGTTCGGGGCGGCGGGGCCGGCGCGCGTCGAATTCTGGGGCGACGACGTCGAAACGATCCGCTTCTTCGACATCCTCGATCAGCGCTCGACAGAGACCACGGACCGAATCGACATCCTGCCGGTCCGCTTCGGCAGTAGCGCGGACAACACGGATACGACACCCTCGAGCATTCTGTTCAAGCTGCCCCGCGACGCCATCCTGGTGCGCATGGGGACCCGACCCTGGGACGACGACGCCGCGCGCGTGTGGAACAAGGCCGAAAGCCACTACCTGCAGGCCCGCCGGTACGGCAATCCGGCCGCGGCCCCGCGCACGCTCTTTCTGACGCCCGAAGCTCTGGCCGCCCGCGCGCGCAGCCACCCGCAGCTCGTCTACGAAGAGGAGCACATCGGCGATCCGGTTTTCCAGGCACGTCCGCCGCCGGCCATCGAGCGGGACACGCGCCGGCTGGGCTCGTTCCTTGCGGGGGCGGGCGCTCGGGGCGCGGCAAGCTACATCCTGTGCGACAACGAAGGCCAGGCGGCCCGCCTCGAAGAACTGGTCGGGGATCGCAAGGGCATCCCCCCCCGTGGGTGCCACCTGGTCGTCGGCTCTCTGGCGGGCGGCTTCCGCCTTACCGACGCCGATCCCCCGGCCAACCTGCTGACCGATCACGAGATCTTCCGCCGCAGCCGCAAGTTGCGGCGCAGCAAACGCTTCCGGGGCGCCGCGGCGCTTGAGAGCCTGGCCCAGCTCTCGCCTGGCGACTACGTCGTCCACATGGAGCACGGGATCGGGCGCTTCCGGGGGCTGGAGAGGGTCGTGATCGGCAACGAGTCGATCGAGTCGCTGGTGATCGTCTACGACGGCGACGAGGTGTTGCGCGTCCCGGTGTATCTGCTCGACCAGGTGGAACGCTGGGTGGGCGCGCATCCGGAGGACGCACCCGCCAGGCTGCACCGCATCGGCGGGAAGCGCTGGAAGAGCCTCAAGCGCAAGACCGAGGCGGCGATCAACCGGATGACGGCAGAGCTGCTGGAGCTCTATGCGTCGCGTCGCGCGCGCGCTGGCCACGCCTTCCCGGCCGACACCCGCTGGCAGCGCGAGATGGAGTCGTCCTTCCTGTACGAGGACACGCCCGATCAGGGGCAGGCGGTGCGCGATGTGAAGCGGGACATGGAATCGCCGAGGATCATGGACCGGCTCGTGTGCGGCGACGCCGGCTACGGGAAGACGGAGGTCGCCGTGCGGGCGGCCTTCAAGGCGGTGCAGGACGGCAAGCAGGTCGCGGTGCTTGCACCCACCACGGTACTGGTGGCGCAGCACGCCAAGACCTTCGGCGAGCGGCTGGCCGACTATCCCGTGAAAGTGGCTTCGCTCTCGCGGCTGGACCCGCCCGCAAGACAGCGCGAAGTCGTGGCCGGGCTGGCCAGGGGCACGGCCGACATCGTCATCGGTACACACCGCCTGCTCTCGGCCGACGTGGCCTTCCGGGACCTGGGACTGGTCGTGATCGACGAAGAGCAGCGCCTGGGCGTGCGCCAGAAGGAACGCCTGAAGCAGCTGCGCGCCACCGTGGATGTCCTGACGCTGACCGCGACCCCCATCCCCCGCACCCTCTACCTGTCGCTTTCCGGCGTGCGCGACCTGTCGCTGATCCGCACGCCGCCCCGGGACCGGATGCCGATCATCACCCATGTGATCTCCTGGAGCGACCACCTGATCGCGGAGGCGTGCCAGAAGGAGCTGGACCGCGGCGGCCAGGTTTTCTTCCTGCACAACCGCGTCGAGACGATCGACACCGCAACCGAGCGCGTCCGACGCCTGCTGCGCGGCGCTTCCGTTGACGTCGCCCACGGCCAGATGGCGCCTCGGCGGCTCGATCTGGCCATGACGCGCTTCGTCGAAGGCGCGACCGATGTGCTCGTGTGCTCCTCGATTATCGAGAACGGACTGGACGTGCCCAACGCCAACACGCTCATCGTCACTCGCGCGGACCGCTTCGGGCTCTCCCAGCTCTATCAGATCCGCGGCCGCGTCGGGCGCTGGGACCGCAGGGCATACTGCTACCTCATCGTACCCGAGAAGATCACCGACGATGCCGACAAGCGCCTGCGCGTGCTGGAACACTACACGGAGCTCGGCAGCGGCTACCAGATCGCTCTGCGGGACCTCGAGGTGCGCGGCGCGGGCAATCTCCTGGGCGAGGACCAGTCCGGCTTCGCCCACGCGGTCGGGATCGACACCTATCTCCGGCTGATGGAAAACGCCGTTGCGCGGATGCGCGAAGGCGGACGCGGGCGCGAGTATCCCCGCCCGGAAGTGACGATGGACGCGGAGGCGTACCTGCCCGACGACTACGTGGCCGACCAGCGACAGAAGCTGCACCTGTACCGGCGCCTGTCGAAGGCTGGAAAGCGCGACGAGATCGCCGCGCTCGCCGAAGAGCTTTCCGACCGCTTTGGCCGCCTCCCCCCGCAGACCCGGCGCCTGCTCGACAAGTCGCTGCTGGCGATCGTCGGCCAGGAAGCCGGGGTCAGCCGGATCCTGATGCGGGGCAACCGGGTTCGAGTGAACTTCCGCCCCGATCTCGTCCCGCGCATGTCGGCGCTCGAAGGCGCGCTGAAGGGTGAGGCGGTGCAGATTGAAGTGCGCAGGGTCTCTCCCCTGTCGATGGTGCTTGAGTGTTCAGGGCCGACCCGCTTGACTAGTCTGGTAGCGCGGGCGGTGGATGCGCTGGGCGGGGTGGAGAGGCCCGCAAGCGACGGAACCGGGACCGGGGATCAGGTTCGCGAATTGTCTTTGACCAGGGAGGCCGTCTGATGCCACGGACAGGGAAGTCGATTGCCTGGGGGCTGATCGCGGGCGTCTCCCTCACCGGTTGCGGACCCGGCCCGCTGGCGGAGGCCGGAGGGCACCGGCTCACCATCGACGATGCCGCGCGGCTGATCGCCGAGCACAGCACCGTGCCCCCCGACACCCAGGTGGCGCGGGTCGTGGCGGAACTGTGGGTGGACTACACCCTGCTCGCCGCGCACCTCAGCGCCGACACCACCCTGGCGACACTCGATGTGGGACTCGTGGTCGAGCAGCCGCTGCAGGAGCTCATGCTCGCGGAGTTGCGGGATGCGGTCATCGATGTGGATACGGTCGTCTCGGACGCGGAACTCGCCGAGCGCTTCGCGGCCGACCTGCCCGGCGCACGGGCCACCGCTTCCCAGATCCTCCTGCTCTTCCCGCCTGGAGGCGGTACGACCCGGCAGCGGGACAGCGTGCTCGTCGTGGCGCGTTCGCTGCGCGACCAGCTGCTCGGCGGCGCCGACTTCGGGACCCTCGCCTCCCGCTACAGCGGCGACCCCGGCAGCGGCAGTCGCGGAGGAAGCATGGGCACCTTCGGCCGGGGCCAGATGCTCCCGCCGATCGACGAAGCGGTGTTCGCACTGCAGCCCGGCGAGCTCAGCGAACCCGTCGAGACACCCCTGGGCTACCACGTCCTGCGGCTCGATGGGCTGTCGATCCCCGAGTTGTCTGAGATCGGCGAGGAGTTCCGGACGCTCATCCAGCAGGAGCGGATGGCCGTGGCGGAGGCGGCGTACATCGCGCAGCTGGATACGCTGGCAGGACTGACGCTGGCCGAGGGTGCGCTGGAGATCACCAGGGCGCTCATGGAGTCGTCGCCCTCGCGCCTTTCGGGCCGCGCGGCCTCCCGTCCGCTCATGACGTGGACCGACGGGGTCTATACCGTGGGGGACTTCATGGAGCTCGCCCGCGTGTCCCCGGACGGTTTCGCCGAGGGCGTTCTGGCCGCCTCAGACGAGGAGCTCGAGGTCGCGCTGAGGCGGCGCGGGAGGCAGGAACTGCTTCTGGCTGAAGCGGAGGCGCGGGGTTTCGCGGCTACCGAAGCCCAGGCCGACTCGCTGGCTGCCGAGGCCCGGACAGCGATCCGGGAACGCGCGGAAGTGATCGGCCTGTTGCTTCGTGGGGCGGTGCCCGACACAACCGCCGATGCGGGCGCGCCGGGGGCCACGGCATCGGTACCGGAGGTGGTCGAGCACGCATTGGCCCGTATCGTCGGCGGCCAGCAGGAAATCGTCCCGTTGGGCGGGGTTACATTCCTGCTGAGGGAAGAGGGCCGGTGGCGCATCCACGAGGCCAGACTGGCTGCAACCGTGGAGCGCGTCAGAGAACTCGAATCACGGTAGGCGGGCCGGGCACAGCACCAGGTCCGGTGACCTGATGGAAGGATGAAGATGAGAATGATGCACCTGTCACGCAGGCTGCGCGGGATCCGCCGCGCGGCGCTCCTGCTCTGCATGATTGCCGGACTTCCAGCCGCCCGCGGCCATGCCCAGGAAGAGCCGGTGGACCGGGTCGTCGCGGTTGTGGGGGACTCGGTGGTGCTGTTGTCGCAACTGGTCCAGGAAGAGGACCGGGCCCGAATCGCGGGCCGTACCATCCCGGCGGCCGGATCGGCCGAGTGGGAAGAGTTCCGGAAGACCCTCCTGGACGGCCTCGTCGCGACCCAGGTCGTCCTGCAGGCCGCGGCCCAGGACACGCTGCTGGAAATCGACGACGACCGCGTCGAGGCCGCGCTCCAGGAGCAGATGGCGGGCGTGGAGGAGAACTTCGGCTCCCGGGCGGAGATGGAGCGGGCCCTTGAAGTGGAGGGCCTCAACGTACAGAGCTATCGGGAGATCCTCAGGGACCAGATCGGCCAGCGAATGCTCGTCGAGCTGTACGTGCAGCGTCACGGCGGGGAGGGCGCCGTAGAGGTGACCGAAGCGGAGGTGCGCGAGTTCTTCGAGGTCGGCCGCGCCACCCTGCAGGAGCGCCCGGCAACCGTCACCTTCAAGCAGATCCTGCTCTCGGTCGCGGCCTCCGACTCCACGAAGGACGAGGCTCGTGCGACCGCGGAGGGCCTCCTGGAACGGGCGCGCGCGGGGGAGGACTTCGCCGCGCTGGCCACCGAGTACTCCCAGGACCCCGCCTCGGCGGCGGCGGGCGGCGACCTCGGCTGGTTCCGCAGGGGCTTCATGGTCGACGAATTCGAGGATGCCGCATTCAGTCTCATCGACGGCGGGATCAGCGACGTTGTCGAAACCCAGTTCGGCTTTCACGTCATACTGGTGGAGCGCGTGCGCTTCGCCGAGCGAAAGGCCCGGCACATCCTGATCCGTCCCCGGATCGGACCCCGCGACATCGGGCGGACGCGCACATTCGCCACGGAGCTGGCGGAGCGGGCCCGGACCGAGGACTTCGATGACCTGATCGACGAGTACCACAACCCCATCCATCCGGACTCGGGCACGGTGCGGCAACGACAGATCTCGCCGCCGCTGGCTCCGGCGTACGTGGCGGCACTGACCGGCCGGGAAACCGGCGATGTCGTGGGACCGATCCAGTTCGCCTTCCAGGGGGAGGAGCTCTTCGCGATCATCAGTATCGGCGAACTGCGCGACGCGGGCGAGTACAGCTTCGAGGACCTGGAGCCGCAAATCCGCGCGACGCTCACCGCGCAGAAGCGGGAGCAGGCGCTCCTGGACGGGCTGAAGGCGAAGACCTACATCGAGATCAAGGATGTGAGGTAGCGGCCGGTGCCGGCAGGAGTCCCCGCCGTGCCGCGGCCCGGATCCTCCCGTGTGCGGCTGGCCATCACGCTGGGTGATCCCCGGGGTATCGGGCCGGAGGTCGCCGCGAAGGCGATGGCGGCGGCTTTGCCCGACGCGAGAGCGACCGTCGTCATCGGGCCCGTCGAGTACAGCCCCGACTTCGCGGGGGCGTGCCGCTTCGAGGCGGTGGGGGGCGGGGAGGCGGCGGTGCATCCGGGCCGTGCGGCGGGGATGGCGATCGAGCGCGCGGTGCAGCTGGCGCTCGCGGGCGAGGCCGACGCGGTGGTGACCGCCCCCGTGCACAAACCGGGGCTGGCCGAAGCCGGATACCATCCGGGCCACACCGAAATGCTGATGGCGCTCACGGGTGCGCCGGAGGTGGGGATGGTGATGTGCGACGAAGGCGAGGGCCCAGACGCTTCTCCCCCGAAGCGAGTCCTGCTGGCAACCATTCACATCCCCCTCTCGGAGGTCGCCGCGGCGCTGACGGAGGAGCTGCTCGTTTCCCGCACCCGCCTGCTCGGAGCCGCCCTCAACTCCGACTGGGGACTCGACGAGCCGCGCATCGCGCTCTGCGCCCTGAATCCCCATGCCTCGGATGGCGGCATGTTCGGCACCGAGGAACGCGACATATACGGCCCGGCCCTCGCCGCCCTCGCCGCCGACCCCTGGAGGGTCTCCGGCCCGATCCCCGCCGATACCGTCTTCGTCAGAGCGTTCTCCGGCGAGTTCGACGCGGTCGTGGCGCCCTATCACGACGTCGGTATGGCCGCCTTCAAGACCGCGTCTTTCGGCAGGGGCGTGAACGTGACCATCGGGCTTCCGTTCGTGCGCACCTCCCCCGATCACGGAACCGCCTTCGACATCGCCGGCCAGGGCAGGGCGGACCCCTCCTCCATGATCGAAGCAATCCGCCTGGCCGAGCGACTGGCGGTCGCGCGCATCCGCAACCTGGCGGCGGCCGCCCGCACGGCCCCATGAGCAGCAGCCTCCGCCAGCCCCCCGCCCCGCCCGCCTTCCGCGGCCACGAAGCGCTCCGCTCCTCGCTGCGGCGCGCCCTCTCCCGCGGCACCCTGCCCGCCACGGTCCTCATCCATGGCATGCCCGGATGCGGCAAGCAGTCGCTGGCGCAGTGGATCGCGCGCACCCGGCTGTGCACGGAAGAGGAAAAGCCGTGCGACTCCTGCGTCAGCTGCCGTCAGGCGCTCCGCCTCGAGCACCCGGACATCCACTGGTACTTCCCCCTGCCCCGGCCAAAACGCGCGCACGGACCCGGCAAGCTGGCGGAGGCGCTGGAGTCGGCGCGCCACGACAGGCTGGGCGAGATGCGGCGGCAGCCGTTGCGTCCGGAGGGCGACACCGAGGTGAAGGGGATCTACTTCGCGGCGGTGATGACCCTGCGCGAGCGAGCGCATCGCCGGCCGGCCGTGAGTGAGGAGCAGTTCTTCATCGTGGGGGACGCCGAATACCTGGTCCCCCAGGAGGCGAGCCCCGAGGCGGCCAACGCGCTGCTCAAGCTGCTCGAGGAACCTCCCGATGCGAGTCGCTTCATCCTGACCTCCGGCAAACCCGGCAGTCTCCTGGACACGATCCGATCCCGGGCCCTTCCCATCCACCTCCCTCCCCTGCCCGTACCGGACGTGGCGGCGTTCCTGCGCGAAGAGTGCCACGCCGAACCGGAGGCCGCGGACCGGGCGGCCGCACTCTCCCAGGGCTCCATCGGGGCCGCCCTCGGGCACCTGGACCCGGAGGGAGCGCACTCCGGCAACCGGGACCGTTCACTGGCCCTGTTGCGCGCGGCCACCGGCGGCAAGCGGGCCGACGCATATCGCACCGCGCTGGACTACCGTCCGGGAGGGGCGCGCGGCCTGCTCGACCTGCTGGAGGCGCTGCAACTGTGGATCCGCGACCTCGGCGCGGCGGCGGCCGGCCGCGACGAACGGATCGTCAACTCCGGCGAGCGGCGCTTCCTGCGCGAAACCGCCCGCCGCCTGGCCCTCACCCCGGACCGGATCGCCCGCGGGGTCGCGAGGGTGGAAGAGGCGCGTATGCTGGCGCTGGGCAACGTGAATCCCCAACTCTTCGTTGCCACGCTTCTGCTGGACCTGGAGGAGACACTCGCGCCGCCAGGACGGCCATGACATCCCACAGGCTGCGTTCAAGATGACAGATCCGGATCGTGAAGGGCGCGACGCGCTCACCCACCTCGACGCCCAGGGCAAGGCGAAGATGGTGGATGTGACCGACAAGGAGATCACCGCCAGGCGTGCGGTCGCCCGGGGCTTGCTGCGGTGCTCCGAGCGGGCCTGGGAGCTGCTGTCCACCGGCGGCAACCCCAAGGGCGACGTAGAGCAGGTCGCACGGGTCGCGGGGATCATGGGAGGAAAGCGCGCCGGCGAGCTCATTCCGCTGTGCCATGTCCTGCCCGAGGCCGGCGTGAGCGTGGACATCGAACTCGACGCGGCGCTGCCGGGACTGCGGGTGACCGCCACCGCTACGATCAGCGGCCGCACCGGCGTCGAGATGGAGGCGCTGACCGCGGTGTCGGTGGCGCTGTTGACGGCGTACGACATGCTGAAGGCGGTCGACCGCGGCATGACGATCGAGGCCATCCGGCTGGTCGAGAAGTCCGGAGGACGCTCCGGGGATTGGAAGTCCGGAGACGCGTCCACGCCATAGCCGGAGCCGGCTGCTCTGCGCCCTGCGCCCTTGCCGGGGAGACTATCGCGCCGGCGGAATCCGGATGCTGTCGCCCGGGTGTACCAGGGCACCCTCGCCGATTCGGTTGCGTGCACGCAGGCGTGCCAGTTCGACACCGTACAACCTCGCGATCAGCCACAGGCTCTCGCCCCGAGTGACCACGTGCACGACCTCGCCGCCCGGCGGTGCGGCACCGTAGGTCGCCGCTGACAAAGCTCCTTCGCCCGATCCCGCTTCCGGAGGGTCATCCGCAATCGGCGGATTGTCCGTACCCGGCTCGGCCACGGCGGCCGCGGGCTCCCCGGAGTCGCGCCGCATCCCCGGCACGATCAGCACGCTGCCTATCTGAAGGCGCCTCGGCGACACCCCGGGGTTCGCCCCCCGCAGCTCATCCAGCGAGATGCGATAGTCCAGCGCGATGTGCGAGAGGGTCTCGCCCGCAGAGACGATATGTCTGTTGACGCGATTCCGGAGGGGGATCACCGCAAACCGTTCGGCGAACCCCTCGACGGACCCAGCGGGGAGACGGACTACGGTCGAGCCGCCCCCGGGAGTCATCCCCAGCACGATGTGAGGATTCAGATCCCTCACCTCCTCCAGGCCGACCCCCGCCACATCCGCGATCACGTCGATCGAGGCCGGGCCGTCGACGGCGACAGTGTCAAAGGCCGGCAGTGACGACTTCAGCACGTTCAAAAAGCCGTGGTGTTCGGGATCGCTGGCCATCCTCACCGCCGCCAGGAATTTGGGGATGAAGTCGCGGGTTTCGGCGGGCAGCCGGTCGCGGATGCGCAGGAAGAGACGGTCGTCGCGGGGATGGCCGCGTCCGTGGCGCCGAATCTCCTGCTCCACCCGGCCCGGCCCGGCGTTGTAGGCGGCGAGGGTGAGGAACCACGACTGGAACTGCTCGTTCAGGTCCAGCAGATAATCGAGCGCCACGGGAGTTGCCGCGAAGGCGTCGAAACGCTGATCGATCAGTGAATTCACCGTCAGCCCCAGCCAGCGGGCGGTGCGCGGCATGAACTGCCACAGCCCGCCGGCCCCCACCGGCGACACCGCGGTCGGGTAGTAGTTGGCCTCGATCAGCGGCAGGTAGAGGAGCGATGGAGGCAGCTCCCTCTTCGCCAGCTCGGCGATCACCAGGTCCTCGTAGCTGCCCATCCGGGAAAGGCCGCGCACGAATGCGTCCCGGGACCGGGTCTGCCAGAGGTTCAGCCACCAGTCGACCCGGTCCTCGATCCCCTCGTCCCCTGCCTGGCCCGAGGTCACGATCGGATCGGCGGCAAAGAGGTCCACGGCATCATTCCCGGGGGCCTTCTCAACCACCTCCGGCTCACTCCGCGGCTCCGGAGCGCGAACCGGCTCGCGGACCACCGGCTCGCGGACCTCGGCTGGGCGCTCGGCGGGAGAAGGCGCCGGCGGTCGCGGGGGCTGCCTGGCGCAGCCGATCGCGGACATCGCCGCCACGGCCAGGGTACCCCGGACGACCGCGAGCCTCAGTGCGCCATGCCGCATGGGTCAGTGACTGTAGTTGGGGGCCTCGCGCGTGATCGTCACGTCGTGCGGGTGCGACTCCCGCAGGCCCCCGGTCGTCACCCGGACGAAACGGGCGGTGGCGCGCAGCGACGCCAGCGTCCGGGCGCCGCAATACCCCATCCCGCTCCTGAGGCCCCCCGACAGTTGGAAGACGGTATCCGACACGGGACCCTTGTAGGCGACCCGTGCCTCGATCCCCTCCGGCACGAGCTTCTTCGCCGCGCGGCCCTCCTGGAAATAGCGATCGGCGGTTCCCTCTTCCATCGCCGAAAGCGAGCCCATCCCCCGCACCGTCTTGAACCGCCGCCCCTCGAGGAGGAACGCCTCGCCCGGGGACTCCTCGGTTCCGGCGAGCACCGATCCCATCATCACGCATCCAGCCCCCGCCGCAAGCGCCTTGGCCACGTCGCCCGAGTAGCGGATCCCGCCGTCGGCGATCACCGGGACCCGGCCCGCGGCGCCATCCACCGCGTCCATGATCGCAGTCAGCTGTGGCAGGCCCACCCCCGTGACCACGCGGGTCGTGCAGATCGACCCCGGTCCGACCCCGACCTTGACGGCATCGGCGCCCCTCTCAATCAGCGCGTCGGCCCCCTCCGCCGTCCCCACGTTGCCCGCCACGATGTCCTGGTCCGGGAACGCCTCCCGCACCCGCGCCACCGCCTGGAGGACGCCTTCCGAATGGCCGTGGGCCGTGTCGACCACCAGGAAATCCACTCCCGATTCCACCAGAGCCCTCGCACGCGGCACGTCGGCCTTCCCCGCCCCGATGGCGGCGCCTACGCGGAGCCGTCCGTGCTCGTCCTTGCACGCATTCGGGAACTGGCGGCGCTTGAAGATGTCCTTGACTGTGATCAGCCCCCTGAGCTTCCCGTTGCCGTCGACGACCGGGAGCTTTTCGATCCGGTGCCGGTGGAGGATCTGCTCGGCTTCGGTCAGGGTCGTCCCTTCGGGTGCCGTGATGAGCCCCTGGCAGGTCATGAGCGTCGCCACCGGACGGTCCAGGTCGGTCTCGAACTGGAGGTCGCGGTTGGTGATGATCCCGACCAGGGTGCCATCGCCCTCGACGATTGGCACCCCGCTGATCGAGAAGCGCGCCATGAGCTGGTGGGCGTCCCTCAGCGAGGCGGCCGGCCCCAGGGTGATGGGCTTGAGGATCATCCCGCTCTCGGAACGCTTCACCCGGTCGACCTCCTGGGCCTGGCGGTCGATGGACATGTTCTTGTGGATCACGCCGACGCCGCCCTCGCGCGCAACGGCGATCGCCATGCGGGCTTCGGTCACCGTGTCCATCGCTGCCGATACGAGGGGGACCTGGAGAGTGATTCGGTTGGTGAGGCGGGTCGAGATGTCCGTCTCGCTCGGATGAACTCTGGAGTGACCCGGGACCAGAAGCACGTCGTCGAAGGTCAGTGCCTCCTTGACGACCTCGCCGCGCAGCGGGAGTCGGCCCTCCGTGCATCTGTCCATCAACAAACGTACCGGACGCGGCGAAGCCGGGTCAACACCGTCGCCTACCCGCCACCGCCGGAGGACTTGCCGGCGCCACCCGCCGGGGTTTCCCCCGCGTCCTCCTCCTCTCGGCCGGGCATCTCGCGCGCCGGCCGCTTCCTCTCTGCGGCGTCGCCACCGGTCACGCCGCCGGCGATCTCGTCGAAGAGTTCGCGCCCCGCCTTCCTGACGCCGCTCATCGCCCGGTTGGCCGCTGCGATCACCTGGAAGGCCTCCCGCAGGTTGGACGGATTGAACGCGCGTTTGCGCATGCCGTCCTCGATGTCCTCGCCCAGCTTCTGGAAGCCGCCGGGCCGCTTTTCGCTGTCCGGCGAGGAGTACCTGGACTCGAGGAACTCGATATAGTCGAGGACCTGGTAGACCTGCTCCTCGGGCAGGCTCTCGATCTTCCGCATCAGGCGGGCTCTGAGTACGTCGTGCATCCCCTTAATGAAGCCGTTGATGGACCTCGGGCGCAAGCAAGGGTTTATTATCGTGCACAGTCGCCGCGACGGCCCCGCGGCCGGCGGCGCCGGTTTTCTCAAGCGCATGGACAGGGAACGACGCAATGTCCTCCGACGGCGGGTACCGCTTCCTCCCCCTGCGGAGCGTCGCGATCGGCGAAGCCGCGGCCGACCGATACGGGCGCTGGCTGGCGGGCATCGAGGCGGAATTGTCCGATCCGGAAACCGACCGCAACGAGCTGTGCCGGCGGATCCTGGAGGAGATCTACTTCCCTGGCGGAACCGCGCGCACCGAGGAAGCCGGGCGCCGGGCGGGAGCCGAACGCCCCGCGGCCCGCCCCTCGCTTGCGGCGGACGTCCTGCGCGACCAGCTGGATCCGCGGAATGTGACGCTCGAGCCGGAGTACTACGCGGACACCGACCTCGATCGCTACTACAGGGTCAAGCCGCTGATCTGGCTATGGGAGATGTTCGACAAGAGCCTGCTGGGAGAGAACGTGCACCTGGGCGTGCAGTTCCGGCGCATCCTGGCCCGGCACATCTTCGCGCGCTGCGGCAGGAACTTCAAGGCGTTCCACTTCGTGAAGCTGAGCTTCGGCTACCGGATGGAGGTGGGCGACGACGTGGTCGTGCACCGGCACGTGCTGCTCGACGACCGGGGCGGCATCAGGATCGGCGACGGCGCGTCGGTCTCGGACTTCGTGAACGTCTACTCGCACAGCCACCACATCAGCGATCCGCGAGACGTGCGCACGCCCCGGACGGTCATCGGCGAGGGAGTCCGGATCGCCTACCACGCCACCGTGCTCGCGGGCACCACCCTCGCCCCGGATTCAATGGTGGGCGCCGCGGCCCTGGTGAGCCGCGACACGGAGGCCGGCGGGGTGCACGTGGGCGTGCCGGCGAAGCTCGTCAGGCGGAAGCCGGGGGGTGAGCGGCGGCCGCCGGCCGTCGATCCACTGGCGGACAGCAAGTAAAGCTCAGCCGCCCTCACGCGTCTCGTACCGCGACTTCAGCTGCTCCACCACGGCGGGATCGGCCAGCGTCGTGGTATCGCCCAGCGCCCGCCCCGCGGCGATGTCGCCGAGCAGCCGCCGCATGATCTTGCCGGAGCGCGTCTTCGGCAGGTCCGCCGCGAAGAGGATCAGCTGGGGGCGCGCGATCGGACCGATGGCCTTGGCCACATGCACCTTCAACTCGGCCGCCAGTTCGTCGCTCCCCTCCCTGCCCCCCATCAGCGTCACGAAGGCGGCGATCGCCTGTCCTTTCACCGCGTGCGTCTTACCCACCACCGCCGCCTCCGCTACGGCGGGATGCTCCACCAGGGCGCTCTCCACCTCCATTGTGCCGATCCGGTGCCCCGCGACGTTCAGCACGTCGTCCACCCGCCCCAGGATCCACAGGTAGCCGTCCTCGTCCAGCTTCGCCCCGTCGCCGGGGAAGTAGATCCCGTCCCACTTGGACCAGTAGGTCTCGCGGTAGCGCTCGTCGTCGCCGTAGATGGTGCGCAGCATCGCCGGCCAGGGCCGGGTGATGGCAAGGTAGCCCGCGTCGACCGGCTCGCCGGCGTTGTTGAGCAGCGCGGTACGGATGCCAGGGAAGCCGCGGCAGGCGCTCCCCGGCCGCGTGTGGGTGACGCCAGGCAGCGGGGTGATCATCATCCCGCCCGTTTCGGTCTGCCACCAGGTGTCGACGATCGGACACCGCTCGCCGCCAATCACCCGGTGGTACCACATCCACGCCTCCGGGTTGATCGGCTCTCCCACCGTCCCCAGAAGCCGCAGCCGAGACAGGTCGGAGCGGTCGGGCCACTCCTCGCCCCACTGCATGAACGCGCGGATCGCGGTCGGCGCGGTGTAGAAGATGGTCACTCCGTAGTCCTCGCACATCCGCCAGAAGCGCCCCTTGTCCGGCCAGTCGGGCGCCCCCTCGTACATCACCACCGTCGTCCCCGCCGAGAGCGGCCCGTAGACGATGTAGCTGTGCCCGGTAACCCAGCCCACGTCGGCCGTGCACCAGAAGATGTCGTCCTCCTTCAGGTCGAACACCAGGCGGGTCGTAGCGTGCACCTGGGTCAGGTAGCCGCCGGTCGTGTGCACCACGCCCTTCGGCTTCCCGGTCGTCCCCGAGGTATAGAGGATGTACAGCAGATCCTCGGCGTCCATCGGCTCGGCCTCGCACTCGCCGGACACCCCGCTCGCGAGATCGTGATACCAGTGGTCGCGCCCGTGAGTCATCCCGGCGGCGACCCGGCCCTCCAGCCCTCCCCGCTCCACCACTACGACATGCTCGATGCTCGGGCACCGCGCCACGGCCCGGTCGGCGTTCTCCTTCAGCGGCACTATGGTCCCGCGCCGATGCCCCCCGTCGGCGGTGACGAGGACCTTCGCCTGGGCGTCGTCGATCCGGTCCGCCAGCGAATCCGGGCTGAAGCCGCCGAAGACCACCGAATGCGGCGCGCCGATTCGGGCGCAGGCAAGCATCGCGAAGGCCGCCTCCGGAATCATCGGCAGGTAGATGGCGACGCGATCCCCCTTCTTCACCCCCAGCCCCTTCAACACGTTCGCGAACCGCCCCACCTCGACCGCAAGCTCGGCGTAGGTGAACGTGCGCCTGTCCCCCGGCTCACCCTCCCAGACCAGCGCCTGCTTGGCGCGCCTGGGGCCGTCGAGATGCCGGTCGATGCAGTTGTGCGAGACGTTCAGCCTGCCGCCGACGAACCATTTCGCGTGCGGGGGGGTCCATTCGAGCACGGTGTCCCACTTGCGGTACCAGTCGAGTTCGCCGGCCCACCCGGCCCAGAATCGCTCGAAGTCCTCCGCGTCGTCGTAGATCGCGGGGTCGGAGACGACCGCGTCCGCGGCGAATTGCTCCGGCGGAGCGAACTTCCGCTTCTCGGTGAGCAGTGCGTCGAGGGCGGCGGGGTCGTGCGTCATTCAGGGTTCTCCGGTAGGAAAAGGGCGTCGATAAGGTTCAAGCCGAGGCTCCGCGCATGCGGCAGCGGCATCCAGACGTTGCGATGGGTGATTTGCCGGCCTTCGAGTATGGTTCGGCGGACTGCCCGGAGGCAACACTCCGCCCGGGAGCACGGCGCGTCCCGGCTCGCTGCAACCCCAGCCGCATTCGGGGCTCGTGCCCCCCGGGTTGACACGGAGGCTCGGCGCCTACATCCTAACTTCATGTGAGCGATGGGCTTTCGCCTGAGGAGGGTCAGGTTGTCCCCACCCGTCCAAGCATCCGTCGAGAGTGACCGCCTGCGCGAGGCGCTGGAGGCGTCCGGGCACAGGTTTACCGAGCAGAGAGGCGCCGTCCACCGGTTCCTCGCGGGAACGGACACGCATCCCACCGCCGAAGAGGTCTTTCACGGGGTAAGGGCGCAGCTCCCCGCGATCTCCCTCGCTACCGTCTACAAGAACCTCGAGACGCTGGTCGGGTGCGGCATGGCGATCAAGCTGAGCTATTCCGACGGGTCATCCAGGTACGATGGGCGCACCGACCCGCACCACCACGCGCGGTGCAACCGTTGCGGGGCCGTCATGGACGTGCCGGGCAGCCTGCCCACCGAAATGGTCACCGCCAACGATGTGTGCCCGGGCTTCCACGTCACGGGATATCGGCTCGAGTTGACCGGCGTCTGCGCCTCCTGCGCCTGAAACGGCGCCACGCCGTCCCGGGGCGATTTTCAGACCGGCGAGCGCACCCCGCTCCGTCCCACAGCCGAACTGAGCCGCCGCCGCATTTCGACCTTCGACATGGTCGCCAGGGTGCGATCCGCCGTCTTGCGCGAGTTCCAGCGCACGTCCACGAGGCTGACCGGGCCGGCCCGCCCCTCGGCGCGGTGCATGACAAGGTAGAACCGCCCCTTGTAGTCGCCGCCCTCTTCGATGGCCACGGAGGCCACCCACTCAACACCCTGGTCGTCTGTGAATTGTCGCATTGGCAGTCCGTGGATAATCCCGCGCTAGCACCGGGAGCGGCGTCCTTCCGTCGGTGGTGGAGTTGGCAGTCCGATCAATTATAACGCCAATGGGGCCGGCGTTCCGGCCGGCTATGCGGAGCCGCCCGCGCGCAGCTTCTTCTGGTGGACGACCTCCGGGAACTCGTAGTAGAGCACGCCCTCGTCGCTGATGTCGGACCGCACCCTGAACCCGTCATCCATCCCGATCAGCACCTTCTCGGCCGCCTCGAGACTCAGGTCCAGCTCCGCCGCCACCTCCGTGACGGTGAGCACGCCGCCCCGGCGGGTCGCCAGCATCAGCACCCTGCGGTTGAGCGCCTGCAGCACCGACTGGCGCCGCTCCTGGAGCGCCCTCCACCCCCACATGAACAACCCCGAACCCCCCATCCCCATCAGCGCGCCGACCACGATCGGGGGTCCGTCGCCGCCGGCTATTCCAGCCGTGATGATGATCGCGGCCAGAATCCCCAACCCCGCCCCGAACACCCGTCTGCCGATCCCGCTCGGCGGCAACCGGTGCTCGCGCCGTGGTGCGGTGGTCCGGCCTGCGGTGACCGGCATGTCACCGACGGACTCCAGGGAATGCGCGTCCCCGGGCTCCCGGGAGTGTTCCCAGCCCAGACCGCAGTTGGGACACACCCGATGCCTTCTGCGGGCGGCGTAGTACACCAGCCCGCCGATCCCGTAGGTGAAAACGCTCAGCCCCACCAGAAGTGCGAGGTGGCCGGTCTTGCGGAAGTAGGGCACGCCTTCGCTGTGGTGTCCGCACCGCGGACACTGCCGCACGTTGCGCTTCGCGACCGGCGCCTGTCTCCGTTCCACCACCGCCCCGCAGGTGGGGCACCGATCCTCACCCGCAACAAGGTTCTCCCCGCAAGTCGAGCACCGCATCAGCTACCCGATCCCTTCACCGGCGCCCCGGCCGGCAACATTTGACGCCATGAACACCCTCTCACTACGAAAACTCGCCAATGAAGAGTCACGCAACCGAATGAAATGGGGAACCCACCCGCAATGAATCAGATTACATTGACTGGAGTTCAGCGCAAACCAGACCCTTCACCGGAATTGATGATCCTCTCCCGCACGCTCCGCACCGCGGCGCTTCTGACCATACTGATTCTGTCCCAGGCGGATTCAACGCGGGGCCAGACCATCCCGTCCGCGTACCGCTTCATCGAGAGCGCGCAGGAAACCTCCGTCCTCTGGGGCACGATGTTCCTCACCAACGGCTCCCTCGACCTCGGGCCGAAATCCGGTTCCTTCATGGGCGCCCGTTACGCGGTGGAGGCCAGCGGGCCCCTCTTCATCGAGGGGGTCGTGAGCTACCTCCCCACGACCCGCGACATCGTGGACCCGCGCCGCGCCGTGGGCGACCGCATCATCGGCGAGACCGACGTTCGCATGCTGATGGCCGACGCCCGTCTCAACTTCAGCCTGACCGGACGCCGCACCTGGAACCGCATCAGCCCCCACCTGTTCATGGGCGGGGGAATCGCCATCGATGTGGCGGGCCAGGGTGAGTTCGCCGATGTGCTTCTACCCGAGGATGTCTACGACTTCGGGACCGGATTCACGGCGACTGCCGGCACGGGATTCAGGGTTGAAGTCCACCCGAAGCTCATGCTTCAGGCCGAGGCCGGCCTCACGCTCCTGAAGCTGAACACCCCCAGCGGCTTCGACGACCCCGAGAAGCGTCCACTGAACTCCGACATGGAGCCGGAGCCGGTTGTACAGAGCGAGTGGGTGCGCGGATACGGGCTGACGCTAAGCGCCGGCTGGCGGTTCTGATCGCCCGGCGCGATGGCGGAGTTCGAACGGCTCGAGGCTGACTGGCTGTCGTACCGGGACGCCCTGGAGCGCGTTCTGGCCGATGCGCGGCGGATGCCGGCGAGGTCGATGCCGCCCGGGCGCGCGCTCGGGCGGTCCCTGGCGGAGCCGGTGGTCGCGCGCGCCACCCTCCCCTCGTGGCCCAACAGCGCGATGGACGGGTTCGCCGTGCGGAGCGGCGACTTGGCGGGGCGTGGTGATGGCGATCTTCGCCTCCCGGTGGCGGGGAAGTCCTACCCAGGGACGGTGCCGCTAGAGGATGTCCCGCCCGGCGCGGCGGTTCGGGTGATGACGGGTGGCCCCATCCCCGTCGGCTTCGACTCGGTGATCCGCGTGGAGCACACCGATGGTGAAGCGTCCGCGGGAACCGTGGTGATCCACCGCACCGATGATCTGGGCAAGCACGTCCGCACTGCGGGCAAGGACATGGAGCGCGGCGACGAAACCGTCCCGAGCGGGGCGGTTGTGCACTCGGGAACCCTGCCCGTCATCCTGGCCAGCGGCGCTGACCGGGTTCGCGTCCATCGGCGGCCGCGGGTCGGCGTGTTGTCGAGCGGCGACGAGCTGGTGGGCGTGGATCGCTTCGATCGCGTGGTGGAAGGCACGGCGATCCCGGACACCAACCGGGGCATGATCGCCGCGGCGGTCGCGGAGGCGGGCGGCGTTCCCGTCGACCACGGGGTGGCGCCGGACGACCGGGAGACGCTGAGGGAAGCGCTTGGCTCGGTCGAAGGCGTCGATGTGCTGGTGTCGACAGGGGGCGCGTCCATGGGCGAGAAGGACCTCCTCAAGCGGATCCTGCTGGAGCTTTCGTTCCGGCTGGATTTCTGGCGCGCGCGGGTACGCCCCGGCAGTCCGCTCTCGTTCGGTCACCTGCAGCCCGATGGCACCGCGCTGCCGGTGTTCGGCCTTCCGGGGAACCCCGCTTCCGCCTTCGTGACCTTCCACGTGTTCGTCGCGCCCTACCTGCGCGCGATGACGGGGTCCGCGCGTCCCGTCGGGACGATCGTCACCGCCGTCACCGAGACCACGTTGTCCGCCCCCCGAGGGCTCACGCAGTTCTTCCGGGTGAGCCTCTCGGCGCCCTCCGATGCCCGCGGCGCGGTGCGCTGCGCGCTGACCGGGCCCCAGGGGAGCGGGCTGGTGCGATCGCTGCGCGACGCGGACGGGCTGGCGATCGTCCCCGAGGGCGTCGCGCGAATCGAGCGGAACGAGCCCGCGCAGGTCATACTGCTCCCGGGCAGGTCATGATGTCGATCCCGGAGAACCCGGTTCAGGGCATCCTCGCGGCCATCGGGGACCTGAGGCCGGCGCCGGTTGCCGCCATTGTCGTCAGCGTGTTGGCCGCGGGATCGCTCACGGGGTGCCAGACGCCCCAATGGCCGGTTCGCGGCGGGCTGAATTCCCCGTTCGGCATCCGGAGCCAGGGTGGCGCCGACCTGCATCGGGGAGTGGACCTGGCCGCGGACGTGGGGACGCCGGTGCGCCCGATCCTGGGCGGGCGGGTCCGCTTCACCGGGACGATGGACGGGTACGGCAATGTGATCTGGATCGACCACGGCCCCGATCTGCTCAGCGTCTACGCGCACCTTTCCGAAATCGACGTCGAGCCGCTGCAGGATGTGTCCAAATCCACGGTGATCGGCAAGACGGGATCGTCCGGGAACGTGACCGGGCCGCACCTGCACCTCGAGGTGTGGCGGTGGGGGCGGGAGGTGGACCCGGTGCAGTTCATGGGGCGGCCGTAGGAGCCTTGGACGCGGATTTCGGCCGACGGCGGCGGCGACCTACGAGTTGCGCAGTTCCCGGACGGCGGCCGCGAGCGCTTGGGCGACCGCGAAGACGTCGCCCACGATGCCGTAGTCGGCCACGCCGAAGATCGGCGCATCGGGATCGCGGTTGACCGCTACGATGACACCCGAGGTGCGCATGCCGGCGAGGTGCTGGATCGCTCCCGAGATGGCCATCGCCAGGTAGAGCTTGGGCGTGACCGTCTTGCCGGTCTGGCCGACCTGCTCCGCGTGCGGTCGCCAGCCCGCGTCCACGACCGCCCGGGACGCCCCCAGCGCCGCCGTGTCGCCCAGCGCGTCGCGCAGGTCTTCGAGGATGTGCCAGTTCTCCGGGTCCTTCATGCCGCGGCCGCCCGAAACGACGATGGCGGCTTCGGCCACGTCCAGCGCCGCACCCGCCGAGGCTTCGAATCCCCCGACCCGGTACCCCGTCTCTGCCTCCGCCGGGGGCGAGACGGCCTCGACCCGCGCCTCGCGTGGAGAATCGGCCACGCCGAATACGTTGGGCCGAATGGAGAGGAGTGCCGGCGCCCCCAGCGCCCGGACGCGGGCCAGGGCCTTCCCGGCAAAGACCGGGCGGGTGGCCACGATCTGGCCGCCGTCGACATCCAGGGCAACCACATCGGTCAGGAGAGGCGAGGCGAGCCTGGCCGCGACCCGTGGGGCCAGATCCCTGCCCGGCCCCGTCGCCGCAAACACGACCGCCCCATAGCTCCCCGCGCGAGCGAGTTCGGCTACCGCCGTCGCGCGGACATCGACCTGCGCGGCCACCTCCACCGCGAGCACCCGGTCGGCCCCGTGCCGTCCCAGGCCGGCTGCCGCCGCCCCGCAACCCGTCCCCCCTGCCGCGGCCACGTCCACCGCACCCCGCAGCGAATCCGCAATGCCGCGCGCGGCCGAGACCACCTCCCGGGACACGCTCCGTACAACCCCGTCCCTCACTTCGGCTACGGCCAATACGTCAGCCATCACAGTACCTTGGCCTCCTCCCTGAGCAGGCGCACAAGCTCGGCCACGGCATCGACGCCCTCGCCCACGATCCGCCCGTCCGGACGCTCCGGAGGATACGTCAGCGCCTCCACCACGAGCCCGGACTCGACCTCCGGAGCCGGCTTCTCCACCAGCGGCTTCCGCTTCGCCATCATGATCCCGCGCAGGGACGCGTAGCGCGGCTCGTACCGCCCCTTGGTCACCGTCGCCACGGCCGGGAGGTCCATCTCGACGACCTCCTGCCCGCCCTCGACGGCCCGGCGGCAGGTCGCCACGCCTCCCTCGACGTCCATCGCCGCCACGGCGGTCGCGCACGGTCGTCCGAGCAGCTCGGCCACCATGGGGCCCACCTGCTGCTGGTCGTCGTCCACCGCCTTGATCCCGAAGAGCACGAGCGCGTCGTCGCTCCCTGCCAGCTCCGAGGCCAGAACCTGCGCGGTCGCCCATCCGTCCATGTCCGGCTCGCCCGTCAGCAGCACAGCCCGGTGGGCGCCCAGGGCCAGCCCCGAGCGCAGCGTCTCCGCAGTTGCGGGCGGTCCGTAGCTGAGCAGGGTGACCTGCCCCTCCCCCGCCGCCTCCACGAGCTGCAGCGCCGCCTCGACGGCGAACTCGTCGTATGGGCTGAGGACGTATTTCACGCCGTCCTGCATGATGCCGCGGCCGTCGTCCGCGATCCGGATCCGGGTCGCGGTATCGGGGACGCGCTTCACGCACACGGTGATGTTCACGGCTCTCCTCGGGTGATCAACACGGTTGTCGCCGCCCCGGCTCTACAGGAACGCACCCGCTATCGCGAAGCAGACGGTGGCGACCGCGCCGCCGGCCAGCGCGTAGGGCAGCTGCGTCCGCACGTGGTCGACGTGGTCGGTCGCGGCCGCCATGGAAGATATCACCGTGGTGTCGCTGATCGGGGAGCAGTGATCGCCGAAGATGCCTCCCGACAGCGCGGCTGCCAGGAAGGGGGCCAGATCCAGCCCCAGCGCCGCGGCCGCCGGAACCACAATGGGGATCATGATGGCGAAGGTGCCCCAGCTCGATCCGATCGAGAAGGCGATCGCGGAGGACACGACGAAGACAAGCGGCAGGAAGACCGCCGGCGCGAGCGATCCCTCGACGACCCCTGCCACATATCTGCCCGTACCCAGTTGGCCGGTCACGTCGCCGAGGGCGAGTGCCAGGAGCAGGATGAGCGCCAGGGGGACGAGCCCGCCCGCCCCCCGCAGGGCGATCCGCACCAGCTTGTCGATGGAGTACGCGCGCTGGGCCAGCAGGAGAATCCACGCCGCCGCGAGGCCGGCGAGCGACGCCCACAGCACGGAAGTCGCCCCGTCACCCTCTCTCAGGTCGCCGCCCCCCGTTATCCAGAGCCCCAGGGGCATCGCAGCCACGAGGACGAGGACGGGGACGAACATGTTCACGGCCCGCGGCGGGATCGCCGTGTCCTCGTCGTGGCTGAGCATACCCTCGTCCATCATGGGAGTGGCTCCGGGAGCAAGCACCTCACCCTTCGCCGCTCGGGCCTCCGCGCGCTTCATGGGGCCCCAGTCCAGCTTCAACAGAACGACCGCCAGCGCGAGGATCACCGCCGCGAAGGAATAGAAGTTGAAGGCAATGGAGCGCAGGAAGACGCCGAGGGGCTGATCCACGCCCTGCTCGTTCAGGAGGCCCAGATTGTAGGCCCCCCAGGCGTTCAGCGGGATCAGGATGCAGATCGGCGCGCTGGTGGAGTCGATCAGGTAGGCCAGCTTCTCGCGCGATATGCGGTAGCGGTCGAAGAGCGGCCGCGAGACGGACCCGGCGACCAGCACGGTGATGTTCGACTCGATGAAGATGCCGACGCCGATGAGCCAGGCGAGCAGCTGGGACCGCCGCGCGTTGGTCACCCAGCGGTTGCGCTCCAGCCAGCCCACGAAGCCCGCCACGCCCCCGGACGACGACAGCGTCGCGATCAGCGCACCGATCACCAGTGTGAACATGATCACCCTGGCATCGTAGTCGTCCCCCAGCACGCGCACGGTCGATTCGATCGTCTCGGCCAACCCGGCCGCCACGTTCCAGTCGAAGAGGATGATCCACCCCAGCCAGATCCCGCCCGCAAGGGACAGGTAGACCTGGCGCGTGCCGATCGCCAGACCGATTGCGAGGAGGGGGGGAAGGAGAGTAATCCAGGTCGGGTCGCTCATGGGTATAAGTTACCACCTCGGCGGCTTGACTGCCGAATGGCCCTTGACGAAGAACCTCAGCGGCCAATCCGCGGCGCGGGAAACTCCTATGCGGCCGCTGGTGCCTACCTCCGCACCCGGGACCCGTTCTCCCGGCTGAAGCCGGATCGGCGGCCGCGCAAGATCGTGGTAGTTATGCTGAATGGTGATCCCGAGGGCCTGCGCCAGGCGCCCGGGACCGTTGCACAGGTCGCGCTCGCGTCCTCTCCGCGCCGCCATGACATCCAGTCCGCTCACCGGCTCCAGCGCGCGAATCAGCACGGCGGCCGGATCGCCCTCCGTTCCGGTCACGACGTTGATGCAGTGGTGGATCCCGTAGGAGATGTAGACGTACAGGGTGCCGCGGGCCGAGAACATCGCGTCGTTGCGGGGAGTGCGCCGTTTTGACGCGTGGGCGTGGCTTGCCGGGTCTTCAAGGCCCGTATAGGCCTCGGTTTCGACGATGACGCCCCGGGTCTCGAGGCCATCGACAGTGGACAGGATCGCGGTTCCTAGCAGGCGGCGGGCCACGGTGGCGGCATCGCCGGCGAGATGGCCGCGGAGCCAGGGGTCCGCCCTGGACCGTTGGTCCTCAGCCCCCGTCACCTCGCGGCTAACGTGACCGGCGACCCCAGGGAAAGAGCCCGCGAAGCCCCGTCTTGACCGGCGCAGCCTCGGTGGCTACTGCCTCCCCACCATCGCTCCCGGCGCCGGTGGATGAGTCCGAACTCCGGGTCGGCCGGGCACCCCCGCGGGATCCGGTCCGCCGCCCCGGGGAACTCTCCCGCCGACCGCGGCCGGCCGCACCCTCATCGGTCCGCGCCGGAGAGTCCGCGTTTGCCTTGCCCTGCCCGGCCGGTTGCGAGGCCCGCGTCTGCTTCGCCAACGCGGCACCCCTCCTCTTGTAGTCTCCGGCCCAGTTGGCGAGCACGCTTTCGGCCCGTGCCTTGAAAAGCACCTGCCTTACCCGCTCCGGCTGGTTCTGCATCACCTCGAAGACACTCGCCCCGAAATGATCCACCAGGCGCTCGGCGGTCTTGATGCCGACACCCTTGTAACGGTGCGCCAGATAGCTCTTGATCGAGCTCTCCGTGGTAGGCAGCCCCAGCGCTTTTGCGTCGAAGGCGGATGCCGCGGGATCGGCGGCCCGGGACGCGACGACAATGCCGAAGCTCCCGCCCTTCCCGCGCTTGAGCTCGATCGCCCCCTGTTCCTCCGCGTGCAGCAGGAACTTGCTGAACTTCCCGAACCCGAAGGCACTCTCGTTGAAGCCCCGATCGATGGCCAGCATCTTCCGCTTGACATCGGAGTCCCGGGCGCCCCGGCCGTCGTTGCCCCCCATTTCCGTCACCGCCCGCACAAGCAGCTTCAGTGCGGGGGCGGGATCGGGCCTGGCAGCAGGCTCTCGCACCGCCGCTTCCTGCGTGCTTGCCGGCGCGGTCTTCTTCCTGCCGTCCTTCGCCCTTCGCTCCGCCGGCGTGCGCCGCGCCTGGGATCCCCTCCGACCCCTGGCCGGCTTTTGCTCGCCGTTCCCCGCGGGCTCCGCTGCGGCCGTCGCGCGGCTGTCGGCACCGGCTGGCGCCCCACCCCGCGGAGCGACCTTGTACTGGCCGTTCTCGCCACGCTGGATGTTCACCAGCCCCTTGTTCGCCGCCTCGACGAGGAACTTGGAGAAATTCTTGAACCCCAGGCTGCGCTCGTCGAACCCGGGCGCCAGCTCCATGATGACCTGCTTGAGCCGGTCGGAGCGCATCACGTCCCCCCGGGAGGCCATGCGGCCCACGGCTTCCTCCACGCACTCCCATGCGTCGGGGGTCGCGGGGCCGTCGCCGGTGGCCTTGTGGAGCCCGGTCAGTGCGGTGTACGAGTAGTACTCGTCGCAGTTCTGCACCAGAATGTCGGAACTCGACTCCTGGATGCCGATCCCGACGACGTACTTCCCGTATTCCTTGAGCTTCAGCACCAGGCTGGAAAAGTCGGAGTCGCCGGTGAGGAGGATGAACGTGCCGATCTCGGGCCGGATGAAGACCAGCTCGATGCCGTCGATCGCCATCCGGATATCGGTGGCGTTCTTCTTGGAACTGCCGTAGGCCGGGGCGAAGATGAGATCGATCGAGGCTTCGGAGAGCGGCACGATGTACTGGGGATAGCGGCGCCAGTCCGCATAGGCCCTCTGGACCGTCACCTTCCCCTTGATGATGTCCGAATCGAGAAGGTGCTTGAGCTCCTTCGCGAGGTCACTGCGCATGCCCATGGTGACGTTGTCGAAGTCGATGAGCAGCGCCGCGTTCGGAGCTTCCGGGGGGACCGGCCTGCCGGGTTCGGCGTGGGGGACCTTCATATAGGGATTGACCATTCTGTCTTCAGTCCTGCGGGTCTTCGCGCTCCACCTCAGACCGCGTCCGAATGCTCCGCGGAGACGCGGCGGGCCAGTTCCTGGCGCCACACCTTGCCGGTACCGGTCAGGGGGAGGTCATCCATGAAGGTAACAAGATCCGGCACCTTGTAGTCGGCCAGCGTCCCGGAGCACCAGTCCCGAATCTCCCTCGCGGTGACCACGCCGCCCTCCTCGCGCACCACGCAGGCGCAGACCGCTTCGCCCAGAATCTCGTCGGGGACACCCACGATCACCGCCTCTTCGACCGCCGGATGAGCCGAGATCCGGTCCTCAACCTCCCTCGGGTGCACGTTGAACCCGCCGCGAATGACCACGTCCTCGCGCCGCCCCACAAGGTGGAGGTATCCGTCCTCGTCGACCATGCCCAGGTCGCCGGTCAGCAGGTAGCCCTCCGGGTCCATGACCGCCGCGGTTCGCCTCGGCTGCCTGTAATACCCGCGCATTACACCCGGGCCGCGCACGCGGATCTCGCCTACGCTCTCCGGCGGCAATTCGGTTCCGTCGTCCTCGGTCACCCGGACCATCGTGTCGCCGATGGGGCGGCCGACGGTGAAGATCCGCTTGTCCGGGGGGTCGTCCGGGCGGGTCAGGGAGAGGGTCGAGGCCGTCTCCGAGAGCGAGTAGGCGATGAGTACGGGGACGCCGTATGCGTCCTCGATGCGCCGGGCAAGGTCGTCCTTCAGCGGGGCTCCGGCGGCCAGGCACAGGCGGACCGCCCCGGGGGGACGGCCGCGCCGTGCGATCTCCGGCAGCTCCCTCGCGAAGAGCGTGGGCACGCCGTAGTGCACGGTCGCCCCGAAGCGGTCCGCGAGGTCGAGCGTGTCCGTTGCGTTCACGCCGTCCATGAGCACCAGGCTCGCACCCCCGAGCACCGCTCCGAGCAGCCCCGGACCCAGGCCGAAGACGTGAAACAGGGCGTCGACCCCGACCACGACGTCCTCCGATGTAAGGCCCGCGGCCGCGGTCGTGGCCCCGGCGGCGCAAAGCAGGTTGCGCTGCGTGAGCTCGACCCCCTTCGGCTTGCCGGTCGTCCCCTCCGTATACGCGATCGCGAAGACGTCGCCGGGGTTCGGGGGCTCGGCGCTGAAGTCGCGGCCGCTTCCCGCGGACAGCATGTCCTCCCACTGGAAGATCTGATCGTCGTACCAGAGGTCCTCCTCGCCCACCGTGACGACGTACCTGAGGTCCGGGAGTTCTTCCAACAGATCCTCGAACAGCTGCAGGTAATCGTTCCCGAATGCGTTTTCGGCCGTGACCGCGAACGCCGCCCCCGAATGGCGCAGCATGTACCGCAACTCGGCCATGGTGAGCCGCGGATTGAGCGGAACGATCGTCGCCCCCAGCTTGGCCGCGGCAAAGACCGTGACAGCGAACTCCGTGCACGCCGGGAGGACCAGGGCGATCCGATCCCCGGCCTCGACCCCCAGATTCGCCAGCGAGGCCGCCAGCGCCTCGGACTGGCTGTCGGCCCCTGCGTAGGTCAGGGCAGTGTCGCCTCCGAGCAGGAAGGGCGCCCCGGGGTCGCGGGTGGCTCGTTGGGTCAGTGCCGACGGAATTGTCAGGTCGTGGATGCGCTCAAGAAGCGCCATTCATCCTCCAGCCAGGCGTCACGGCGCGGCGGGTGGGTCGTTTCCCGCCAATCTTCGCCGCTTGGGCGCCGGTAGTCAAACGTGTGCGCGCCAATCCGGACGTCATCAACGAAACAGACGTTTCAGGGTGCTGATCAGTTCCGCCTCCGGGATGGGAACCGTCGTACTGTCGCCGACGGAGGTCCGGCCCAGTGATTCCAGCCTTACCATGTGTACGATGCCCGAACGGGTCTTCTTGTCTCGCACCATCATCCGCGCCAGGCGCCCGGCTCGCCCCAGAGAGCGGTGTCGATCCGGAAGTCCGAAGGCTGCAACCAGACCGCGTATGGCCTCGGCCGTGCCGCGTGCGGTGATCCCGAGCGCCTCACCGATCCGGGCCTCTGCCACCATGCCCACCGAGACGGCGTGTCCGTGCGGCAGCGTGTACCCCGAGTCCAGTTCAAGGGCGTGGGCTACGGTGTGCCCGAAGTTGAGAATCTTGCGCCGGCCGGCTTCGAGCAGGTCGCCCGAGACGACTTCAGCCTTGATTCGCACCGATCGCACCACGGCACGTTCGACCGCCTCCGGGTCGCCATCCAGCAGCGTGTCTGCGTTTGTTGCAAGCCACTGGGCGTATTCCGCATCGAGGATCACCCCGTGTTTGACCGCTTCGGCGTATCCTTCCGCCCGCTGGCCCCGGTCGAGCGTCGTCAGGAATGCCGGGTCGGCCAGCACCTCGCACGGTGAGTAGAAGGCGCCGATCAGGTTCTTTCCCACCGCGTGGTCCACCCCGGTTTTCCCCCCGACCGACGCATCGATCATCGCCAAAGTGGTGGTAGGCACCTGGATGAACGGCACCCCGCGCATGAACGTCGCGGCCACGAATCCGGCCATGTCCCCCACGACGCCGCCGCCCAGCGACACCACGCAGCAGTCGCGGCCAAGGCCCGCTATGATCAGGTCATCGGTCAGGCGCGCCCAGACCGCGCGCGTCTTGTTGGCCTCCCCCTGCCGGAAGAACACGGGCACCACGTCCATTCCTTCCCGCTGGAGCGGCTCGGCGACCCGATCGTACCACAGCCCCGCGACGCGCTCGTCCGAGATCAGGGCGCACCTCCCGGACGGAGCGGCGGCAGCCACCGCCGCCGGCAACAGACGCCGCGCTCCATCCCCGATACGGACCGGATAGCCGCCCGTCAGGGAGCGTACGACAACTTCGCTGCAACGGATCAGGGCCCTTGCCTCGTCGGAAGGAGATATGGGTATCGCGTGAGCCTCGGGACTGTCGAGCCGCACTGCCGCGGCGCGTACTAGCTTGCCCGTCCGGAGGGGCGAGGTCAAGGAGAACTCCTCCCTCCAAAGGTGCTAGATTGATGATGGAGCTGAAGCCTCCGCAACAGACCAAGGGCATGGTGTCAGCAAGAGCTTTTCTGAAGGCAGCGGTGAAGACGATCCGGCGGGTGCGCGTGCCGCGCCATGCCTGGTTCGTCTTCCTGTTCCTGTTTGCCGGCGGTGTCGGTCTGGCGATTGGAAGCTGGCGGAATCTTTGTGCCAACTGCCCTTCCGTCGCGCAGATCTACACGTTTGAGCCCCGGCAGACCAGCAAGCTCTACGCCCGCGACTCGACGCTCGTCTGGGAATTCGGGGAGCAGCGCCGGACGGTCGTACCGCTCGCGAGTCTGCCCGAGTACGTCCCGCAGGCGTTCATCGCCATCGAGGACCGGCGTTTCTACGAACACAACGGGATTGATTTTCGGGGAATCGCCCGCGCCGCTGTCGGCGTCCTGCGCACGCGGTCACTGTCCGGTGCCGGGGGGAGCACGATCACGCAACAGCTCGCCCGCCACATCTGGACCGAGCGGATCGGGTTCGAGAAGCGGATCCTGCGCAAGATGAAGGAGTGGCAGGTCGCGATGGCGCTCGAGCGCGCGTACAGCAAGGACCAGATCCTCGAGGCCTACGTCAACCAGATCGGCTATGCCCATGGCTGGTATGGACTTCAGAGGGCGTCGCAGAGCTACTTCGGGAAGAACGCCGTAGACATGAACCCGGCGGAGGGCGCGCTGCTCGCCGCGATCGCCAACCGACCTGAGCGATACAGCCCGTTCAACAACCCCGACGCCGCCGTGAGCAGGCGCAACCTGGTGCTGGACGTGATGGCCCGCGAGGGGTTCCTGACCGAGGACGAGGCCACGCTGTGGAAGGCAGAACCGGTGCCCCTGGAGCGTGCCCGCGGTGCCCGGGCGCAGGCCCCCTATTTCGTCGAATGGGCCCGGGGGATACTCCAGGACCGATTCGGCAGCAAACTCTATACCGACGGCCTCGAGATCCATACGACCCTGGACCTCGACATGCAGGCCGCGGCGCAGGCAGCCATGGAGAGCGGCTGGCAGCGGGTCGAGGAGTGGGCGGGGTTCGACCATCCCACCTATGAGGAGTTTGCGGCGGGCACCGACGCGGCCGACATCCCCTCCATCCCCTATGTGCAGGGGATGTTCGTCGCCACCGACCCGGCGACCGGACATGTGCGGGCGATGATCGGGGGCCGGGACTTCGTCCACTCCAAGTTCAACCGCGCGACGCAGGCTCGCCGGCAGGCGGGGTCAGCCTTCAAGCCGATCGTCTACGCAGCGGCGATCGAAAGCGGGATCCCGGTTTCGGAGGTGGTGGTCGACGCGCCGGTCGTGATCGACCAGGTCGACGGGACGACGTGGAGGCCCAGCAACTACGAACCCGAGTTCATGGGCCCCATTACGATCCGGACCGCGCTCGCCCGGTCGATCAACATGGTGGCAATCAAGGTCGGGAGGAGGGTCGGGCTGGAGGCGGTGGGCCAGATGGCGGCGCGTCTGGGCATCCGCACCGAGGTCGAGCGCTTCCCTTCCACCGCCATCGGAGCGGCCGAAGTGATCCCCATCGAAATGCTGGCGGCCTATTCGACACTCGCCAACCTCGGCACCAGGGTCCATCCGTTCCCGATCGTGAGGGTGGAAGGCGCAGGCGGCGAACTCCTGTGGGAGCCCCAGCCCGAACGGACGCGGGTGCTCGATCCGCTCGTCGCGCGATTGACCGTGTCCCTGTTGGAGACCGTTGTCGCATCGGGTACCGGCTCCACCGGCGTGCGTGTGGTCGCAGGTCTGCCGCCCGAGGTGCCCGCTGCCGGCAAGACCGGCACGACCAACGAGGGAAGCAATACCTGGTTCATGGGGTTCACCCCCAATCTGGCGGCCGGCGTCTGGTTCGGGATGGACCGTCCGGTCTCGATCGTGGAGCGCGCCACTGGCGGGGGTTTTGCGGCACCCGTGTGGGGCGATTTCATGAGGCGGGTGTACTACGGCAATCCCCCGGGCGCGGATGATGGCGAAGGAGCGGGAGCCGGTGCGGGTCCGGTGCTGGACATCCCCGAACCCTGGCCGCTGCCGAGAGGTCTCGTCACCCGCCGGGTCGACAACAGGACGGGAACGCTGGCCTCCAGGTGGTGCCCGGTGGAAGATGCCTACGACGAAATCTATCTTCCGGGGACCGAACCGACGGTGGTGTGCGACCGTCAGGCGCAGCCCGTCAACCGCCCACTCCAACCCCAGGCACCGACACCATGACCGCCGAGCCGGGATCCAGCGTCTTCACCTTCGACACCACCCATCACGCGATGTGGGCCGAGGATGTCGCGCGCGAGCAGGCGATTCCGGCCGAGGTAGTGCCGGCGCCCCCCGAAGGCGGTGCGAAGTGCGGCGCCGCGCTCAGGGTTGCGTCGCCGCGGCAGGATGAACTGGCGGCGGCGCTCCGGAGCGAGGGGATCCTCTTCCGGATCCTCTAGCAGGCAGCCTCTGGCCCAGCACCCCGCTACATCTGCCGACGCGCCGCGGGCCGATCACCGCCTTACTCGCACGATGCTGCGGATTCGATCCCGTACCTCCGCGGCCCGGTCGATCTCGTCGAGCCGCTCCCAGAGCCGGTCGATGGTCGTGTGGTCCACATATCCGGGCACGGTTGTGCGCCAGCCCTGTTCGCTACGGAAGCGATCCACGGCCTCCATCGTCTCCTGATCGTAGACGAGGACCTCCGGAGTATCGATCGACGGCGCGGGTGAGCCCGGCCGATAGACCCCGAGTGCGTGGAGCATCACCTTCAATTGAAACACGTCCCGGCCCACGAACCGCTCGAGCCTGCGGAAGCCCAGAGTCTCGGACGCGACGTCGTAGATGCGGCGCATTTCCACCACCGGTTCCGGGTGCTCGCATACGTTGATGTCGGCCGTGATTCCTTGCGGGTGACGCGACATCCCGGGCCGCGGATCCGCCACCAGAACCGCTGCGGACTGCGTCTCGCCATGGCGGCCATCCCCTCCGAGTACCTGCCCCGCGTGCAGGGCCTCGATCAGCCTGTCGGCGAGGTGGCGCCCGGACCCCTCGCTCCTCTCGAAGGCGACCGCGACGGAATCCACTACCGCGGTGCCTACCAGCGAGTTTCCCTGTACGGCGTAGTTCAGGCCCGCGCGCTCGGCGACCCAGTCTCCCTGATCCTCGGCGCCGTATTGGTCCGACCCGGTCCACTGCGCCGTCCGGCCGTCCAGGTCGATGACCCCCACCTGTCTGCGACTGCGTCCTTCATCCGCGGCCACCACCTGGTCCATCGCCTCCCGCGGCGCCACACCTTGCTCCAGGAGGTCGAGCAGGTCGTTGCCGTACTCCAGCCGCGTCCCGCCCTGGGTGGCGACGGCGCCCACGCCGGCCCGAACCCAGGGGACCGCGTTGCCGACGCAGGGGTTGCGGGTCGTGACCGCAACGCCCGATTCCCCGGTGGACGGATCGATCGCCACGATCGAGAACGTGTGGAATACCGGTTCCCATCCCCAGGCAACGGGCTCCTGCGCGATTGCAGGGGCCGCGATCAGCAGGGTGAGAATCGCGAATGGGAGAGAACTGTGCCGCTTCATGGCTGCCTCCGCTCTCGGGGTGGCACGATGTCGTTGGGGACGGGATCCAGCCGCACCACGGCGGTCAGCTCCTCGAGGTGCTCCAGGGCCAGATAGACCAGCCCATCCGGGCCTTCGCGCACATCGCGGATGCGCCCGAGTTCGCCGGGGAGCAGCGTCTCTACGCTTACCGCGTCCGAGCCCACCAGAGTGACGCGCGCCAGCTGCTCCCCGACCATTCCGCCCACGAACGCGCTTCCCCGCCACCAGGGATACCGGCCGCCCCGGTAGATCATCATCCCGGAAACGCCGATCGAGGGGGTCCACACGAAGCGGGGCGGCTCGATCCCCGGGCGATGCGTTTCCGTGGTGAAGACGGTGCCGTCGTAGTTGATCCCGTACGAGATCACGGGCCAGCCGTAGTTGCCGCCGCGGACGATCAGGTTCAGTTCGTCGCCGCCCCGCGGTCCGTGCTCGCTGGCCCAGAGGTCTCCCGTGAGCGGGTCGACGGCCAGGCCCTGGATGTTCCTGTGTCCATAGCTCCAGATCTCCGGCATGGCGTCGTCCCGTCCGGCGAACGGGTTGTCGGGAGGCACCGTCCCATCGTCGTGCAGGCGCACGATCGTTCCCATGTGGTTGGTGAGGTCCAGCGCCGGATGATCGGCCATCACGTCCGGGGACACCATCCGGTCACCCACGGCCACGTAGAGGTAGCCATCGTGGTCGAAGGCCATGCGGCCGGCGAAATGATTGTTGTTGTCCCCCCAGGCGTCGGCCTCGAACACCTCCTCCAGGCCGGTCACCCGGCCATCGTCCCAGCGTCCGCGCACAACTGTGGTGGCCCCCTCCGAGGCATCCTCGTTGGGCTTGCCGTAGCTGAGGTAGAGCCAGCGGTTTCGCGGGAAAGCCGGGTGCGGGAGGATGTCCATGAAGCCACCCTGCCCCCTGTCCCTGTACACCCCCGGCCAACCCCGCACTGCCTCCGGCTGGAGCACGCCGTCGCGCACGACCCGCACCCGCCCCGGGCGCTCCACGATGAGCATCGTACCGTCAGGGAGCCATGCCATCGACCACGGATGATCGAGTCCGTCCGCCACGGTCGTGATGCGGAAGTCATGGCGGGCCGTAGAATACGGCAGGTCGGAAGGGTCGGCGCCGGATTCCTGCGCGGATGCCGGAGCCGGTGCGGTCAGGGCCGGCCACCCGGTCAGGCAGGCGAGCGTCCCTGCGATTGCGATTCTCATTTAGCCTCTCCTTTGGTTCCAGCGCGTCCGGAGCGATCGGACGCCCGGTTCGGCCGGCATTGCATCAGCCCTCGACTCGCTCGAGGACAAGCGGCAACGGGGCGGGGGCGTCACCCGCTGCCAGGCGCACCGCTTCCGTGACGGCACTGGCACCGATGGCCAGCCCTTCCCGGGTGGCCGAGTGGACCACGGCAAGCGGGTCACCGCGGGCGATCCGATCACCGACTTCGACACGCAGCACGAACCCGACCCGCGGGTCGATCTCCTGATCCTGTCGAGTCCTCCCACCTCCCAGCGCGATGACTCCGTAACCGAGGGCGAGCGGGTCGATGGCTGCAACCGTCCCGTCTGCTTCGGCGGCCACCACCGCCGTGAACGGTGCGATGGGCAACCCGAAATCGCTCCTGGACGGATCGAGCGCCCCCCCCTGGGCATCCGCCAGGCGCATGAATCGCTCCATGGGACCGCCCCGGGCCAGTGTCTCGGTCGCCCGCGCACGTCCCTCCTCCACTCCGGCCGCCACACCACCGGCCACCGCCATCTCGGCGGCAAGTTCGACGCACAGGTCGCGGAAGTCGCGCGGCCCATCCCCCGACAGGCACTCCAGGGCCTCGCGGACCTCGAGCGCATTGCCGATCGCCCGCCCGAGGGGGCGGTCCATCGCGGAGAGCACCGCGGTCACCGACAGTCCCCGCGTGGTCCCCACGCCCACCATCGCCCGCGCCAACTCCCTGGCGTCCTCGAGGCGGGAAAGGAATGCCCCCCGCCCCACCTTCACATCCAGGACCAGGCCGTCGAGTCCCTCGGCCAGTTTCTTCGACATGATCGACGCGGTGATCAGCGGAAGCGAGGGAACCGTTGCAGTCACATCGCGCAGCGCGTACAGCCTGCGGTCCAGGGGAGCGATCTCGTCCGTCTGGCCGATCATGGCGCACCCGATCCGCATGAGCACTCCGTTGAACTCGTCGAGAGGCACGCGAGTACGAAAACCGGGAATCGACTCGAGCTTGTCGAGCGTCCCCCCCGTGTGTCCCAGGCCCCTGCCGGACATCATCGGAACAACCATACCCATCTCGGCGGCGAGCGGGGCCACCACCAGCGAGGTCTTGTCACCCACCCCGCCCGTCGAGTGCTTGTCGACCCGCGGGCCCGGCCGGTCTCCCCGGCGCTCCAGCATCTCGCCCGAGATCATCATGAGTGTGACCAGGGTGTCCAGTTCAGCCGGCGCGAGACCGTTGAAGTAGACCGCCATCAGGAACGCGGCCATCTGGTCATCTCCGACGGCGCCATCGAGGTAGGCGGTCAGGAAGTCGTGCAGCTCCTCCAGACCCAGCGCCTCCCCGTCCCGCTTGCGCGCGATGATCTGTTGAGGGATCACGGGTCGTCTTCGTTGCGCTGCAGGAGGACGGAGTGCAGGCGGAAGGAAGTCGCCGCCATGCGCTCGTCCACCCGCTCCACCTCGAGGGAACCGAGCACGGCCTGCACGCGCCAGCGGCCGGTGTCGAACGGCAGGGTCATCTCCCGCGCCGGGACATCGATCACATCCGGCGCAGCGCGGGTTGCAGCGACGGTGTTGTCGAACTGCCGCGAGCGCAGCTGCTGTCCGGCGTCGATGAGCGCCGCCAGCGACGCGTGCCCGACGGCAGCCCCTTCGAACTCCAGCACCATCTCCATTCCGTCCGACGACAGCGCGAACCGCAGCGTGTCTGTTCCGATCACCGCCTCGCCCTCGTCGTCCCCCACAAGCAGCAGTTCGAATCCGGCCACGGAGATCGGGTCACCCTGCTGCACCCCTTCGAGCCGCGCGGGCCGATAGCTGACCCCGGGACGAATCCGAAGGTCGCCCATGGTGCGGGCCGCGTCCCGCGTCCACCGTTGCGCGCGCGCCAGCGAATCTCCCGCAGCGATACCCGGCGGCGCCGTATCCGCGAGCGTATCGTCCCCGCCTCCGGGTCCACCGGCCTCGCGACCCTCTAGTAGCGGGGCCAGCGACGCCACCCCATGCTCGCGAACCAGGTAATCGACCGCCGACCTCGCCTCGGCCCAAGCCTCGAACGGTATCTCGACGACTTCCCCGGAAGCCCGTCCCGCCAGCAGGGCGCCGTGCTCCGAGAGGATTGCCTCGAGCCGCGCAAGCTGGCTCCGCTGCGCCACGGCATACGCGGACCACGGTCCGACAAACGTGACCGCACCCAGCACGGCCAGGGTCAGCGGAATGAACCGGATGCCTCGTATACGCGTGACGGCGGAGTAGAGCGCGACCGCGCCAAGCCAGAGCGCCAAACCTCCAAGGAGATACCGCCGCTCGGTGATCCCGTACTGCTCGATTCGCTGCCACACGGCCATGAGCACCATCACGACCGAGGGCATGATCGCGATCCAGAAGGCCAGCGCATAGCGGTCGATCCAGCCGCGCGGCCCTTCGAGCCGCTCCGGGTGCACCATCAGCAGCGACAGGATCCCGACGATGGCCAGGCTGGACACCAGGTAGCTGATCCAGCCGCTCGGCCACGTGCCGATCACCAGGATTCTCCCCAGGTAGGCGGTGAGGATGATGACGTACACGGTGACCAGAGGCAGCATCACGTATTGGCAGAACACCTTCAGCCACGGCGGACCGCTGCCGTCGCGGTCGAGCCGCGCGAAGTCGGTCGGGACGCCGGCGAGGAAGAACACGGGATGGAAGCAGAAGGCCACAACGAAGAACAGGCGCACGTAGGCCAGTTCCTCGACGTCCACACCGAAGAGATTGTCGAGGGCGGCCAGGGCCAGCGCGAGCCCCGCGTAGATCGCCGCCGCGTAGATGGTCGCGACGACGAAGCGATGGAGCAGGGCGAAGTTGAACTGCCAGAAGCCCCGGGGCTCCTCCGCCGCAAGGAAGAGGTAGGGGACCACCGCGACGGACAGGTGCAGCGTGACGGAGAGGTGGCCGTAGCGCTGGGCGATGCTCCAGTATTCCCAGCCATCGAAGAGAACGTACAGGAGCACGAGCCCCCCCAGCGCCGCAGTGCGCCACAGCCAGCGCCGGGGCTCCGCGATGCTGCGGCGTTCGCAGAGCAGGGTGAGCGCCACGAAGAGCGGGATGCCGAGGCTGGCGGCGCGCCACAGACCCCACCAGCGGGGAGCCTCGCCAGACTCCAGGGCAAGGGAGGCCGCCACGCCGGCCACAACCCCGAAGGCGAAGACCTCCGGGAACCGGCGCACCGTTTCCGCGGTGGCGGCAAGCAGCCGATCCAGTGACGCGGAAGCGGGGATGCGCAGGCGACGCATCACGACACCACGGCGACTCCCTCCTTGGCGGCGTCAGGATCCGGCCGCTCCGGCGGCTGCCAGTCCGTGAGCCCCTTCACGTACTGATGAAGCCAGCGGAGTTCCTCGATCAGGAGCGTGCGCCGATGCCGCGGCTCGGCGATGCCGTGGCCCTCGCGCGGGAACAGGAGGAAGCGGGCTTCGACGCCCAGATGGCGCAGGCCCGCGAAGAAGTTCATCGTCTGCTCCATGGTGTCGGTACGGTCGTTGGCCCCGTGGAAGAGGATGGTCGGGGTGGTGATCCGGTCGAGGTGCGTGTAGGCGGAGCGCTCTCTCCAATGGTCTCCGTTCGACCAGGGATCCCCGCCCAGATACCAGCGCACCACGTCGTGGTTGAAGCCCGCCCCGAATTCGCTCGGCCAGTCCGCGACCATCGCCCCGAGGCTGGCGGCCTTGAAGCGGTCCGTGCGTGTGATCGTCCACCCGCCGAGGATGCCGCCGTAGCTCCATCCCTTCACCGCCAGGGAGTCGGGGTGCGCCACGCCCCGCTCGATGATCGCGTCCACCCCCGTCATGAGATCGTGGTAGTCGCCGCCGCCGATGTCGTTCATGTTGCCGCGCAACAGCGCGTCGCCGTACCCGGAGGAGCCCCGCACGTTGGGCTGCAGCAGGGCATACCCTTCGGCGAGGAGCAGTTGCGCGTCCGAGTCGAAGCCGCGCGTGAAGACGCCGGCCGGGCCGCCATGGATCTCCAGGATCGTCGCCCCCGGCGCGGTCCGGCCTTCCGGCACGTAAAGCACTCCCTCGATCTCGAGTCCGTCGTGGCTCTTCCAGCGGACCACCTCGGGCTCCACCAGATCCTTGTCCGCAATCCACGGATTCGCTTCCGTAAGCCGCGTCCGCCCTCCGCCCTCCAGGTCCACCAGCCACAGGTCACCCGGCTCGACCGGACTCGCGTACTGCACCGCCGCGAGGTTGTGGTGCGCATCGTACGATGCCGACGATGTCATTCCCGCCATTTCGGTCAACGGATCCAGCTCACCGGAACGCACATCGAGGCGGTACAGGTTGGAGATGGTCCTGTCCAGCGCCACGAGGTCGATGAACCTTCCCCCGGGGTTCCAGCGATACCCGCGGATGTCGATATTCGCGTCAGGCATCAGGTGCGTGATCTCGCCGGAGGGGATGTCGTAGAGGTAGAGGTTCCCCTGATCGAGCTCCCAGGTCTCCAGGTCCGGGGCCCCGAAGGTGAGGGACGCGCCGTCGGGGGACCACGCCAGTTGCGACTCCGGGGCGTCGTTGTGGGTGATCCGTTCCTCCTCGCCCGAAGCGATCGCAAGCAGCGCGATCTCGGATAGATGCGACGCATTGCGGCGATTCTCGCTGCGGTGGGTGTAGGCGAGAAAGTTCCCGTCGGGGGAGGGCGCGAAATCTCCCACGCGCCGCATCTCCGGGGTCAGGCGCTCTGCCTGGCGGGGAGCGTCGTCCGTGTCCAGATCGACCTTCCACACCGCGTTCCACGATCCCTGGGTCTGGCCGCTCGGACCCTCGTCGATGAACACCGCATCGTCGCCCTTCTTGCGTTCCGCTTCCTCGTCGTCGGGAAGCGAATCGTTGGCCATGAAGAACACCGACCTGCTGTCCGCGGCCCAGCGATAGTTGCCCACGGCGGTTACATGGCTGCTGAGCTGAACGGCTTCGCCGCCATCCACCGGCAGAACGAACAGCTGGCGCACCCTGTCGGTTTCGCCGACCGGTCGGGTGAACGACACCCAGCGTCCGTCCGGTGACCACTCCGGGGAACGGTCATCGGTCGATCCCGTGAAGGGTCTGGCGTTCTGCCCATCCGCACCCACAACCCAGATCCGGCTCTCGCGCTTGTTTTCATCCCAGTCGAGTTCGTTTCGCACGAACAGTACGCGTGAGCCGTCCGGTGACAGCTTCGGCCCGGAGACGCGGACCATATCGATGACCTCATCGAGCGTAAGCGTCGGGTCGGGCGTCTGCTGAGCCGACAATTCCGGATCGCCGGCCACAGTCAGCGGGATGGCGGCGATCAGTACGGCGAGTGCGTGCGTGCGCATATCGGATTCTCCGGAGGCGGTTCACGAAACAGAAGCGGCCGACGCCGCCGAGAGGGACCTCCGAAGCGGCACGGACGCAATCCGGATACAAATGTGCGGTTCGGCCCATCGGACCGCCAGACTGGATTGGCCGGCCGCCCTACCGGATGGGAATGATCAGCTCCAGCAAGTCACCGGGGGTCACGGGAAGGGTTTCCGTGAGGTAGTCCCCTCCAGCGAGCTCCCTGACCCGGAGCTGGATGTCGGGAAGGTGCCAGCGCATCGTGAAGGTGGCCTCGCCCTTGCCGGGGACGGTTCCGAGACGGCGTACCGAACTGCCCCCCCGGGCCGTGTACACGGTCACCTGGTGGAAGTTGAGGTTGCGCACCAGCAGTTCGATGTCCTCGCCCTCTCCGGGCACCGCGGCGAACGGACTGCCGGTCTGCCCGCCCGTACCCACGCATGCGCCGGCGGCGGTGAAGAGCAGCGCCAGGGCCAGCCCGGCAAATCGGTTGTGTCTTCCTGCTGTCCCGGTGCCGAACATGGCCGCCCCTTTTCCGAAGTAGTCGCATAGAATAATGGTTATACGCCAATCCTGCTCGACTCGTTCCGCTTCGCCGCGCCGTTGTCGGTACGATCTCGCCCCAACCCGGCCGGAGAAACCCATGAGATTCGCCTCGCTCCCCTCACTGTTGCTCGCCCTCCTCACCTCGCCGCTCGCCGCCCAGACCGACCGGCTGACCGAGATGAACGTCTTCGACCTGGAATACGCAAGCGATCCCAGGATATCCCCGGACGGCGAGTGGGTCGTGTATGTCCGGCAGTTCGCGGACGTCATGACGGACATGAACTACTCGAACCTGTGGCTTGTGAGAAGCGATGGGCGAGAGCACCGGCCGCTCACGACCGGCAAGTTCCTGGACAACAATCCCCGCTGGTCACCGGACGGCACGCGGATCGCCTACATGTCCAACCGCGACGGCATGCCGCAGATCTACATGCACTGGGTGGCATCGGGGCAGACGGCGGCGATCACGAACCTCACGGACCCGGCCATGGGCCTTTCGTGGTCCCCCGACGGGTCGCATCTGGCGTTCAACAAGCTTGTTCCCGCTGCGCCGCTGATCGTGGGCCAGATGCCGGCGCCCCCGCCCGGCGCGCAGTGGGCCGAGCCGGCCAAGTACACCGACGAGATCGTCTTCCGCTTCGATGGCATCGGCGACGTTCCCGCCGGGGCATGGCACCTTTTCGTGATTCCCTCGGAGGGCGGCACCCCGAGGCAGCTCACCACCGGTGATCAGAGCTATTCGCCCGGATTCTTCACGCTGCCGGGCGGTGGGCCGGAATGGGCCCCCTCGTCGGATGCGATCATCGTGGACGCCAACCTGCGCGAAGACAGCGATCTGGAGTGGATGGATTCCGAGATCTACGAGATTTCCCTGGCGGACGGGTCCGTGCGGGCGCTCACCGACCGGCGCGGCCCGGACAATTCGCCGTCGGTGTCGCCGGACGGCAGCCGGATCGCCTACCTGGGCTACGACGACCGCTATCAGGGCTACCAGGTCACGCGCCTCCACGTCATGAACCGCGACGGGTCGGGTTCCCGGGTCGTCAGCAGCTCGCTGGACCGCACGGTGTACCAGGTGCGCTGGTCGCCCACCGGTGACGCCATCTACGGCCTCTTCGACGACGAGGGCAACACGAAGCTTGCGCTATTCGACCTGGACGGCAGCTACGAGGTCCTCGCCGAAAACGGCGGGAGTGGATCCATGGCATACGGCGGCTTCGGCGTGTCCTACACGGTGGCCGGAGACGGTTCCTTTGCCTACACCACCAGCCGCCCGGACCTGCCGGGCGACATCGCGGTCGCGACGCCCGGTCAGGCGCCGAGCCTCGTCACCTCCGTCAACGCCGATCTCTTCGCCGGCAAGACCCTGGCGTCGGTCGAGGAGATCTGGTGGGAATCGTCGAAGGACGGGCTGCCCATCCAGGGCTGGATCATGAAGCCCCCGGGATTCGATCCCCAGGGCAGGTACCCGCTCATCCTCGAGATCCACGGCGGGCCGTTCGCGAACTACGGCGACCGTTTCGATGTCGAGAAGCAGCTCTGGGCCTCCATGGGCTTCGTCGTGCTCTACACCAACCCGCGCGGCAGCACCAGCTACGGAGAGGAGTTCGGCAACCTCATCCACCACGCCTACCCGGGCGACGACTTCTACGACCTCAACTCGGGCGTCGATGCGGTCATCGCCGAGGGCTACATCGACGAGGACAATCTCTTCGTCACCGGCGGCAGCGGCGGCGGCGTCCTCACCGCGTGGATGATCGGCAACACGGACAGGTTCAAGGCCGCGGTCTCGTTCTACCCGGTCATCAACTGGTACAGCTTCGCCCTGACCGCCGACATGGCCCCGGTGGCCGTCAAGTACTGGTTCCCGGGGATGCCGTGGGACAACGTCGAGCACTACGAAGGACGGTCGCTTCTCTCGGTGGTGAGCAACGTGAAGACCCCGACGCTCATCATGACCGGCGAGGAGGACTGGCGCACCCCGATGTCGGAGTCCGAGCAGTACTACAAGGCGCTCAAGCTGCTCGGGGTGGAAGCCGTGCTGGTGCGCGTGCCGGGCGAAGCCCACGGAATCTGGGGACGCCCATCGCACGGCATATCCAAGATCACCACGGTCAAGGGATGGTTCGACAAGTATTCGACCGAAAGAAGACCCGTCTCGCAGTAAACAAAACACGACATATTGTAATGTTTACCTTACATTGCACGGTCGCCTGAGCCCCGTGACCCTCGCCCCCGAGGTTCGGCTCAGCGAGCCTCGATCGGCACGTAGTCCCGGCGCTCGAAGCCTTTGAAGACCTGCCTGGGTCGCGCGATCTTCTGCTCGCGATCGACCACCATCTCTTCCCACTGGGCAAGCCAGCCCACCGTGCGGGGAATCGCGAAGAGCACGGGGAACAGCTCGACCGGGAAGCCCATGGCCTGGTAGATCAGCCCCGAGTAGAAGTCGACGTTGGGGTAGAGGTTGCGCTTTACGAAGTACTCCTCCTGCAGCGCGATCTGCTCCAGCTCCAACGCGATGTCCAGCAACGGGTTGCGCCCCGTCACCTCAAACACTTCCTCAGCCGTGCGCTTGATGATCGAAGCCCGCGGATCATACGCCTTGTAGACCCGGTGGCCGAAGCCCATCAGGCGCCGCTCGCCCCTGCGCACGCTGTCCATGAACGCGGGGATGTTGTCGCTCGTCCCGATCTCGGTCAGCATCCGCAACACGGCCTCGTTCGCACCCCCGTGCAGCGGCCCGTAGAGCGCCGCCATTGCACCGGCCATGGCCGAGAACGGGTCGCCGCGCGAACTGCCGATCACCCGCATGGCCGTCGTCGAGCAGTTCTGTTCGTGGTCGGCGTGCAGGATGAAGAGGACATCCAGCGCGCGCTCCAGCACCGGGTTCGGCTTGTACTCCCGGCCCCCGATCCGGAACAGCATGTTGAGGAAGTTGGCCGTGTAGGACAGGCCGTTCTCCGGATAGACGTACGGCAGCCCCTTGTGGTGCCGGTACGCGAAGGCGGCCAGGGTGGGCATCTTCGCCAGCAGCCGGATCATCTGGATGCGCCGGTTGGCAGGATCCTCGATGTCCTTGGCTTCGGGATAGAATGTCGAGAGCGCCGCCACGGTCGAGATCATCATGCCCATGGCATGGGCATCGTAGCGGAACCCCTGCAGAATCGTCGTGACGTTCTCGTGTACATAGGTGTGGAAGGTCACGTTGTGGACGAAGTCGTCCAGCTCGTCCCGGGTCGGGAGTTCACCGTTGAGGATGAGGCTTGCGACCTCGAGATAGGTGGCCTGCTCCGCCAGCTGCTCGATGGGGTAGCCGCGGTACTCCAGAATGCCCTTGCTCCCCTTGACGTCGGTAATCCGGCTGATGGTGAACGCCGTGTTCGTGAACCCGGGATCGTAGGCCATCATCCCGAAGTCGTTGTCATTTACCTTGATTTGACGCAGATCCATCGCGCGGATCACGTCGCCTGCATGGACATCGACCTCGTACTCGCGGCCGGTACGGTTGTCGGTGATCGTCAGGGAGTCTCGGGGGGCGTTCTGGGACATCTCGTCTCCGGTGCCGGTCGGGGCCGGGATTGGGGCGTCGATTGAGCTTTTTAGCCTTTTAGTGTATCAAAGGATGCAGACCCTACCAAGGGATCCGTCAGGGTTCGATGCGCTTGAACACCCCGCGGTTTCCTTCACCATCGAACGCGATCACATCGTACGGCTGGGGGTTCCACCCCTCCATTCCGGGCGACCCGATCGGCATCCCGGGAACCGCCAGGCCGGCGAGATCCGGGCCTTCTTCCAGGAAGTCCGTGATGACGCGCGCCGGGATGTGCCCCTCGAAGACGTAGTCGCCGATGATCGCCGTGTGGCACGACGACAGATCCATCGGCACGCCCTCCCGCTGCTTCACCGGCACCATGTCGACCACGTCCTGGGCGCGCACGCTGTAGCCCGCTTCCTCGAGGTGGTCGATCCACTTCACGCAGCATCCGCAGGTGGGGGATTTGTAGACGACGACGTCGGCGGCGGCTCCCGGATCGGTTGAGGCAGGACGGAACGAAACGACCAGGGCCACTCCGCCGAGCAGCAGGACCGCCATCGCCAGTTTCTTCGGGTTCATGATGGATTCCCCTCCTTCAGGGGGGTGTGAAGTGCGAACAGAAGTGCCGAGGGAGGGACTCGAACCCTCACGCCCGCAAGGGCAAAGGTTTTTGAGACCTTCGCGTCTACCGGTTCCGCCACCTCGGCGGTGCCTGGGGGCACATCAACCTAACGCTTGCGCAACGCGGGCGTGAAGGGCGGTTCCGCCGCGGCCCCCGGCGCAGCGACGCCCGGTCCCGCCCCCTACTTCTACTGGGTCGATCGGCTCGCTATCCTAAAGAAGACAGGCCGTCCCGGCGATCCGCACCGCCAACCCGGAGCTCAAGCAATCGTGCCGCATCTGACAGACCCCTTTGGCGCTCTTTCCACCGTCGGCCTTCCCGAAGGCCCGACCTCCTTCTACCGCCTCGGCCGGCTGGAGGAGATGGGGATGGCATCGCTCGACCGGCTGCCCTTTTCCATCCGGGTCCTGCTCGAAAACGTGCTGCGCAACGCTGGTGACGGCCATGTGTCGGCAGAACATGTCGAGGCCGTGGCGGGGTGGAGCCCGACGAACGCCGGCGCGGACTTCCCCTTCATGCCCACTCGGGTAGTCCTCCAGGACTTCACCGGCGTCCCCGCCATCGTGGACCTGGCTTCCATGCGCGATGGCATCCGCGAAATGGGTGGGGACCCGGCGAGGATCAATCCGCTGGTGCCAGCGGATCTGGTCATCGACCACTCGGTTCAGGTCGATTTTTTTGGAACCGGCTATGCCTTCGAGAAGAACGTGGCCCGGGAATACGAGCGCAACCGGGAGCGCTATTCCCTGCTCCGCTGGGCGCAGGAGGCGTTCGAGAACTACAGCGTGGTGCCGCCCGGGACGGGGATCGTGCACCAGGTCAACCTGGAGTACCTGGCTTCGGTGGTGCACCGGCGCGAGCATGCCGGTGTCCATCTCGCCTACCCGGACACGGTGGTCGGCACCGATTCCCACACCACGATGATCAACGGACTGGGCGTGGTGGGCTGGGGGGTCGGAGGGATCGAGGCCGAGGCTGTGCTGCTGGGGCAGCCCTACTACATGCTCCTGCCCGAGGTCGTGGGCGTGAAGCTCATCGGCCAGCTGCCCGAAGGCGCGACGGCAACCGACCTGGTGCTGCGCGTCACGGAACTCCTGCGGGGGCACGGCGTCGTCGGCCGTTTCGTCGAATACTACGGTGCGGGGCTGTCGGGGCTGAGCCTGCCCGACAAGGCCACGCTCGCCAACATGTCTCCCGAGTACGGCGCTACCGTGGGGTTCTTCCCCATCGACGACGAGGCGCTCCGGTATCTGGCGGGAACGGGCCGCGATCCGGACATGGTCGCGCGCGTGGAGCGGATCGCCCGCGAGCAGGGCCTCTTCCGCACGGATGAGACCCCGGATCCGGAATACACTTCCACCCTCGAACTGGATCTCTCCGGTATCGAGCCCAGCGTGGCGGGACCGAAGCGCCCGCAAGACCGGATCGCGCTGACCGATGTCCGGCCCGCCTTCGCGCGCGACCTGCCGGCGCTGGTGCCGACCGGATTCGACCTTGGCGGCGGCGGGGCGAGCGGCGCGGGTGCCAACGGCGGGGGCACCGGAACCGCCGTCGTGGCCGGAAAGCGCAGGACGGTCGAGATCGAGATGGACGGCGAGCGGATGGAGATCGGCGACGGAACGATTGTGGTCGCCGCGATCACCAGCTGCACCAACACCTCCAACCCTTCGGTGATGGTCGGCGCCGGCCTGATGGCGAAGAAGGCTCGCGAACTCGGGATGGAGGTAAGGCCCTGGGTGAAGACCAGCATGGCGCCCGGCTCCCAGGTCGTCACGGACTACCTCGAGGCCGCCGGCCTGATGAAGTACCTGGAGGAATTGCGCTTCAACCTGGTCGGCTACGGGTGCACGACCTGCATCGGCAACAGCGGCCCCCTGCCTGAAGCTGTGGCGAACGCGGTCTCCGAGCACGGCCTGGTGGTCGCGTCGATCCTCTCCGGAAACCGGAACTACGAGGCCCGTATCCACACCCTGGTGCGCGCCAACTATCTCGCCTCGCCGATGCTCGTGGTCGCGTTCGCCCTCGCCGGCCGCATCGACATCGACGTCTACAACGAGCCGCTCGGCCGGGGCGCCGACGGCCGGTCCGTCTTCCTGGCCGACATCTGGCCCACGCCCGAGGAGGTACGCGATACCGTCACCGCTTCGCTCCGCCCCGAGATGTACCATCAGCGCTATGCGCGCGTATTCGACGGTGACGAGCACTGGAGAGCCCTCCCGTTGCCTGAGGAGGGAAGCCTCTACGAGTGGGACCCGGACTCCACATACATCCGCAATCCTCCCTTCTTCGAGGGGATGACCGCCGAGCCGGCCCCTCTGGCGGACGTCACCGGCGCGCGCGTGTTGGCGCTGCTGGGCCACACCACCACCACCGACCACATCTCGCCCGCCGGCGCGATCCCCCGCGACGAGCCCGCCGGCCGCTACCTGCAGGACCATGGCGTCACGCCGATCCGCTTCAACACTTTCGGGGCCCGCCGCGGCAACCACGAGGTGATGATGCGCGGAACCTTCGGCAACGTGCGCCTGCGCAACCTGCTGCTCGAGGACAAGGAGGGCGGCTACACCGTCCACATGCCCGGCGGCGAGATGACGACGATCTTCGAGGCGGCGGAGCGGTACCGCGCCGCGGGGACGCCCCTGGTCGTGATCGCCGGGCGCGAGTACGGGACGGGAAGCTCCCGGGACTGGGCCGCAAAGGGGACCTATCTGCTCGGGGTGAAGGCGGTGATCGCCGAGAGCTACGAGCGGATCCACCGCTCCAACCTGGTGGGGATGGGCGTGCTGCCGCTCCAGTTCCGGGACGGCGAGGGCGCCGAAGCGCTGCGGCTCGACGGGACCGAGGTCTACGACATCGCCGGGATCGCCGACGGGCTGGAGCCCGGTGGAGAGGTCGTGGTGTCGGCGGCCCGCGGCGGCGGCGCGACGGTGGACTTCCGCGCCACGGTGCGGCTCGACTCGGATGTGGAGGTGGATTACTACCGCAACGGGGGCATCCTGCACACGGTCCTGCGGAGGCTGGCGGCGCAGTAGCAGGCGGCCAGGGAAAGGCTGCGGGGACTTTTCCCGCGTCGCCCGCCCGACTATCCTGCCGCGGGGCGGAGTCCGCCAATCCGCCCCACGGACCGCGCAACCCACGGCTGCTCCCTGGAGGCCCCGATGTCGTACCCTGCCAAGGCGCCCCGCGCCATCGTCGCCCACCCTCGCATAGTCTTCGCGGCGGCCCTCTTCGCGGCCCTGACCGGCCCTGCCCCGGCGCTCGCCCAGACCGTCGACTACTCCCGCGCCGAGCGTTTCCTCAACTGGAACACCGAGCCCCTCATTGCCGGGGGCAGCGTGAATCCCAACTGGCTGGAGACCGGCGACACGGACCGCTTCTGGTACCGGAACAATACCGGGTCGGGCTACGAGTTCATCCTGGTCGACCCGGCCGGCGGAAGCCGCGCGCGCCTCTTCGACCACTACCGTCTGGCCGCGGCCATGTCGCTCGCGAACGACACCAGCTACGTCCCCGAGAAGCTGCCCTTCAGCACCTTCAGCTTCGGCGACACCGAGCGCGAGATCGAGTTCGTCGAGGGCGGCCGGCGGTTCGTCTGCGACATCGTGCGGTACGCTTGCACGGTCGGCGACACACTCTCTTCACAGGTGCCGTTCGTGGAATCGCCCGACGGACGCTGGGAGGCGTTCGCGCACGAGTACAACCTGTATGCGCGCCCGGCGGGCGGCGGCGACTCGATCCAGCTCACCAGCGACGGCGAGAAGCACTACGCGTACGGCTACAACGAGCCCAGCCCCAACCAGCTGCGCCAGGGGGTTCGGCCGCGAGCCCCCACCCTCGCCTGGTCACCCGATTCCCGCTACATCGCGGTCGCCCGGGAAGACGAGCGCGACGTGGAGCACATGCACTACATCTCGTACACGTCGCAGCGTCCCCGGCACTTCTCCCAGCCGTACGCGATCCCGGGCGATTCGGTGATCCCGCTGCCGACCGTCCACATCCTGTCGCTGGAGGAGACCGATGCGGCGTCCGGCACCGCCCCGGACCTCCACGCAACAGCCAACCACCGCGTCGATGTCGCGCCAACCCCGCATCAGCTCTCCTTCGCGGGTTCTGCCCCGGACTCGGCGTGGAGCGCGGACGGGACCAGGCTGCACGTCAACTACTTCACCCGTGGCTCCCAGCGGGTGTTTCTGGCCGAGATCGACGCCGCCACCGGTTCGTCGCGCGTCATTCTGGGCGACTCCACCCAGACCTTCGTCTCGCTGGGGCACCGGGGCGGCGGTTCCAGCGGCGGCACCCCATCCTGGTACGTGTCCGAAAGCGGCGACGACGTGATCTGGTGGTCCGAGCGCGACGGCTGGGGGCACCTGTACCGCTTCGACGGCCAGGGCAACCTGAAGAACCGGATCACCGCAGGACCGTGGGTGGTGGGCGAGGTCCTCCATGTGGACGAAGGGCGCCAGCGGATCCACTTCGTCGCGCGCGGCCGCGAAGCCGGACGGAATCCGTACTACGCCCATGTGTACAGCGTCGGGTTTGACGGCACCGGCATGACGCTCCTCACCCCCGAGGACGCCAACCACGAAGTCGTGTTCTCCCCCAGCGGCCGCTACTTCGTCGACACGTATTCGCGCATCGAGGAGCCACCCGTCATCGCCCTGCGCAGCGCCGACGACGGCCGCGTCGTGCGCGAACTGGAGCGCGCGGACATCTCCCGCCTCGAGGACATCGGCTTCACGACGGCCGATGTGTTCTCGGCGAAGGCGCGCGACGGCATCACCGATCTCTACGGCCTCCTTTATCTGCCGCCCGACCTCGACGAAGACGCCCGCTATCCGATCATCTCGCACATCTACCCGGGACCCCAGGTCGGCAGCGTCGGCGCCTGGGAGTTCAAGGGCGGCGGCGAGGACTTTGCCCTGGCGCAGATGGGCTTCGTGGTGGTGCAGATCGACCACCTCGGCACCCCGCACCGTTCCAAGGCGTTCCACGACAACTACTACGGCAACTTCATCGACAACGGCATCCCCGACCACATCGCGGTCATCAAGCAACTCGCGGCCCGCTACCCGTTCATCGACCTCGACCGCGTCGGCATCTACGGGCACTCGGGCGGCGGGTTCGCCTCCACCGACGCGATCCTCCGCTTCCCCGACTTCTTCAAGGTGGCCGTCTCCGGGGCCGGAAACCACGACAACCGCAGCTACCACATCTACTGGGCGGAGAAGTACCAGGGGGTGATGAGGACCGACTCCACCGGCGACGACAGCTTCGAAGCCTCTGCCAACAAGACCTACGCGGCAAACCTCAAGGGCAAGCTGCTGCTGATGCACGGCGACATGGACGACAACGTCCACCCCGCGATGACCGTCCAGGTGGTCGACGAACTGATCAAGGCCAACCGCGACTTCGACCTGATCTGGGCACCGGACCGTGCCCACGGCCTGAACGAGCCCTACTTCATCCGCAGGCGCTGGGACTACTTCGTTCGGCACCTGCTTGGCGCGGAGCCGCCGAGCCAGTACGAGATCGTGAGGCCGGCCGGGTAGCTCACATGCGGCGCGCCAGCTCCTCGATCAGGTCGGCGTGTCCGCTTGCCGCGTAGACGATCGTGCCCTCCGCGTCCAGCAGGTAGACCAGCGCCGGGTGCACGATGTCCCCCGTCTCGGGCACGCGCTGCCGCGCTACCTGGAGTGCGTCCAGCGCCGCGTTCACCCCCTCGACGGTCCCGGAGAGCAGATAGGACCGGTCTTCGTCGCCGCCCTCAGCGTCACCGCCCGCGTTCCCCGCAACGAGATGAAACTGCCGCGCCAGCGCCGGGAGCCGCGCGGGCGTGTCCCGCCACGGGTCGAGCGTGATCACCACCAGGTCCATTTCGCGGCCCTCGGCCCGGAACCGATCCTGGACCTGCCGCGCGTTCATCACGGTCATCGGACAGATGGTCGCACAGTGGCCGAAGCCGAAGGTGAGGAGGGTCGGGCGCCCCGCGACGCGGCCCCAGTTGAACGCGTCGCCGCGCTGGTCCACGAGGTCGACCGGGGGAAGACGGCGATCGACGCGCGGGTAGGTGGCAGGCACATCGGCCCGCGCCGTCTCCAGCCACTCGGAGTCGAGCGGGGCGTCCGCGACGCGCAGGGCGGCGAGCACCACCCCCGCCACGAGCACCCCGGAGCCCCCCGCGACCCCGAGCAGCCCCGCCGGGGACGCGAACGCCCTCCTGAGCCCCGCCCGCACGGCATCGCCCGCGATCACCATGAGCACCGCCAGCATCCCGATCGGCTGCCCCACCAGGAGCAGCCACCCCGAAGCGTCGGGCAGCCCGGAGGGACCGGTGTTGAAACACACCAGGCGGGCCCGTTCCAGCCAGGCCGGCGGAACTCCCTCAACCGGCCAGAGCGCCAGGGCCCACCATGCCACGGTGATCACGAGCAGCCCGGCCAGGGCCGCCAGTGCTCCCCGCGCGCCAGCCGAGGAGGGGGTGCGGCCATCCCCCCGCGGTCGCACCGGCCCCTCCCCGCCGTGGCCGCCGTCCGCCGGCGGCGGACGGCTTCCCCGCGCCGGTGACTCCGCGCTCATCCTACCTCCCACAGGAACGACAGCAGCATCCAGTTCACGAAGTAGTACATGATGAACGCGGCCAGGAAGATCAGCACCAGCACCATCGTGCCCGGGACCGGACCCAGGCGGCCCGACGGACCGAGCGCCTCCCTGTCCTCCGGCTTGAGCGGTCGCGGAGGGTTGGTGATGCCCGGCGGCAGCCCGCGTCCGGTCGCACCCAGCCCGGAGTCGTCCGCTGCCATCTTCTTGCCGAAGAACACGGACACCACCGTGACCACGATGTAGATCGCGCCGCCGACGATCGCGATCAGCCCGCCTACCGCCATCACCCCGATGATCAGGTTGACCGCCGGCGAGAACCCGGGCTGGAAGAGCGCCTGGTTGAAGCCGATGTCCCAGTGGCGGCGCGGCACGCCGAAGGTCCCCGCGAACGTCATCGCCATGGAGAAGATCAGCATGCCGATGGCGAAGACGTACGGCTGGATCTTCGCGAGCCGGTAGAACGCGATCTCGCGCCGGAAGATGAGCGGAATCACGTAGTAGGTGATCCCCATGAAGGCCATCGCGGTGCCCGACACCACGGTGGCGTGGAAGTGCCCCGGAATGCGCAGCGTGTTGTGCGCGATGATGTTGATCTGTTCGGTGCCGAAGGTCACGCCGGTGATTCCGCCGACGAAGCCGAACACGACGATCGAAAACGCCAGCGAGCTGAACCCGGGATCCTCCCAGGGCGCCCGCTTCAGCCACCCGAAGAGCCCTTGCGTCGCCCCCCGCAACCGCATTCCCAGCTCGGTCCCGGCCGGAACCGTGAAGCCGTGGATCATCGACGCGAGCACCGCCATGTACATGAAATAGCTGGTGTTCCAAACCTTCCACGCCGGACCCATGCCGGGATCCACGAGCAGGTGGTGCGCCGACGCCATCGAAATGAAGAGGACATAGAGGACGAACGCCGTACGGCTGACTTTTTCGTTCAGGACAACCGCCCCGACCGTGAGCGCGCCGAGCAGATACCAGATCGCCACCATCGCGGCCACGTTGATCTGCTGCGACGAGTGCCCCAGGCCCCACCAGATCAGGCGGTACATCTGCGCATCGACGTGCATCAGGTCGAGCGACCAGAGGAAGGTGGGGATGTAGATGATCGCCCCGTGCAGCAGTGTGACGGCGGCGATCGCCGCTGCCGTCAGCGCCCCGTAGGTGACCAGCGGCAGCGATCCCTCGTACGCCTTCTCCTTCCTGGCCACCGTGATGATGGCGAAGAAGTGCCCGACCACGGTCAGCGCCCCGACCGCGAAGAGGATCACGCCCAGGTAGAAGAGCGGATGCGCCCGCAGCGGCACGTACGAGGTAAAGAGGACATCGGCTCGGCCGGTCCACATCGTCCACTCGACCATCAGGGTCCCGACGACCATGAGCGCGAAGGCAACCCAGCCGGTCTTCGGCGCGGGGATCCGGCAGTTGAGGAGCACGGCGGACGCGAAGTAGAGCACCGCCATCTCGAAGAAGATGATGAAGAAGATGAGCATGTTCATGCCGTGGATGGTCAGCATCCGGTAGAACATGTCGGCCTCGAGGAGGAGGACCGCCTCCCAGCGCGTCAGCAGCACGAGCAGGGCCGCGATCCCCCCCACGAGGAGCGCCACGGTGGCCACGACCGCGTTGGCCTTGATGAGCTGGTCGGCCGTGCGGTGCACCTGGAGTCCGGTGGTCGGACACGTTCGGAAGGCGCTCATCGGTCACCTCCCACGTTCGATGCCGCGCCCGCGGGCGCGTCCCCCGCTTCCGCCGCCGCGTCCGCCGGCTCCACGATGATCTTCCCAACCATGAGGTGGTGGCCGATCCCGCAGAACTCGTTGCACATGACGTGGAACTCGCCGGGCTCGTTCGGGACGATGCGAAGCCCGTAGTCGTAGCCCGGAACGACCTGGAAGTTGATGTTCAGGGGATACAGGCTGAAGCCGTGGTTGACGTCCACGGACGACAGGTGGAGCGTGTATTCGGCCCCCTGGCGCAATCGGACGACGGGGATCCATGCATACTGCGACGCCTGCAGGTAGACGTCGCTCCCGGGCGGCGGCTCGACCACGGGAAGACCGTTGTCGGTTCCCACCTGGTATTCCTGCACGAACTCGGCCACCCTGGCCTGGAAGTCGGCGGGCTCGACCCGGTGCCGGATCCCGGACGGGTTCTGGCCGCCCCTCAGGTGCCACAGGGGCATCATCGCGAACAGGACCATGCACCAGGCGAAGGCGATCCACACCCACATCTTCTCGTGCCGCTCCACCTTCTTCCACCAGACGCGTTCCGGCGGCTCAATTCCGGTTCGGTACATCGGCTTCAGCCTCTCTACGGCAGCGGTGCAGGTTCGAGGGACATGATCTCGAACACGCCCCATGCGGTGAAGAACACGAACATCACCACGATGCAGGCGGCCAGGAGCAGAAACGGGCTGTCGTAGAGCCGCTGCATGCGTGGAACGGGCGGGTTCCGCCTGCGGGCGGGCGGCGGTTCGGAAGAAGATGTCGTGGAGGGTTCGGACATGGATCCGCGCTCCTTGGGATGAGGGATGGTTACCGACGCCCCCTGTGAGTGGTGGCGGGCGGCGCGGAGACAAGGTCTCCCACAGTTGTTTCGGCAAAGAAGGCGTCTATGGTCCCCCGTACCGCACACCAGCGCCGGTGCGACGCGCACGGGTTCACTTCCGAGCACTCCGGACGACCGAGAAGGCAGCGGCGTTCAGGGCCCTCTGGATCGATCGCGTCCACGATCCGGCCAAGGGGAAGCTCCGCGGCGGGGATCGCAACGTCGTAGCCGCCGCCCGGGCCGCGGACCGCTCGAAGCACCCCGTTCTGGACAAGCCGATAGAGCGTCTTGGAGAGATAGTTCTGTGGCAGATCGAGCTCCCGCGCCAGCATCCTCGCCGAGACAGGGCCGGACGAAAGCCCTTCGGCGATGCGTACCACGGCGCGAAGGGCGTTCTGGGCCGTCCTGGAGATCATCCCGACCTCGATCGTTTCGGTTGTCATCTATTCCAGATAAGATCATGATGATATGATCATTAGTACGACGCAAGGCGCCACCGGCGTACTGCGCCCGCTTGTTCCACCTTCGGCCTCTCACGACATCGTCAATGCTCAAGCGACTGCTCGGACGGGTTCTGAGTCGAATCGACGGCTGGGTTGACCGCCTGTACGGATCGAAGTGGAACCCATTGTACCAGTCCGGTGCCCTCGCGGTGCTGTGCCTCGCGGTCATGCTCGTGACCGGGATCTACCTGATCCTCTTCTACCGGATCGGTGCCCCCTATGAGTCCATCGTCCGGATCGACGGCCAGCCGTGGGGCGGCCGCTGGATCCGGTCGCTGCACAGATACGCCGCCGACCTGGCCGTGGTCGCGGTCTTCGTGCACGCACTGCGGATGTTCTGTCAGGGCCGCTCGTGGGGACCGCGGGCACTTGCCTGGATATCGGGCGTTTTCCTCGTGTTCCTGCTCTATGTCTGCGGACTGACCGGCTACGTGATGGTTTGGGACACGCACGGCCAGCTCCTCGCCGCGGAGGGCGCGCGGCTCCTGGACGCGCTCCCCATCTTCTCGGAGCCGATTTCGCGGGCATTCGCGGGAGCGGACGCGCTGCCGTCCGCCTTCTTCTTCATGAACCTCTTCCTGCACATCGCCGTGCCGGTCGGGATCGTGATCTTCCTGTGGTTGCACGTGTCCCGCGTCGCGCGCCCGGTCCTGTTGCCGCCGCGGCCGCTCCTCTGGGTAACGACCGGACTCCTGACCGCGGCCGCAATCGCCGTTCCCGCCGCCTTCGGACCGCCGGCGGACCTGCTTCGCCTTCCCGGAGAGGTGACGCTCGACATCTTCTACACCTTCTGGCTACCCTGGGTGCACTCCGCCGCCCCCGGCGTGGTCTGGCTGGCTGGCGTGGCGGCGGGGACGGCCCTTCTGGCCGTACCGCTGTTGACACGCCCCCGGACGGATCGCCGCCCTGCACCGTCCCACGCATCGACACGCCTCTGCACCGGATGCGAGCAGTGCTACACGGACTGCCCCTACGACGCCATCCGGATGGTCGACCGTACCGACGACCGCGAGGGCACTGTGGCGCTCGTGAATCCCTCAGCCTGCGTCAGCTGCGGCATCTGCGCCGGTTCCTGTGCGCCGATGGGGGTAGGACCGCCGGGGCGCACCGGCCGCGACCAACTCGGCAGTGTCAAGGCGTTCGTGCGTGAGCACCCGGGGGCGGGCGGGGACATCGTTCTGGTCGGCTGCAGCCGCTCCGCGGCCGGAGCGGACGGGCACTACGCGCGGCGGTTCCTCGTATCCTGCGCCGGGAATCTGCACAGCTCGGTCGTCGAGTATCTTGTGCGGTCCGGCGCACGGGGCGTGCTGGTGGTGGCGTGCCCGTCCCGCGACTGCTGGGGACGAGAGGGGCCCAATTGGCTCGTGGAGCGACTGTTTCACGAGCGCGAAGCGGAACTGAAGGCGCGTGTGGACCGGCGGCGCGTGCGCGTGGCCCATGCGTCCGCGTTCGACCTGTGGTCGCTGGAGGCAGCTCTGGGTGATTTCGCCCATGACCTTGCCCGCCTCGATCAACCGGCCGCAGACGATGACGTCGAAGTCCTCGCGGAATGCGAACTTGCGGGGACCGCGCCGCCGCAGGACCCGCCGCTCCCTCGCGCCGGTCGCACAGCCGGCTCGTGAGCGTGACGACCTGGCCGCGGAGATTCCTGGCGTCGCTCCTGGCCATCGCCGCATTGCTGACGATGGTGTGGCTCTCTCGGGTCCATTGGCGGAATCCGCCCGCCGACGCGGCGGAGCTGCGTGTCTCGTGGCGCATCCCCGCCCCCTCCGACCGGCAGTGCCGACCGCCCACGGATGCCGAGCTCGAGGGCGTGCTTCCCCACATGCGTCCTACGGAGATCTGCACGGACGAAGCTGTTCCCTTCCGCCTCAGCATACTCCTGGACGGAGACACGCTGCGCTCCGGCCCGGTGGCGGGAGCCGGCCGCCGGGCCCGCGCGATCACGGTTTACGAGCGATTCGCGATCCCGCCCGGCAGCCACGGCATCGTCGTGGAATTCGTACCTGAAGCCGCGAATGCGAATGCTCCCGGAGCGCTGGCCATGTCGCTGGACGCCAGCGTCACCGGCGCCCCCGGTGACGTCATTCTGGTAGCGCCCGACGACAACGGGCGCCTGTACGTATCGGGAGGAAGCTGAGCGGTCGCCGTGGGTTACAGTGCGCACCGGGCAGGGCCCGGCTTCTGCCGACCCCTCAGGAACGGTGCCCCCCGCCATCCCGCTCGTCGTCGCGCAGCGCGAGCGGCGGGCCCAGCACTTCGCGGGCAACCACGATCCGCCTCAACGCCCGGGCATCCGAAAGACCGAGCCCGTCGGCGACGTCGGACGAACGGGTTCGTCGCGACAGCGTCGCGGCATCTGCGAGCGGATGCCGTCTCCCCTCGGTTCCCGTCGCCGGACCCGCGATCGGTGACTCGCGGTCGAGTGCACGGGGAGCACGCGACCGCACCTCGACCGGTCTCGCCGCACGGTCCCTGATGGGCGGCTCCCACGGCTCGGGTTCCGACCGCACCGCAGCGGGAACCGCCGCCGGCACGATCCGGGCCGGCTCGGGGGCAACCGGCTCCGGCGCTGACCGCTCGGGAACCGTCCACTCCGGTTCGACCGGTTCGGGCCAGGAGACCGGGTCGAATCGCGGCACCGACACCGCCGGATCGGGAGCATCGATCCTGGCGACCGGCTTCCGGTCCGGCTCCTCCCGCGTCTCCGATTGCGTTCCGCCCGGGGGCAAAGCGTCCCGGAGCAGCTTGTCCGGCAGTTCGTCCGCATCCGCCAGCGCCTGAAGGACATTCCACCCCTCCTCAGGCGGCTGCTCAAGCTGCTGCTCTCCGGCACGCTTGCGCGCCATCCTCCCCAGGATGTCCATGATGATGGCGATTGCCATCACGATTGCCATGAACCGGAGGTCCATTCAGCCTCTCACCGTGTCAGCTACGGTCGCTCGATCGGCGGCAGCGACTAGTCCGTGGTCTGCTCTCCGGGATCGCCCTCGGAAATCGCCTTCCGCATGCTCGTATCGGACTCGATGTTGCGGTACCGGGCGTAGTCCATGATGCCCAGGTTGCCGCTGCGGAAGGCGTCGGCCATCGCCAGCGGGACCTGCGCCTCGGCCGCAATCACTTCGGCGCGCATCTCTTCCACCCGCGCATGCATTTCCTGCTCCCGCGCCAGCGCCATCGCTCGCCGCTCCTCGGCCCTCGCCTGCGCGACGCGCTTGTCCGCCTCTGCCTGGTCGGTCTGCAGCTCGGCGCCGATGTTCTTGCCGACATCGACATCCGCGATGTCGATCGAGAGGATCTCGAAGGCGGTGCCTGAGTCCAGCCCCTTCTGCAGGACCGTCTTCGAGATCGCATCCGGGTTTTCCAGCACGGCCTTGTGCGAATTCGCCGAGCCGATGGTCGAAACGATGCCCTCGCCGACGCGGGCCAGGATCGTCTCCTCGCCGGCGCCGCCGACCAGCCGGTTGATGTTCGCGCGTACGGTGACCCGCGCGACCGCGATCAACTGAATCCCGTCCTTGGCCATCGCCGCCACGCGTGGGGTCTGCACCACCTTGGGATTGACGGACACCTGAACCGCCTCGAACACGTCCCTGCCCGCCAGGTCGATGGCCGCCGCCTGCTGGAAGGGAAGCTCGATTGCCGCCTTGTCGGCGCTGATCAGCGCCCGCGCCACCCGGTCGACATTGCCGCCCGCGAGGTAGTGCGCCTCGAGGTGGGAAACGTCGAGGATGAGCCCCGCCTTGGTTGAAGCGATCAATGGCCTCACCACGGCCGGCGGGCTGACCTTCCGCAGCCGCATGCCGACCAGGTTGCCCAGGCCGAGCGCCACCCCGGAGAATCTGGCCTCGATCCACAGGCGTACGGGGACCGCCCACATCAGCAGGAGTACGGCCGCAACAATGGCAATCAGCGGAAGGACAGTCAGCAGCATTTCAGGAGTTCCTCTTGGTCTGTTCTTGTAGTTGATCCGAGTGGATGGCTCGGACGATATGCCGGTACCCCTCCGCACTCACGATGCGGACCGGGGTGCCCTCCTCGATCCATTCACTCTCGGAAATGATGTCCAGCCGCTCGTCCTCGAAGAGCCCCACGCCCGTGGGGCGCAGGTCCGTGATCGCGACGCCTTCGACGCCCTCCAGTTCGGGACGGAGATCGGCCGATGTGTAGCCTTCCTCGCGGTCGGTGGACTCCGGCAGAACGATCCCGCTGCGGCCCAGCCTGCGGTTGCGGACGACGGAACGCAGGAACACCCAGCCCGTCAGTACCACCAGCAGCGCGGTCGCGCTCAACACGCCCGCCGCCGTTGCGAAGTCCTCCTGGGTCGGCAGGCTTCCCACCTGGGCCATGAAGAGTCCGCCGAGAAGTGCCGCAATGCCCGCGATCCCGAAGATCCCGAAGCCCGGGATCACCAGGACTTCGACCAGGATGAGCGCTACGCCGGCGGCAACCAGGATCAGATCCTCGGCGCCCGCCAGCCCGATCAGCAGGTGCGACCCGAAGAAGAGAGCAAGCGACAGCAGCCCCGCGATCCCCGCTATTCCGAACCCGGCCGTCTTGATCTCGACGATCAGACCGAGGAACCCCAGGCTCAGCAGGAACGGCACGATCACTGGATTGGTGAAGAAGCGGACGAGCCGCTCCGCCCAGTTGACCTCCGCCTGCACGACCGTCGCCGCTTCGGCCCCGATGGCGGCGAGCACCTCGTCCCACCCGTCCACGCTCTCCGCGTAGCCGAGCGCGACGGCCTCGCCCGCCGTCAGGGTCAGCAGCTTGCCCCCTTCGACCACCCCGTCGATCGCGATCTCCTCGTCCACCATCGCCTCGGCGATCGCCGGATCGAGGTCCCGCGCTTCGGCCAGGGCCCGCATCTGGGCCCGCATGGCCGACACGATCTTCTCGGACGCCTTCGTCCCGCTCCCGTCCACCGGAGTGGCCGCGCCCATCACAGCACCTTCCTGCATGAGCACGCGGTCGGTCGCGAGCGCGATCATGGCCCCGGCGGAGTAGGCGTGCATGTTGACGTACGCGTACACGGGGACCCGGGAACGGCTGATCGCGTTCGTGATGCGCTCGGCGGCGTCCACGCGTCCCCCGGGCGTCTCGATGTCCAGCACTACCGCGCTCGCCCCGGCTGCCGCCGCTTCTTCCAGCGTCCGCTCGATGAAGGGGGCCAGCCCCATTTCGACGACGCCCGTGAGGGGGACGCGAACCAGTTCTCCCCGCCCGGCGCCTTCTTCCTGGCCGGCTGCCCCCTGCCCCGCCGCGTACCCCGCATGAGCGAGCAGCGCCGCTGCGAACAGTCCCGTCCGGACCGAGCTCGAATGACAAATTCCAACCATGGCGCTAATTCTCTTGGACTCGTTGTGGCTGCCTGGCATACGCCGAATACGCGGAAGGTCCCGGTTTCAATCTAAGCCCGCATGCCGTGCGCTGCCCGCCGGGCCCATCCACCTACTCCGGAACCGCGCCCAGAAGGCGGCAAGCGTAGTAGCCGCGCTGGATCGCCCGCTCGTAGTCGCCGGATGCGATGGCGGCCCTGGTCCAGCGAATGAGTTCGTCCGCGCGGGTCAGCCGGCCGGCGTCGTCACCGCCCCCGGCGGGGTCGTCCCCACCGGCTTCCTCGGTGCCGGGCGAAGCGACCGTGGCCGCGTCTCCCGCCATCGCCTCCTCGGCCGCCGCGAGCAGACGCAGCGCCACCCTTCGCGGGGTCGTTTCCCGCAGCGCATCCGCCGCTCTCAACCCGGCAAGCGCCCAACCGGGGGTGTCGCCGGCGTCCCGTGCGCGCTTGGCCTCGTCCATGAAACCGCGCGCGTCGTCCAGGGGCCCGGCGAGGTGGGGCGGCAAGACCCGGACGCGGACGCCGACCTCGACGACCGCCTGGCGAACCGCGTCCATCATCGACCGGGTGGCAGCCTGGTCCAGCTCGGCGGCTCCCGAAGCGACGGCGCGGTAGATCGCTTCACGCAGCGCCCGGCCCTCGCCGGCCCCGCGGTCCCAGGAGGCGTCCCACCGCGACAGCAGCGACTCCGGGCTGACGACGGGGCCACCCGCGAAGTCCGCGGGTTGATCCGCTCCGCGGACGATATCGCCGAGCTCCGGCAACGACCTCGAAAAGACCAGCGCCGGATGGGTCGCGGGCGCGATCAGCTGCGGCTCCAGCTGGGTAAGGGTCTCGTGACAGCCGCCGAGGAACACCGCGGCCACTGCCACGCAAACCGCGCGTTCAGTTGTTTTCATGGATCCAATGTAACCCGCGGCGGGGTTGTGGTTATCTTTTTGGGCTGAGAACCCCCACCCCAGGAACCCGGAAATGGCCGAAAAGACTCTCGTTCGCTACGCGGACGCCGGCGGCGGCGTCGCCCTGATCACCCTCGACGACCCTCCCGCAAATACCTACACCCACGAGATGATGCGCCAGCTGGACGACGCCATCCTCACCGCGCGTTTCGCCGACGACATCCACGTGATCGTGCTCACCGGCAACGGCGAGAAGTTCTTCTCCGCCGGGGCCAACATCGGGATGCTCTCGCAGGTGACGACCGGCTTCAAGTACTGCTTCTGCCTGCACGCCAACGAGACGCTCAACCGCCTCGAGCACACGCCGAAGCTGACCATCGCCGCCCTGAACGGACACACCGTGGGCGGCGGACTCGAGATCGCCATGGCGGCCGACCTCCGCATCGCGCGTGCGGGCCGCAGCATGTGCGGTCTGCCCGAGGTCAACCTGGGCGTGCTCCCCGGCACCGGCGGGACCCAGCGCCTGACCCGGCTCGTCGGCAAGTCGCGCGCGATCGAACTGATGACGACGGGCAAGACCTTCGGCTTTGGCGAGGCGAAGGACCTCGGCATCGTCAACGACGTGTGGGAGACCGACACCCTCGACGCGTTCATGGAGAAGGTGATCGATTACGCGCGCGGCTTCTGTCCGCCTGGCCGCGCCGCGAAGGCGGTCGGCCTGATCAAGCGTTCGGTGCAGACCGGGGCCGAGATCCCCTTCGAGACTGCGCTCGCGCTCGAGCGGGAGTTGCAGCAGCAGCTCTTCGCCAGCGACGACGCCCGCGAGGGGCTGAGCGCCTACGTCGAGAAGCGGAAGCCCGACTTCTCCGGCAGCTGACCGACGGTGACGGCAAAGCAGATGGCGGAGGAGATCCGCGCCCGGCTCTGGATCGGGAACGAATGGGCGGATGCGGCCGATGGCGGCCGCTTCGCGACCGTCAATCCAGCCACCGACGAGGTCATCGCCGAGGTGGCCGAGGCGCGCTCGGCGGACATCGACCGCGCGGTGACGGCGGCGCGCGCGGCGTTCGCCGACGGCAAGTGGCGCCGCATGAACCCGCACAAGCGCTCGCGCATGCTGTGGAAGCTGGCCGACCTGGTCGAGGCCAACGCCGACGAGCTGGGTCTGCTGGAGACGCAGGACAACGGCAAGCCGTACTTCGAGGCGCGGCGGGTCGACGTGCCGAGCGTTGCGAACGTGCTCCGCTATTACGGCGGGCTGGCCGACAAGGTGCAGGGCGACACGGTCCCCGTGGCGGGACCCTTCCTCAACTACACGCTGCGCGAGCCCGTAGGCGTGGTCGGGGCGATCATCCCGTGGAACTTCCCCCTGTCGATGGCGGCGTGGAAGGTCGCGCCGGCGCTGGCCTGCGGGAACACGGTGGTGCTCAAGCCCGCCGAGCAGACGCCGCTGACCGCGCTGCGCTTCGGGGAGCTGGCCGCCGAAGCCGGTTTTCCGCCGGGTGTGCTGAACGTGGTGCCGGGGTTCGGCGAGACGGCGGGCGCGGCCTTGGTGCGGCACCCGGGCGTCGACGCGATCTCGTTCACGGGGTCGACGGAGGTCGGGCGGACCATCATGCGCGAGGCGGCCGGGACGCTCAAGAAGGTCTCGCTGGAACTCGGCGGCAAGTCCCCCAACATCGTCTTCGCCGACGCGGACCTGCGCGGCGCGGTGAAGGGCGCCTCGATGGGCGTGTTCTACGGCAAGGGCGAGGTGTGCGCGGCGGGCAGCCGCATCCTGGTGGAGAGCGCGGTGCACGACGAATTCGTCGACGGGCTGAAGGCGCTGGCCGGGAAGGCCACCGTGGGCGACCCGATGGCTCCCACGACGCGCCTGGGGGCGATCGTCAGCGAGGAGCAGCTCGACCGCGTGATGGGCTATATCGAGAGCGGCAGGCGGGACGGCGCGAACCTGGTGGCGGGAGGCGAGCGGATGAAGGTGAATGGCCGCGGCAACTTCGTGAACGCCACCGTCTTCAGCGAGGTGGATCCGGCGATGACGCTCGCCCGCGAAGAGATCTTCGGCCCGGTGGCGGCGGTCATCCCCTTCGACGATGTGGACGACGCGGTCGCCAAGGCGAACGATTCGCTGTACGGGCTCGCAGCCGGCGTGTGGACCCGCGACATCGGCAAGGCCCACCGCATGGCCGCCGAGATCGACGCGGGAACGGTCTGGGTCAACACCTACAACCAGTACTCGCCCGCATCGCCCTTCGGCGGCTACAAGGAGAGCGGCTTCGGGCGTGACCTGGGCTTCCAGTCGGCGCTTGAGAAGTACACCCAGCTGAAGAGCGTCTGGGTGGCGCTGGACCGGTAGGGGGGAGGGATGGAGGACCGAATCAGGAAGCCCACGCGTGCGTGAGGCGTGGATCGTCGACGCGGTCCGCACGCCGATCGGACGGCACGGGGGCGCGCTGGCGCCGGTGCGGCCGGACGACCTCGCCGCGGTGACCATCCGCGCCCTCCTCGATCGCAGCCCCTTCCCCCCCGGGCGTCTCGACGACGTGATCTTCGGCTGCACCAACCAGGCGGGCGAGGACAACCGCAACGTCGCCCGCATGGCACTGCTGCGGGCGGATCTCCCGGTCGAGGTGCCCGGGCAGACGGTGAACCGGCTTTGCGGCTCCGGTCTGCAGGCCGTGGCCAGCGCCTTCCACGCCATTCGCGCCGGCGAAGGCGACGCCTTCGTCGCGGGCGGCGTCGAGTCGATGAGCCGTGCCCCCTTCGTCATGCTCAAGCCCGAGCACGGCTACACCCGGGGCGCACCCGAGGTGGCGGACACGGTGCTGGGGTGGCGCTTCGCCAACCCTGCCCTTCCCGATGAATGGACCATCGGGCTCGGGCAGACGGCAGAGGTGGTCGCGCGCGAGTTCGGCGTGACGCGCGAGGAGCAGGACGCCTTCGCGGCGGAGAGCCAGGCGAAGGCCGCCGCCGCGATCGATGCCGGGCGCTTCGACGACGAGATCGTGCCCGTCACCATTCCGCAGCGGCGCGGCGACCCCGTGGTGGTTACGAGCGACGAACACCCCCGCCCGGGCACCACCGCCGCGGCCCTCGCCCGCCTGCGCCCGGTCTTCGCATCAGGCGGCACCGTCACCGCCGGCAACTCGTCGGGGATCAACGACGGGGCCGCCGCCCTGCTCGTCGTCGAGGCGGAGACGGCGCGCACCCACGGCCTGGAACCGATGGCGGCCATCCGGGGCGCGGCGGTGGCCGGGGTGGAGCCGCACCGCATGGGAATCGGCCCCGTTCCGGCGACGCGGCGCTGCCTGGCCCGCCTCGGGATCGCCGCGCGCGACCTCGGCCTGGTCGAGCTCAACGAAGCCTTCGCCGCGCAGGCGATCCCCTGCATCCGCGAGCTCGGGCTCGATCCCGCGCGCGTGAACGTCAACGGCGGCGCGATCGCGCTGGGCCACCCGGTGGGGTGCTCGGGAGCCCGCATCCTGGCCACGCTGGTGCACGAGATGGCGCGCCGCGACGCCGGGCTCGGCCTCGCGACGATGTGCATCGGGGTGGGTCAGGGGATCGCGGCCGTGGTCGAGAGGGGCTGAGATGGCGGCCTCGCAGGACGCGGGCGTGAGGCCGGGAATGCGCCGCGCGGGTCACCGGCGCGGGGCCGCAGCTGTGAAGGGCGCCTGATATGGCAGGCCGCGCGATCGGCAGGGTGGCGGTGATCGGCGCCGGGACGATGGGCCACGGCATCGCGCAGGTGGCGGCGATGGCGGGCCACGACACCGTCCTGTGCGATGTGGACGCCGCGCAGCTGCGGCGCGCCGTGGCCCGGATCGAGGCCACCCTGGACAAGGGCGTGCGCCTGGGCAAGGTGGCGGAATCGGCCCGCAGCGAAGCGATGGCCCGCCTGGCGGCAACGGGGGCGCTGCGTGAGGCGGTGGCAGGCGCGGAACTGGTGATCGAGGCCGTCCCGGAGGCGATGGCGCTGAAGCGCACGATCTTCGCGGAGGTCGAGGCCGCGGCGCCCGCGAAGGCGATCCTGGCGACGAACACATCGTCGCTGTCGGTGACCGAAATGGCAGCCGGCCTCGACGCGCCGGGACGCTTTATCGGCCTGCACTTCTTCAACCCCGTCCACATCATGGCCCTGGTCGAGATCGTGCGGGGCGAACACACCAGCCTCCGGACCCTCGACCGTTGCCAGCAGTTCGTCGACGGACTCGGCAAGGAACCGATCGTGGTGACCGACTCACCCGGCTTTGCATCGTCGCGCCTGGGCATCGTCCTCGGTCTCGAGGCCATCCGCATGGTCGAGGCGGGCGTCGCGTCGCCCGAAGACATCGACAAGGCCATGGTGCTCGGATACCGCCACCCCATGGGCCCGCTCCGCCTCACCGACCTGGTCGGGCTCGACGTCCGCCTCGGGATCGCCCGCTACCTCCACGAAGCGCTCGCATCGGAGGCCTTCCGCCCCCCGGCCCTGCTGGAGCGGATGGTCGCCGAGGGCAGACTCGGCAAGAAGTCGGGCAGCGGATTCTACGACTGGGAGAGCAACCAATGAGATGCAAGACGGTCCCACGTTCGATCGGTATGTCGTCTTGCGAAAGGCGCATCAAACGATGAATCGCAAGACGGTACAGCTCTCGGTCGCCGACGGCATCGCCGAGGTGACGATCAATCGACCCGACAAGCTCAACGCGCTCAACGAGACCGTGCGCGGCGAACTCACCGCCGTCTTCGACGACCTGGCCAGCCGCGCCGACGTCAAGGTCGCCATCCTGCACGGAGCCGGCGACAAGGCTTTCGTCGCCGGGGCCGACGTGGCGGAATTCGCGGCGCGCACCCCCGACGAGCAGCGGGAGGTCTACCGGCACCGCCGGGTGTACGACGCGCTCGCCGAGTTCCCCAAACCGGTCATCTGCGCCATCCACGGATTCTGCCTGGGCGGCGGCAACGAGCTGGCGCTGGCCTGCGACATCCGGATCGCCGACGCCACGGCTCGCTTCGGCCAGTTCGAGATCCGCCTCGGGCTGATCCCCGGCGCCGGAGGAACGCAGCGGCTGGCCCGCCTGGTCGGCCCGGGGCAGGCGCTCCGGATCGGCCTGTGCGGCGATTTCGTCGACGCGGACGAGGCACATCGGATCGGCCTCGTCGAGTTCCTGACGGAGGAGAGCGAACACCTTGCCAAGGCCCGCGAGCTCGCCGGCAGAATGGCCCGCTGGAGTTCGGTGACGCTGCAATTGGTGAAGAGAGCGGTGCGGGAAGCCTGCGAAAGCCATCTCGCCGACGGGCTTGAGGCGGAAAAGGAACTCTTCCTCGAGGCGTTCGCGTCGGAGGCTGGCCGGGAGGGCGTGCGCGCCTTCGTCGAAAAGCGGCGGCCACGGTTCCGGGAGTAGACAGCGGCGCCTCTCGCCACCGCAGGCGCAACGGCATAGAATCGTAGCCGGCAATGATCCGGACCCAACCGCAGCGAGAACACCGCCCTATGCCACTCCAAACCTGGCACCGCATCGCGTGGGTGTACCACCTCCTCTTCGCGGCCGCGGTCACGTGGCCGGTCCAGGCCATGGTGAACGACCCGCAGCCCTTCATCCTGGGACTCCCTCGGCAAATGGCGTGGTGCGCGGCGTGGGTCCTCGGCAGCCTCGTGGTGCTCTGGCGGCTCGACGCGGCGCGGATCCGGCAAACGCCGGCGGCGACGGAAGGTGACCAGTGATGGACAGATCCACGCTGATCACGGTCATCATCTTCATCTACCTGGCGGCGACCCTGGGCGTCGGGCTCCTCGCGGGCCGGCGGGCGTCCCGTTCCGTGCAGGGCTACGTAGCCGGCGACCGCGACTTCGGCCTGCTGGTGATGTACTTCATCACGGGGGCGACGGTGTTCTCGGCCTTCGCCTTTCTCGGCGGGCCCGGGTGGGCGTACTCGCGGGGCGCGGCGGCCTTCTACATCCTGACCTACGGCGTCCTCGGAATGGCGCCGTGGTACGCGATGGGCCCCAAGGCCGCGGCGTTGGGGCGGCGGTTCGGCTTCGTCACGCAGTCGCAGCTGCTGGTCGGCCGCTTCCCCTCCCGGGGGCTGTCGCTGCTGATGGCCGTGCTCACGCTGGCCGCCTTCGTGCCCTACGTCACCATCCAGATGCGGGGCGCAGGCATCGTCATCGAGGCCGTCACCGAGGGGGCGATTCCGCTGTGGGCCGGCGCGGCGCTCGCCTACGGGATCGTGATGCTGTATGTGCTGACGAGCGGCGTGTCGGCGGTCGGATGGACCAACACCTTCCAGGGCGTCTTCATGGTCGGGATCGCGTGGGCGCTCGGGATCTATCTGCCCAACAGGATCTACGGCGGCGTGGGACCGATGTTCGACCAGATCCTCGCCGAGCGTCCGGAACTCCTGTCGCTGCCGGGCCTCGACGGCAGCGGCGCCGCGTGGAGCTGGGGAGGATACTCGACCGCGATCCTGGCGAGCGCGATCGGGCTAACGATGTGGCCGCACCTGTTCATGAAGGCGTTCACGGCCCGCGACGACGCGACGATCCGGCGCACGGTGATCCTGTTCCCGACCTTCCAGCTCTTCCTGATCCCGGTCTTCCTGATCGGGTTCGCGGGGGTGCTCCTCCCGGAGGGTCCGGACCAGCCCGACTTCATCCTTCCCTTCCTGATTCTACGCTCGGAGTTGCCGGCGCTGGTGGTGGGCCTCTTCTGCGCGGGTGCGCTTTCGGCGTCGATGTCCACGGGCGACGCGCTGCTTCACGGCGCCGCCTCGGTCGCGGTGGAGGATGGCGTGCAGCCGTTCTTCAAGCTGTCGGACCGGGCGCAGAGGACGTTGATGAGGGTGCTCGTGGTTCTCGTCGGCGCGGCCGCGTATCTCTTTGCGCTGAACGAGGGCTTCTCGCTGGTGGAACTCCTGCTGGCGTCGTACGGGATCATCTGCCAGTTCATGCCGGCGCTGCTCTCTGCGATGTACTGGAGACGGGCGACGACCCGGGGAGTGATCGCGGGCCTGCTGGCGGGTTCCGCGGTCTCGGTCTTCTTCTTCCTCAATCCGGAGCTCAAGCCCTTCGGGATGCACGAGGGGATCCTGGGGCTCGCGGTGCACATCCCGGTGCTGCTTGGCGTGACCCTGGCCGGCAGGGCCCAGGACGACGAGCACGTGGACGGGTATGTGGATGCCTGATTCGAAACCGGGCCGGGCCGGACGATGGAGCGCGGATCGCGCGACAGCGGGACCGGGCAGGGCGGCCGGGTCGCTGGAGCGGCTCGACCGGCTCCGCGAGCAGGTTTCGGAATGCGATCGCGAGCTGATCGAGGTTCTGTCGCGGCGGCGCGGCCTGGTGGGCGAGGTTGGCAAGCTGAAGGCGCGCTTGGGTTTCCCCGTAACGGATCCCAGGCGGGAGGCGGCCGTTGTGCGGCGCGCGGCCGAGATGGCGCGGGCGGCCGGACTGGACGAAGAGCTGATCCGCGACCTGATCTGGAAGATCATGTCCGCATCGAGGGACCAGCAGTACGAGCCCCCGGCCGGGGAGGAATCGCCGGACTAACACTGACCGGCGGCACGCGAACGAACAAAAAGCCTCGAACAGGGACAAAGAGAAAGCCCCCGGCGGGCAGCACACTGCCCGCGCGGGGGCTTCGTCTCGCTGGTGATCCGGGAAGCTCCGTTTCGGCGCCGTCATGTGCGACGGCCGGTTTCCCTTCTCTCCACCCGTTCGGCGTCTCCGCCGTCCGGGCCCCAGTCCCCTGGGGTCTCGGCTGCGTCCAGCGACCTCGCAACCGCCGCGGCCTCCGCCGAACCCGGCGCCGCGCTCGCCTCCGATCCCGTTTCCGGCACCTTCGGCGCGTCGGACCCGGATCGCTTCCTCTTCGGGGTCGCCCCCGTCGAGAGCCCTTCCGGACCCCCCGCCGCTCCCGGTCTCCGGTCCTTTCGGCCCGACTCCCGTTTGCCGCGGGATGGTAGATTAACACTCTGGAAGGGTCGGCGCAAGGAGTCGTGTGCGGAATGCGGGGGGAAACGGCCGAATCAGCTGCTTTGGGCCCATTTTGGGTCGAAAAACACCCCCTTCGGCACCTCCACCGGTACGACAGCGCCCCCGTCGCACCTCCAGAGCACCCCCGTTGGAGTTTTCAAGACGCCCGGCGCGGGCTCAGCGGCCTGCGCTAGTTGGCGGCGGGATAGACCGAGACGACCTTGCGGCGCCGGAGGTTCTCGAACTTGACGACACCGTCCGCGGTGGCGAACAGGGTGTCGTCCTTGCCGCGGCCGACGTTGTTGCCCGGGTGCAGCCTGGTGCCGCGCTGCCGGACGAGGATGTTCCCCGCCAGCACGCGTTCGCCACCGAAGCGCTTCACGCCGAGTCGCTGCGCATTGCTGTCCCGTCCGTTCCTGGACGACCCTACGCCTTTCTTGTGAGCCATCGGACCCTCCTAGCAGACGATGTCGGCGACGCGCACCACGGTGAAGCCCTGGCGGTGTCCCTGCTTGCGGCGATAGCCCTTGCGGCGCTTCCGCTTGAAGACGGTGATCTTCTTCGTGCGGTCATGCGCGATGACCTCGGCCGTGACTCGGGCACCGTCGACCGTCGGAGTGCCCACGGCGACCCCCTCGTCCTCCGAAGAGGCCAGGAGCACGTCGTCGAAGGTCACCGTCGACCCCGGCTCGGCATCGAGAGAAGGGATCAGCAGCGTCGCGCCGGGCTCTGCCCGGAACTGCTTCCCGCCGGTCCTGAAAACCGCAAACATGTCTGTTCCGCCATCCGCGTGGTGATTCGTCGTTCAGGGCTGCGATGCAACGCAGCATTTAAAGCTCGTGAAAGGCACTGGTGCGGTCAAGCTCAACTCGGTCAGCCTACCAGACCAGGTGAAAGCGGCTCTGGCGCCGGAAGGTCCAGTGGCGCTCGCCCTCGGTGTCCAGGTACGCCTCCTCTTCCTGGCGGCAACTGGCGGGCTTGCCGCCCCACTCCGGAATCGGGGTGGTCGCCTGCAGTTCGATCGAGTGCCAGGTAGAGGGCAAGAGGAGCGCGTCGCCCCGCACCGGCACCCCCTCCTGCCCGTCCCAGCGGCCGATCAGCGGCCCCGCGCCGTGCCCGTGATCCCCGATCGGGTGCGTGTAGACGGTTCCATTGATTGCCTCCGCCTGCATCTGCGCCAGAGTGTTGGCGAGGATCGTGTTGCCGCTGAGCCCGGGCTCCATGTGCTCGAGAAGTATGTCCTGCAGCCGGTTCGAGTTGGCAATGCACTGCTGCAATCCGGCCGGCGGGCCGGTTTCCCCCTCCCTGAGCACATAGCCCAGGTGCTGGGTGTCGGTATGCAGATTCAGCGCCACCACGCCGAAGTCGGTCCAGAGCAGGTCGCCGCGTTCGATCACCGTGGGGCCGGACGACGGCACCTCGCCCGCGCGCTGCACGTCCACGTTGGCCTGGAACCAGACCGTGTAGCCCAGGTCGCGCACGCGCTGGCGCATCCACCACTCCACGTCCTCGATGGTGGTCTCGCCCGGCGTGATCACCGCATTCGAGAACGCGTGCGAGATGACCGCGTGGACGGTCTCCTGGATCTTCCGGTAGCGTGGCATCATCTCGGGGAGGCGCAGGGCGATGTAGTTCATCGCCAGGCGCGGCTCCCGCTTCACCCGGCCGAGCAGTTCCGGACCCAGCGCCTCCTCCAGGGCCTCGCGCTCGCCCGCGTGCAGGCCGTCCGAAAACGCCCAGTCGGGATCGATGTTGAGGACGATGTTCTCCGGATCGCGGTCCTCCACCAGTTCGCGCAGCAGCCGCCACTGCTCGTTGCCCACCAGTTCCGCAGTCGGCTGGGTGGGCGCGGGGCGGGTCGAGCGGTACGCCTCGAAGACGCCGCCCTGACTGGTCCCGCCGAGGGCCAGCCGCTCGACCGTGCCGTCGTCGCGGCGGGTGAAGACGTAGATCGAGCGCCGGCGCGCGGCGAAGGTGGTGGGAGAGGTGATCGACCAGAAGACGGGATCCTCGGCGTATTCGCGCATCGACAGGATCCACATGCGGACACCGTATTCCTCCATCAGCCGGGGCAGCACCCGCCCGACCCGCAGTTCGAGCCACCGCTGCTGCTCGGCGGCCTGCTCGCGCAGGCTCGGCAGCGCCTGAATCCGGGCCGGGACGTCGTCCGGGATCCGCACGGGTTCCTGCGCTGCGAGGGGACTTGCCGCGAGAGGACTTGTCGCGAGGAGCAGCAATGCGAGCGGAGGAAATGGCGACCTGGTGGTCGTCGGCCACCCGGACAGGCGCGGTTTCATGGAGGTTCTCCTTGTGGTGAAGGGGGTTCGGCTGGTCACGCCACCTTGTACTTGGAAGTCACGTCGACGCGGGCGCGGCCGGCGAGGAGCCGGAACTCGTCGTGCCGCATGAGCGGGTCGTCGCGCAGATCCAGTCGCATGCGGGTCTTTTTCGATAGCCTGCGCAGGAAACGGGGCTCCGACTCCATGACCTGCAGGGCGACCCTTGGATGGACGCGCACCAGAATGTCCTGCTCGTCGCCCTTCGCAGCGGCGCGGTGCACGCATCGCTCGATCTCGCGGATGAGGGTCGGCGCGGTCCAGATGTGTCCGGTCCCCGCACAGGCGCTGCACGGCTCGGTAAGCGACTGGAGGAGCGAGGGACGCACGCGCTGGCGCGTCATTTCGATGAGGCCGAGGTCCGAGACCTCCCAGGTGCGGGTTCGGGCGCGGTCGCGGCCGAGGTGGCTGCGCAGTTCGTGCAGGACCCGCTTGCGGTTCTCCCGGGACTCCATGTCGATGAAGTCGATGACGATGATGCCGCCGATATCCCGCAGGCGAAGCTGTGTGGCGATCTCCCGGGCCGCGTCGAGATTGGTCTTGAGGATGGTGTCCTCGGGATCCTTCTTCTTCCCCGTGAACCGTCCCGTGTTCACATCGATCGACACGAGCGCCTCGGTCTGCTCTATGATGACGTGGCCGCCGGAGGGGAGGTCGACCTTTCGCCGGTAGGAGCGCTGAATCGCGTCTTCGATGTCGGCGTGATCGAAGAGCGGCCGGGGGGAGTCGTAGTAGTGGATCCGGTCCAGGAGATCCGGGTCGAACGTCCGCACATACTGGACGATCTGGTCGTACGCCCTCCGGTTGTCGATCGTGACTGCGTCGAAGCGGTTCGTGAAAAGGTCGCGTATCACCCCCGAAATCAGCTTCGCATCCGCGTGAATCAGCGCGGGCGCCTGCGCCTTCGCCGCCTTCTTCCTTATGCCGTTCCACTGATTGCGCAGGTGATTGTACTCCCTGGCGAGCTTCTCGGGCGTGAGTTCCTCGCCGGCGGTGCGGACGATGACCCCGCCCGGCTGGCCGGCGACGATGTCCTTCGCCATGGAACGCAGACGGCCCCGCTCGCCGCGGTGGTCGATCTTGCGACTCACGCCCACGTGATTCGAGTCGGGCATGTACACGAGGAAGCGCCCGGGCAGGGAAATCTGCATCGTAACCCGGGGCCCCTTGGTGGAAATCGCGTCTTTGGTGACCTTGACCAGAACTTTCTGGCCCTTGTTGAGCACGTTCTGGATCGGGGTCGTGTTGCGGCCGCGGCCGCGCGAACCGTTGCGGCCGCCGTCAGTCTCCTCCTCGCGGGTGAGGTCCGAAGCGTGAAGGAATGCGGCCTTCTCTTCGCCGATGTCTACAAACGCGGCCTGAATCCCCGGCAGGACCGCTTCGACGCGGCCCAGGAAGATGTCACCGACATGCCGGATCTGGTCCGGGCGGTCGAACATCAACTCCGTGAGTCCGCCATTCTCCTTGAGCGCCACCCAGGACTCCTCGTCCGAGGCGCTGATCAGAATCTCTCTCTTCAATGAAAATCTCCGATAGTCGATCGGGACCTGAGACGGGTTCCCGTGCCCGGTCCCGGCAGCGTACCTGCCCGATCGGGGCATGGAACGCAAACCGGCCATCGGGCGCGGGGAAGACACCTCCGGCCGCCGTATCGCGTGTGAGTGCCGCACCGCCGGAGGGGCCCCGCCGGCTCGCAATCGCGAGTTCCGTCACGGGGCGGCCTCCCTCAGCAGGTGTCGGCCGATTACCAGTTTCTGGATTTCGGGTGTCCCCTCGCCGATCTCGCACGCCTTGGCATCGCGCATCATGCGTTCGACGGGGTGATCCGATGTGTACCCTGCACCGCCGTGGAGCTGGACCGCGACGCGGGCCGACTTTGCGGCAAGGTCGGCCGCGACGAGCTTCGCCATGGCCGCCTGTTTTGCGAAGGGGCGCCCCCGGTCCTTGAGCCACGCGGCGTGATAGGTGAGGTGGCGCGCCCCCTCGATCTCGGCCGCCAGCTCGGCCAATCCGAATTGCACGTCCTGGAAGTCCCATACCGGACGGTTGAACTGCCGCCGCCGGGTCGTGTAGTCGAGGGCGGCGTCGAATGCGCCCTGCGCGATGCCCAGAGACAGCGCGGCCACGCCGATCCGGCCCGCGTCGAGCGTCTTCATGAAGTTGGTGAAGCCGTGGCCCTCGTCGCCCAGCCGCTGCCGGTCGGGAACGCGGGCATCCTGCAGGAAGAGCTGCCGCGTGTCGGACGCGCGCCAGCCGAGCTTGTCCTCCCTGGCCCCGGAGGTCACCCCGTCGCTGTAGGGTAGCGAGGGCAGATGGCCGACGCCGATCTCGCTTGCCCTCTCCAGGTCGACCGTCGGTTTGCAGACGATGAAGCTCGTGATGCCGCGGGATCCCGCATCCGGGTCCGTAACCGCGGTCACGACGAAGATCTCGCCGACTCCGCCGTGCGTGATGAAGATCTTGCTGCCGGTGATGCTGTAGCCGCCGTCTGTGCGCTTCGCCCGGGTGCGGGTGCCCGAGGAGTCGGAACCGGCCCCGGGCTCCGTAAGGCCGAATCCCCCGAGTACCTGTCCGGACGCCAGCGGTGGCACGAAGCGGGCTTTCTGCACTTCGGTGCCGAAACTGACGATGGGCGACATCGCGAGCGTCGTGTGCGCGGACACGGTGATCGCGTGGCTGGCGTCGTGGCGGGCAAGCTCTTCCACGACCAGGATATAGCTCAGGTAATCCCGGCCCATCCCCGACAGTTCCACGGGCACGGGGACGCCGAACCATCCGCGCTCGGCCATGGCCCGCACGTTCTCCCAGGGGAAGCGGGCGGTCTCGTCGAGCTCGCGGGCGATCGGGGCGATCGCCTTGAGCGCGAATTGCCGGACATCGGCCTTAAGGTCGGTGTGGTTTTGTCGGAGGTATGGATCCATCAGGGAAACGCGACCGTTCACATTTGTCGCACGAGCCGCACGATCGCCACTCGACGCGCTCCCCAAGATAACGCAACAGCGCCGATCTCCGGCATCCCCGCCGGCCGCAGTAGCGCTGCATGGCCCGCAGACGGTCCCGGGCCTGGCTGCGCGCGGACACCAGAGGGGTCAGGTCGGGGGCATCGCCGGTGACAGTCATCACAGGACCCTCGATCGCGGGCGGACCATCGGCCTCGCCGTCCGGCCAGTTGTCGATCCAGCCGGCGAAATCGGGGGCAAGTACCACTGCTCCGCCGCGCATCAACCACTTCAGGTGGGGCACGTTGGCACCGCCGCTGCCGATGACGCGCGCGGGCGCCAGGCGGCTGATGGCTCGCCGGCCGCGGATCCGCTTCAGCACCCTGAGCACGTCGGCTGGTTTGGGATATGCGCGGTCCACGAATGCGGCCGGCACCTTCCAGTCGTCGCGATGGACGAATCCCAGCGCCAGCGACTGCTCGCCGTCCCGCCCGGCACGGCCCGCCTCCTGGTAGTAGCTCTCGAGGGATCCGGGGTACGCGTAGTGGAAGACGGCCCACACGTCGCCCCGGTCAATGCCCATCCCGAAGGCGCAGGTGGCCACCACGATGTTCGACTGCCGGGACATGAATCGCTGCTGCACGGCCTGGCGCTCCTCCTTGGGAAGCGCGGCGTGGTAGGCGTCGCCGATGACGCCCTGGCTGGCGAGGGCGCGCCGCACGCTCACGACCTGGCGCCGGGTGGGCGCATACACGATGAGCGCGCGCTTCGCGCACTCGGGCGGCGCTCTGCGGATCAGCCGGACCATGGAGCGGATCCGGTCCGCCCCCGGACGGCTGCGGGCGACCAGCCAGCGGATGTTGGGGCGGTCGAACGAGGTGACCACCCTTACGGGATCGCGCATGCCGAGGACCTGTGCGATGTCCTCGCGCACGGCGGGGGTGGCGGTGGCGGTCACCGCCAGGACCGGCGCGCTGACGATCGAGCGGAGGCGGCGGATGCGCCGGAAAGCGGGGCGAAACTCGTGGCCCCACTCCGAGATGCAATGCGCTTCGTCGATGGTGATCAGCGAGACGGGGGACGAGGCGAGGAGGCCACGGAGCCTCTTCGCTTCGAGCCGCTCCGGGGAACAGAAGAGAAGGTCCAGGCGCCTCTCCGCGATGGCGCGCTGATTCTCGTCCTGGACGTCCCTGGAGTCCTGGGAGGTGAGGGACGCGGCGCGGAGCCCGAGGCGGCAGGCCCGGTCGACCTGATCCTGCATGAGGGAGATGAGAGGGCTCACCACCACCACCAGGCCGTCCAGCATGAAGGCCGGAAGCTGGTAGGTGAGGGTCTTGCCGCCGCCGGTGGGGAGGACGCCCAGCGTGTCGCGGCCCGACAGCACCCCGGCGATCAGGCGCTCCTGTCCGGGCCGGAATCCGTCGAAGCCGAACTTCTCGCGCAGGACCGCCCGGGCCCCCTCGTGGACGATGTCGTCTTCGTGCTCGTGCATCACGCCGGAAAACAAAGCGGCGCGGCCGGGGCGCGGGAATGGCCAGATGGGACTGATGTGGCGGAGCCGCAGACTCGGAGGATCAGTCTCGGGGCGGCAGACTCCGGTGGATCAGTCTCGGAGGCGCAGGATCAGTCTTGGCTGGGCAGAAGCCGGAGAGCCAGCCCGGCGGCCAGCGCCGCGATTCCCGCCCAGACCAGCCAGCGAACCGTCCAGGCCATGCCGGCAAGGGCCAGGGCCGCTCCGAGCGCGAATAGGCGCACCTTCCACAGGACGTATCGGTCGTTCTCGACGCGCTGCGATCTGGATGCGCGGAACACGGGCTCACCGCCTCCGGCTGCGGGCGAGGAAGCTCGCCACGCCGCGCTTGCAGTCCTCCGTGAACCGGGCGAGGGCGTTCACCTCGGCGCCCCGGGCAATGGCATCCTCGATGGAGGCGCCTTCGAGGCCGTAGAAGAGTCGCTTGGTCAGCGCCACGGCCGTCGCCGGGCGGGTCGCGAGGGCGGCCAGGTACTCCTCCACCGTGCTCTCAAAGCGATCACCGGGGATGACCTGGTTGACCAGGCCGATCGACGCCGATTCCCGCGCGGTGATGCCCCGGCCGCGCAGCAGGAGTTCGAATGCGGCGGAATCGCCGACCTTGCGCTTCAGGATGGACATCACCAGGGCCGGCACGAAGCCGAGGTGCACCTCGGGGTACCCCAAGCTGGCGTCTTCGTGCGCCACGACGAGATCGCATGCGGTGGCGAGACCGCAACCCCCGCCCAGCGCCCGCCCCTGTACCACGGCAACAACCGGCTGCGGAAGGCGCCGCATCGTCAGGAAGACTTCGCCGAGGCGCCGCGCGTCGGCCAGCCCGGCTTCCGGGCCCTGCGACTGGGAGGCGGCGATCTCGCCCAGGTCCGCCCCGGCACAGAAGTCGCGGCCGCGGCCGCGCAGCGCGATCACCCGCACGCCGGGATCGGCCCCGGCCCCGGCGAGGTGGCGGAGGAGTTCCTCTACCATGGCAGCGGCGAGCGCGTTGCGCTTTTCCGGCCGGTTGAGGACGAGGCTTGTGACGCCCTCGTCGGTGTCGCGGCGCAGCACCGGGTCGCTGTTCATCCTCCACCTCCCGTGGCCGGCAGCCGTCCCCTGCCCCGCACCCGGTCCGCGACCTCGTCGGACACCTCGATCTCCATCCGCAGGAGCGCGGTACTGAAGACCTTCCCCTGCGCGTCGGTCATGAGCGACACCGTACCGCCGCCATCCAGCGCGCCGTGCAGAAGGAAGTTCAACGCGCCCAGGTTGTCGAGCGCGAAACGCTCCACCGGGCCCTCCACCATGCCTGCAAAGTGCTCCTTCACGCGGTCCGCGGTGACCTTCTCGGCGAGCAGGGGGTAGTCCCGCTCCTCGTAGGCGATAAGGCCGACGTTCGCCGTGTTGCCCTTGTCGCCGGAGCGGGCGTGGGCGAGGTCCAGCAGGGGCACTCTCGTCATCAGCGCCCAGCCGTGCGCAGGGAGCGAGCGGGGCGCAGTCCGCCGACCGCTTCGCCGGGTCTGGTGTTCAGGTGTCTCGTCATACCTCGACAAACTCGACGGAAAGATGCGGCTCGACAACTGTGCGGTCGATGAGCGCCGGCCAGTAGGCCACGATCTCCTGCACCCGCGGCCGTCCCCCGGCGAACCCGGTGACGGAGGGCGGGCCGGTGAGCACGAGCGGCGCGATCTCGCGGGTGAACCGCGCGACGGATGCGCGATCGGGACCCCTCACGCCGATTCGCAGCTGCACTTCGGGGAGATCCGGCGGCGGCTCGCCGGCCAGCGGGCCGTGCGTGGCGTCCCAGCCGACGAGTTCGACAAGCACCCGGTCGAAGGTCAGGCCCAGGCGATCGAGCCGCTTCCGCAGAATCGCGGCCGCGGCCCGTGCCTTCGCGGCGGCGTCCGGCCACGCGTACACCAGCGTCCCGACGGCCTTGTACCCCGCCGAGCAGGCGACGGACACCTTGAGGTGCGGCGTCGGGGCCCGCCCCCGGATGCCGGAGACGCGCACCCGGTTGTCACCGTCCTGGGCGAGCCGAATGGTGGTGAAGTCGGCAATCACGTCGGGGGTGATGTAGGTCGACGGATCCCCCATCTCGTAGAGGATCTGTTCCTTGACGGTGCGCAGCGAGACGGTCCCGCCGAGCCCCGCGTGCCTGGTGACGACGAAGCTCCCGTCGGGGTCGGCTTCCACGATCGGGAACCCCACCTCGGCCAGGCCGGGGATGTCCCACCAGTCCGCCAGGCAGTTGCCTCCGCTCGCCTGCGCCCCGCACTCGTTGATGTGGCCCGCGACGACCCCACCGGCCAGCTGGTCGTAGCCGTCCCATGCCCATCCGAATTCCCTGGCCATGGGGGCGTAGGTGAGCGCGGTGTCGGTCGAGCGGCCCGTCACCACGACCAGCGCGTCCCCCTGCAGGGCCTGCACGATGGGCCGGGCACCCAGATATACGTTGGCGCTGCGCACGCTGTCCCTCACGGCCTCGAGCGGCTCGCCGGTCTCCATGTTGAGAAGCGCGTGTCCCGCGCCCATGAGGTCGTCGAGCCGCTCCATGAGATCGTCGCCGGTCACGACACCGATCCGTGCGCGCCCCCCCACCCCGGCCCGCCGGCCCGCCTCGGCCACCGCGCGCGCGCACTCCGCGGGATTCACTCCCCCGGCGTTGGTCACCACCTTGATGCCGCGCTCGGAGCAGGCCGGGAAAATGCGCTCCATCAGCGGCACGAAGTCCCTCGCGTATCCGGCCGCGGGGTTGCGGGCCCGCTGCTTCTGCATGATCGACATGGTCACCTCGGCCAGGTAGTCGAGCATGAGGTAGTCGACCGGCCCACCCTCCACCTGGCGGATCGGCGCCTCGAGGTCGTCGCCCCAGAACCCCTGGCCGCTCGCGATCCGGATGGGCCGCACGCTCGTCTTCGCCATCAACTCGTCCCCCCCACATCCCGCGGAAGCACGAAGGCCCCCAGATGCGGGCCGGGGTTGTTGAGGGCCGCCCGCAGAAGGAGGATCAGCCAGTCACGCAGCTCCTCGGGGAGCACCACCGCATCGACGAACCCCCGCGCCGCGGCGAAGGTGGCGTCGAGCTGCCGGTCGTACTCGGCGCGCACGGCGTCCATCTGCTCCGTCAACTCCGCGTCCGGCTCGCGCCCCTCCGCCCTGAGCCTCTCCAGCCGGGCACCGAAGAGCGCCATCACCGCGCTCTCGCCCTCCATCACCCCCATGCGCCCGGTGGGAAGGGTGAGGATGAAGTCCGGGTCGAACCCCTGCCCCGCCATCGCGTAGTACCCGGCACCCGATGCGTGATTGAGGGTGACCACGAGCTTGGGCACGGCCGCGGTGGCCATCGCCTCGACGAAGCGCGCGCCGGCGCGAATGATGCCGCTGTGCTCCGCGTCGGGCCCCACCATGAACCCGGACACGTCCTGGACGAACACGATCGGGGTGCCCTGGCGATTCATCGTGTCGATGAAATACGCGGCCTTGTCCGCCGACTCGGTGTAGATGATGCCACCGAAGCGCGGAGGTCCGTCGCGGGAGTCCTTAACCACGGTCCGCCGGTTCGCGATCACTCCCACGGTGATCCCGGCGATGGAGCCCGTCCCGCAGATCAGTTCGGCCGCGTGTTCCGGCTGGAATTCGGTCAGTCCGCCCCCGTCCAGCAGGGCGTCGAGGACCGCTTCCATGTCGTAGGGCCGCCGGTGGTCATCGGGGATCAGTGCGTAGAGATCCTCCGCCGGCCGCACCGGCGGGTCGAAGTCCGCTCCGGTGGGCGAAGGGCCGTGCTGCCGCGGAAGATCGGCGACCAGCGCCCGCAGCTTCGCCAGGCAGGCTTCGTCGTTGGCGGCCCGATAGTGCGCGACGCCGCTGACCTCGGTGTGCACGGTCGCGCCCCCCAGCGTTTCCCTGTCCACCGACTGACCGGTCGCGCCCTTCACGAGGTTGGGGCCGCCCAGTCCCATGAAGCTGGTGCCGTCCACCATGAGGATCACGTCCGAGAGCGCCGGCAGGTACGCGCCCCCGGCGATGCACGGACCCATGACCGCGGCGAACTGCGGCGTGCGCAGGTAGCGGCGCATGATCGAGTTGTACTGGAAGATCCTGGCCGCGCCGTACTGCCCCGGAAACACGCCCCCCTGGTACGGGAGATTCACGCCCGCCGAGTCCACGAGGTAGATGATGGGCATCGCGCAGCGCATGGCGATCTCCTGCGCGCGCAGGATCTTCTTGATCGTCTCCGGCCACCACGACCCCGCCTTGACAGTCGCGTCGTTGGCCACCACGACCACTTCACGGCCCTCGACGACGCCCACCCCGGTCACCACCCCCGCCCCCGGGGCCTTGCCATCGTAGCGGTCGTGGGCGACCAGAAGACCGGTCTCCACCCACGTGGCCCCCGGGTCGAGGAGATGGTGGAGCCGGTCCCGGGCGGTGAGCTTGCCGCGGTCCCGCTGCCGCCGGATCCTGTCGGTGCCTCCGCCGAGCCTCAGCCGGCTGCGCAGCTCGAGCAGCTCGCGCGCCAGCTCCCCCATGCGCCCGGGGCGCGCGGACAGATCAGCGTCGCTCGGCTCCACCCGGGGCTACCTGGGGGAAGCGGTCCGGCCGGGATGCGCCGGTGCTCGAGCAGCCGGTAGTTTCCGGGGACGCGACACTAGTAGGGATCCTCGCGGCCGGCGAACCAGTCGCGGATGTAGGCGATGGCCTCGCCCGTCGGCGTTCCGGGTCCGAAAACGCGGCCCACGCCGATTTCACCGAGCGCCCGCGCGTCATCCTTCGGGATGATGCCGCCGCCGGTGAGCAGGATGTGCTCCAGCCCCTGGGCGTCGAGCAGTGTCCGCACCCGGGGGAACAGGGTCATGTGCGCGCCCGAGAGGACCGACATGGCGACCACGTCCACATCCTCCTGCACCGCAGCAGCCACAACCATTTCGGGCGTCTGATGGAGACCCGTGTACACCACCTCGAAGCCGGCGTCGCGGAACGCGGCCGCGATCACCTTGGCGCCGCGGTCGTGCCCGTCGAGGCCGGGCTTGGCCACCAGCACACGGATTCTCCTGTCGGGCACCGACATTCGGGCTCCTCGATATCGATCGACTCTGTGGTCGGCGGTGGGTCCACGCACCGACGCTGCACCGCGACAAGATAAACCGGGTCAGGATACCTCGAAACCGCTCCGAGTGAGCGCTGTGGCACTCCTTCCCCGACTCTCCGGAACGATCCGGCCGTCGAAAAGATGCACTGTCCGGTCGGCAGCGTGAGCGTACCGCGGGTCATGAGTCACCATGCAGACCGTGGCCCCGGCCGCGTGCAGTTCGCCCAGCAGTTCCATCACGGCCTGGCCATTGGCGGAGTCCAGGTTCCCGGTGGGCTCGTCGGCCAGCAGGATCAGGGGCCGGCCCGCGAGAGCCCGGGCGACGGCCACCCGCTGCTGCTGGCCGCCCGAGAGCTGAGACGGATAGTGTTCCTCCCACTCGGCCATTCCCACTCGCTCCAGGGATTCCATGGCGCGGGCGCGCCGCTCCTTGCGCGACTGTCCCCTGTAGCTGAGCGGAAGTTCGACGTTTTCGAAAACGGTGAGATCACCGATGAGGTTGAAGGTCTGAAAGACGAAACCGATCGAACGATTGCGGAGTTCCGCCCGCCGGGTCGCGGACAGCGAGGTGACCGGCTCGCCGTCAAGGAAGTACTCGCCCTCGGAGGGCGAATCCAGGAGTCCCAGAATCGACAGCAGGGTGGTCTTGCCGCACCCCGAGGGGCCGGCGATCGAGACGAACTCGCCGCGCTCGACGGTGAGCGAGACGTTCGAGAGCGCGCGGGCTTCCACCTCGTTGGTGCGAAAGACACGGCTCACCGCATTGAGGCGTATGAGTGATCTGGTCATATTCGTGGGACGGGTCGCAGGCGCGATACGACACCGGCAATGTAGCGGAAACGGCCACGCAGCAACCGCGAAGCGGAGCGCCGCCTACGAGAAATGTAAAGAGAATATGACATCTTGTAATGTCGATATTACATGCGCATGGCTCGGAAGGACCGGCCCGGCGCGGATGCACCGCCGCACCTGCGCCGCGCGGGCTCTGGCGACGGTAACCGGGGCCGACTCGTGACCCGGCCGGAAGCCGGACTTCTGGAACGCTATGCCCAGGCGGTTGGGCCCGATCGCGTACGGCGGAACGTGCCCCTCGCGCCCCATACGACCTTCAGGATCGGGGGACCGGCGGACCTGTTCTTCCGCGCCCGCACGCCGGAAGAGCTGTGCCTGGCAATCTCGGCGGCGCGGGAGCTCGGAGTCCCCAGCTTCCTCCTCGGGCGCGGCGCCAACATCCTCGTGGGCGACAAGGGGTTTCGGGGCGTCGTGATACGGTGCGACATCCGGACGCTGAAGTTCCTCCCCGAGGGACGCGTGCTGGCCGGCGCCGGGCTGGACACCTTCCCCGATTTGATCAACGCGACCGTTGCCCGGGGCCTTGGCGGTCTTCATCACTTCGTGGGGATCCCCAGCACGGTCGGGGGCGCCGTCTGGCAGAACCTCCACTTCCTCGCGCCTGCCCCCGCCCGGGAGCGCACCATGTTCTGGGACGAGTTCATGGAGGGCGCCACGATCCTCTCCCCGGACGGGGCCGTGCGGCGCGTCGATACCGACTACTTCCGGTTCGGATACGACTACAGCATCATCCACGAGACGGGCGACGTGGTGCTCGACGTATCGCTGAGGCTCCTGCCAACGCCGATCGCGGAACTCCGGCGGGTGATCCGGGAGAACCTGGCGTGGCGCGACGAGCGGCACCCGGACATGTGGCTCTACCCTTGCGCGGGATCCATCTTCAAGAAGATCGACGGGATCGGGGCCGGCCGCCTGATCGACGAATGCGGGCTCAAGGGACACGTGCACGGGGCAGCCCAGATCTTCCACAAACATGCCAACATTATCGTCAATCTGGGCGGTGCCACGGCGGCTGAAGTGACAACGCTGATCGACCTCGCCCGCACCACCGTTGCGCGCGAGACCGGCTACGAGCTGGAGACCGAGATCGGTCTGGTGGGAGAGTTCTGACCAGGCGGCCCGGTCACGCGCTGCGGCGCCGACCCGCCGCGCGCGACCCCGTCAGTGCGCGACCCTGGTGGAATACCGTGCGAGCGGCCCCCGCAAGCGGTTCCACATGCGCCACATCAGCAGGACCGCCACGGCCCCGAGTCCTGCGGCCAGCCCCCACCACAGCCCCACCGGTCCGGCGCCGCGCTGAAACCCGAGCCACAGGCTGATCGGCATGCCGAAGAGCCAGAACCCGAGCACGTTGTAGATCATCGGGCGCAGCGTGTCCGCAACCCCTCGGAGCACACCCGCACAAACCACCTGCAGCCCGTCGAAGAGCTGGAACATGCCGGCGACCGGGATGAGAATGGCCGCCACGGCAACGACTTCGCCCTGAGTGCTGAACGCCGCAGCCAACTGCCCCGGCCAGCCGAGAAAGACCCCCGCGGTCGCTGTCATGACGACGCAGCAGACCACCACCGCCCCTCCCGCGCACCGCCTCGCTCTTTCCGGCCTCCCGGCTCCCACGGCCCTCCCGACAAGGACCGCCGCGGCCTGGGAGATCCCCAGCGGAATCATGAAGGCGAACGCGGCCAGGTTGAGGGCGACCTGATGACCCGCCATCGCTTCCGTCCCGAGCCACCCCATCATGACGCCGATTGCGCCAAAGGCCCCGAATTCCAGGAACATGTGCATGCCGATCGGCGCGCCGAGGCGCATCATCCGCCACAGGGGCGCCCACCGCAGCACATCGCGATGGACCCGCCTGAGGTAGGGGGCCAACAGCCGCAGGGTCAGGCCCAGGACGCACAGACACATGAACCAGCGGGAGATCGCTGTGGCCCACCCGGAGCCGACCGCGCCCATCGCCGGGGCGCCCAGGTTGCCGAAGACCAGCACCCAGTTGGCGAAGACGTTCAGCAGGTTGGCGAGGACGATCGTCCACACGATCGGCGCCACCCGGCCCACGGCCTGGAGGACCTGGCGAAAGACGACAAAGGCGTAGAAGGGCCACATCCCGGCGATCAGCGCGTGCGAATAGCCCGCGGCGACCGGGATCACCTCGGCGGGCTGGCCCAGCACCCGGAACACCGGTCCCGCCAGCGCCATGGGCACCGTGGTCGCCAGCCCGAGCACGAGGCTGAGCACGAGTCCGCGCTGGATGCCGACCCGGATCTCGTCGTGGTCCCCGGCGCCGAAAGCCTGCGAAACCAGCGGGTCGAGAGCCAGGAGGAGCCCCATGCCGAAGACCGAGATGCCGAAGAAATAGAGATTGCCGAGCGTCACCGCGGCGAGTTCGATCGCGTCGACCCTTCCCACCATGGCGGTATCCACCAGCCCCTGGGACACCAGCCCCATTTGCACCACGGCTACCGGGAGAGCCAGCCCTGTGAGGTCGCGAAGTTCCCGGGCGGTCGGGCGAAAGGCGCCCAGCGGCACGCCGTCAGTTGTGGCCAAGGTGAATGATCAGGCGGATTCGATCCCGGTGGACAGGGGGCCCTTCCGGGGCAGTGTGATGACGAACTCCGTGTACTCGCCCGGCTCGGTGTTGACCTCCAGCTTGCCGCCGTGTTCCTGAATGATCTCGTGGGAGATGGAAAGCCCGAGCCCCGTGCCGCCGGTCCCCGCCTTGGTCGTGAAGAAGGGATCGAAGATCTTGCCGACGATGTCGTCGGGGATGCCGGTACCGTTGTCGTGGACGGTCACGCGGACCCGGTCGTCGAGACTCTGCGTTCTGACCGTAACCGTCGGGAAGTAGTTCGAATCGTCCGATTTCTTCCGCCGCTGGTGGGTGGCGTGGCACGCGTTGGTGACGACGTTCAGGAAGACGCGGCTGAGGTCCCTGGCAATGGCCTCGACCTCGCCGGCAGTGGGATCGAATTCCTTGATCATGTCGACGTTGAATGTCGGGTCCGCGCCGCGCATTCCGTGATAGGCGAGTTTCGTGTACTCGTCGAGCATGAGGTTCATGTCTACGGATTCGACCTGGCCGGCTTCGTCGCGAGAGTGGGCCAGCATCCCCTCGACGATCCGGTTGGCGCGCTCCCCGTGCTCGTTGACCTTTTTCACATTCGTGTCGAGGTCGCCCAGGATTTCGTCGACGTACTCGCGGTCGACCTCGCCGTTCTCTTCGGCGCCCTCGTCGAGTTCCTCGCGCAGCTCCTCGATGAGCTCCGTCGAGAGCGCGGCGAAGTTGTTCACGAAGTTGAGCGGGTTCCTGATCTCGTGCGCGATGCCCGCAGTCAGCGCACCCAGCGATGCCAGCTTCTCCTGCTTGACCACCTGCTGCTGCGTCCGGCGCAGGTTTTCGAGCGTGTCCTCGAGCTTGTCGTTCTTGGCCTGAACCTCGGCGGCAAGCTTCTCGACGAGGTTGAGACGCTGAACCTCGACGGCGTGCTGCCGGAACACCTCGAGCGCTCCGGCCATGTCGGTGAGTTCGTCGTTCCCCTCGATCTGCACCTGCACCTCGAGGTCGCCCTTCGACATCCGCCGTGTGGCCCGGGAGAGCCTGCCCATCCTGACGACAAGGCGCTCGCCGAAGAACTTCCACCCGAACACCGCGAACCCGATGACGAGCAACGTCACCGTGAGCATGAACCAGAAGCCCAGCTGGACCAGATTTCCGGAACGGTTGGCGGCATCCTGCGCAGAGCCTTCCGCACTGTCGACGAGCCCCTCCACCCTCGCCACAAGTTCGGCCGTCGTCTGGCGGCTTTGCGCGACCAGCTCTTCGGCCCGCGCCAGTTCCTCCAGTTCGCCCGAACGGGTGGCGAAGACTCCCTCCGGTGCCCGGTAAAGGTCCTCAAGCCGGTCGACCAGCTCCTGGAGCGACGCCCTCGGCCGGGAACGGATGTCGACCAGCGCACCCACGACGTCGCTCAGCGCCGTCTCGAGGCGCTCGCGGGTCGCCTGCAACGCCGCCAGATCGTTCTCCGCAATCGCCTGGGCGATCAGGGCGGTCGCCTCGTTCTGGTAGGCCTTGAAGTTGAGGAGGCCCGAGTAGTGCTGGATCTCCGCCAGCGTCCTGCGCTGCCCGACGGGCGCGGGAGTGTCGCCGAGTTCTCGCAGTCCCGTGTTGATGAAGAAATACTGGTCGTCGATCTCATGCTCCACCTCCAACTGGAGCTCGACGCCCAGGTCGGTCAGCTGCCCGTCGAGAACCTGAAGGTGTTCCCGGTAGGTCAGCCTTCTGTTGACGGATTCGCCGATCTCCGTGACGATGTCGATCAGTCTTTGGACCAGCGCCTCGATGGATTCGCCTTCCGGCTCCGCGCCCCCCCCGACCATCCGGGGCCCGATCACCTCCTCCACCGCCGTCATAAGCGCGTCCTCTGTGCCGAGAACATCGATTCTCACGGAATCGAGCGCATCGAGATCCATGGCGGCGACCAGCCGCGGAGTCGCACGCACCAGTTCGGCGCTCAGCTGGGCGACATCGAACGCGCCCACCAGCGCAGGCATGTGCTGCTCGTTGACCTCCGTCTGCCGCGCGCTGACAACGCGCATCAGCACAAGCGCCATGACCACGGCCCCGAGGGTGAGCAGCACGCCCCCCCCCAGCCCCACGACGATCTGCGTCCCGATGCCGAGCCGCCCGCCCGTCCACTTGTGCACGCGGGCATGGAGCTGTTCAGGCAGCCGCTTCAGCACCCACGCAAAGGCCGAGTGCAGGCGGTGGTCGAGGGTCCTCGTGGTGTCCTTCATCGGGTGAGCCGGGTGACTGGAACGAACCTCCCCCCCCTGATGATCGTCAGAAAGACCTCGTCCGAGCCCTGGTTGTCGGCCGGCCCGTACTGGACCGTGAAGCCGTCAAGGTCAATGGGGCCGGCCGCCTCGAGGGTCTGGAGGAAAGCCGCTCTGGTCGGGGGAGCTCCCCCGGGGTCCGCCGAGGCACGCAGCGCCTCGACCACAAGCCGCCCGGCGAGGTATCCTTCGAGGGAGACGAACCCAGGCTGCGCCGATCCGTCGATGCGCCGGATCGCGTTCTGGTAGCGTGCCACGGCCGGAATCGAGGTGTCCCGCGGGAAGGGCACGACCTGCGTTACCACGACCCCGTCGCCCCCGCGCCCCAGCGCGTTCAGGAGCGCATTGCTGCCGACGAAGGAGATGTTCACGAAAACGGTCCGCTGCATGCCGATCTTGCGGGCCCACAGGATGAACTGGGCCGCCGCACCGTAGGCACCGATGATGATGATGGCCTCGGGGTTGTTGCTGCGCAGATTGAGGAGCGCACGCTTCACCGCGACCGTGTTGCGCACGTAGGTGCCCTCTCCGGCCAGCGCCATGTTCCTTCGATCCAGGGCCTGGACGACGCCGGTGAGCCCCGCCTGTCCGTAGCTGTCGTCCTGATAGAGGATCGCGATGCGGCTGAACCCGAGGTCCGTGGTGAGCCGCTCCACCATCTCCTCGGTCTCCTGGTAGTAGGACGCGCGCAGGTTGACCATGTACCGCTGATCGTCGCCCCTGAGCAGTTCCGCGCCTGTGAAGGCGCCGATGTAGGGCACCTGGGCCGCACTGGCGATCGGCGCCGCGACGCGGGAGGTTGGGGTGCCCACCGCTCCGATGAGGCCGAACACGCCGTGCTCGATCAGAGCCCGCGTGCTCTCGATGGCGGCCTCCGCCTCGTAGCGGTCGTCGCGGAGAAGCAGCCGGAGCGCCCGGCCGTGGATCCCCCCCTCGAGGTTGGCCTCCTCGAACGCGGCCCGGATGCCGAGGTTCATGTTCTCGCCCAATTCGGCCGCCGGGCCGCTCACGGCAGCCGACTGGCCGAAGACGATCGAGTCGGCGAAGACCCCGCTGCCGCCGGACTCCGTCTGCGCCGCGGCCCCACCCGCGGACGAAGCCGAGAGCACCAGAGCCGCCAGGAATCCCGACACGCAACCCGCCCCGCGCATCAGGACGCCCTGTCCTCGACCCGGAGGCACAGACACGTGATGTCGTCCGACTGCGGAGCCTCGCCCGCGTGCAGGCGCACGGCCTCGACCACCCGCTCGCTGATCGTGGCCGCGTCACTGCCCGCGACCTCGCCCAGCGTGTCGGCGAGTGCATCGTCACCGAACTCTTCGCCTTCCTCGTTCATGGCCTCGGTTATGCCATCCGTATAGAAGAAGACCACGTCCCCCGGCTCCAGTTCGAGCGCTCCGCCCGGGAACTCGAATCCGGGGAGCACGGCCAGAACGACGCCCGAGTCGCAGTCGATCTGGTGCACCTCCCCGTTTTGCTTCACGACGTAGGGAAGATTGTGTCCGCCGTTCGCGAACTCCATGCGCCCCTCGGCGGGATCGAAGCTGGCGTAGAAGAGCGTCACGAACATCGATTCCTCGTTGGACTCGACCAGAAGCCGGTTGACCTCCGCGAGCGCCCTGGCAGGATCGGCTTCGCCGATCGCCGTCCCCTTCATGAGCGTCCGGCTGACCATCATGAACAGGGCTGCCGGAACCCCCTTGCCGGAAACGTCGGCCATGACGATCCCCATTCGCCCGTCTTCAAGCTTGAAGAAGTCGTAGAAATCGCCGCCTACCTCGAGCGCGGGGGTCATGGTGGCATGAATCTCGTAGCGCGGGTCGGAGGGGAAGTCGGTGGGCAGAATCGACTCCTGCATGCGCGCGGCGACCCCCAGTTCGCGCCTGATGGCAACGAGTTCGTCCCGTGAACGAAGTGCTTCCCGCATCACCTCCAGATGTGCCAGCGTCTTCGCGATCGTCGCTTCCAGATCGTGGAAATCGATCGGCTTGGTGATGAAGTCGAACGCGCCGCGATTCATCGCGGTGCGGATGTTCTTCATGTCCCCATAGGCCGTGACGATCACCGCCCTGAGGTCGCGGTTCAGCTCGTTCAGCTGGTTGAGGAGCGTCAACCCGTCCATCTGGGGCATGTTGATGTCGGACAGGACCATATCGACATCGTCGTGGGCCTCGAGTTGGGCGAGCGCCTCCACCCCGTTCTGGGCGAAAATCAGGGTGAGTACGCCCTTGCGGATCCTTTTGCGGAACTTCTGTCTCAGCAGAAGCTCCAGATCCGGCTCATCGTCGACAACCAGAATCTTCGCCAATGTGCAACCGCTCCAAGTCTGGCTGGCCGCTGCCGTCCACCAGACACCAGTGAGGAATCGTGTAGTGTAAGCACCGTGCCGGGACACGCCGGCCCCGAACGCATTCGGCGCTCATCCAGGCGCCTCCATAAGCCAGGCGCCCCCCCTCTATCCCGGGGGTCGGACCCGAACCGCCTATAGTCTAATCGCCATGCACCCCGGTCGCCACCACGCATCGTGTGCACCGGGCCACTGGGGTTCGGCGACCGGGCGGTGGCCTCGCAACCGGCTCCACGATGGTTGAGGATCCCTCCATTCGGCTGTCTGCAGGCGAAGTTCTGGACTTGCAGGCCATTCGCCAGTACCTTTTTGGCCATTGAATGAGAAATCGTAGCAGGCCTAAGAGGATTTGGTGATCGCACTACCACACATCGAACCCCCGAGGGCAGCGTCGCTAGAGTTCGCTCCGTGGAGGAGGACGAAGGTGGAAGTCAGGAATGAACTGCACCTCGCGCTCGACGGAGATGAGCCTCGCCGCGTTGCCGAGATGTTCGAGGAGATGGCCGTCGAGCAAGACGTGCCCGTGGACATCGTGTTCAAGTTCCAGTTGGCTCTGGACGAACTCCTGACCAACGTGGTCTCCTATGCTTTCGATCAAGACACATCGGATGCTGCCATCAAGGTGACGCTGGAAATGAAGGACGAACGGATCGTCGCGGTGATCGAGGACAACGGTCGGCCTTTCAACCCGTTGCTGGACGCTCCGGACCCCGATCTGGACCTTTCCGCTGAAGACCGTACGATAGGCGGTCTCGGCATTCATCTCACCAAGGCGTTCGTTGATACGCTCAGCTACGAGCGGACAGAGGGATGGAACCGCCTTAGCCTCGTGCAGCCACTTACGGCACACTCGGAGGAAAATGCATGAACGTGGAAACCAGCTACTCTGGCACCACAGCGGTCGCGACGGTCAGCGGCCGCGTCGACTCCGCTAACGCGAAGGACTTCGACCAGGCCTTGCGTGCGATCATCGACAAGGGCGTCAGCGGCCTGGTAGTTGACTGCAGCGGGCTCAGGTACATGAGTTCCGCGGGGTTGCGAGTCCTCCTGATCGCGATCCGCAAGACCAACGCCGCCGGGGGCGGACTGGCGCTCTGCCAAGTGCCCGACCACATCCGCGAGGTACTCGAAGTCAGCGGCTTCGTCCGTCTCACCAAGGTCTTCGATACCGCGGCGGACGCGCAGGCAAGCTTCGCCGGCTAGCCCGGCCCATTTCGGCTCCCGCCGCGCCGGCGGTCCATCTCTGAATCCGGAACCATCGGCGAGGCGGTCGTCCGTGCATTCAGACGTGTCCCCTCCGGCATCGTTTCCGAGTGCCGGGAAGCCCCGCCGCCGCCAAGGAAGCGCTCCGCCAGAAGAACGTAAAGGCGCTAGAAGAACGTAAAGGCCTGGATCTTGAACGACCAGTGACTCCGGTCGTCCGAAGACCCGTAGATGTCGAGGTTAGCCGAGATCCCGTTGCGTCCCGCGGCATAGAACATCACCCCCGGCGTGATCACCGTGCCGCTGATGCTTCCCGGCTCGGCCGAGTCGGAGTTCGCCCAGCTGAAGCGAAGCAGCGGTTCCCAGGCGGCCAGGGCGGAACCCTCGGGGAAGGGCCGATACCAGAGTCCCATGAGCTGGAAGGCTGCAAAACCTGCATCGTCGTCGACCTTCCAGTTACGCCCCTGCAGGCCGTTGACCAGAAGATGGGGGCCGTTCCGCCAGGTGCCCACTTCCAACTCGGCTCCGTAGGCGGGCACCCCCATCGTCGTCCCTCGGGAATCAAGTGTTTCGTCGAGGGCGACGTAGGCCGAGAGTCGGCTGTTTTCGCCGAAGAAGGTCGAGAGCCGGCCCGAGACCGACTTGCGGGTATTCACATCCTTCCGGCTCAGCCCCTCGCCGTTGGTGATCGTCACCCTGTAGCCCATCCGCCGTTCGGCGAATCGACCCGTCATGAGGATGCCCGGTTCGTAATTGTCGAGGCCGAGTGATCCGGTGAACTGGCCGAAGGAGCAGACCCCGCCCACACCCGGGCAGTGTTCCACCCCTGAAACCCGTGCGTTGCGTTCGATCAGAGGGAGGTCCGAGTTGGCTGCCAGCCAGTAGTAGGACATCGCCCGCTTGAACTGGCCGATCTGTACCTGGAAGGCCTCGGAGGGCTTCAACTCGAGATACGCCTCCAGCACCGAGGAGCCCTGTGCATTGAATTGCACCCTGCCCCCGACGTGCTCGTTCAGACTGCCGTCGATCGTCACCCACGCGCGCCGGATGAAGAAGGTCGCCGGTACGTCCTCCTCCCCCGAGGCTTCGTACTGGACCTGTACCCGAGCGCCCAGAACAACGCTGGAACCGCCTCTGGCCATGAACTCCTGAGCCCGGGCGGGCACGGCACCGTGAAGGGACAGACCAAGAACCAACGCAGCGAGTAATCCGGCACGATTCGTCATTTCGGCTCCAATCCCTGGCGGGTCTTCCCCTGCGGCAGAATCCGGCTCACTTGCGACGGGTGTGTCCACCACGTCGACCGGGCGAAGCCAAAGTGAAGGACAGCGCCCCGAGTGCGTCAAGACCTGCGACTGGAAACCCGATTCGACGGCCCTCCGGCGGCGGGGCCCAAACAGGCCCTCTGCCCCTTGCGCCGATGTGGCTCAACACGCATTCTCTCCCCAAATTGCTTTGTGACACCCGACGATTGCCGGGACCCGGCGTTCAGAGGCGCCGGCCCCTCTTTCCTGAACGCCACCGCGCACTTGGAGAAGCCATGAACGTCACCCGAATTCCATCCTTTTTCACACTTCGAAACGCCCGGACAGGAAGAACGGTACTCGTGGCCGGTCTGTTCGCGGTGTTCGCCCTGGCTGCCTGGCCGGGAGCATTGACCGCCCAGGAGGCCGTGTCGGACACGGGTTTCATCCTGAACACCTTCTCGTTCCTGATCTGGGGAGCGCTGGTGATGTGGATGTGCGCCGGATTCACGATGCTGGAATCCGGATCCGTCCGATCGAAGAACGCGTCGGTAATCTGTCTGAAGAACATTGGCCTGTACGCGATTGCCGGACTGGCATACTTCGTCATCGGCTACGGGCTGATGTACACCGACGTGAGCGGTTTCATCGGCAAACTCGATCTGTTCTACGGGCCGTCCGCCGATGAGCTCGCCCTGATCGGCGGGGACGAGGGCGCTTTGGCCGCGGTGGTGGACAACGGGTACGCAGTCACTTCCGACTGGTTCTTCCAGATGGTCTTCGTAGCGACTACGGCTTCGATCGTTTCCGGAGCGCTGGCGGAGCGGGTCAACCTCTGGGCCTTCTTTGCCTTCACTGCCGTCCTCACCGCGATCATCTATCCAATCATCGGCGCGTGGACGTGGGGCGGCGGGTGGCTCTACGAGATGGGATTCACCGACTTCGCGGGATCCACGATCGTGCACTCGACCGGAGGCTGGGCCGCGCTTGCGGGGGCGCTGGTCGTCGGACCCAGGTGGGGCAAGTTCCGCAGGGACGGATCCGTGAAGCTGACGCCTCCGTCCAACATCCCGGCGGTCACGCTGGGGGTGTTCATCCTCTGGCTGGGGTGGTTCGGCTTCAACGGGGGCTCGGTGCTCGCGCTGGACAGCGCGGCCAACGCCGTCCTGATGAGCAACGTGATCGTCAACACCAATCTCGCCGCCGCGGCGGGTGTGGTCACCGCGATCTGCGTGTCCAGGCCGATCCTGGGGCGGGTCGATCTCTTCGCCGGCCTGAACGGCGCAATCGCGGGGCTGGTGGCGATCACCGCCGCACCCGATGTCCAGGACGCCAAGCTGGCAGTTCTGATCGGCGCCGTGGGAGCCGTGTTCTGCACCGCGGGCCTGAGGTTCCTCGAAACGCGCCGGATCGACGACGTGGTCGGCGCAGTGCCCGCCCACCTCTTCGCCGGGGTCTGGGGCACGCTGGCCGCCAGCTTCTCCGTGGGAGCCTCCTTCACCACGCAGCTGATCGGCGTGGTGAGCGTCGGCGCCTTCGTCTTTACGGTGGCATGGGTGCTGTGGACGGTCCTCGAGAAGACGGTCGGCGTCCGGGTTTCGAAGGAAGTCGAGGAGATCGGGCAGGATGCGGCAGAGCTGGGAATCGACGCCTATCCCGAGTTCGTCCTCATGGTTGATCCGGAGGACGGCACCGACTACCGCGACTAGCGGGAGACAGCGGTTAGCGTGACAGCCTCCCGCTTCGGGTCGTCGGGCGACGGCTTCGGCGATGCGCCCCGGGCTTGCTCGGCCGGGTCCGGGGCGTTCGCCGACTACGAGGTGCAGGAGCGCTTCTACGACGAGCTCTTTCGTCCGGACGGGACCGTGCGTGAGGCGTGCCGCCAGCTCGTGGCATCGCTGTCCGCGGCGACGCCCGAGGAGCTGTCGACCCTTCAGGAGGGGGTGGCCCGACGCTTCATCCACGAGGGCATCACCTTCACCGTGCTCGGAGCCACCAAGATGTCCGAGCACATCATCCCCATCGACTGCGTGCCGCGCGTTCTCACAGCGGCGGAGTGGGACCACATCGACCGGGGATTGCGGCAGCGCCTGACCGCAATGAACCTCTTCCTGCGGGACATCTACAACGAGGGACGATCGCTGCGGGACGGGATCGTGCCCGCCGACCTCGTGCTCGGGTGTCCCCAATACCGGGTCGAGATGAGGGGCGTGAAAGTGCCGCACGACGTCTACGTGGCCGTCTGCGGCACCGATATCGTCCGCACCAACGAAGGGTTCGCCGTGCTCGAGGACAACCTGCGCGTTCCCTCGGGCGTGTCGTACATGCTGGCGTGCCGGGCAGCGATCAAACAGGCTTTCCCGCGCCTCTACCGAGCGCAGGGAGTGCAGGAGATCGCCCAGTACCCCGAGAGCCTCTACGCCACGCTCACCTCCCTGGGATCGTGGAGCGGCGATCCCCGTGTCGCAGTCCTCACTCCGGGCCACTACAACTCGGCATACTACGAGCACGCGTTTCTGGCCGGCGAGATGGGGGCTGAGCTGGTCGAGGGGCGCGATCTCGTGGTGCATGACGCCGTCGTCTACGTGCGCACGGTCTCGGGATTGAAGCGAATCGACGTCATCTACCGCCGCGTCGACGACGATTTCCTGGATCCGGTCGTGTTCCGCGAGGACTCGCTCCTCGGGGTGCCTGGGCTCTTCAACGCCTACCGGACGGGCAACGTGGTGATCGCCAACGCCCCCGGAACGGGCGTGGCGGACGACAAGGCGTTGTACTCGTATGTACCGCGGATCATCCGCTACTTCCTGGACGAGGACCCGATTCTTGCCAATGTGGAGACCCATCTCTGCCGGGAATCCGACGGGCTCGCCTACACGCTGGCCAACCTTGAGAATCTCGTCGTGAAGGAGGTGGGCGGCTCCGGCGGGTATGGCATGATGGTGGGCCCTCACAGCACCGCTTCCGAGCGAGAGGCGTACGCCGATCGCCTGCGGGCCGATCCGACCAACTTCATCTCGCAGCCGGTGCTCGATCTGTCTCGCGCCGGCTGCTTTGTGGACGGCCGCCTCGAGCCCCGCCATGTGGATGTTCGCCCCTTTGTGTTGAGGGGCCGGGACGACATCCGGATCGCGCCGGGCGGACTGTGCCGGGTGGCGTTGCGGAAAGGCGGCCTGGTTGTCAACTCGAGCCAGGGGGGCGGGTGCAAGGACCTCTGGATTCTTCGTGATCAGCATCCCCGGGATGCGCCGGAAATGTAATGGGGTACTGATCGATGCTGGCAAGGGCAGCCGCCGACTTCTACTGGATGGGGCGCTACCTCGAGCGTACCGAGCAGACGGCCCGGCTTCTCGAGTATCAGCTCGAGCGGCTGGTCGACACACCGGCCGAGGAGGTGGCACTCGGTTGGCGCGTGCTCTACAAGACCTTCGGGCATCCGGCGCCGCCGCTACCCAATGACGCGGACGAGGCGGAGGTGTTCCTGATCGCCGACGCGTACACGCTCGCCGGCACCTTCGTGGAGGATGACACCAACTCGAACTCGATGATCTCATGCTGGTCGCTGGCCAGGGAGAATGCGAAACAGCTTCGCCCCTGGCTCCCGGTCAGGGTGTGGACCTGTTTCAACCAGGGCTTCATGTGGATCCGGGACTGCGACTTTTCCAGGGCCTGGGCAGAGGGCCCCGCTGCCCTGGCCCTCGAGGCGATCGACTGGCTGCGGCTTCTGGCGGGCGTAGTGGACGCGATGATGGCGCGGGACGACGCGTGGCGTTTTCTCGAACTCGGTCGATTCGTCGAGCGGCTGCAGCACCAGACCGTGCTGCTCGACACCTGGGCGAGGCTGGGGCAACCCGGGGAAGGGCCGCGCCTGTCGTGGTCGGATCTTCTTCGCGTATCGCGGGCATACGAACTGTATCGCCGGCGGCGGTCGATTCTGGTCCGCCGCGAGTCGGCGCTTGCGTTTCTCGTACGCAACCCCGAGGTGCCGCGCTCCCTGCGTTTCGCCGTTCACAGGATCGAGCGGCTGTTGTCGGGAATCGACCCGAAAGGGGCTCGCTATCCCCTTGCCGCACCGCACCGCTTGGCCATTCGGCTTGCGGCGACCGTCGAGATGGAACTCGGCGGCGATGATCCGGACCCGGAAGGAGAAGACGGGTCTTTCTCCGATCTGTTGCGTGACGCCCGCAAGCTGCATGATCTCGTGATGGCCTCGTATGTGAACTACCCGGTGGAACGGGGTCTGCCGGCGTGAACGCGCGCTACGATGTCCGCCACGACCTCGAATTCCGCTACGGCGCTCCGGTTCGGGGGTCGGTCATGACCCTTTTCGTGTGTCCTATCGAGGACGGGCGCCAGTCACTCCGGGACATTTCGATCGAGACGGACCCCGGTGGCACCACCTTCGAATTCGACGGCCCATTCGGAAGCCGCGGCCACTTCTTCGACCGCCACGCCAGTCACCGATTCCTCCTGATTCGTGTTCGGTCCAGGGTCGAGGTGGGTCATTCCACCTCCCTGCCCGCTTGTCTGGATCCAGACGGTTGGGAAGCCCTGCATGCGGCGACGGGCGCGCCGCAACTGTCACTCATGCTGCAGCCGAGCCGGTTCGCCCGCATGTCGCCCCTGCTGGCACGATTCGTGGAAGCCCACGGGATCAAGGCTGGCGCCGATCCGCTCGCGAGCATCCGTGCACTGCGATCCACGCTGTTCCGGGTCTTCGAATATGCGCCCGGGACCACCGCCGCGGACTCTCCGATCGAGCATGTGCTCGAGACCGGCCGGGGCGTGTGTCAGGACTACGCCCATGTCATGGCTTCGATAGCGCGGAGCTGGGGGATCCCCACCCGGTATGTCTCCGGCTACCTTGGGCCGGACGGGGACAACCTGTCGCCCGGCGAAAGCCACGCCTGGGTGGAATGCTGGCTGCCGGGGCTGGGTTGGAGCGGCTTCGACCCCGCCAACGATTGCGATTGTGACGACCGCCACGTACGCGTGGCGGTCGGCCGGGACTACGGAGATGTTCCGCCGGTGCGCGGCACCTTCCTGGGGACCGCGATCTCTTCGCTCACTGCCCACGTGGTCGTAACCCGGCGCACGCCGGCCTGGAATAACCTCTCAAGACAGTCAGATGGAGTACCACTTGTACCAAAGGAGTAGACAATGACGACTTGCCCACGCAGCACGCTCACCCGCCGCGCCCTGTGGCTCCCGGTCCTCCTGGCACCCGTTGCCATTGCCGGCCCCGCAAGTGCCCAGTCCGTATCCATCGGTGCCGATGTCGTGAGCCGCTACGTCTGGCGCGGCGCCGACTTCGGAGAGTCCCTCTCCCTGCAGCCAGCGCTGACCTTCGGCGTCGGCGGCCTCGAGTTCGGGGCCTGGGGCTCCTACTCGGTCTCGGCCTCGGGGGCCGACGCCAACGAGAACGACCTCTGGGCCACGTACACTGTCGCGTTGTCCAATGGTGCGTCCCTGTCCTTCGGTGTGACCGACTACTACTTCCCGGGGCCGGGGGCGACCGGATTCTCGTACACCGACGCCCACACGCTGGAGTTCGCCCTGTCGGTCTCCGGTCCGGAGACGTTCCCCGTATCGGTTTTCGGCGGCCTGTTGAACGATGACGACAACTCGCTCTACCTGGAAGCGAGCCTGCCCGTGGCCGCCGGTGAGGATACCGAGGTCGGCCTCGTGGCCGGGATGGTGGCGGGTCACAGCCACTTCTACGGGACCGAAGGAGCGGCGGTGGTGAACCTCGGGGTCAGCGCGAGCCAGGCGCTCAATATCACGGATTCGTTCGCGATCCCTCTGAGCGTGTCCTACATCCTCAACCCGGATCAGGACCGCGCCTACCTCGTGTTCGGAATGAGCCTGGCTCCTTGACGCCGGGGCGACGGGCGGGCAGATACTCGAAAGTATCGACCACCATCCGGCTGTCCCAGGAGGTCGTCGATCATTTTCGCGCGGGAGGGCGCGGCTGGCAGACACGGATCGACCACGCCCTCCGTGACTGGATCAAGCAGCACGACGTTGCTTGAGTGAGACGGTCCTTCAGTGCTACCAGAGGCCCGACGAAGACCGGCTCAGGAAAGCCATCGAGGAGTGCCGGGGGGTTGGCTCCGCGTCCAATTAGCGAACATGATTAGCGAGCATCGAACCCCCCAAATCACGTAACTTCAATCGGGGCGGCCGGATTCGAACCGGCGACCTCCTGCTCCCAAAGCAGGCGCGCTACCGGGCTGCGCTACGCCCCGCAAAGGTGCGACATGGTTTTCGAACATCGCGTATTCAAGTGTCGGGCGGTAGCTGTGGTCCGCGCCGCCGGGATCGTTGTGGCACTCGGGTCCCTATCCGTCATGCCTCTCCCGGGTGCTGCGCAGGAGCGGGCGAACACTGGCGCTCCAGAGGCGCCGCCCCCCGACGCGACGCCGATTCCCGGAGAAACGCTGACCGTCCACCTCCTTACGATCGGACCGGGCGACGGCGTCGAGCAGCTCTTCGGTCACAACGTCCTGTTGGTCAGGGATTCAGCCACGGGGTACGAGGGAGCGTTCAACTACGGGCTCTTCAGCTTCGAAGAATCGGGGTTTCTCCTCAACTTCCTGAGGGGCCGGATGATGTACCGCGTGGCACCGATGTCCCTGGATTCCTCGCTCGCATCTTATCGAGCCGACGATCGCCGGGTCTGGGCGCAGGAGCTCGACCTGGAGCCGGCCGCCAGGGCGGAACTCCTCGACCTGCTCACCACCGTGTCCCTGCCGGAAAACAGCCGATATCGCTACGAGTACTTCCTGAACAACTGCTCCACCAAGCTTCGGGACGCCCTGGATTCCGTTCTCGATGGGCAACTGCGCGCGGCCACGGACATCCCCGACGACCGCGGGATCACGTGGAGGAGCCACACCCGCAGGCTGACGGGCAACCGCCTGTTCTACTACACCGGGATCGACCTGCTGCTCGGGCCCAGGGGCGACGAGGAAACAACGCGGTGGGAGGAGATGTGGGTGCCCATGCAGCTCAGGGATGCCGTGGGCGCCCTTAACGTCACCCGGAGCGACGGGAGCCGAACCCGCCTGGTGAGCTCGGAGGCCGTTTGGGTGGAATCCGACCGGGAGCACGAACCGGCGGCCTCACGCTCCATGCAGATCCTCTTCCTGCTCTTCGGATCCGCAGGCGGACTGGTCTTCGTCATGCTTGGCCGCGGAGCCGCGAGGGGCAGCAGGCGCAGCCGGTTCGGACTCGGGTTGCTAGGGTGCCTGTGGGGCGTGTTCTGCTTCGTCGCCGGCAGCCTGTTGATCGGCATGCACTGGACCGACCACGAGTTCATGTACTGGAACCAGAACGTTCTGCTGTTCAGCCCGTTGGGGCTGGGGGTGGCGATCGGGCTGGTGCGGATTTCGCGGAGAGGAACGACCGGGCTATGGGATCGCAGGTCGGCGGTTGTCCCGCTCTGGCTTGTCGCGGCAGCATTGCTGGCGCACCTGATCCCTCCCCTCAGGCAGGGCAACCTGGAACTGATCCTTTTTGCGATTCCGATGCACGCCGCGGTGTGCTGGGTGGTGATCCGTGAACACCGGAAGGAAAACTCGCTGATCTACACCTGAGTGACTCCCGGAGGAAGGCGGTCACCCCCGGAGGAAGGCGGCCAGCGCGCGAAACGCCTTGCCCCTGTGGCTCCGTTCATTCTTGTCGGCGGCCGAGAGTTCAGCGTAGCTCAGGCCGGTTTCCTCGTCGAGGAAGATGGGGTCATAGCCGAAGCCGCCCGATCCCCGGCGCAGAGTGAGGATGCGGCCCGGCGCCTCGCCCCTGAAGTGCACGGTATCGCCCGAGGCGGGATCGAACAGGCACGCAACGCACACGTACCGCGCCCCGCGGCGGCCCGGGGGAAGGCCGTCCAGTGAATCCAGCAGGTACTGGTTGTTCGCTTCGTCGCGCGTGAGTGCGGGGTAGCGGCCGGATGGCGCGAAGCGCTTGGTCCTGACCCCCGGACGGCCTCCGAGCGCGTCGACCTCCAGCCCCGAGTCGTCGGCCACGGTCGGCTGGCCGGAGAGCCGCCCGAAGTAGCGGGCCTTGGATGCGGCGTTCTCCTCGAACGTCTCATGGGGCTCCAGCCCATCCTCGGCCTCGGACCACGGGATGCCCGCGTCATCCAGCGTCAGGACCGCGGGCGCCCCCTCCTGCCCCTCATCCGCCAGGATGCGCGTGGCCTCGCCGGCCTTGTGGGAGCTCCGCGTGGCCAGGAGCAGCTTCACCTGCCGCCCCGAATCCGCTCCACAAGCGCGCTCGTGGAGCACCCCGGTACGAGCGACACGATCTCCACGCGGCCGCCGCGAGCGCGCACCAGGTCGGCCCCCGCCACCTCGTCCTCGCTGTAGTCGCCCCCCTTGACCAGCACGTCGGGCTGCAGCTCGGCGACGAGTTCGCGCGGGGTGTCCTCGTCGAAGATCGTCACCATGTCCACGCACTCGAGCGCCGCCACCACCGCCGCGCGGCTCCGCTCATCGACCAGCGGGCGGTCCGTGCCCTTCCCCAGCCGCCGCACCGACGCGTCCGAGTTGACCGCCACCAGCAGCGCGTCCCCCATGCGGCGCGCCCGGTTCAGGTACTCCACATGCCCGCGGTGCAGCAGATCGAAGCAGCCGTTGGTGAAGACCAGGCGAAACGACCGCCCCGGGCCCGCCCGCCGCACGGCTTCGCGTCTTCCGAGTATCTTGCCAGCCGGGCATCGCACGTGTCCCCCGAGGTCCTACAGGAACTGGAAGCAGAGGAACGCGGTCAGCAGGATCGAGACCCAAAGCACCATGCTCCCCGCCGGCCAGGTGCGGGCCAGCACCCCGTGCGGTCCGTGCGCGCGGAAGGCGCCGCGCAGTACGCGTCTCACGGTATTGAGGACGGCGGTCCGGAAGGCGCGATCGGCCGCGCCGACCACCGACCCGGTCACGCGGGTGACCTTCACCGCGGCACGCCTGTATACCCAGTCGGCATCGAGATTCACCGACGGGATCTCGGCGGGATAGATCTTCCACAGGTGAAAGGCCGCCACGGCGCCGATCGCGAAGCACAGGAGCTGAATCTGGGTGAGTACATGAGTATATGTGTAGGGTTCGTAGTCGACGGCGTAGGGGAGCATCCCGTAGAGCAGGTTCGGCCAGATGCCGATGGCCAGGCATGCCAGCGCCCCGATCCCCATCGCGATGAGCATGTTGCTCGGCGGCTCCCGCGTGCGGATCCCGGAGTCGTGCGCGAAAAAGGCGAAGTACGGGATCTTGATGCCGGCGTGCTCGACCACCCCCGCCGAGGCGAAGAGCATGACCGGCCAGATCCAGTAGTGGTGCTCCTCGAGGAGCGCCGACATGATCATGCTCTTCGACACGAAGGCGTTGAAGAGCGGCACGGCCGAGATCGACAGCGCCCCGACGATGCAGAGCGTCGCCGTCCACGGCATCGTCTTGTAGAGCCCGCCGAGATCGGACGCCTTGGTCTTGCCGGTCATGTGCATGACCGCGCCCATCGCCATGAAGAGCAGCCCCTTGAAGAGCACGTCGTTGAAGGCGTGCGAGACGGCGCCGTTGACCGCCAGGGTGGTCCCGATCCCGATCCCGCACACCATGAAGCCGATCTGGTTGATCATCGAGTAGCCAAGGGTGCGGCGCAGGTCGTTCTCGATGACCGCGTAGAAGATCGGGAAGCACGCCATGACGGCGCCGATGTAGATGAGGATTTCGGTGCCGGCGTAGCCGCGCGCCAGGGCGTAGATCGCAACCTTGGTGGTGAATGCGCTCAGGAAGACGGTACCGGTGGGAGTCCCCTCCGGGTAGGCGTCGATGAGCCAGCTGTGCACCAGCGGAAACGCCGCCTTCACCCCGAAGGCGAGGAAGACCAGCCAGCCCGCCAGCCCCTCGAGCCCCATCGCGCCGAATTCCAGGCTTCCGGTCTGGTGGGCGTGCACCATGGCTCCGGCGAGGAGCGTCACTCCGGACACGACGTGCACGATCAGGTACCGCATGCCGGCCGCGACCGAGCGCTGCGAGCGGCGGGCCCAGATCAGGAAGACCGAGCTGATCGCGAGCAGTTCCCAGAAGACGAAGAGGGTGATGAAGTCGCCCGCGAAGACCGCGCCCAGGGCGCTCCCCGCGTACACCACGGCCGACGTGTGCTGCAGCGTGGGCCGGTCGCCCTTCTTCAGGTGCAGGGAATAAACGATCGAGATGAAGGCGCCGAGGTGGAACAGGTAGCCGAAGAGGAGACTGAGGCGGTCGGCGCGGACCGGCGTGAGCGTGTAGCCGAGGAGCTGGTACGAGAGCTCGTAGCCCTCCTGGAGCCCCCACACGTTCAGTGCCCCCAGGACGGGGATGAGGACCAGCCACGCCATGCGCAGCCGGGGCATCTCCCGCAGGAAGGGCACCACGAGCGCCCCCGCGAAGAAGATCAGGAACGGAGGGATGCTACTCGGCATCGTAGTAGTCCTCCGAGCGCATCGTCAGTCGGCGAAGTCCCTTGGCCAGTGTGATCAGCAGCGCGATACCGAAGAACCCGAAGAAGGGGTACATGACCGGCAGGTCTTCGAGGGGGTGGTGGATGTCGCGCTGCACGAACAGGTCCCACACCAGCACGATCGCGCAGAGTGCGAAGAACCCGACCAGGATCCTCCGGTGCCACGGCTGCGGCACGCTGTTGGGCTTGTGATCGCTCATTGTCCCACCACCATCACCATCAGCCGGTAGAACGGCTCGGGGTACACGAAGAGGGCCAGGCAGGCGGCCGCCGTGGTTACGATCGCGGCGAGGGACCAACGGGGCGCGCGGTAATGGTCCTCGTGGCCGTCGGGGTCCTCGTGACCCCCATGGCCCTCATGGCCCGCGGAATCCCCATGGTGATCGGCGATCTCCGCGTCTTTGCCGAAGAAGCCCTTAAGCGGGATCTCCAACAGGTAGGCCAGCGACAGCAGCGAGCTGACCATCAGCACCGCCATCAGCCCCACCTGCCCCGCCTCCAGCGACCCCAGCCCCAGGAACCACTTGCTCCAGGAACCTCCGGTGGGCGGCAGTCCGACGATCGACAGCGTCCCGATGAAGAACGCCGCGAACGTCACCGGCATCTTGCGCCCCAGTCCCCCCAGCTGGCTCACCTCGCTGCGGTGGGCGGCGACCATGATCGCCCCGGCGCAGAAGAAGAGTGTGATCTTGCCGAAGGCGTGCATGGCGATGTGCATGCCGCTGCCGATCACGCCCCAGCTATTCGCCAGCATGGCGCCCAGCACGACGTAAGACAGCTGGCTTACCGTGGAATAGGCCAGCCGCGCCTTGAGGTTGTCCTTGGTGAAGGCGACCAGCGAGCCCAGGATGATCGTCGCCGCCGCGATCCACATCAGCCAGGTGGAGGCGCCCAGTTCGCTCAGGAAGTCGATCCCGAACACGTAGACGGTGATCTTCAGCACCGCAAACACCCCCGCCTTCACCACCGCGACCGCATGGAGGAGCGCGCTCACCGGGGTCGGCGCCACCATCGCGGCCGGGAGCCAGCGATGGAATGGCATCACAGCCGCCTTGCCGATCCCGAAGACGAAGAGGGCCAGCAGCACGGGCACCACCCCGGCGGGCACCGGCATGACGCCGCGAAGGATCCCGCCGGGTTCGAAATCGAGGGTGCCCGTCATCGCGTACACCCAGATGATCGCGAGTAGCTGGAAGACGATCGAGGTCGAGAAGAGGACCCCCAGGTAGACCCGTCCCGCCCGCTTGGCCTTCTCGGTTCCTGCATGGGTGACCAGGGGGAAGGTCGTGAGAGACAGCACCTCGTAAAAGACGAAGAGGGTGAAGAGATTCCCCGCGAAGGCCACTCCCATCACCGAGGAGATCGCGAAGGCGAAGAAGAGGTAGAAGCGCGTCTGGTTCTTCTCGTGGTGGCCACGCATGTAGCCGATCGAGTAGGCCGTGGTCACGATCCAAAGGAACGAGGCGATCAGCGCGAACAGCACCCCCAGCGGCTCGGCCTCCAGCGCGATGCTGATTCCCGGGATCGGCTCGGCCAGCACGACCTCGGGCAGTGCGCCGTCGCTGACTGCACCGTAGATCCTGAGCACGACTGCGAAGAGGGCGCCCGCGGTTACCAGGCTGGCCGCTTCCCGGGCGTTGGGATTCCTGCGCAGCAGCAGGATCAGGGCGGCCCCGACGACCGGCAGGACGAGGGAGAGGATGAGTTCGGTCGTCATGGCCCGATCCCCGCCATCAGAACCTCGGCCGCCTGCCGCGCGATACCGGCGGTCCGGCCGGCATCGATGCCGAAGTAGAGGTTGAGCGCAACCAGCGCCCAGGTGGGCCACAGCAGCATCCACGGCGCCTCGCGAGCTTCGCCCTCACCCTGGTACTCGCGGAAGTAGGCCACCTCGACCACGCGCCAGACATACACCAGCGCCATCAGCGAGGTCAGCAGGATCAGCACGGCCACCGGCCACCACCCCCGCTCCAGCGCCCCGAGGATCAGGTACCACTTGCTGACGAATCCGACGGTAAGCGGCACGCCGACGAGGCTGAGCCCCCCGACCACGAACGCCGCCATCGTCACGGGCATCCGCCGCCCCAGCCCGGCCATTGCCCCGATCCGCACCGACCCGACCCGGTACATCACGCACCCCATCGCCATGAAGAGGGCGCCCTTCATCAGCGCGTGGTTGAAGAGGTGCAGCAGCGTCGCGGTCAGCCCGGTGACGGTCGCAAACGAGAGCCCCAGCACCATGTACCCGATCTGCGCCACCGACGAGTACGCAAGCAGCCGCTTGACGTTGACCTGGAAGATCGCCACGAGCGACATGCTCACGATCGCGACCAGCGCCAGCGGCAGCAGCACCCGGTCGAGCTCCATCTGCTCGAAGGAGAAGTGCCAGCCGAACACCGTCAGGAAGAACCGCAACAGCATGTAGACGGCGACCTTGGTGGCGGTCGACGCCATGAAGGCCGTGACCGGCGAAGGCGCGTAGGTGTAGGCGTTGGGCAGCCAGAGGTGCAGCGGGAAGAGCGCCAGCTTGAGGCAGAACCCCACCGCGAGGAAGCCGTAGGCGACCCTGACGGTCCGGGACTCCCACACCCCCGGCAGAAGCTGCGCCAGGTCCGCCATGTTCAGCGAACCGGTCATCGAGTAGAGCAGCCCGATGCCGATCACGATGAAGGTCGCGCCCACCGACCCCATCACCAGGTAGCGGAAGGCGGAGGTGAGTGCCCGCCGATCCTTGCCCAGGGCAATCAGCGCGTAGGCCGACAGCGACGAGATCTCCAGGAAGACGAAGACGTTGAAGACGTCGCCGGTGATGGCGATGCCGAGGAGCCCGCAGAGACAGAGCAGGTAGGCGGAGTAGAAGAGGGGGATGCGGCGAGCCTCGATTTCACGCTCTACGCTGACGAGCGCGTAGGGCGATACCAGGGCGCCGATCCCGGCGACGATCACCAGCACCCACGCGTTCACGATGTCGACGCGGTACTCGATGCCGATCGGGGGCAGCCAGTCGCCGATCGCGTACGAAATCACCCCACCCGTCCCCACCTGCCCCAGCAACGCCAGGGCGATTCCCAGCGACACCCAGCTCGCGAGCACCGCCAGGCCCCATGCGGCCCGCCCGTTGCGCACGAAGATGCACAGCGGCGCGGCCAGAAGCGGCACCACCACCTGGAGGATCGGGAAGTGCTGCGACATCAGCCGCCGGCCTCGATTCCGGCCTCAATGCGGTTGATCTCGTCCTCCTCCACCGTCCCGTACGCCTCCTTGATCCGTATGGCCAGCGCCAGCGCCACCGAAGTCGTGGCGATCCCCACCACGATCGCCGTCAGGATCAGCACATGCGGCAGCGGATTCGAGTAGACGACCTCGCCCTCGGTCAGGATGGGAGGCGTCCCCGCAGTTATCTTCCCCAGGGTTATGTACAACATGAAGACAGAGGTCTGAAATACATTCAGGCCAATGACTTTCTTGATCAGATTACCGCGCGAGATCAGGATGTAGAAGCCGACCATCATCAGGAAGATGACGACCCAGTAGTTGTAGTGCGATACGAGGAGACCGATGTTCATTGCGCCTTCCTCACCCGGCCCGCGAACAGGTAGAAGACCGACACCATCACCCCGAAAACGGTGACCAGCACGCCGAGTTCGACAAGCAGGATGCCGTAGTGCTGACCGTGTTCGGCGTGCGTGGGATCCGGGGCCAGCGCGTTGTATCCGAGGTAGTTGTGCCCGAGGAGCATCGTCGCCACGCCCACTCCGGCGTAGATCACCACGCCCATGGCAGCGCAGGTCTGCACGAACCAGGGCGGCAGAACCCGCTGCACTTCGTCGAGACCGTAGACCAGCGCGAGAAGCGCGAACGCCGCGGCGAGGATCACGCCCGCCTGGAAGCCACCGCCGGGGCTGTAGTCACCGTGGAAATGCACGTAGAGCGCGAAGGTGATGATGAAGGGCGCGAGCACCTTGGCGCCGACGCGGACGATCACTTCCTCCCTCATCCGTCGCCCTCTTCCCCACCCGGCCGCTCCCTGCGCGTTCTGGCGCCGATGAGCAGGATCATGACGCCGACCGCGGCCGCGAAGACCACCGTGGTCTCGCCCATGGTGTCGTAGCCGCGGTAGGAAGCCAGGACCGAGGTGACCACGTTGGGGATCCCGATCTCGTGGTAGCTCTCCTCGAGGTAGTGGTCGGCGACGTGATGGTGGACCGGGTTGTCCGCGCCCCCGAAGGGCGGCATGTCCATGGTCCCGTAGACCAGCGCGATTCCGGTCAGGCACACCACGAAGAGCGGCAGCAGCGGCGTGTGTCCCGGCCTGCTCTCGTGGTGACCGCAGAGCGCCAGCGCGCCGAGGAAGAGCACCGTTGAAATCCCCGCGCCCACGGCCGCCTCGGTGAAGGCCACGTCGACCGCATCCATCACGGTGAACAGGCCCGCCGAGAGCAGCGAATAGACGCCGGCCAGCATCACCACTGCAAAGAGATTGCGAATCCTGAGAAGGCCGAGGCCCGTCGCCGCCAGCAGGGTCAGCAGCACGATATCGATGACGGTTACGATGTCGCACCTCCCGCCGTGCCCGCCGCGTCGCCGCCACGCGGCCCCGTCGAGTCGTCGGCCGCGGCAGCCGGCCCTCCCTCGAGCGTGTAAGGGTCCAGGCCGCCGGAAAGCGCGGCCTTCGCCACCGCATGCGTCGCGATCGGACTGGTGAACCAGAGGAAAGCGAGGATCAGCAGCAGGCGCACCGCAATGAGATCGGGCCCGTTGTACACGGCCAATCCCACCAATATCATCCCGGCGCCCATCGTGTCGGTCATCCCCCCGGCGTGCATGCGCGTAAAGACATCGGGGAGGCGGACCATCCCCAGCGAACCGGTCAGCAGGAAGAACGAGCCCCCGAGGAGCAGCGCCCAGCTCGCCGCGGCCGCGACCTGGTCCATCAGCGCACCGTCCTGTCGGGGCGTGACCGGGCGCCGAGGTCACCGTACTCGATGTACTTCAGCACCGCGATCGTCCCGATGAAGTTGATCAGGGCGTACACCAGCGCGAGGTCCAGGAACTCCGGGCGCCCGTTGAGAAAGCCCAGGACCGCAATCAGGATGACGGTCTTGGTGCCGATGTTGTTCAGCGCCAGGACGCGATCGTAGGCCGTGGGCCCAAGGAGCGCCCGGCACATCACCAGCCCCATCGCGACCAGGAGGGCCGCGGCAGTGACCGTGAACATCATTGTGCAGCTTCCCCTTCCAGCACCGCCACCCGCCGGTTCATGTCGTTCTCCTCGGAACCGTCGATCTCGGATTGGACGATCGCGTGGACCTCGAAGTCGTCCCCCACGATCCCCGTGGTGACGGTGCCGGGCGTCAGCGTGATCGAGTTGGCGTAGATGAAGCGTCCCAGATCCGACTTCTGGGATGCCCGGAAGTGCACGATCGAGGGATCGACCCGCAGGCGCGGCGCCAGGATGATCCGGGCCACCCGCACGTTCGACTTGAAGATCTCCCATACCAGCCAGGGAACGTACAGGAACGCCCTGAGAACCAGGTGCACCGGAACCGACTCGCGGTCCACGGTCTCGATGCGCAGGCCGACCCACACCGCAATCGTGCAGGTCGCCACACCGAACACGATCAGAAGCGGGGTGAAGTGCCACGAAAGCAGCACCCAGATCGCGAAGAGGATCCCCCAGAGCCAAACAGCCCGGTTCAAGGTTATCGCGCTCCCAGGGGGTTCGTGGTTGCCGTGAATCCAGATTTCCGCAGGCGAATCTACCAGTTGGACTGGGCCCCGTCCACTATCTCCTGAACGAGAAGCTCGATGGCCTCGACTCTCCCCACGTCCTCGGTCTCGCTGGCATCCAGATACTGCCCCACGACCCGCAGCTGCGACTGGTCCCAGAGGATCGTATACGCCTCCCGGTCGAGCACCTCAACCTGCACCACCAGAATCACCTCGCGCTGGAGGACCTGGACGGTCTCGGCCTCCTGGCCGCGCCGATAGAGCGGCGCCGTCAGCTCGTAGCGCAGGATGGTCCCGGTCAGGACCGCGTCCGCGGTTTCCTCGCCGGCAGGGGTCAGCCCCAGCGACCGGGGGACCTGCCTGAGCAACGCCTCGTGCACCTCCTGCGTGAGCTCGAAACGGTTGGTATCGTTCTCGAATGGGACGACGGCGATGGTGCGGATGTGTTCGGGGAACCCGGCGCCGGAGGTGAAGGAGTAGTTGCAGCCGGCCATGGAAAGCGCGGCCGCCGTGGCCAGGATCGCCACTCGCCTACCCACGAGGGGTCCAGATATCCGGCGGAAATGAATCGACATCCTCGACCGACTCCAGGATCAGCTTGAGTTCGCGATAGTCCGGCAGGTTGCGGTAGGTCGCCTCGCCCGGGAAGCCGACGCCCGCGGCAGGCTCCGAAACGAAGACATGCTGCACCACCACATCGCCGTTGAGCAGGACCGCGTCGCGGAGCGCGTCGTCGCGGAGGCGGAAGCCGACCTGATCGCCCGCCCGCAGCCGGTAACGCACCTCCATCGTGCCATCCACGACACTCCCCTGCAATACCTCGGCGCCGGCCCCGGGCCGAAAGACGCCCAGCGCGGCCCACATCAGCGGCGCGGGCGGGACGAGTCCGGTGGGGAGCGATTCCGGGATCCTCAACTCATCGTCCACGAGGGCGGCGATCGCGACCGTCTCTCCGTTGTCGAGAAACAGATCCAGCCTGGCCCGGTACGGCGGCTCCACCCGCGCCACCCCCATCCCGGAGCCACGGAAGTCGGGTTCCCGGGCACTCCACCGGAATACGACGCTGCTGGCTTCCCGGGGGCGGGTCCTGTTCCGGGCTTCCAGCGCAGTTCCCTGCACCTCCGCGGCCGGCCGGGCTCCTGGCGCCACCGCAGGCCAGGTCCCAGGGGAACGCCCCCCGAAGCCCGCGCAAGCCCCGGCCAACGCCACCGCGGCAACTACCGCGGCGCATCTGCCGACCCTAGCAGCCCGTAGACAAAACCCTCTCGGCATTCGAACGGCGATGCATCCGCGTTGGCCGCTTCGTCCAGCCTGTTCATCCTGTAATGTTAACATTACATTTTGTCATGTTCAGTATACATCTTCCTTTTCGAGACTTCGCTCTGCGTTGCTCCTCGGGCGAATAGCGGTGCTATTCTTCCCTCGTCGCGCCTTGCCAGCCCGGCAGAGGCCGACAGTATCGCATATCGTTGTGGTGGTTGCGGTTGCATGCGTGGCGGGGTCTGATTCCCTCTGGATGGTTCCCGCTACTTGCGGCTTCTAGCCGTGCGCCCGGCGGCGGGCGTCCAGTGCCTTCCGAAGCTGTCCCTCGTCGGCTCGCTGATAGCAACGTAGGACCGTCTTGGCCGTTTTCCAACCGCCGAGTTCGCACAGCACCTTCAGCGGCTGGTCCATGAGGTCGGTCGCAAACTTCCGCCTGAGCGAGTGCCAGCCCCTCCCGCGCTTGGGCTCCAGCCCCGCGAGCCTCTGGGCCTTGGCCCACCACGAGCGCGCCCGCGAGGAGCCCAAACACACCGAGGGATTCCCGGGCGAGGGCAGGACGTGAGCGTCGCCGCCCCCGACCTTCATTTCCCGCGCCTCCGCGAGTGCGGCGAGCGCTTCGGCGGTGACGGGCGTCGTGTGCTCGTAACCCGTCTTCTCGTACTCGGCCCTCCACCGGATCATTCCGGCATCGAGTTCGATGTCCGTCCACCGCAGCTTGCGGATGGCTCCGATCCGGTGCCCGGTCTCGTGCGCGAGCACGAGCGCGACGTGGAACCGCCAGTCCACCTTGCGGGACACCTTGAGAAGGGCTTGGTACTCGTCCTCGGCGAGCACGACCCGCCTCGGGTTCTTCTCTTTGGGCGTCCTCAGCCCCCTGAGCGGGTTCCTGTCGAGCAGCAACCGGCCCCGCTCGTCCCGGGACTTCGCGGCCCAGTTGAAGATCGCGATCAGGAGCTTGAGGTCGTACTCGACCGTGCGGTCGGACACCGGCCTCCCGCTCGGACCAACCCTGCCCGCCCTGCGAGCCCGGATGAACCGGTCCCAGTCGCGCTGCGAAAGCGTTGCCGGGTCCCGGTTCCGTCCGAAGAACCGGAGGAACATCCCCATCGTGATCCGGTCGTGCTTCCGGGTGTGCCTGCCCTTCGTGGGCGTCACCTCTTCCCCGTAGATTTCAAAAAGCGCTCCCAGCGTGAGCGGCTCGGGCTCGGCGTTCCGGCTCCCGTTCACCTCCGGCAGAACGAAGCCCGCGGCGAACTCGTCCGCCTGCCGCTTCGCGCGCCGCCAGTCGCGGTGTCTGAGCGACCGGCTCAGCCTGCGCCCGTTCTCCCGCCACTCGATCTGGTACATGCCGGTCTTGGGATCGGCGAACACCCTCACCCGGTTCCGGCCCCATTCGCCGGCGCTGTATGCTCGCCGACTTCGTTTCGTGCGTGCCATCATTCGATTCCCTTCTGGATGATGGACTGCACGATCTGCGCATTCGCAATCTCGCGTGAACGTGGCTTCCCGGCCAGTGCCGGACCGTCCAACGGGTACTCAACGCCCCGCCGGAAGCGGTTCAGGCGCGTTGTCAGGGGTCTGTGAGGGTGTGGCGCGCATGAAAGCTGGGGCTGATGGTTGATCGGACTCCGGACGCGCGCCTGGGGCCGTGCGGGGACCGCACATGTGAAACAGACCTCATGTGCGCGAGATCGCGGTTCGGACGTGCAGATCGGCGACTGCATATGTCGTTGTCCAGACTGTGGTTGTGCCACGGCCTCCGGGGCGGCTGTGCCGCGCTGGAACAGGAGGCCGTGGCCGTAGCGACCCCCCATTTTCGATGCCTGCCGTGGCATCTGCGGAGGTTGGGATGTGCACTCCATCCCATCCTCCGCGGCGGGTCGCTCCGGGCCAGCGATCCTTGCAGGAAGGCCGTCAAGTGGCGCTCCGCGAAGATGGCTGCCGGGCCGTGACAGCCACCGCCCGTCACCGGCTCCGGTGCGGTTGGCCGGTCTCTCGCGCTCCACCCGAGCGCGAAGGCTGCCGCTTCGCTTTGCCGAGACGACAGGTCTCCGAAGCATCGAATCCCGGGCGGACGGGGCTGCGTAGTAGCGGAGGTGGGCCAACGGCGTGGAGGCCGGACCGTGGTAGGCGATCAGGTCGAGGTGGGGGTTCGCGCCAGCGCCGGGGAACGGAGCACCGATGGCGCGTCCCGCCGCGGCACCGATGGCCGCGCCGATGATGACGAGCGTAGTGAGCTTCATCGGTGGTTCAACCTTCCCGTAGGGATTGATGCTGCGGTAGCGACCCCGAGGGATCGGGGGCAGGGGTGCGCAAACACACCTGACCCCGAACCCGTACCGAGCCCTTGGCGAGGGGGGTCGCTACCGCCACGGCCAGAGCGGCCCGCACGGCACGCGCCGAGTGGTCCGCGAAGCCGCAAGACGTTGGGGGGTGGTGGCTTCTGCCACGCCACCGCTGCGCATCGCCGGAAAGCCAAAGTGCGCATCGGACCCCCGTGTCGTTTGCGCGCTCAGGTACGGTCATGGGACGCGGGCCGGTCACAGGTAACGCACCCCTTGGAGGCGAACCGTCCGCCAAGCGCTGGCGTGGTGGATCATGGCGCGCCGGGGCTGCCGCCGGGCCACCTTCTCCAGCGCCACGCTGCGCTGCAAGGCGGGTTGCAGCCCTCCGTACTCATCGAGGATCTCGACCGCGCCTTCGAGGATCGCGCGTTCGATCCGGGCGAGCTCCTCAGCAGTCTTGGGGTCGGGCTCGGCGGGGCCGAATCCTTCGGTCCAGTAGCGCATCACCTTCCTGGCCCGGTTGGTCTCGCGCAGCGAACGGGCGACTACAACCGTCTCGACGGACCAGCCCAGAGTCCCGAGTGCCCGCCAGAGGCCCCGGTGCGCGTCGCCCCACGACCGGAGCGCGGTCGCGGTGTCGTGGCCGGGATCGGCGTAGACGAACACGGCGCGCTTCGAGTCCAGCGCGACGGGCAGCTTGACGTGGAAGTACCGGCGCGTGGTTCCGGCGGCGCCCCGGTACACCCGGACGGGCAGCAGCCCGCGCTCGATGCCAAGCGCATCGAACGCGGCCACCTTCTCGGCCTCGGTCGGGAGCCACGGCAGGTTCGGATGCTCGATCACGTGTTCGAGCGACAGCAGGCGGCGCAGGAGCACGACCGGGGAGGCGGTCCTGCGGTGGCGGATGTGCTCGGCTCCGAGCGCGCGGTAGAGGCGTCGTGCGTAGATCCGGCAGACTCGGCCGATCCCCCGGACACGCGGAACGGTCTCCTCGGCAGCCAGACCCTGCGCGATCAGCGCATGCACCATACGCCTCGCCCGCTCGTGGTGCGTTTTCAGGAAGGCCGTCGCCTGCGTGCGGGTGAACACCCCGCTGTGCAGGCACACCAAGGCGATCCACTCGGCCTTGCGGCCCTTCCAGCCGAACGGCTTCAGGGCCTCGGCCCGTTCTTCAAGACGAGCGGTCATCGCTCCACGATCCGGTCGCTGAACCACTCGTCCAACTCCGACTCGATCCAGCCCACGGACCGCGCCCCCAGCGGGATCGGCTTGGGGAACCGGCCCTCGGCCACTCTCACATGGATCGTGCTCCTCGACAGCCCCGTGCGGGCCATCACCTCGGGCAGCCGCACGAAGCGGACCGCTGGGTTCGTTCTCGGTTCCGTCTGTTGCTTGGTCATCGCTGTGTTCCTCCTCGTTCTCTTCGCTCTCGGTGCAGGCTTCCGGTACCGGCGGCGGCGGGGCGGATCGCGCGCGCCGCCCGACTCCCGGCCGAGCCCGGAGATGAACGCCAGAACACGATCCGCCGAGCGCAGCGTCAGGGACCGGCCACCCTCGATCTGGCGCACCAGGTTCGGGTCGCCCAGCGCCTGCCTGCCGAACCTCGTCGGGCTCAGTCCCGTGTCGTCGAGGAACGCGCTAACTCGCGTGCTGAAGTACTCTTCCAGCGTCTCCATGTCCGAACGCTGAAAGCCCTCCCGCAAGCCCGTCAACCTGTCGGAAACGACCTACAGTCCGGGGACGTTTCAGGATGTTCCGCACCGCCTCCAGCCCGCGACACGCCGCCGCCAGCGGCGCGGGAATCGCCTCCATGGAGGTTCCGACAAGCCGAGCAAGAGTGCGCCGCCCCCTCCGCGACCCCACCATCCCAACCTCCACCACCCCTCACTATCGCACCCTCCCACCTCGGCCCCTCCCCCCGGCTCGTTCATGCTCATGTACGGGTTGGAAAACACTGAACTAGTCGTTGACAGGCCGGGCGGGACCGGTGTACGTTGCGGACGCTCATTTCGCTTCAATTCCATCAACACAGGAGGAAATCTCGTGATCCGACGCTTCCAAGTCCTCGCCGTAGCGCTGATCGTGGCGCTCTCCGTGGGATCCAAGGCCACCGCCACCCCTGCCCCCGACATGTGCGTCGACATCGAGTGGGCTATCGAGTACACCATGGAGGTTGCGGAGTGGTGCGGCGGTGGGGCGACGTGCATCTTCTGGTGCGACACCCAGGAGATCGAATGTTACTGCCACTAATCCGAGTCGCGGCAATCATCGTCGCCACCCTCCTTCCGGCTTCTGCGTTTCCGCAGGAGCCGGATCCGGAGTTGGACTGCACACCGCCCGGTACACCCGATAGGACAGGCGGGATCGTCGCCGGGACTCCGTCACCAGGTACTTGGGGGTTCAGTTGGGGTGGGGTCATGACCAGACGAGACGGTCGGGTGGCTTGGGCCGACTACCCCCTTGTACAGAAGGTGGAGTGTGACGGCCCGGCGCACCGAGCTGGGGTTCGAGTCGGGGATGCGATCCTAGAGGTCGAGAATGCCGATGCGCGGACGAGTCCTTTTCCACCTCGGATTCCGGGCAGGAGCTACAAGTTCAAGCTTCGGCGGGAGGAGAAGGAGTTCGAAGTGACCTTGCTGACGGTTCCACGGAAAGATCATCCGGCCCTTCTGTAGGGGGGGAACATGTCCGAACCGTCGGCGCCACCCGCTCGGGGTAAGCTGAATCTGCTTATCAATGTGGCCATTGTGGCCACGTTGGCGTTCGTCCTGTTCGAAGGTTCGCTGGGACGAACCGTGAAGGGCGTCTACGACGATTGGCAGATGGGGCGTACGATCACAGAGGTTTGGCCGGGCCTCACTCAAGGGTCGTCCCGATTGGCGAACAGCACTGTCCAACCGAGCCGCACAGTTGTCGAGTTCGTCGACTACGAGTGCCCGTACTGTCGCCGAGGAGCATCGCGAGTGCTCGACGTGGTCGCTCTGGAAGAAGCCGACATAGTGATCCGCCACCTTCCCTTGGACCGGATTCACCCCGGTGCGCGATCTGCCGCTGCTGCCGCGATCTGTAGCGAGCGACACGGCGTGTTTGCGGAAGCTCACCGTAGGCTCCTGATGGATGACGATTGGTTGGAGGACCGCGATTGGGTGGCGTGGGCCTCCACCTTAGGAATCCGCGACACGGCGATGTTCGCCGCTTGCCTGCAAGACGTGGAGACCGCCCGCCGTATCGAGGACGACATGCGACTTGCGGCTCGGTTGGGCGTCACCGGTACTCCGGCGTACGTGACCGTCGAGGGCGTGTTTCCCGCAGACTTCGAGGAAGCGCTGCGAAGTCTTCCCCGGCCGCCCCCTGCCACAGCTGCGGAGTGGGCCACGGGCAACTCCTGGAGGGTTAGCCCACGTCCTCACATCGAAATCGGTTCGGTATTCGACAGTGACTTCGTGTTCCACGAGGTCGTCGGAGCATCATTCCTGGGCGATGGACGTATCGTCGTAGGGAACAGCGGCACTTCAGAACTGTTGTTCTTTGCGGCAGACGGGGAGTTTCAGGAAGCGGTCGGTCGGAGGGGTGACGGTCCGGGCGAGTTCCTGCGAATCGGGGCAATCGGCGTTGGCAGTAACGACACCCTGTTCGTGTTCGACCGATGGAACGGGCGCATCTCGGTCTTTGATTCCTACGGCAGACTGGCCAGAACCGCCCCCGTGGACGCAGAATCCGAGATACCGCAAACAATGGGGCAGACCGCCGGTCCTAGAGTATTCTTATCCCCCGTAGGCTGGACCACCGACGGCGTGTTTGTGGCCTCCCGAACCCTCTCGCAAAGGGTCGCAGTAGAATCGACCGGCATGTCCCTGCCCGAGGAATTGCCAACAACGGAGTCGATTCATCAGCGACGCCCCGAAGCGGAACTGCTGTTCTTCGATGACCGTGGAACTGGCTTGGGTGCGGTGCGTGGTCTGATGGGTCCAGAGAGAGTGTCGTTCGTGCAGAGGCAGTCGAGTTCTGGTTCCCTCACGGTAGGCAGTACCCGCGTCGATGTTCCGTTCCTTAGGACGCTTGAAGCGGCTGTCGGTTGGGGTATTGTCGCGTTCGGAAATACGGACAGCTACGAAATCCGGATCGCTTACCCGGACGGCCAGGACATCGCGACCATTCGGCGCTCGTTGGGGGCGGTCGAGGTCACGGACGCCGATCGTGACCGATGGATCGAAGGCGAACTCGGGAAGATTGATGATGTCGGCGTCCGCAGGAGTAGGCGTTCTCTTCTTGAGACCGTCGTACTGCCCGCCACCTTGCCTGCGTTCCGGGCGCTGGCCGTTCAGGAGGGTGGACGCGTGTGGGTGGAGGAGTTTCGCATGCCTGCGGATGCGCTCGGACCTTCGACTTGGCGTATCTATGATCTGGATGGTCGAGATCTGGGAGAGGCTGTTCTGCCACCAGGGTTTCGCCCCCATTCTATAACTGGGGATGAGATCATCGGTGTCTGGACGGATGATCTTGGGATCGAATACTTGCATGTGTACGCGCTGGATGCCCCTGTTGGTGGACGGTAGCCTCCCGGAATACTCCCGCCATACGTTGGCGACTCTCTTGCTGTTCGCGCTCGGCGGAACTCGCTATTACCCAACGGCAAGAAGCGCAGATCGTGCAGTCCTGTTTGAACTTACGTGACTTCTTGCCTTGATTTTCGCGACCCGCAATCTGCCAGCCCGGCGCCTCACCGCTCTCGGTGCTCGTGCGGGTTTATCCACGGACTGCTAGCTTCGCGCATCATGTCCTCCAAACCGGTTTTCATCGTATCCGACGTGCACCTGGGCGCCGTGCCGCCCGAGACGGAGCGGTCCTTCCGGCGGTGGCTCCTCCATGTAAAGGAATCGGGTAGCCGCCTGATCATCAATGGGGACCTCTTCGACTTCTGGTTCGAATACGACCGGGTCGTCCTCGGTGAGCATGTGCGCGTCCTCGCTCTGCTGGCCGACATCGTCGAAGCCGGTATCCCCGTAGTGCTGATGGGCGGCAACCACGACTGGTGGGGAGGGAGCTTCCTGACCGGGCGCATCGGTGTGGATTTCCATCGTCAGCCCATCCGGATGCAGGTCCAGGGCAGATCCCTCCTCATCGCTCACGGCGATGGTTTGGGCGCGGGGGATCTCGGATACCGTTGCCTGCGCCTGATCCTCCGGGGGCGCGTCACGCGCTGGCTCTTCCGCTGGCTCCACCCGGATCTGGGGGCGCGGCTCGCTGACCGGGTGTCGGGCACCGGCAGTTCACTGACCGAACCGGCTGGCGAAGCCGCGCGGGGGAGGCTCGCATTCCTCTCGGCGTGGGCCTCCGAGCAGCTGGTCCTCGATCCGGGCCTCGACATCGTCGTGACCGGTCACGCGCACTGCCCCGCGGTCGTGGAGGCGGCGCCCGGGCGCTACTACGTGAATTCCGGAGACTGGGTCACGCACCGCAGCTACGTGACCCTGGAGGACGGCGGGGAGCCGATGCTGCACGAGTGGGAAGACTAGCGTCCCGGCACGACGTCCTCGTCGGACCGGACACCGACCCCCCGGGGAGGTCGTACCCGAACCCACTAGCCCACCGGCAACCGCAGGGCCACCTCCACCGTGCCACCCCCGGGATCGCCTTCGACCGTCAGCGGCTCGGGGAAGTCGCCCAGGTGGGCGGAGACGAACGCGTCCACTCCCGAGAGAAGTAGCGTGAAGATGGCGACGGCGAGCCAGTCCTCTCGCTGTTCCTTGCGTGCGTCGACCAGGCCGCGGAAACGCGCCACCTGCTCGTTGTCCTGCAACGCCGCGTCGAGCGCTTCGAACTCGGTGATCCCCTGTGCCATCAGTTCCGCGGTCACGCGCTCCTCCCAGAGCGCCGCCTGGTCCTGAGCGACCCCAAGCCGCTGCTGTGTCTTGAAGACCATCCACCCCGCGAGCGCCTCCATGCTGAAGTAGAACGCACCCCTGGTCAGCGATCCGGTGGCGGTGTGCCCCCATCCCGGGATGAGCGCGCCCCTCAGGAAGGCGCCGGAGGGGCTGATCCCGGAGGTGGCGGCGGCGAGCGAGTCCGCTGCCGCGATCGAGTCCACAACCACCGTATCCGGCCCTGCGGCCTCCTGGGCACTCGCAGGCACCCACGCTCCGGCCATCATCCCGCACAGCAACCCGGCCACCCCTCCCACAACCCTGGCAGTGCGGGGTGCGCGAGCGCCGCGCCCAGCACGGATCCATCGCCGTCCGAATGCAGCGGGGACCTGTTCCAGGGACTGCCTACCCATGGGCCGGCACCAGCACGGGGAGCGCACTCGGCACGACTTCCACGCGGAGCTCCCGGGCGGGCTGGGGGGCCAGCTCTCCATCCATCTCGAACCAGAACGGATCGCCTCCGGGCCGCCGCACGACGGCCCGTTCGATCTGGCCCATCGTCACCAGCGGCGACTCCCCGTGGGTGCCGCGGATGACTCTGGGGACGAGCGAAAGCAGACGCAGCCAACTCATCGCGGCGCAGTGGCACAGGTCCAGCTTTCCATCGGACGCCTTCGCCGCGGGGTTGATCATGAAGCCGCCGCCGATCGACGGCCCCACGGTGATCACGGACAGGGTGGTTCCGGAACGGATGCGCCGCCCGCCACTCCCCCCCACCTCAATCTCCACCTCGGGCGCGCGAAAGGTCACCATCGCGTTCAGCAGCGCGGCCAGGTACTGGAGCAACCCGCGGAGTCGCTGAAAGCGGGTCCGGCACCGCAGGATGTCAACATCGATGCCCACCCCCAACAGATTCACGAAAACCCTCTCTCCGTTCTCCCACCGCACGCGTCCAACATCGAATCGTTCCACCTCCCCCTTCCCCAACAGCTCCGCGACCATCTCCGCGCTTCGGTCGGCCCCCACCATACGATGAAAATCGTTCCCGGTTCCAACGGGGAAGAGGGCCAGCGGCGGGACAGAGTTCGGCGACCGAGCATCCGCGCGCCGCGCATCCGCACCGCCAGCGAGCAGCCCCTGCGCGACCTCGTGCACCGTCCCGTCACCACCGACCAACACGACCTGGCGCACCCCCTCCCGCACCGCTTCGCCGGCCAGCTCTTCGGCGTGCCCCGGCGCCCGGGTATAGCGCGCGTCGCAACGCATCCCGCGCCCCTCCAGGACCCGGATCAGCTCCGCCGCCGCCTTTCGACCGCGTCCGCCCGACGCCGCGGGGTTCACGATCAGCCGCAGGGGCCGGGTCTGCTCACGTTGGGGATCGGTCCGCATGACCTCAAGATAAGGCAAAGCGGGCGCGGTGGCGGGGACGTGTGGGAATCGAACCCACCCACCCGGGTCTTAGCCGGGCACACTGGTTTTGAAGACCAGACGGGACACCAGCCCCGATCCGTCCCCGCGTTGGCCGCTGACGTGTCGTCGGCACCGCGCGTTAGCCACCTCGCCGACCCTGCTTCGGCCGCCGCTGCCGCGCTCGCTCCCCCCCGTCCCGGCCCGCACCGGGAGCGGACACGTTGTCGCCGTTCCCGGATCCGGGCAACTCCTCCTCCATCCACCGCCGCTCCAGCCGGCGGAAGGCGCGGGTCAGTTCGCGCCGCAGCTCACCGATGCGCCGGCGCAGATCGGGCCGGCCCTGCAGCCGCAGAAAGAGTGACGTGTCCTCGCGCACCTCCTGCGCCAGCTCCGTCCAGCGGATGGTGACGTAGCCGCACAGCGGGGCCAGCGCCGCGGCCGCGAGGGCTGCGTACGCCCCACCCGCGAGGTAGCCCACGGCCGCCCACAGGACCCAGGCCGTGAACACACCGGCCAGCAACGTCACCAGCTTGATCGTCGCCGTGACCTCGATCTCGGGCCTGACCCGGCGGACGACCATGCCGGGAACCCGCGCCAGAGGGGCCCAGAACACCGATCCGGCCACCGCGAAGGGGAGTCCCAGCAGCAGCAGGCTTCCCCGCACCAGGACGTACTTCGTGACGGGGAGGAAGCCGAAACGGGGAGGCACATCCCCCTCTCCCGCACGGAGCCGCTCGTTGAGCCGGGCGTATCGCTCCACCTCGCCGAGCAGCCGCCGGTGCTCGGCCGGATCCGTACCGCGCAGCCACTCGAGCCCGCGGGCAAACCGCTGCAGGCGGGGGAAGCGCGTCCCCAGCCGCTCCCGCACCCGCCACGGCACCCGGCGCGACTCGCGCACGTAGAGCTGCTCGGCCACCGAGACCAGCGTCCGGTCCCGGTGCCGGTCGAAGTTCAGCGTCTGGCGACGGATCCCCTCCTCGATCCGCTCGGTCAGACTCCGCGCCGCCGCCATCGGATCGTCTCCGTACGTCTCCCTCAGGTCCGCGCATGCGAAGGCTCTGCCAAAGCGGACCACCGCCCCCGTCCGCGCCCGCTCCTTGCGCGAGTACGTGATCCCCACGGGAACGATCGACAGCCCGAGCCGCCAGTCCGCCCGCTCCTCGGCGAGCAGCGCAATGCGCGCCACCCCCGTGCGAAACTCCGCCAGCCGGGCCCCGGAGTGGCTCTTGCCCTCCGGATAGATCTGGATCGCGCCACCCCCGTGGAGCACTTCCACCGCGGCCCGGAACATGTCCTCATTTCGGTGCATCGCGCCGGGATCGTCCTGCCTGCGGTACACCGGAATCCCTCCGAGCGCGCGCACCACCGGCCCCAGCAGGCGCCTGTCGAAGAGCGGCGCCCGCCCCAGGGGACGCGCAATCCGCTCGCTGCAGCGAAAGATCAGAAGGGGATCGATCAGGCTGTTGGGATGATTGACCGCCACCAGCAGCGGTCCATCGGGAAGCGGCGGCCCGTGTCGATCCAGACGGTAGAACATCCCTGCCGCAGCGCCCACCACGCCGGTGATCAGCCTGGGTATCCGATCCAAAAGGACGCCTCCGTCCACAACGGGTCCGAGCCCTGCCCTTCGTCCAAACGGGCCGCAATCGTTATCTTGGCGCCCCTGCCCCACTGTTCGCCACAAGCAAAGGTAGTGAAGTAAAGGGCGGCCATGGCCAGCAATACCACGACACCGGCGCGACCGGCCCGCGAGGCACCGACTTCGAGCCTGCGGAATCCCGGCATTCCCCTCGATCTCGATCTCGTGCGCGAAGCGCGCGTGAATCGCGCGGCCGCCGACCACCGCGCGGCCACCCTCACCACGCGCCGCTCGGTGAAGCGCGCCTGGCAGGCGGGATGGCTGCTGCGCGCCGTCACCCTGATCGACCTCACCACCCTGGCCGGCGACGACACCGGCGGCCGGGTGCGCCGTCTGTGCGGCAAGGCGCGGCGGCCGGTGCGCGGCGACATCCTGCGCGCCCTCGGCGTCCCCCCGCGCGACATCACCGTGGCCGCGGCCTGCGTCTACCACGGACTGGTCCCGGCGGCGCGCGAGGCGCTGCGGGGCAGCCGCGTACCGGTCGCGGTCGTCTCCACCGGCTTCCCGGCGGGCCTGTCCCCGCTCCGCACACGTCTCATCGAGATCGAGGAATCGGTCGCCGCGGGTGCGGAGGAGGTCGATGTCGTGATCACGCGCGGCCTGGTCCTCGAAGGCGACTGGGAGCGCCTCTACGACGAGGTCGCCGCCTTCCGCGCGGCGTGCGGCGACGCCCACATCAAGGTCATCCTCGGCACCGGGGAACTCGGCACTCTGGCCAACGTGAAGCGCGCCGCCATCGCCGCCATGATGGCCGGCGCCGACTTCGTGAAGACCTCGACCGGCAAGGAGACCGTGAACGCCACTCTCCCCGTCGGCCTCGTGCTGGCCCGGGCGATCCGAGACTACCACCGGTCCACCGGCATCCGGGTCGGCCTCAAGGCTGCCGGTGGTCTCAAGACGGCGAAGGATGCGCTGGCCTGGCTCATCCTCGTCAAGGAAGAGCTCGGCGACCGCTGGCTGCACCCCGACCTCTTCCGCATCGGCGCCAGTTCCCTGCTGGCGGACATCGAGCGGCAGCTGGAGCACCACGTCACCGGGCGCTACTCCGCCTTCCACCGTCATCCTCTCGGATAGAAGTCCATGGAACGAGCCCCATGACCCAGGTCCGCGAAGCGTTCCAGACCCTTGAGTACGGTCCCGCGCCCGAGAGCGAGACCCTCGCCGACGAATGGCTGCACGGCGGCGAGCGCGTCTTCGGCCACTACATCGGCGGCTGCTGGACCGACGGCGAGGGCGCCATCCACCAGACCCGCTGCCCCGGCGACGGGCGGCTCCTGGCGAGCTTCCGCTACGGTACCGCCGACGATATCGACCAGGCGGTCGGAGCCGCCACCGCCGCGCTCCCCCGGTGGCAGGCCATCGGGGGACACGCGCGGTCACGTCACCTGTACCGCCTGGCCCGCCAGATCCAGAAGCGGTCGCGCCTCTTCGCGGTCCTGGAATCCGTCGACAACGGCAAGGCGATCCGCGAAGCCCGCGACCTCGACATCCCCCTCGCGGCGCGCCACTTCTACCATCACGCCGGCTGGGCCCAGCTCGCGGCCTCGGAGTTCGCGGGCTATGAGCCGGTCGGCGTCGTGGGCCAGATCATCCCCTGGAACTTCCCCCTCCTCATGCTGAGCTGGAAGGTGGCGCCGGCGCTGGCGGCCGGGAACACCGTCGTCCTCAAGCCGGCCGAGTACACACCCCTCTCAGCGCTCCTCTTCGCCGAGGTCGCCCGCGAGACCGGCCTTCCCCCCGGGGTACTCAACATCGTCACCGGCGACGGCGCCACCGGGGCCGCCCTGACCCGGCACGACGGCGTCGCCAAGATCGCCTTCACCGGCTCCACCGAGGTGGGCCGCGAGATCCGCCGCGCGACCGCCGGAACCGGCCGCCATCTTTCGCTCGAGCTCGGCGGCAAGTCCCCATTCGTCGTCTTCGAGAGCGCCGATCTGGACGCTGCGGTCGAGGGCATCGTGGACGGCGTCTGGCTCAACCAGGGACAGGTGTGCTGCGCCGGGTCGCGGCTGCTGGTGCAGGAGAGCGTGGAGGAGGAGATGCTCGACCGCCTGCGCGCGAGGATGGAGCGGATCCGCGTCGGCCACCCCCTCGACAAGTCGATCGACATGGGGGCGATCGTCGACTCGACCCAGAAGGAGCGCATCGAGGGCTTCCTCGCGGCCGGCGCGGAGGACGGGGCGACCATCTGGCAGCCCTCCGCCGCGGTCCCGGAAGACGGCTTTTTTCTCCCGCCCACCCTCTGCACCGGCGCCCCCGCCTCCAGCACCATCGTCACCGACGAGATCTTCGGCCCCGTCCTGGTCAGCCTCACCTTCCGCACCCCCGCCGAGGCGGTGGCCCTCGCCAACGACACCCGCTACGGCCTCGCCGCCAGCATCTGGACCGAGGATCTCAGCCTGGCGCTGGACGTCGCGCCGGCGGTGAAGGCCGGGACGGTGTGGGTGAACTGCACCAACCTCTTCGACGCGGCCTCCGGCTTCGGCGGCTACCGCGAATCCGGGTTCGGCCGCGAAGGGGGCCGCGAAGGGATGTGGGAGTACCTGAAACCGGCGTCGCGAGAGGGCCCGGCGCCCGGACCTGATTCCGACGAGGGCACCGGAGCCGCCTCCACCACCGCTCGCGCCCCCCGCGACCCGATCGACCGCACCCGCAAGCTGTGGATCGGCGGCAGGCAGATGCGCCCCGACGGCGGCTATTCGCTCCCGCAGCTGGGCGCACGGGGCGCGCCTTGTGGCGAGGTGCCGCGCGGCAACCGCAAGGATGTCCGCAACGCCGTCGAGGCCGCCGCCAGGGCCCGGGCCTCCTGGGGCGCAACCACCGCCTACCTCCGCGCCCAGATACTGTATTTCCTGGCCGAGAACCTCTCCGTGCGCGCGGAAGAGTTTGCCGCGACGCTGTCGCGGGTCACGGGAGCGACCGCAGCGGCAGCGGTCGTCGAAGTCGACGCCGCGGTCCAGGCCGTCTTCACCTTCGCCGCCTGGGCCGACAAGTACGACGGCCAGGTGCACTCGACGCCATTCCGCAACGTCACCTTCGCCATGAACGAGCCCGTCGGGACCGTGGCCATCCGTTGCGGCGACGCGGTCCCCGTGGCCGCGACGATCGCCTCGCTCGCGGCAGCCCTGTCACAGGGCAATGTGGCGGTGGTCGTCGCAAGCGAGCGCTATCCCCTCCCTGCCCTCGACCTGGTGCAGATCCTCGAGACCTCCGACATCCCCCCCGGGACCGTCAACGTGCTGTCGGGCATCCACGACGAGGTCTTCCCCACCCTCGCCGCCCACGACGACGTGGATCAGCTCTGGGACTTCGTCGCCGACGACCTCTCGGGCGAAGCCGAGCGCCTCTCGGCCGGCAACCTCAAGCGCGTGTGGGTCGACCGGGAGCGCGTCACCGACTGGCTCGCCCTGTCGGACCTCGCCACCGCAATGCTCCTCCGCAAGGGCACCCGCGTAAAGAACATCTGGGTCCCCTACGGCGTGTAGCACGGGCTGCCGGATGGCCGGGCCGCCACGTCCGGCGGGATCGTCACCCACTCGAAACGCGGCCGCCGGCCCCCGGTTGTCTGCCCGGGACGCGGCTCAGGCCGCGGCCAGCGCCTGGTCCAGATCCTCGATGATGTCGTCGATGTGCTCGATTCCGACCGAAAGCCGGATCATCTCGGGCCGCACCCCCACGCTCTCCTGTTCCGCCTCGGTGAGCTGCCGGTGCGTGGTCGAGGCCGGATGGCACGCCAGCGACCTCGCGTCCCCGATGTTCACCAGCCGCTTGAAGAGCTGCAGCGCATCGTAGAAGCGCACGCCGTTCTCGAAGCCGCCCTTCAGGCCGAAGGTCAGGATCCCCGAGGCGCGTCCGTCCATGTACCGGACCGCGAGATCGTGGTAGCGGTCGCCCGGCAGGCCGGCGTAGCTCACCCACGCGACCCCGGAGTGGCCCTGAAGGTGCCTGGCCACTGCCAGCGCGTTGTCGCAGTGACGCTCCATTCGCAGGTTCAGTGTCTCGAGCCCCTGCATGATCAGGAAGGCGTTGAAGGGAGAGATCGCCGAACCCGTGTTGCGCAGCGGCACGGTCCGCGCTCGCCCGATGTATGCCGCGGGCCCCAGCGCGTCCGTATAGACGACGCCGTGATAGCTGGGCTCCGGTGTCGAGAACATCGGATATCGGTCCGCGTGCTCGGCCCACGGAAACTTCCCCGAGTCGACGATCGCGCCGCCAAGCGAGTTGCCGTGCCCGCCCATGTACTTCGTGAGCGAATGCACGACGATGTCGAAGCCGTGCTCGACCGGCTTCAGCAGGGCCGGCGTCGCCACGGTATTGTCCACAATGGTCGCGATCCCGTACGCACGGGCCAGATCTGCCACGGCGGCGAGGTCGACGATGTTCCCGGCAGGGTTGCCGATGCTCTCGCAGAAGATGGCCCTCGTCCGCCCGTCGATCAGCTTCGCCAGATCCTCCGGACTGTCGCCCTCCGCGAAGCGCACTTCGATCCCCATCCCGGGCAGCGTGTGCGCAAAGAGCGTGTAGGTGCCGCCGTAGAGTTGCGGTACGGTCACGACGTTGTCGCCGACCGTGGCCAGGTTGAGGATGGAATAGGTGACCGCCGCGCTGCCCGCCGACAGCGCCAGCGCCGCGACGCCACCTTCAAGCCCTGCCACGCGCTCCTCCAGCACCGCCTGGGTCGGGTTCATGATGCGGGTGTAGATGTTGCCCGGCACGGCCAGGTTGAAGAGGTCCGCCCCGTGCTGGGCGTTGTCGAACTGATAGGCCACCGTCTGGTAGACGGGAACCGCTACGGCGTGAGTCGCGGGATCGGACCCGAAGCCGCTGTGAATGGCAATGGTTTCGTCTCTCATCTTGCTCGTATGTATTGAATGACTTGAATGGGGTGGGACACACCAGAAGCAGAGGAAGCTAACGGAAGTCGTGCAGACTGTGGGATGGAATCTCGAATTCCTGAGGCCGTACACCCGCGCTGCCGGACGACCGCAATTAACTGGTGCAAGAAAAGTAATGTTACGTTTACAAATCGTAATGTTTACATTACTTCATCGCAGCCGTCGAGGACCTATCGCCGAAGCAGCGACCGATACACCGGATTCGCAATCGTCAGGAACACGGTCTCGCCCGGCCCCACGGACACCCGGTTCGTCGTGAAGCGATCCCCGGCCAGGATGTCGATGCGAATCCTGAGATCGTCGACCGTCGGCCAGTTGAGGGTGAAGGACTCGCGTCCGTTGCCCGATACGACCCCGAGCCGCCTCTCGATGCGGGCCACCGCGCGAACCGTCGCTTCGTTGAAGTTGTTGTTCTGAACGTTGATGCGGATGCTCTGAGCAGCCGCGCCACCCCCCTCGAACGGATTGGACAGGTCGCGGCGGGACGAACTGCACCCCGCTACGGCCACCACCGCGGCCACCAGGCAAGTCCAGCAACTCAGCCTGCGTTTCATGCGCACCTCCTTGGCAGGCGGCCCGGCGCCTGCGTTCCGGCAAACCCTCGGGGGCCGGGCGCCCCGCCTTCGCAAGCGGTGCGCCCGGCCACTCGCGGCTAGCTTACCAATCGCCGATCCTCGATCGGCTCGAGTCCTTCGCGAATCAGGAGTTCATTGAGCCGTCCCAGATCCCTGCGGACGACGATCTCCATCTCCGACATCTGCTCGTCCAACAGCGTCGAGAGATGCTCGAACACCTCATACGACTGGTCGGTCGGCCTGTTTTCGGAACCCTCGACCACGCCCAGCAGCGCGGCCAGCTTGTTGTTGAGCTTGATGGGGTAGTTCAGCGGGTCCTGGTTGCTCTGGTTCTGGACCTGGTAGATCTCGGCCTCCACCACCCCCAGGTTCTCCTCAACGACGACCGACTGGGTCTCGACCTCGTCGTCGTCGGTCTGTTCGAGGCGCTCGTCGATCTGGCTGTAGATGTCCCGCACCTTGATCACGGCCTCGTTGGCCTCCGAGACCCGGTCGCGGATCTGGATCGCCAGCTCGAACCGCTCGCGCAGATCGGCCACGGTGACCCCTTCGAGATTGGGGTTGATCCGGATGTCGAAGTCCCGCGCCTGGGGGGGGCCGCCATCGACCGTCATCCGCACGGTGTAGGTGCCCGGGACAGCTGTGGGACCCATGGGACGCGCGGCCCACATGATCCGTCCCTCGAAATCCGTCCAGGACGGATACCGCATGTCCCAGCGGAACGAATGGGCTCCCTGCTCGACCGACGGGCCACCTCCCCCCCCACCTCCAAAGAACGCGGCGAAGGGATTCTCCTCCTCCTCTTCCTCCTCGTCGCCCGCGACGGCCTCCCAGGTGCGGATCACGTCGCCGGCGGCGTCCATGACCTCGAAAGCGACGCTCTCGGCGTCTTCGGCCAGGTAGTACTGGAACTCGGCCCCGAAATCGACCCCGCGGACCGGATCGGTGGGCTCGTAGAGCCACACGCCGGCGGCGGCAACCTCATCGCTCAGCTGGCGCAGCGGCCCGATGTTCTCGAGGACCCAGAAGGAGCGGCCGTGGGTGGCGATCACCACGTCGTTCTCCTCTACCACGAGGTCCGAGACCTGGACCACGGGCAGGTTCAGCGACAGGGGCTGCCAGCGGGCGCCGTCGTCGAAGGAGACGTACACGGTTCGCTCGGAGGCGGCGTAGAGTAGCCCGGGGCGCTGCGGATCCTCGCGGGTGGCGCGGATGAAGTCGTCCCCGGGGATCCCGCCGACGATCTTCGTCCAGGACTGCCCATAGTCGTCGGTCTTCCAGATGTAGGGCGCGCGGTCGTCGTCGACCAGGTAGCGGATACCCGAAACGTACGCCTTGCCCGGCGTGGTCGGGGAGGCGTCGATGGTGTTGATGCGCACGAAATCGGGTGCGTCGGGGGGTGTGACGTTGGCCCAGTTGAGGCCGCCGTCACGGGTCACGTGCACGAGGCCGTCGTCCGAGCCGGCCCAGATGACCTCGGCATCATGGTACGAAGGCGCGATCGCGAAGACTGTGGCGTAGGTCTCCACGCCCGTCTGGTCCTTGGTGATCGGGCCGCCCGAGGGGCCCATGGTCATCGCGTCGGCGCGGGTCAGGTCCGGGCTGAGCTGCTCCCAGCTCTGTCCCTCGTTCGTCGTCTTCCAGACCTTCTGCGTACCGGTGTAGAGTACGTCGGGGTCGTGGTGCGAGAAGACGATCGGGAAGGTCCATTGCACCCTCTCGATGAGGTCCTCCGACGACTGCCCCATGGGGTTCTCGGGCCAGACGTTGACGGCTCGGGTCGCCCCCGTCTTCATGTCGAAGCGGGACAGCGCGCCGCCGTAGCAGCCCGCGTAGAAGACGTCGAGGTTGATCGGGTTGGGGGCCACGTAACCGCTCTCGCACCCGCCGACGGCGTAGTACCACGCACGGTTGCCCGGTCCGCGGGCCGACATCTGGTTCCAGCCGCGCACGGGAATGCACGCAGTCGAGTTGTCCTGCTGCCCGCCGCAGATGTGGTACGGCGTGTGCTCGGTAGTGATCACCCGGTAGAACTGGGCGGTGGAGTAATCCTGGTCGGTCCACGATGCGCCGCCGTTCATGGTGACGTTGGCGCCGCCGTCGTTGGCGTTGATCATTCGGTCCGAGTCGCTTGGGGCGATCCATAGATCGTGGTTGTCGCCGTGCGGCACCTGGATGCCGCGCGGGAAGGTCTCGCCGCCGTCACGCGACCGGTAGAGCCCCGTGTTGAGGGCGTACATCACGTCTTCATCGTTCGGATCGGCGTAGATGCGCGTGTAGTAGAAGGCGCGCTGCCTGAGCTTGCGCTCCTCGTTCACGCGTTCCCAGGTCGCGCCCGCGTCGTCGGAGCGCCACACGCCCCCGTCGGGCTCGTGCTCGATCAGCGCCCAGACGCGGTTCGGATTCGCCGGCGAGACGGCCACCCCGATCTTGCCGACCGGCCCGTCAGCCAGGCCGATGTTGCCGGTGATCTCGGTCCAGCTCTCGCCGCCGTCGGTCGACTTGTACAGCCCACTGTCCTCGCCGCCCGACGACATGCCCCAGGAGCGCCGCCACGCCTCCCAGATCGCCGCGTAGATGACGTCGGGGTTCGTTACGTCGATGCTGATGTCCACGCCGCCCGCCCCGTCGCTCTTGTACAGCACATTGCGCCAGGTCTGCCCGCCGTCGGTGGTCTTGAAGATGCCCCGCTCGGGGTTGTCGGCGGAGTGCTTCCCGAAGGCGGCGACCCAGGCGATGTCGCAGTTCTCGGGGTGGATGCGGATGCGCGCGATGTTCTGCGTTTCGGTCAGTCCGATATGCTCCCAGGTCTCGCCGGCATCGGTCGACTTGTAGGCCCCGTCGCCCTGCTGGATGTTGCCGCGAATCTGCGTCTCCCCGGTCCCCATGTAGACGATGTCGGGGTTGCTCTCGCAGACCTGCACCGCGCCGATCGAGGCGCTGTTCATCTGCCCGTCGGTAACCGGATCCCAGTTCAGGCCACCGTCGGTGGTCTTCCACAGTCCGCCGCCGGTCGTGCCCATGAAGTACTCGAAGGGGCGGGCGTCCGAGCCCGCCGCGGCGATCGAGCGGCCACCCCGGGGCGGACCGACGTTGCGCCATTCGAGGGAGCCCCAGAGGGCTTCGTCGTAGGCTTCCTGGGCATGTGCGGGGGCGGGGTTCTGGGCAGTGGCCGCGAGAATGGATGCGGCCAGGGCGGCCACAGGTACGAAACGGTACGGATGCCGCATTTGGCGACTTCTCCTATGCACGGAAAAACGGTGGAAACGAAGCCCCGACGCAGAGCCTGCGCGGGGACTGTGTGCCGTGAACCATAGACCCGCGAAACGGGTGGATCAAGAACTGCGCGGGTCCCTCCCGTTGCCGCCGGGTCAGCTCGCCCGTTTCAGCCCGTCAATGACCCCCCGCAACTCCGACCGCATTCCGCGCACTTCCTGCCGCACCTCCCGAACGTCGTGCCTCACGTCCCGCACATCCTGCCGGACACTCTCGATCTGCTCCCCAAGGCGAGCTTCCACCACGGTGATCCGCCCGTCGACCCGGTCGATCCTGTCGTGCAACGTTGTGGTCGCTTCGCCCAATCGCGCGTCCATGCCATCCTTGAGGTCGCCGAAACGGGCATTCATTTCGCCGAACCGCGTGTCCATGTCGGCGCGCAGATCCCCGAACCGGGCGTCAATGTCGGCCCTCAGATCGCCGAGTCGCACGCTGATGTGCATGAGGTCGTTTTCGCGCAGAGTCTTGAACTCCTGGCGAAGCTCTCGCGCCTCGACCTTCATCAGCCGAAAAAGGGCGATCATGAACGATGCGAGGGTAGCGAACCCCACCGCCATGCCGAGATCTGTTCCGGTCATCTTCCCCTCCGTCACCCTGGCGGGCAGCATATCACATCGTAATCGGCAGGTCAAGGCGCTTTCGGCAATGGACCGAAGCGCCAGGACGGTCGCCGCCAACGATGGTCCCTGAGGGTGGGCGATGGAATGGCTCGATGGGACAATTGGCAATCCTGCGCGACCGGCTACCCGGCACAGGGCTCTACAGCCCCCTGCTACCTGCTGATCGGGATGCGGATGATGGGGACCAGTGCACCGGTGGGCAGGTCGGGACCGTCTATGTCGTCCCTGGACCCACCGGCCACGACCTGGTTGATGACGAGCGCGACACCTGTCGCAGCCAGGGCGCCCACCAATGTGCTCCGCATCACGGATAGCTCGCGTGTCTCCAATGCCTCGAGGCCACTCCGCGGTATGACCAGCGACTGCCGGAACTGACGTGATCCGGACACCTCGGACACGGCTCTGAAGGTCACCACGGATACGAACACCGAGTCGTCCGTGACGCCGACGAGCCGTCCATCCAGTGTCCGGGAAAGCTGTCCGGTCTGACTGCTGAGCTTGAGCGCTTCCTCGTCGGTGACGGTGGCCCTGACATCGGTTCCTACCGTCGGATCTCCCTGCACCGCCGCGAACGTATAGCAGCCGCCGGCAAACCAGAGCGCCGCCGCTGCAACTACTGCGGATGCAAGGCGCCGAAGTCGAATCGCTGAATCCATGGCTCAGAGCAACACGAAGTCCTGAATGATCTGCTGGTTGAAGAGATAGATGTAGCGGACGGGTTCGTCGATGAGTACCGTCACCGTTTTGTCGTAGTCGGTGTCGCCATCGATGAGGACCCTCAGGCGAACGGTAACAGCGCCCGAGTCCGCCGGGAACCCCATCAGCAGGAAGCGCTGCTCTTCGCTGATGTCCCAGCTCTGATCGAACGGAAAGGAAGTAAACGTGGTGTCCGAATCGAAGACCTGAACGCCGACCTCTCCGACTTCGTTGGTCGTCTGGAAGAACTGGGTCGACGTGATGAGCATCAGCGACTCGTCGTCGCTGTCTATCATTACCCGGGCGATCTCGGGGCTCGGGTCGTCCAGCCAGTCGCAACTTGCCATCGGTAGCGCCAGGAGCAGCGACAGACCTGCCGAAACCAACAGTCTCGTCATTTTCCAGTCACTCCACTCAGTGTGCTGCGACGGGGCCCGGGAGCCAAGCCCCCGGGCCCCGTCCGAGCAGCCTCGAATGTCGGCTGTCGTTCCTTGCTAATCGCCCTCTAGTTCGAGCAGGGGTGGAGGGCGTTATCCGGATGGTGACAGTTTGCCAGGATCTCGATCCTGGTGATCGGCAACATCGTCCCTGGGGTCGATGCCGCCTTCGAACCGGCGAGCCAGTTCATGCTGGTCGTTCCGAACCGATAGTGGTCCTGCAGCCGCTTGTACTGCAGGAACAGATTCACCCGCCGCTCATGCTGGAGCATGTCGCTCGCGGGAATCTGGCCCGAGTAGGCGGTGAGGCCATCGAGCCCTTCGCGGATCATGTTGATGTGGTCCGTGAAAGCTCCCATGTCGCCGCCCGCAAGCGCCGACTCGGCCAGAATGAGCCGCAGGCCGCGTTCACTCACAACCGTCAAGGGCGAGTATCCCTCGCCACCGAGAAACTCCGTCACGTTCGCCATGTAGCGAGTATCCAGAGCACCCTCGATGGGATCCATGAGGTTGTGGCCCGTAATGTCCGTCGGATCAGATTCGCTCTGCGTGGCGTACTCCGGCCCGATCTGGAGTTCGCCGCGCTGATTGACCTGCCACGACAGATTGTTGCTGACGGTCGCACTCGAATACCCGAATCGGTAGGCCCAATCGGTCCCGGCCACCGAGCCGAGAACCGCGGCTGCATCACTGTTAGCGTTGGAGTCGTTGATCAGCGGATTGCCGGGAGTGGACCCGGGCGGATTCAGCAATCCCCAGATCGCCTTCTGATGATGGGCCTGGGCTCTCGCCGCCTGCGCCCTCATGGCCGTCTCTCCACCGCCGGCCATGGCCGCGCTGAAGTAGGCGATTGCCTGGTCGAAGACCTGGACCATGTTGGCAGGACCGATGAGGGGACCGGGCTCGGTGCGGTCGCTGAAGGCGAAGTCGTCGAACATCTGTGCGATGGCCGAATACGCCACGCCCGCGTAGAGGTTCGCGCGCGCAAGGTGGCCTTGCAACGCCGCGTTTCCGGCGTTCTCCGACACATGGCCCTCCACCAGGCTCACGGCGAAGTTGGTCATCCATCTGGCCTGGGCAATGCCCGGGAATGCTCCGTCGGCAAACTCGTTGCCCGGATTGTCGGGTGTGCCCTGATCGAGCTCGTTCCACGCGTCGCGCGATCCGATCCAGGTGATCTCGTCACCCACCGTGGAGAACGGAGCATAAATGCCCCCGATGCCGCTGGCGGTCAGCGCCTGGGCACCGTTCACGGCCGCGGATGCGGCTTCGACCTTCTCGATGTCTTCCTGCACCAGCGCGTTGGGGTTGTCGACCTCCAGAATGTCGCACGCCCCGAGGAGCGCGATTCCGCACACGGTCAGGATCGACCTTGAAATCTTGCTTGTCATTTTGCTTGGTCTCCCCTCTTAGAAGCCGATGCGCGCGGAAATAGCGAACCGCCGCGGGATGGGCACACCGAACGCTTCAGTTCCGGTGAGGAAGTTGCAGTTCACACCCCCGCCCGTGCAGTTGGCGGACGGGTTGATCTCCGGGTCGATTCCCCGGTAGTCACCGAACATCCACAGCTTCACATTGCGGCCGCCGAAGGTGATCGTAGCGTTGTCGAGACCCAGTCCCTCGATCATGTCCGAGGGCACCCGGTAGGACAGCGAGATCTCGCGCAACCGGATGAAGTCCGAAGTCCAGATCTGGTTCATGCCGGACATCGGGGCCAGTGCACGGTATTCCCTGGCCCACTCCAGCGCCGCCTCAAGCCGCTGCTCGGCCGTGGACGCCGGGTTCTGCATGATCGACGCGACCCGGGCGGTGCCCGGCACATTGCGCCCGATCACCGCGTTCGCCTGCCGGAACGCACCCGTCAGATCCTGGGTGTGATAGTTGCCGGCCCGGTACTCGAAGTTCGTGGAGAGTTCGAAGTTGCCCATGAAGGTCATGTCGAATCCGTAGGAACCCGCGAAGTCGGGTGTCGGCTTCCCGATGTAGGAGTCCAGATACTCGGCCGAACCTCCGGCGCACCCTACGGGAATCACCTCGAAGGAGGACGGATTCCGGGCGACGCTGAAGAACTCGAGCGCTTCGGCCCGACTCGGCTCCGAGCAATTGCGGTTAAGGTCGAGCGGGATGGCCATGTTCGGATCGAGGATCGCCCCGAAGAACGAGCCCGGCGCATAGCCTTCCTTGAGGAAGTTGCGATAGCGCGGGTACGAACCACCCGTTTTCAGCGGCGGCGCGCCGCCCAGGTCGGTAACGATCTCGTCGATATACGCAGTGTTCGCGAAGACGTTGATCGACAGGTTTTCGCTGTTGTAAACCGACCCGTTGACCGCAAGCTCGACACCGGTGGCGTCGATCTGGCCGATGTTGTCCAGCTGCGTTCTGGTGAAGCCTCCGGTGACCGGGAACTGACGAGCGACCAGGGCGTCGGTGGTGGAACGATTCCAGTACGTGACGTCGACACCGACCCGGTCGTTCAAGAGTCCGAACTCGGCACCGAACTCGATCTCGTTGGAGATCTCGGGCCGGAGCGCCTGGTTTCCGAGGTTCGCGGGTGCAAGTCCGGCACCCACCTCGGCTGGCCTCGGCGAGAATGTCGTGAACTTGTCGAAGGCACCGGGCTGCAGACCCGACTGCCCCCAGGCCGCGCGGACCCGGAATGTGGAGAGCGTTTCGCTTTCCCAATCGAACAGGTCGGTGGGAATCACCGAAATCGCCGCCTTGGGATAGGTCGCGGTCTCGAAGTCCGAGCCGAAGGCGCTGTTCGCGTCGAAGCGCGCCCCTACGGTCAGGAACGCCCAATCCTGCCAGCCGACCTGCTCCTGGAAGTACACCCCCGTGTTGACCACACGGCTCCAGCTCTCGGAAGTGGACTGGTTGGCCCCGGCGCTCGCGACTTCGAGTCCCGGACCGGGGAACGTCTGTCCGTTGCCGCCATGGTAGACGTTCTGGCTGAGGAAGCCCTGTCCACCGGCCAGGAACTGGCTGCTGATGTTGTCGCCGAACTCGGCATCGTAGGAGAGCTTGAAGTCGCCGGTGACTTCCCGGTTGTTCCGGTCGCCGAACCAGCGGATCCCCGATGAGTTGTAGACCGAGAATTGGTCCACGTTCCAACCGAACGGATAGAACGAAACATTGGTGCCGTTCGTGACGTCGACGCCGAAGGTGCCATCAAAAACGACGGCATCCGTGATCGTCCAGTTGGCGTTTACGCTGCCGGCGAAGTGCTCGACATCCTCGGTGACCTGCGCCTCGCCCGTCTCGCGCAACGTGGCAAAGGCCAGGCTTCCGTACCTGTTGTTGTCGTCGGCCAGCCGCAACTGTCCCATCAGTCCGAGCGAAAAGACGCCATAGATGTTGTTCCCGCCCCTGAGGCGAGTCTGGTTCAACTCGGAGTACAGACCAGTGATCCGCAGACGCAGATTGTCGAACGGGAAGACGTTCAGGTTCATGGTGCCCTGACGCCGCCTGATCGTGTCCTCGTTGCCAAGGCTACCGCCATCGGCAAAGACGCCTTCCAGCTTGCTGAACGGGCCGTTTTCGCTGTGGTAGCGGCCGGAGGCGAAGTAGGTGATCAGATCGCCGCCACCTGACACCGAGCCGGAATACGTCTGCGCGAAGCCCGTGTTGTAGAGCTCGCTCATGTAGTCGACCTCGTACACCTCGTAGGGCTGCAGCGAAACACCCCAGCGGTGCTGCATCCGCGCCACTTCCTCCGCAGTCCGGGGGAAGTCGGCGTGCGGGATGAACCGGTCGTTGGGCGACGTGACCGCGGTCTGGTCCGTCTGGAAGGTCCAGCGCGGCGCGCCCTGCTGACCACGCTTCGTGAAGATCTGGATCACCCCGTTCGACGCCTCCGTGCCGTACAGCGTCGCCGCGGCCGCGCCCTTGAGGATCTCGATCCGCTCGATGGAGTTCGGGTCGATGTCGTCGAACCGGCGCGTGGCCGCCTGGGCCGCACCCCAGCCGCCGCCGCCGCCGCGGTCGATGCGCACGCCATCCAGATAGATGATCGGCTCGTTGGACTGTGAGAGCGATGCGGAGCCCCGAATGCGAATCCGGCCGCTCGATCCGGTATCTCCGGCGCCTGGCAGACCAACGACGCCGGGCTCACGGCCCTGGAGCACGTCGCTGAAGCTGGTGATCGGCTTGTCCTGCAGGCCGGAAACGTCCACCGTCGCGATCGAGTTCCCGAGCCGCTTCTTCTCGGTCGCCACACCGGTCCCCGTCACGACGATCTGGTCCAGCGCGATCGCGGTGACGGTGAGGCCGAAGTCCGCAGTCGAGGTTGCGCCCGCGGTGACGGTTACCGTCTGCGAGCCGGCTCTGTAGCCGACCAGTTCGGCGATTACCGTGTGCTCACCCGCCGGCGCGTTCACGAAGAGATAGCGGCCCGTGCTGTTGGTGAGCGTGCCGAGCGCCGTGCCCTCGATGTACACCTGGGCCGACTCAAGCGGCCGGCCCGACGCGGCGTCGGTTACTTGCCCCGTGACGGTCCCTGTCTGGGCTTCCGCCGCGGAGGCGAAGGCAAGGCCGGCCATCAAGGCCAGGCAAAGCCCTCCTGCCCCATTCCTGAGGCTTACTGCTAACCAGTTACGTGTCATGAGTTGTCCTCTCCTTTTCGAGTGACTGGACTTCGACACACCCTGCTATTTGCACCGGGACGTTCCCGGCTAGGGCCAGCACTTCATTTCAGGTCCGCCGCTCTGCCGCAAAAGCAGAAAACGCAAGCGCACCGGTACGGTACGGGGCACATGGACCCCGCCCCTGCCGGTACGCAAGGGACCAATAGACATACTTGCGCCAGACCCGTTTGATGTCAAGCGAGTCCAATGCCGCAGACCGGTGCGGGCGGCGCGGAACCTGGAAAACGACTGCGGCGCGGGTGGACGATGCCGGTTCCGGGCCGCAGTCTACCCGACCCTGGCGACTACCTCGATCTCGACATCGACGCCCTGCGGCAGCCCGCCGACTCCCACTGTCGCCCTTGCGGGCCGGTGATCTCCGAAGTGGCGCGCGTAGACCGCGTTCATGTCGGCGAAAAGTCCCATGTCCGACAGGAAGACCGTCGTCTTCACCACCGTCTGCAAGCTGCCGCCCGCGGCGTCGAGCACCGCGGCGAGGTTCCGCAGCACCTGGTCCGCCTGTTCACTCACGTCTCCGTCCACGAGGTCGCCGGTAGCGGGGTCGATCGCGATCTGGCCTGAAGCGAAAATCCAGCCGTCAGTGACTATGGCCTGCGAGTAGGGACCCAGGGCGCCAGGCGCGCCGTCGGTGTGAATGGTGGTGAGCTGTGCCATGGAAGGGATTCTCCGTGAGGTGTGGATGGGTATGCCGCCCCGGGTCGGTGCCGGTGCGGCGCGCGCCAACAATATACGGGAACGCCAGGGCGCCGGATGTGGCTGGTGGTGTATGAAGGGCGGCCGCCGGGAGCCGCTGCTCAGCCGGGGGATTCCGGGGCCGATCCGGCCCGAACGCCTCTGCCGGGGAGGAGCGAGGCGATCTCGTTCGCCGATACCGTTGCCACGCCGACCCTGGCGACGCCGATGGCGGCCGCGGTCGCTGCCAGCTGCACGGCCTCGGCCAACTGGGCCCCGGCAGCCAGCGCGACGCCGAGGGCGGCGGCAACCGTGTCCCCGGCACCCGACACGTCGTAGACGGCGTGCGCACGCGCGCGTATTCGGCGCACCGAAGTGCCCGGCGACGCCAGCGCCATCCCGTCCGCGCCCAGCGTCACCAGCAGGTGCCGCGCACCCGTGCGCAAGCGGGCGGCTTCCATCCAGTCGGCGTCGGCCGGACGCGCCGCCTCTCCCAACGCGGCCTCGAGCTCGGTGCGGTTGGGCTTGAAGACGGTCACGCCGTGGAAGGCGAAGAAGTTGGACCGCTTCGGGTCGGCGATCACGGGGATGCCGAGGCCGGTGGCGAGATCGATCGCGCGGCGGATCGATTCGGCCGACAGAGCGCCCTTGTCGTAGTCGGCCAACAGGAGGCCGGCGGCGCCGGGCAGGTACTCGTCCAGGCGGGCCTCCAGAGCCGATTGCGTGGCCCGGGTGGCCGGAACGACCCGTTCCCGGTCGATGCGCACGACCTGCTGGCCACGCGCGAGGACCCTCGTCTTGACGGTGGTGCCACAGCTTCCCTCGCGGACGAACCGGCAGCCGCCCCCCATCGCTTCGAGGGCGCGCCGGAGCGACCGCGCCGCCCTGTCCTCCCCCACCACCCCGATCACATCGCACTGCGCGCCGAGGGCAAGGACATTCGCGGCCACGTTCGCCGCGCCTCCCGCCGCGTGCCATTCCCGCTCCACGCGCACCACAGGCACCGGGGCTTCGGGGGACACGCGGTCCGCGGGACCGGCCATGTAGCGGTCGAGCATCAGATCGCCCAGGACGACCAGGCGCTGCCCGGCAAACGCGGCAGCGAGTTCCGCGAAGCGGTCGCGGTCCACTACAACGTCAGGCGGTGCGCCGCCGGAGCGCCCCTTCCCCGCCCCTCCAGCGTGATCGGCCGCACGGCCCCGTTCTCGTTCTCGAACCCCCACAGCTGGTCCTGCAGATTCACGCAGGCGCATACGTGGTTCGGCACGATCCGCACCCGGTCACCGACCGACGGCCGCCACTCCGTGCCGCTCAGGTCGAGCATGCCGTGTTCCTCGTTGAGCGCCTTGACGGTCACCTCGGGACGGTCGAGGAGCATGCCGTATCCGGGCACGCCGGAGGCCAGCGCTTCCTTCGAGATCGCCTTGGACCCGGCATCGACCACGGCCTGACGGGGCACGGCAACGCTGATTACCGTGGCGAGCACGGAAAAGGCGAGTTCGTCGCGGCGGGCCGCGCCCATGCCCAGGATGTCGCGGTCGTTGTAGATGCTGGTCCCGGGGCGGACTTCGGTCAGCCCGGGGAGCAGGTGGGAGTCCCAGAGCGTCGGGGTCGACCCGCCGGAGACGGTGTGGGCCGGGAGTCCGGCCTCCGCCAGCGCGCCCAGGAAGCGGCGGAGGCGGTCGGCCAGGCGGGCGAGGCGGTCGTGCTGGTCGCGGCGGGGGATGCGGATGTGGCCGGGGTAGAACATGAGGCCGTCGAAGCGGCCGCCGGGGAGGGAGGCTGCGCACTCGGCGATGCGGACAGCGTCGTCCACATCCACGACACCCGTGCGGCCCAGTCCCGCGTCGAATTCGACCAGGATGCCGAAGGTGCGCCCGATGGCGGCGCCTGCGTGGCAGAGGGGGCGCAGCGCGTCGAGGGAATCGAGGCCCACCTTGATGTCGACTTCCGTTGGAAGCGCACAGAGGCGGGCGATCTTGGACGGGTGAGCCGGGGGATGGGCTACGAGGACGTCGTCCGTGACCTGCGACATGACCTCCGCCTCGTGGGGAGTGGCCACGGAGAGCCCGACGGCGCCGAACTCCAGCTGCAGCCGCGCCATCTCGAGCGACTTGTGCGTCTTGACGTGGGGCCGCCAGGCGATGCCGTGGCCGCGGCAGTAGGCCGCCGCGCGCCGCAGATTGTCGCGCGCCCGGGGCAGGTCGACCACGCCAGCGGGCGTCTCGACGGCGGCGAGGTTCACTGGGCCATGTCCCACAGCGCGAGGTCGAAGATCGCGGCCCTGACCCGTCCCTCCCCCGCCGGGTCGGTCCAGGCGAGCATCAGCCGGTCGGTCCCCAGGCGGGCCATGCGCGGGAACCCCGAGGCCCGCGCCGCGTCGGTCGCCGCGAGGGTGACGGTCTCGCCCAGGGTTCCGTCGGGCCCCACCCGGCGGCTGACGATGGCCGTGCTTGCATCGCCCGCCTCGAGCCAGGTTACCAGAGCCGACCCGTCGTCGAGCATCACCACATCCACCCGGCCGATCGGGCGGCCCCCGTCCAGACGCACCGGCGGTTCGAAGCTCACGGCTCCGTCGCCCGAAAACGCCACTTTCACCTCGGACCTGTTGTCAGGGGCGGTGAACCACGCCACCGCGACGTCCGCCCCGCGCGCCGCCATCGCCGGCCCGTTCACCGGGCAGCCGCCGAAGACCCAGCGATCGTCGTGGACGGCGCCGCCGGGTTCCCATCCGGACCCCTTCAGACGGCTGACATGTATGTCGCGGATCTCGCCCTCGGCCCGGTCGCGGTACACGACGACCGGCACGCCGTCGACCACCACGGCATCGGTCTGGCAGCACTCGCAGGTCATGCCGTCCACGACCGTCTCCGGCCCGGGCGTTGTGCCGCCAGGCGGATCAGTGCCGCCCGCACGCGTTCCGGGCAGCATCCGCGCGCGCAGCGACATGGTTCCCCCGTCCTCCACCATTGCGCGCCCGTCCAGCCAGGCGGCCCACACCCCGTTCTCGTCGCCGAAGAACGAGACGAAGCCGTGCTCCGTCGGGGTGCCGTCGCCGTGCGGAGTCCACGGCTCGGACCAGGTGGCGCCCCGGTCGTCGGACCAGGCAAGGCGCACGCCGTAGTCGTACGTCCCCTGCCCGCCCCTCCACAGCCAGTGGGAGTAGAGCCGGCCGCCAAAGACCCGGACCGAGGGAAAGTCGGCCCAGTTCACGAAGAAGGCGTCGCCTTCGGCGATGGTGCCCGGCGTGCTCCAGGTACCGTCGAAGTACGAAGCGGCCACGCGGTGCCCCGCAGTGGTGGGCTCGGTCCAGCTCATCCACACGCCACCGCCGGACGGCTCGAGGTACGGCTGCCCCGCTCCCGGGGCGGCGGGGGTCGCGATTTCGGCCGAGGCGGCAGGATCCGCCACGTCCCCGGCACACCCCCACAGGACCGGCGCACTCATCGCCAGCGCAGTGCACGCTCTCACTACTGTGGTCATGTCGCTCCCAAGTGTGTATTGTCGATGTAGCCGTTGCAATGCCCGCGTTGCAATGCCCGCGTGCCCGCGCAGGCCCGTAAGGATCCCTGAGCGGAACGTAGTGTATAACCGTGGCAGCGCGAGCCGCGGGGGCTCGGCTAACAATAAAGACACGCCCGGCGGTCATGTAGGCGGGACGCCACCTGCACTACCGCCATTCAAGGGAAAGAGGCTGGTCATGGCAGCAGCGAAGAGCACCTTCCGGTTCCGGTTCGCCCGCATTCTCGTTTCGTGGGCGGGCGCGGCCGCCTTCCTGCTTTCCCTGCCCATGGCGGGCTCGGCCCAGTACTTCGGCCGCAACAAGGTGCAGTACGAAGGCGGCTTCGACTTCAAGGTACTGTCCACGCAGAACTGGGACATTCACTACTACCCCCAGGCGGAGAGCGCGGTGGAGGACATTGCGCGCCTGGCGGAGCGGTGGTACGAGCGGTTCTCGCGCATCTTCCAGCACGACTTCGACATCCCCAAGCCGCTCATCATCTACGCCGACCATCCGGATTTCCAGCAGACCAACACCCTCTCCGGCGCCATCGGCCAGGGCACCGGCGGCGTTACCGAATCGCTCAAGAACCGGGTGATCATGCCGCTGAGCACCTCGTACCGGGAGACCGACAGGATCCTCGGCCACGAGCTGGTGCACGCCTTCCAGTACAACATCTCGCAGAGCCGCAGCGGAGGGGGGATCATGCGGCTGGCGGCGATGCCGCTCTGGGTCGTGGAGGGGATGGCGGAGTACATGTCCATGGGGCGCAATCACCCCCACACGGCCATGTGGCTGAGGGACCATATCCTGCGGGACGACAAGCCGACGCTCAAGGAGATCACCCGCGATCCCAAGTACTTCGCGTATCGCTTCGGCCAGGGCTTCATCTCGTACCTGGGCGGCACCTACGGGGACGAAGCCGTCCAGGACCTCTTCCGCACGGCGCTCAGGGTCGGCTGGGAGGCGGCGATCGGGCAGGTCTTCGCCATGCCCGAGGACAGCATCGCGATGGAGTGGTGGGAGGCGGTCGAGGCCGAATACAGGCCGCTCATGGCCGGCAAGTCCGACCCGTACGAGACGGGCGACGTGCTCCTGTGCGTGGAGTGCGGCGGAGGGCGCACCAACGTGGCCCCGTCGCTCAGTCCGGACGGCCGTTACATCGTCTTCCAGTCCGAGAAGGACCTCTTCTCGATGGACCTCTTCCTCGCCGACGTGGAGACGGGCGAGGTCCTGCGTCCGCTGCAGCGCAACGAGACGCCGTACATCGACGGCATCCGCTACATCGACAGCAGCGGCTCCTGGTCGCCCGACAGCCGCAAGCTCGCCATCGTGATCTTCTCGAGCGGGGACAACCAGCTGGCAATCCTCGACGTCCAGAGCGGGCGGATCGAGGACCGGATTTCGATCGAGGGCCTCGGCGCCATTCAGAACCCCGCATGGTCCCCCGACGGACAGCGAATCGCCTTCACCGGGCTGAAGGGCGGGATCAGCGACCTGTACCTCTACGATTTCCAGACCGAGAGCGTCCAGCAACTGACCAACGACAAGCACGCCGACGTACACGCGGCCTGGTCGCGCGACGGCAGAACCCTGGCCTTCGTCTCCGACCGCGGCCCCGACACCGACTTCAACGAGCTGGTTTTCGGCAACTACGTCCTGGCCTTCCTCGACGTGGAATCCCTCGCGGTGCAGCCCATGACGGTCTTCGCCGGAGCCAAGCACATCAACCCGGTCTACGACGCCACGGGCGAAGGCATCTTCTTCATCTCGGATCCGGACGGCTTCCCGGACGTCTACCACCTCAATCTGACCGACGGCGAGATGCGCCGCATTACGCGGGCGGTCACCGGGGTGAGCGGAATCACCATGCTCTCGCCGGCGCTGTCGTATTCGCCCGCGCAGGATCTTCTGGCCTTCTCGGTCTTCCACGAGCGCGGCTACATCGTGAACACGGTCAGGCCGGGCGACATGTCGACGCTGGTCGATGTGGTGGCGGACGGTGGAACGCACCCGGGGCGCCTCCTGCCTCCCGGCCGTCCCGGGATCCGCAGCCGGGTGGCCGGCTATCTCGCCGACCAGCACACGGGCCTGGTGTCGCCGGAGGTCTATACGGGCGAGCAGGCCGAGGACTACTCGCCCTCCCTGCAACTCGACTACGTTGGACAGCCGAACATCGGGGTCGGTGCCGATACCTTCGGTTCCTACGTCGGCGGCGGCACCTACGCGATCTTCACGGACATGCTGGGCGACCGATTCCTGGTTACGGCACTGAATGCCAACGGAACAATCAAGGACATTGGAGGTCAGGCTTCCTATCTCAACCAGACGAGCCGCTGGAACTGGGGCGTCGGCGTACAGCACACCCCCTACCTGCAACGCTTCTTCACCTTTGGCCTGAACGGTTTCGAGGTGTACAACCAGCGGATCTTCATCGACGCGGTCCAGGGGCTGACGGCGTATCCGCTCTCAGCCACCCGGCGTCTCGAGGGAGGACTGGGCGTCAGGCGATTCGGGTTCGACCTGGAGAGAGAGGTCTACTACACCGACCCCTTCCAGCGTGTAGTCGGGTTCGAACGCATCGAGGAGGAATGGCGGGATCCGCTGCACTTTGCTTCCGTATCCCTTGCGTTCGTCGGAGACAACTCATACAGCGCCTGGACGAGTCCGGTCAGGGGTGGACGCTTTCGGTTCGGTGGCGAACTGTCCTACGGCACCGTGAACTTCAATACGATCACGGCCGACTACCGCCGCTACTTCAACAACGGCGGTCCGCTTACGCTGGGGGTGCGCGGGTTGCACCTCGGCCGCTACGGCGACATCAGGGGACTGGACGACCAGCAGCTCGGACCGTACTTCATGGGATTCGAGTCCTTCATTCGCGGGTACGACTGGAACTCGTTCGACGAGGGCGAGTGCCCCGCCGACACGAGGATCGGCCTCACCGGATCCACCTGTCCGCCCATCGACCGCCTGTACGGGCACCGGATCGGCGTCTTCAACATCGAGTTCCGCATGCCGTTCACGGGCATCGAGGAGTTTGGGCTCATCAATTTCCCGTACGTTCCCGTCGAATTGACCGCGTTCACGGATGTCGGCTTCGCGTGGGACGAGGCGCGGCCCGGAGAGCTGACATGGGCACGCAACACGCCGGACCGGGTGCCGGTGGCGAGCAGCGGTTTCTCGGCGCGCATGAACCTGCTGGGGTTCCTGATCCTCGAAGCGTACTACGCCTATCCCTGGCAGCGGCCCGTAAAGGGGTGGCACTGGGGCTTCCACCTGGGGCCGGGCTGGTAGGGAGGCCCGGCGGGCAGGTGGAGGTCAGAAGATCTCGATCGTGACGTAGCGTCCGGGGTTCTCCCGGATGTCGTCCAGGAGTTCCGTCAGGCTCACCGCAACCTCGTTCATGTTGGTGTGCAACTCGTCGGTCGCGATGAGCTTGCCCAGCGTGCCCTCGCCGCGCTCGATCCGCCCGAGGATCACATTCAGGGAATTGATCGACTCCTCGGCGGCGGTCGAGGTGCGCCGCAGGGTCGCCATCGCACTGTCTGCGGAGGCCAATGTCCGGCTCCAGTCTTCGGCGCCAGTGATCCCCTCCACGTTGCCGGCCGAGCGTTGCAGGCTTTCGATGAGGGACTGCAGCTCGACTGCCCGGCCATCGGTGATCTCCTTGAAGTCCTCCAGCAGGTCGCGCATCGAGAGCACGGCCTCGCCGGTCGCCGCCAGGGTCGAATCCGAGAGGAACCTCTGGACCCTGCCCATCACGTCCGACGCGTCGCCCGCCAGGTCCCCCGCCGCCTGAAACGCGTCGGTCACCGCCTCTCCGGGCATGATGTCTCCCGATGCGACATAACCGTCGCCGTCACCCGGTATGACCGACACCACCATCCCGCCCAGGACCCCCATGGACGCCAACTCGGTGCGGGCAGGCGCCGGAACCCTGAATTCCCCCTCCACCTCGAGGGTGATGAACACGCCGCCGCTCGGGGCCAGTTCGAACGAGTACACGCGACCGATGTTGATGCCGCGCATGCGCACGGGGTCTCCGGCGCGGATCCCGTGGGCGTTCGGGACTTCGGTCACCAGCATGTAGCGGCCCCTGAAGAGGGCCGGACTGGTCATCAGGAACAGGACCGATATGAATCCGACGATCCCCAGGATCACGAACATCCCCACGCGGAACTCCCGTGAACCCGCCACGGGGGGGACGGCGCGCATGACCTCGTCGTCGGAGAGTCGCTGTTTGGACGATACCGCGTTGTTCATGTCATCTCCACCACGTCAAGTGCGGCCTCGGCGGCCGCCCGATCCACAAAAGCTCTGACCACCGGGTCGGTCTCGGTCTGGAACTCACCCGGAGTCCCACAGAAACGGATGCGGCCGCCTTCCAGCATGGCCACGCGGTCACACATCCACAAAGCGCCTTCGACATCATGGGTGACCAGCACCGAAGTCACCCTCAACTCCTCTGCGAGCTGCTTGATCAGCCGCTCCACGGCCGCCGTATTGACGGGGTCCAGGCCCGTGGTGGGCTCGTCCCAGAGCAGAATGCCCGGCCGCCCCACGATGGCGCGCGCAATGCCCACCCGCTTCTTCATGCCCCCGGACAGTTCGGCCGGATAGATCGGCATCACCTCGGAAGGCTCGAGATTGACGAGCTCCAGCGCTCTCCATATCGCCCTGGCGGCCGCGGTGGTCCCCATGCGGCGGAGCCGGTCGACGGGCAGCCCCATCTCGACGTTCCGGTAAACGCTCAGCGAATCGAAGAGGGCCGCCTGCTGGAAGACGTAGCCGACCTGCTTCCTGACGGTTTCGAGGGCCCCATCGCCCCCGAAATACACGGACGCGCCGTTGACCTCGACGTCGCCGCGGTCGGGCACGACCAGGCCGATCGTCGTCTTCAGAAGCACGCTCTTGCCGGTCCCGGAAGGGCCGAACAGCGCAAACATCTCGCCTTCGTGGATATCGAGGTTCACCCCGGTCAGCACCGGCCGCTTGTAGGCCTTGTGGGTGTTGCGGTAGCGGATGACGGAGCGGGCGCTCATTGCAGGGTCAATTGAGGAAGAGCGGCGGGAACATCGCGTCGAGGATCAGGACCGTGAGGGTCTGGAACATCACCGAGGCGGTCGTCGTGCTCCCGACGCCCTCGGCCCCCCCGCTCGTGCGGAATCCCATGTGAATGGCGATGACCGGGATCGCGAAGCCGAAGGTGAGTGCCTTCATGCACGAGTACCACAGGTCCCACGAGTGCCAGAATAGGCGGGCCCCGTAGAAAAAGGTCTCGTAGCCGAGATCCAGGGTCAGGTCGGCCGCGATCATTCCGGCCAGGATGCCGACGATGTCGGCGATCCCCACCAGCAGGGGCATGACCACGATCCCGGCCAGGATGCGGGGGGCGCCCAGCATGGTCACCGGGTCGCGTCCCAGGGAGCGGTACGCGTCGATCTGCTCCGAGACGACCATGGTCCCGAGCTCGGCGGTGATCCGCGCGCCGACCCGTCCCACCAGTACGACGGCGGTCAGGACCGGACCGAGCTCGAGCACGACGCTGGTGACGGTCACGCTGCCGAGCACGTACAGCGGCACGGTGGCGGTGATCTGATAGCCGCCCTGCTGCGAGGTGACGATGCCGGACAGGATCGCGGTGATCACCACGATGGGGATGCTCTGCACGCCCATCACGTAGATCTGGCGCACGAATTCGCTGCCGGACACGCGAAGACGGACCGTCGCCGCCATGGTGTGCCAGGTCAGCAATCCCAACTGGCCGGCGTGTTCCGCCCAGAGCTGCCACCACCGGCCGACCGCCCGGATCGGACGTCCGACGAAGGGGATGTCCCTCAAGAACCGAAGGGCTGGCGGGGCGCCCGGCGCGAGCCGGTCGGACTGAGGAGGACGCCGAACGCGAACGCCTGCTCGTTAAGCGAGGAGCCGAACTGCTGGCGGAATTCAAAGAACGGAATGATCACCGGGATCCCGCGCAGGCGCAGGCCGGCAACCATGTTGTAGGACCACTCGCCGGGCGTGTCCGTGGCCGCGCCCTCTTCCCTGTCGGTGCGGTAGCCGGCACCGAGTCCGAAGTAGAGGGGATTCTGCGGCGTAGCGAAGAGAACCTGGGCCCCGAGTTCCGTCGAGGAGCAGCCCTCGCACCCCGGGAAGAGGCGGTCGTAGAGGCCGGCCACCACCAGTCCCTCGCGCAGGAAATTCAGGTCGACCTCGGCGCGCCCACCCGCACCGAAGGTGCCGTCGAATGCCTGTGATTTGTACAGTACATGGGCTCCCGCCCGCACCTGGGCCCTGGCCGAAGTCGCGAAGATCGCCGTCGCCGCCAATGCAACGGCAAGGGTCGCGGCGCGCGCCCAAACCGTCGATCTGCCTCCGGGCACGGTGCCCCCTGTTGATCGGATGGTCGTGAGGCTGCCAGAATACACGGACAACCTTCCCCGCATCAATCTAAACATGTATCGGAATCGGGTCATGGGAATGCTCGGCCAGGACGGCGCATTGCGCGGTGTGAGGCGGCCCGGCGGGATGCGGCCGCGCCGCGCGCGCGGACCCGGGGCGATTGCGGCGGCCATCTGCCTGCTTGGGGTCAGCGCGGCCTCGCCGCCCCACCCCTTCCGTCTCTCCGTCGCCGACGCCGTGGTTGACGGCTCGACGCTCGACGTGAGCATCCGCTTCTTCTGGGACGACCTGCAGTTCGCCGTGATGGAACACACCTCGGACATGGAGTTCCGGCTGGTCGAAGACGAGGAGGTCGATGCCGTCGTGGCGCAGTACGTCAACGACATGTTCAACCTCCAGACGGAAGGCACCGTGCTCCAGGGCACGCTCGTCGAACGCGGGATCCGGGAAGCGCGCAACCCGGATGAAGTCATGTGGTGGTACCGGTTCGAGTACCCGCTTGTTCCGGCGGCCGACCGCATTCATGTAACCAACCGGCTGCTCTTCAACATGTTCGAAGACCAGCGCAACCTCGTGAACATGAAGACGCGCCGCGGCAGGGAGAGGACCTACTACTTCACCTGGGACGAGGACAACGTGACCGTCCCGGTGGGGTAGCCTGGCCGGCTTGGTCCGGTACCTGACTTGGCAGCCAACTCAGCTAATTGCCGTCCATACGCCAGAAGACGATGCCGCCGGCCTGCTGGCCCACCTCCACCTCCCCAACACGCGCGAAGTCGGACAGGTCGAAGATGTCCACCTTTCCGGGCTCGGCCCCCACGCCCTCGACGGAGACGAAGGCGTAGCGCCCGTCGGGGCTGACCGCGACGCCGTGGGTGACCGTGGTGGACGACGGGGTCGTGGCGGCGGAGTGTCCCGAGGCGAGATCGATGAACTCCACCCCGGCGCCCTGCTTGAGGGTGGCGACCAGGATCGCGTCGTCGGGGGTGAGCGCAAGGTTGTAGGGCCCCGCGCCCGTCTCGAAGGTGCGGGTCAGCGACCAGGATGCGCGGTCGATCTCCAGGACGCGGTTGCCGCGGTTGCAGGCCACGAAAAGCGAAGGGCCGCGGCTGGCGGGCACCACCCAGGTGGGCGAGCAGGTGGCGGGCGATGCGGCGGCGGCCATGTGGCCGTCGTGCTCCCCGGGCGCGTCGTCCGGCAACGCCAGCGGCAGCGGGCCCTCGCTGCCTGAGGCCACCGAGAAGCGCCGTGCAACCTGGAAGGTACGGGTATCGACCTCGACGATCTGGTCGTCCATCATGCACGCCGAATACAGAAAGTCGCCATCTGCGTCGAGGCGGGCGCCGTGCGGCATGGTGCAGGTCTCGATCTGGTCGACCTCGATCATGTCCGGCGTGTACACCACCGAGATCGTGGACGGCACCATCTCGCCGTGCAGGTTGAAGTTGGCGACGAAGGCGTAGAGCCCGTCCGGCGTGACGTCTAGCGTCGCGGGGAAGTACCCGAGCAGAATCGGGTCGCTCACGAGGGTGTCGGGGCCGGCGTGGAATTTCCACAGCTTGCCGTCGGGCACGCCGTGGCCCGTGGTCATGAAGAGAAACCGGCCGTCCGGCGAGATGTTCAGGCCGTGGGGGCCTTCCGTCTCGGTCGCCATCTCGCCCACGACGATCGTGCGGTCGAGGGCGGCACCCTCCGGGCCGAAGCGAATGCGGTGCAGGAGATCCGCCGACTCGGCGCCCACGTACACGTAATAGTCGGCGGGGGGAGGCTCTTGTGCGGCCGATGATACCGCGCCGGTCGCGAGGACCGCCACGGTCGCAAGCGTCGGGATCGCGGACCCGCCCGCACACCGCTTCAATCTCACAGTCGCTTCCCTCCCGTCCGGCAGCCCGCGGGGGAAACTCCCGCTCGGAACCCCGCGGCGATGATGGTGGCTGGTTGCCCGCAGGCTAGGTTAGGTACAGCTTGTCGGTCAGGGCAAGACCCGGGCCGCGGACCCCTGCGAACCCGCCAACGGCCCACCATCCCCGCCACAACCGCCGCCCAAGTGCTACTCCAGCTCGCCGCCGTCGTCGGAACCTCGCTGTCGGTCTCCTTCCTGTGCTCGGTCCTGGAAGCCGTGCTGCTTTCAGTCAACCACTCCTACGTCGCCGTTCTGCAGGGTCGCGGCGACCGTGCCGGAGACATCCTCGCGCGGATGAAGCGGCAGATCGACGAGCCGATCGCGGCGATCCTGACGCTGAACACCATCGCCCACACCGTGGGTGCGACCGTCGGGGGGGCGCTGGCGATCATCGTCTTCGGCGGAGGTGTAGCGGTCGGCGTGTTCACGGCTGCCCTGACCTTCGCCGTGCTGGTGCTCTCCGAGATCATCCCCAAGACGATCGGCGCCACGTTCTGCAAGCCGCTGGCCCGCCCCACGGCGCACCTGCTGCGCATCATGGTGTTCGTGATGAGGCCGGCGCTCGTGCCCCTGGGCTACCTCAGCCGCTGGATCAAGCCGAGGCGGGCGCGGCAGGCGACGATCAGCCGCGCCGAGATCGAGGCGCTGGCCGAGATCGGTCGCCGGGAGGGCGCGCTTGACGAAGACGAGTTCCGGGTGATGTCCAATGTCATGCAGCTCGACGAGATCGACGTGGGCGAAGTGATGACACCGAGGATCGACATCGTCGCGGTGCCCCAGGGAGCCACCGTGCGCGAGGCGATGGACCTCATGCTGGACACCGGCAAGCTGCGTCTCCCCGTGCACGAGGACAGCCTCGACCGGATCGTCGGGGTGCTGCTCGCGAGGGACCTGTGGCGGGCGGCACGGGACGGGGAGAGCGGCATCCGCGAGATCACGCGGCCGGTTCCGTTCGCTCCCGCCACCAAGCCGGTCGAGGACCTGATACGGGAGATGCGGGCGCGCAGCACCAAGCTCGCGATCGTGCTGGACGAGTTCGGTGGAACCGCCGGCCTGGTGACGCTGGAGGACCTGATCGAGGAGATCGTCGGCGAGTTCCGCGACGAGCACGAAAGCGACCTGCCCCGCGACTTCGTCGACACGGGCGGCGGCCGCATCGTCATCTGGGGGGGCACCCCGGTCAAGGATGTCGAGGACCGGCTGGGGATCGACCTCGGCGAGGACTACGACACGATCGGCGGGTACGTCTTCGGGGCGCTGGACAGGATCGGGCGGATCGGGGACTCGGTGGAGACCGGGGCCGGAGAGTTCCGCATCGTCAGGGTGCGCCGGCGGCGGATCGAGTACGTCGTCTTCGTTCCGGGCGCGAAGTCACCGTAGTCCGCGGATCGGGAAAGCGCGGCGATGCACCGAGCGCGCGCAGCGCCGGGCGAACGCGCGGCTGCCGGCCCGTCCCCAAACGCCGGTGCGTCAGCCTTCGGAGGGCTCCGGCGCCGCGCCCATCCCGGAGCCGCTGGCCTTGCGCACGCGCGCGAGCTGCCGCTCCTCCTGCCAGAACGAGATGGCGAGGAGGACGGCGCCGCACGAGATGGCCATGTCGGCGATGTTGAAGATCGGCCAGTGGTAGAAGCCAAGGTCGATCGGTCCGAGGAAGTCGACGACGCCTCTGTCCCAACGGATTCGGTCGTACAGATTCCCCAGCGCTCCGGAAATCACGAGCGCCAGTGAAACGATCCGCGTGTTGTCATTGTCCAGAGCGCGGATCAGCAGGACGACCATAAGCCCCAGCGCCAGCAGCGCCACCGGGATAAAGAACCAGGCCGGATTGTTGCCGATGGAGATCCCGAACGCGGCCCCCGTGTTGTAGGCCAGCGTGAGGGGGACGTAGTCACCCATGAAGTAGCCGGTATTGACGACGCCCAGCTCCAGCGTGGCGAGTGCCCAACGCTTCGTCACGATATCGGCGATCAGGATAAACGGCAGGAGGACGCCGAGGATTGTCAGCTTTCGCTTCACTTGGTGCTTCTCCAGGGGAAAGCCGCCCGCGGAGACTCATGCGGCGGGCGGCCGCTGTGGGATAGTGGAGGCGGCGGGAGTCGAACCCGCGTCCGCGAATGGGTCCTTCGAGACATCTACGTGCGTAGATCACCGCCGGGGTTCACTACCGGGCGGAGCGGCGAACAATCCGTCCCGGGCTAGCCACCTGAAGTCTCGTCCGTCGGTCCGGTGGCCCAGACCGTCGAACCAGCCCGACTCGTCGACGCTTCTCCGGTTCGCCTCGGGCGGGCAGACCGGGAAGCGGGCTGCTTATGTGTTAAGCGGCCAGGGCCAAGTCAGTGTTGGCACTTGTGGTGTTTCCGAGGTTTTTGCGAGGTCCCCGGACCTCGGCACGCAGCCCCGAGCTCACCAGACACGTCGAAGCCGTATCGCCCCCATGAGTTTCAATCAGCGGCCGGCACCCGCGAATTCCAACCGGTCACGCGCCGCGCCGACGCTATCGTAACGATAAAGCTGGCCTGGGCCGGTGAAAACCCCCTGCCGCCGCAGGTAGTCTTCCAGCACTGCCCGCACCTCGCCGGCATCCTCGATCCGGAAGAGCGTCTGGCGCAGGCTGCGCCCGCCGGGGATCCCCTTCGTGTACCATGCCAGGTGCTTCCGGAATTCGCGCACAGCCTTGTCCGGGTTGTCCTCGTAGGCCGCCGCGTTGTCGGCGTGCCGCATGCAGATGGAGAAGCGGGTCGCGATATCGGGTTCGCCGGGAACGGGATCCCCGTTCAGCGCCGCGCGCGACTGGCGGAAGAGCCACGGGGCGCCGTGCGACCCCCGCGCGATCATGATACCGCGGCAGCCCGTCTCGTCCCTCATGCGGCGCGCGTCCTCGCCGCTGCGCACATCGCCGTTGCCGATCACGGGGACCTCGAGTGAGCCCCCGAGCGCGGCGATCTCCTCCCAGCGCGCACTCCCCGAATACATGTCGGCCCGGGTCCGGGGGTGAAGCGTGACCATGCGGGCGCCGGCCTCCGCGCAAACCCTGCCGATCGCCACGGGGTCGCGGGTGGCTTCGTCGAACCCTGAGCGGATCTTCGTGGTGACGGGCAGTGCGGTGGCGCCAGCCACGGCCTCGACGATCCGCCCCACGAGGTTCAGGTCGCGCAGACAGCCCGAGCCCCCGTTGCGCTTCACGACCTTCTTGACCGGGCATCCGAAGTTGATGTCGACGAAGTCGGGGGCGTAGGTTTCCGTCACGAGCGCGGCCGCTTCCGCCATGCACGCGGGGTCCGCGCCGAAGATCTGCACGCCGATCGGCCGCTCGTCGTCGTCGAAGCGGAGGTAGCGGGCGGTGCGTTCGTTGTGGCGCACGATGCCCTCGGCGCTGACGAACTCGGTCAGGACGACATCGGCGCCGAATTCCCTGCACAGTCTGCGAAAGGGAGCCTCCGAAACCCCGGCCTGGGGGGCCAGGAACAGGGGCGTTGCGGGGTTTCCCGGTATCTCGAAGGGCAGCGTGTTCATGACTTCAAGCTAATCGTGCGCGCCCGCGGGGGTAGCCCGCCGGCGGCGTCCCGGTGTACCTTCGCCTCCGCACGTTGACCGTCCTTCCCGCCTACGGAGTTTCGGCCCGCCATGCAGCTTCGGGACTATCTGAGTCCGCAGAGGATCGACCTCGATCTGGCCGGCGACAGCAAGGACGAGATCCTGCGCGCGCTGCTTGCGCTGCTGGACCTCGACCGGCGGTCCCTCGGCACCCTGCTGCGAACGCTGAGACGGCGCGAGAACCTGGGTTCCACGGGGATCGGCAAACGCATCGCCATCCCGCACTGCCGCTCCCTGGTCGTCAACCATCTCCACCTGGCCTATGGCCGCAGGCCCGGGGGCGTGGACTTCGAGGCCATCGACGGGCGCCCGGTCAGCCACTTCTTCCTGATCGTCGCCCCTCCGCTGGAGGTGTCGGGACAGTACCTGCCGGTGTTGGGCAAGGTGGCGCAGTTCGCCAGGGATCCCGAGGTCCCGGCCAGGCTCGACGCCATCGCGACCCCGGAGGAGATGCTGAGCCTGCTCGACGCGAAGGGGATCTGACGGCGGCGTTCGCGGGAGCGGTTCCGGAGGTGGCGGGCAGCGGGTCGAGGCTACTTCGTGACGAACATCTTTCGCATGGCCGTCTGGCCATTCACCAGCATCTGGACGAAGTACACCCCTGACGCGACCTGGTTGCCGTTTCGGTCGCGCCCGTCCCAGTACGCTTCATAGCGCCCGGGAGAGGTGTATTCGAGTTGCAGCATCGGCAGTCCCTCTCCGCCCATGAATCCCATTGCCACCGGCGCGGCGACATACTGCTGTAGGATATTGAAGATGCGGATGGAGACGACAACCGGCTCCCCGGCATCGAACAGCCGCTCCGACAGTTCGAAGGGAATCCGCGTTTCGGGGTTGAAGGGGTTGGGGTAGTTCTGTCCCAGCGTGAACCCCATGTCCCCGTTGCCGTCCCGCTCGTCGTCGGGCAGTGGAGGCCCCTGGGCGATGCCCGACTCGGCCCAGCCGAAGACAAGGAGGGCCGCAATCAGTGGCAGGAGCCTCATGGAATGCCCTGCCTGCAGATCAGTAGCGTTGTTACGAGTGTCCCTCCACGGCCCAGGGAATTCGGATGGCTTCTCGCTACCCCTGGCGCGGCGGCCCTGCCAGCTGCAGGCGCTTCGCCACGGGCTGACTATCGGCAATTGTACTCGCAATGGACTGCCCAAGTCAAGAAAACTCCGATCGATACGGTGCACGTGCCAATTGGACACGCGTGGCGGGCCGCCCGGTTGCCTCCAACGCCGCCGGACCGTCTCATGGAGCGGCGGCGGCCACCTGGCGGCCGGCTTCGGTGCGGTGGGTCACGCCGACCGAGTCGAAGTGGGCGAGCACCGGGATGAGGTGCTTGCGGGTCACCGGGAGCACTTCGCGGAAATCGGCAGGTCCGAGGCCGGACTGGCCCGCGAAGTGCTTCACGACGCTGGATGCGGCGCTGGCCAGGGCACCGGCATCAACCCAGAAGGCGTCGCCCAGCCGATGGATCCGGCCCCGCGCCCTGAGGAAGCCGAGGATGGCTTCGAGGCGCGGGCCGGCACCGGACAACCGCATCTTGAGTTCGTCCGTCGTGGGTCCCTGGAGCCGGGCGGCCGCGAGGGCCTCCATGATGCGGCCGGCGATCTCCTCATCATCGGGCGACAGGGCGGCCTCGAAGTCCGGAAGGCGCGCCACTTTTCCTTCGATCACAAGTCGCCCGGCGGCCGCCAGCCGTCCCGCGAGACCGTCGGCGAGTCTGGGGTGGGACCGCGCGGCGAGGGAGGCGCGCAGCAGGTCCAGTCGGGCCCCAGCCTCCAGCGAATGGGTTTCGTGGTGGCGCCTCACCGCCGCCAGGATGCGCGCCTCGCCGTCGGCGACGATGTCGGGATCGAAGAGATGGCCGTCGATGAGCGGGAGGTCGCGGGAGAGGTTCGCCCCGGTTCCGGTCCAGGCGGCCTGGACGCCGAGGGCGCTGGCGTCCAGTCCCTGCCATGCGGCGAGGGCGGCGGCTCCACGGACAGCGGCCTCACCGCCCCGCGACAGGGCCTCCAGAGCCCTGGTCTCCGCGCGTGAAATGCGCTTCCGCTTCGGGGGTGCCGGTTCCAGGACGACGCCGCCGGCGATCGTGGTGACGGGCGAATAGGAGCGGACCACGAAGCGGTCGCCGGAGCGGGCGACGACGGGGCCTTCGAGCCGCAGTTGCGCGAGGGCCGGCTCGCCCGGGAGGACCTCGTCGGAGGCGAAGAGGGCGACCCGGGCCATGCGCTCGACGGTTCCGAGGTGTACCCTGACGCGCTGGCCCGCAACAAGTCGCCATCCGCTGTCGCGCAGGGCGTCCAGTTCGACGGTGAGCATCATCGAGGGGGACCAGCTCGGGTGGGTGACCAGCACATCACCGCGCGAGATCATCCCGCGGCGTACGGCCGCCCCCGTGAGGGCGAGGGCCGTCCTCTGGCCTGCCTCGGCACGGTCGACCTGCGCTCCGTGGACCTGCACGGCCCGTACGCGGGCCTCGCCCCCGCCGGGCAGAATCCGCACGGTGTCTCCCCTGGACAACGCTCCCGACCAGAGGGTCCCCGTCACCACAGTCCCCGCGCCTTCGACCGCGAAGACGCGATCAACCGGGAGGCGGAACAGGTCGTCCACGGCCCTCTCTCTGGCCGCCGCGCCGCACCGCACCAGCGCCCGCGACAGCTCCGCCAGGCTGGCCGGATCCTCCACCGAGACCGGCACGATCGCCGAGTCCTCATAGGGAGTGCCGTCGAGGAGGTCCTGAGCGTCTTCGGTAACCAGTTCGAGCCACTCCTCGTCCACCAGGTCGGTCTTCGTGAGTGCGACCACCATTCCCTCGACACCGAGCAGCCTCACGATCGCCATGTGTTCGCGGGTCTGGGGCATCACGCCCTCGTCGGCCGCGACGACCAGCAGCACCAGGTCCATCCCCGTCGCCCCCGCCACCATCGTGCGGACGAATCCCTCATGCCCGGGCACGTCCACGATCCCGAAGGAACAGCCGTCCTCGGGGGAGTACGACGCAAAGCCCAGCTCGATCGTGATGCCGCGTTTCTTCTCTTCGGCCAGGCGGTCGGTGTCCACGCCGCTGAGGGCGCGCACCAGTGACGTCTTGCCGTGATCGATGTGGCCGGCCGTCCCCAGGATCAGGCTAGTGGGCGGCATGGCCCTGCTCTCCTGCGGCGGCGCGGCGCGGTGGGGAAACGGGATCAGGTGTGGGCGGGTGCATCGCGGTCGGGGAAGCTCTCGGGCTCGAGGAAGCGAAACGATTCGAGGCGGCGTCCGCCGAGCATGTGAAAGGTGGTGAAGTCGTCCAGCAGGGAAAGGTGCGCGCGCCGGCCGCGCAGTCCGGGCGGCACTTCGCCGTGCAGAAATGCGGTTAGGTGAGTCCGGGCTACCGGGCCGATGCGGCGTGCCCCCTCCGCGGCCGGGCAGCCGGGCCCGCGAATCGCGCCTTCCTCCAGGTCGAAGCGCCCCATGTCCCCGTCCTCCAACACCACGCCGCACGCGGTGCACACCTCCAGTTCGGGACCGAATCCCAGCAGCTGCACGATGCTCCAGCACAAGGACAGCACTTCTCCGACCACTCCTTCGGGGCCGGTCGCCTCCAGCCGCCCGAGGCCGCCGGAGAGAGCCTCGAAGAGTTCGGGGTGCGGCTCCTGCTGGGCGTGGCGCAGCACCAGTTCGGCCGCCACCGAAGCGCCCGCCAGACGCCGGAAGTCCCGGGCAAGTCCCAGGTGAGCATTCGTCGGCGTGAATTCGTGCAGCGACTGGAGGTCGCGGCTGTCGCGAAAGGTGATAACCGCCACGCCCTCACCGAAGGACGCGGTCCCGCCCCGCCCCCTGGATGCGCCCTTCCGTACGCCTCGCGCCATCGCGCCCACAAGGCCGATGTCACGGGTGTAGAAGCGCAGCACCCGGCTGGTCTCCGAATAGGGATGCGAGCGAAGCAGGATCGCCGGAGTCGTCAGGATCGGCATCGGGCTGGACGTGGATTCTACCTCTGCAGCTCCCCTAAAAGCCGCGTCCGCCGGCGGTCGTAGTCGTCGACCTCCAGCTCGCCGCGGCTCCACGCTTCATCGAGGCGCGCGATCTCGACCAGCGCCTGCCGCCGCGCGCTGGCGGCCCGGGCCGGGTGCAGGCGCGTGCGCATCGCGAGGAATGAACCGGCGACGGTCAGCGCCAGCGCCAGGAGAACAGCCACGAGGGGGACCGAGTTCGCCGGGGTCAGCGCCTGCCCGGGCTCCACCGTCACCACCGAGGGAGCGAGTTCCCGGCCGGCGAAGCGCCGGAAGGTGCCCCCCTCGAGGTCCATGGGGCCGACGGCCGCGAGTCCGCCGACCGTCAGCTCGCCGGCCGGCTCCCGGAAGAGGAGTTCCATGGATTCGGTCAATCCCTCCAGCGGCAGCGTGAAGGCGTCGTCGGGGAGGCGGTAGCGGAACAGGTACACGCTCTCTCCCGGGGGCACGGGCGCCGACGTGTTCACGCGCCCGCCGCTGAACGAAGCGGCCTCGGACGCAAGGTCGCTCTCGCCTACCGCGAAGTCTGCAGCGCCGGGAGGCAGCGCGTAGGACCACGACGGACCGTGCTCGCTGGCGATGATGGTCGTCCGAGTGTGGTTCGCGATCTCGAAGAGGTCGGTGACCCGCCAGCCCGTGCCCGATTCCGCCCGTTCGACGAAGGTGTTGCGGACCCTGAGGGGAAGCCGTGTCTCCAGGGTGGCGCCGACGGCCGGCCAGGCTCGGATCAGGTAGGTGCCGACGGTATCCGCCGCCTCGGTCACCGGCCCGCCGAAGTAGAGCACTCCCTGATAGCGGATGGAGGCGAAGTAGACGTCGTCGCCGAGGATTTCGGAGAGTCGCGGGATGACGAACTCGAAGCCGCCGCCCGGATCCACCGCGACGCTGTCCACCTCTCCGGTGAAAAACGTGGAAACGCGGTGGAGTACGACCGTTCCGCTGTCGGCGGGCTCGTCGGCCACGCGGACCTCGCCCGAAATCACGAGGGTGGCGGGCTCCTGGGATGTGACGCCCTGAGGCATGAATGTGGCGCAGCAGCACCACGCAATGCCGTACAGGGCTCGGCGGGCCCGGCTCAGTCGCGGCGCGCAGCGAGGTGGGAAGGAGGTCAGCGTTCGAACCGCCCGAGATCTTCGGGATGCATGCCGCGCAGGTATTCCTCGAGCTGTTCCGGGGTCATGCGGTCTTCATCGTCGCCGCCGGCGTCGCCCTCTTCGGCGGCCATCGCGTTGGTCACCGCTTCGAGCAGAGCCTCGTCGGCGAAGATGCTCGCCCGCGCCCTGAGTGCGATCGCGATGGAATCGGAGGGCCGGGCGTCGACCGAGATGATCTCGCCGTCCTGGTCTATGATGAGCTCGGCGAAGTAGGTGCTGTTCTGGACCCGGGTGATCAGCACGCGCTGGAGGGTTCCCCCGAGACCGCCCAGTACCGCCACGAGCAGGTCGTGCGTGAGCGGGCGCTGGAACGCCACCCCTCCCATGTGCATGGCGATGGCGCTCGCCTCTCCCGGACCGATCCAGATCGGGAGGACGCGTTCGCTCTCCGGGTCCTTCAGAATGACCACGGGAGTGTTCGAAGTCTTGTCGAACGCCAGGCTCTGCACCCTCACCTCGATCACGTCTTTCTCCTGGCGTTGCCGGTTGCGTCTCGACGAGTGCTACGCCGCCGGGGTCTCCAATCCCTCAGCCGATGATGCGCTGTGGTGTCCCGTTGCACAACCCGCCGGTTTCAGGACGGGACGCCGCGGCACATCCTCCGTCGCCCCTGCCGCAGCGCCCGGCGCCTCCGCTGCGCGCCGCTACAGGCCCAGTGCGGACCTCAGGTCCCCTACCCTGTCGAGCCGCTCCCAGCCGAAGAGCTGGACATCGCGCCCGTCGATCTTCTCCCGCCGCGGAGACCGGCCGAAGTGCCCATATGCCGCGGTCGGCGCGAACACAGGTGCCGCCAGCTCCAGGTCGCGGATGATCGATTCCGGGCGGAAGTCGAAGACCTGCTGCACGGCAGCCGAAAGCATGCCGTCGTCGAGGCCGCGAGCGGCCGTACCGAAGGAGTCCACCCAGATTTGCACCGGCTCCGCAACTCCGATCGCGTAGGCGAGCTGCACCTCGCATCGCAATGCCGCCCCGGCAGCAACGAGGTTCTTGGCCGCCCACCGCGCCGCGTAGGCACCCGACCGGTCGACCTTGGTGGCATCCTTGCCGGAGAATGCGCCGCCCCCGTGGCGCCCGAGCCCCCCGTAGGTATCCACAATGATCTTGCGGCCAGTCAATCCGGCGTCTCCGTGCGGCCCTCCGCGGGTGAAGCTCCCGCTGGGATTGACGTGATAGGTGATTGCGCGCGGGTCGGGCGCGAAGGCTTCCGGGAGCACCGGAACGATCACCTTTGCGATGAGTTCCTCCCGAATCCGGCTGTGGGGGATGTCCTCGTCGTGCTGGGCGCTCAGGACCACCGTCGTGATGTGCCGGGGCTTCCCGTGCTCGTCGTAGGCGAATGTGACCTGGGACTTGCCGTCCGGCCTGAGCCAATCGACTTCGCCGTCCTGGCGGACCCGGGACAACTGCTTGACCAGGGCGTGGGCGACGGAAATCGGGGCGGGCATGAGTTCGGGCGTTTCGTCGCAGGCGAATCCGAACATCATCCCCTGGTCGCCGGCGCCGAGGGACTTCGAGGTCCCACCGTCGCTCCTGGCGTTCACGGCGGCCGCGATCTCGGGCGACTGGCGGTCCATCGCCGTCAGGACCGCGCAGGTCTGCCCGTCGATGCCGTACTCCGGCCGGTCGTAGCCCGCCTTCAGGATGGTCTTGCGGGTCAGGCCCGGAACGTCAAGCTGGGCTGTAGGGCTCACTTCGCCGGCAACGAGGGCCAGCCCGGTGGTGACCAGCGTCTCGCAGGCGGCGCGGCCGTCCGGATCGTTCCTGAGGATTGCGTCGACCACGGCGTCGGAGATCTGGTCCGCGATCTTGTCGGGGTGACCCTCCGTAACCGACTCGGAGGTGAAAAGGCGACAGTTCAAGTTCTTTGGCTTTTCAGGGAGGGCAGGAGGAAACAGGCGGGACAAATACGATAATGGTCACGGCCCAAAGGGGAATAGGCGGCGGCCTGCCGCGTCGTGCAGGGACTCGGAGAGAACCCGGCCAGCCGCTTCACCCGTGGGTGCATCGAGCGCGCGGGCGGCCGCGGCGCGAATGTCGGAGAGGGAGTAGGACCGGAGGAGGCTCCTGATCTCGGGGAGCGAGGGCCACGCCACCGAGAGGACCTCCACCCCGAGACCCACGAGCACGAACGCCCCCCTGGGCCGGCCGGCCATCTCTCCGCAGGCGCTGACTTCGATGCCGGCGTCGCGGCCTGCCGACGCTACCATCTCGATCAGGCGGAGTACGGCGGGGTGCAGCGGATCGTAGAGGTGGGCCAGCCGCGCGTTGGTGCGGTCCACCGCCAGGGCGTACTGGACCAGGTCGTTGGTGCCGATCGAGAGGAAGTCCGCGTGGGGCGCCAGGGCCGCGGCATGGAGCGCCGCGGCCGGCGTCTCGATCATTGCGCCGACCTCGATCCCGTCGCCCATGGGAACCCCCTGGCTGCGCAACTGGCCCCTGGCGCGCTCCAGCAGTTCGCGGACGACCGTGATCTCGTCCGTGCCGTTCACCATGGGAACCATGATCCGGATGTCGCCGTGGACCGCCGCGCGAAGGATGGCGCGCAACTGGGTGACGAAGAGTTCGGGTTCGTCCCGGCACACCCGAACCCCTCGGCGTCCGAGCAGGGGGTTCTCCTCGAATGCCGCGCGGAGAAACATGGGGAACTTGTCGCCGCCGAGATCGAAGGTCCGGATGAAGACCGGATCGGAGGGAAACGCGCGCGCGGCGGTTCGGTAGGCCTGATACTGCTCCTCTTCTCCGGGCATCGTGTTGCGGCCGACGACCAGGAATTCGGTCCGGAAGAGACCGATGCCGCGGGCCCCGTGGTTCCGGGCGCGGACCGCATCCGCGGGCAGGTCCAGATTCGCCCGCAGGGTGATGCCGTTCCAATCCGGGGTTGACGGGTCCTCCTCCTCCAGGGCGACACGCCTCCAGTCGCGGATCCTGGAGCGGCGGCGTTCCAGACGCTCCTGTTCTTCGCTGTCGGGATCGATGACGGTCCTCCCCGTGCCACCGTCCACAATGATCAGCTGGCCATCGCCGGCCTTGCTCGATACATCCCCCAGTCCCACCGCGGCGGGGATCTCGAGAGATCGGGCCAGGATCGCCCAGTGCGAAGTGCGCGACCCTTCATCGGTGGCGATCCCGACGACGTCTGCGGCGTCGAGGCGAGCCACGAAGCTGGGCGTCAGGTTCCGCGCGACCGCGACCACGCCGCTGCCGGTCTCGATGTCCCAGGGATTGGGCAGATCCAGCAGGTGGCTGAGGACGCGCAGCTTGAGGTCCTGGAGGTCGTTGAGCCGGTCCAGCACCATCGGGTGAGAGGTGTGCGACCAGCGCTCCTTGAGTTCCAGCATGCGCAGGTCGAAGGCGCGGGCCGCGGTCAGGCGGTTGTCCGTGATGTACCCCTCCGTGCCGGCCACGACCTCAGGGTCGTCCAGCATGAGAATCTGCGGGTCGAAGATGCGGGCCTCGACGCTCCCGAGGCGGGACTCAGTGTCGCGCTTGAGCTCTTCGAGCCGGCACCGCGCCCACTCGAGGGCCGCGCCGAAACGCGTCAGCTCCTCCTCGCGCGCCCGCGGACCGGTCGTTGTCTCCCGGGGCACCTCGGGAACGCGCCACGCGACGCTGCAGACCGTTCCCATGGCGATTCCCTCCGACGCGGCGGAACCGGCCAGGACGATCGGCCCGCGGCGCCCGCTCCGACTGGCCGGATCGCTTCTGCCGCCGTCACTCATCGAATCCGCCCCTGACCAGAGCGGCCAGTGCCTCTCCCGCGCGCTCCGCATCGGCTCCCCGGGCCGTGATGACCAGCGTGCTCCCCTGCTCGGCGGCCAGCATCAGCACGCCCATGATGCTCTTGGCATTTACCGACAGGTCATTTCGCATCACGGTGATGGACGAGGCGAACGTCGCCGCCAGCTTGACGAACTCGGCGGACGGACGCGCGTGCATCCCCAGCGGGTTGGGCACCTCGACCGCGACGGTGTGCTTCACGGCTCAGCAGGGAGTGGGACGGTTGCCGACGATGGCCGTCCGCCCCTTTTCCGTGAGGCGGGGCACCAGCTCCTCGAGCTCGAGTCCCCGGTTGAAGACGAAGTCCAGCAGCATCGGGAGATTCACGCCGGTGATGACCGGCACCTCGGGCAACTCCCGGGTGACGATCATGGCGGCCAGATGGCAGCTGCCGCCGGGCAGATCCGTGAACACGAGATTGCGGTCACCCGTGAGTGCGTCGCGGGTACGCTGGCAGAGCTCCTCGCGGCCGACGCCGATGTTGGGCACGCCGACCAGGGCCTCGGGCGTGGCGCCGGCGATCTGCCTGACCGCGCTTACGAGCCCGTCGGCCAGCTCGCCGTGCGCGACCACCACGCCCCGCACCGGCTCGGGCCCGGGGTGCGCCGCGTCACTCATAGTCCTCGATCAGGGAATCACGCGGATTCATCGCGTGACGCAGCCGCTCGTTGAAACGGGTCGGGACATCGACTCCGGAGTAGGCGAGGAGCTGGTTCATCGCGATCACCTCGCTTATGGCCGTGAGGTCCTTCCCCGGGTTCAGCGGAATGACGAGGCGCGGGATGTCCACGCCCAGGATATTCGTGAATTCGCGGCCGAAGCCGGTGCGATCGTACTCCTGCGCGTCGTCCCACGACTGGAGATCCACGATGATCTCCACGCGCTTCCTCTGCCGGGTCGCCCGCGTACCGAACATCGACGCGATATCGATGATGCCGATCCCGCGGATCTCCATGTGAAAATCCTGGAGTGCGTGGGCCTTCCCCATCAGCACGTCGGTTCCGCGCCGGGAGACCAGTACGAGATCGTCCGCGACAAGCCTGTGTCCACGCTGCACCAGGCCGAGCACGCACTCCGACTTGCCGACCCCGCTCGGGCCGGTGAAGAGAAGCCCGATTCCGTAGACGTCGGCCAGCGATCCGTGGACGGTGGTGGTGGGCGCCAGCATGTCTTCCAGATAGGGCTTCAGGATACGGTAGAAGTCCACTGTGGGCAGGCGGGTGCTGAAGACCGGAATGCCGGCCTCCTCCGCCGCCCTGAGGAACAGCTGCGGGACTTCCTGCCCGCCCGTGATGAATACTGCGGGAACCCCCCTGGCGAATACCGCGTCGAGCCGCCACCTGGCCTGGTCGGGCGAGAGGGTGGACAGGTAGCTCATCTCGGTCTCGCCGAACACCTGGATCTGTCCCTCGGCGATGCGGGCGGTGTATCCGGCGAGCGACAGGCCCGGATTCGAAAGATCGGGGTGCGTGATCCGGCCCTCCAGCGAAACGCCCGATGTGGCGCACCGCAGGTTCAGCGCATCCCCCCTTGCGCCCACCAGTTCCTCGACGGTGATCGAACCCGTCACGAAATGCGGTGCTCCTTCCTCTTGGTACGGTCTCTTCTCAGGAGTCGCTTGACGTGGCCGTCCAGCTCATCCATGGCGATTCGGAAATCGGGTCCCCTGCCTCGGGCGACGACCGGGTTTCGGCGTCGCCGGGATACAATGGCCTCCGCGGTGCAGGTTCGGCCCTCGGTCTGAAATACGAAGCTGACTCCCATGGTGGCAGGGTCGAAGCGGGGCCAGCGCGCGGCCAATGCCTCGGCCTGGTCGCGGATGGCCTGAGTGATCTCGCATCCCTGCGCGGTTATGCGTGTCGGCGTCAAGTGTCGACCTCCTTGAGAAGCGGTGAAAGTGGACGGTTGGCGGCAATGCCGCATCCACCCTTGCGATGCGGATGTCCGGCACACAGTCCTAGTCTAACAGCCCATGGACAAGCCCGTGTGAGCACCGGTAGCGGCGGGTATTCCGCGGGAGTCTATCCGGCGGCTAACAGCCCCGCCCTACCGTCGGCGCATCCTCTGCCAGCAACATCAGGTGGGCTTCGAATGCGTCGGCAATCGCCTCCCAGGAATACTCCTCCGCCATTGACCGGGCAGCCCGTCCGAGTCTGTCACGGTTCTGCGGTTGCATGACTTGCTGCAGGGCCGTCGCGAGCGCCGCCACATCCCCGTGCGGGACGAGGTATCCGGTGTCGCCGTGACGCACCGTCTCGCGAAGTCCCGGCGAGTCGGACGCCACTGTCGGGGTGCCGCACGCCGACGCCTCCATGCTCACGATTCCCCACCCCTCCTTGGGGGAGGTGAGGATGTGCGCCCAGGACCTGGAGAGCAGTTCGGCCTTCTGCCGCTCGGAGACGAACCCGGCGAAGCGAACCCGATCGCCGATCCCGAGATCACGGACGGTGGCCTCCAGCGCGGCGCGGGCGTCCCCCTTGCCCGCCACGATCAGATCCGCGCCCATCCCGCGGTCGCGGAGCCGCGCCACAGCCTTCAGGACGAGGTCGACCCGCTTGTATCGCTTCAGCCGGCCGAGATACACGAGCGTGGGCCTCGGGAAGCGCTCCGCGGCCGGCTTCAGGTCGTCGAGTTCTACACCGTTGCGGATGACGGCGATGTTGGCGGGGTCGAGGCCGCGGCCCGTCAGGTCCTCCCTGGTGCTCTCCGAAACCGCCACGCAGGGCATCCCCCGATACACGGCCGGGATGACGCGCTCGAAGAGCCAGGTCGCGGTGGCGAGACCGGGATTGGCCTCGCGGAACGCGGTCGCTCCGAAGAGGTGGTGGACCAGGAGGAGGTGTACGGGCGCCGGTGCCCACAGGGGAGAGAGCATCGGAACCTTGTTCAGGTCCTCGACGACCACGTCGAAGCGCCGGCCCCGCAGGAGTCGCTCGCCGTGGAGCGGTGCCGCCAGGTTGAAGGAGTACCGGCCCCCGGTTCGGAGAACGCGGATGCCGTCTATATCGTCCGAGGGATCGCACGAGTCCCAGCCGGAGCACAGCAGGGTGATGTCGTGTCCCCTGCGGGACAGGCGGCCGAACACCTGGTGCAGATGTTCCTCGGCACCGCCGGCGTTGGGATTGAGGCGATCCTGCCAATTCACCACGAGGATCCGCAGCCGGCCCCCGGAGAGCATCAGCGCGACCGCACAGCTTCAGTCCGGTCTCGACGCGCGATAGACCGCGTCGAGCACGCCGTTCACGAAACGCGGCGAGTCCGCCCCCCCGTACCGCTCCGCGAGCCGAACCGCCTCCTGAATCGCCACCTTCCCCGGAAGATCCTCAAGCAACAGGATCTCGGTGGTGCCGAGGCGCAGGATGCCACGGTCCATCACCGAGAGGCGATCCAGCCGCCAGTTGTCCAGCGACGTCGAGATGGCTTCTTCGATCCGGTCCCTGTTGTCGCTGAACGCCGCGACCAGCCGTTGCAGGTAGGACAGCCGGGCCGGTGAGACGAGGCGCTGTTCACAGGTCTCGGCCAGGGCTTCCTCAATGGTCAGCTTGCCGCCCTCTGTCTCCCAGCGATAGTGCACCTGCAGAAACCATGCGCGGGAGCGACTGCGGTCGCGCCGTTCCTGGGCATCGAGCGACTTGAGCACGTCACCCCTGCTCAGCAGAAGGAATCATAGAGCCGGAGCATGGTCAGTGCCGAGTCGGCGAATTCGCTGCCGTAGTTGGAGTCGTACACGTCGGCACGCGTCATGGCCTGCTCGGCCGTGTCGGTGGTCAGGACGCCGAAGACCACCGGGATGTCGGCGCCGAGCGCCACCTGGCCCAACCCGTCGCTCGCGTGTCCGGCGACGTAGTCGAAGTGAGCGGTTTCCCCGCGGATCACGCACCCAATGGCCACGATCGCATCGTACCGGCCCAACCCCGCGATGCGGCGCGCGGCCTGGGGCAGGTCCCACGCTCCCGGAACGCGATACACGCCGATAGCGTCCTCCGCAACACCCCGTGCAAGGAGCCGCTCACGCGCGCCCAGCAACAACTGCTCCGTCACCAGGTTATTGAAACGACCCACCAGCAGCGCGATTCGCGCTCCTTCACCGCGCACCTCACTCACCGTCATCCTCCCCTCCCGTGGCCGGCGCGCCGGCCATCGCCAGCATCGCTCCACTCGTCATCCGCATCCCGTCGAACGGCTCCCGCCCCACTACCCTCAGTGCGTACCCGTCAAGCCCTACAATGTGCCGCTTGCTATTGGTGAGAAGCCGGACCGAACTCAATCCCAGGTCCAGCAGGATCTGGGCGCCGACACCGTAGTCGCGCAGCACCTGCCCCTGAGTCGAAGAACCGGACCCGACTTCAAGCGGGCGCGAGACGCGCCGCAGACGCTCGACCAGCCGGTCACCGGCACGGTCCCGGTGAATGTAGACGATGACGCCCTCCCCGACCCTGCCAATGTGCTCCATTGCCCCCGCGAGCATGTTTCCGCCCGCCTCGTCCCTGGACCCGAAGGTCTCCGCGAGGGGGTTCTCGGCGTGCATTCGCACCAGGACATCGTCCTTGCCTTCGACGTTGCCCTTCACGAGCGCGATATGGACCCGGTCGTCGATCTCGGTCCTGTAGCAGATCACGTGGAAGTCTCCCCACCAGGTCCGGAGCGGTGTCTCCACGACCCGGGTGACCAACCGTTCCCGGGACAGCCGGTAAGCGACCAGCTGCTCGACGGTGATGAACCTGAGGCCATGCTCCCGGGCCATCACTTCGAGTTCACCCCGGCGGGCCATCGTGCCGTCCTCATTGAGAATCTCGCAGATCACTCCGGCAGCCGTGAGGCCCGCGAGCCGCGCCAGGTCCACGGCGGCTTCGGTTTGGCCGACCCTGCGCAGCACTCCGCCGGAACGCGCCCGCAGCGGGAAGATGTGGCCCGGCCGCCTCAAGTCCTCGGGCACCGTCGCGGGATCGGCCAGCACCTTCACGGTTCGGGCCCGGTCGTGCGCGGATATGCCGGTCGTAACCCCGAAGCGCTCGTGCGCGTCCACCGAAACCGTGAACGCGGTCGCCTGGGGATCCGTGTTGCGGCCGGTCATCGGAGGCAGTTCCAGCGCGTCCGCGCGCGCGGGTGTGAGCGAGACACAGATGAGCCCGCGGCCGAACTTCGTCATGAAGTTGATCAAATCGGGGGTAATCCTGTCGGCTGCGCAGACGAGGTCGCCCTCGTTCTCGCGATCCTCGTCATCGGCGACGATGACCAGCCTACCCCTGGCGATGTCCCGGATGGCGGCGGGAACGGAGTCAAAGGCCATGGGTCTCGATCATTCGTCTGACGTATTTGCCGATGAGGTCACATTCCACGTTGACGCTGTCGCCGCGTTTCTGAGAGGACAGATTGGTGTGCTCCCACGTAAAGGGAATGACGGCCACCTGGCAAACGGTTTCGGCGCGCAGCCGGTTTACGGTGAGGCTGATGCCGTTGAGTGCGATCGAACCGTAGAGAACGGTGGTCGAGAAGACATCCTGTGGAATCTCGAATTCCAGCAACCGCGTCTCGCCCACTGTGCTCACGCCGAGACAGGTCCCCAACCCGTCCACATGTCCCTGAACCAGGTGTCCATCCAGCCTGCCACCAAGCCGGATGGCTCGTTCAAGATTGACCGGGGTCCCGGGCGCGTACCGGCCCGCGACTGTTCGCTCCAGGGTCGACGCCCCCACCTCGACCGTGAAGGTTTGCTGGCCCGCCGCGGTGGCAGTCAGGCAGGCTCCGTCCACCGCCACCGACCGCCCAGGCGTCATCTCTTCCGCGAAGGGTGCCGCCACCACCAGGGTGCGGCCCGCGTAGCTCTCGTCGACCGAGACGACCTCGCCGACCGCTTCCACGATTCCGGTGAACAAGAGTCTCAGGCTCCGCGATCGAGGACGACAAGGGTATCGTTTCCGAATCTCACCGGGGCGAGACGGGACCGCCAACCCCGGAAGACGCGGACGAGCGATTCCGGATCGCCGCCGGGTCCGCGCGGAAAGGCCGGCACACCCGAGGCCCCGATGAGAACCGGCGCGAGGAACAGGTAGAGGCGGTCGACGAGGTCCAGCGCCAGCAACGCAGATCCAAGAGTGCCGCCGCCCTCGCACAGGACCGTCGCGATCCCGCACTCATTCAGCGATTGCAGTATGGCCACGAGGTCGAGGCCGCCCTGAGCCGCGGGGACCGCCGCCACGTCGGCAAGGTCGCCAAGCCTCCGCGCCAGGCCGCGGGCCTCGCCGGGACAGGTAAACACGATCCCCCGGGGTCCACCTTCTCCACTCAGCGCGCGCAGGCCCGGGTCAGCGCGCCCGCTGCGATCCAGCAGCACCGGCACCGGCGCCACCCGGGGCTCGATTTCACCCCGGACCGTCAGCTGCGGATCGTCGGCCTCCCAGGTCCGGCTGCCGACCAGTACCGCATCGAATCCCGCACGCACTCTGTGCACTTCGGCCCGCGCTTCGGGACCGGTAAGCCAGAACCGCCGTCCCTCCCGCGGCGCAATCCGGCCGTCGAGGCTGACGGCCAGCTTCAGGGCGACGTATGGCCTTCGCAACTCAGGCGCATGGAAAAAGAACGGATTCTCGGCCGCCCAATCGGCGCGCTCGCCGAAGGGGCCGTCCGCCTGCAAGCCGCGGCGCGCCAACCACGCCCCTCCTCCACCAGCCGCATCGCCGGGCTCGCCCGCCCAATACACGACCCTGGCCACACCGGCTTTTAGCAACGCCTCCGTGCACGGCGGCGTCTTCCCGCGGTGACTGCACGGCTCCAGGCTGCTGTAGACCGTTGCGCCCCGTGCATCCCCAACGCCGTGCAGGGCCAGGACCTCTGCATGCGGACCGCCGAACACTTCATGGTGGGCCTCCGCAACGACCCTCCCTTCGCGGGCAACCACCGCTCCCACCATGGGATTGGGATGGACCCGGCCCCACCCGAGCCGCCCCAATTCGACGGCGCGCCCCAGTAAGCGGCAGTCGACATCGCTGAGGCCCGCGCCACCACATTCCGCCGGGGAGGCAAGGCTCAAAGCGTGATCCTGAACACGGTCGAGGCGAACCAGGTTGCGCCGTGCGGATCGAATGCGCCGGTCCGGTCCTCGAAGGGATCGCCGACCCCTTCGGCCATTCCCAGCTCCACAGACAGGCGGGTCAGCAGGAAGTTGAACCATCCGCTCACGAAGTACAGGACACGCTCCGATGCAACACTGCCGGTTACCCCGCCGGGGTCGCCAGCGCCGCGAGGCATCGACAACTCCACGTCGCCCTCATACCGGTCCCATCCCACGCCGCCCATGATTCCGATCACGAACCAGTTCTTCCCGACCGTGGCGCGCAGCGACGAAACGGTGACCCCCGTCCTCGCCTGCACGGGGTTGCCGTCGGCGGTGGAACCCAGCTGGACATCGGCAAGCCACCGGCGGGCCGCCGATACCGAGATTCCGGGCAGGGTGAACGACTCGCGCACGAGACCGACCCGGGCGCCCGCGCCGAATCCGGATCCGGCACCGGACAGGCCTGCTCCCGTCGGCATCCTCACCAGGGAGTAGGAAGCGATCGCATCGACCGACAGGATGCCGCCGACCGTCGGCGCGAGCTGAAAGCCGTCCAGAACTCCGGCAAACGCGGTCCCGCCAAGCCCCAGCAGCATGGCGTTCTCCTCCTCCGCCAGCCCGCCGGGCGTGGAGGCGGCGACGTGAGGCATCCCGAAGCGAAGCGCCAACGCGGTAACCGCCACCCCGACCCGTGGCATCAGGCCGAGGCGCCTTCCGTGCGTGCTCGAAGTCCCGGGAATGTCGCTGCCCAGAGCCGACGCCAGACCCACGCCTTGCTGCACTGCCATGACGGCGAGGGACATCTCCCGGCACGGCGCGATGAAGCCCGAGTGTCCTCCCGCGCATCGCCGGGCCAGATCCTCGACCCCTTCGACAGTGGCGTACTCTGCCCCGAGATTCTGCGCCGATGCGGCCGGGTTCAATCCCGCCAGCCCGACGCACACCGCCAGCAGTCCGATGTAAGAGCGCTGCTCGGCGAGCGTAACGGTCGAGCCCTGATGCACAGGGGCTCGAACAACCGAGGGATTTCCGGGACCGAACACTAGCCCACACCCGCCAATTCGACGCCGGAGCCCCTCACAATCTCGCCGAGCGGCCAGGCCTCGTCTCCCAGCGCCGCGCAGACCGATGCCTCGCGATCCGGCGCCACCACCAGAATCATCCCCACGCCCATGTTGAACACGCGGTACATCTCCGCCGGCTCCACCCCGCCCGCGCTCTCGAGCTGCCGGAACACATTGGGCACCGTCCACGACCCGCAGTCGATGTGCGCGCCCAGCCCCTCGGGAAGCACACGGGGCAGGTTGCCCTCGATTCCGCCGCCGGTCACATGCGCCATCGCCCGGATCGCGCCATCGGCGAGCAATGGGCGGACGAGGCCGAGGTAGGACCGGTGCACGCGCAGCAGTACATCCGCCACGGAAGCAGGCTCGCCGGGGAACGGGTCGCCGACCCGCAGTCCCATGCGCTCGAAGACGATCGTGCGGGCCAGGGTGAAGCCGTTGGTGTGCACGCCCGACGATCGAATCGCCACCAGGCGGTCGCCGGGCCGCACGGCGGACCCGTCGAGGATGCGGTCCCGCTCGACGACGCCCACGACGAAGCCTGCGAGATCGTACTCGCCCACCCCGTAGAAGTCCGGCATCTCGGCAGTCTCTCCGCCGAGCAGGGCGCACCCGTTCTCCCGGCAGGCCCAGGACACGCCGCCGACGACCTGGGCGGCCACCCCCTCGTCCAGCTGACCGGTGGCCAGGTAATCGAGGAAGAAGAGAGGGGTGGCGCCCTGGACCAGGATGTCGTTGACGCAATGGTTGACCAGGTCGCGGCCCACGGTGTCGTGGCGGCCGGAAAGGAACGCGAGCTTGAGCTTCGTGCCGACGCCGTCCGCGCTGGCAACCAGCACCGGCCGCGACAGCCCCTCGGGGACGGCGTAGAGTCCACCGAACGCGCCCAGCCCGGAGAGCGTGTTCGCGTCGCCCGAGGCGTCGAGGAGGGATGCGAACGAGCGCTTGGCCCGCTCGGCGGCGTCCAGATCGACTCCCGCGTCCTTGTAGGTAAGAGGATCGTTCATCCGTGCTCCGTAGCTCCGGCCACCGCCGGGCCGGTCGCGGTTTCACGCGTGAGCCCGATCGTGAGGGCATGGGCCCGGTCGTCGACCTCATGGCGGCCAAGGTCCCGGAACCGGTCCACGGAGAAGGCCTCGACGGCGTAGGCGCCCATCGCCGATCCGTAGGCCAGGGCCCGGCGCAGATCCGCGGGCGCCGGGCCGCCCGCCGCCGCGCACGCCCCGGAGCCCGCAAGCCAGCCCATGAAGCCCCCGGCAAATGCGTCGCCTGCACCGGTGGGGTCGACCAGCGCGCCCACCCCGCATGCGGGGCAGGATACGCTCCAGCCATCGGCGAACAGCGTCGCGCCCCTGGCCCCCTGCTTGACGACCACCGCGCGCGTACCCCGGCCGCGAATCCACTCGGCGGCGGCCTCCAGATCGGTGCGGCCGGAAAGCTGCATCGCCTCCTCATCGTTGACGAGAAGCACATCGATGCGCGACAGGACCTCCATCAGCGCATCCCGGGTGCCTTCGATCCAGTAGTTCATCGTGTCGGCGGCCACGAGGCGGGGAGCCCTCACCTGGTCCAGAACACTGAGTTGCAGGGCCGGGTCGATGTTGCCGAGGAACACCATCCGCGAGTCGACATGGGCAGGCGGCACCACCGGGTCGAAGGCCGCGAAGACGCCCAGGCGCGTGTCGAGGGTCTCTCTGGTCTCGAAGCCGTCGTGGTAGCGTCCGGCCCAGAAGAAGCTCTCTCCCGGGTGCGTGGACAGTCCCTCGAAGTCGACCCCGCGTTCCTGCAGGAAGCACAGCTGATCGACGGGATACTCGTCCCCGACCACGCCGACGACGCGCACCGGGGCCAGTAGTGACGCCGCGGCGCTGAAGAAGACCGCCGATCCTCCGATGACGCCATCGACAGAGCCGGACGGAGTCTCGACCGCGTCGAGAGCGACACTGCCGATCGCAAGAACCGGCATGGTGTCCGCAGCCGACGAACCCGTCCAGGGCATCCCACTCTCAGCGATCACGTTCCATCCTCTCCGGAGCGGTCAGGCCCAGCACGGTCAGGCCGTTGTGCAGCACGACCCGCGCGGCCCCCGCCAGGGCCAGCCGGGCAGCCCGCAGCGCCGGGTCCGGCACCAGCGCCCTGGCCGAGGGGTCCCGGGTGGGGTGTCCGGTCTGATACCAGGAGTTGATCAGGCCCGCGGTCTTCTCGAGGTAGTCGCAGATCAGGTGCGGAGCCCGGGCCGCCGCGGCGCGGACCAGGAACGCGGGGAACTCGGCAAGCTGATTGATGACCTCCCGTTCCGTGGCGGTCTCCAGGCGCGAGGTGTCGGCGGAGGCCGCCGCTTCCGCGCCGTCGCCGAACTGGGTGCGCGCGAGTTCCAGCAGGCTGCAAAGGCGGGCGTGCGCGTACTGCACCTTGTAGACCGGGTTGCGGTCGGAATGGTCGAGCGCCAGGTCAAGGTCGAAGGTTAGGTGCGCCTCGGGCCGGCGCATGAGGAAGAAGTAGCGGGCCACGTCGGCGCCTACCTCCGACACGAGCTCGGCGAGCGTGGTGTACGATCCGGCGCGCTTGGAGAATCGCACCTCCTCGCCGCCCCGCTCGACCGTCACCATCTGGTGCAACAGGTACTCGGGATACCCCTGCGGACGGCCCAGTGCCTGAAGTCCGGCCCGCACACGGTCCACCGTGCTGTGGTGATCTGCCCCCTGCACGTTGACGACCTTGTGGAATCCGCGCTCCCACTTGCCCATGTGGTAGGCCACGTCGGGGAGGAAGTAGGTCGGCGAACCGTCGCTCTTCACCATGACCCGGTCCTTCTGGTCGCCGAAGCGCGAGGTGCGCAGCCAGGCGGCGCCACCTTCCCGGTAGGTGAGCCCGGTCTCGTCGAGGGCGCGGATCGTGTCGTCCACCCTGCCTTCCGTGTACAGCCGCGTCTCGGGGTAGTATTCGTCGAAACGGACCCGGAACGCCGCGAGGTCGCGCTTCTGCTCGTCGCGCAGCATGCCGACCGCGAAGGTCCGCATGGCGTCGGTGGCTTCGGGGCCGTCGTCGCCCTCATGCACCCCTCCGACCGTGTCGCGGAAGGCGGCGGCGATTTCGGACACGTACTCGCCCTGGTAGCCATTCCCGGGAACCGGCGTGTCGTGGCCGAGCAACTGTTGGTAGCGCGCCCACACGCTCTCGGCCAGCCGGGTGATCTGTGCCCCCGCGTCGTTGAAGTAGAACTCGCGGTGGACCTCCCAGCCCGACCACTCGAGGAGCGACCCGATCGCGTCTCCCAGCGCGGCCTGGCGTCCGTGGCCGAGGTGCAGCGGCCCCGTCGGGTTGGCGGAGACGAACTCGACCATAATCCGCCTCCCCGCCCCTTCGTCGCTCCGCCCGTAGTCGTCCCCGCTGGCCAGGATCGCGTGCAGCGTACCCCCGACGACGGCCGCCTCGAGGAAGAAGTTCAGGAACCCCGGCCCGGCGACCTCGATCCGCTCCACCCCTTCAAGGCCGTTCAACCGTTCCCTCAGGTCGCCGGCGATCTCGCGGGGAGGACGCCCGAGGCGCTTCGCCAGGGTCAGCGCGACATTCGAAGCCAGATCCCCGTGACTCGTGTCCCGCGGCCTGTCCAGACGAACGCCGGCGTCCGCGGCTCCAAGTTCGGCCGCGGCCTCACGCAGCGCGTCCGAGATGCGTTCGGCGAACATCGAGGTCAACCGGACTCGTCCCCGCTGCCGCCACCCGACGACGCGGACGTGCTTTTCGCCCCGGCTCCGCCGTTCCCGTTCGCCGCCTTCGCGGTCTCCGGCGACGACTTCGAATCGGACCCCCTGGAACCGTCGCCCTTGTCCGCGCCCACGCCGGCTTCCTCCCTGGCCTTCTTCCGGTAGTCGTCCGAGCGGTAGTCGGTTATGTAGAATCCGTCGCCCTTGAAGAGCAGGCCGGCCCCGCCGGAGATCAGGCGCTCGGCGGCGGCGCTGCAGGCCGGACAGGGTGCGCCCGGCTCGTCGCTCATCCTCTGGAAGACCTCGAACTCGCGACCGCAATTGCGGCATCTGTACTCGTAGGTAGGCATTGTCAATGATAATACGAACCCGGCCGGTCACACCGGTGCGTCGTAGGTCCCCCACAGACTCCGCAGGGCGTCGCTGATCTCTCCCAGCGTCACTCCGCCCTTCACGGCTTCGATCATCGCCGGAAGGACGTTGGCGTCGCTGCCGGCCGCCGCCGTGAGCGCGCGCAGGTGACCGGCGATGCCCCCGCGGTCGCGCGCCGCCTTGAACGCCCGCAGCGACGCGGTCTGGCGCGCCTCCAGTTCGCGGAAGTCGGGGCCGGGAGGCGGATCATGGGCATCGTCCGTCTCGTACCGGTTCACTCCGACGATCACCCGCTTGCCGGCCTCGACCTCCAGCTGGTACTCGTAGGCAGCGCGGTGGATCGCCTCCTGCATGAGTTCGATCGCTCCGGAAGCCCCGCCGCTCTCCGCGATGCGATCCATCAGCGCCAGCGCCTCGGACTCGATGCGGTGCGTCAGGTGCTCCACGAGGTAGCTGCCGCCGAAGGGATCGGCCCAGTCGGCGACTCCCGACTCCTCGGCGAGGATCTGCTGGGTGCGCAGCGCAAGCGCCGCCGCTTCGGCGGTGGGCAGGGCGAGGGCTTCGTCGTAGCCGTTGGTGTGCAGCGACTGCGTCCCGCCGAGCACGGCCGCGAGCGCCTGCATCGCGACGCGCACCACGTTGTTCATCGGCTGTTGGGCGGTGAGGGTGGAACCGCCGGTCTGGGTGTGGAACCGCAGGCGGCACGACCGGTCGGAGGCTCCGAAGCGCTCCCTCATGGTGCGTGCCCAGATGCGCCGGGCCGCGCGGAACTTGGCGACTTCCTCGAAGAGGTCGCTGTGGGCCGCGAAGAAGAACGAGATCCGGGGGGCGAAATCCTCCAGCGCGATCCCGCGATCCAGCGCGCGGACCACGTACTCGATGCCGTTCGATAGCGTGAAGGCGACCTCCTGGGCAGCGGTGGAGCCGGCCTCGCGGATGTGGTAGCCGGATACGGAGATGGTATTCCAGCGGGGGAGTTCGGCGGCGCAGAACGCCATCAGGTCGCTTACCAGCCTGAGCGAGGGCCGAACGGGGTAGATGTAGGTGCCGCGCGCGATGTACTCCTTGAGGACGTCATTCTGTACGGTGCCCCTGAGCGCGCCGCGGGGCACGCCGGTCTCGTCGGCCACCGCGGTGTAGAGCGCCAGGAGGATGGGGGCTGTGGCGTTGATGGTCATCGAGCAGGAGATACGCCCGAGGTCGATGCCGTGCAGAAGCGTGCGCATGTCGGCAAGGGAATCGATCGCCACGCCCACCCGTCCCACCTCGCCGATGGCCATGGGAGCGTCGGAATCGAGGCCCATCTGGGTGGGCAGGTCGAAGGCGACAGAGAGCCCCGTCGTGCCGCGCTCCAGGAGGAAGTGGTAGCGTCGGTTGGTCTCCTCGGCGGTTCCGAAGCCGGCGTACTGGCGCATCGTCCACCGGCGTCCCCGGTACATGGTCTGATAGACCCCGCGGGTGAAGGGGAAGCCGCCCGGTTCCCCGAGGTCGGTCTCGGCTCGGAACCCCGCCGGCAAGCCGCCGAGGGCCGCCGGGCCGTCGTCCGGCTTCATTGGCGCCCGCCCCCCTGTCCGCTGTCCACGGATGTCAGACTCCGTCCGCTTCGCTGAACTCGACCAGAACCTGGGCTTTGTGAACCGCGTCGCCCCGGCCCACCAGCACCCGTGACACTCTGGCGGCGGCCGGCGCACGCAGTTCGTTCTCCATCTTCATCGCTTCGACGATGATCACGGTGGCGCCCGCCTGCACCACCTCACCCTCTTCGACAGCGACCTGCACCACCAGCCCCGGCATGGGAGCCTTCAGCGCGGAGACCCCGGCGGTGCCCCCGCCCGTCGCGGAGAGCTCGTGGATCCTGGCCTGCCTCGCATCGAGAACCTCGACGACGTGCGTGCGGCCACCGATGTCCACCTCCCACTCGCCTCGTGCTCCGGGCCGGGCGAGGAACGGCACCGACGCACCGTCGATGAGCAGCGAGTACCCGGCCGGCTGCCTCGCAGGAACAAGCGACACCGCATGGGTGCGCCCGTCGACGGTGACCTCGCCGCCCTCGGCAACGGTCACTTCGTGAGATTCGCCTTCCAGCCTTGCCAGGTAACGGGTGGGCGAAGCGGACATCGTCACGTCAGGTCATTCGATCGGTGGGGATCGGTCCCGGCGTGCGAAGGATTGGCCGCGGCGGCATTCCCGTCCCGACCCGCCCAGGTCCGGCGCTGCCAGGCGGAGAGAGCGCGCCCGTCCCTGCGGATTCGGGGGGCTGTGCGGTCGCGGCGCCTGCGGTGCTCGAGGAGCGCGGCGGCCACAAGGAGCGCGTCCCGCTTCGGCGCGGCGATCCGGCCGTCGGTCAGTTCGGGGTGTTCGGGGAGGTATGCGGTGGACAGGCGGCCATCCTGAAAGTCCGGCTCGTCCATGATTCGGCGCAGCAGAGGCGCACTCGTGGCCACGCCGCCGACCTTCAGCTCCTCGAGCGCCCGTTTCATGCGGCGCACCGCAAGCGGGCGGTCCGGCGCCCAGGTGATCAGCTTCCCGAGGAGCGGGTCGTAGTGCAACCCGATCTCCATTCCCCGCGCGATGCCCCCGTCCCAGCGAATTCCCGGTCCTCCGGGAACCTCCAGCTCGTCCACGACGCCCGTCGCGGGCAGGAAGCCGTCGAAGGGCGATTCGCTGGTTATCCGGCACTCCAGGGCGTGTCCGCGCAGCGGGATCTCCTCCTGGCGCATTGGCAGGGTCTCGCCCGCGGCGACGCGGAACTGCCACTCCACCAGGTCGACCCCGGTCACCAGCTCCGTGACGGGGTGTTCGACCTGCAGCCGGGTATTCATCTCCAGGAAGAAAAACTCACCGTCCGCGTACAGGAACTCGACGGTACCCGCGCCGGTGTAGTCCACCGCCCGGGCCGCGCGCACCGCCGCCTCTCCCATGTCGCGCCGCCCGTCCGCCGTGAGGAGCGGCGAAGGCGCCTCTTCGACGAGCTTCTGATGACGCCTCTGGATCGAGCATTCGCGCTCGAAGAGGTGCACGACATTGCCGTGCGCGTCTCCAAAGAGCTGGATCTCGATGTGCCGCGGCCGTTCCAAAAACCTCTCGACGTAGACGCTCCCGTCGCCGAAGGCGGACTCGGCTTCCCGGCGGGCCGTCTCGAAGGCCCCGGCGACCTCGTCCACCCCGTACACCACCCGCATCCCCTTCCCCCCACCCCCCGCAGCCGCCTTGAGCACCACCGGAAAGCCCACCGACTCGGCCGTGCGGATCGCATCGCTTCCGGAAGCGAGCGGCGTGTCGGTGCCCGGGACGATGGGTACGCCCGCTGCGGCCATGCGCTGCCGGGCCTCCGTCTTGTCTCCCATTGCGTGGATCGTGGACGCCGAGGGACCGACGAAGACGAGCCCGGCCGCCGCGACCGCCTCGGCGAAGTCCCCGCGCTCAGCGAGGAATCCGTAGCCGGGATGAACCGCCTGCACCCGCGCCCGGTCGGCCACTGCCAGGAGCTTCTCCACCGACAGGTAGCTCTCGGCCGCGCGCGCGGGTCCGATGCAGTACGCCTCGTCGGCGTGCAGCACGTGCGGCGAGGTGCGGTCCGCTTCCGAGAACACCGCGACGGTGCGAATGCCCATCTCGCGGGCACCCCGGATCACCCGGAGCGCGATTTCGCCCCGGTTGGCGACGAGTACGGAATCGATCAAGGTTCGGCCAGGCGCTCCCGGCCCCGGCGCCGATCAGCGGGCACCGGGCGGTGGATGGATGGTGCGGAGGTTTCAGGGTCGGTTAATGGTACCTGCGACCGTTGTCTCCGCGCCATCGCGCCAGATGCTGAACTCGATCTCTTCGTCTTCGGTGTAGGAGCGCAGGATGCGCCTCAATTCCGCCGCATCGTCAACCGTGCGCCCGTCGACTGCAACCACCACGTCGCCGGGCCGGAGGCCGAGCGGCGAGTCCTCTGCGGTGTTTGCGACCAGGACGCCCTCGTCGGTGCCGAAGTAGGCGCCCAGCCCCTCGTTGAGCTCGACCAGCTCGAGGCCGCCCGCACCTGCCTGCGATGGCAGAAAGTACCAGTTGCCGCTGCCGCCGGGCCGCGGAGCGCCGGTGATGACCGAGATGCTGCCGTCCGCGTCCGGAAGCGGCCACTCCATGTGCTCGTAGCGGTCGCGGAACTGTTCCGCCAAGTCGCTCCACCGCGAGCTGCGGCTGTCGGGACCCGGGCGGAAGTAGAACTCGCCCCGGTCCATCCTCTCGGGGACCACAGCGAATGTCAGCACCTCGTCGTCCCGCTCGATCCCGACCTCGACCGCCTCGCCCTCCGGAACCTCGCCCAGCAGCGTGCGCAGCCGGTCGAAGGGGGACGCGTCGCGGCGCTCCGTGTCAGCCTCGCCCGCCAACGGCTGAAGAAGAGGGTGCCCGCCAATCGAGACGATCACATCGCCTTCCTGGATTCCCGCTTCTTCGGCCGGGCTGCCGGGAGACACGTCCGTGACCCTGACACCTCCGTCCGCATCTGTCCACGACACGTAGACACCGAGCCTGGGCCGCGTGTCGTTGTCGCGAAACACGACCCGCGCACTGCCGAATGTCCTCTCCTCCTCCTGCGCCTGGGTGGCCGGGGACCACTTGACCGATCCCGGCACAGCCACAACCGCTAACGCCACGAAGACTGCCAGTCCTTTCGCCGTTGCCACCGTTCTCATCACTTCCCCCTCCGTTGCTGGTCTCGCAGCCCCCGGCACACCCGCACTCAGGCTACTCGGCAGATAGGACGCGGGAGCCCCGACCACGGTTGCCCGGCCCCTCGCCGCCACCGGGGGGATCCGGAGGCCGCGCACGGTCCGCCGGGCCTACAGCGGAATATTTCCGTGCTTCTTCGGCGGGTTCGTGTCGCGCTTTTCGGACAGCATGTCGAGCGCGTTGATGAGGCGGGGGCGCGTGTCGCGGGGATCGATCACGTCGTCGACGTAGCCTCGGGCCGCGGCCACGAAGGGATGCGCGAACTTCTCCCGGTATTCGGCCATCCGGGCTTCGGTTGCCGCTTCCGGGTCGTCCGAGGCGGCGATTTCCTTGCGGAAGAGGATCTCGACCGCGCCCTTCGGGCCCATGACCGCGATCTCGGCCCAGGGCCAGGCCAGATTGATGTCGCCCCTGATGTGCTTCGAGTTCATCACGTCGTAGGCACCGCCGTAGGCCTTGCGGGTGATCACCGTGACCTTGGGTACGGTGGCCTCGCAGAAGGCGTAGAGCAGCTTGGCGCCGTGCCGGATGATGCCGCCGTGCTCCTGGCTCACCCCCGGGAGAAAACCCGGCACGTCTTCAAAGACGACCAGCGGGATGTTGAAGGCGTCGCAGAAGCGCACGAAACGCGCGCCCTTGTCCGAGCAGTCGATGTCCAGGACACCGGCCAGAACCGCCGGCTGGTTGGCGACGATGCCCACCGAGTGTCCCCCCAGATGGGCCAGGCCGGTCACCAGGTTGCGTGCGAATCCGGCGTGCACCTCGTAGAACTCGCCGTCGTCGATCACCTCCCGGATGACGTCGATCATGTCGTAGGGGCGATTCGCGCTGTGCGGGACGATCTCCAGCAGCTTTCCGCTGCGCCGGTCGTGCGGATCCCGCCCCGGACCCGCCGGGGGACGCTCGCTGTTGTTGCGCGGGATGTAGCGGAAGAGCTCCCTCACCGCGGCTAGCGATTCGGCCTCGCTGTCGTGGGCGAAATGGGCCACCCCGGAAGTCTCGGCGTGCACGTCGGCTCCGCCCAGCCCCTCCTTGTCGATGTCTTCGTGGGTGACTGTTTTCACGACATCGGGACCGGTCACGAACATGAAGCTGGTGCCCCGAACCATGTACACCAGGTCGGTGATCGCGGGGGAATAGACCGCCCCGCCGGCGCACGGCCCCAGAACCACGCTGATCTGCGGGATCACCCCGGACGCCAGCGTATTGCGCAGAAAGATGTCGGCGTACCCGCCGAGCGAGACCACGCCCTCCTGAATGCGCGCGCCTCCGGAATCGTTCAGGCCGACGAGGGGTGCCCCGTTCTTGAGGGCGAGCTCCTGGATCTTGACGATCTTCTCGGCGTGGGCCTCGCTCAGCGACCCGCCGAAGACGGTGAAGTCCTGCGAGAAGACGTACACCAGCCGTCCGCGGATCGTCCCGTAGCCGGTGATCACACCGTCCCCGAGAATCTTCCGGTCTTCGAGTCCGAAGTCCGACGACCGATGGGTGACGAAGCGGTCGAGTTCCACGAAGGAGTCGGCGTCGAGCAACAGGTCGAGCCGCTCGCGCGCGGACAGCTTGCCCCGGGCATGCTGAGCCCGCAGGCGCGCTTCTCCGCCCCCGGTCGCCGACTCCGCCTTCAGCGCCTCGAGCCGGTCGAGCGATTCCTTTCTGGTCACGCTGTGGTCACCGGCTGCCGCCAGGGGGCCCGGTCAGCTCGGTGCCGACGGGATGGAGCGCGCCGTCGTAGATCCGGACCGGGAAATAGTCGCGCACGAGGCGGCCGTCGACGAACGAATAGGTGCCCGTCGCCCCCGCAAAGCTGCGGAGCCGGTCCATCGCCCCGACCAGGTCTCTCGCGGCGCGGCGTCCCTCGCCGTGCGCGTCCAGCGCCATGCGGAAGAGGTCGTAGCCGGTTGCCGGAATCGGGCTGCGCAGCGTTCGCCGGAAGTGGGCTTCGTAAGCGGCGACGAATTCGGCCGCGGGGTCGTAATCGGCGCCGGGCAGCGATGTGCTGACGGCGATGACCAGGTCGGTGTGCCTGCGCGCCACCGATTGCAGCACCGAGGGGGTCGCCCACGCGCCCGTCCCCGCCACCTGGATGTCGAGGGTGTCCAGGCCGAAGAAGGCGATCTGGGGAGCCAGGAGCTCCACGTCGACCGGCGGTGCGGCAACCACCAGCAGCTCCGGCAGAAGCGACTCGACCTCCATGAGCTGCAGGTCGAAGGTCGTGGTGCCCGGAACGTAGGAGAGCCGCCGGCGGACGATGCCTCCAGCAGCCGCGAACGTCTCGTCGAATGCCATCGCCTCGAGCGTCTCTTCAGGACTCTCGGGATGGATCATCGCCGCGTCGGTGTACCCCATGCCGGCAACGGCCTCGGCCAGTGTGCGTCCGGCACCGGGATCTCCGGCCCGCATGCTGTATATCCCGGTGCGCTGCGACGGGAACGTGCGGGCGGTCGGGGACAACAGAGCCACGCTGCGGGGAACCACCTGCGCCACCGCCGCCATGTTGTCGTCCGACAGCGGCCCCAGGATGGCCGACGCGCCGCGTGAAACGAGTGCGGACGCGGCTCGCATGCTGGCCGAAGGAGTGCCGAGGTTGTCCTCGACAACGAGTTCGACATTGACGCCGGCCGCCTGGGCCGTTGCTGCGGCCACTTCCACGCCCTCGAGGAAGAGGCGGGCGTATTCGCGGTTGGACGGCGAGCCGGAGATCGGCAGGATTGCGCCGACGATGAGCTGCTCGGGCACCAGCGAGGAGAGATCCGCGTCGAGGACTGCCCGCGCCATGTCCAGCGGTCTGCCCCGTGCACCCGACTCGAGAGCCCGGCGCGCATGTGCATTGGCCCCGGCAGTGTCCCCGTACGCCGCGTGTGTCAACGCCAGTTCGGCGAGGATGGGTCCGAAGCGCGGATCGCGTGAGTTTGCGGCTCTCCTGGCGGCGAGGGCTTCGAGCTGGTGACGGGGCAACCGCGATGCGGCGGCCGCGAGCTGCTCAACCATGTTGTCTGTTACGGCTCCGACAGGCGGTCCGAGGAGTCCCTCCGCGGCGGCGAAGAACTCCCCCGCGGCGAGCATGGCCTCCGCCCAGCCGATAGCCCCGGCCGAGTCGCGGGCCATCGTCCCGTCGTCTGTCACCACGGGCAACGGGGCCTGGTCCGCAGGTGACGCACGCTGTTCGACCGCCCCGGCAGCGCAACCGATCACCAGACCGGCGAAGAGCCCGGCCACGATCGGCAACACCCTCGGTCTGTTCGTCATTGGCATGCGCCTCGGCGCTCCGGGTCCCTTCCTACTCGGTCCCTCCCGCCCCGGAATCTCTGGAGGACTCCTCGGCAGCTTCCACCTGGGGCTCCCGGGCATCGCTGCCGCCATCGCCACCGGCTTCCGCCTCCGGCGAGGCCCGCCGCTTCGGAGCCGCCAACACCTCCAGAACGATGCGCCGGTCCCCCGCATCCGAAGAGATCACCTTGAGCGGAACACTCTCGCCAACCCGGTAGTGGGTTTCCAGGGCATCCGGCGCCACACCGCTGTGCGAGCCGGGCACGAATCCTTCAACGCCCTCTCCAAGGTCCACGACAACGCCTTTGTCCTGCAGCCGAACGATGGTGCCGTCCTGTTCGTGTCCCTTGGCATAGCGAATGACGAGTTCGGGCCACGGATCGTCGTAGAGCTGCTTCAATCCAAGGGAGATGCGCTTGTTGTCGGAGTCGACGTGAAGGACCATCACGTCGAGTTGGTCGCCTTTCTGCACGACTTCGGAAGGATGCTCCACGCGCTTGGTCCAGCTCATGTCCGAGACATGGACCAGCCCGTCGATCCCCGGCTCGATCTCGATGAACGCGCCGAAGGTGGTGAGGTTGCGAACCGTTCCCGTGAGGCGTGTGCCGGTGGGGTACTTGAGCGGGAGTGCGAGCCACGGATCCTCCTCGATCTGCTTCATTCCGAGGGAGATCTTTTCGTCGTTGGGGTCGACCTTGAGGACCACCGCCTCGATCTCGTCGCTGATCGAGACCAGCTTGGAAGGATGCCGGACGTTGCGTGTCCAGGACATCTCCGAGATGTGCACCAGTCCCTCCACGCCCTTCTGCAACTCCACAAAGGCGCCGTAGTTCGTGATCGACACGACCCGGCCGCGCACCCGGGCGCCGACGGGATACCGCTCTTCGATGTCCGTCCACGGGTAGGGCAGCAGCTGCTTGAGACCGAGCGAGATTCGTTCGCGGTCCCAATCGATGTCGAGCACCTTCACGTCGAGCGTGCCGCCCACGTCCACGACCTCGGAGGGGTGACCCACCCGGCCCCATGACATGTCGGTGATGTGCAGGAGTCCGTCGAGTCCGCCCAGGTCGATGAACGCACCGAAGTCGGTGATGTTCTTGACCACACCCTCGCGGACTTGCCCCTTGAGCAGTTCCTTGACCAGCGTGGACCGCTTCTTCTCGCGCTCGCGCTCCAGGATCACCCGGCGGGACACCACGATGTTCCGCCGCCGCTTGTTGAGCTTGATGATCTTGAAGTCGTAGCGCTCGCCGATCAGTTCCTCGATGTTGGGCACCCGCCGCAGCGCGATCTGCGAGCCGGGGAGGAACGCGTCGACCCCCATGATATCGACGGTGACGCCGCCCTTGATCTTGCGGGTGAGGAGTCCCTTGACGGGTTCGTCCTTTTCGTACGCTTCCTTGATCAGTTCCCACACCCGCAGGAAGTCAGCCTTCTTCTTGGACAGGACAACCACCCCGTCGTCGTCTTCCAGGCTCTCGAGAAGCACCTCGACTTCCTGGCCGGGCGCGACGGAATCGCCGTCCTTGAACTCGTCGAGGGATACGGCGCCCTCGCTCTTGAAGCCGAACTCGAGGATGGCCGCGGAGTCTGTCGTACGCAGGACCCGGGCCTTGACGATTTCGCCTTCCTTGATGACCCCGCGCGCCGTCTGGTGGTCGGACAGCATCGCATCGAAGTCGTCGTGCGAGACATCGAGCACCTCTTCGCCGTACGGATCGTGGAGGAGCTCCGGGGAGACTTCGTTGGACTGCAGTGACTCTGCAGAGGTCGGCTCGCTGGTGGAGCCGGACGGCTCGGCCACCGTTGGGGTGTCTGGTGTTTCGTTCATTGGTCAATGTCTCGCCGACACGGAGGCCGGCGCTCCGGTGCTGGTCCAGCCACGCAAGCAAAATCACGGGCCAGGCTGGAGTTGAATGGATTCGCACGGTCCCGGGCCATCCCGTTCATGGCCGGAGACCGTGTTGCCTGTTCGCCCCGGGCTTTCGTCTACTACGCGGCAGCGCCGCTGCGAGTTACCGCGAGTGTACGGGGCACAGTCCTTAATTATACTCGACCGATGTCAGAAACGGGAGTACCAGTTGCACGATGACCTCCGTCTGGCCCGGCGGATCCAGCTCCGTGGTATCGACGGTCGCCGCCCCTTCCGCTTGCGTCAGGGGAGCGATGGCGCGTGTGGAATCGCGCTGGTCGCGGAGCTCCAGCCGGGCAGCCTCGGCGTCCACTTCTTCGGCCGCGGGCTGGCGGCGGCCGCGCTGCAGGAGCCGCCGGCGGGCACGTTCGCGAATCTCGGCGTCGAGATGGACTTTGACCTCGGCGCTCGGGAAGATGACGGTCCCCATGTCCCGCCCCTCGGCCACGAGCCCCGGCCCCGCGGCCGCGGAGCGCTGCAGCTCCAGGAGGTGGTCGCGCACCAGAGGCACCGCCGATACCCGGGACACCAGCGATGTGACGCGTGGCTCCCGCAGCGCCTCGTCGGGAACCAGGGTGCCGCGGATCCGGACGTGCATGGTTCCGTCGTGCCAGTCGAGACCGATGCGGAGCGCATCCAGTTCGGCCGGGGTGACCTCCTCCACGTCTTCGCAGCCCCGTTCGGACTGCAGCAGGGCCAGGGTGACCGCCCGGTACAGGGCGCCCGAATCCAGATGACGGAACCCCAGCCGCCGTGCCACCGCCGCGGCCGTGGTGGACTTGCCCGAGCCCGCGGAACCGTCGACCGCCACCACGATGCAGCGGTCCGCACCTGGGGGCGCCGCGGGAATCTGCCCGGGATGCGGCGCTGCCCCCACGCTGTGCCGCTCGACGCGGGCAAGCAACTCCCAGAAGCCGGGGAAACTGACATCGGCCACCCCGGGATCGTCGATCGCAAGGTCGCAGCCGGGCGAGGCACCCAGCACACCGAAGGCCATCGCGATCCGGTGATCGTGAAAGCACTCCACGCGGCCGGAAAGCGGCTTGCCGGTGCCGCGGATCTCCAGGCCGTCGGGGAACTCCTCGACCGCCACTCCCATGCGGCGCAGGTTGACGGCCAGCGCAGCCAGCCGGTCCGACTCCTTCACCCGCAGCTCCGCAGCGCCCGCAATCCGGGTCACGCCATCCGCCCGTGCGGCCAGAACGGCGACGATGGGGACCTCGTCGATGAGTCCGGGGACCTCGTCCCCTCCGACCTCGACGGCCTGCAATCCCGCCCCTTTCCCGACAACCCGCAGGTCCCCGACCGGCTCGCCTCCCGGGGCGCCGCGCGGCAACACCTCGACATCGACGCCCATGCGTGCGAGGACGGGAAGCAGCCCGGTGCGCGTCGGGTTCAGTCCCACCGACCGGATTGTGACAGGCCGCTGCCCGGTGGCCAGCGCTGCCCAGGCGATGAAGAAGATGGCAGAGGAGAAGTCGCCGGGGATGTCCATGTCCAGCGGTTCCAGCCGGGCGGGAGGATCGGCAAGCCGTACCGACCAGGCGTCGCCTCGCCATCCCTCTGCGACCTCGGCCCCCATGGCTTCGAGCATGCGCTCGCTGTGGTCGCGGGAGCGGTGCGGTTCGCGCACTTCGACGGGGACGCCCGCACCGATTCCGGCCAGGAGGACCGCACTCTTGACCTGTGCGCTGGCGACCTCGCCGTCGTGGCGTATCGAGGTGAGTACCCCGCCGCCGATCCGCATCGGCAGGACTCCCGGCCGCCCCAGATAGTCGACGCTGGCGCCCATCCGCCGCAGCGGGGCCGCGATCCGTTCCATCGGGCGCTGCGACAGCGACGCGTCGCCTCGCAACACAACCGCCAGCGGTTGGGCGGCCAGCGCGCCCGAGAGCAGCCGCGTGCCCGTCCCGCTGTTGCACAGATCGAGCGCGCCGGCGGGCTGTGTCCACCTCCTGAGCCCCGGGCCGCGGATCGTGACCGGCTCGGTTCCGGCACCGTCCAGACCGCGCACTTCGACGCCGAGGGCCGCGACGGCCCGCGCGGTCGCCAGGGGGTCTCCTCCACGCGGCACGGCGCCGATGCGGCTCTCGCCATCCGCCAGAGCACCGAGAATGAGGGCGCGCTGGGTAATGGACTTGTCCCCCGGCACCCGGATCGTCAGTCCCTCTCCCCGGTCCATCGCCTCCCCCCGTGCATGAGTTCTTCGAGGGCGGCCCAGTCGCCGGCCTCGATGGTCCGCCGGATCGCGGCGATCTGCCGCTCGACTGCGCGGAGGGCCGCCGCGTCGTCTTCGGCCGCGGCCTCCAGCAGCGGGCGCCAAACGGCCGGGCTGGACCCGGCGAGCCGCGTCATGTCGCGTCCCCCGGGGCCGAGCTGACCAGAGGTGATTCCCCGTCTTTGCAGGACCTCGGCGAGCGCACTTGCGAGCAGCTGAGGGAGGTGACTCGCCCACGCCATCATGCGGTCGTGCTCTGCTGCGGAGATGATGCGGGGCCTGCCCCCCAGTGCCGTCCAGAAGGCGGCCGCCCGCTCCACCGCACCAGCGGAATCGATGCGGTCGAGGTCGCCCGCGGCGGATGCCGGCCGCCCTGCCCGATCCAGGGGACAGATCCAGACATCGGCCCCGTCGAAGAGGTCCGCCCGGGCCGCGGCGTAGCCGGAGCGCTGCGAGCCGCACATGGGGTGGGCACCGACGAAGACACCCGGCCCCGGAGCGCCATCGCCGGCCGGTGACGACTCCGCCTTCGCGGCCGCCGCCAGCACCGGACCCTTCAGGCTGGCCACATCCATGGCGAGCCCCGCCCGGCGCCACATCGCGGCCGTCTCGCCCACCAGTCCGGCGGTCGCGTCCAGCGGCGCGGCGAACACCACGACGCCACCGCCAACCCGAGCATCGCTCAGCCGCGCAACCACCTCGACCCCGTCGCCCGCGGCCATCACGGCACATTCCGGGTCGGGGTCGATCCCGAACACCGGAACCCGCGGCAGCCGCTCCAGCACGGCCCGGGCCACCGATCCACCCATGACGCCCAGTCCGACCACCGTAACGCTGCGCACCGCCGCCTCAGTCACGGTAGCCGATCTCGATCTCTAGCCCGTCGCGGGCGACCGTCGATTCCGGGAAGATGGCGCGCGCCTCGTTCTCGAGCACCCGGGGTGCATCGGCGTAGCGCGCCGACACATGGGTCAGCACCAGCCGCTTCACCTTCGCCTGCGCCGCCACACGGGCAGCCTCCGCAGCCGTCGAATGCCGCGTCTCCCACGCCCGCCGCTTCTCTTCCGAGCCGAAGGTGGCTTCGTGGATGAGCAGGTCCGCCCCCATCGCCATGGCGCCGGTCGCACGGGTCGGGCGGGTATCCCCCGTGTACACCACCTTGCGGCCGGGGCGGGGCGGGCCGACCACCTCTTCCGGCGTGATCACGCGCCCGTCCACCTCGACCGGGCGGCCCCGATGGAGCTGGCCGAAGAGGGGTCCCTCGGGTACGCCGAGGCTCCGCGCCATCTCCACGTCGAAGCGGCCGAGCCGCATCTCTTCCACCAGGGCGTAGCCGACCGCGGCGACCCCGTGATCCACGTCGTAGGCGTGCACCGCCCACCCGTCGAACGCCACGCGGTCGCCATCGCGCAGACTCCTCACCTCGACGGGAAAGGCCAGCCGCTCGATCCCCATGCGAACCGCGGCCCGGAGCAGCTCCCGCGTGCCGGCCGGACCGTAGATCGTCATCGGGTCTTCCCTGCCCTGGAGCCCCATTGTGCGGAGCAGCCCGGGCAGCCCCAGAAAGTGATCCGCGTGTCCATGGGTGATGAAGATGTGGCAGAAGGAAAACCCGGTGCCGAAGCGCATGATCTGCCGCTGGGTTCCCTCGCCGCAGTCGAGGAGGAAGGACTCGCCCTCGCGCTGCACGGCGATGCCCGAGACGTTGCGGCCGACGGTCGGGCGGGAAGCGGCAGTACCCAGGAAGCGGACTCGAATCATCGGGTCAAGATAACGTATCCGCACCGGGAAACACGGTTTGCTCCCCGTCCGCTTCACGGCTTATTTTGATGCGGCTCCGGCATCGGCGCGCAGCACCGGTGCGACCACAATGCGTCCCGGCGGCCAACCGCGGTGCCGCTTCGGGACGGCTCACCCGGGAGGACAGATGAACCGCAAGGTCAAGAAGGGCAATGCGCGCCGCACGGCGCCGAATCGACGCGATTTCCTCGGATCGGCGGCGGCCATGCTGGGAGCCTCCCAGCTGCCCGCTTTCAACTCGAACGCCACGGCCATCGCGGACGACCTCAGCCGTCACCGGGGAGCCCCGGCAGACATCGCCAGGGACGAGAACTACTGGTCCGAAGTGGCCCGCGCCTTCACCGTCGACCGCACTCTGGTCAACCTGAACAACGGCGGCGTCAGCCCCTCGCCAACCTTCGTGCAGGAGGCGATGAAGCGGCACCTGGACTTCTCCAACAAGGCGCCCACCTACACCATGTGGCAGATCCTCGGGCCGCAGCGCGAGGGCGTGAGGGCCCGCATGGCGCGGGAATGGGGCGTCGACACCGAAGAGGTCGCCTTCACGCGCAACGCTTCCGAAGGCCTGCAGATATGCCAGTTCGGCTACGACCTCCAGAAGGGCGACGAAGTCCTCACGACGACCCAGGACTACGGGCGCATGCTCACCACCTTCCGGCAGCGGGAACGCCGCGAGGGCATCGTGATGCGGCAGATCAGGGTCCCGGTGCCCGCCGAGGACGACGCCGAGGTGGTGCGCCGCTTCGAGGAGGGCATCACGGACAGGACCCGCCTCATCCTCATGTGCCACATGATCAACCTGACCGGCCAGATCCTGCCGGTGAAGGAGATCGTGGCCATGGCGCGCAACTACGACATCCCGGTCATCGTCGACGGCGCCCACGCCCTCGCGCACTTCCCCTTCAAGCTCTCCGAGCTGGAGTGCGACAACTACGCGACCAGCCTCCACAAGTGGCTCTTCGCTCCGCACGGCACCGGCCTGCTCTACGTCCGCAAGGAAGAGGTCCCCAACATCTGGCCTCTGATGGCGGCGCCCGACGGAATGACCGACAACATCCGCAAGTACGAAGAGATCGGCACGCACCCCGCGGCCAACTACCTGGCGATCGGCGAGGCGCTGACCTTCCACCAGGGGATCGGCGCCGAGCGCAAGGCCGAGCGGCTGATCTACCTCAGGGACCACTGGGCCAACCGCCTCCTCGAGAACGATCGCGTAAGCCTCAACACGAGCCGGAAACCCGGCTTCGCCTGCGGGATCGGCAACGTGCACGTCGAGGGCCTGGACACCGCCGCCCTCAGCACCTGGCTCTGGAACGAGCACCGGATCATCAACGTTTCGATCGGCCACGAGGAGTGCACCGGGCTCAGGATCTCCCCCAGCGTGTACACGACGCTCGAGGAGATCGACCGATTCAGCGAGGCGATGGAGTGGGCGATCAAGCACGGACTGCCGACCGCGTGACGGCGTCGCGGGCGATTCGCCAGCGGCACCGTAATCGCACCGCGATCAGACGCGGAACCGGACCGGACCGGATGCTTTTGGTGCGGCGCATGGCAGGAGGCACGGCCGTGCTCCTGGCGCTCGCATCGGTGGCCGGAGCGATCCGGCTTCACACCGAACTGGAGGACTCCGATCCCGAGGCGGACGCCGTCGTGACCGAGTCCCCGGACGCGGTTACCCTCGCGTTCACGACCGAGGTGCAACTGGCGCTCAGCTCCGTCACGGTCGCTTCCACGGTGGCTGACGGCGCGGCGGCCCCTGCTGGCGAACTCGCCTACCTCTTCGCCGACCGTCACGATGTCCTGGTCCTCCCACTGGCGGCGCCGTTGCCTTCGGGCGCCTACGTCGTCTCGTGGCGGACCGCCGGACCGGACGGGCACCCGATCTCGGGCGAGTTCGGGTTTCGGGTGGATCTGCCGATGCTGGAGGAGGATGAGGAGGGCGACGTGGCGGGCACGGGGGACCCCCCGGTTGCGGGCGGCACGGAGCGGGACCCGGCGGCCCGCGAGGACGCACAGGTCGCGGAAGCGGAACCGTCCGTCGACATCCTCGCTCTGGCAACCCGCTTCGCGTTCTACGCGGCGATCGTGGGCATCCTCGGCGCCATCGCCTTCAAGTCGCTGGTCCTGGGGGCCGTCGCTGCGCACCTGCCGGAGGCCGCGACCGTTGCGGTAACCGGCCGGGTCTGGCGGATCGCTGCGCTCGCTGCCGGCCTGCTGCTGCTCACGCTGCCGCTGCGTCTCTGGTTCCAGACGCAGTCCTTCCTCCCGGACGACGCGCTGGGCAACCTCGGGGCCGCGACCCCGGGGACGGCATGGAGCACCGGCTGGTGGCTGCAGGGGGGCGCCGGCGCAGTCGTCCTGTTCGGCATCGGGTTGGCGCGCCCCGGGGGGCGCCGGGTTGCCGGCGGGTGGATGCTCGCGGCGCTCGGGGCCCTGGCGCTGCCCATCGTACCCATCGTTTCCGGCCACGCCTGGGCGGACAGCCCCCGCGCCGTGTCATCGCTCGCAACGTATCTGCACGTCGTGGCCGCCAGTGCGTGGGTGGGGGGCCTGTGCTGCGTGGTTTGTGCGGGGCTCCCGGCGCTGCGCGATCCAGGGAAGCCGGCGAACGGTGCGCCGTCTCCACTGCCCGCACTGGTCGGCGCCTTCTCCCGGCTCGCCCTCGCCGCCGTCGGCCTCCTGGTCGTCTCGGGCGGGGTCAAGGCGTGGCTTCACATCGGTGCGCCCTCCGACATATGGACCACGGCCTGGGGACGGTCGCTGCTCGTCAAGGACGCCGTGGTCCTGGGCGTGATGGCGCTCGGCTTCTACAACTGGCGCGTGGTGCGCCCGGCGCTGGCGAGCGACCCACGACCGGACCGCCTCAGGCCTTCCGCAACCCTCGAGTTGCTGCTGGCAGCGGCGGCCGTGATCGCGACATCCTTCCTGGTGGTGCAGCCCCTGAACTGACTCCGATGAACAACACACAATCCCGAAGAGCCGCGACCGCGCTCGCATCCCTCCTGCTCTGCGCGGCGGCGTTCTCGACCGCCTCCACCCAGACCCGCCAGACCGACCTCGACGCCCTCGTCGGCTGGCCCTTCCCCACCGAAATGACGGCCGCCGCGGACGCCCCGGTGGTGGTCTGGGTGCGCAACGAGCGAGGAGCGCGCAACGTCTGGGCCGCCGCGGGCCCCGGGTGGCGCGGACGGCCGCTCACGCAGTTCGAAGAGGACGACGGGCAGGAGGTGGCCGGCCTCGCGGTTTCGGCCGACGGCGCCACCATCGCGTTCGTTCGAGGCGGCGCTCCCAACCGGGCCGGAGAGATCCCCAACCCGGAAAGCGATCCTGCCGGTGTCGACCGGGAACTCTGGGTGGTCGGCACCAATGGCGGGGCACCGGCCAGGCTGGGACCCGGACACTCGCCCCTCCTGACCGCCGACGGCAGCGCCGTGATCTACATCCAGGGCGGCGTGATCCGGCGCAGGTCAACCTCGGACGCGGACGCGGAAGCCGAGGCTCTGGTCAGGGGCCGCGGCAGCCCGGGTGAACTCCGGCTGTCTCCCGACGGCACCCACCTGGCCTGGACCAGCCAGCGCGGGGATCACGCCTTCATCGGCGTGCTGGATCTGGCCGGCCGCCACCTTCGCTATCTCGACCCTTCCCTCGATGTCGACGGCAGCCCGGCCTGGTCGCCGGACGGGCGTGAGGTCGCCTTCCTGCGCATCCCCAGCGAAGAGGGCCGCCTCCCGTTCTTCGCCGTGCGGGAGGCGTTGCCCTGGAGCATCCGGGTGGTGCGCATCGACGACGGCACGGTCCGGACCGTCTTCGCGGCCCCGGACGGGCCCGGCAGCGTATTCCGCACCATATCCGGTACCGGAAACATCTTCTGGGGCGCGGGTGACCGCATCGCGTTTCCGTGGGAAGGCAACGGCTTCACCAATCTCTACTCGGTCGGCGCTGCCGGCGGGGACGAGCCCCGCCCCATCGCGACCGGAGAGTTCGAGGTGCAGTACGTCGCGCTCGCGCCCGGCGGCGAGGCACTCGTCTTCTCTTCCAACCAGGGGGACACGGACCGTCAGCACCTCTGGTGGGGACCGCTGGACGGCAGCGGCGCGCGCCAGCTGACGCCCGGCACCGGAATCGAGTGGCAGCCCGCGCCCGCCTCCGACGGGTCGATCGCGTTTCTGGCGTCGTCCGGCACGGTCCCCGCACACGCCGAGGTGCTCGCAGGGAACGAACGGCGCTGGCTGGTGGAATCGGCGTCGGAAGCCATCCCCTCCGGCCTGTCCGAACCCGAGCAGGTGATCTTCCCCTCCGCCGACGGCCTTCCCATTCACGGGCAGCTTTTCCTCCCCCAGGGCCCTCCCCCGCCCGGCGGCTGGCCCGGCCTCCTTTTCCTGCACGGGGGATCCCGCCGCCAGATGCTCCTCGGGTTCCATCACCGCGGCTACTACCACCACACCTACGCCTTCAACCAGCACCTGGCGGCGCGCGGCTACGCGGTCCTCTCGGTGAACTACCGGAGCGGCATCGGCTACGGCATGGAATTCCGCGAAGCGCTGCACTACGGGGCCGACGGCGCCTCCGAGGTAGGCGATGTTCTCGGTGCCGGGGCCTGGCTGGCCGCGCGGGACGACGTGGACGGCAACCGGCTCGGGCTCTGGGGCGGCTCCTACGGCGGCTACCTGACCGCCCACGGCCTCGCGCAGGCCTCGCATCTCTTCAAGGCCGGGGTCGACGTCCACGGCGCCCATGACTGGAACAAGATCATCCGCAACTTCGTGCCCTCCTACGATCCGGTGGCGCATCCCGACCTCGCCCGGCGCGCCTTCGAGTCCTCTCCGATGGCCTTCGTGGACCGGTGGGAATCGCCGGTGCTGCTGATCCACGGCGACGACGACCGCAACGTCCCCTTCGCGGAATCCGTCGAACTGGCGGAGGTGCTCCGGCGAAAGGGCGTGCACGTGGAGCATCTCGTCCTTCCCGACGAGGTCCACGGCTTCCTGCTGCACCGCAGCTGGATGGCCGTATTCGAGGCCGCCGAGGACTTCTTCGAGCGGTTTCTGAAGTGAGGCTGGACGTGAGGACGCCGCGCGGGGCGCGTTTGATCCTGCAACAGGCGGTCGAGCGCGGCTTCGAGCTTCAGCCGATCAACATCACGCCAACCAGAGGCTGCTGACATGTACCACCTCCCCGCGCGCGCCGTCACCTGCGCACTGTCCATTGCGGGCATCCTCGGATGTGCATCTTCCGGACCCGGCGTCCCGTCCCCGGAGCGAACCGCCGCGCTCGCCACTTTCACCGGCGCCTGGAACCTCGACGAGGCCGCCACCGCCCAGGCAGCCGGCCTCCGCGGGACCGGCGCGCGCGATCACATCTATCAGCGGGCGTCGGATATCGGGATGGAGATGATGCGCGAGCAGGGAACTGGCGGCGACGCCGTTACGGGTACACCAGCCGGGCTGCGGCAGACGATGCTCATGCTGGGCATCACTTCGGAGGCTCTGACTTTCTCGCCCGGCGACGAAAGCTTGACGGTCGCCTTCGACAGCCAGGATCCCGTCGACGTTCCCGTGGAAGGGGACTGGGTGGACGCCGCGGCAGCGCAGGGGCCGATCGAGGTACGCCTCATCTGGCGTGGCAACGGATTCGCGATTGAACGCCGGATCCCCGGCGGCGGGACCATCCGCGACGCCTTCTCGATCCTCGAGAGCGGCCACCTCCTCCTCACCCGCGAGATCGTGTGGAGGCGAGCGCAGATGGTGGGGCGCGTCGTGTATTCCAGGTAGCGGGGCCGGCCGAGCCTGGTCAGGCCGGAAGGCTCCCCGGCGGATACGGATCGCCGCTGGTCAGGCGCCGGTCCGTAACGCCCGCCCGAAATCGCTCCCCGCCGGCGACTGGAAGGCGCGAAGCCCGAACTCCGGCAGCACCGCGATCAGGTGGTCGAAGATGTCCCCCTGGAATCCCTCGTAGTTCGCCCACGCGGTGTCGTTCGAGAAGCAGTAGACCTCGATGGGGATGCCTTCGGGACCCGGCGCGAGCTGGCGGACCAGCAGCGTCATGTCCTTGTGGGTCCTGGGGTGCGCCTCGAGGTACTTCTGCACGTAGACACGGAAGGTTCCCAGGTTCGTCAGCCGGCGGATCTCGGGGATGACGCCCGGGTTGCCGACCGCCTTCGCCTCGTTGTAGCGCGCGATCCCCTCCACGCTGTACCGCATGTAGTCCTGCAGCAGCTCGCGCCGGGAGAGTTCGTCGATCTCGGCGTCCGCGAGGAAACGCACCGAGTTCATGTCGACCCGCAGCGAGCGCTTGATCCTCCGCCCTCCCGACTCGCTCATGCCGCGCCAGTTCTTGAACGATTCGGTGATGAACCTGCTCGTGGGGATCGTCGAGATCGTCTTGTCCCAGTTCTGCACCTTCACCGTGTGCAGCGCGATGTCGATGACCTCGCCGTCGGAGTTGGCCTGCGGCACGCTCACCCAGTCGCCGATCCGGATCATGTCGTTCGAGGCCATCTGGACGCTGGCGACCAGCGACAGGATCGTGTCGCGGAAGACGAGCATGAGGACCGCCGCCAGCGCCCCGAGGCCCGACAGGAACACCACCGGCGAACGTCCCACGAGGATCGACACGATCACGACCCCCGCGGACAGCCACGCCACCAGACCGATCACCTGCAGGTAGCCCTTGATCGGCCGTGACTTCGCCTCGGTGTAGCTCTCCTTGTAGATGTCGTTCACTGCGTCCAGGGAGGCCGCGAAGGCCCGCGCCACCGCGAACGCCACCCAGGCCGCGGCCACCCGCCGCACCATCGTCCAGGCCACGGCGAGCGGCGCCCCCGGATTGGCCGCCGCCCCGTCCGCGCTCACCCCAAGCGCGGATCCGATACCCAGGTACACCACCAGCGCGGGGACCACATGCGCGAGGCGGTCCAGGACCTTCCGCTCGGCGATGCGGTCGTCCCACTTCGAGCGGGTGCGCGCGGCCACACGCGCGAAGGCGCGATGCAGAAAACGCGACGCGATCCAGTCGAGAAGCCAGGCGCCGGCGGCCAGGACGCCCAGCGCGATCGCCAGGTCGGGCCAGTCGGGTGGAATCGCGGGCAGCGTCAGTTGTTCAGTTGGAGTCATTGTCTGCTGTCTATCGTGATTCGCCGAGCTCCTCGGCCATGAGGTCGAGGACGAGACGAGTCAGCCGTACGAGGTGGGGGTGGGCGCGGTTTCCGTTCGTCAGGAAGGCGACACCGAAGCCGCGCGTTCTGTTCCCCGATGCGAACGCGGTATACCCCGAAACGCTCCCGGAGTGCGCGAAGAAGCGCTCGCCGTCGCGCGACGACACCCACCACGTGAGTCCGTATCCGGGGTCGTCATACCCCCATCCACCGCCCATCGGCCCCCCAGCGAACTGTTCGTACTGGAGGGTGTGCATCTCGTCCAGGGTGGCCGCTTCGAGTAGCCGCCCGTCGCCCCAGCTGCCGTCGCCCAGGTTGAAGCGCACCCAGTTGGCCTGGTCGTGCACCGTCCCGTAGACGATCCCGGCGGGCCAGACGTTGGCCTTCACCCGGGTGGTCGGCGCGTTGCGCCCCGTTTCCGCATCGGGCACATACGGCACCGCCAGGCGCTCGGCCGTCGCCGGCGGCGGCTGGAAGACGGTGGAGGTCATCCCCAGCGGGCCCCAGACGTTGTCCCGAACGTACTGCCGGTAGGGGACGCTCGAGAACTTCTCCACCAGATGTCCGACCAGCGAGTAGGCCATGTTCGAGTACACGACGCCTTCCAGCGGCGGCGTCTCCACCCGCAGCGAATCGCCCAGGTACTCGTCCAGCGAAAGGGGCGCGGTGGTGCCCCAGACGGCGTGGGGTCCGAAGTCGACGGGCATCCCCGAGGTATGCGTCAGGAGGTGGCGGAAGGTGACCGGGCGCTCGATGTCCTCGCCGCGGATGACGAGGTCGTCGAGGTGGTCGCTCACGGGGTCGTCCAATGCGAACTTCCCCTGCTCCATCTGCTGCAGCAGTGCGACGGTGGACTGAGCCTTGAAGGTCGAACCGATCAGGTACACCGTGTTGGTGGATGCCGGCGTTCGGGCCCACAGGTTGGACTGGCCGTAGGCGCCGCTCCAGAGTTCGCCCTCGCGGTCGGTGATCGCGACGGCTATCGACGGGATGCCGCCCTCGAGCATGGCGCGCCGTATCTCGGGCTCGAAGCGGGCGACGATGCGGGCAACCCCGGTCTCCTGCGAATGCGCCGAAAGGGGCTGGGTGGCGAGGACCGCCAGGATGGCCATGAAGATTCTGCGCGGCATGGAACGCTCCGGTCGTTGGAGGGGTATCGCCATTGGGGCGCGGATTCGTTGATCGGGTAGTATGTTAGTGGTACGCGGCAGCAAGTCTAACACTGCGTCGGGGGAGGTGGGGTGAAAGCCGGACGATCGCGGAACGGCAAGGGATCGCACGACTCTACAAATGTCATGCACACATTACAAGATGTAATGTTAGCATTACATTTCCGGTCTGTGCCTGACGAGCGTCACCCGTGATCAGACCTTCCGGCGAGTACCAGCGCCCGCCCATCCTCGACGGCCGGATGAGTATCAGCGTCCAGCCGGTGTACGCGCGCGCCCAGTCGGAGCCGCCCCTGCACCATGTCTTCGCCTATTTCGTGCGCATCGAAAACACCGGGGGGCGGACCGCGCAGCTCTTCTGGCGCCACTGGAAGATCCACGACATCCTCGCCGGCGATCAGGAGGTCGAGGGCGAGGGCGTTGTGGGCGAGTCGCCCGTCCTGCAGCCCGGCGATGTGCACGAATACCAGAGCTTCTGCGTGCTCCAGGGGCGCAGCGGCCACATGGAGGGCTTCTACCACTTCCGCCGCGAGGACGGGTCGGTGTTCCGCGCCCGCATTCCCCGGTTCGAACTGAGCGTGCCCCGGGACGACCGGCCGGGACGGGGCCAAACCTATCAGGCTTGAGCGCCCCGCCCTACTCGATCCGGCGGTAGACCGCGTGGCTCACCCGCTCGGTGCCATCCTCGAGCGTGCGCCGGTATTCGTTGTTGATCGTGTTGCCGTCCTCGGAGAGCACGTTGACGATGACCTGGTAGACCTCACCGCCGCGCGCATTGAGGATATGGTTGGTGCGTTCGTCGATCACCTCGACAGCGGTCTCCGCGTTCTCCTGGCCTTCGACCGGGTGGAACTCACCGTCGAACATCGTAACGTAGCTCCACTCGTTGGACTCGCCGTCGGCGTTGGTGGACGCGACCGTGATCTTCATCCCGCCGTCCCCGTAGGGTTCGTAGGTCATGATGTTGATGAACGGAGGGGGGTTATCGGATTCGAGCTGCCAGACCCCGAAGCGGGGGTTCGACGGCCCTTCGGCCGCTTCTTCGGCGGCGGACATTCCCGCATCGTCCTGCTCACCCGCGTCCCCCGCGGGACCGCAGGCGAAAAACGCGCCGGTTGCAACGATTGCCAGGCACGAGGTCATCCAATTCCGCATGCGCATTCCTGAACTCCTGTCCATGTGAGGTGGCGGTGGAGATGAGCGGGCAATCTACGGCGGCGGGACGACCTCCGAAACCGGAATCCGCCTCGCGGGGTAGGAGAATGGGAGTTCACCCGCCTCCCCCGAACCCGTCCCGTCCCATGCCCGCTGTCCTGCACTCGCCCTTTGCACTCCGGTTCGCTTGCGCCGCACTCCTTCTGGCCGGCGCGCCAACCCTCCACGCCCAGGCACAAGATCGGATCTGGGGACGCGTCTTCACCGGCGACGGGGACGAGTACGAGGGATTCCTCGGATTCGGCAGGGGGCAGAGCGCGGCAAGCTGGGCGGACGTGCTCGTCGGCAGCCGCGAGATATCCGACGACAACTACAACACCTGGCTCCTGGCCGTGCACGACGGCAAGCCGGCGGTGCGCACCGTGGAGGTCGGGGACTACCGGGTCTCCTGGGAGGAGCGGTACCGGGATTTCGCGACCACGACCCGCACGGCGATCCGCTTCGGCCACCTCGCTGCGCTCGTGCAGGACGACGACGGCGAAATGCAGGTCGTGCGGCGGGGCGCAGCGGGCGAGGTGTCGCTGGATGTGCCCGCCTCGCGGCAAGGCAATATGACGGTGTCCCCCGGCGGTGTGCGCACATCGTCGACGACCGGAGGGCTGAGGGCGCGCATCACCGTCGACGACCCCGTCGAAGGGCAGGTCGTGGTCTCCGGACGCGACATCACGCGGATCGAGTTCGGCGCTGCTCCGTCCGGCGTCCCACCCGAGGCCGCCCGGGTCCACGGGTCGGTCGAGGATCGTTTCGGACGCACCTTCACCGGGTTCATCTCCTGGAACGGCGCTCCGGTCCTCGAGTCGGACCGGTTCCCCGGGCGGGACGACGACGGCGATCTGCGGCGCTTCTCCCTCGGCGAGATCAGTACCGTGGAATCCCGCTTCGGCGGGGCATGGGTGACTCTGGCATCCGGAGATGGAGTCGACCTCTACCGCCCGCTCGGTTCGCGCTACCGGCAGTCCGACATTCGCTGGTACCGCCGCACGATCCGGATCGCGGATCCCGGGCTCGGTGGCGTGGAGGTCGACTGGGACGACTTGCGCGCGCTTCGCCTGCACCCCCCGTCTGCCGGGGCCGGCTACGACGACTTCGGAGTGACCGGCCCGTTGTACGGTGTCGTCGCAGGCCGGTCCGGCGAAGAGTTCGAGGGCTGGATCCGGTGGGACGCCGATGAGGAGTGGAGCTGGGACTACCTGGACGGGACCTCGGACAACGTCGAACTCGACGTGGAGTTCGGGAAGATCCGGCGGATCACCCGCACCGACGACGGGTTTGCGCGCGTCACGCTCCTGGACGGGCGCGACTACGAGCTCTCCGACTCCAACGACGTCGACGGAGACAACCGGGGGATCTTCGTGTTCCCGAACGCGGGCCCCGCGGCACGGGAGGGGGTCGGGCAGGAGGGGGCCGACTGGCACTACATCGCGTGGGAGGACTTCCGCGAGGCGCGCTTCCAGCGGGCGCCGGAGGGGTCGGGGTCATGAGCGCCGCCAACTGCAGGCACCGACTGGCCGCGGCCATTGTCGTTGTGGCTGCGGTCGCCGGGGCCGCGCCGCACGACGCCACCGCGCAGGTCCGGTTCGCGCCCGACGCCTTCCTGGATCCGGTCGCCCGGCAGCTCTACACGGCGGCCTTCGACGGCTGGACCGCGCTGGACGAGTCGGTCGTGCGCTACACCGCCCGGATCGACCAGCGTATTGCCGCCGCCATCCGCGCGCCGCTGCGGGACCGTGTCCTCTACCACAGCGAGACGGCGGTCCGCACATTCTGGGAGCGCGACTACGACACCGTGGTACAGGTGCTCGGCTCCCGTTCCGAGTACCCGGGACGCGCCATCGCCATGCGCGAAGGCGATCTGGACTGGCTCGAGGACCTCCCGTTCGACGGACCCTTCGAGCCCGGCAACGACCGTCTGTTCCTGGGAATGGACGACGAGGCGTTCACCGCGGACACGGAAGACAACGAGTTCGCGCTCATCCATCCCCTGGCCTCCGGCGCCGACACGATCTACCGCTTCCAGAGCGGTGATACGATGACGCTGTCTTTCCCCGACGGACGCCGGCTGGAGGCGATTCAGCTCGAAGTCCTCCCCCGGGAGGCAGCGCCCCAGCGAATCAGCGGAATCCTCTGGATCGACCGCGACACCGGTGCGCTGGTCCGGGCCGCCTACCGCATGAGCCGCGAGTTCGACGCCATGCGCGACGTCCCCGATCTGCAGGAGGAGGACGCAGCCGGCACCTTCCGGTTCGTTCCCGGCCTCTTCAAGCCGTGGACCTTCAACCTGAATGTCGTCTCGGTGGATTACCTGCTCTGGGACTTCAAGGCGTGGCTGCCCCGCAGCATGCGCATCGAGGGCGAGGCGAGGGCGGGGGTCCTCAGGTTCCCCGTCTCGATGGACATGGCCTACCAGGTCGAGTCGGTGGTCCTGCAGGAGGATGTGGAGGTGGATGAGGAGGGCGACCCCGTCGTCCCGGGCGACGAGACCGCGCGCGGAACGGTGACAACCGCGCGGGACGGGATGAGAGAGGTCCACTTCGCGTCGCGCGCCGAGGCCATGGCCTTCATCGCCTCGCTGCTCTCCGAGGACGACCGGATCCCCTACGAGCTCATGGACGAAGCCGAGACCCCGGCCGCGGACCGCGAGTCGCTGCTGATCGTCCCGGAGGACCGCAGTCTCGTGGCCGAGAGCCCCCACCTGCCGCCGCCCGTCTGGGACGGCGCACCCGGGTTCACCGACCCCGATGAGCTGGCGGAGTATATCGGGGACCTGGCCGACCTGCCCGCGCCGCCGGTCCAGGTGATTCCCTGGAACTTCAATTGGGGTTGGGCGCGCCAGGATCTGATCCGCTACAACCGGGTCGAAGGACCGGCCTTGGGCGGGCACTTCGACTGGGATCTGGGAGACCGGTACACCCTCGGGGCGTCCGGATTCTTCGGGTTTGCCGACCTCCGCCCCAAGGTGCGGCTCGATCTGGACCGCTCGAACGTGCTGCGCCGCCTGACGCTCGGCGCCTACCACGAACTGCACTCCGTGGATCCCCAGGCCGGACACCTCGGATTCGGAAACTCCTTCGAGGCCCTGTTCTTCGGCCGCGACAACGGGGAGTACTACAGGGCAACCGGCGTCGACTTCACCTGGCGTCCTCCCGAGGGGCGAAGGGAGTCCTTCCGTTTCCGCGCATACGCCGAGCGACACGCCGCCGTGGAGCGGAACATCGACTTCGCCCTCTTCCGTGTGTTCGACGGGGACTGGGGCTTCCGGCCGAACATGACGGCCGACGACGCCGACGAACTGGGCGCGGAGATGCGGATCTCGCCCTGGTGGGGACATGACCCCCTCAAGGCCCAGTTCGGGGTGGAGTTTCACGGGCGCGGCGCGACCTGGCGGCCCGTCGCCGGCGGCTCGGGCGGGGACGGCGCCGAAGCGCGAAACGACTACGTGCAGGCGAGCGCCACGGCCCGGGCGATCATCCCCGTGCGGGGCGAGGGCTGGGACGGGTGGCGCCTGGGGCTCGAGGCGGCGGGCGGCAACACCTGGGGAGCCGCTCCGGTCCAGCGGTCATGGTTCCTCGGTGCGACGTCCACGCTGCGCGGCTTCCCCGCCTCGGTGGTCTCGGGCCCGTCGTTCCTGCGCGGGCGCGTCGAGGTCAACCGGATCTTCCACGGAGTGGGCGCGAGTCTCTTCACCGACACCGGCTGGGCCGGCGAAGCGAGCGACTTCACCGCAGGCGACCTGCTCTACGGCATCGGCATCGGCGGCAGCATTCTCGACGGACTCGTCCGCCTGGACCTGTCGCGGGGCCTGAACGGTCCTCACAAGGGCTTCCGCCTCAATCTGTACGTGGACGGCATCCTGTAGTCACCCGGCACTGCAAGCCGCCCACGCTGCAGGCCGTCCACACTTGACGGACGCGAGGGTCGGGCGTAGAGAATCAGACTCCGGTTCTCGTCACGCCGCCATCGGCAAGCCACCTCTGCATGGGGCAGGATCATGCGACTCAACGTTGCCGCAGCTTCCCGCACCGCCCTCGCGGCGGCCTTCTTCACATCGCTCGCCATGGGGCCCGGCCCGAACGCCGCGTGGGCCCAGTCCGGCGCGGCCATGGACATCGCCGAGCCCTTCAAGGTCGGCACCTTCGAGATCGACGGCGAGCCCCGGGTGGCGCTGGTGCTCCGGGACGCGCTCGTCGTCGACATCGGCGAGGCGAACCGGGCGCTGGAGCGCAATCCAACGTATCCCGCGATCCCGGCGCCCGCGGACATGCTGGACCTGATCGGGCGCTACGAGTACGGCGTGAAGCCGCGCCTCTACGAGATCGTGAATCACCTGGCCGCGAGCGGTATGATCGACGGGAGCGCGCGCGCCGGCTTCATCCACGAGCTCGACGACGTGCGCACCCTGCCGCCGATCATGTACCCGGGCAAGATCATGAACGCGGCGGTCAACTTCTACAGCCATGTGAACGAGACCGGCTCCGAGGAGGCGCGCGCCGAGGCGCGGCGGCAGCGCCGCGAGAACCGCGGTGTCCCCTACCTCTTCCTGAAGCCCAGCCGGGGCGCGGTGATCGGCAACAGCGACGCGGTGGTGATTCCGTACGGACGGGACCGCACGGACTGGGAGGTCGAGCTGGGCGCCGTGATCGGGAGGGCGGCCAAATACGTCTCCGCGACCGATGCCCAGGATTACGTCTTCGGTTACACCGTGACCCTCGACATTTCCGACCGGGGCGGCCGTCCGCCGGGCGGCAACCCACTCACCTCGGACTGGTTCGTGGGCAAGGGTCACGACACCTTCGCCCCGATGGGGCCGTGGATCGTGCCGAAGGAGTTCTACGGCGATCCCATGGAGAACCTGCGCCAGACGCTCAGCGTCGGCGGCGAGCAGATGCAGGAGGCCCGTGCCGGCGACATGATCCACACCCTGTGGGAGCTGATCGAATACGGCTCGTCGATCATCACGCTGTTCCCGGGCGACGTCGTCAACAACGGGACGTCCGGCGGCGTCGGGATGGGGACGGCGGTGCGCGGAGAGCAGCGCTTCCTGCAGCCCGGCGACCTGATCGAGGCCAGCATCGACGGGATCGGGACGCTGACGATCCCGGTCGTGGGCGAGGACGAGCCGCAGGGAGGCACGGGGGCGCGTCTGCCTCCGGTGAGGACGTACAGGCGGCGTTAGGCAGGGGCCGACTCGTCGGACGCCTCAGCTCGGGCCGCCGCGCGCGCCACGTCGCTGCTGCCCGTTCACGAATGCCGGGGGCGGGACTCGAACCCGCATGGGAATGCTCCCGGGGGATTTTAAGTCCCCTGTGTATACCGATTTCACCACCCCGGCGGGGGGATGAAAACTAGCACGGCGCACGACACCGTGTGGCGCTCCCACGAGCGTGCGGAGGCTCCCGCTGCCCTGGTCAGAACTTCGTACCCCTGCGCGGTCGCTCCCACGAGCGTGCGAAGGCCGCCCCGCACCTCTACAGGATCGTTGCGCCGAGCGCCGAGGCCACAAGCCCGACGCCGAGCAGCGCCGTCTCGTTGCGGTCGTCGAGGACGGGATTGAGTTCGACGAGTTCGAGACTGAGCAGTCGGCCCGAGCGGGACGCCTTCTCACAGACCAGGTGGCCCTCCCGGTATGTGAGGCCTCCCCGGACCGGCGTGCCGACTCCGGGAGCGATCGCGGGATCGAGCGCGTCGAGGTCGAGGGAAAGGTGGAATCCGCACGTCCCGTCGTTGGCGCGTTCCAGCGCCTGGTCCATGCACGCGGCCACACCCCTTTCGTCGACCTCCGACATCGTGAACACCCGCACCCCCAGCTCCCGAATGAGCGCCTTCTCGCCGGCGTCCAGATCGCGCGCCCCCAATACACTCACATTTTCGGGGCGGACGCTGGCCCCTCCGCGGGTCAGGCGCGGCTCGCCCAATCCCAGAAGCACCGCCAGCGGCATCCCGTGGATGTTGCCGGTGGGCGAAGTGTGGGGCTGGTTCAGGTCGGTGTGCGCGTCGACCCAGATGACCCCGATGGACATCCCCTGCTCGCGGTAGTGGTCGGCCACCGCGCCCACCGACCCGATGGCGAGGGAGTGATCGCCGCCGAGGACGAGGGGCAGGCATCCCCGGTCCAGCCCCTTCCGCACCGCCGCCCGTGTCCGCCCCGTGACATCGTATATCTCGTTCAGGAAGGGGAGCACGTCCTCTCCCGACTCGGTGGTCTCCAGCCCGCCGGCAGTGATGGTGCCGATTTCGGAAACGGTGTGGCCGATCTTCTCGATCTCTTCGCGGATCCCCGCGATGCGCAGGGCCGACGGGCCCATGTCCACACCGCGGCGGCCCGCACCCAGGTCGATGGAGACGGAAAGGAGCGCGATGTCTCGGTGTGGAGCTTGTGGCATGTCTCGGTTGCGTCGCCCGTGAGCGGCGAGGTCAGGTTCGTCGGGCCGTTGTTCGCGTGGTCGCGTGCGACCGCGGACACTAGTATTCACCCCCGAACGTATGTTGGAGGTTCGGCCGGTCAATTCCCCCGGCCATTCTCATTCGCGCAAACCCCACTGCAATCCGGAACGGAGTCGGCACATGCGCTCTCTCAAACGCAGCCACTGGGCGGTCACACTGGTGCTGCTCACCCCGCTCGCCACCCAGGCCCAGGAGGCGGAACTCGACCCCGATCGCGGCCTCCCGCTGGAGCCCGCCCGCTGGGCACGGTTCACCACCAACGAGGGCACCTGGATCTCGCTCGATCTGAGCCCGGACGGACAGACCATCGTCTTCGACATGCTCGGCGACCTCTACACCATGCCGATCACCGGAGGCGACGCCGTCCAGCTCACGAGCGGGATGGGATACGACATGCAGCCGCGTTTCAGCCCCGACGGCGAGCGGATCGTGTTCGTGTCCGACCGGAGCGGTGACCAGAACGTCTGGCTGATGCCTTCCGCCGGCGGCGATCCCACGCAGGTCAGCAAGGGGGTCGGGAGCGGCTTCCTGTCGCCCGAATGGATGCCCGACGGGAACTACATCGTGGTGTCGAGGTCGCGCCAGTTCTTCGGGCTCGAAAAGCTCTGGCTCTACCACGTTGACGGCGGCACCGGGATCGAGATGGTGGGAGGGCCGGGAGGCCAGCGGATGATGGGCGCGGCGGTCGATGCAGAGGGGCGGTACGTGTGGTACGCCCAGCGGCAGGGGACCTGGCAATACAACGCCATCTTCCCGCAGTTCCAGCTGTGGGTCTACGACCGCCAGTCCGGTACGCGCACCCCGATGACGAACCGGTACGGCTCCGGGTTCCGGCCCGCGCTGTCGCCCGACGGCACGATGCTGGCCTACGGCAGCCGCGACGACGCCGACACGGGAATCCGTCTGCGCGACCTCGCCTCGGGGATGGAGCGCTGGCTGGCCTACCCGGTCCAGCGTGACGACATGGAGTCGACCGCGACCATGGACGTGCTCCCCGGCTACTCCTTCACGCCGGAGTCCGACGCGCTGGTCATGTCCTACGGCGGCCGGATCTGGCGCGTGCCGGTGGACGGCAGCGATCCCGCCGAGATCCCCTTCACTGTCGAGGCAGAGATCGGGATCGGTCCCGAGGTCGAGTTCGAGTACCCGATCGAGGACACGCCGACCTTCATGGTCAAGCAGATCCGGTATCCGCGCGCCTCTCCCGACGGGAGCCGCGTCGCCTTCACCGCCCTCGACCGCGTGTACGTCGCGGACCTCCCGGACGGGACGCCCAGGCGGCTGACGAGCGACGAAGTGGGTGAACACCGTCCGGTCTGGTCGCCCGATGGGCGCTACGTGGCATACGTGACATGGGACGACGACAGCGGCGAGGGCCACATCCGGCGCGTGCCGGCCGACGGCGGCACCGCGGTCACCCTCACGACGGCGCCCGCGTACTACCGCGACCTCGTGTATTCGCCCGACGGCGGGCGCATCGTCGGCGTGCGGTCTCCCAGGCGCGTTGTGCAGGAGGCCGTCGATCCCTTCTTCAGCACGGCCGGCTCCGAGTTCATCTGGATTCCCGCCGGCGGCGGCGAGGTGACGGTGATCGGCCCCACGGCGGGACGCAGATCGCCCCACTTCACCGAGGACCCCGACCGCATCTACTACTACGGAACCGCGCGTGCGGATGCCGTCCCGGGCTCCCCTGCTCCGCCCCCGCCGACCACCGCGCTGTCATCAGCGCGCTGGGACGACACCGACAGGAAACGGCACCTCCAGGTCACGAGGCGGGCCGATCTGTCGGCGGGCGGCGTGCCCATCGGCTACAAGCGCTCGGAGACGTCCGACCTCGTGATGCCGGCGGACTTCGACGACGACGAGCCGCGCGAACTGATCCTGCGGTTCATCTCGGGCTCGGTCGAGATGGCGCCGCGGGGCGATCTCGCGCTGGCGCACGTGGGAGACGACCTCTATGCCGTCACGGTTCCCGACCTGGGGGCCGCGCTGCCCACGGTGGACGTGGTCAAGCCGGACTCGGCCGCGGTTCCCGTCTGGAAGCTCAACGAACTCGGGGTCGAGTTCCCGGCGTGGGGTGCGGACGGCCGCACCGTGCACTGGTCGCTCGGCAACGCGCTGTTCACCTACGACCTGGACGCCGCCGCCGCCGACCCCGACTACGAGCCCGCCGAACAGCAGTTCGCGGTTACGGCGGAGCGCGACATCCCGCGGGGGACGGTCGTTCTGCGTGGCGCGCGGGCGATCACCATGAACGGCGACGAGATCGTCCAGAACGCCGACATCGTGGTGACCGACAACCGCATCGTCTCGGTGTCGGCGGGGCCCGGGGACGTGCCCGAGGGCGCGACCGTGGTCGATGTCGCGGGCAAGACAGTCGTTCCCGGCTTCGTGGACACGCATGCGCACATGTGGAATCTCTGGGGCCTCCACTGGGCGCGCCCGTGGATCTACACGGCGAACCTGGCCTATGGCGTGACGACGACGCGGGATCCGCAGACGGCCACGACCGACGTGCTCTCCTACGAGGACATGGTGCGCGCCGGGAAGATGGTCGGTCCGCGCGTATATTCGACCGGGCCCGGAGTATTCAGCCAGGACTTCATCCGAAGCTACGAGCACGCGGTCGAGGTGCTGACCAAGTACAGCCGCTACTACGACACCAAGACCTTCAAGATGTACATGTCCGGCAACCGCCGGCAGCGCCAGTGGCTGATCATGGCCGCGCGCGATCTCGAACTCATGCCCACCACCGAAGGAGGGTTGGACTACCGGCTCAACATGACCCACGCGATCGACGGCTATCCCGGAGTCGAGCACTCCATGCCCATCATCCCCGCATACGGAGACGTAGTCGAACTCTTCGCGACCTCGGGCACGGTGAATTCGCCTACGCTGCTCGTCTCCTACGGCGGGCCCTGGGCGGAGAACTACTTCTACACCCGCGAGGACATCTTCGGAGACGAGAAGCTCACGCATTTCACCCCCAAGCGTGAGCTCGACACGAAGGCGCGGCGTCTGCAGACGACCGGCCCCGGACCGGGCGGCTGGTTCATGGAGGACGAATACGCGTTCCCGAAACACGCCGCCTGGCTGACGCGACTGGTGGAGAACGGCGGGAAGACCGGCGTCGGCAGCCACGGACAGCTGCAGGGACTGGGCTTTCACTGGGAGCTGTGGGCGATGCAGAGCGGCGGCATGGACGAGCACGACGCGCTGCGGGCCGCCACGATCATGGGTGCCGAGGCGATCGGACTGGGCCGCGACCTGGGGTCCATCGAGCCCGGCAAGCTGGCCGACCTGGTGATCCTCGACGCCAACCCCCTCGACAACATCCGCAACAGCAACACGGTGCATCAGGTGATGATGAACGGACGGCTCTACGACGGTGACACCCTCGACGAGGTGTGGCCCCGGCAACGACCCGCACCGGATGAACCATGGCGGAACACCGCGCCCGATGTCCGCGCAGGAGTCCCGGGAGGTGACAAATGAGCGCCGTGCACGGCAGGACCCCGAACGCATTCGACCGCAGTGCCTTCCGATTTTCCGTACCGGCGGTGGCTCTGGCCGCCATCGCCTTCACCGTCGTCCCGCTCGCGGCGCAGCCACCCAGGCCCGGCGGGCCGCAACGCAACCCCCTTCCCCTCCGCGGCGCCCGCACCGCGGAGTTCACCGCGACCGAAGGCACCTGGATCTCGCTCGACGTCAGCCCCGATGGCCGGACCATCGTCTTCGACCTGCTCGGCGATCTCTACACCATGCCGATCACCGGCGGCGAGGCGTCCCCGCTTCTGACCGGTATGGCCTTCGAGACGCAGCCGCGCTTCAGCCCCGACGGCGAGTCGGTGGCGTTCATCTCGGACAGGAGCGGCGGCGACAACCTGTGGACCATGCGGCTCGACAAGACGGATACGACGCAGGTTTCGCGTGGCAACAACAACCTCTTCCTGTCGCCCGAGTGGGCGCCCGACGGCGAGTTCATCGTGGTCAGCCGATCGGGCGGCCTGGGCGGCTCGGCGAATCTGTATATGTACCATGCGGAGCGCTCGTCGCCGATCACCATACCCGGCGCTCCCACCTCGCCGATCTTCGCGTCCCTGTTCGGAGGCATCAAGCGCATCGGCGCCGCTTTCAGTCCCGACGGACGGCACATCTGGTACGCGCAGTCGTTCGGCGACTGGGAGTACAACGCCCGTCTTCCCCGCTACCAGGTGTACCGGTACGATCGCGAAACCGGCACCAGCACCGTGATGACCAGCCGGTACGGTTCAGGGATGCGCCCCGCGATCTCGCCCGACGGCGAGTGGCTGGTCTACGCAACCCGCTACAACGCCGACACCGGGCTCCGGAAGCGCAACCTGGCGACCGGCGACGAGGAGTGGCTGGCCTATCCGGTTCAGCGCGACGAGCAGGAATCGCGAGCTCCCATCGACGTGCATCCGGGCTACGCCTTCCTTCCGGACGGCTCCGCGATCGTCGTCTCCTACGGGGGCAGGATCTGGAGCGTCCCCATGGACGGAAGCGAGCCCACCGAGATTCCGTTCAAGGTCGAGGTAGAGCTGAGCATCGGTCCCTCGGTCAAGTTCGACTACCAGATCGACACGACCGCGATGGTGACCGCAAGCCAGATCCGCAATCCCGTCGTGTCACCCGGCGGCGACAGGGTGGTCTTCACCGCGTTCGACCGGCTCTGGGTGCGCGACCTGCCCGAGGGAGACGCCACCCGCCTCACCGAAGCGGATGTCGGCGAGTTCCACCCGCAGTGGTCGCCCGACGGCACATCGATCGCCTACGTCACGTGGGACGACACCGACGGCGGCCACATCATGAGGGTGCCGGCGGCTGGCGGTCCGCCCACGCAGCTGACCGGCACTGCGGCCATGTACTACAACGTGGCCTGGTCTCCCGACGGCGAGCGCATCGTCGCCTCCCGCGGCGCCGCGCGCGACCTCATGGAAGCGTCGGGGCTGTTCTTCGGGCCGATGGGCGCCGAGTTCGTCTGGGTGCCGGCCGACGCCCCTGCACCAGCGGAAACGACGGTCATCTCACCGACCGGCGCCCGCGACGTCGCACACTTCGCCGCGGACGATCCCGACCGGATCTACGCCTACAGCCCGGCGGAGGGACTGGTCTCGTTCCGCTGGGACGGCACCGACGTCAAGCGCCACCTGATGGTGCGCGGGCGTCAGGGCATCGCGGGAATCGCGAATCCGCACCCCGACGAGTGGGAGTACCTGCCGCGCAGGGTCTACCCCTGGAGGAAGGGCCCCGACGCGACGGACGTCGATCCACCGACCGAGCCGGGGCTGCCGCAGCCCGCCGGCCTCATCGTCCTGTCCCCCGAAGGCGACCGCGCCCTGGTCCAGTTCGGCCAGGACATCTTCATCGTCGATCTGGCGGAGGTCGGTGCAGCGCCGCCCAATATCCTGCTCACCAACCTGGGGGCCTCGCCGGTCCCGGTGCGGAAGCTGACCGACGTCGGAGGCGAATTCCCCGCGTGGTCACCGGACGGCTCGGCGCTCCACTGGGCAATGGGTAACGTGCTGTTCACCTACGACCTCGACCATGTGGAAACCGAAGAGGCCGAAGAAGAAGCGACCGCACACGCACGCGCTCTGATCCGCGCCCGGGCGATGGCGATTTCGGACACTCTGAGCGACAAGCGCGCCGAGGCGGACAGTCTGGAGAACGCGGACGAGGAGATCCCCGAGGAGCTGGAGGACGAAATCACCCGCCTGCAGGCCGACTCGGTGCAGGTCGTGGCCGACTCGCTCATGGCGCGCGCCGATTCGATCCGCGAGGCGGCGGAGGAAGTGGCCGCGAAGGCCAACGCGGTCCGGGACGGAGACAAGGAGGTCCTGGCCGACACGACCGACACCTACGAGGCGCACGAGCGCCAGATCGAGGCGCAACTGCCGCGCGACATCCCCCGCGGCCTGGTCGCGTTGCGCGGCGGCCGCATCATCACCATGGCGGAGAACCCGTCCGATACCACCGGGGCGCCGCACGTCATCGAGAACGGGGTGGTGGTCGTCAGGGACAACAGGATCGTCGAGGTCGGCGTCGCAGATTCGGTCGAGATTCCGGACAGCGCCCAGGTGATCGACGTAAGCGGCAAGACCCTCGTCCCCGGCTACATCGACATACACTACCACTCCATGTGGCTCGTTCCGGAGATCCATCCGCAGGAGGTGTGGCAATACCTGGCGACGCTGTCCTACGGGGTCACCACCACGCGCGACCCGCAGACGGCCGTGACCGACATCCTCAGCTACACCGACCGCGTCCTGACAGGCGGCATGACCGGCCCGCGCATCTACTCGACGGGACCCGGCGTCTTCAACAGCGAGAACATCCGCAACGCCGACCACGCGAAGACCATTCTCAGGCGCTACGCCGAGTATTACGACACCAAGACGCTCAAGATGTACATGAGCGGAAACCGCCAGCAGCGGCAGTGGATCATCCAGGCCGCGCGCGAACTCGAACTGATGCCCACGACCGAGGGCGGGCTCGACTACAAGATCGACATCACGCACGCCATCGACGGATATCCGGGGATCGAGCACAACCTCCCCATCGCGCCGATGTACTCCGATGTGGTCGAGCTCTTCAAGGAGTCGGAGACCACCAACACGCCCACGCTGCTGGTCTCGTACGGGGGCCCATTCGGAGAGAACTACTTCTACGCCACCGAGAACGCCCACGACGACCCGAAGCTGAACATGTTCGTGCCGAAGGACAACATCGACGCGCGCACGCGCCGGCGGGGGTCGGGGGGCGGAGGCAGCCCCGGACCGGTGGGCTGGTTCCTGGAAGAGGAGCACGTCTTCCCGCGCCACGCCGAATTCGTGAAACAGATGCTCGAAGACGATGGTCGCATGGCCGTCGGCAGCCACGGGCAGATTCAGGGCGTGGGCTTCCACTGGGAGCTGTGGGCCATGGCCGCGGAAGACGCGTCGAACCACGACATGCTGCGGGCGGCGACCATCCTGGGTGCCGAGGCGATCGGCTTCGGCAATCAGCTCGGCAGCATCGAGAAGGACAAGTTCGCCGACATCGTGATCCTCAACACGAACCCGCTCGACGACCTGCGCAACACGGTGGACATCCATTATGTGATGAAGGACGGCCGCCTCTACGACGGCATGACCCTCGACGAGGTGTATCCCGAGGAGCGCGCGCTGGAGCGGAGGAGGCCCGCCGAGTCGGACCCGGCGGGCACCGCGGCCGGGGTTCGGGGGAACTGAGCCGCGACGCAAGGTCGGCCGGCGGTTCGCGGCAGGGACATGTGAACCGTCGGCCGGGCGAGCGGACGTGGTGGCCGACATTCATCATGATGACAAGTAAACATTACATTTTATAATGTTTACCGTACAATTCTGGCGATCATCGACCTGTTCTTGGGGTCGTCACCCGCCTTCGAGCCGCGCCGCGTCCACCCCACCCCCTGCGGGAAGCCGTGCGAGAGCCAGCGCCAGATCGGCAGCGAACTCCTCCGCGATCAGCCGGTCGGACCGCTTGACCCGGAGCACGAGCTTCGAGGGGTGCTTGAGCTTGAGGCCCTGATGGCCGGCGATCTTCTCAAAGGCGAGCAGGTCGGCGGCGGTAATGACGAGCCTCGGCCCCAGCAGCCTCCACCATCGCCGCTCCAGAACGAACGCGCCCGCCACCTTGGCCAGCGGGATGACGATCTCGCTGACCGGCTCGATCTCCTCGCGCGTTTCGTATCCGGCGCCCTTCATCGACTCCGTGACCACGGCGACACGCCATTGAATGACGAGCCGGTCCGCCTCCAGCCGCACGAGTCCGTGTGCGGTTTCCGTCGTCGACTCGTAGCCCCCTCCGGATGTGTACAGGTCCGAGCTGCGCTTGAGGGTGAAGGGGACGGCACTCATCGTCGCTCTCCGGTTCGAGGCTACCGCCCCCGCTGCTGCCGCACGTCGGGCGGCTCCACGCGCCACCACCACTGCGTCGGCAACGGCCGCTGCCGCGGCCACACCTCGGTCAGCGTGGCCGCTTCGTAGAGCCGGCCGTTCTTCATGACGAAGTCGATGTCGATGGAGTTCTCGAGGTCGTCCAGGGGGTTCGACGCGAGGACCTGCAGGTCGGCAATCTTGCCGGGCTCGATCGACCCGATGTCGCCCGCCAGGCCGATCGCATCCGCGCTCATGAGCGTCGCCATGCGCAGGGCGTCGTGGTTGTCCATACCGCCCGACGCCATCATCCACAGCTCCCAGTGGGTGCCAAGACCCTGGACCTCGCCGTGCGAGCCAAGGCCGGCCTGGCCCCCGGCTTCCATCCACTTCACGATCTGCTCGGCCTGCTGGAAGTGCGGGTACTGATCGTCGCGGTACCACGTCGTGGTCTTCCACTTGTCGAGCTCGTCGCGGGGCGTGAAGAACTGGAGACGCTCGACCTCGTCGAGGTTGGTGCGCGTCAGGTAGTACTGGCGCCCGGATGGACCACCGTAAGCGACGACCAGCGTGGGCGTGTAGACCATTCCGCTGAAGGCGCCGAGCTGCACGACGTCGCGGTAGAAGGGGCTGATGGGAAGCGAGTGCTCGAGGCCCGCGTACCCGTCCTGCGCCAGCGTCAGGTTCATGGTGAAGTTGGAGCCGCCCTCGGTGGTGGGGGTGAGGCCCTGTTCGCGTGCGGCCATGATCACCCACTGACGGATCTTGCGGTCGCCGGCCAGGTACTGCTTGATCGTCTTGGTGTTGTAGTGGTCGCTGTAGCGCCTGAGGACGTCGCGGGCCTCGTCGAAGCTGGAGATCTGGTCGGCGCTGAAGACCCCGGGGCCGGTCGAGTAGAGGCGGGGGCCGATGAACGCGCCGGTCTCCATGAGGTCGAAGTACGCGACCGCGTCCTCGGACGAGGTCTGGGGGTCGCGCTGGGTGGTGACTCCGTAGGCGAGCTGCGCCAGGAACTGCGACACCTGGCCGCGGTGCACACCCCACGCCACCCAGGTGTGCGCGTGGATGTCGACGAGCCCGGGATAGATCGTCTTGCCGGACATGTCGCGCACATCGGCGCCGTCGGGGATGTCCACGCTGCCGCTCGGGCCCACAGCAGTGATCCGGTTGTCGCGCACGACGATGTCCCCGCGCGGAATCACCTCGTCGCCCCGCATGGTGATGAGGCGGGCGTTGGTGAGGGCGACCGTGCCGCGCGGCAGGTCCTTCGCCACGGTGATCTCGACGTCGAAGCGCGCGGCCTCGTAGACGGAGCCGTCGTCTTCGTCGTCATCTGCGTCCCGCTCCTCTTCGATGACGTCGACCGTGTCCGCGGCCTCTTCTTCCGGCGACTCCGCCGCCGCCGACTCCGCTTCCTCCCGCGCCTCGGCGCGCGCCGCCGCCACCGAATCGGCCACCAGCGAGTCGCTCAGCGCGATGTCGTGCAGAAAGAAGCTGCGCCCGATCGAGTAGTACGCGGCGGATCCGTCGGTGGTCCAGCCCACGAAGTCGCCGCCCACCCTGGTCAGCCGGCGCGTCGGCACCGACGACCGGGCCGCGACCGAGATCGTCGGCGCCTCGCCCCCAGTCGGCGGCACGGTGATCATGAACACGTTGCGGTTGGCGCGCACCACCGCGCGCTTCCCGTCGGGCGAGAGGACCACCTCGTCGGGAGCGCCCCGTGAGCCGGGGCCGGGCCGGGCCGGCGCCGTGACCCTGACGATGGTGCGGATGTCGGTGCCGTCGTAGCGCATCGACAGCAGGCCGTCCTGGCCCGCCCACACATACACGCGATCGGGATCGGGACCGGGGTGGGGCGCGTTCCGCCCCTCCTGCGTGGCCCCGGACCCCACCCACACGATCCGGCTCGGCTCGCCGCCCTCGGAGGGCAGCCACACGTACTCGAGCTCGGCGGCGGGATTGTGGCGGCCGAAGTCCTCCAGCGTGCGCATGCGGTGCATCTTCGAGCCCCGCACCGCCAGGATCCGGGTGCCGTCGCCGTTGTACGCCACCCGGTCGAAGAAGGCGGATGTGGGCGTGAGCCGCTCGGGCTCGCCGCCGCCGTCCGCGCTGATGCGCCAGATGTCGCCGCCGGCCGAGTCGTTCCAGGTCGCGTAGGCGATGTAGAGGCCGTCCGGAGACCAGGCCGCGCCGTGTTCGACGTCGGTCGATGTGGTGAGGCGGCGCGCGTCCGCGATGACGGGGTAGCCTTCCGTCTGCGTGCCCGCCGCGTCGGGGAGGTTCGCGACCCAGAGCCGGTCGAGCGCCGAGAAGACCAGCCGGGTGCCGTCGGGCGAGGGGCGCGCGCCGCGGATCTGCGACACTGTCAGGATCGAGTCGTTGATCGGATAGTCGAACTTGACGAGCGGACCCAGATCCTGCTGGACATGCGCCGTGAACGGGATCTCGGAGGCCTCGCCCGAGGGCACTTCGACCCGCATGATCCTGCCGCCGTAGAAGGTGATCAGCGCGCGCGAGTCGGGCGTCCATGCCCCGCCGGGGTAGACGTCGCGGTCGCGCATCCCCCCGCCCTGCGATTCGTCCCGTTGCACGTCCATCACCAGCCAGCTCTCCTCGCCGGTCTCCAGGTCGAGCAGCTTGAGCGCCTCGCGCGCATCGTACCGCGTCGCGTACGCCAGCCAGCGGCCGTCAGGGCTGGGCATGGGACGGAAGGCGCCCTCGTGCTCGTGGGTGCGCACCATGACGCGGCCGGTCTCGCGGTCGAGCATCCCGATCTGAAAGGCGCCGACCTCACGCGCCGAGCTCTGTTCGGCGGCGGCCGCGAAATGGCCGGGCGGATCCGGATCGAGGTTGTAGGGATCGCGCGCACCGACGGGGAAGCCGCCGCCCAGGTTGCCGCGCACGTTCACCCACACGTACCGCGGATCCGGCCCGAAGGCGGCGCCGATGTGCGACGCAGTCCCCCCGCCGCCGCCCGGGCCACCGCCGGGGCCTCCACCCTCGCCCCCCTGCCCCGTGATCTGCACGCCGGATCCCCCGTCCTCGTGCCAGAGCCAGAGCTGCGTGCCCTTGTTCGCCATCACGTACTCGCCGTCGGGCGTCCACACGGGCGACATGTAGTTGTCGCGCTCGGTGTCGGTCAGCTGGCGCGCATCGCTCCCGTCGGCGCCCGCCACCCAGATGTTCTCGGAGCCGTCGCGGTCGCTCACGAAGACGATTTCGGAGCCATCGACCGAGTAGCGCGGCTGCATGTCGTAGCCCTGCCCGCTCGTGATCCGCGTCGCGTCGCCACCGGCGACCGGGATCGTGTACAGGTCGCCCAGCAGCTCGAAGACGATGGTCTCGCCGTCCGGCGACAGGTCGACATCGATCCAGGTGCCCTCGTCGGTCGTGAAGTCGAGGGTCCTCGAGGGGATGAGGGGGAGCGAATTCGCTCGGCGCGCGGCCTGCGCGGAGCTGTCGTTCTGCTCGACCGTCTGGGCGGAAAGGGAAGCCGCGTATCCTCCGGCCGCCGTGGCCAGCGCCGCGGCCGCCAGTGTGAGAACGCTCCGGAACTGCCGTGGTCGCGCTTTCATCTCCTCAACCTCCTCTGTGTTGCGCCGCACGGCGCCGAATGCGCCGCCGTCAGCGCCGCGTCCAGATCAGGATCAGCCCGCAGGACGACCCCACGCCCCCGTACTGCGCCGGGACGCCCGCGGACGTCGGGAAGACCTCCACGCCCGCGACCGCGGCGGGATCGAGCATGCGGTCGAGTCCCGCGGGCTCGTCGCCTCCCCGGTTGATCACCAGGCCGTCGAGGACCACGCGCGGGAAGCACCGTCCGTACGGGCCCGCCGAAAAGCTCGCCTGGCGCCCGCCGCGGAGCACGACGTACTTCTCGAGGGGGTTGTCCGGGTCGGCGTAGATCTCGACCCCCGGGATGCGGCTGAAGACATCGCTCATTTCCGAGAGCGCCCGGTTTTCGATGTCGGTGCGGTCGATGAACTCGCCGAAGCCCTCTTCGCGCCGGTTGTAGTAGCCCGCGTCCTGAAGCGTGAACTCGCGGCGTTCGACGGAGACCTCGATCGGGTTCAGCTCGACCGGGTCCGGCGACAGCGAGACGCGCACGTTCGTCACCCGGTCCAGCTCGACCTCGATCGTCTCGGTGCGGGTCGCGTACCCGAGCGCGCTGAACCGGACCGTCTTGGGCCCAGGCGTAGCGGTCTCGACGGTGAAGCGGCCGCGCGTGTCGGTCTGCCCGCCCTGGCTTCCCGGCTGCACGCTGACGCTCACCCTGTCGATGGGCGTGCCGCCGCGGCTGTCGCTCACTTGGCCCACGATCCCGGTCATGAGTTCGTCGGGACTCCCGGCCAACACGGGTTCCATGTAGGTCTCGAACTCGCCCGAGCGCATGATCGTGAAGTCGCCCACCGCGGGGTGGTAGTCGGGGTGGGACAGCTCCAGGCGATAGTTGCCGGTGGGGATGTTGGACAGGGTGAACCGCCCCGCGATGTTGGTCTCCAGGCGGAAGCCCCGGCTGGGCAGTTCCACGATCACCCCCTCGATGGGGCGGTTGGTGACCGCGTCGAGGATCGTGCCTGTGATCACGACGAAGTTGCCCTCGGGAAGGCGGTCCTGGGCGGTGGTGGGCGGTGAAAACAGCATGGTGAGCGCGACTGGCAGGAGCACAGCGGCAGGCACCCTGATGCGGCCCGCGCGGCCTCGCCTCCGCCAGGTCGCGCAGCCCCGGAATAGCGGTGAGCGCGATCCCGCCCTGAACCCGAAGTCCCTCGTGTCAGCCCTCATGTCACCGGCCCCTGTCCGCGCGAGTGTTTTCTGAACCAGTCCATTCGGTACATCCATGTCCTGATCGTGTTGGTGGGCCGATTGAAGTATGCGTGCCATTCGTCCTGGAGACGGACCATCGCCGTCGGCACTTTCAGCATCTGCAGCGCCTGGTAGTACTCCTCGGTCTGACCCATCGGCGTGCGGAGATCGCCCTCGCCCGTGATCAGCAGCGTCGGCGTGGTCACGTTGCCCACGTACATGAGCGGCGAGCGGCGCAGGTGTTCGCTGGGGTCCTCCCACGGGAGGTTCTCGAAGTTGTTGTACCAGCCGAGACCGTCGGTCGTGCCGACGAAGGAGAGCCAGTTGGTGACGGGGCACTCCGATGACGCCCCGGCAAAGCGGTCGGTGTGGCCGACCACCCACGCGGTGAGCACCCCGCCGCCGCTGCAACCGTAGACGAACATGTTCTGCTCGTCGACGTAGCCGCGTTCGAGCACGACGTCGACGCCCGCCATGAGGTCGTCGTAGTCCATACCGGGGTACGCGTTCTCGATCTCGTTGCCGAACTCGCTCCCGTACCCCGAGCTGCCGCGCGGGTTGGTGTAGAGGACGACGTAGCCGCTCGCCGCCTCCAGCTGCCATTCGTACCACATGTACGGCGTGCCGAAGCCGTAGCGGCCGTGCGGGCCGCCGTGAATCGCGAGCATCAGCGGGTACTTCTTCGCCGGATCGAATCCGGGCGGCTTCACGATCCAGCCCTGGATCTCCAAGCCGTCCGACGAGGTGTACCAGACATCTTCCACCTCGCCCAGCTCGACGTGATCGAGAATATCGCCGTTCACGTCGGTGATCTTCGCGATGTCTCCCCCCGCAGCCACGTCGAAGACGACGACGTCGCCGGGTTCGTGCGCGCTGGAGAGCACGCCGGCGGCAGTCCCGTTCGCCGCCATCGAGTAGACGGTCAGGAAGTGCTCGCCCTCGGTGATCTGCCGCACGGGCCCGTCCAGCGGCGCGAAGTAGAGGTTCTCGGCGCCGCCGTCGGGCGCGTTGTAGTAGACGCCGCTCCCGTCCACCGCCCAGCGCAGCCCCGACGGGTCACGGTCGCGGTCGGTCGCGATCTCACGCACCCCGCTCCCGTCGGCGTTCATGACGTAGATGTTGTCGGCGAAGTAGGCGTCGTCGGTCTCGTCGTGGCCGAGATACGCCACCAGGCGGCCGTCCGGCGACGGCACGGGGGAGTGGTCGGACCCGGCGCGGGTGGTCAGCTGGCGAATGGCCCCCGACGCCACCGACACGGCGTAGATCTCGGACTCGCGGAAGCGGTAGTCGGAATCGGGCTCGCGCAGCGCCGAGAAGTAGATCTCGGAGCCGTCGGCGGACCACACCGGCGCCCCGTGGTTCCAGTCTCCGCCGGTCAGCTGGCGTGGGGTGCCGCCAGACGCGGGCAGCACGAAGACGTGCCGGTAGCCCCCGTCGGTGTACCCCACGTAGTCGCGCCGGTAGTTGGGCCTTGTTACGACCTTCGGCTCCGCAGTCCACTCCGCGCCCTCGGGACGCCCGGGAATCGCGACCGTCCACTCCGGCTCGGAAGGCACCATCATCGAAAACGCGATCTGCCGTCCGTCCGGAGACCATGTCAGACCGCCGGGAGACTCCGTCAGGTGGCTGATCTGGGTGACTGCCCCCTCCGCGTCCATCCAGCGCACGAAGATCTGGGCGCCGCCGTCGTCGCTGGCGCGGACAAACGCGATCCGGTCGCCGTTGGGGGACCACACCGCACCGCCCCCGTCGGTGAGCCGGCGGGACCGCGACCCGTCCGCATCGACCAGATGCAGCTCCGACACCCAGCGATCCCTCATCCGGTCGATGTGCCGTCGCTCGTACAGCACCTGGCTGCCGTCGGGCGAGATCTGCGGCCCCATCCCGCCCGCAAGCAGAAACGGACGGACCTCCTCCCAGTCGAAGTACAGCTCGGGCGTCAGCCGGCCGCTCTGTTCCTGCGCGGCGAGGGGTTGGGGGGGTGAGAGGGCGAAGATCGCGGCGACGGCGAAGATCGCGGCGATCGGACGGGCAAGGCGTGGGGTGCGGGGGAGCCTGCGGAGAGGGCGGAGGCGTGGGCGCGGGTCCATCGTGGGCACTCCTGCTTGGGTGGTCTCTGCAGGGTGACGTTGGGGCGCGGGGGGGCGCCGGGCAAGGCTGGATCTCAGTTGCGCGTCAGCCGCAGCACCTGCGGATGCTCGACATCCAGCTCGTCCCTCGACACACCGAGCACGGCGTCCATGGTGATATCCGACACGGCGAAGCCGTCCGGAATCCGCACATTGCCGAGCCAGGTCCCATCGGTATCCAGCACCAGCCATTCCTGCGGCCGGTCCCGCTCGCTTTCGCCCCGGTACAGCTCCAGCCAGACCGCCCCGGAGGGGTCGACGAGCATGTCGGCGTAGGCAGGTCGGGTCTCTGAAGCAGGAACGGCCTCCAGCACCGTCTTGAGGACCGAGGTCGATCCAGGCGGGGACCGATCGAAAACGTGACTCCGCTCGGCGGCAATCTCGGCGGCGCTCAGGTCCAGCGGATAGTCGGGAATGCGCAGGATCCGCACGAGATTCCCGGACATGTCCAGCTCCTCCAGCTGCATCATGTCGGACGAACCCCGCAGGATGTATTGTCCCAGGACATCGAGGTGGGAACGGTTGCCGAACCAGAGCCCGGCGCTCCCGACGTACGAGCCGTCGCGGGCGAGCGCGAAGAGTTCGGGTCCGCGCATCTCGCCGATGGTGTCGATCACCGCGCCTTCCAGATCGACAAGAACGAGAGGCTCCGGACGCCGAACCAGTCCCGTGAGGCCATCCATCGGCATCACCGGCCTCGACGTCTCCCGCAGAATCGCGCCCCCGCTCAGGTAGTGCAGGTCGGCGGTGAAGAAATCGACGCCGAAGGTCCGGATCACCGACAGGTCCGGAGCGGCCACCGTGACGCGTGTGCGGCCGAAGGCCAGCAGTGTGTCGCCGGCATTCTCGATGCCGCGCAGACTTCTGAACTCCCCGGGACCGTCTCCACGGCCACCGAAGGAACCCTGGAACTCGCCGGCCGCGGAGAACACCCGCACTTCCCGTGAGCTCCCGTCGGCAATCATGAGCGAGCCATCCGGGCGCTGCTTCATGCTTCGGGCCTGGTAGAACTCGTGGGCCGGGCCGGTGCCGGAAAGCGTGAGGTCGACTACAGGATCCTGGTCGATGCGCCAGAGGCTGGAGTCGCCCCAGAGCGGCCGCAGCCCCTCGACGATCTCGATGCCCGCGCTGTCGCGCTGGACGACGAGAGGCGGACCGGAGTCCGCGGGAGAGCAGGAGCCAATCCCGCAAAGCAGGAGAAACGCGGCACTCCGGAGACGGGGGGTCGAGTGTGAGGACATGGTCATTCTTGCGGAAGGGTATCCGAATAATTGTGCGGTTCAATTGGGATTGCCATAACCGAACACTCTGCGGAGCAACCGCGACCACGGGGCGATGCTTCATCGACCGCCGGGTGAACGTCGTCGTCGCAGGGACCGCGATCAGGCGCGCGGGCGGCCATGCCAGGGAGGTCCCGGCACGCGGTCGGGAGCATTCCTACTCATATACTCATATACTCATTCCCTGCCTCCCGGGCGGTCAGGCGCTCGCCCCCGCCGCTGGAATCGCCCCGGCATTTCCGCTATCGTTGCAACTTCAGCGGCCTCCGCCGTTTGCGGTGGGAAAGGCCGATGCAACGGCGATTTGTGGCGTATTGCGGCCAGGAAACAGCTAAAAAGCCACGTCCGCCCGGTGGGTTCCACCCTTGCTGAATCGGGGTGCGGCGCCCCGCCTGACGGGTGGATTGGCGGGGAGCGCGGCACACCAGGTGAGTTCGACGAGGTCAGATCCGGCAGGTTCACCTTCGGGTGCCACGGTGCCCGGTCGCGCCGGGAGCGATGCCGAAAGGCCCGCGCCGCCCTCCTCCCAACCCTCTCGCCCCCCGATCGAGCGCCTCCTCGCCGAACGCATCCTCGTGCTCGACGGCGCCATGGGCACCATGATCCAGCGCCACGAGCTGGGTGAGGACGACTTTCGCGGCGACCTCTTCCGCGCGCACCCGCAGCCCCTGCTCGGGAACAACGACCTGCTCAGCCTGACGCGGCCCGATGTGATCGGCGGGATTCACCGCGCCTACCTCGAGGCCGGCGCCGACATCATCGAGACCAACACCTTCAGCTCCACGCGGCTGCCGATGTCGGACTATGGGGTGGAGGATGCGGTCGGCGAGATCAACCGCGTGTCGGCGCGGATCGCGCGAGAGGCCGCCGACGAGTACACGGCCCGCACGCCGGACCGCCCGCGCTACGTGGCCGGGATTCTGGGGCCGATGAACCGCACGGCGTCGATCTCGTCGGACGTGAACGATCCCGGCGCCCGGCAGGTCACCTTCGAGGAGCTGCGCGCGGCGTACCGTGAGCAGGCGCGCGCCCTGATCGAGGGCGGCGTGGACATCCTCATGGTCGAGACCATCTTCGACACCCTGAACGCCAAGGGGGCGGTCTTCGCGATCCTGGAGGAGTTCGACGCGTCGGGCGTCCGGCTGCCGATCATGATCTCGGGGACGATCACCGATCAGAGCGGCCGCACCCTCACCGGCCAGACCCCTGAGGCCTTCTACAACTCGCTGCGGCACGCGGCGCCCCTGTCGTTCGGGCTGAACTGCGCGCTCGGCCCCGACGCGCTGCGCCCGTACCTCCAGGAGCTCTCGACCGTCTCCGAGTTCCCGGTGAGCTGTCATCCCAACGCCGGCCTGCCCAACGAGTTCGGCGGCTACGACCTCTCGCCCGAGGACATGGCCGCCACCATGGGTGACTTCGCGCGCTCCGGCTTCCTCAATATCGCGGGCGGGTGTTGCGGGACGACCCAGGACCACATCGCGGCGATCGCCGAGGCGGTCGAGGGTGTCGCCCCGCGGGAAGTGCCGGTGCCGCCCGTGCGCACGCGTCTCTCGGGATTGGAGCCGATCACCATCGGGCCCGAGTCGCTCTTCGTGAATGTGGGCGAGCGCACCAACGTGACCGGCTCGAAACGCTTCGCCCGCCTCATCCTGGAGGACGACTTCGAGGCGGCGATCGAGGTGGCGCTGCAGCAGGTGCGCAACGGGGCCCAGGTCATCGACATCAACATGGACGAGGGGATGCTGGACTCGGAGGCGGCGATGGTGCGCTTCCTGAACCTGCTCGCGGCCGAGCCCGAGATCGCCCGCGTCCCCTTCATGATCGACTCGTCGAAGTGGGAGGTGATCGAGGCCGGACTGAGGTGCGTGCAGGGCAAGGCGGTCGTCAACTCGATCAGCCTGAAGGACGGCGAGGAGGTCTTCCGCCAGCAGGCGCGGCTGGTCCGCCGCTACGGCGCTGCCGTGGTGATCATGGCTTTCGACGAGGAGGGCCAGGCGGCAACCGCGGACCGCAAGGTGGAGATCGCCCGGCGCGCCTACGACATCCTGGTGGGCGAGGAGGGATTCCCCCCCGAGGACATCATCTTCGATCCCAACATCTTCGCCGTGGCCACCGGCATCGAGGAGCACGACGAGTACGCGGTGGCCTACTTCGACGCCGTCGCGCGGATCAAGGAGGCGCTGCCCCATGCGCTGGTGAGCGGCGGCGTGAGCAACGTGTCGTTCTCCTTCCGGGGCAGCCACGGGGTGCGCGAGGCGATGCACTCGGCCTTCCTGTACCACGCGGGCCGGGCCGGGATGGACATGGGGATCGTCAACGCGGGCGCGATCGCCGTCTACGACGAGATCCCGGACGAACTGCTCACCGCGGTCGAGGACGTGCTCTTCAACCGCGACGCGGAAGCCACCGAGCGCCTGACCGCGCTGGCCGACCGGTACCGGGGGAGCGCGGCGGGCGACGCCGAGGACCTGTCGTGGCGGGAGGCGCCGGCCGGACAGCGGCTTCAGCACGCGCTGGTGCACGGGATCACCGACTACATCGAGGAGGATACGGAGGAGGCGCGTGCGGCGGCTGCCCGTGCACTCCACGTCATCGAAGGGCCGCTGATGGCGGGGATGAACACCGTGGGCGACCTCTTCGGCGCCGGGAAGATGTTCCTGCCGCAGGTGGTGAAGAGCGCCCGGGTGATGAAGCGCGCGGTCGCCTATCTCGTGCCCTTCCTGGAGCGCGAGAAGCCGGCCGGAGAGGAGGCGCGATCGGCCGGGCGGATCGTCATGGCGACGGTCAAGGGCGACGTGCACGACATCGGCAAGAACATCGTCGGGGTCGTGCTGCAGTGTAACAACTACGAGGTATTCGACCTGGGCGTGATGGCGCCGGCCGAGAAGATCCTGGAGAAGGCGCGCGAGGTGGACGCCGACCTCATCGGGCTCTCCGGGCTGATCACGCCCAGCCTCGACCAGATGGTGCACGTGGCCAGCGAGATGGAGCGCACCGGGATGGCCACGCCGCTCCTGATCGGCGGCGCGACGACGTCCCGCGTCCACACGGCGGTGAAGATCGAGCCGCGCTATTCGGGCGCCACCACGCATGTGCTCGACGCCTCCCGCTGCGTTGCCGTCGCGGGGAAGCTGCTCCACCCGGCGAGCAGTGCGGGGTACACGGCCGGTGTCCGCGAGGAGTACGAGGCCATTCGCCGCAAGCGTGCCGGGCCGGAGAAACGGGCGCCGCTGCTGGAGCTGAAGGACGCCCGCGCCAATCGGCTGCAGCTCGACTGGGACCGCCACGCACCGGTGCGGCCGACCTTCACCGGAACGCGGGTATTCCCTCGCGGCGGCACCGAAGCGGTGGCACACGGACACGGTGCCTCCGCGTCGCCGCGGCCGATCCTCCCCTCCCCCTCCGCCATCCCATCCTACGACCTGGACGAACTGACCGCCCGCATCGACTGGACCCCCTTCTTCCGGGCCTGGGATCTGAAGGGCAAGTTCCCGGCCATCCTCGCGGACGCCGAAGTCGGCGAGCAGGCCACGAGTCTGCATGCGGATGCACGGGCGCTGCTCCGCCGGATCCGCCGCGAGGGGCTGCTGTCGGCGCGCGGCGTCATCGGCCTCTATCCGGCCAACTCGGTCGGCGACGACATCGTCCTCTGGACCGACGAAAACCGGGATCGCCCCCTGGCAACCTTCCCCTGTCTCCGGCAACAGTTCGGCAAGCCGGGCGGGCGCGCCAACCTCTCCCTGGCCGATTTCGTGGCCCCCGCCTGCTCCGGCGTCGCCGACTACGCGGGCGCTTTCGTGGTCACCGCCGGGCACGGCGTCGCCACGCTCTGCTCCGAATTCGAAGCCGCCGGCGACGACTACCAGAGCATCCTCGCCAAGGCGCTCGCCGACCGGCTCGCCGAAGCCTTCGCCGAACGGATGCACGAACGCGTGCGCCGCGAGTTCTGGGGCTACGCACCCGACGAGTCCCTCTCCAACAGTCGGCTCATCGCCGAGGAGTACGCCGGCATCCGCCCCGCCCCCGGCTATCCCGCCTCGCCGGACCACTCCGAAAAACAGACGCTCTTCCGGCTCCTCGACGCCGGCCGCATCGGCGTCACGCTAACCGAAAGCAGCGCCATGATGCCCGCCGCGTCGGTCTCCGGCCTGTACATCGGCCACCCCGAGAGCTTCTACTTCGGCGTTGGCCGCATCGGAGGGGACCAGGTTGAGGACTACGCGAAGCGGAAAGGGATGAGGGTGGACGAGGCCGCACGGTGGCTGAGCCCGAACCTGGCGGAGACCCCACATGGCTGACCTGCGGAAGTTCCAGCTGCCCGGTTGCTCCGGATCCGGCCATGGCTGACTTGCGCGACATGCTCTCCGGCGACCGCATCCGCGTAATGGACGGCGCGATGGGCACCATGCTCTACTCGCGCGGCGTCTTCCTCAACGTCTGCTACGACGAACTCAACGCCACGCACCCCGACCTGGTCGAGGACGTGCACGAGCAGTACATCCGGGCCGGCGCCGAGATCATCGAGACCAACACCTTCGGCGCCAACCCCTGGAAACTGTCCTCGCACGGGCTCGACGACCGGACCGAGGAACTGAACGCACGCGCCGCCGCGATTGCAGTGAAAGCCGCGTCGGGGAGAGCAGCGGTCGCGGGCGCGATCGGTCCGCTCGGGATCCGGCTCGAACCCCTCGGGCCGACCTCGCTGCAAGAGGCCCGGGACTACTTCGGGCGGCAGGTGGACGGCCTGCTGGAGGGCGGCGTGGCCGGCTTCGTCCTCGAGACCTTCTCCAGCCTTGTCGAACTGGAACAGGCGTTCCGGGCGGTGCGGTCGCGTTGCGACCTGCCGGTAATCACCCAGGTCACCGTGGGCGAGGACCTCCTGACCGAGTACGGGACGTCGGCGCAGCAGGTGGCGCGGTCGGCCGCGGAGTGGGGCGCCGATGCGGTGGGGCTGAACTGCTCGGTGGGGCCCGCGGTCATCGTGGAGGGGCTGGAACAGATGGTCGAGGTCACCCGTCTGCCGCTGTCATGCGTGCCCAACGCCGGACTGCCGCGACAGGTCGGCGAACGCAAGATCTACGTCACCGAGCCGGGCTACATGGGGCAGTACGCGCGCAAGGCGATTCACGCGGGAGCGCGGATCGTCGGCGGCTGCTGCGGCACGACGCCGGAGCACATCCGCAGCATCCGGGAAGTCGTATCGATGATCCAGCAGCGCCGTTCGTCCGTGCGCGTGATTCGAGCACTGGATGAGATCACAGAACGCAAGTCATCTATTCCATTGTCATTGCGATCCAGTTTAGCTAACCGCTTAGTCACCGGTGAATTCGTCCGGTGCGCCCGTGTGCTCCCCCCTCGAGGGTGGGACACGGCGCGCCTGCTGCAAGACTGCCGGGCGCTTGCCGAGGCCGGGGCCGACGTGATCGGCATTCACGAGGACCGCCGCACAGCTCGGCTGAGCGTCCTCGCGACCGCGACCCTCATCGCGAAGGGGTGTCCCGCCGAACCGATCGCGCACTACACCTGCCGCGACCGCACTCTCTTCGACATGATCAGCGACCTCCTGGGGGCCGCGGCCTCCGGTGTCCGCAACATCCTCCTCCTCACCGGCGAGCCGCATGGCGGCGCCCCCTACCCGGCCTACAGATCCGTCGTCGACGTGGACTCGATCGGCCTCACCAACGTCGTGACCGCGCTGAACCGCGGCGTCGATCCCGCCGGTAACGACATCGGCGACCCCACCGGTTTCGTGGTGGGCGTGGCGCTCCGCCAGGGAGCCCGCGACCCGGAAAGCGAACTGGGTCGCTTCCACTGGAAGGTGGACGCGGGCGCACACTACGCCATCACCCAGCCCGTCTTCGATGTCGAGCACCTGCTCGGGTTTCTCGCGGGAATCGGCGACGGCGGACCCGGGATCCCGGTCCTGGCTGCGATACAGCCGCTCGGCTCTCTCCGCCACGCGGATTTCCTCAAGAACGAGGTGCCGGGCGTGCTCCTGCCGGACCGGGTGGTCGAGCGGATGCGGCAGGCGGAGGCCCGGGGACCGGAGCACGCGGCCGCGGAGGGAATCGCGATCGCGCGGGAGACGGCGGCGGCGCTGGCGGGTGAGGTCGCAGGGCTGGAGATCGCTGCGCACAGGCCGCCGGGAGTGAGGGCGGCGGTGGGGGTGCTGGAGGGGCTCGGAAGTCCGCGCTGAAGCCGGGTCGTGGTTTCCAGCGATCAAAACAGCTTCAACTGTCTGTCGGTTCCGACACGTGTCGCGTTCCAGAATGCTCGCGCGAGAGGATGCTCGCTGTACAGCACGAGGTAGTAGAGGAGGACGTTTTTCACGGCCGTGGCAATGAGTCTCACATAGTAGTTGTGCAGCCTGATCTTCCGGAGGGAATGCTCCTTGATGGACGGCGTGTAAAGGCCATCGTTTTCCATTCCACGGATCAGTCCGCCTCGGGTGGCATCGCTCATCAGCCAGCCGCTGCCCGCGGCATCTGATTCCAAAACCTGCCCTCAAGCTCTCGGCCACCCGCCTTTGGCGTGCGCCCGCCCCACTGCTTGAAGAAGAACGGGACGCCGGCGGACTGGCATTGGTCTCGAAGCTCAATGACCCACTCCGGTTCCATGGGACGCCTGACCGGACCACTCTCGCCACCGCAGATCAACCAATGGACTCCGGTGAGGTCAAGCCTGAGTGGACCGATCAGTGGCTCGCACGAAAGAAACCGCACGGTGGCGGGAACGCTGCGCAGGTGGCGAACACGGTATGCTACCGCTTGGTTCTCGACCGAAGCCCCGAGCCAGATGTGGGCCGGGAAGGGTTTACCATCGAACAGGTCCTGGTTGTTCTGCCAAAAGCGAAGGGCCCTCGCTGGACGCTTGGTTAGCAGGCCGTGGAACAATGGGGTAGCGGAAGCGCCGTGCGGGGGAAGTGGCTATGGCCGGTCTCGGGGGTTGCAGAGCCGAGAGTCGCGCTGAGGGAGCCGAGACGACGGCGGACGAGGCGGAGCAAGTGCCCGAT
>JAJDUP010000016.1 GCA_022826565.1 Gemmatimonadota bacterium | reverse complement strand
CATCGGGCACTTGCTCCGCCTCGTCCGCCGTCGTCTCGGCTCCCTCAGCGCGACTCTCGGCTCTGCAACCCCCGAGACCGGCCATAGCCACTTCCCCCGCACGGCGCTTCCGCTACCCCATTGTTCCACGGCCTGCTAATGCTCCCGGCGTCGAGCAGATTCGCGATCAGGCGCCTCATGTGGTCGGCCCGCCCGTCGATGATCCGGAAGAACTGGAGCATCTCGGCCCTGGTCGGGGCCGGCGAGCTCTGGAGCATGGTCGCCGTCGATCCCTTGATCGAGGCCAGCGGGGCGCGCAGTTCGTGGCTCACCATGCCCAGGAACTCCGCGCGCTGCCGTTCGAGCTCCTCAAGTGGCGCGAGGTCCTGCATCGTCACGACGACAGACACCACCTCGCCGTCGTCCGATTCGATGGGCGTGACGTTGATGAGCGTCCGCACGCTCCGCCCGTCGGGCACCGACAGCTCGATCTCCTCGGCGCGCAGTTCCCTGGCGTCCTCGATCTGCGTAGGCAGAGGGAGCGCTTCGAGTGAGGACTCGCGCCCATCCGCAAACCGACAGGTCACCACCTCGAGGAGCTGTTCGACAGGGAAGCCCGGAATCCGGATCTCCTCGACGATCCGCCGAGCCTCGCGATTGACCCAGACCGGAGACAGGGTGGCCGTGCCGAAGACCACGACCCCTACCGGAGATGTCTCGACGAGCGCTTCGAGGTCGGCACGCGCCCGCTCCACTTCGCGGTGCGTCCTCGCGTTCGCGATCGCCGTGGCCGCCTGCGAGGCGAATAGCAGAAGGATCTCCTCGTCTTCCTCCGTGAAAGCCTCGCCGTCCTCCTTGTTGCCCAGGAAGAAGTCCCCGAGGTGCTCTCCCCGGTGGTGCATCGGAGTCCCCTGCACCGTCATCCCGAGCATCGGGGTCGGAGAGAGCCCGAGCGAGCTGAGGTAGTCCGGGAGGTCCGCGACCCGGAGCGGCACCGAAAGGCTCTGCAGGTGCTCGAAGAATCGCAGCCCGTCCTGCCATTCGAGCATCCTGCGTCGTTCCTCCGGTCCAAGCCCGGAGGTGACAAAGTCCCGGACCCTTCCCCGTTCGTCAAGCGTCGCGATCAGGCCGTAGCGCGCTCCGGTCAGCGCGCGAGCGCCCTCGACGGTCTCCTTCAGCACGGTGGCCAGGTCGAGAGTCTGGCTGGTCCCGAGAACCGCCGCCCTCAGCCGGGAAGCGCGGTCGCGCGGGGCACCGCGTCTGGAAGCTCTCCGATCCGGATCATTCATGGCTACTCCCCGCCGAAGGAGTGGTTTGACCGGCGGGAGTCCACCGGACCCTGGGATGCTTGAAGAATAGCACGTGGTTAACGATGTGTCACGATATTGACGTATGAAAATCCCCCTGTCTAACACGAATGAGGCACAAAAAATGACCTACATTACTTGACAGCTCTCGATAATTGCTATTATCGGGAGCCAGCCACAATCAATGTTGTGGCAGTACCGCTCGACCGCAACCCCGACGAAATCCCTCCGATCAGTCCCGCTTCTGGAGACGCGCGAGCTGGGCAGCGGCGTTGCGCTGTGCCAGCAGTCGCTCGCCGTAGCGCTGGACCATCGAGGCGCTTTTCCAGCGTCCGGCCTGCATGATCGCGGGGATGCCGATCCCCGACGCGATCATGTCCTGGGCCGCGCCAACCCGTGGACTGTGCCCCGAGATTCGCCGTACCGCACGTGCTGACATTCCCGCACGCCTGGCCATCGCCCGGTATATGCGCGGCACCTGGCTCGGGTCGAGCCGTTCTCCGAGGGCGCCGCCCTTTCTGACAGACCGAAACAATCGGCCGGAGTCGATCCCGCTCGCGACAAGCCACTCCCGCACCAGCGCCACGGTGTCGCGGTGCAGGTAGAGGACCGCCCCGCTGCCCTCCGGATCGTTCTTCGCGCGCCGCACGAAGAGCGATGCAGACCCCTTCGCATCCATCGTGATGTCAATGACTTGCAGTGTGATCAGCTCCGAGCGCCGCAGCATCGCGTCGTAGGCGACGGCGAGCAGCGCGCGATTCCGCAGGTCGATCAGACGATCGCCCGCCGCTTCGATCAGCCGACGACGGAGCGCCCAGGTCAGCCCCTGCACCTGCCGCTGCCGGCACGCGTTGCGCCGGCGCATCCGCTGCAGCGCCCGGCGCACCTCCGGCTGTTCGAGCGGGCTCTCCTCTCCCGTTGCCCGGTGTGCCGCGGCGATGCTGGTGACGTAGCGCCGCACGGTGGATGGAGCCCGGTCGCGCGCCATGGCATCGACGTAGCCCGCCACCGTGCCCGGCAGCGCCGGCAGCGGCGATAGCTCGCGTTCGGCGCACCACGCCACGAACAGTTTCAGATCCGCCCGCAGCGCGCGCACGGTGTGCTCGCTGAGGGCGTCCCGGGCGTCCTCCAGCCAGGCGGAGAGGCGTGCGCAGGCTTGTGACACAGATGTGTCAATCGTCGTGTGTCGTGACAAGTCGTTCAGATCCATAAGTGACATAACTCACTCCCTGACAAAGATATACGTCCGCAGTTCGATGTTCCCGATAATAGCAAGTATCGGGAGTTCGTGTTGTGATCGCCTGGAGCGCCAGGCGCTCGCCTGTACTTTGGGAGAACACCTTGCCGGCTCACACGAGTAAGATCAACAAGACGGCGACGGTGCACGCGTCCGCCCATATTGGCGTGCTGGCCACGATCCACCCCGGGGCCATGGTCGGATACCGCGCCACGGTCGGAAAGGGAGCCAGGATCTCCGACAGAACCGTCGTGCAGCTGCACGGTGTCGTGCGCGCGCACGCTGTGATCGGTAAGAACTGTGTCATTGGACCGCACGCCGACATCCACGCCGAGGCGGTCATCGAGGATCACGTCGTCATAGGGGCGCAGGCCAGAATCGGCCGGGGCGTCTTCGTAGGATGCCACGCGAAGATCGATGCCTACGCGCACATCGAGGACGGGGTCAGGATCGGCGGGCGGTCACAGGTCGGTCGTGGGGCCATGGTCGAACACGGCGCGGTGATCGGCAACAGGGTAGTCATTGGAGACAGGGCCGTGATCGGGGCGGGAGCGAAGCTCGCGAAGCGTGCCAGCGTGGCGCCGCGAGCGGTCGTCGGCCCGAACGCCACGGTAGGGACCAACGCTCGAATCAGGGTTGGGACCATGGTGCCGAAAGGAAGGAGAGTGGCCCCGAACACGTCGTTTTCCGAAAAAACCCCTCCACCCTCCGGACCAACTGCAACCCCTTCTGATCGGGGCTTTGGATCTGTTCGTGCGGCCACCGGTATCCAGGTAGGGAACCGGAGGTGGAGGGGTTCGGAAATCTGACCGTGTTCAGAATTCCGGCCCGTGTCACCGATGCTTCACCTGCCAATGAGCCAGCGACGCGCATGATCGTCCTGGCACAGGTATTGCAGTAACTCACAGCCTTGGATTGCGGGAAATCCGTTCCCGCCTCCCATGACCCGCTCCTCCGTGAGCGTGGAAAACCTGTGTTTTTCCAGCTCGGTCATGGGGGATATCCGGTCCATGTCCGGGCTTCCTACCCAACATCCCGAGAAAGGATGAACCCGGACATGAACAGACTCAAGCTACTCGGGGCAGTTGCCCTGCTTGGGGTCCTCGCGTGTGAGGAGGCAACTCCTCCGCCACCTGTCGGCTCTATTGTCGGCCAGGTGGCGATCGAGGGGACCGGGGTTGACGGTGTATCCGTCAATCTGAGCAACGGCAACTCCACCACCACTGCGGGTGGCGGCGCCTACCGCTTCGACAACGTCGAGGGGGGAGCCTACACCGTCACCATCAGTGGATTCCCGTCGGACGCCACGTTCGACGCCACCTCGGCCGCGGCGACGATCTCGTCGGCCGGCCAGTCCGTGACCGTCAACTTCACCGGCGCGTACATCCGTACCGCCAGCGTGATGGGTACGGTGACGGTCGAAAACATGGGCCTGCCCGGCGTAACGGTTACGCTCACCGGCGTCTCCGGCGCCTCGGCGGTCACCGACGCTGGCGGCCAGTACGCCTTCACCGGCCTCCGGATGGGCAGCTACTCGGTCGAGATCTCGGGCTTCGACACCGACGAGATCGGATTCTCCAACACGGCCGCATCGGTTGCGGTCGGCGTGGGCGAGTCCAAGATCGTCAGCTTCGACGGCACCCACCTCCGCACCGCGGCCATCATGGGCCAGGTGAGCATCGAGGGCGTGGGCCTCGAGGGCGTCAACGTCAGCCTGGCTGGCGGTCCGGACGGCGAGGACATGACCACCATGACCGATGCGGCCGGCCTGTACTCGTTCGCGAAGCTCCGTGCCGGCGACTATTCGGTCGGCATCTCGGGCTACGACACCGACGAGTACGAGTTCGAGGTCACCTCGCAGAATGTGACGATCGCGCTCGGCGAGACGGCCAACGTCCCCTTCGATGGCATTCTGCTCCGCACCTCCGGCATCGCCGGGCGGGTGAGCGTGGGCGGGATGGGCATCGCGGACGTGACGGTCACCGTGTCGGCCGACGGCATGGACGACGTGACGGCGATGACGGACGCGAGCGGCCAGTACGCGGTCTCGGCACTGGCGGCCGGTGACTACACGGTCACCATCTCGGGCTACGACGCGGTCGAGTACATGTTCACCGACAGCCAGGACGTTACGCTGGCGATGGACATGACGGAGATCGTGAACTTCGAGGGCACGGCGCTGCGCACGGCGAGCATCGCGGTTTCGGTTACGGCCGACGGCGAAGGAGTCGCGGGCGCAGCAGTCACCGTGACCCAGATCACCGGTCCAACGTCCGGTACGGTGCTGGGTACGCAGGCGACCGACGCCGACGGTGCGGCAGCCTTCGGGCCGCTGCTCGCGGGCGCGTACCGGGTCGACATCGCGGTGGACAGCGACGAGATCGACTTCGAGTCCACCACCGCGACGGTCAACGTCGCCACGGCCGAGGCGGCCACGGCGAGCTTTGCCGGCACGATCAACCGCACCGGCAGCATCGGCGGCATGGTCACGGTCGACGGCGAAGGCATGAGCGGTGTCTCGGTCATGCTGAGCGGCGGCGGCGACATGGTAGCCGACACGATGATGACCGGCGACGACGGCGCGTACAGCTTCAGCGACCTGCGCAAGGGCGACTACACGGTTGCCATCATGAACCCGGACGAAGCCCGCTACGAGTTCTCCTCGACCTCCGAGAGCGTGAGCCTCGCGGTCGGCCAGGAGCAGAGCGTGAACTTCGCTGGCGCCATGACGCGCTCGTCGAGCGTCAGCGGTACGGTGAGCGTCGAGGGCTCCGGCATTGAGGGTGTGACCGTCACACTTTCGGCCGATGGCATGGACGACATGACGGACGATACCGATGCCGCCGGCGGATACGCCTTCACCGGTCTGGGCGCGGGAACCTACACGGTTGCCATCTCTGGCCAGGACGCGGACGCCTACGTCTTCGAGACGACGAGCATGGAAGTGATGGTCGGCGACAACGAAGCGGCGACCGCCAACTTCTCGGGCATGCACGCCCGCACTGCCAGCGTCACCGTCAAGCTGTTCATCGACGAGTTGATGAAGAACGACATGTACGACGAGGGCGAGCATCCCTTCCCGACGCCTGAAATGCTGGCAGCGGTAGCCCAGGCGGGCTTGCCGCTGGCGCTGCCGATCACGCTTGAGGGTCCCGGTGTCGGTCAAACGAACCCAGGCACCCCAATGCCGGACGGAAGTGTCGTGTTCTCGGGCCTCAGAGCGGGCGAGTATCAGTTGTCGGTCAGTGACATCTCGGGCGAGCAGCTGGCCGCGATAGCGATGGTCGCGCCGCAGTTGGCTAAGGCACTGGCGGACTACGCCTTCGGCGGAGACCCGGCAGGCTATTCGCTCGAAGTCGGTGTCGGCGAGGAGCAGATGCACCACGCTCCGATCGACATCACGCACACGACGGTCAACTTCGAAGTGTCGCTGAAGAGCGGCGAAGAGATGGGTGATGCACTCGCGGGCGCCATGGTCACGCTCTACGCGGACGCGATGGGCGAGACCAAGGTCGGCGAGGGCATGACCGCGGTCGACGACCACGGCCATGCTTTGGCGTCGATCCGGATCGCGCGTGCCGGCACGACCGGCAACATGGTCCACGCGGGCGTCACTTCGGCCGACTACCATGTGGCCGACGGCATGACGCCAGTGCCTTGGGACCCGCAGAAGACGTACACCGTAGGTGCGAACGCCAACGACATCGTCAACCTGAACGTCGACGCGACCTTCGGTGGCGCCACGGTCGACCGTGGCGACTACGGTGGCGGCAAGGCGCTCGCCGGCTGGGCCGTCAGCGTCATGATGGGTGACTCGGCTGTCGCAGGTGCGTCGGAGGAGCTGGACGACGACGGTATGGGTGCCTTCGCGATGACCTTGGAGTCCGTACCGGCGACGTTCACAATCGCGGTGGCCGACGACCAGGCCAACGCGCTGGACGGCGGCGAGAAGTACGAGGCGGCCGACGTCGAATACACGCACGATGGCCTCTCACTGGCTGGCACCATGGACGCCGGCATGCTCGAGGTGCAGTACACGACCCAGACTCTCAAGGTCTACGTGCACCACGAGAAGGACCAGGTCGAAGGCTACACCGGCAACATCCTGGGCGGCGACTACAGGACCTCCGGGATAATCGATGTCGGCATCCGGCACATTGTCGAAAACGGGCGCTCCCGGGCATTCGCAAGCGACGTGTGGAGAGCGACTTCATCGACGTTCTCGGACTCGAAGGGCGTAGTCACCTTCCGCGGCGTCCCGGCGGATGCCAACGTGATCGTCACCGCTGACGAGGCGGCGCAGGATCCGGAGGCTGAGGACTACCAGCCTGTTATGCTCCTCGATCCCGACGAGCTCGCCGCGTACACGGGCGAGGACTACGTGATGGGCGGCGCGTTCGGCGACATGGGCGGCTTCCACCACACGGTGGAACTCTGTCCGCTGATGGCCGTCGATCCCACCGGCCAGGACCACGGCGAGTGCGGATCGTTCGCCTTCGTCGAGACCTACGCGGTGCACGGCCAGGCGTGGAAGAACGACGTCATCATGAACAGCGCCAACGACGGCTTCACGGTGCGCGGCCTGCGCCACGTACCGGGGACGACGGTCGACCTGGATCCCGTCGCAGGCAAGAACCTCGCCGGCGAGAGCGAGTCCTTCACCGCTTTGGCGAGTCCGATCAGGACGCGTGGTGAGAATGCTGCAGGAACCAGCATTCTGGACGAGCGCAAGCAGTTCAACTTCGGTCGGATGGCCGCAGGCGTCTACAAGGTCACCGTGCCGAGTGGATGGGTCGCAAAGATTGGCGGTCCAGACGATGCCACCGGAAGCGCGGCAACCGCCTTCAACCCGCTTGCGGGTGACACTCAGGTCGACGTGACGCCGACGACCGGTATTCTCTACGGCCGCGTCATCGGCTCCGACGGCTTCGCTCTCGACAGCACGACCGTGACTGTGAACGGCATGTCGACGGAGAGCGACGACTTCGGCCGCTACGTCGTGGATGGCTTCGCGCATAGAACCGGCGCGAACACATCCAGCACCAATCCCGACTGGCGGAGACAGCGCATCGTGGTCGTCACGGCCTCCCGGGGCGGATTCGACGCCGTTGCGGACACCATGCTCTTCGCCGGGACGGTGAACACCCCGACAGAGCACGACATCAGCCTTGCCGGCACGGCCGAGACGGCCGAAATCAGCGGAACGGTGACCGCCTTCGGCTCCAGCACCCCGATCGCGGGCGTGCGGATCGAGGTGGACGGCATGGCCCCGATCAACAAGAACGCGAAGTCGTCGCGTAGTCTCCCGGCCAATGACATCTACGTCACGGGGGCCGACGGCACGTACACGATCAGGGTACCGGCCAAGGGTGTGGGCATGACTTCCCGCATCAGTGCGCACAGGGCTGGCATGACCTTCTCGCCCGCGCACCTGGATCTCTCGACCCCAAGTGGCGCATCGATCTCCGGAATCAACTTCCAGGGCGTTGCGAATTCCACCATCGCGGGCCGGGTGCAGAATCCGGATGGCGGACCATTCGAAGGCGTCATGGTCAAGGCGGTCGTTGCAAACGCGGCGGCAGGCACCATGGCCACGGATTCGGCCACCACCGGTGCAACGGGCACCTTCTCGCTGAGCGTACCGGCAGGGACCTACGATGTGGCAGCCTCGAAGGAAGGCTACTCGTTCGAGTGTCCGGGCGATCCGGCGAGTTGTCGCATCACCGTCGGCCTCGGCCAGACGGGATCGTTCGGCGACTTCACGTCGACGATGGATGATGTAGTGCACGTGCCTTCGGACGACGCGACGCTGAGCGCGCTGAGCCTGAGCGATGGAACACTGGATCCGGCGTTCAGCAGCGCTGACACGATGTACACCGCCAACGTCGGCGTGGACACCGATTCGATCACGGTGATGGCGACAGCGACTCACGACAGCGCTACGGTTGAATTCAGTGCGGACGACGCCGACACTGTCGCGGCCGGGTATCAGGTCGGACTCGCGGTCGGTGAGAACGACTTCATGGTGACCGTGACCGCCGAGGACGGCGAAACGACCATGCGTTACCACCTGACGGTAATGCGCAGCGATGGCCACGAGGCCCCGTCAGCGCCGACGAGCTTCGAGGTGACGCCTGGAGACCAGAGCGCCACCATGACCTGGAGAGCGCCAAGGCAGATCGGCAGCAGCGCGATTACCGCCTACGATTGGGAAGCCAGCGCACCTGGACAGCTCACGAGGTCCGGTACGCTTGATCCAGCGTCGACCCCAGCGGTGGACGGTGTGTTCACGCAGGCTATCGCGTCTCCCAACCTGGTCAACGGTGCCACGTACACCTTCATGGTGTGGGCAGTGAACACCAAGGGCACCCCGGCGGTCAACGTCAGAGGCCCGGCGGCGACCGGCACGGCCAAGGCGCAGCCGTCAATCACGATGGCGCTCAGCAGCACCACCCTGGCCGAAGAGCCGACCAGTGCAAGCGATACCGCTACGGTCACGATTACGCTCAGCAATCCGTCGACCGAGGCCATCACGGTTACTGTGGGAGAGAAGTTTGCCGAGGGTGACACGGTCATGACCTCTCAGGTCGATATCACGAATCCAACCATCGTGATCGCGGCCGGCAGCACAACCGCAGCCGCTGACGCTGATCCCACGACCATCACGGCGAAGGATGACGTTGTCGATGACGACGCCGCGAACGCGCTGGTGCAGGCGACTGCAACCAACGCGATCGATTCGGATGCGGACGGTACTGCGGATGGACAGCAGCCGACCGAGATCACCATCACCGACGACGACACGGTGTCCGGCGCACCGCAGAACCTCTCTGCAGCTGTGGGTAACGCACAACTCACCGTCGAGTGGACGAGTCCGGCAGACAATGGATCGTCAGATATCACCCACTACCAGTACCGCTACGCGCTTACCGCCGACATCGACGATGCCGACTGGGCGGACGTCAGTGGCGGTCCCAATTCCAGGGTTGTGGTGATCGGAAACCTGACGAACGACAGTGAATACACTGTCCAGGTCCGGGCGGTCACTGCGGCTGGTGATGGCGCGGCCGCGTCCACGACCGGCACGCCTACAGGCAGCTAATCACCCTTCCAACCCCATCACCCTGGCTGACCCGTCAGCCAGGGTGATGGGCCGCAGGACACGTCACCCCCCGTCCGGGAAACCGGGCGGGGGGTGACGCTCATGCGCCGGAAACCCCGGACCCCGCCGACGGCACCACGCCACGCCGCTTCGCCTCGCGCGTAGTGGGCCGGCATGCGTTCGGACCGCCAGCGGCCCGCGACCATCAGCGCCGCGAGTCCGGCGCCACGCTTCGGCCGGTCCGTCCGAAGTCGAGGCTGGAACCTGCCGGTCCCGCGCCCGTGACCGTTCGCTGTGCTGCATCCGGCTACAGCGCTCCCGCCGGTCCGGTTCCCGGTTCCCGGGTTCCCGCGGGCGGCGGACCACGAACTCGCAGTCGTCCAGCCGCGGGGGATTGGCTACTAGCGCTGGCTCTCCACCGCCGTCGGCATCCGGTACCCCACCCCGCGCTCGTTCAGGATGTAGGCCGGCTCGGCCGTGTTCTCGCCCAGCTTTCCCCGGAGCCTCTTGACGACGGCGTGCACCAGCTTGGGGTCGACGTATCCCTTGTCCTTCTTCCACGCCCGGCGAAGCATCGTGCGGTACGACAGCGCACGGCCCTGGTTGACCGAGAGCAGGCGCAGCAGTTCGTACTCCGTGACGGTCAGTTCCACCGGGCGCCCGGCCATGGTGACCTGGCGCCGGGCGTAGTCGATGGCCAATTCGCCGAGGGTGAATTGCGGGGGCTCGGCACGCTTCCTCAGCGCCGCCCGGATCCGCGCAGTCAGTTCGGTCGGCGAGAACGGCTTGACGATATAGTCGGCAGCGCCCGCTTCGAGCGCCTTCGCGATCGTCTCGACGCGTCCGTAGGCGGAGATGAAGATGACCGGCAGATCGGCCAGCTCGGAGATTTCCTCCATCAGCCTGATGCCGTCGGTTCCGGGCAGCATCAGGTCGAGCAGGACCAGGTGCGGCTCTTCGGCGCGGATGATGTCGGGCAGCTCCCGGTGGTCGCCCGTCACCATCGCGGAGTAGCCCGCGTCGGTGAGCGCGTCGCGCGCGTAGAGCAGCGTCTGCGGGTCGTCGTCCACTACGAGAACGCGGGTCGGCTCCCGGCCCGTCTCGCGATCCGAAGCGCGACCTTCGCGACCTGACGCCGCCGGCGCGCCGCCGGCCTCCGCTGCCAACGGAACCGTGAAGGTGAACCGCGAGCCCTGGCCCTCCCCGCCGCTCGTGGCCCAGATGCGTCCTCCGTGCGCCTCGACCAGCCCCTTGCAGATGGCCAGACCCAGGCCATGCCCCGCGCGGGGCTCCCCGTCGGCGGCGTCCCCATACTTCTCGAACAGGTGCGGCAGGCGGTCCGGCGCGATGCCCCTCCCGCGGTCGGTGACCGAGATCGCGACCTGAAGGCCATCGGACTCGGCGGTGACCCGGATGGGTGACGATGCGGGAGAGTGCCTGGCGGCGTTGGAGAAGAGATTGTTCAGCACCTGGACGAAGCGCTGCCGGTCGACCGCAACGCGGGGCAGGTCCGGCGGAAGGTCGACGAGCACCGCATGACGGCTGCCACCGCTCAGGAACGTGTTCCTCGCCCGGTCGACCAGGTCCGCGACCGCCGAGGGCTCGGGCGATACCGACAGCGTGCCCGTGGCGATGCGCCCCACATCCAGGAGGTCGCCGATGAGGCCGCTCATGTGATCGGCCTGCCCGTCGATGATGCGGAAGAACTGCACCATTTCAGCCGGAGCCAAGCCCATCCGGGCACCGAGAACGGTCGCCGTCGACCCCTTGATCGAGGTCAGCGGCGTGCGCAGTTCGTGGCTCACGATGGCCAGAAACTCGGTCCGCATCCGCTCGAGTTCCTCGAACGGCGCCAGATCCTGTATCGTGACCACGACCGACTCGACCCTGCCCTCCTGCGCATGAATCGGCGTCACGTTGACCAGCGTCTTCACGCTTCCCCCGCCGGGAACCGAGAGCACGATCTCCTCGTTGCGAACCGTCTTGCCCGTGTTCAGGTGCGGCGTCAGCGGGATTTCCGTCAGAGCGACCTCGGTCCCGTCCGCGCGTCGCCATGTCATCACCTGCAGAACCTCCTCCGCCGAGCGATTCGGGAGAAGGTTGTCGACAATTCGCTTTGTCTCGCGGTTGATCGACACGAGACCGCCGGTGCGGGCATCGAAGACGGCCACGCCGACCGGCGAGGTGTCGACCAGGGCTTCGAGCTTGGCCCGCGCCCGCTGCTCGTCCCGGTAGGCGCCCGCGTTTGCAATCGCCGTTGCCGCCTGGGACGCGAACAGCCGAAGCAACTCTTCGTCCTCGTCGGTAAACTCCTGCCCGGCTTCGGCGTGGCCGACAAACAGGCTGCCCACGTGCACGCCGCCACGATGGATCGGCGCACCCTGCGCCGCCTTGTACGGAACCGCCTCCGCGCCGAACCCCAGCGACCGCAGGTAGCCGGGAAAGTCCGGGACCCGCAACGGACCCGGCAGGTCACGGAGGTGCGCGAAGACCTTCGGGCCCTCGTCCCAGGCGATGAGTCGCCGGTACTGCTCCTCGCTGAGGCCGGCGCTGACAAACCGCCGCAGCCGCCCCGCCTCGTCGATGGTCGTGATTCCGCCGTAGCGGGCGCCGGTCAGCGTGCAGGCGCTGTCGACGATCTCCTGCAGGACAGTGTCGAGGTCGAGGCTCTCGCTGATGCGCTGGATGGCCCCGCACAGCGCGGAGAAGCGCTCCTGCAACGCTGCGATCTGCTGGCTTGGCGCGTCGGGACTCGTCAAGTGGTCATTCCTCGGTCGGGGTCCGCGCTGCGGAACAACTGGGAGGATTATAGCCGGATTATCACCGAATTATTGCCAAGATACCTCTGACATTCAACCCAGCGAGGGTTCGCACGTTTCAGATGAAACGCCTGCGACCTGACACCCAGAGATTTGTCCGCCAGTTGGGGCCGATATTGGCGGACAAACGACCTGGTCGGAAACCGGGGCCCGGGGCGTTAGGTTGGCTGGGACCCGAACCGCCACGCCTTCGACGCCCACCGCAAAGGACCCCGCCATGCCGCGCCTCACCCTGCCATCCGCCCTCGTGGCCAACGCCGCCCTCCTCTCGGCCGCCGCCCTCGCCCCAACCCCTGCCTCCGCCCAGAGCACCGAACCGCCACCCATCGCCAAGGTGCGCAATTACCTGCCGCACATGACGCGGCCCGAGGTCGAGGAGCTGCTGACGCGCACGGACATGGTGATCATTCCGGTCGGCGCGCTCGAACAGCATGGGACGCATTTGCCCATCGGGACCGACCACCTGAACGGCGTGGAGCAGGCGAAGCGGATCGCGTACCGGACCGACGTGCTCGTGGCGCCGATCCTGCTGCCCGGGCAGTCGCCGTATCACATGGGCTTCGCGGGGACGGTCACGCTGCCCTCGACCCTGATCCAAGAGGTCTACGTCGAGGCCGCGAAGAGCCTGATCCGGCACGGTTTCAAGCGCTTCCTGATGCTGAACGCGCACGGGGGGAACCGCGCGATCACGACCTTCATCGTGGACCGCATCAACCAGGAGACGGCGGGGATCGCGGTGGACCTGGGGGCGGTCGCGGGGCCATTGACGGAGCGGGGGCCGGAGCCGGATGCGGCGGGCGAGGGCGACCAGACGGCACCCGTCCTCGACCGCCACGGCGGCACCGGCGAGACGTCGAGGTCGCTGTACCTGATTCCCGAGCTGGTGGATCTGGACGCCGCCTATGCGGCCGAGCTCACCATGCCCGCGCACCTGGAGGCGATGGTGCCCGACGTGCTGGCGGGCGACCCCACCGCATTGGCGGTGTTCCTGGCCGAGGGGCTGAAGGACGAGTCGACGGGCAAGGGCACGTCGTCGGCCGAGCTGTCGTCGACCGGTGTGTGGGGCGTGCGGAATCCGGCCGGGGCGACGGCCGAGCGCGGGCGCGTGATGACGGAGCGGTTCGTGGAAGCGGCGGTGCGGTTCATCGAGCGGTGGAACGAGATGCGGCCGCCGGGGACGGGGTGAGGGAGGATGCGAGCCAGCTGCCGATGCCGCCCTACGGCGTGCAGTTGCTGACTCTCCTGAGGTTCACCGTCTTCAGCCATGTCTGGAAGGTCGCATCGGTGGGCGCGCAGAGGCTGGTGCCGTGAGTGAAGAACCAGTCCAGCCGCCGCAGGTTCGTGAGCGCCCTGGGCAGCGTGCCGCTCATGCCGGAGTTGCCGTTCACATAGAGGTCCGTCAGCGTGGTGATGCTGCCGATCCCGGTCGGGATATTGCCCGTGAGCGAATTGGTGTCGAGCCGCAGTACCTGGAGCCGTTCGAGCTGGCCCAACTCCGTGGGGATCGTGCCCGTGAGGCTGTTCCCCTGTAGCTGTAGATCGTAGAGTGACGACACGTCGCCAAGCGCTGTCGGGATCGTGCCCGTGAGGCTGTTGTTGGCCAGCCGGAGTATGTCGAGGCCGTCGAATGCGGGGATCGAGCCGGTGAATCCGTTGTCGCTGAGGTCGGCGCCGGACAGCGCCGGAAGGTCGACGATGCCCGACGGAATGGCACCGGTGAACTCGTTGTCGTTGAGCCAGAGCCACCGCAGCGCGGACATTCCGTCCATGCCGCTCGGGATGCTCGTCAGCTTGTTTTCGCTCAGGTCGAGGGCTGTCAGGCTGTCGAGGCCGGTGAGGTCCGAAGGGATCGCGCCCGCGAGTTCGTTCGTGCCCAGATCCAGCGCCTTCAGGCTCGCCAGGTCGCCCAGCGCCGCCGGGATCCCACCCGTGAGCTTGTTTTCTCCAAGATTCAGCACCTCGAGGCTGGAGAGGGTGCCCAGGGTATCGGGGATCGTGCCGCTCAGCTCATTCTCGTCAAGGTAGAGCCTCCCGAGATCGGTCAGGTTGCCGAGTTCGTCGGGAATCGAGCCGGTCAACCTGTTGCTGCTGAGGTCGAGGTAGTCCAGCTCCGTGAGATTCCCGAACTCGGTAGGAATCAAACCCGTCAGGCGGTTGAAGTCGAGCTCCAGCGTGTCGAGCGAGGTCAGGTCGCCGATCCAGGCGGGAATGTCCCCTCTGAACCAGGTGTTCGACAGGTTGAGGTACGTCAGGCTGTCGAAATTGGCGTATGTGGCTGGAATACCGTCGAAGAAGTTGCTGTTCAGGTCCAGGCGCTTGAGGTGGACGAGGCTGTCGAGGAGGGGTGTGGGATAGCCCCCCAGGCCGTTGCCTTCGAGCACCAGCTCGACCACGTTCCCGTCGCTGTCCGTCGTGACGCCGTGCCACTCGCCGTATGGCTTGTCGGTGAGCCAGTTGGTCTGGACCTCCCAGATGGGTCCGCGGGTCGAGTTGTAGAAGAGGACGAGCACGCCGTAGACGGGATCCGTCGGAGTGGCCCGCTGCACCAGGTGGAAGTCGAGACTGTCGTCCTCCGCTGCCAGCGAAGACGCATTGGCACCGTCGGCCGCGACGGCGCTCGATTGGCTTTCCACCTCTACGAAGTACTTCCTGACGGGCTCCGTGCTCCCGGGGGGCGCGCCGTACTCCCATTCCGCGTCGGGCAGGTCGACGGTGACCAGGTGGTAGCCGGTCTGCAGTTGGTCGGCCTCCCAGTTGCCGTCGTTGCCGGTCTCGACGGACTTCCGCTCGCCGTATCGCCCGGGCTCGCAGCTGTTCGCGTCGGCCGGAGCCTCGCAGTAGTCCATGTGCACCGAGAGTCCCGCGAAGGGATCGGGGTCGCTGTCGGTGTCGGTGGCGGCGCCGTCGTCTTCCCGCGTGACGCGTCCGTACAGCGCCCCGTCGGTGCGGACAACCTGCGGGGGCACGAGATGGAAGTCGAGGCTGTCCCGGGCAGCGGCAGCTCCCTCCAGCCGTTCGAAGTACTTGCTCACGGGCACTGTGCTCCCGGGCGGTGCGCCGTAGTTCCAGTCCGTGTCGGGCAGGTCCACGGTGATCTGGTAGTAGCCCTCCCTTAGTCCGTCGGCTTCCCAGCTGCCGTCGGCCCGGGTCTCGAGCGACACCCGTTGGCCGTAGCGGCCCGGCTGGCAACTGTTCGCGTCAGCGGGCACCTCGCAGTAGTCCACGTGCACCGGGCGCCCCGGGAGGGGATCCGGGTCGCCGTCGGTGTCGGTGGTGCTTCCGTCGTCTTCCCGTGTGACGCGGCCGGACAGCGCCCCATCGGTGCGGACCTGCGGCGGCACCAGGTGGAAGTCGAGGCTGTCCCTGGTCGCGTCCGTTCTATCCAGCTGTTCGAAATAGCCTCTGCGGGGATCGGTGGTGCCCGGCAGCGCGCCGTATTCCCAGCTGTCGGTGTCGAAGCTGACGGTGACCAGGTGGTAGCCCTCTGTCAGGCCGCTGGCCTCCCAGGAGCCGTCGCGCCGGGTCGTAGCCGAAATCCACCTGCCGAATCGGCCCGGTTGGCAGCGGATTCCGTCGACTGCCGCCTCGCAGTGCTGCACATTGACCGTCAGTCCCGAGAAGGGATCGGGGTCGGTGTCGGTGTCGGTGGTGTTGCCGTCGTCGGGGCGCGTGACCCTCCCCGTCATCGTCCCCGAACCGAGCAGGACGATGAAATCGGCATCGTTGAAGTTCGCCGCGTCCGACTGGGCACCGCTTTGGCCCGCATCGGCATCGATCAGTTCGGTGTCGTAGTTCCAGACTGGAAGCGCGTCGCCGCTTGCGATGGTCCGCTTCCCGGGGCGCGCGTCGGTCGTGAGCACGGGCGAATGATCGATGGGTATCGTATTGGTGCCGGCTGCGAAGTAGTCGTCGCTGGACGCCTGCACCACGTACGCGCCCTCGACGATCGGGTCGAATGAGAACGCACCGAGGACGGTCGTGGTGTCGCTCCGACCGGTGGCTACCGTGTCGCTGCCCTGGACCCGCAACAGCTCCAGCTCGATGCCGCTGGCGGTCTCCAGGGGGTCCGCCTGGCCGTCGCCGTCCACGTCGTTCGCCACCGTGCCCGAGATCGAGGTCTTCAGGTACGGAACGGTGATGCTCAGAGCGTGCAGCGCACCGGACCCGGCGCCGTCCTCCGTTTCCTCCAGGTCTTCCGTCTGGAGCAGCACGAACGACATGCCCTCGGCCGATCCCCACTCGTCGTCGCCCGTCACGGACAGATTGTAGTAGCCTGTCGGCAGGCCCGTGAAGCGGAACTCCCCGTCGCCAACGAGAAACTCGCCCTCCGAAATCCGGGCGCCGACCGTCGTGGTACGGTGGTAGTCGCGCAGGAACCCTTTGCTGCTCAGGGAGACGGTGAGGCCGTTGGCGAAGACGTCCGGAGCACTTACGCCGAATCGGTCGGCGATGGTGTCGTTGGGAGTGGGGGCACCGCCGTAGTCGGCCGACCCGACCCAACCCCAGACCTCGCTGTTCGCCCACAGGTAGGCAAAGGTCGAGCAGTGGGCCCTGCCGTAGAGGGTCGAGTGGGGGCAGATCCGGACTTCGGGAGTGCCGCCGCTCTGCGTCCCGAAGGCGCCGACGTCGAAGCCCTGGAGATCCCGAAACGTGTCGACAAGAGAACGGGTCGCCAGGATGCGGTCTGCGCCGATGTCGGCGTCCACCATGAACTCGAGTTCGGCGGGCAGGTTGCGGAAGACGACCAGGCCGTCCTTGCCGGGATGGCGCCTGTATCCGTTGACGTTGATGTCGTGGGCGGGATCGTCGTCGCGGTAGGGTCCCACGTGCCCCTGTTCGTCCCGGACGAGAAGCGTGATATCGATGTCGTCGCGGGATCCGGAGGGGCGCTTGTCGCCGTATACTCCCTCGGTCGTGTAGCCGTCCCGGTGATCCCGCTCCCAGTGGACGCCCACGACCAGGGACTGGGTGGTGAACTTCACCTCGACCCGGCCCAGATCCAGGGTGTCGCCGGGCAGGCTGAGCCCGTCGTGGGTGTAGGTGAGCGCCACAGCGCCGCTGTCCGCGCCTTCGCCCGGCAGCGGCCTCTGCTCGAACTGCTCGCCGAGCGCCCCGGTCTGGTCGTCCGCGAGACGCACGGTGTAGGTGACGGGCAGGTCCGCCACTTCGGGCAGGACATGGAAGGCCAGCTCTCCGTCGGCGTCCATGACGCCCAGGTCGGCGGTGGCCGCGTCGTCGCCGGTGGTGTAGACCGCGTCCCAGTCCGCCAGGGGGGCGCCTCCGCCGCGCGCAGTCGCAATCGTGGCGGCGCTGAACCGCAGATCGGCCCGACGGTTGACCAGGGTGATGCTGTTGGGCGCCGCCGCGCTCCGGTACCGCTGCCGGTAGGTGAGCTCCATGCGCCCGTTGGCGGTGACTTCGAGCGACTCGTGCGGCAGGGCGCTCACGCGGGAGAAGACCCGCCTGTCGTCCTCCTCGGCGCGCGGGAAGGTGAAGGCCGCGGTCCCGGTGCTGTCCGTGACGGCGGACGCCAGCGGGTCCGTCTCGACATCGGCGTCGGCGAGCGTCGCGTAGAGGTCGACCTCCACCCCCTCGACCACCGGTCCCACCTTGTCGCCCAGGCCCAGCACCGCCTTCACGGTCATCGTCTGGCGGGTGATGTCGACGGGGATATGGATCTCGCCGGCGGAAGCGCCCGAGAGCACGACGGGCGTGCCCGTGGGCGGGCCGCCGTAGGCGTAGCCCTCGCCGTCCAGCGCGGCGACGGCGGCGGGGGTCAGGTCGGGCACCACCCGGTAGGTGCCCTTCTTGAGCGCGCCGAAGATGTAGCGGCCGGCCGAATCCGTCACGGCCGACCGGGAGTCGGTGGTGCCCGGGCCCTGCAGGACGAGCGGGAAGTCCTCGTACGCCAGCAGGTCCTCCTGGCCCTCGTCGTAGCTGTCGTTCTTCGGGTTCTCGTCGACGTACAGGTACCCGGAGATGCTCGCGGCCAGGGTATGGGCGCCCTCGAAGTCTGCGACCTTCGCCTCGCCCCGGGCGACGGTAATCGTGGGCGAGGCCGGCCGGTCGAAGGTGTAGGCGTCCGTGTCGTAACCGGAGATCGTGACGACGTAGTCGCCCTCGCCCAACTCGCCGAAGAGGTAGCGTCCGCCGTTCGCGGTGGTGGTGGTGTCGCGTGCGGTGCCCGAGAGGACCACCGTGATGCTGTCCAGCCCCACGCCATCGGCGGTGACTCGGCCGCTGATGCCGGAGGTGAGAAGGAGGGTGCCGTCGAAGACGACGGTCGCGGTGTCGGCGCCGGAGAGCGCGACGGTCGATGTGGTGGTCGCGAACTCGTAGCGCACCGAGTCGAAGCCCGAGATCTCGACCGTGTACTCGCCGGCGCGCAGCTCGGTGAAGGCGTAGTGGCCGGCGGCGTCGGTGCTGGTCGTGTCGTTTTCGCCCGGGGGGCCGGTCAGGTTCACCGTGACGCGTTCGAGGCCATTGCCCGCCACGGTCACCTGTCCCGTGATCCCGGCGCTCCGCAGGTACGTGCCGTCGAAGCTGACCACCTTTGACTCGTGTACCGCGACGTCGACCGACTGCGTGGTACTTGAAAAACTCACATTCGTGGCGTCGAAGCTCGTGATCTCGACCGTGTAGCTGCCCGCCCGGAGATTGCCCAGCGTGTAGTTGCCGTCCGGCTTCGTTGTGGCCGCGACGCTGGTGGGACCCGTAGCGACGACCGCAACTCCGCCCAGACCCTCGCCGTCGGCGGCTACCCTGCCCTGGATACTGGAGTTCTTCAGGTAGGCGCCTTCGAAGTCGGCGGTCGCCGTCTGGCCGTCGGTCACGATGAGGCCCGTCACCAGGGTGCCGTCGAAGACGGCGTCCACTGGGTAGCCGCTGATGGCCACGCTGTAATTGCCCGCTTCCAGCTCGGAGAATGCATAGAGACCCCCGTCGGCGGTGTAGGTGGTGTCGGCGGCGGCGCCCGAGAGGGCCACCCTGACGCCGTCCAGCCCCTCGCCGTCCGCGGTGACGCGCCCGCCGATTCCGGCCGTGTGCAGAAAGACGCCGTCGAAGGGAATGTTGGCGGTCTCGCCCCCGTCGAGCGCCACGGTCTCCGAGGTGGTGGTGAACCTGTACCGCTGGGCGTCGTAGCCGGAGATGGCGATCCGGTAGTCGCCCGCGCGCAGCTGGGTGAAGGTGTAGTTGCCGGCGGCGTCGGTGGTGGCGGTGCCGGTCGCGTTGGCGGGTCCGGTGAGGTTGACGGTGACGCCCTCGAGGCCGGTGTCCGAGATGCTCACCCTTCCCGTTATCTGCGCGGTCCGCAGGAAAGCGCCGTCGAAGCTGACAACCCTGGATTCGTTGATGTCGACGGAGACCGGTTTCGTCGTGGCCGAAAAGCTGATGCTCCGGGCGTTGAACCCCGAGATCTCAACCGTGTAGGAGCCCGCCCGCAGGTTGGTCAGCGAGTACTCGCCGTTGAGCGCGGTGAGGGCCGCCGAATTGGAGGGGCCCGACAGCGATACCGTCACTCCTGCGAGCCCCAGGCCCTCGGCGGACACTCGCCCGCGGATGCTGGAGGTGCGGATGTAGGTGCCGTGGAAGTTGATGCTCGTCGTCCTGCCGTCGACCAGAATGACCACCGGCATCGAGGTGGCGCTGAACACCGCGTCGGAGGGGAAGCCGCTGATGGCGACGGTATAGATGTCGGCCGGCAGGTCGGCGAAGCTGAATCTTCCGCCGCCCGCCGTCGAGGTGGCGGCGCCGTTGCTGAGGGTGACGGTGACACCGTCGACACCGGTCCCCTCGATGGCGACCTGGCCTTCGATGGAGCCGATGACCGACTCAAGTTCGTCGCAACCAGTCAGTGCGATTGCCAACACGGCGGCGGCCGCGAAGCCCCGGACTCGGTGCATGCTGGTAAACATATGTTTACAAGATAGAAGATAAGTGGCCACCCACAAGTGCACAGTCTGGGTGGCGCGCGCGGCTGGCCTGCCCGGGCAGGCGCCCTGTCGGAGCGACGCCTCACCCGGGACAGATGCCCTGGCCTAGCGGAAGCGCAGTCGGCCCCTGACGCCTACCGCGTGCTGGGCAGCTCCGAAGGCGCCTTCCCGCCGCGTACCCTCGATCCGCACCCCGAGCCCCGAACCGAGTCCGTACCGCAGTCCGCTGCTGAAGGCCCGCGCGCCGTTTTCGGCGAGGCGGAAGCCGCTGTACGGCGTGCCCCGGAACCCGGCCAGACCGTAGGCGACCTCGGTGTCCAGGTTGGGGCCCATGGTCAAGTTGCGATCCTGGACCGCGCTGGAAACGCCCTGGTCCCAGAGCCGGTTCACGCCGCTCGCGGCATCGCCGTACGAGGGCGCCACCCGGATCGAGAGCCCCTGGCCCCGGGTTGCCGGGTCGAACTGGATCATGCCGCCGAAGCCCCACTCCTCGTAGCCCTCGCGGGCCGAGATGAGGAGCCTGCCACGGCCCTCCGCCGTCAGGCCCACACGGACGTTGCTGTACCGCAGTCCGCCGCCGACCTCGCCGCTCGTGCCGTTGATGCCGTCGCCGTTGTCGTAGCGCATTCCGCCTTCGAGTGCGATAGCGACTTCGTTGCCGTCCGCGGAGCGGAAGCCCTGCGTCCACTCCAGCGCGAGCCTGGCGCGCTGCATGTCGAGCGTGACCGAGTCGATCCGCTCGCCGCCGTCGACCAGCACGCGCCCGGCCCACCCTTCCGCCTTGACGCGCACGCCGCCGATGCCGGTCTCAAGCACCTGGTAGCTGCCGCCGGCCGCGCCGGTGAGCATGCGGGCGGGGCTGTTGCGCAACGCCTCGCGCTCGTCCTTGACCTCGACGTCGCCCCAGCCGAAGCCGCCGGTGGCCCAAGCCGCGTTCCCGCGTTCGCCGGAGAACCAGGCTACGTACGGATTCACGCTGCTCATGGTCGTTCCGTAGGTGCCGGTCACCGGGCTGGCGCCGGTCTTGTCCGTGAAGTCGAAGGTGCCCGTGTTGTGCGACGCCGCGACACCCGCCAGGATGTACGGCGCGATGCGCACGTCCGCGCCGACGTGGACGCTGATCATGTTGCCGCTCCAGTCGAGCACGCTCTCGCCGGGTTCGCCGAGGTGGTGGTATTCACCCGCGCCCCAGGTCGCCATCTGGTTCGGGCCGCTGGCCTGTTGCGGCGAGCCGGTGGAGCCCAGCGGCATCTGGAACGACGAGCCACCGAAGAGGAGGGCTGCGCCGGAGGGGTCGCGCCGGCCGAACGGGGAGCCTCCCGCGGCTGGCGAGGAAAAGCTCGCGGCCATGGAAGAAAGCCCGCCCATGTCCATGCGGCGCCGCATGCCCATCCCCGACGCCACTGCGTCGATGCGGTCGGCAATCGCCCCGACCGTGCTCGAGGTCATCGCCGCCGCCACATGCGGCAGCACCCTCGTGTTGAGTCTGCCCGCGCGCCCGACCGGATCGTCGGTCGCGGCCGAAGCCACCGCCGACGGTTCTCCGGTGCCCGCGCGGTTGATCGCCGAGACGCGGTAGAAGCGCCGGGTGCCAGGCTGGAGTCCCCTATGGGAATACGCGGTGCTCGTGGACGCGGTGTTGCGGACCAGATCGGTCCAGGCGGCACCCGTCTCCGAAGCCTCGATCCGGTAGCCGGTGACCGCTGCGCCGCCGTCGTAGGCGGGGGCGGCCCAGGTCAGGTCGATCCGGGTGGGCGCGGTCGCGATGGCCGTGAGGCCGGTGGGCGCGTCGGGCACGGTCGCGTCGGTCGTGGCGCTCGCGACGTTCGACGCACCGCCGGCCCCGACCCGGTTGATCGCCGAGACGCGATAGTGTCGCGTGCTGGCCGGCGATAGTCCGGTGTGCGAGTAGTCGGTGCCGGTGCTGAGGGTGTTGGCCACCAGAGTCTGCCAGGTGGCGCTCCCGTCGTCCGAGACCTCGATCCGGTAGCCGGTGATCCGAGCGCCCCCGTCGGTGCTCGGCGCCCGCCACGAAAGGTCTATCTCCGACGTTCCGTCCGCTACGGCCCTCAGATTGCGCGGAGCGTCCGGGACAGCCGCTTCGGTGGTCGCCCGCGCGACGGTGGAAGCCCGGCCAAGCCCCGCCTGGTTGATCGCCGAGACGCGGTAGTGGTGTGTGCTCGCCGGCTGGAGGTTCCGGTGGGAGTAGGTCGTGCCCGTCGACCGGGTGTGCCTCGCCAGGATGCGCCAGTTGGCTCCCCCGTCGCTCGACGCCTCGACGCGGTAGCCGAGGATCGGTGCGCCGCCCGTGTTGGCGGGCGCCCTCCACGACAGGTCGATCTGCGAGGTGCCCATCGCCCGGGCCACCAGGCCGGTCGGCGGGGCGGGAACGCCGGCGGGTGTGGTTGCACCCGCGTCGGCGGACCACGGACCGGCCCCCTCGGAGTTGATCGCCGCGACCTGGTAGCGGTAGGTCGTGACCGGCTGGAGGTTCGTGTGCTGGAAGATGGTCGCGGTCGAGCCCGTGTTGTTCCGGATCGTCGTCCAGCTGCTCTCGCTGATGCGCCGCATGCGGATCCGGTAACCGCTGATGGCGGCGCCGTTGTCGCCGGGCGCCTCCCACGCGATCGTGATGGCCGTCGGTCCGTCCGCTGCCGCGCGCAGGTTCTGCGGCGCGTCTGGTGGGCCGGCGTTGGTCATGCCGGTCGCCACGGCCGAGAATGTCCCCGTGCCCCGGGCATTGACCGCGGCGACGCGGTAGTACCGGGTCGTGCCGGGGCCGAGCCCGGTGTGGGTGTAGGTCGTCCCAGTGGTGCCCGTGCTGCGCACGAGGACGGTCCACGGCCCGGATCGCCTGGTGGACACGTCGACGCGGTAGCCGGTGATCGGGCTTCCGCCGTCGGAGGATGGGGCCGACCAGGTCAGCACGATCTGGTCCCTGCCGCCGAAGCCGCCCGGTGTCGCCCGGAGGCTCCTTGGCGCGCCCGGAGGCACCGCGTGCGTTGTCGCCCGCGCGACGCCCGAAGGCGCGCCGACCCCTGCGTTGTTGATCGCCGAGATTCGGTAGGACCAGGTCGCGCCCGGCAGGAGGTTGCGGTGGGAGTACGTCCTCCCCGTCGACTCGGTGTTCGCGACTATGATCTGCCAACGCGTTCCGCCATCCCTCGACGCCTCGATGCGGTAGCCCAGGATCGGGGCCCCGCCTGTGTTTCGCGGTACGCTCCACGACAGGTCGATCCGCGAAGTGCTCACCGCCCGGGCCGACACGGTGGGTGGTGCGTCGGGCGGGGCGGCGTGGGTGCGTGTGCTCGCCTCGGGCGACCAGGCACCGGCCCCCACGGCGTTGATCGCCGCCACCCGGTAACCGTACACGGTGACCGGCTGGAGATTGGTGTGCTGGTAGGTGGTGGCCGTTGAAAAGGTGTTGTCGGTGAGAGTGACCCAGGCACTGCTGCCGGACCGGCGCACCTGGATCCGGTAGCCGGTGATCGGCGACCCGTTGTCGTTCAGCGGGGCGTTCCACGAAAGTGCGATGCTCGTGGCTCCGTCGGCCCTCGCGCGGATGCCTAGTGGCGCGGTCGGAGTCCCGGCGTTGGTGGTGCCGGAGGCCACGGTCGAGAAGTCCCCCGTGCCCTCGGCGTTGATCGCGGCGACGCGGTAGTACCGGGTCGTGGATGGGGAGAGGCCCCTGTGCGTGTATTCCGTGGCCGTACTGCGGGTATTGGCCACAAGTGCCGTCCACCCCGAGGTCCCGCTGAGGGACACTTCGATCCGGTAGCCGGTGACCGGGCTTCCGCCATCGGAGGACGGACGCGTCCAGCGCAGGAGAAGCTCGTTTCTTCCCCCCAACCCGCTCGGCACGGCTGTGAGGCCCGTGGGGGCGTCCGGGGCGTCGGCGTCGGTGGTCGCGCTGGCCACGCTCGACCAGTCGCCCCGCCCCTCGCTGTTGATCGCGGCCACGCGGTAGTAGCGGGTGGTGCCGGGGCTGAGGCCGGTGTCGGTGTATTCAGTGACTCTGGAAGAACGGGTGTCGGCCACGAGCACCGTCCACCCGCCGGTGCGCCGGGCAGACACCTCGATCCGATAGCCGGTAATGGGTCCCGCGCTGCCGGAGAACAGGGGTGCCGTCCAGTCCAGCTCGATGGCGGAACCGCCTCTGGCCGTGGCGCTCAATCGCCTGGGGGGGTCCGGAAGGAAGCCCCCGGTGGTGGCACTTGCGACGTTGGACGGGTTGCCTTCCCGATCTCCGTTGATCGCGGACACCCGGTAGTGGCGTGTCGTGTTCGGCTCCAGCCGCGTGTGTCGGTAGGTGGTCGCGGTGCTCCGGGTGTCCGTTTCGATACTCCTCCAATTGGTGCCGCCGTCGCTCGACGCCTCGATCCGGTACCCGATGACCGCACTGCTGCCGGTATCGGCAGGGGCATCCCAGTTCAGCTCGATCACAGAGGTGCCGTCCGCGTCCGCCGTGAGGTTCCGGGGCGGACCGGGCGCCTCGCCAACCAGCTCTCTGGTGTCGTTGCGCACGTCCTGCTGGAGCATGCCCGGCGCGAAATTGCCGGCCAGGTCCCGAATCGCGTTGATGCTCCTGTCGTCGTAGTACAGTTCCACACGGTCTCCGAAGCGGATGTCGTCGTCCAGTATCAGGAACACCCGGTGCGCGACGACCTCGACCTGCGTCACGTCTGACCTGAGGAACCTGCCGTTCCTGATGTAGGACACTGCATAGTCGTTCACCGACGGGATGAAGCGCTCGTCCAGGTGTTCCGTGTAGGTGAGGATGAGTTCGTCCCTGTCGACCCTGGGCCTGCGATCGAACCCCAGGTCGAGGTCCGGCGGCTTGTTGTCCACGCGGAAGGTATGTCCTTCCCCGATGTTGTTCTCGCCAGCGCCGTTTTGTGCCGCGCCCGATGGGATAGAGATCGCAACAAAGCCTTCATAGTCGGCATCGGTGGTCATGTCGACCCAATAGCTGCGGCCGGAACCGTTCAGGGGGGGAACGGGTGTGGCCCCGTGGGTGACCTGGATTTCCGAAAATATGAAGCCGGTCACGCTTTGCGAGAAATCGATGTCGAGACGGAAGGTCTCGTGCACGCTCCCGGTGAATGTATGTGACAAGGTGATCCTGGGGGGGGCGGCCGCGCTTGCCGCGACGGGCGTCGTGGTCGCCTCAACCGCAGCTTCCGAAACGCCGCCAGACGACTCCTGCGCACCTGCACCCATGGACGGAATCAGACTCGCGCAGCAGGTCACTGCGAGGGCCACGAGGGAACGTGCTGATACACCGGACTTGTTCGGAATCATCGAGGCGCCTCTTCCCACAAAGGGGCAATCATATGTTTACCAGGCCTTTTGTCTACTAACCTAGAAAGAACCCCACCCGCGAGAAAGGTTCCGGGATCCCGCCGGCCGTGGGGCGGGAGCAGATAGCAGCTCGACCTCGCCCGCCTTGATCCAGTTGTACAGGGTGCGCCTGCTGATCCCCGCCGCCCGAGCGGCGCCGCGGACTTGCTCTGGCCGGATTCACGAAGCCGTGTGCCCGGCTCATTACAGTCACCCCCCGCCCGGAGTCCCGGACGGGGGGTGACGAGTCCTGCCACCATCTGCCAAGTGATGGAGCAGGTGCCCCCGCCCGGCGAACCGGGCGGGGGCCGTGCTACTGCTGGGCGTTAACCCAGGTTGAGGTTAGCTAACTTGTCGGCGTTCCGGTCGCGGCGGCGACGGGATCGCTTGCACCTGCGATGCTGACCGCCCGAACCTGGACAGTGTATTCGCTGTCGTTTGTCAGGCCAGTGAGCACCGTACCGCTGACGGCCGGATTCCACTCCGCATCGTCGATGTCGGCGGTAAGCGCATAGCGGAGCTCGTAGTGGGTGATGGGTGACGTTCCAGCGTTCGCCGGGCTGATCCACTCCACCGTGAGCTGTGTGTCACCAGGCGTTACCGTGAGGTTCCGCGGCGCCTCGGGCGCTGTGTCGTCGTCGGTGATGGTGATAGCCTGCGCCGCCGCATCAGTCGCTTCGTCGCTGGTTGCCGCCACATTGGCGCCCACGGCGTCATCATCGAGGTCGTCATCGGTCGCCATGATAAGCGCGGTATCCGCACCTGCCGTCTGGCCGCTCGGGATCATGATGCTTCCACCCGTGATCGTGAGCTGAGCCCCGTTGTCCTCGTCCACGACCTCGGCCACCATAACGGTGATGTCCTCGGACGAGGTGTTGGACACCGACACCGTTGCGACGATCGTATCCGTGCCGGCTTCGCTGACTGTGGTGCTACTCAGCGTCAGCGTGATCGTCGGTTGCGCCTTGCCCATGGCAGTCGCCGCCGGGCCTCTGCCCACGGCGTTCACGGCCCGCACCGAGAAGGTGTAGGTGACGCCGTTGGTGAGGCCGGTCACGTTTACGGTGGTGTCTGTTACCGTACCGCTCTGCGTGAGTGCGTTAGGTCCGCTGGCCTCCCAATCGTATCCGGTTATCGCGCTGCTGCCGATCTGTCTCGGCGGCCTCCAGGTCAGAGTCGCGCTCTGGTCCCCAGGCGTCACCTCGAGGCCCCTCGGAGCGGACGGCTCATCCCGGCCGTCGTCGCGAGTCACCGTCACGTGGTAACGCATGGTCGTGGAGTCGTCCTCGGCGGTCACCGCCACGGTGATCATGTTCTCACCCGCTGACAGCGCGACCTGATGCCCATCGGCATCGGCGTCGGCGTCGGCCGGAGTGATAGCAACGTCAGCGCTGTCGTGAGTCGCTGCCGCCGTCACCGTGATCGTGTCGACATCTTCGCCAACGTCGGCGGTGTACATCGTGTCAGCGCTGCTGAATGCCGGACTCAGGGCCCCATCGCTCAGGCTCAGCGCGCTCAGCGTCGCGTCGTCCGAGGGCGGCGTCGGCGGTTCATCATCCTTCGTCGACGTGAAGTCGCCGAACGACAGGCTCTGGCCCAGAGCAACGTTTACGCGACAATTCGCCGGATCACCCGGGCACGTGAACGTGTAGCCGTCCTTCGAGGCATTCACGTCGTAAAGGCCCGCCGGTACGCTGAGCGAGTAGGTGCCCGTTGCACCGGTGGTGGCCGAATCCGTCGCTGCGGTTGCGCCTGCCGCTGTCGCTGTGACCTTGACGCCACTGAATGGTCCGCCATCCGGGTTCTTTACGCGGCCCGAGATTGTGGAGTTGGCAACACCCTGGAAGTTGATCCCGGAAACTGCCGATCCACTCGGGGTCGAGAGATCGAGGTGCGCAGGCGAGAAGGTCATACCAGCCCTGTGCGCACTGATGCGGGAAGTCAGACCCGCACCCTTGGCCGGCACCCTGATCGTGTAGGTGCCGTCGGCGCCCGTGACGTAGATGTCATTGGCCGGGAGACTACGCGACGACTTCGCATTCTTGTTGATCGGGGCATTGCCGTCCACCCGGATCTGCACGCCCGCAATCGGGGTGCTGGAGCCGAAGGCGGTCACCGTTCCGCTGACAGTGGCCGTCTCGGCCGTGCCAGCAAGGCTGATGTTGTGCTCTGTCGGGGTGTTCACGGTCCCGGCGAAGAGCATGGTGTCCGCGACGGCGTCGAATCCGCCCCGTTCGGCCGTGACGACCGCCACCAACTGGTTGCGGAACGCCGGGTTGGTTGGCGCATTCCTGCTGGCTCTCCTGGCAGTGAAGCCATCCACGACGTAGCGGCCGTACTCGTCCGTCTCGGTCGCCATGCCGTTCACATTCACGGTCGTGCTGTCGAGCGCGAACCCGTCGGAGCCGGTGACGCGGCCGTAGAGAATACCCCACGTCGGCGTCACGTCGACCTGAGTGTCACCCGCGAGCGGGTTGAAGGCGGTTGCCGCAGATCCCGCGGCATCGTCTGGACCGCCAACCTTTGCGACCCATCCGTCGGGCACGGTGACCTTGTAGACGCCTGCGGCCATCCGGCCGAAGTTGAACTGCTTGCGCTCGTCAAGAATGCTGGTTCCTGCAGCATTCTCGCCACGTGTCCTGATCGGACTCGCCAAAGCGGTGAAGGACTCGCTCTCGCCCGCCAGGTTCTTGCCAGCGACGGGATCGAGGTCGACCGTCGTTCCCGGAACGTGCCTCAGGCCACGCACCGTGAAGCCGTCGTTGGTGGCGTTCATGATGACGTCGTTCTTCCACGCCTGACCATGCACAGCGTAGGTCTCGACGAAGGCGAACGATCCGCACTCGCCGTGGTGCTGGCCGGTGGGATCAACGCTCATCAGCGGACAGAGTTCCACCGTGTGGTGGAAGCCGCCCATCTCGCCGAACGCGCCACCCATCACGTAGTCCTCGCCCGTGTACGCGGCGAGCTCGTCGGGATCGAGAAGCATGATGGGCTGGTAGCCCTCGGCCTCCGGATCCTGCGCCGCCTCGTCCGCGGTGACGATGACGTTGGCATCCGCCGGGACGCCGCGGAAGGTGACTACACCCCTCGAGTCCGAGAACGTCGATGAAGTCGCTCTCCACACGTCGCTCGCGAATGCGCGGGAGCGCCCGTTGTCGGCGATGTGCCGAATGCCGACGTCGATCATCCCGGACACCCGGACGTCGCCGCCCAGGATGTTGCCGGTGTAGCCGTCGACCTGGTCCTTCTCGTGGTGCACGTAGACCTTCAGAGTCTGGGTCGTGTATGCCACCTCGATCATTCCGGCGTCCATGGTGCCAGCCAGTGACAGACCGTCGTGCGTGTATTCGACGGCGTCCGCCTCGTAGCTCTCGCCGCCGTCCAGGGCATTGTCCTGGTTGTCGGCGACCGCAATCGTGAACGTCGCCGGCACGGCATCGACGGTCGCCATGAAGGCACCCATGCCGTCGTCGTCCAGCTCGGTGGATGCGCCTTCGACCGCTTCGTCGCCCATCATGACGCTGACGGCCCAGCCGGCGAGCGCCTTGCCGCCACCGTAGTCGCCACGGTCGACCGTGGCACCGCTGAAGGTCGCGTCAACGTTCAGGTTGACGATGTCGCCGTCGTTCGATGCGTCCGTTGACGTCATCTGCGGATCCCACATCACGGTCGTCATGCCGTCGCCATCGTAGTCGTCGTGGCTGACCTTCGCGTGGACCGTGTTGCCGGTCGTACCGGCACGCGCGATGCGGATCGACGCCATGCCGTCGTCGTCGGTCATGCCATCACCGACCTTGGTCTCGCCGGCCGCGTCCGAATAGAGCGTGACCGTGGCGCCTGGAATCGCATCACCCGTCATGTCGCCGCTCTTCAGCGACGCCGAGAAGTTGACCGTCGTGTGCGTGATATCGAACGGCAGGTTCTGCGTCTCGGACGCGCCCACACCGAGTTCGATCTCGTAGCCGGTCGCGGATCCGCCGTAGGCGTAGTCGCCGAGCGCCATCGCAACCTCGGGCGTGATGGTCACCACCAGCTGGTACGTGCCCGCCACCAGATCGGAGAACGAGAAGGCTCCGGTTTCATCCGTGGCGGTAGGCCTCTGCTGGTTGATGCCCGGACCCACCAGCACTACCGGAACGCCGGCTGCCGGCAATGGATTCTCGCCCTCGTCCAGCATGTCGTTGTTCGTGCCTTCGTCGACGAACAGCATTCCGGAAATGCTGGCCGACGCCTCGTGCGTGCCCGAGAAGTTCGCGGTCCCCACGTCGTTGTCGCCGACCGTCACGTCCGTGCTGGTCATCTCGAAGTTGTAGGCGGCCTCCTGATCCTCTGACAGCGTGATCGCTACCGTGTAGGTTCCCGCACCCAGGCCGCCAAAGGCGTAGCCGCCGGCGGCGTCGGTCTCGTCCGTCATGTCGTCCATGCCCTCGGCCGACAGCGTGACCGCCACGCCCTCGAGGCCGGAGCCCTCAACGCTCACCGTACCGCTGATGGTCGAAGAGCGGACCATGGAGCCTGCGAAGCTCACGCTCTGCGACTGGCCAACCGCCAGACTCACGCTCTCGGAAGTCGAGGAGAACTCGTACCGGTTCTCGTCCGGGTTCGTGATGCTGACCGTGTAGTCGCCCTTGCGCAGCCCGTCGAAGCTGTAGGAGCCGTCGTCGCCGGTCTCGGCCGACATGTCCTCTTCGCCGCCGGTCAGCGCGACCGCGACACCGCCCATGCCGGCGCCGTCGACCGTCACCATGCCGCCAATGCTGCCGGTGCGGTTGATCGTGCCGGCAAAGCTCACCGAAGCGGCCTCGGCCGTGGCGACCATGACCGTCGCGTCCATGGACTCGAAGTCGATCTCATCGCTGTCCACCGCGATGTCGACCCGGTAGGCGCCCGCAAGCAGCGGCCCGAAGGCTGCGTTGCCGTCCGCGTCGGTCGCCTGCGTACCGAGCACCGTGCCCGACGTCGCGCCCGTGATCTGGGTCAGGGTCACCCCTGCACCCGCTACGCCTTCGCCGTCGGCCGTAACCGAGACGGAAACGCTCGCCGTGCGCAGCGCCGTGCCCTCGAAGTTCACGATCTCCGTCATGTCCATCGCCAGGGTCACGTCCTGGCTGTCCTCGAACATGTACTCGACCGCGTCGTACCCGGAGATCGTCACCGTGTAGTCGCCCGCGGCAAGTGCCGAGACCGCGTACTGGCCGCTCGCGTCCGTCATCGCCGTCACGTCGTCCATGCCGTCGGCCGACACGGTGACCGTCACGTCCGAGATGCCCATCCCGCCCACGCTCACCCGCCCGGCGATGCCGGAGGTGCGGAGCAGAATACCATCGAAGGGAACGTTGGCCGTCTCGCCCAGCGCCACGGTCACGTTCTGCGACGTGACCTCGAACTCGTACTCGTCGGTGTCGTAGCCCGAGATGCCGACCGCGTAGTCACCCGCACGCAGTTTCGCGAACGTGTAAAGTCCCGCCGCGTCGGTCATCGTCGTCATGTCCGCGCCGTCCGGACCGCCTGCCAGGCTGACGTTGACGCCCTCGAGGCCCACGCCCTCAATGCTCACCTGGCCCATGATGGCCGCGGTGCGCAGGTAGGTGCCGTCGAAGCTGACGATCTTGGACTCGCCCACGCCGACCGCAACCGAGGCGGCCGTGTTGGAGAATCCGATCTCGTCGTTGTCGAAGCCCGAGATCTCGACCGAGTAACTGCCCATCCGGAGGCCGGTGAAGGCGTACTGGCCGTTGCCGTCGGTGACTGCCGAGGCGCCGGAGACGCCGGTAAGCGTAACCGTTACGCCGGGCAGGCCCATGTTTTCGACCGTCACCGTACCCATCACGCTGGCGGTACGGATGTACGCGCCGGTGAAGTTGACGGTAATGCTCTGGCCGGCCGATGAGATGGTGGCCGCGGCCGAGGTTGCGTCGAACGTGGCGTCCGACGGGAATCCACTGATGGTGACGGTGTAGGCTCCCCCATCGACGTTGTCGAAGCGGTAGCTACCGCCACCAGCGGTAGTGGTGGAGTTGCCGTTGCTCAGATTGACGGATACACCGTCAACCCCGGTTCCCTCGATCGATACCGTACCGGTGATCGAACCGACCGGCGGTGGAGGAGTCGCCTCCTCACAGGCAGCGAGAGGGATCCCAAGCAACGCAACTGCCGCGAGTAGCTTGAGTCTGTTCATGCTGTCGTCCATTCCTTTGATGGAAGGGTTTCGTCGTCCCGGTTGGTTCTCCGGCCTCGTGCCTGGAGATTCGGGCAGACAAAGATCTATCGTTCGCGTCCCCGGCGAGCCGCGGGGGCCCGTCCGTGGGACGATTGCCAAGGGTTGTCAAGTTTCGACCCGATATTTCTGGGTCGGGGAGTGTTATAGCAAGAACGATGCCAAAAAGGCACTCAGGCGCAAGTCATTGGCTGACAACGACATGGCCTTCATACCCCTCCCAACGGTCGCACGAAAATCGAACTTTCGTTCAGCTTTCCGACCTCTCGTTCAGCTATCTGCCTCTTCCTCGGGCCTCTCGACCCGTCCTGCCAGGTAATCCTCTGCCAGGTCCACGAGGCTCGCGGACCCGAGAAACAGCGGCGTCCGGTCATGCAGCCCATCGGGCTCGATGTCCAGGATGTCCCTGCTTCCGTCCGAGGCCCTGCCCCCCGCCGCCTTGCAGACCATGGCGAGCGGCGCGGCCTCGTACAGTATCCTCAGCTTTCCGCCGGGCGCCCGCGAGTCGGGAGGATACATGAAGATCCCTCCCTGCAGCAGGGTCCGGTGAAAATCCGAGACCAACGAACCAATATAGCGGGATTTGTACCCGCCACCCCCTTCTCCGTTCAGACCGCGGAAGTGGTCGACGAGCCGCTGCTGGTTCCTCGACCAGCGCGCGTAGTAGGCCTCGTTGACCGAGTAGATCTTCGCGGGCGGGTCGGGAATGCGGATGTCGCGGTGGCTGAGCAGGAACTCGCCGATCGAGGGGTCGAGGGTGAACCCGTGCACCCCCTGGTCGATCCCAGTCGTGTAGACCAGCATCGTCGACGACCCGTAGACGATGTAGCCGGCGGCCAGCTGCCGGGACCCCTTCTGCAGGCAGTCGTCGATCGTGCCGGGGCGCCCGCGCGGCGTGATGCGCTGATGGACGGAGAAGATCGTCCCGATCGAGACGTTGACGTTGATGTTCGACGAGCCGTCGAGCGGATCGAAAAGGAGCACGTAGGGCCCGAGCTCGAACTGGTCCGGGATCGAGATGATGTGGTCGCACTCTTCCGAGACCATGCAGCAGAGGTGCCCGGCGTGATCCATCGCCTTGTAGATGGCGTCCTGCGCGAAGATGTCGAGCTTCTCGACCGCCTCGCCGTGCACGTTGACCTCGCCCGTGCGCCCCAGCACGTCGATGAGCCCGGCCATGTTGACCTCGCGCGAAATCAGCTTGGCGGCCAGCGCGATGTCGTAGAGGAGCGCCGAAAAGCGGCCCGAAGCGCCCGGGTGCAGGCGCTCCTGGTCGATGATGTGCCGATCGATGGTGACGACTTTGCTCCGCATGGGGCGGGAAGATGGGGGGGTTGGGGGTGGGGGGCAAGGTGATCGCCTCCCCCTACACCCGGCTCGTCCTGACCGTCACACTCCCATCGGGCCGCGCGATCACCGTGACCGTGCCCTGCGTGTCCGTTCTCAGTATGCGCGCGCCCGCGCGACGCAGCCGCGCGAGGACCACGGGATTTGGGTGCCCGTAGCGGTTGCGGGCGCCGACGGGGATGATTGCGTACTCCGGCGAGGTCTCGCGCACGAAGGCCTCCGCGCTCGAGGTGATGCTGCCGTGATGGCCGACCTTGAGGAGGGTGACCGCCGCCGCCCCCGCCTCCATCACCCGCGCCTCGATGTCGTCGCTCGCGTCACCCATGAGCAGGGCCGAGAAGTCGCCGAACTCGACGCGCATCACGACGGACCAGTCGTTCGGATCGCCGGGATCGAGCGTCCCTGCTGACCGCGGCGGGTTCAGCACCCGGAAAACCACGCCGTCGGTCGTCCACGCATCGCCCGCGACCGCCCGCCGCCAGGGCACCCCCGCGTCGAGCGCCTCGGCAAGCCCCAGCATGTGCCCGGACTGCCCGCTCCCCAGGCCCGGACCGAGCACCGCACGGGTCGAGACATTGCGCAGAACCGCGCCGAGCCCCCCTGCGTGGTCTTCATCGGGGTGGGAGAGGACGATCGCCTCGAGGCGGCGCGCTCCCTGCCCGTTCAGGTACGGCACCACGCGCGTCAGGCCTGCGTCAGTCCCGCCGAAGCCGCGCGGCCCGGCGTCCACGAGGAGCCAGCGGCCGCGCGGGGTGCGGATCGCGATGGCGTCGCCCTGCCCGACATCGATCGCGGTGATCTGCAGGGTCCCCCGCCCCGCCAGGGAGAGCGCGGCCTGTCCGGCCCAGAGCGTGGCGAGGGCGGTGAGGACCGACACGGCGGCGCGGATGGCGGGGCGGGTCCGCCAGGCGGCGGTGGCGAGCGCGAGGGGGGCGATCGCTCCCGCGGTGAGGAGGGCGGCTTCGCGGGGCGTGACCAGCGCGACCGTGCCGGGGAGGCCGCCCAGCCAGGCCGCGATGCGGGTGACCGCGAGCAGCAGCCCCTCCGCGCCCATCCCGGCGACGGCGGCCCCGGGGACGTGCAGCACATCCATCACGATCGTCAGGATGACGCCGGGCACCGCCGCGGCCACCATCGGCGTGAGGAGGATCGACGCAGGCAGCGACAGCAGCGGAATCTGCCCGAAATGGTACGCGAGGACGGGGGCCGTGAAGACCGACGCCCCGATCCCGGCCGCGACCGGCGACGCGATCCATTCCCGGTAGCGGTGCCGCGGCCAGTGCAGCATGATCCACCGCGTCATGATCAGGATGCCGGCGGTCCCCGTGACGGTGAGCTGGAAGCCGGCCCCGGAGACGGCCGACGGGCGCAACAGGGCGATCATCAGCATCGACAGGCCCAGGGCGCCGAGGGTGCGGGCCGGTGTCTCGCGGAGGCGTCCCAGCACGAAGGCCGAGGTCATCCAGGCCGCGCGCATGGCCGAGGTGGGCGCGCCGATGACGAGGACGTAGGCCCAGACGCCGATGGCGATGCCGGCGGCGCGGCGGCGCGGGGGCAGCGCGGCGGCCGAGAGGATGCCACCGAGGAGCGCGGCGATCACCCCGACGTGAAACCCCGAGATCGAGAGCAGGTGCGCGGTGCCGGAGCGGGCGAAGGCATCCCAGAGCTCGCGCGGGATGCCGTCGCGCTCGGCGAGGACCAGCGCGGAGGCGACCCCGGCCTGCGTGCCGAGCCTGCGGTCGAGGGCCTCGGCGGCCCGTCCGCGGATGGCGGCGCGGACGCGGACGGACCAGGGGACGCGGATGGCGGCCGCGCTCGCAGCGGCGCTCGCACCCGGCGGCTCCACCTTCGACGCGCTCAGGTAGACCGCCTCGGAGCCGTCCGGGCGGATCGACTTGAACCAGCGCCCCTCGACGGTGATCGGCAGGGCCTCGGGCGGCTCGCCGGCGCGGGTGTAGACCCGGATTTCGCTACCGCAGCGGTCGCCCGGCCCGTCTTGAGGCCCGGCCGCGCGCCCGTTTCCCCGCCCGCTCACCCGCAGCGTCGAGGCCCCATCCGCACTCACGGCACTGAAATAGCCGCTGACGAGGGCGGGAGCCCCGTCTCTGACGGCCGGCGCGCACCTCTCGAGCGCCCGGCGGTCCGCCGCGGCCCAGGCGAGCCCCGCCACGAAGCAGAGCAACAGACCCAGACCGCGCGAATCGGGACCGCGCCATAGCAGTACGGGACAGGCGGCGATCAGGAGTGAGAGGAGGGTCCGGTCGAACCCCATCGCCGTGCTGGCTGCCGCGCCCGCGGCGAAGCCCACGGCGGTCCACAGGATCGGGGGCCAGCCCCTCACTCCAGTAGCGTTTCTCCCTTGGCCTGGATGCCGGGCCGTTGTGGATCCGCGGGCCCGGGCAGGTGTTGCTCGGCGCGCTCGGCCAGGCGCTGGTTGCCGCGCCCGGCGAGTTCGCGGTCCTCCAGGTGCCGTTCGCGCAGCAGGCGGCGGACCTTGAGGTCGGCGTTGATCCCGGCGACGAGAACGACGGCCATCCCGACGACCATCCCGCCGAAGGCGACGAAGGTCACCGGAACGCCGTACAGCGCGAAGAGGCCGAAGTCGATCGAGACCTGGCGCCCCGCGTTTGCCATCGCGAAGCCGATCGCGAGCACGATGATGACGGCCAGGCCGAGCCAGGTTGCGACGCGGCTCACGCCCGCTCCGCCACGAAGGTGGGCCCGGTCGTGCGCGTCAGGCGCGCCGTGACGTAGCGGCCGATGTCGTCCTCCGACCCCGGCACCACCACCGCCTTCGCCCGGCGCGTGCGGCCCAGGACCATTCCGTCGCTGCGCGCCTTCCGTTCGATGAGCAGCTCTTCGGTGCGGCCCACCTCGCCCTGGTTGATCTCCTTCTGGATCGACCGCGTGGCCCGGATCAGGCGCTCGAGCCGCCGCTGCCCGACCTCGTCGTCGATGAACTGGCGGGCGGGCAGGCGCGTCGCCGGGGTGCCGTCGCGCGGGCTGTACTTGTACGTGAAGGCCTCGTCGAACCTGACCTCGCCCAGCAGCGCCAGCGTCTCCTCGAAGTCCTCCTCGCTCTCGCCCGGAAACGCGACGATCACGTCGGTCGAGAGCGCCACGCCGGGGAGCGCGCCGCGGATCAGCGCCACCTTCTCCATGAAGGACTCGGCGGTATAGCGGCGGAGCATGCGGCGCAGCACGCGATTGCTCCCCGACTGCACGGGCAGGTGGAACTGCTCGCAGACGGCGTCCTCGCGCGCCATGACCTCGACCAGCTCCGGGGTGACGTCGTTGGGGTGCGGCGAGGTGAAGCGCACGCGCCGGATGCCGGGGACCCGCGCCACGCCCTCGAGCAGCCGCGCGAACGACCAGTCGCCCCATGTGTACGAGTTGACCGTCTGGCCGAGCAGCGTGACCTCGGTGATGCCGTCCGACGCGACCTGGCGCGTCTCGGCGAGGACCTCTTCGGGGTCGCGGTTCTTCTCGGAGCCGCGCACGTACGGCACGATGCAGAAGGTGCAGCGGTGATTGCACCCCCGCTGGATGGGGATCCACGCGGTGACCGTCGAGCGGCGGCGCTGTTCGAGCCCGCGGTAGTTCTCGTCCAGCGACAGGTCGAGGACGGAGAGACGGTTGCGGGGCCGCTTCACCTGCTCCAGCGCCGCGCCCAGGCCTCGGTAGCCGTCCGGCCCCATGACGAGGTCGACGTGCGGCGCCTTTTCGAGGAGGTCGTCACCCAAGCGCTGGGCCATGCAGCCGGTGACGCCGAGGATCATGCCGGGGCGCTCGCGCTTGAGGGCGTTGAGCTGGCCGACGCGGCCCAGGACGCGCGTCTCGGCGTGCTCGCGGATGGCGCAGGTGTTGACGAGGACGACATCGGCGCCCTCGGGGGCGTCCGCGATCTCGTAGCCGTGGCCCTCGAGCACGCCCTCCATGAGCTCGCCGTCAGAGATGTTCATCTGGCAGCCGTAGGTCTCGACGTAGGCGCGTTGCTTCTTCATGACCGTGCAAATCTGGCGGGGGCGGCGGTCAGGTCAATGGCCACATGGGACCCGTCGGGCGAGAGGCGTCCCGTGTGGAGGCGGCTTGGGTCCGCAGGCAGCCGCGATCCGACCCCGACCCTCAGATAGTCACCGGTGAGCGCGGTGCCGCCGTCGCCCTCCATCACCACCTCCACCTGCGATCCGCCGCGGCTGCGGGCATAGCGCTCGCCCTTGGCGGTGCCGAGCGACCGCAGTTCGCGCGCGCGCTCCCACGAAATGCGCTGGGGAATGCGGCCGGGCAGCTCGGCGGCGGCGGTGCCGTCGCGCGGCGACCAGGGGAAGACGTGGAGGTAGGTGAAGGGGAGCTCCTCGACGAGGCCGACCGTGTCGGCGTGGTCGGCGGCGTTCTCGCCCGGGAAGCCCGTGATGATGTCGGCACCGAGGCCGATCGGGGCCACGGCGGCGGCGATGTCGAGGGCGCGGCGGCGGTACTGCTCGCGGGTGTGCCAGCGGCGCATGCCGCGCAGGACCGAATCGGAGCCGCTCTGAAGGGGCATGTGCAGGTGCGGGGCGAGGCGGTCGTCCGATTCGGCGAGGAGGCGGAGCATGCCGTCGTCGATCTCGGTCGCCTCGATGCTGCCCAGGCGGAACCGCGGGCCGGGCACCTCGTCGAGAAGCCGCCGCACCAGCGCGGTGAGCGAGCCGCGCGGATCGAGATCGCGGCCGTAGTGGCCGATGTGCACCCCGGTGATGACCAGCTCGGGGTGTGTGCGCGCGAGCACCTTCGCCTCGGCGACCACCTCGCCGGGCTCGCGGCTGCGGCTGGCGCCCCTGGCCAGGCGGGTCGCGCAGAACGCGCACTTGCGGTCGCACCCGTCCTGGACCTTGAGCCAGCCGCGGGTGGCCCCGGCCCGGCGGCGCAGCGGGTCGCGGCGGAGCTGGACGAGCCCGGCGCCGGCGGTCCCCCCGGCGCGGCTCCCTCCCCACGCCCGCGTCGCCGCGGCCAGCACGGCGGCCGGATCGTGCCCCTCGACCACCTCCCCCACCTCGTCCATCGCCCGGTAGTCCCGGGCACGCAGCACCGCCGAACACCCTGCAACGACGATCCTGGCGCGCGGGTTGCGGCGCGCGACCCGGCGCACGAACCGCCGCGCGTCGGCGTCGGCCTGGCTGGTGACCGTGCAGGTGTTCACCACGCACAGCTCCGCGCGCTCGAGCGGCGCGGAGCGCACGTCCGGCCCGCTCGCCTCGATGAGCTGGCGCATCCGCTCGGTGTCGTACTGGTTCGCCTTGCAGCCGAAGGTCTTGTAGTGGACGCGCATCGGGGTTCCTTCCGCCGCCGCGGCTAGAACTGCGAGATCCCGATCGAGATCGTGCCTCTCCAGAAGTTCTCGTCGAGCGGCAGGCTCGTGCGGCTGCCCCGCTCGACGGCGAGATCGACCCAGCCGATGGGCAGGCCGTCGAGTTCGACCAGGTTCAGTCCGAGGCCCGCGGTCCAGACCGATTCCGCCGGGTCCTGGGCGTCGAAACGGAAGGGCGGCGCCCCGCTCCGGTATCCCAATCGCAGCGGGAAGCTGCGGGACTCCTGCTGGATCGCGCGCCATTCGAGCCCCACGCCGTAACTCATCTTGTTGGCGCTGAGCACGCCGCTGGCGTATCCGTCCGCACCGGCCCAGTCCTGATAGACGAACGACGTGTTGATGAGCAGACGCTGCGTGAGCCGTCCGGTCGCGCCGGCGGAAAGCCTGAGCGGGATGCCGTAGCTCTTCTCGGCGCCCACCGTTTCGCCCTGCGGCGACTCCGTGAGATCGCCCGACCACTCCACCGCACCGGCGATGTGGACCAGGTCGTGCGGGTCGAGCGCGATCCCGGCGGCGAGGGTGTAGCCGCTGTAGTCCCACAGGTACTCCTCGCTGTAGGGCTGCACGTCGTCGCCCACCACCAGCGAGTCGAGGTTGCGGTCGAAGACCTGGTTGAGCCGCCCGACGTAGGTCCCCACGCTGACGCCCAGCGCGATCCGCTCGCCGAAGGGCTGGGCATAGCCGAGGCGCGCCACCGAAGTGCCGCCGTTGGTCTCGAAGCGGTCGTTGACGGGGACGTCGACGCCGCCGAGCCGGATGTTCTCGGTGCGCTCGCCGGCCCAGCGCTGCTCCATGTGACCCGCGACGGAGACGGTCGCCGTGCCGCCGGTGCCGCTGACCGGGTAGCCGATCGCGATGAACGGGAAGCCGGTGGTGCGCGAGGTGCCGCTCTGGTCGCCCATCGCGAAGTCGCTCCACGACGGCTGCATCGACACGGTGATGGTGGGCGCCAACAGACGCGCCCCGGCCGCGGGGTCGGTCGGGGAGACGGCGACGAGCGGGAGGCCGATCCCGAGGTTGCCCAGCGACGTCGCGCGTCCGCCCACCGCCTCGACCGGGACGCCGAGGGCGCGGAAGCCGAGGAAGGACTGGGCGGAGGCCGCGTGCGGAGCGATGCAGGCAATGAAGGCGATGGCAATGAAGGCGCCAGCAATGACGGCACGGCGCATGATCAGCTCCCCCGCGCGAAGTTCAGGATCAGGCGCAACTCCGGCGCCCCGCGCCCGGTCCCGGCGCCCAGCCCCCGGAACGACACGTACTCGATCGACAGCGGCTCGAAGGCGGAAAGCAGCGCCACGGTGCCCGTGACGGGTTCGCCGTCGAGGGTCTCGCCGCGCAGCAGATCGCGGACCAGCGTGGTGACCGGCACCTCGACGATCTCGCCCGCCGGCGGCGCGAACCACTCCGGCGCCAGCACGACCCCGGCCAGCCCCGCGAGAGAGGGCCCCAGCGGCGACTTGGGCAGGATCTCGGGCACGGTGACCATGCGCAGGTCCATGCTGATCGTGTCGGAGGGCGCGAAGGCGGCCCGCTCGGCGTGCGTGGTGAGGCGCAGCGCCGCGTACGACACATGGTCCTCGGTGATCGCGACGGGACACTGCAGTTCGGCGCAGAGGGCGGGCGGGCCGTTCAGGGTGCCGGGAACATCGAGATCGAGGACGCTTCGCCACGCGGGGGCACCGCCGACGCGCATGCCGTCCCGGGGAGGGGTCGGCAACGGGCTGTAGATGAAGGTGGTGCTCTCGGTCCCGGCGAGGACCTGGATGAGGGTGTCGGGGTTTAGGCTGGGAATGGTCTCGAGCCACATGACCGACGACCGCAGCTGGAGCCGCACCCCCGGCACCCGGGTGGTGAGGCGGACGCCGCGCGAGGTGTCGGAGCTGTCCGCCCAGGCCGCGACCCGCGCCGAGTCGATGAGGATCGCCAGCGAATCCCCCTCGGCGGGATCCCACACGAACTCGCCGAGGTATTCGACGGCGCCGCCCCCGGGGCTGGACCAGGGCACGGTCTGCAGCAGCGTGTCGACGGCGTTGTCCCAGGTGGCGCTGACGGCATCCCAGGGCTCGGTCAGCGCGTGGGCCTGGACCGCCACCGGCCCCGCGCGCACGCTGCCGATGGTGTCGAACCGGGCGATGATGCGCCCGCTCAGGAAGGTGAGCGACGAGTCGGGCCGGCTGGTCCCCGCCGTGTCGGGCACGGTGACGACCGCGGGGTAGCGTCCGAAGCGCAGCAGGGTGGCGGCTTCGAGGCCGGCGTCGTCGGTGCCGTCGGGTCCGGTGCCGGCGCCGAAGCGGTGCGCGATGAACCCGCCGCCCAGCTCGGACGTGCGCCCGTATCCGCCGTAGACGCGCACGCGGTCGACGAAGTCGGTGGCGGGCAGGGTGACCTCGATGGCGACGCCGGCCCGCACGAGGTCGTCGCGCTCGGCGGTGGGGAGCACCTCCTGGCAGGCCGCGAGGAGGGCCCACAGAGGAAGCAGGAGGAGACGCGGGCCGGTTCTTCGCGCCGCGCCGCCGGTGGCCGGGGGCCGCGGGGGTCGCGTGGCCGTCCGGGCGGTCACGGTCCGCCGTCCCTGCAGTCGCCAGCTGTCATCTCACCCGCTGTCATCTGACTCCGATTGAAGGCATGGGGGATCAGATCCTTGAGCTGCCAACTCGCCTGCTCCCTGTTTCCGAAACTGAACACCTCGGTCGCGCCGCCGAACTCCGCGACCACCTGGCAGCACGCGCCGCAGGGGGCCACCGCCGCATCCGACTCGGTCGCGATGACCAGCCGGCGGAAGCGCCTGTGCCCCTCGGCCACGGCACGCGCGACGGCGGCACGCTCCGCACAGATCGTGAGACCGTACGAGGCGTTCTCAACGTTGCATCCGGTGAAGACCTCGCCCGAGTCGGACTCCAGCGCGGCCCCAACCCTGAAGCGGGAATAGGGCGCGTAGGCATGCGCGAGCATCCCGCGGGCGAGCTCGGCCAGGCGGTCGAGAGAACGCTGCTTCATCTGCTATACCGAAACTCTGGGCAGTCTCCGCGTGAGTCCCGTCAGGATCTCGTAGGGGATGGTGCCCGCTCGCTCCGCGACCTCCTCCAGGGGCAACTCGACTTCACCGTCACAGCCGATAAAGGTAACGATATCTCCGGGGCCGAGGGTCGGCGCGTCGTCCGCACCGGCTCTGGAGATTCGCAGGACAGTCGTGTCCATGGAGATCCGTCCGATGATTGGGAGGCGACGGCCGCCCGCGATGGCGGAGCCCCGGTTGCCGAGGACGCGGGGGAGTCCGTCGCCGTAGCCGATGCCGACCGCGGCCCAGCGCTCGTGGCTGCGGGCCCGGTAGGTCGCGCCGTAGCCGACGGTGGTGCCCGCGGGGACGTCGCGCACGAGGAGCACGCGCGCGCGGACGGCGACGACGGGATCGGGGGGCCGGTCGGCGTCGCCGGCGGGGGCGCCGTAGAGGTAAATGCCGGGGCGCGCGGCGTTGGCGGTGCGGGAGGTGAGGCGGAGGGCGGCGGCGCTGTTGGCGCAGTGGACGAGGGTGTCGGCGCGGAGGTGGCCGGCGGCGCGGAGGGACTCGATGAAGGCGTCGAAGCGGTCGATCTGGCGGCGCGCGCTGGTGAGGTCGGGGGCGTCGGCGGAGTGGAGGTGGGTGAAGATGCCGTGGAGGCGGAGGGGGTGGGGGGTGGCGTGGTGGACGGCGGGCCACCAGGGGGGGGCCGGGGCGCCGCCCAGGGGGAGGCCGGCGCGGCCCATGCCGGTGTCGACTTCGAGGTGGAATGGGATGGGGAGGGTGGCGGGGGACGGGTCGGCAGCGGCCGCGAGGTCGCCGAGGACGGTGAGGCTGTCGAGGTCGGAGATGGAGGGGATGAGGCCGGCCGCGACGGCGCGGGGGAGGGCCTGGGAGGGGACGGGCGCGCAGACGATGATCGGGCCGCGCACCCCGAGTTGGCGGAGTTCGAGGCCCTCCCCGATCGTGGCGACGCCGTGGCCGAACGGGCGCGCCGGGCGCAGGGCGTCGACGACGCGCCTGACGCCGAGGCCGTATCCGTCGGCCTTCACCATGGGGATGAGCCTGACGTCCGGTCCGGCCGACGCGCCGACGCGGCCAAGGTTGTCGCGCAGGGCGGCCGTGCGGACTTCCACCCAGGCGCGGTCGCGTGGGGGGCTGAGGGGGGGCGGGGGGTTGGGGGGCATGCCATCAATATGGCACGGAAGGGTCGCGGTTGGCCTCCCGCCGGCCTCCTTCCGCTGGCCTCCCGCTGGCCTCCCGCCGGCAGGCCGGAATCAGATACCCGAACAATTCCCGAAGTATGGTGTATGAGGAGGTGATGACAGCAATCGACCACCCCATGACTCCGGAACCGACCAGGAATGACCACCGACATTGACTCCAGCGGCCCGGCCTCTCCCGCCGAACCCGCCGCTGTCCTCACCCCGCCTGCGGACGATCCCCTCGGCAACGAGATCGCCGAACTCTGCGCCCACATCAACGCCGCCACCTACCGGCTCCTCTCCCTGCTCCGGCGCTACGACGAAGAGGGCCTCTGGGAGGGATGCCGCTCCTGCGCCCACTGGCTCTCCTGGCGCACCGGCATCTCGCTCGGACCCGCCCGCGAGAAGATGCGCGTGGCCCGCTGCCTCCCGTCCCTGCCCCTGATCTCGGGCGCCCTGGCCAAGGGAGAGCTCTCGTACTCGAAGGTCCGGGCCCTGACCCGGGTGGCCACCGCCGACAACGAGGCCGAACTCCTCACCTTCGCGCGACACGGCACCACGGCCCATGTCGAGCGTCTGGTCCGGGGGTGGCGCCGGCTGGAGGCGGCCGACGCGGGTGAGGAAGCCCGCGCAGCGCGCCGGGGCCTCTCGCTCTACCTCACCGACGAAGGCGACTACCAGATCCGCGGCCGGCTCGGTCCCGAGGTGGGCGCCCTGCTGCGCAAGGCGCTCGAGGCAACGGAAGACAGGCTCTATCGTGAAGAGCGCGCCGCCGGGACCGAGCACAGGACCACGGCAACCCAGCGCCGGGCCGACATTTGCATTCAAGCAGCGACTCCGTTTGGGGGATTGAACTTACGAGAGTTGCGGCCCGGATTCCCGCTGCTTGGCTCCCGCCAAGTCGTAAACCTCGACATCAACGCCTCCGGCGGGCTTCCAACGCGTTCCTAAGCTGTCCTTCGTCGGCTCGCTGATAGCACCGGAGCACCGTCTTGGCCGTCTTCCAGCCGCCGAGTTGGCAAAGCACCTTCAGCGGCTGATCCATGAGGTCGCTGGCAAACTTGCGCCTGAGTGAGTGCCAGCCTCTTCCGGGCTTCGGCTTCAGTCCCGCGAGCCTCTCGGCCCTCCTCCACCAACCTTGGGTCAGCGCGCAACTCATGCAGGAGGTGGGGTTCCTCGGCGCGGGCAGGATCGGTGCGTCCCCCGAACCGGGGTTGATCCTTCGCGCCTCCACCAGAGCGGTGAGCGCCTCGGGCGTCAGCGGCGTGCGGTGTTCGTAGCCCGACTTGTCGTATTCGGCGCGCCAGAGGACGGTCGCGCTGTCGAAGTCGATGTCGTCCCACCGAAGCTGGCGGATGGCACCGATGCGGTGCCCGGTTTCGTGCGCGACCACGAGCGCGACGCGGAACCGCCAGTCCATTTGGCCGGACACCTTCAGAAGCGCCCGGTACTCGCGTCCGGTGAGGACGACCCGCTTCGGATTCTTCTCGGTGGGTGTCCTCAAGCCCTTGAGCGGGTTCGATTCGAGCAGCAGGCGGCCCTGCTCGTCCCTCGACTTCCCG
>JAJDUP010000042.1 GCA_022826565.1 Gemmatimonadota bacterium | reverse complement strand
GCGCCGCTACTCGCTCACTCCAAGGTGATCGGCATGCTCTGGAATCGGTGATCGGCATGGTGGAATCACTGATCGGCATGCTCTGGAATCGGTGATCGGCATGGGATGGAATCACTGATCGGCATGTGCCGGAATCAGCATTTTGCGTGACATCATGAAGACCCACGAGCAGAAGAGGTGAGAATGAGGGTGTTCCTTAGTTGGTCGGGAGAGACGAGTCACGCACTCGCGAGCATTCTTCACGAATGGCTCCCCACGGTGTTGCAGTTCGTAGACCCGTGGATGTCGTCTGAGGACGTCACCAAGGGGGCGCGTTGGGATCCCGAGATCGGGAGGACTTTGGAGGAGACTTCCTACTGTATCGTCTGTGTTACCCCCGGCGTGCAGAGTGAGCCGTGGGTCAACTTTGAGGCAGGTGCGGTCGCCAAGATCGTTTCCCAATCCTACGTGAGCCCTCTCCTGCTGGGTGTCTCAGTCGAGGAATTGGGCGGACTCCCATTGTCGATGTTCCAGGGTACGCGGTTCAATAAAGCCGACGTCCTCAAGCTGCTCCGGTCGATCAACAGTGCGGCTAAGTCACCGGTCTCCTCAAAGCGACTCAAGACGGCTCTCGACTATTCATGGACGGCGCTTCGCGAGAGGGTCAAGGGCATTGATGTATCCGGAATCGAAGATCGCGGCAGGGTCGCCCAAGAGCATGATGTAGAGTCCGAGGTGTTGGATGACCAAGCGGAACAGATACTCGTTCTGGTCGCGACTAACGGTGTTGGAAACGAGCCGGACGCGGGTCAAGCGGCTACTCATGTGGATGAGGAGGTTCTCGTTGCGCAATACCATCTCGATCGGCTGGTGGACAGGGGGTTCCTCGAGGAGGACTTTTGGGGGCCAGAGCCGACGTACGGCATCACTCGAAAGGGTCGGGCGTATGTGGTGGAGAGTGGATTGGTCTGACGAGACTTCACACGCCCGGCAGACCAACGCCCTAATCATACTCACATAGCACTGGGACTCCGAACCGCTTGTCGCTGTCGGGAAAGCGAGCTGGCATCCCCTTTTGTGGGTTGATCCCTATGTTGCGGAAGCATCGGCGATGTCTGTCGTCCAAGCGGATAACGATGTCGGCGCAGGCGGTCACCGGCGCTGATCGTCTTGTTGTGCGCCATTTCGGGGCCGATTTGGCGGACAAATCGCAACCCGCGGCTCTATCTTCGCAGGCGCGTCTACCAGAACCGCGGCCCCCACCAACAACGGCGAGTCGCGATGCCAGACCCTCCGTTCGGTCGTTGGCCTCAGGGAGAGGGTGCTTTCGACAAAGCGGCGGTCGTAGATCGCGTACAACTGCCGGAACATGCGGTTGTAGTCGAGTAGCGACTCCGGTGGCGGGTAGTCGGGATACGGGATGCCTTGCCGGTACCCAGCGCTGTGCTCAACCAGCGTCAGAGCGCAGGCTTCGTAGCGGGATGGGTCGTCACGGATGTCTCCGCGCTCCGAGAGGCGAGCCAGGGCGCCGTGGTAGCGCCGGAGTTCCGCCGCAACTTCGCCGGTTCCCGTCCGGGCGCGGTAGCCGCGATCGCCCAGGTCGCCGACCGGCTCGGGCACGACGGCCGGAACCAGGTCTTGAACCCGGCTTGCGCCGATGACATGCCAGAATCCGTACACCAGCGCCGGGTAGATCATGTGGAGATTCACGCAGGCGCCGGCGATACGCTCCAGGCCGCCGGTCAGTTCGGGGACTCGATCGCGAGTGACCGCTACGCTCTCAGTCCCCTCCAAAGACAATGCGAGCACGGGTCCGATGGTGGGTACTGTGACCGTCACGTCCGGCTTTGCGGCCTTCAGTGCGCCCGGGAGGGTCAGCCGGTCAGCATTGGCTGCATCCGGATCATGGGAGAGGAGCAGTCCGTCCCGGTCTCGATCCACGGTGATCGGTGGACGCGGCCATATCCAGTCGGGGTCGAATCCACCCTCGATGACGAGGCGGTTCGCGACGTACCGGCGGAGGGAGTTGACGAGTTGGCCGGGCTGGGCCGGCGGTACGGTTGGGAAGCGGATTTCCGGTGTCGTGCGACTGGTAGGCCCTTGATGGATCAGATCCAGGAAGCGCTCGCGGTCGTCCCTGCTTTCCGGATCAAGCGAGCACCACACCCGATCGCGGGCATAAAGCCGCACCGTTGGCCACAAGCCCTCAGCGACCGGAACGAGGTCACGCAACGTGTCGTACCAGGCTCTTTGCTCGTCGCGGTATGGGGGACTTCCGTCCTTTGCGGAGTGCTCTTCGCACAGTTGCAGCCAACGCTTTGCCGAGAAACCCAGGGGATGCTGGCCCGCATACACGGAGAGCGCGAGGCTCCTGGGTTTCGTAAAGTGCTGGCTTTCATCGAATTCGACGATGAAGCCGGGATCGGGAACCCAGTAATCGCAGGCGGCCACCTTCTTGCTTAGCACAAACTCGTCGATTCCGAATCCCCGATGCTCCTGGAGCGCTTGGGCTACATCCTGCAGAGTGGAGCCGATTGGGGATCCTGCGTAGTCGGCGAGGCCGGTCCCCCACCGGAATCTGTGATTGCGCACGCACGTTCCGTAGATGCGCTCCAGCAACTGGTGGACCCGGGTCTTGCACTCGGGGCAACTCTGGGAGTGGCGACGTGAGGGGATGGTATGCGTCCTGGTCATGGTGAGAGGATTGGCAATGATACAGGCGTGTTCCCAAATGTCAAGCAAACCTGTCATTATGTGAACTAGAGGTTACATTTCGGATCTGTGAAGCGGCATTTCACTTGACGTGGTGGATCGCCGTTATCGGACACACCCCCCTCACGGCCCCAACGCCCCCAACGGAATCACGCTCACCCCGTCCTCCCGCGTATACCCATAGCCGCTGCTGACGATCACCCCCAGCACCGCCGGCTCGCCCATTCGCTCCGGATCCACCCGCTCCGCCAGCCGGAGCAGGTTGCGAGCGCCCGTGTCCGCCCGGCCCTCGCCGAGCTTGACCTCGAAGGCCGCCCAGCGGCCATCGTTGGCTTGCACGATCGCGTCCACCTCCAGGCCGGCCTTCTCGCGGTAGTGAAACACTTCGGCGTCCGCCGCCTGGGCGTAGACCCGCAGATCCCGTACGACCATCGACTCGAAGAGGAGCCCCAGGAAGTCGAGGTCCCGGAGCAGGCGGGCGGGAGTCGCGCGTACCGCGGCCACGGCAAGTGACGGATCCGCAAGGTGCCGGATCGGTTTGCTCCGCAGAACCGACCTTGACCTCAGGTGCGTGGGCCAGGCGGGCTGGTTCTCCACGATCATGATCCGTTCCAGAGCCCTCAGATAGTCGGCAGCGGTGTGCACGTTGATGGCGGACACGCCTTCGCCGGTGTCGGAGGCGAGGGTCGCGGTCGCGGCCGGGGTCGCGACGCTCCGCGCCAGGGACCGCAGGAGCATGCCCACCCTCACCGGATCTCTCCTCTTTCCGTCTCCGTTGCCGATGTCCAAGCGGCGGATCTCGTCCAGGTGATCCTGGTTGGCGCGCAAGGCCAGTTGAGTGGAGCGCCCGAGGTTGACCGGCCATCCGCCAACGCAGATGAGTTCCGCCAGTTCATCGAGTGGGATCACCGACCTGCCCGCTGCTGCACGCATCCCGTCCAGGAGGCCCGCCAGCGAGACCTCGCCTGAAGAGCGGCCAAGTTCGAAGAGTGAGAGCGGGCGCATGCGAAGGCGCGTCAAGCGTCCAGCCCCGGTGTGGCGGGTTGCGTCGTCTGCCGGCACGGCGGACCCGGTCAGGATGAACTGGCCCGGGAGGCGTCGATCGTCCACCGCCCTCCTCACGTGGTTCCAGACCGCCGGCTCCAGTTGCCATTCGTCGATCAGCCGGGGGACGTCGCCAATCAGCACGCGGGCGGGCTCGAGGCGGGCGAGGCGTCGTGCTACGTCGTCGACGTCGAGCCGCGCTTCGCTCGCGGCGATCTGTCGTGCGGTGGTGGTCTTTCCGCACGCACGGGGGCCCTCGACTACCACGGCTCCCGTAGCTTGCAGGCGCTGGGCCAGCTCGCGGTCGACGATTCTGGGGTGGTAGGTCATGGTGGTACCTGCATCGACTTGGTTGCTTCGGGTGTTGCAGGGGATGATAACCGGATGGCGGAGCACTGGGAAGGGCTCAATAGCAGGTTCGGCATCAATTCAATAGCAGAAACGGACATGATGTATTAGCAGAAATGGCAGGATTGTAATGGCAGGTTCGGACTGACAGTCCCGCAACTACGTGCGGCCAGCGCCACTCTGGTCAATCTGGCATTGATGTCGCCGGTGTTCGCAGCTGGTCAGGTCCGATTCGTGGCGCTTCAACCGGACGGCACGGTGTGGCTGGAGTTTCCCGGCCCGAACGAGTCAGTCCGGACCTGAGTCGTCTCCAACCCGGACGGGCGGCACGTTGAGGGGTTGTGGAGATCGCCGCGCTTGTCGCATATCGATATACGATATAAGAGACTGTGTTTTCGATTCGAGGCCGGGAACGCCTACGACGCTGAGATCGTCGACTATCACTGAGGAGAGAAAACCATGACGCGACTCGATCCGGTGCACCCCGGCGAAGTGTTGAAGCACGATTTCATGGAGCCGTTTGCGCTCTCGTCCACCGCCCTGGCCCGCGAGCTCGGGGTGACGCCCGCGCGAATCAACGAGATCGTGCGGGGTCGGCGGGGTATTACCGCGGAGACCGCCCTGCGTCTTGCCAGGTATTTCCGTACCGACGCCCAGAGCTGGATGAACCTGCAGGATCGGTACGAACTCGCGGTGGCGGAGCGGAAAGTGGGCGACGCGCTCGCCGAGATTCGGCCACGGGACGTCGCGTAGCACCCCACAATAGCAGGTTCGGCACCATTGAACTTCAAAAACGGACGTATCCCAATAGCAGGAATGGCGTCAACGCAGTAGCAGAATCGGATTGGCGACCGCCCCCCCTACGGACGAAACAACACCCCGGCCGTGATCCCGATATACCCCAGCTCGGAGAAGTTGAGCTGGGAAACGAACGGGGTCGTCCCGTCCGAGTGCACCGGCGCGTGGCTGCGAATGGTGAGCCAGCGCTGATCCATGTCCACTTCGGGGACACGCACCCAGCGGGCCCGCAGATCGAACGACACCTGCTCCGAGTAGCCGACCTCGATGCCGCCGAGCACCTGAAAGCCGATTCCGGTGTCCGACACCCTTGCATCGAGCTGGCTGAGGCTTCCCGCCGCGCGGCGCTGCCACTCCGGAGACGCCTCCGGGTTCTGACTGGAGCCGCCGAACACCTCGAGGTATCCTTCCGCGATCGACTTGCGGAGAAGCCCGAGATAGAAGCGATAGTCCGTGCGGGCGAGGCCGCCTCCGACGCCCAGGTAAGGGGTGAACCGGCTGCCGTTGGCCAGCCGGTAGTGCGCGTTGGCGAACAGCTGGCGGCTCCTGAACTCCGACAGGTCACCCCAAGGCGGCAACCCGGTGCTCCATTCGGTGTCCTTGCCCGTGATGGCAGCTCCCGCGCCGGTACCCAGCGTGAGCGGAGCCTCGTGAATGATCTGGTGCCTCTGGACGGCCTCCAGTTCAAGGGCCAGCGCGCCGAGGGCATAGCCGACTACGGCGCTGCCGCCAAGGCCCCTTTCGGGCTCGAAGGTGAAAACGAAGTCGAGCGCGGTGCTCTGGCATTCCGGCCCCGCGGGAGCGTCGTTGGGATCCGCGTAGAGCAGCCGGTCGCACCGTGTCGGATGATTGGCTCCCGTCAAGCGGGCCACCGTGGACGCGCCCGACGCAACGCCGACGCTTGTGGAGTAGTAGAAGCCGCGCTGCGACTGGGCGGCGACCTCTCCGCCGAGGGTGGCGAGGGCGAAAAGGATGCCCGACAAGGCAACACCGGAATGAGATGATCCTGGCATGTGATCCATCATGTAACCTCCTGGTTGGATCTGGCGGGCGGACGTCAGTCCGGCTCGCGCTCGTGGTCGCGCTCCCTCACTTGGCAACCACCGCCTGCACCGAAGATAGCGACGCTCGGAACAGGCTGCGACGGTTCGGTGGGTGGGTAGCAACAACGCATCCGCAATAGCAGGAATGGCGCGATTCCAATCGTTGAGCCGGCACCGCACAGGTCATCCGCAAACTCACGCAGGCGACGGTGCGCGCGACAGGTCGCCGGTGGTTCCTGGATCCATGCCGCACCCACCCCCTCCGCCCTCCACCTCCTCCAAAACACACTGTGAACACAAGGCCAAAGCCGGAAGCGTGAACATCGCCGCAGGTCTTGCGAGCGCCGCCGTAACCACATCGTGCCGCCGGCGTACACAAACCACGAAAGGGGACGAACCAATGACAACTGATCCCGCTACCCTGATCTCCTGCGCTGGTCGCTTGACGGCATCCGTTGCTCTTGTGTTCGCGATAACCGCGCTGCCGCCGGTCGCCTCGCCCAATGTCAGCAGGGTGCTGTCGGCCCAGCCGGGGCCCACGCTGGTCCTGGAGGACAGCGTCATCCTGCGCGAGACCGATGATCACCCCGTCGGTGCCCATTCCGGCGATGCCGACCACCTGTTCCAGCAAGCCGATCGCGGATTCCAGGCCAAGCCGATCACCTTGGAGGAGCGGAGGTCCATAGGGACGCTGGGTGTGGGGGGTTGAGGGTTGAAGTTAGGTCGTGGGGT
>JAJDUP010000027.1 GCA_022826565.1 Gemmatimonadota bacterium | reverse complement strand
ACACGGTCAACGCGATGCGCGGGCTGGCGCTGGGCACGGATTTCTGGGAACCGCTGGTGTGGGCGCTGGCCTGGATGGCGGGGATCATGGCGGTGTTCGTGCCGCTGGCGGTGTGGCGGTACCGGTCGATCCAGTAGGCGGATGTCGGTAGCCAGTAGACTCCCGTCGGCCTGCGGGACCCGGAAGAAGCTGCCGATGTCTGCGTTGCGTGCGGTGACGATTGCGAATAGCGACCTGGGCGGGGCCGGGCATGGGTTGCATCGGGCGTGGCAGGCCAATCCGGACGTGCGAATGGTGGCGCTGGCGGATCCCGTTGAGGAGGGTCGCGAGGAGCTGGCGGCGGCCTGCGGGGCTCAGCGGACGTATGCCGATTACCGCGAGATGTTGGAGCGGGAGCGGCCGGACATCGTGGCGATTGCGCGGCACTGGTACGACGACGGGCGGGTCGAGGAAACGCTGGCGGCCATCGAGGCCGGGGCGAAGGGCCTGTACGTGGAGAAGCCGCTGGCGCCGTGGGCCGACCAGGCACGGGCAGTCATGGCCGCGGCCGAGGCGGCGGGGACGCACGTGATCCTGGCGCACCGCAGCCGCGAGCATCCTGGAATGCAGACGATCCGGGCGCGCGGCGAGGCGGGCGAGTGGGGGCCGCTGACGCGGATTCGCGCGATGGACAAGGGCGACCACCGGGTGGGGGTGGAAGAGTCGATGATCCATGCGCCGCACGTGTTCGACGCGATGCTGTACCTGGTGGGCGAGGCGCCGGTGCAGGTGTCGGGGCTGGTGTTGCAGGACGGGCGGCCGGCGACGCGAGCCGATGCGGTCGGCCACACCGAGAATGGGGCCGGGCCGATTGCCGGCGACCGTATTACGGCCACGTATCTCTTTCCCGGTGGCGTGATTGGAACCTTCGAATCAGTGCCGGTGGGCGACGGATCGTACGGATCGGACCGGCTCGGCGCGGACTGCTACTACCAGCACGCGCTGGTGACGCTGCGCAACCAGCCGCGAGGGCAGTTTCACCTGTTGCCGCGCGGGGACGTGTTTCCGGCGGACGGTGAGGTGGGCTGGGAAGAGATCGCGGCCGAGGAGCCCTGGGCGCCGGACGGGGTGGACACGATGACCTGGAGCAACCACCTGCATGGGTGCGAACTGGTGCGGCTGATTCACGGCGGCGAGGTCCGGCCGACGACCTGTACGGGCCAGGACGCGCTAATCGGGGTGGAGATGCTGGTGGGGGCGTACCGGTCGCACCTGGAGGGACGGCCGATTGCGCTGCCGTTGGAGGATCCGACGAATCCGTGGATTTAGTGCCGGCGTTCGGTCGATGACGTTGGGCGGAGGCGATGTCGACTAACTCGGATTCACTCGAGCAGCTGACCAGGGCGTTGGAAGCCGTGCCGCGACTGAAGGAACTGGCGTGGCGATCGCCGGAGCGGGTGGTGGGGTCGCGGGAGTTTCAGAAGTGGAGAGAAGGCACGACCGCCGTTATTGCCGACAGGTACGGCCCGGAATCCGCCCAGGCCAGGTCGTTCGCGGGCATTCAGTACGCGCCGACTCACTTCTACTTCGGGGCATCGGACGAGACCTATCGGCAGGTCTACTTTCGAGGCCTGGACGTTGCGGCGACGACGGTTCAGGCGATGATCGAGGAGATGCGTGAGCATCAATGCGACCAGGACGCTTCGTCGACGGGCTAGTGTTCGCGCGATCCGGTGAGTCCCTGGTCAATCGGTGCGCCTTAGACTGGCCGGCGCCGAGGGTGTGTGCCGAAGAGGACTGGGTTCCGTGAGCCAGGCGAGGTCGCCGGGGCGGCCTGTCATCTACGCGGTGCTTGTGTCCGCGCTCGTGGCGGCGGTGGTGGGGGCGGTGGTGGGGGCGGTTCTGTCGGTGGCGCTGGGCGGTGGTGAGCCGGAGGGTGTGGCCGGGACGGCGGAGCGGGCGTTGATCGAGCGGTTTTACGAGGAGTCGTGGAACCAGGGCGACATCAGCCTGATCGACGAGCTGTTTACGACGGATTACATCCTGCACATGCAGGACGGGCGGACGATCGGGCGGGATGGGTTCAAGATCGAGATCCCGGAGTTGCGCAGCTCGTTTCCCGATCTGAGCATCACGGCGGACGAGTGGATCATGGCGCCGGGCAAGATCATTGCGCGGGTGACGTGGCGCGGCACGCATACGGGCCAGGGCCTGGGGATCCAGCCGAGCGGAAATACGTTCGAGGCTTCGGCTATATATGTCTACCGCTTCGAGGGAGACCGGATTGCCGAGAGTTGGGCGATGTTCGACTCGCTGGGCTTTCGGCAGCAGCTTGGATTGCTGTGACGGCCCGAGCCTTCCGCGTGAATCCTGGTGCCTGACCTGGTCCTTGCGTGGACTTCGTGAATTTCCTCACAATCTGACAGTCCCGAAGCACCAAGTCTGAAGCTATTGAAGTGAACCAGGGCACGTTGTCAATGTTCGGATTCCTGGCCAGCCTGGCCGCCAGTTGGCGGCGGGCGGCGGCCGTGATCGTCGCGTGGATCGTGGTGGGCGTGGTCGTGATCGTGGCGGCGCCGCCGCTGGGCGACGTGACGACCACCAGCCAGGAGGATTTTCTGCCGAGCGACTCGGAGTCGCGGCGGGTCCTGGAACTAGTGACGGAGAAGTTCCCGCGCGGACAGGGAGTCCCGGCCATCATCGTGTTTCATCGCCCGGAGGGCCTTTCGGACGCCGACCTGGCGGCGATAGCGGACGTTGACGCGGTATTGCAGTCGGATAACGCGCCCGATGAAGTCCAGTCGGTGCTCTCGCTGAGCGGGTCACCTGACGCCGCGGGGGCGTTGAGGGCTCCGGAC
>JAJDUP010000044.1 GCA_022826565.1 Gemmatimonadota bacterium | reverse complement strand
CCGGTCGCGCAGGGAGAGCTGCTGGTCAACATCGCCGACTTCGAGCGGATCTCGGTGCTCACGAACGTCGACGAGGTGGACGTGGGGAAGATCGAGGCCGGCCAGCGGGCCTGGATCACCGGCCCCGGCTTTCCCGACCTGCCGACGAGCCGACCGGCGCCTTCGACACCGCCACCGCCCGCGAGGTGATGGCGCTGCTCGCCCGCCTGAACGCCGAGCAGAAGGTGACGATTCTCATCATCACCCACGACCCCCGGGTTGCGCGCCAGTGCGCGCGGCAGGTCCGCATCCACGAGGGGAGGCTCATCGAGACGGCGGCCGGGGCGCCGGGCGCCTCCGGCGTCGCATCCCCTCCGCCGCCCGGGACGGGAGAGGACCGGCGCGCCCCGCCGGCGCACCAGGCATCACGGCTCGACCCCGTCGCGGGACTTCAGGGGGAGTGAGGCGGGCGGTGCGGGTCGTCCATTGGAAAACCTGATAGGTGCGACAACAAAACGATCTTGGACCTCCGCGCCCCGCCGCTCTTATCCTGCATGCCGTCCTGGCAGCAGGCGCCGGGGACTGCGAGACGGCAACAAGGCCACGGAAAGACCAACACCACGGAACAAGGGAGAGGAAGATGAACAGCGTTTACAGACCGGAGCATCCAGGGATGCGCGAAGAGGCTCGAGCGGATGGAGGTCATGGCGGACCCGCACGGGTTCGGACGTGGTGCGGCGCACTCGCGGGCGTCGTGCTGGCTGGGGGTCTCGCCTCGCCGGCGGCGTTCGCCACCAACTGGAGCTTCGTCGGCCCTCCCGGGGGCACGCTCCCCTCTTCTGCCCCCCTGTCGGTGGACGGCGGCAGCGCCAGCGCACAGGAGGGTAGCAAGGTCGAGTTCAAGCTCAAATTGGGGAATGCGCCCCCGCATCTGCCGCATCGCTACTCGTACAAGACGCAAGACGGCTCGGCCAAGGCGGGGGCGGATTACCGGTCTGTCAGCGGCAAGGTGGTCTTCCCGGCGGGGGTGACACAAAAGTCGGTCTTCGTGCAGACGTTCAGCGACAACATCGACGAATCTCCCGGAGAGTCCTTCAAGCTGAAATTCTCCAATCGACAGTTCAAGTTTCTGGGCAGGTGGTGGGGGAGGACCAACACCACGATCACCTTCACCGGCAAGATTCGCGAGACTGCACAGGTTCCACAGGCGACATCGGCGGACGACAGCGCCAGTTGCGGTTCTGGCGGCACCCTGACGAATTGCTGAGTGCATGCGGGCACTGGGGGCATGGGGGGGCATGCATTGTCCCCCTTGCCGCCTCTCCGCCTGCCGGAGCTGCCGGTCCTCCATGGCGACTCCGGCAGGCGGCCCCGGCGTCCAGCCGAATCGATCGGCACGTCCCCCGGATGGAGACCGTCAAGTACCAGTTGAATCATGCGGGTCGTCGTGTCTCGCCATGTCCGACGTGCAAGCCGCCCGTCAGGTCGATACGGAGCGTCCGGGACGAGCATGCCCCGTCACGCGTACAATCCACGCAACGCCATCGAGACCGCAGAGTCATGAGCCAACCGGCAGGCGCAGCAGTCCGGCGGGACGAATCCCCCGCTTCGGGGCGCGCGACCTATCAGGACGTGCTCGACGCACCGCCACACCGGGTGGCCGAGATCGTCGACGGCGCGCTCCATACCCACCCGCGACCGGCCATCCCCCATGCGCGGGCCAGCTCGTCTCTGGGTGTCGAGCTGGGGAGCACATTCGGGAGGAACCGCGGCGGTCCGGGCGGGTGGTGGATCGTCTTCGAGCCGGAGCTGCACTTCGACGAAGACATCCTGGTGCCCGATCTTGCGGGCTGGCGCCGGGAGCGGATGCCGAAGCTCCCCGACGCGGCGTACATCACTCTTGCTCCGGACTGGGTGTGCGAGGTGCTCTCGCCCTCGACCCGCAAGCTCGATCTGTGCGGCAAGCGCCCCGTCTATGCCCGCGAGGGCGTCGCGCATCTGTGGCTGGTGGACCCGCTGGCCCGCACCCTGGAGGCGTTCGAGCTGCGCGAAGGGCAGTGGACGCTGATCGCGACCGCCGCGGACGCCGACCCGGTCGGCATCCCTCCGTTCGATGCGGTGACGTTCAGCCTCGCGGACCTCTGGCCGTAAAACCTCTCCGCGGAAGGCCCGGTTCGGCATCCCGCACTTCCCGTCAGGGCTCGTCGATCCGACCGGTGCGGGTCATCTCCACAGGTTCCACAGGCGACATCGGCGGACGACAGCGCCAATTGCGGTTCTTCCGGCTCCCTGACGAATTGCTGAATGCATACCGACACTGCGGGGGCATGGGGGCATGCATTGTCTCCCTTGCCCGCCTCTCCGCCCGCCGATCCGGTGACCCACACGGTTGCCGTCCACCGCGGACGGTGCCAGGATCGACGATTGTAGCGGTGCCGTAGAACGAGTCGGACTCCGAACCCGATGGTTCCTGTGCTCCGGAGAAGCGCGTGATGCCGGGACTTCGATTTCGTCGAGAGCACTGGATGTGCCTGGCATTCTGCGTCCTGGCTCTGCTTGCCGGAGTCCTCGGTCCCGCTGCATCCGGTGCCGAAAGGGTGAACGTCGGTATCGTGGTCGACGGGGACGGACCCGTCTTCCGGGAAGCCGTCGGCCTGTTCACGCGCGAGATCTCCGAGCTGACCGCCGGGGAATTCGACGTCCGCTTCGACGACTCCATGACCCTGACGGGCAACTGGTCGGTCGAAGGGGTCGAAGATGCCATGCGCGCACTCCAGGGCAATCCCGATGTCGATATCGTGCTGGCGCTCGGCTTCGTCTCCAGCACCGTGGCCGCGCGGATGTCGGACCATCCCAAGCCGACGTTTGCTCCCATGGCGCTGGATCCGGATCTGGCCGCCCTGCCCCGCTCGGGCGCAACCAGCGGTGTCGCCAATCTCAACTACCTCGCGGCGGAGGTCCGGTTCGCGGACGATCTGCGGGCGTTCCGGGAGGTCGTCCGCTTCCGCAAGCCGGCGCTGCTGATGGAGAAGTCCATCAACGATGCCGTGCCCGGGCTTGCGGACAGGGGCATGGAGCTCGCCGCCGGCCTCGGCATCGAGCTTGTCTTCATTCTCCAGGAAAATCCCGCGGACGACCTGGTGGCACGGATACCCGACGACGCCGACGCGGTCATGCTGGGTCCCCTGCCCCGAATGGACCAGGCCGGCAGGACGCGGCTCGTCGAAGGTCTGATCGCCCGTGGACTGCCCAGCTACAGCCTGCTCGGCACCACGCCGGTTCGCCACGGCGTGCTCGCGGCCGCGGCCCCCGACACCGACTGGTCACGGCTCGCCCGGCGCAATGCGCTCAACTTCCAGGCGACGCTTCTCGGTGAGAAGGCCGGTGATCAGGGCGTGTCGTTCCAGCGCAAGCGAAGGCTGACGATCAACATGGAGACCGCCGGCAGGCTCGGCATCTCGCCCCGGTTCGACGTGCTCGACACCGCCACCCTGCTCAACGAGGACACGGCTCCGCAAGGCCCCAGGTGGAGCCTCTCCTCCGTGGCGAAGGAGGCATTGCAGGCCAACCTGTACATCCGGTCTGGCATGGCGGGACTGGAGGCGGACGCCGAAAGGGAGACCGTGGCCCGATCACTTCTGAGGCCGCAGGTCGGCGCCTCGCTCGGGGTGACGCAGTTGAATGACGATGCGCCGCCGGTCCTGGCCGGCCGGTCGGCGGAACGGACCTCGAGTGCGCACCTGCAGGCCACCCAGGTGCTCTACTCCGAGGCCGCCCGGGCCGCCGTCGAGGTGGAGCGCCATCGGCAGGAGGCCCGCGTGGCCGCACAGCGGGTGCTGGAGCTCGATGTGGTGCAATCCGCCACGATCGGCTTTCTCCGGGTCCTGAAGGCGCGGACCGCGGTCGACGTCCGTCGTCGGGCCCTGGAGCTCGCCCGTACCCATCTCGAGCTGGCCCGGGATCGGGTACGGATCGGCGCCGCCAATGCGTCGGATGTCTATCGCTGGGAGAGCGAGACGGCGTCGGCGCGGCGGGCCCTGCTGGCGGCCCGCGCCTCCCGGGAGCAGGCGATGGACGCCCTGAACCGCCTGCTGTATCGCCCGATCCCGGAGCGGTTCTCCACCGAGCCGACCAGCCTGTCCGACCCGTCGCTGCTGGTGAGCCGGGGCGATCTCGTGTCGCTGATCGACAACCAGCGTGCCGTGGATGCGATGGCGGAGATCTTCCTGGCCGAGGGGCTGGCCAACGCGCCGGAGCTGCGGCGGATCGCCGCCGGTATCGCGGCGGTCGAACGGCAGGTGCAGTCCGACCGACGATCCTACTGGAGCCCCGAGGTGAGCCTGTCCGGTCAGGTCGGGCGCGTGCTGGGAGAACATGGCAGGGCGATGGGATCGGACGAAGGGCGGAACGACTGGCAGATCACCCTCAATCTCTCCCTGCCGCTGCATCTCGGTGGGCGACGGAGCTCCGACATCGATCGGGGCGTGTACACCCTGCACCAGTTGAAGCTGCAACGGGCGGCCGAGCAGCGCCGAATCGAGCAGGATGTCCGGTCCGGCCTGCATGCGGTGCAGGCCAGCTACGCCGCCATCGACCTCGCGGCCAGGGCCGCGGACGCCGCGCGGGAGAACTTCGCGCTGATCCAGGACAACTACAACGGAGGCACGGTGCCCATCATGGGCTTCCTGGATGCCAGGGACGCCTTTCTCGACGCGGACCGTGCCGCCACCGACGCGGTGTACGACTTCCTGATCGACCTGATGAGCCTGCAACGCGCTTCGGGGGCCTTCGACTTCTTCCTCGATGCCGAGTCCATGGACGCCATGGCGGCGCGTATCCGGCAGAAGGTGATCGGTGGCTCCTGAGCCGGATCTCCTCATGCACTCCTGCACCGTGGCGCCCGACCAGCCCGCACTCCGGCTCCGAGAGCCGTGATGCGATCGAACAGACCGTCTCTCCGTCCCGCCGGACCGATGGGTCGCATCGGCCGGGTCGCGTTGACGCCGTTGCCGGCCCTGCTGGCATCGCTGGTCCTGCTGGCCGGATGCGGGGAGGAAGCGCCGGCGCCGGAGTTCCCTCTGCGCACGGTCCGCCACGTCACGGTAACGCCGGAGCCGGATCGCCGGGTCCGTTCCTTCAGCGGCGTGTCCCGCGCCGCGCAGCAGGCGAGCCTGAGCTTCAAGGTCGCCGGGACCATCCGCTCGCTGGATGCGGCGGTCGGGGGCAGGACCCGCACCGGGCAGGCCATTGCCGAGCTGGATCCGTCGGGCTTCCGTCTCCAGTTGCAGCGCGCGGAGGCGGATCTGCTGCGGACCGAAGCGGAGCGGAGAAACGCCGACGTGAGCTACGAGCGCGTCAAGGGACTGTACGCAAACCGCAGCGCCTCCCGCACGGAGCTGGATGCGGCGCGGGCCGCGTCGGAATCCACGAACGCCCTGGTGAGTGCCGCCGCCCGGGCCGTGGAGCTGGCCCGGCTCAACCTGTCCTACACCAGCCTCCGGGCCGGGCAGGACTGCTCGGTGGTGGAGGTCGTCGCCGATGTCGGAGAGAACGTCGGCGCCGGGCAGCCGGTGGTGACGGTCAACTGCGGAGATCACCTGGAAATCGCCATCACCGTCCCGGAGACCCTCATCGCGGGCTTCACTCCGGGTCTGGCCGGGGAGATCGTCTTCGACGCGCTGCCGGGCAGAACCTTCCGGGGGCTGGTCTCGGAGGTCGGCGTCGCCGCCACGGGTACCACCTTCCCCGTCACCGTGCGCATGGACGAAACCGACGAGGTGCGGGCCGGCCTCGCCGCCCGGGTGCGCTTCGCGTTCGACCGCGGGAAGGCGACGACGCTTCTCCCCGCGGTATCGGTTGCCGAAGACGAACGGGGCCGCTTCGTCTACACGCTGGTTGACGGCGACGAGGCCGGGGTGGGCGTGATACGGCGAAGACCGGTCGAGGTGGGAGAGCTGACGTCACGGGGCCTCGAGGTGATCTCGGGCATCTCCCCCGGCGACCGGGTCGTCACGGCGGGCATCTCCGTCGTCCGGGACGGCATGAGGGTCAGGGTCGACTGACCGGGTCCGTCATGCCGAGCGTCACGGATTCGGCCGTCCGGAACCGCGCCGTCGTCTACACGCTGGTGGGGCTGATGGTGCTCTACGGGACCATCGCCTACTTCAACCTGCCCAAGCAGCAGGATCCGGGATACACCATCCGGGCGGCGGTGATCACCACCCGGTTTCCCGGTGCCGGTCCGCTGCGGGTGGAGCAGCTCGTCACGGACCGGATCGAGCAGGCCGTTCAGGAGATTCCGGAGCTCGACAACGTCGTCAGCGAATCCCGCCCGGGGCTTTCCTTCATCACCGCCAACTTCAAGGAAAGCCATACCGACATGCGGCCCATCTTCGACAACCTGCGCCGCAAGGTGGAGGCGGTCGGCGGTCTGCCCGCCGGTGCCCGCCCCCCGGTGGTGAACGACGAATACGGCAATGTCTTCGGCAGCGTGTACGCCCTCACGGGGGAGGGATTCAGCCATGGCGAGCTCGGCGACATCGCCGAGGAGATCCGCGACCGCCTGCTGCATCTCGACGACGTGGCCAGGGTGACGCTCCAGGGGGTCCAGGAGGAGGAGATCTTCGTCGAATACGACATCGCGCGGCTGCGCGAAATGGGGCTCTCGCCCCGGCAGCTCTCGGGGATCCTGTCCGGCATCAACATCGTGCGTGGCGGCGGCCAGGTGGTGGCGGGGCGGGAGCGGATCGCCCTGGAGCCGTCCGGCAACTTCGAGTCCATCGAGGACCTGCGAAGGACCGTCGTCCAGATCCCCGGGCGCAACCGGATCGTCCATCTGGAAGATGTCGTGGACATCTACCGCGCCTATGTCGACCCCCCGTCCGGCATCGCCCGGTTCAACGGCGAGGACGCCGTCATCCTCTCGGTGTCCCTGCGCGAGGGAGGCAACATCCTGGCGCTCGGCGAGACCCTGAAGCGGGAGATTCCAGCCATCGAGGCCGGCTATCCCCTCGGTATCCGGCTGACGCCGGTGTACCTGGAGTCCGTCGTCGTGGATGCCGGGGTGGGCAACTTTCGCAACAACCTGCTCCAGGCCATCGCGATCGTGGTGGTGGTGATGCTGCTGTTCCTGGGGCTGCGCACGGGGCTGATCGTCGGGGTGCTGGTGCCGGCCACCATCTTCGCCACGCTGTCCGTGATGAGCGTGCTCGACATCACCATCAACCAGATCTCGCTGGCGGCGCTGATCATCTCCCTGGGGCTGCTGGTGGACAACGCCATCGTGATCGCGGAGTCCATCCTGGTGCGCCGGGAACGCGGCGAGAGCGCCACCGAGGCCGCCGTGGCCGCGGGCGGGGAGATGGCGGTTCCGCTGCTGACCTCCTCCCTGACCACCGCCGCCGCATTCCTGCCGATCTTCCTCGCGGAGTCGGCGGTGGGCGAATACACCGCGGACATCTTCAAGGTGGTGACCATCGCGCTGCTGTCGTCGTGGTTGCTGGCGCTGTCCCTGATCCCGCTGCTCACCATCGCGTTTCTGCGCGTACGCGGGGACCCGGGAGCGCCCGCCGGCCAGTCACGGCTCCAGCGAGCGTATGGTCGTCTGCTGACCCTGTCGCTGAAGCACCGCACGGTCTTCCTTGTCGTGACCGCCGGCATCTTCGCCAGCGCCGTCTGGGTGCTTCAGCTCGTGCCCACCGTGTTCATTCCCCCGAAGATCGATCCGATCGTCAACGGCACCCTGCAACTGCCCCGGGGCACCGCGATCGAGCACACCGCGCAGGTGATGTCCGACATCGATCGCTTCATCGCCGAAGAGCTCGTGACGCAGGCGCAAGGCGGCGCCGGCGGAGACCGGGGGGACGGCGCGATCCTCGACTGGAGTGCGTGGATAGGGCAGAGCGCTCCGCGCTATACCCTGGGCCTGAATCCCGGCTCCAGCGATCCGGGGGTCGTGAACCTGCTGATCAACACCGTCGACCACGAGGTGATTCCGCGGACCATCGCCCGGATTCAGGCCTACGCCCGCGAACGGCATCCCGACCTGGACGTTCAGCTTCGCAAGATCGAGAACGGGGTCCCGATTCCGTACCCGGTCGAAGTCAGGGTCGGGGGAGAGGACATCGACCGGATCTACGCGCTGATCGCCCCGATTCGGGACTGGCTGGCGAGCCATCCCGGCGTGCACTCCGTGAAGGATGACTGGGGGCTGCGCACCAAGAAGCTGCTGATCGACGTGGATCAGGAGAGGGCGTTGCGGGCCGGGGTCACCAACGACGACATCGCCATCTCGCTCCAGTCCAGCCTGTCGGGCATCGAGTTGAGCCGGCTCCGCGAGGCGGACGGCCTGATACCCATCACGATGCGCTCCGGTGCGACGGACCGTGCGGACCTCGACAGGCTGCGGACGATGCCCGTGTACGCTCCGGGCGGCGGCACCGTCCCCCTGGAGCAGGTGGCGGACATCGAGCTCGCCTGGCAGCCCGCCATCGTCAAGCGGCGTGACAGGAATCGCACCATCGCCGTCCAGGCCCGGTTGCTGCCCGGCGTCACCGCCCGGGAGGTCAATCGCGAGTTTCTCCCGTGGCTCGGGGAGCAGACCGCGACGTGGCCCCGCGGATACGACCATGAAATCGGCGGCGAGGCGGAAACCTCCGGCGATGCCAATGCGGCCATCGCCGACAAGCTGCCCATCGCCGGCATGATCATCCTGCTTCTGCTGGTCGCCCAGTTCAACAGCCTGCGCAAGCCCGTCGTCATCCTGCTGACGATCCCCCTCGGGCTGGTGGGCGTCGCCTACGGGCTGCTGATGACGGGCTCCGTGTTCGGCTTCTTCACCATTCTGGGGCTCATCGCGCTGTCCGGTATCGTGATCAACAACGCCATCGTGCTGCTCGACCGGATCGACGTCGAGATCGAGCGCAACGGCCTCTCGCCGGCCGAGGCCGTGCCCGCCGCCTGCCGCCAGCGCCTGCGTCCCATCCTGCTGACCACCGCCACCACCGTCGGCGGCATGATGCCGCTGTGGCTCAGCCATGATCCGATGTTCGAGACCATGGCGGTCAGCATCATGTTCGGCCTGCTGTTCGCCACGCTGCTGACCCTGCTGTTCATTCCCGTGCTCTACACGATCTTCTTCCGCGTCCGGGTGCGTCCGTCGTGAATGCGTCGTCCGTCGCATCGCGCAGCCGGGCCGGGTCTTTCCGGCGCATGCATCGCCGGGGCAGCGACCGCCTCGGCGAACCGTTCGCGGAGTTCCCTGCGCCACACGGCGGAGCGGGCCGTTCGGCTGAGCCGGCTGATCACTGAAACTTGGAGCGCCATTGACTCCGACGCCATTGGCGCCTAAATTTCGACCATGCGCGCCGCGCTGCAAACCGTCGTCGAGACACCGGCGTATCTCGCATCGGCAAAGGGAATCCTGTCCGGCGCGGAGCGGGCTGATGTCATCAACATCGTGGCCGAGACTCCCAAGGCGGGCGTGGCGCTCGGTGGCGGTATCCGAAAGATGCGGATTGCCCGCCCGGGACGCGGCAAGAGCGGTGGAGCACGCGTAGTGTTCCTTTTCGCGGGCGACGACGTTCCGGTGTTCCTGCTGACCGTCTTCGCCAAGAACGAGAAGGCAAGTCTCGGCACCCGGGAACGAACCGTGCTGGTCTCTGCCGCAAAGCAGATGGTCGAGGACTACAGGAAACGCGAATGAGCAAGGCATTCGAGAAGATCAGGGCTGGGCTCGACGATGCTCGCGCCTATCTCGATGGCGACCGTGCCGGCTTTGTCGTGCATGAAGTCGAGATTCCCGAGCCTGATGTCGCGGCGATCAGAGGCAGAACCGGGCTGTCGCAGCCGGCGTTCGCCAGGAGCATCGGTGTTCCGCTGGGCACCCTCAAGAACTGGGAGCAAGGCCGCCGCCGCCCGAGGGGGCCGGCGCGCGTGCTTCTTGCCCTGATTGAGAAGAGGCCGGGGATCGTTCAGGCAGAGCTCGGACGGTGATTCGTTCCGAGGAAGTTTCCGGACTGGCCGATCGAAGTGGCCGAGCTGCCGGCGCTGCTGGAACCAGGCCCACGAGGCGGCGGGCTTCCCGACAAACTACTGTCGCTGGCCGAAGATGCCATCGAGGCCCGGAAGACTTGCCGCCACTCGAAGCCATCCGCCACCGCCATCGAGGCCAAGTCCACTTCCGTCCATCGTCGAAAGGCTACGATGCAATCGGCTTGAAGATCGCGCAGAATCCGCTCCGCTCGGATTCCGTCCCTGTTCCCTCGTGGAGATTCCCGGCTTGACCGACATCGTGAAGCGCCGCCTGCGCAGTCTCGTCGAAGCCCTCGGCCCGGCCCCGTTCGCGGGGAGGCGGGTCGGTCTGGAGAAGGAGAGCCTGCGGGTCGACCGCGCCGGCTACATCTCGCAACGGCCCCACCCCGAGGCGCTCGGCTCCGCCCTTGCGCACTCCACCATCACCACCGATTTCTCGGAAGCGCTGCTGGAGTTCGTGACCCCCGCGTACCGCGGCGTGCGCGAGACGTTGCGCACTCTTCGCCACCTGCACCGGTTCACCTACCCGCTGATCGGGGACGAGGTGCTGTGGGCGACCAGCATGCCCTGCATGGTCACCGGCGATCGCTCCATTCCCATCGCGCGCTACGGCAGCTCGAACGTGGGCACCATGAAGCACGTGTACCGGCGCGGACTGAGCCATCGCTACGGCCGGGTGATGCAGATCATCTCCGGGGTGCACTTCAACTTCTCCCTGCCGCGGCCGTTCTGGACCGCATACCGGGAGATGGAGGGCCTGAGCGGGGAGCCGCTCGGCGCGCTCTCCTCGGATCGATACTTCGCCCTGGTGCGCAACTTCCACCGCCACGGGTGGCTGGTGCCGCTGCTGTTCGGATCGTCCCCGGCGATCTGCCGATCGTTCCTCGGCAACGTGCCGCACGCCTTCCCCGAGCTCGGTCGGGGAACGCTCTACGAGCCGTTCGCCACCTCGCTGCGGATGAGCGACATCGGCTACAAGAACAAGTCGCAGCGGCAGCTCGGAATCTCCTACGACTCTCCCGCCGACTACGTCCGCACACTGCACCAGGCGACGGACGCCATGCACCCACCCTACGAGGACATCGGGGTCGTCGTCGACGGAGAGTACCGCCAGCTCAACGCGAACCTGCTCCAGATCGAGAACGAGTACTACAGCTTCGTGCGCCCCAAGCAGATCGCGCGCTCGGGGGAGAAGCCGACGGTCGCGCTGCAGCGCCGGGGGGTGCGATACGTGGAGATCCGGGCGCTCGACGTCGACCCGTTCTCGCCCGTCGGGATCGATGAAGACACGATGCGGTTCATGGAGGCGTTCCTGATCCACTGCGTGCTCGATTCGAGTCCTCCGGTGTCGCGGCTGGAGCGCGAGGAGAGCGACGAGAACCAGCGCCTGGTGGCGGTGCGCGGGCGCGACCCGTCGCTGCGCCTCGGGCGCGCGGGGTCCGGCGTCCCCATCTTCGACTGGGCACGCGAAATCGTCGATGCGGTTGCGGAAATTGCCGAGGTGCTCGATGCGACGAGCCGGACGCGGCGCTACGCCGGCGCGGTCCGGACCTGCCGCGAGGCGCTCGACGATCCGCAACGTCTGCCGTCGGCGCGAGTGCTCGACGAGCTCCGTTCCCGCTCCGAGGCGTTCTTCGAGTTCGCCATGCGCAAGTCCGAAGAGCACCGCGCGAGCCTGCTCGCGGAAACGCTGCCGCCTGCCCGCAAGGCAGTGCTGGAGGCCGAGGCGGCCGCGTCGCTGCGCACGCAACGCGAGATCGAAGCGGCGGACCGCCTGTCCTTCCCGGAATACCTGGAACGCTACTTCGCGCAGCGTCCCCGCGCGACGTCCCCGGCCGCCGCCGACCGCACACCGCAAGCGCCCGGAGAGCCGGCCGAATCCGTCGCCCTCTGCGACGAATAGTGAACAGCGCATCGAGGACCATTCAGCCATGCATGCCCGAACCGCCCCTGCGACTTCCACGCCCCGCTCCATCACCGCGCTGCCCGCCCACGGCGTGTGGTCGCCGGTCCTCGTACCGCTGCGGCCGGATCTGAGCATCGATTCGGAGCGGTTCCTCGCGCACGCGCACTGGCTGCTCGCCCAGGGCTGCCACGGTCTTGCGCTGTTCGGGACCACCAGCGAGGCGAACTCGTTCTCGGTGCCGGAGCGCAAGGCGCTCGTCGAACGGGTGGTCGAAGGCGGCATCGCGCCCGAACGCCTGATGGTCGGCACCGGGTGCTGCGCACTCACCGACAGCGTCGAGCTCACCCGCCATGCGCTGGACGCCGGCTGCCGCCGCGTGCTGATGCTGCCGCCGTTCTACTACAAGGGCATGAGCGACGAGGGCCTGTTCCGGAGCTTCGCCGAGGTCATCGAGCGGGTGGGCGAACCCGCCCTCGCCGTGTTTCTCTACCACTTTCCGAGGCTCTCGGGAGTTCCCGTCACCGAAGGCCTGATCGCGCTGCTGGACGACAAGTTCCCGGAGGTAGTAGCCGGCGTGAAGGACAGCTCGGGCGACTGGTCGAATACCCGGATGATGCTCGATCGCTTCCCGCACCTCGCGATCTTCCCCGGCTCGGAGGTGTTCCTGCTCGACGGGCTGCGCTCCGGCGGAGCCGGCTGCATTACCGCCACCTCGAACGTCAACGCGGCCGGGGCGCGGGCAATCTTCGACGCCTGGAGCGACGGAAGCGATACCGCCGACTCGATGCAGGAGGCGGCGACGGCAGTGCGCCGCGCCATCGATCGCCACCCGGGCATTCCGGCCCAGAAGTACCTCATCGCGCACTACGGGAACGACCCGGCATGGCGCGCGGTCCGCCCGCCCATGACGGCCCTGACCGACGACGCGGGCCGGGACCTGCTCGACGGGCTCGCGGATACGGCATTCGACGGGGCCCGCCTGGCGGTTCGATAAGCGCAGACTCCGTGCGGCCGACGGCTCGCGCCCGCGCGGTGCGCGTGCCTAGACCTCGCGATACACCTCGCCTCCGCCCGCCCGGAACTCCTCCGCCTTCGCCTTCATCCCCTTCGCGAGGGCGTCGTCCACCTTCGCGAGCCCGTGCTCGCGCGCGTAGTCGCGCACGTCCTGGGTGATCTTCATCGAGCAGAACTTCGGGCCGCACATGGAGCAGAAGTGGGCCAGCTTGTGTCCTTCCTTGGGCAGCGTCTCGTCGTGGAACTGGCGCGCGGTGTCCGGATCGAGGGAGAGGTTGAACTGGTCCTCCCAGCGGAACTCGAAGCGGGCCTTCGACAGGGCGTTGTCGCGGAGCTGGGCGGCGGGATGCCCCTTGGCGAGGTCGGCCGCGTGGGCCGCGATCCGGTAGGTCACGATGCCGGTCTTCACGTCATCCTTGTTCGGCAGCCCCAGGTGCTCCTTCGGGGTGACGTAGCAGAGCATCGCGGTCCCGTACCAGCCGATCATCGCCGCCCCGATCCCCGAGGTGATGTGGTCGTAGCCCGGCGCGATGTCGGTGACCAGCGGGCCGAGGGTGTAGAACGGCGCCTCCATGCACGCGCCCAGCTCCTTCTCCATGTTCTCCCTGATCCGCTGCATCGGCACGTGGCCGGGGCCTTCGATCATCACCTGCACGTCGTGTTTCCATGCGATCCGGGTGAGCTCGCCCAGGGTCTCGAGCTCGGCGAACTGCGCTTCGTCGTTGGCGTCGGCGATCGAGCCGGGGCGAAGTCCGTCGCCGAGCGAGAACGCCACGTCGTACGCCTTCATGATCTCGCAGATGTCCTCGAAGTGCTCGTGGAGGAAGCTCTCGCGGTGATGGGTGAGGCACCACTTCGCCATGATCGACCCGCCCCGGGAGACGATGCCGGTGACCCGGCGCGCGGTGAGCGGGATGTAGGGCAGGCGCACGCCCGCGTGAATGGTGAAGTAGTCGACCCCCTGCTCGGCCTGCTCGACGAGGGTGTCGCGGTACAGCTCCCAGGTGAGATCCTCGGCCACGCCGCCGACCTTCTCGAGCGCCTGGTAGATGGGGACGGTGCCGATCGGCACCGGGCTGTTGCGGATGATCCACTCGCGCGTCTCGTGGATGTTCTTCCCGGTCGAGAGGTCCATGACCGTGTCCGCGCCCCAGCGCGTCGCCCACGTCATCTTCTCGACCTCCTCCCCGATGCTCGACGTCACCGCGGAGTTGCCGATGTTCGCGTTGATCTTCACCAGGAAGTTGCGGCCGATGATCATCGGCTCGGTCTCCGGGTGGTTGATGTTCGAGGGGATGATGGCGCGTCCGGCCGCCACCTCGTCGCGCACGAACTCGGGGGTGACCTCCTCGGGGAGGTTCGCTCCGAACCCCATGCCCGGATGGCGCAGCCGCCGGACCTCCTCGCGGTACGCTTCGCGCATGCAGTTCTCGCGGATCGCGATGAACTCCATCTCGGGGGTCACGATGCCCTGCCGGGCGTAGTGCATCTGGGTGACGTTGGCGCCGGGCCGGGCGCGGCGCGGAGCGTGCAGATGACCGAACCGCAGCGCCTCGAGCTTCGGGTCGTTCTGTCGCAGCCGACCGTAATCGGACGTGACGTCGCCGAGGAGCTCGGTGTCGCCACGCTCGTCGATCCACCGCGCGCGCAGCGGGAGCAGGCCCCTGCGAATGTCGATCCGCGCATCCGGGTCCGTGTACGGGCCGGAGGTGTCGTAGGCGTAGACGGAGTCGTTTCGCTCCACACCCTGCGACGAGTGCGTATCGGCGAGCGCGATCTCCCTGAACGGCACGTTCATGTCGGGCCGGCTGCCGGTCCGGTACACCTTCCTCGATCTCGGAAACGGCTGCACCGATTCCGGGTCGACCCTGGCCGTCTTGCTGAGAAACTCCTCGGGTGCTGCACTCATGGTGGGAACCTCGTTGGAATCGGCAGGGAAGCACCGCCTGCCGTCGGCGCGAATCATGTCGCAAGACGGCGGCGAAGGCCGATTCGCGATCCTCGCAAGCTATCCAATCGGCTGCTCGTTTTCAAGAAACACCGACGGGCGCCAGCAATTCCCGCCAGGCCCGAAATCGCTCGCCAAACGGACCGGATCAGGCGCCCGGACGGCCGGAATCGGGTCGAAATCGCACTGTGGAGCGGCACCTCGAGGCACTGGCGGGAATTGCCGGACGGGCGCCAGCGACTCTCGTCCGCTTGCCATGACCGGACGCCGGGTGGCGGGACGACGATATCGACAATCATGTCGACACGGTCCTCGCCGCAGAACGGCTTGCCGGCGGGCTAGACGATGGGAATCCGGCCCGCACGGATGTCGGCGGGGGAGAGAACGTCCGGGTCCAGCACCGTCTGCCAGCGTTGCGTGAAGCGCACCCTGGGCGGCGCCGAAGCGGGTGCATCCAGAACGAAGCCCTCGAAACCGTCCGCCAGCACCTCGTTGCATTTCTGCACGTAAACGGGGAAGCCGCCGATATAGGGCATGAACACGCGCGGGCGGCCCGGAATATTTGCGCCGACGTACCAGCTCGAACAGGTCGAGCGCAGCGAGATCGACGCCACATCCGCGACATGCGCGACCCACTCGTCCTCATCGCCTTCCTTCGCTTCGATGGACCGGGCGCCGATGTCGCGCATGTGCGCCATGCAATCCGCAATCCAGTCCACATGCTGCTCGATGGACGGGAGCATGTTCGCCAGTACCGAAGGGCTGCCCGGCCCGGTGATGGTGAAGAAGTTGGGGAAGCCCGCGATGGCGAGGCCCAGAAAATTGCGCGGGCCGTCGCGCCATTTCTCCGCCAGCGTGAGGCCGCCCCGGCCGACAATGGGGATGCGGTCGAACGAGCCTGTCATCGCCGCAAAGCCTGTCGCGAAGACCGTCGTGTCGGCGGGATGTTCCGCGCCGTGCGCAACGACGCCTCCGGCGGTGAACCGCTCGATGGGCCGCTGCGATACATCGACCAGTGTCACATGGTCCAGGTTGTAGGTCTCGTAGTAGCCGGTATCGACGCAGAGCCGCTTGCAGCCGAACACATTGTCCGGGCAAAGCAGTTCTGCGGTTGCCGGATCTTCGACCACGGCGCGGATTTTCTCGCGCGCGAACTCGGCGGCGGTGTCGTTGGCCGCCTTGTCGAGCAGCAGGTCGCCGAAGGCGCCGAGGAAGGGCAGCCCGCCGCGCCCCCAGAACTCCTCGTACTGGCGACGGCGCTCTTGCGGCGTCGAGTCGAGGGCCGGGCGGGTGTTGTAGGGGAAATGGAAGCCGGTCGGCCGCGAACGGGCCCTGGCGCGAAAGCCCGGATAGTCGGCCTTGATGGCGCGCACGCGCTCGGGGTCGAGCGGCGCGTTCCAGGCGGGCACGGCATAGTTCGGCGTGCGCTGGAAGACCGTGAGCGTCGCCGCCTGCGCGGCGATGACCGGAATCGCCTGGATCGCCGAGGAACCCGTGCCGATGACCGCGACGCGCTTGCCGGAGAAGTCCACCGGCTCATGCGGCCACTCGCCGGTATGCAGCACCTCGCCCTTGAAGAGCTCGAGCCCGTCGAAATGCGGCCGGTTGGCCGCCGAGAGGCAGCCGACCGCCATGATGCAGAACCGGGCCGAGCAGCATTGGTCGGCGTCCGTCTCGACATTCCAGCGTTTCCCGGCTTCGTCGAAGGCGAGCGCCGTCACC
>JAJDUP010000001.1 GCA_022826565.1 Gemmatimonadota bacterium | reverse complement strand
GCCGTCCAGCCGTCCAGCCGTCCAGCCGTCCAGCCGTCCAGCCGTCCAGCCGTCCAGCCGTCCAGCCGTCCAGCCGTCCAGCCGTCCAGCCGTCCAGCCGTCCAGCCGTCCAGCCGTCCAGCCGTCCAGCCGTCCATATGCAGTAACCGCGCTGGCCCCGCGCGTTCGGGGCGGCGAAGACAAGGGGATCGAGCGGCAGGCCCGTTCGCCGTCCGCAGACTGGATTCACCCGAGCGCTTCCGGGTGGTGATTGAAGAGTCGTCCGCGATTGCGGCGCGACGCCTTCGCGTCCGTCCGGCGCCGATGGCGGGGGCGCTGCTGTCGTCCGTGGTCCTCGCCGCCTGCGAGAGTCCCATGGCCCCGATGGCCTGCGGCCCGCTCCCGCAGGTCACGGTGCATGTCGGCGAGACGGCGAGCGTCACGGCGTGCTTCAACGATCCGAACGGCGACGCGCTGGGCTTAGCGCTGGCGTCCTCCAACCCTTCGGTGGCCACGGCGTCGTTGGCCGGCAGCGTCGTCAACGTGATCGCGGTCGCGCCGGGCAGCGCGGAGATCATCCTCACGGCAAGCGACGCCGACGGACTTCAGGGCCGGGCGAGTTTCCGGGTCGTGGTTCCGAACCGCCCACCCCGGGCACGCGGGAGCATCCCGGCCCAGCGGGCGGAGGCCGGGCGCGAGGTCGTCGTCGATCTGGCGTCCTGGTTCGAGGAGCCGGACGGCGAAAGGCTATCCTTCCGGGTCGTCCCGTCGGATGCGGCGGTGGTCGGGGTGGCGCTGTCCGGCGCCCGCGCCACCTTGGCGGGATTGGCGAAGGGGGAGGCCGTCATCACGGCGACGGCCACCGATCCGGGCGGACTGGCGGCGGTGCAGACGTTCGGATTCGAGGTGCCGAACCGGGGACCGGTGGCGGTGGGCTCGATCGAGGGCCAGGTCATGGAGGGCGGCGAGACGCGCGTGATCGATCTGGCGCCCTGGTTCGACGATCCCGACGGGGACCCGCTGACCTACACCGCGTCGTCGTCGCGTCCCGGCGCGGTGGCGGCGGCCGTTTCCGGATCGGCGGTGACGGTGACGGCGGTGAAGAGGGACTCGGCGACCATCGAGGTGACGGCCACCGATCCCGGCGGCCTCGCCGCCACGCAGACTTTCGAGGCAGCCGTCGTCAACCGCCGGCCCGAGCCGACAGGCGCGATTCCGGACCGGAACGTCCGTGTCGGCGAAACGGCCGCGCTTGACGTTTCGGCGTACTTTTCCGACCCCGACGGGGATCCGCTGACATATTCGGCCTCATCCTCGGATACCGGGATCGCCGCCGTGAAGGTCTTCGGATCGACGCTCGAGCTGACGGGGGCGGGCAGGGGCGTGGCGGAGATCGCCGTAACGGCGGCGGATCCGGCCGGGCTGGCGGCCACGCTGTCGTTCCGGGCGACGGTGGGCGGCGACGAGGAACCGCCGGGCTCCTTCCGGATCGAGCTTCGCCTTGCCACTGCGATGAGCTCGACCCAGAAGGCGGCGTTCGAGCGCGCTACGGCGCGCTGGATGGCGCTGCTGGCGGACACGGAGTTGCCGGACATGCCCGTTCCGAAGGGCGTGGTCGAGGTCCGGATCGACGGCAGGACGTACCGGGAGGGCGTGAGCGTCGTCGACGACCTGATGATCATCGCGGCGGTTGCCGAGATTGATGGTGTCGGCGGGACCTTGGGCCAAGCCGCTCCCCGCAGCATCCGTGAGGAGTCGCGGCTGCCTTGGCTCGGCGTGATGGAGTTCGACGCCGCCGATCTTGGCGACATGGAAGCGGACGGCATCCTCGAGTCCGTGATCCTCCACGAGATGGGCCATGTGCTCGGGATCGGGGCGCTGTGGCGCTCACTTGACCTACTCCGTAATCCGTCCCTCGAAGCCGGCCGCGAAGTGGATACGTATTTGCCGCTTCCCCTGGCTGTCAGGGCCTTCGACCAGGCTGGCGGGGTCGGATACACAGCGGGTGGAAAGGTCCCCGTGGAAAACAGCGGCACTCGCCCCGGCAGCGACGATGGGCACTGGCGATACAGTGTATTCGGCAATGAGCTGATGAACCCTTGGAGCGCGCCCGGAGCGAGTCCGCTCAGTGCGGTGACGGCCGCGTCGCTCGCGGACCTTGGCTACACCGTGCGCATGGATCTCGCAGACGCCTACCGTTTGCCGGATGCGGCGGCGCTCCGCGCCCATCAGCGCCGCGCGATCCATCTCGGCGACGACGTGATCCGCATCCCCGTCGAGGTGCGCGACCGGAACGGACGCGTGGTGGGGGTCATCCGTCCATGAACGTTCGAGCCCGCATCCCAGTTCCGTCCGCGACCGCACCGCGTCCCTCGCCGCACCGCGAGCCTGCCCAACCGATGCCCTACCTGTCACGTCCAGCAAGAGGACCGACCGACCCATGACCGACCGATCCACGTACCCGACCGATGCCCTGCCGGCCCCAACACACCGCGTGGCAGGTGCTCGCCGCCTTCCGCGCACTGTTCCGGTTCTCCTGATCGCACTGTGGGCGGCCGCCTGCGAGAGTCCGGTCGCGCCGACCGCCTGCGGCCCGCTCCCGCAGGTGACGGTCAATGTCGGCGAGACATCGAGCGTCTCCGCCTGCTTCAACGACGCGAACGGCGACATGCTGAGCTACACGGCCACGTCTTCGAACCCGGCCGTGGCCACGGCCTCGATTTCCGGCCCCTCGATCACCGTCGCCGGGGTCGCGCCCGGCAACACGACGGTCACGGTGACGGCCAGCGACCCCGACGGGCTCCAGGGCCAGGTGAGCTTCGCGGTCATGGTCCCGAACCGGGCGCCGCAGCCGCGCGGCACGCCGCCGGACGTCACCGTCCGCGTCGGCGCCACCGCGACGGTCGACGCGGGCCAGTACTTCTCGGATCCGGACGGACAGGCGCTGACCTACGCGGCCAGCGCGTCGGACGGCGCGGTGGCGAGCGTCACGGTCGCGGGTTCGACGATCACGGTCACGGCGGAGGCCAAGGGCAGCGCCACCATCACCATCACGGCGAGCGACCCGGGAGGGCTCTCGGCCACCCAGTCCTTCCGGTTCACGGTGCCCAACCGGCCGCCCGTGCCCGTGGGCGCGCTTCAGCCGCAAACCATCGAGGTGGGCCAGTCGGCCGCCCTCGACGTGGCCGCTTCGTTCGACGACCCCGACGGCGACGCGCTGACCTACACGGCCGCCTCCTCGATCCCCGCGGTTGCCCGCACGAGCGTGTCGGGCAGCGTGGTCACCATCACGGCGCAGGGACCGGGCACGGCGACCGTCACCATCACGGCGAGGGACGACGAGCGGGCGACGGCGACCCAGCAGGTGAGCGTGACGGTGCCGCAGCCCAACCGGGCACCGCGCCGGGTGGGGTCCATTCCCGTGCAAACGCTGGCTCCCGGCGGGTCAGGCACCGTCAATGCGTCCCGGTACTTCAGCGATCCCGATGGAGACGTCCTGAGATACAGCGCGACCTCATCGAATTCGGGTGTGGCCAGGGCTTCGGTGTCGGGCTCGACGGTCACGATTACTGCGGTTGCGACCGGAAGCGCGACGATCACGGTTACGGCCCGGGATCCGGGTGGACTGAGTGCGACTCAAACGGCGAGGGTTACGGTCAGCCAATCAAACCGTGCGCCGCGCGCGGTTGGGAGTATCCCTGCCCGCACGCTGGCCCCCGGCGGGAGGGCCACCGTTAGCGCGTCCCAGTACTTCAGCGACCCGGACGGGGACGCCTTGACCTACGCCGCGACGTCATCGCGTTCGAGCGTGGTCCGGGCCTCGGTGTCGGGTTCGTCCGTCACGATCACGGCGGTCGCGACAGGGAGCGCGACGATTACGATCACGGCCCGGGACCCGGGTGGGCTGACCGCCACGCAGACGGCGAGCGTGACGGTGCGGTCGTCGGGCGCGCCGGACCTGGAGGTGCCGAGCGTCACGCCGACTTCGATCAACGCGTCGCCGGGGGATACGATCCGGATGACGTTCACGATTCGCAACAGCGGTAGCGCCGGGTCTAGCGCGACGAACATCCGTATTCTTGAGTCCCCGGATGCCACTATCTCCACCTCGGATCGTCGGTTCGGCACTGAGCGGTTACGCGCTCTGGCCGCAGGTGAGAGCTTCCGGTTGGCAATTGCGGTAACCTTGGGCAATCAAGCGTCGGGGACCTTCTACGTTGGAATCTGCGTCGACGCCGTGTCCGGCGAGTCGAACACGGGGAACAACTGTTCACGCGGCGTGAGGGTGACGGTCGGGGGGTCGGGCGGGGCGGATCTGGAGTTCGGGCCGGTTACACCAAGAACCGTAGTTGTAACCAGCGGAACCCCTTTCGAGGTCAAGTTCACACTCAGCAACACCGGAAGCGCCAGGGCGGCCGCCACCAAGATTCGCACGTTCCTTTCGAACGACTCGACGATTTCGACCAACGACCGGGAGATCGGAACTGCTGACGACATACGATCTCTGGCTGCCTCCGAAGCACTGAACATCACCTACACGATTACACTGACCGGCAGCGGGTCCGGCTATCTCGGCTTCTGCGTTGACGCTGTCGCCGGCGAGTCGGACACCAGCAACAACTGCTCGGGGTCTGTGAGAATCACGGTCCTGTCATCGAGCAGCCAGACGACCGACAGCAGCGCTAGCGGCATCTCCTTGCTCCTTCAGGACGCCGTGCTGCGAATCGAGGCCGACAGTGTCCCTGGCCGAGATGCGAGGAAGTTGGCCCTCGGCGCTGTGATAGGGGCGACGATCAGCGCATCGGGTAAATCTGGCAACCGGTAGGCTGACCACGGCAGCCCTTCACTGCACCGACGATCCGTGTCAGGGAAGGAATAGATCCATGGAACACATTCGTTTACGGAGTGCGTTGCTCGGTCTCCTGCTTTTCTCCGCCGCGTGCGGCGAACTGACTGGCGTGTCCGGTTGGCAATGCGACGTGACCCTCGCCATGGACAGCCGGACCGCATCCGGCTCCGGATCGGGCTCCACCGAACAGGGGGCGCGCGACGAAGCGCTTGCCGTTGCCTGCGCGCAGCTGGGCCTGAGCGGCGATGCGCTCGGCCTCTGCGAGGCGGGCAGGAATCCCGGCGCGGCCTCTTGGCGCGCCGAATTCGCCTGCGAGACGACGTAGGATCAATCGGTATGGGGAGAGACCGTCCGCACCGTGGTGACCGGACAGGGACTCTCGTCCCGCGCTGCTTGCGGACCCGATGCTCGGCCGTTGTGCTCGCCGCCGTGTTGGTCACCGGATGCGGCGACACGACGGCACCGCCCGCGAACCGCGCGCCCACAGCGGTCGGTGCGATCCCGGACCAGACCCTCCCCGTGACCCGGTCATGCAAATCACGCGGGAATCTGCATGACTATGGGAGACAAGCCAGCCGACTCCGTGTTGAACACGGACGCCTGGCGAGGGGTACTCCCCCTTGAACCCCCGGTCTTTCGCTCCGCTCCGCTTCCAGATGCAGCGGGCGGAGCTTGGCGCGCCCCTGCCTCCCGAACTAACAGCGGTTGCCTTGGGTTCTGGGCACTTGTCGCTAAGCGGTGCACCCACACACCTTGGGGGCATGTACTTGTTGACTCTGTCCCGCAGCCTGTCCCCCCAATGCGTGATCAAGTCCGAGCGCTAGACGCCTCCGGCGTAGCGAAGACGGCACTCCAAGTCAGCCAGCACGTGGCTTCGGCCACTTCCGTCGGTTTTCCGGTCTGGCGGCGCGTGATCGTGTGTGTCCGCACTCTTGCCGTTCTCGCGTTCGTGCCTTTCTCGTCCGCCGTCGCCCAAGGCTGCGACGACTGGGGCAACTGGGAGTTCTTCCAATCGGCCTCGGTGATCCGGGTAGGGGATTGCCTTCGGCTGGGGGCCGACCCGAACGCCCGCGTCAACTTCGGCGCGACCGTATTGCACCGCGCATCGCTGTACGCGACGGATCCGACGGTGGTCGGCGCGCTGGCCGAGTCCGGAGCCGATCTCAACGCACGGGACAGGGACGGAGCAACCCCGCTGCATCGCGCATGGGGCAACTCGAACCCGCTGGTCGCGCGCGAACTCCTGCGGCTGGGGGCCGATCCTACCGCCCGTGACAAGTTCGGCCGCGTGGCCGACCCCACCCATTGCGATCACTGGAACAGGTGGATGTTCGGCCGCGTGGCGCTCGCCCCCGACATCGTCCGCTGCATCGAGGCAGGTGCCGACCCGCTGGCTCGCGACGAGAACGGCAGCACGCCGCTGCACCATGCCATCCTGGGGATGCCGCACGACCGGGATGCCGCCTACGTGCCTGGTGCGCGGCGGCCCGAACGTCCGCCGGACCTTGAGGCAGTGGCCCGGCTGATCGAGTCGGGCTCCGATCCCAGGATCTCCAACGACGACGGGGATACGCCCCTCCACTTCGCGGCACGAGCCGGAAACCTTGCCGTGGCACGGTCCCTGTTGGATGCGGGCGCCGACGCCGACGCACGGGACCGGCAGGGGAACAGCCCTCTGCACGAGGCGGCCGGTGCGGGAGACCCGGCGATGGTCGCATTCCTGCTGGGCGAGGGTGCGATGCTGAACGCGCAAGGGACCGACGGGGCCACGCCGCTGCACCGGGCACTCCACTGGTCGAGGCCGAGCTTGGCGGTCGCGGAAGCCTTGTTGGAGGCGGAAGCGGACCTAACCGCCCGCAACGGGATTGGACGCACCCCGCTCCACCTTGCCGTGGCCGAGTGGACGAACGTCGACCCCACGGAACAACGGGGATTCCTCGTCAGATTGCTTGCGGCAGGAGCCGATCCCAACATTCAGGACAACATGGGATGGACGCCTATGTCTCTGGCGGTCCATCACGAAGATCCATCCTTCGCCAGTGTCCTGCTCGAAGCCGGGGCGGACGTGAAGCTGCCAACCCGCGAGGGTGAAACGCCGCTTCACGCGGCGGCCCGCCAAACGGGTTCGGCCACCATCGTCGCTCTCCTCAAGCGCGGGATCGACGTGAACGTACCGGACCGCTCGGGGAACACTCCGCTGCACGTTGCTGCTGCGGCGGGGACACCGGCAACCGTCGAGGCATTGCTTGCCCGGGGGGCCGATGTCCGTGCGAAGAACGCAAGTGGCGACACCCCGCTGCATGCCGCGGTTCAGCTCCCCCGGCGGCGCTACGACGCGCTGGGGGTGCTGCCCCGTGTCGACACCGCCCTTGTCCGCATCCTGATCCGCGCGGGTGCCGATCTGGATGCGCGGAACGCTCAGGGCCGGACTCCCCTTCACACGTCTTGGGCAGAAGGCAACGTTCTGGTGGCGGAGCAGCTCGTCGCGCTGGGTGCCAACCCCGATGCGTTGGACGATACCGGCTGGCGCGCTGGAGACCCCGCGTGCGACTGGCACGAATCGAATGTGTTGGAGCGGTCCCCCGTCGAGAGCGTGCGAAGGTGCTTGGAAATGGGAGCCGACCCCAGCGCCATGGACGAGTTCGGTCGGACGCCTTTGCATCGTCTGGTTACGCGGCGGTATCGCGGCCTGTCTCCTCTTCCCGCGATCCGCGCGCTACTCGCCGCCGGGGCGGATGCGAATGCCCCAGCTGCTGGTGGGAGGATGCCGCTTCACTCGGCCACCGGCGGGCGCGGCGACGAAATCGGTATCGCCGCCGCCCTGTTGGAAGCCGGAGCGGATATCAACGGCGTGGACAGCGCGGGTGCCACACCGCTTCATGCTGCCGCCGCCTCGGGATCACGCGCTGTCATCTCCTGGTTGGTCGAGAACGGCGCCGAGGTGGATGCCCGCGACGCCCTTGGCCGGACTCCGCTCCACGCGGCGACCGAGAATCCCGACGCGGCCAACGCATTGCTGATGCTGGGCGCGGATCGCGGCGCATTGGACCTTGATGGGACGCCCGCAGATCCCGCTGCCTGCGGCCACTGGAACACGCCGTCGTTCTTCATGTCCGCCGACGCTGAAGTCGTCAAGGGTTGCATCGACATGGGAGCCGATGTGCACGCGGTCCGGGAGCGGTGGCCGTTGGGCTATTGGGGAGGCGGTCTCACGCCCCTTCATTCAGCTTCCGCATGGACGCGCGACCCCAGTGTCATCCCCGTCCTTGTCGAGGCTGGTGCCGATGTGGATGCCCGGGACGACCGCGATTTCTCTCCACTGCACGCCGCGGCCCGGACCAACGAGAACACGGAGGTAATCCGCGCTCTCCTGTCGGTCGGAGCGGAACCGGATGTCTGGGCGACGGGATTCAGTGTCGACTACGGCTGGGAGGCGACCCCGCTGCTCGAAGCAGCGCAGTCGAACGGCAACCCGGAGGTGATTGCCGCCTTGATCGACGGGGGCGCGGATGCATCCGCACTTGGCTGGCAAGGAGAGACGGTCCTCCACCGCGCGGCCAGGGGCGGCTCCGCGGAGGTCGTGTCGTTTCTGTTGCGAGCGGGTGCCGACGTACACGCCGTGCACGGTGGTGGATCGACGCCATTGCACGAGGCGGCCAGGAGCAACCCCGACCCGGCAGTGACCCAACTCCTGCTGGGCGCGGGTGCCGACGTGCATGTTGTGGGTTCCGGCATCCAAGCCAGCACGGGTTGGGGGCCTTCGACGCCCCTGCACCTCGCAGCAAGCTCCAATCCGGAACCGACCGTCCTGACGGTCCTGTTGGCGGCAGGTGCGGATCCAAACGCAAGAACCGAACCCGACGGCTGGACACCGCTGCATCTGGCCGCGGCGCAGACCGAAAACCCGTCGGTCATCCGTATCCTGCTCGCCGCAGGCGCCGACATCGGCGCAAGAACCGGCAGCGGCACCACGCCTCTTCACATGGCCGCGCGGAACAATCCCCTTGTCGTGCCGTTGTTGCTCGAACTCGGCGCGGATCCGTCCGCGTCCGACGACGGCGGCATGACCGCCTTGACTCTGATAAAGAGGAATAAGTCACTACGTGGTCTGCCGGTCGTCGGTCCGTCCCGAAGCCTACCACCAGCGTCCAGCCGGCGTTAGCAGCGGTTCTTACGGTCCGTGAGTGGTTGTACCTGGGACTCAAGCATCCGGGGTGGAATCTTTCCGACGCCTTGGCAGGTGGCCGGGGAATGTGTTGAAGGCTGCGAGCCCGGAGGTCGCTGGTCCGTGAAGTGGCCTAATCGACGTATGGGTGGCTCTCCCCCAGCGGGCAACCGCCCAGACGCTGTCGACCCATCGGTCCGGCGCGAAATCGCCCGACTCTACTGGCCGGCCTGCTAGATTCTCTCCGGGAGCCATGACCCGAGTATCTCGGTGAGAAGGAGGACATTCCGGTGCAAATCACTCGTCGCTACGTTGCCTTCCTCCTCCTGCCCAGCGCCGCCGCCTGCGGCAAGACGACCCCTCCACGGGTTGTCCCCGCCCCGAACGCATGCGACACGCTTGAGGTGGTCTGCTTCCAACCTCACGCCTCGGTAAGACACATCTACGGGACGGAGCCGATACCGCTGCCTCCCATCCGCCGGGGTATGATTTGGGATGGTGCCGATTGGCAGCCACCAACCCCTGAAACGGCGCTGCTCGCTCTGACGACGCGATACCATCATCCCTTCAACTACAACCCGGAGGACGCCGCCTACGCGCTGCTGCGGCAGGCAATCGAACCACGCCCGCAGGAGGAATTGGACGCGTTTGCGGACCAGCTCCTTCAACTCCTGCGCGGCGGCAACGAGGCCTATAGGGATCGGGCGGTATTGGTCCTTTCCGTGGCTGCCGACACGACGCCCGAGCCGGGCAACCCCGGCATCCCCTATGCCAGAGCGGTGGATGTCTTCATTCGGTGGTACGAATCGTTTGACGACCGGACCGATCCCGTGGCCGTCCGTGCCCTAACCCATGTCGCACGGGTGGATGGGATGGACTACGTCCGCAAGGTGTTCGCGGCCAGCGACCAACCTCCGCCCTGCTACCAACCACATTATGGCGGAAGAGTACGACCGGGAGAGACACCGCCTGAGCCACCTCCTGCGGAGGAGTGGTGTCCGAATGTGGCGGTGTGGTGCAATGCGGGCGCTTTGCTGCTTGAGGAGGAAGGTGGTCCCAATCCCTGGCTGCATTTGCAGCTCTGTGCACGGCTCCGGTTCGAAGAGGATAGCGCATAACTCCCGTGGCATTCGCTCTTGTCGTCGTCACGGTCATCGGGGTCGTCGCGCTGGTGCTGGTACGCACCCTGCGTCCAGACCGGCAAGCACGGGGACTGACCGAGCTTTGTGTCCTCCTGGCGGCCTACGGTGCGGTCTACGGGCCTGTGGGCGCCGGTTTGGTGACTCTCAACGAAATCGATCCCGACCTCTCGCATCTTCCCTCCTTCGTTGCCGGTGCGCTGATGGGGGCCTCGCTCGCGATCCTGGTCGTGGGCGGCATCGGGCTGGCCATGGTACTGGCGCTGTGGGTGCTCCGCCGCCCTCTCGAACTGCCCTCCAAGCGATTGGGGGTACGGTGGTTTCTGCTTCTGGTCGTTGCCTTCGCCGTCCTGTTCGGCGTGGCGATGCCCGTGTTCGGAGCGATGGAGGACCACAGCGCGGTGTTTGCATGGGTGTTCACGTTTCTTTTCTACACCGTGTTCTGGGTGGCGAATTCGCTTGCGGTGCCATGGCTGACATTCCTCCGGTCGCCGCGCTTGGCCGAGTCGCCCGTGGCGGGTCATTTTCAGTCGTGGGTGGACGAGGTCATGGCCAGCCACGGCAAGCGACCGATTCCGGTGCGGGTTCATGAGGGGAGCCTCGTGAACGCCTTCGTCCTGTGGGGGCTCCGCACGCCGTGGCTGCTGGTCGGCGAGGGGCTGCTGAAGGAGATGTCGCTCCCCGAGGTGCGGGCCGTGCTCGCGCACGAGATCGCCCACATCGTCCGAGGGGACCACGGGAGACTACTGCTCTCCGGAATCGCGTGGGCCGCCGCGATTACCGTCTGTTCTCAACTCGTCATCGTCCCCCTCTTCGCGGCGGATCGGCCCGCGCTTGGCATCACGGCGATCACGATCTTCAACACGCTGTACTTTGTCGTCCTGGGCCTGATGATGCGCCGGGTCGAGTACGCCACGGACCGTCTGGCGGTCCACCTGCTCGATGGACAGGGGGAACCGCTCGCGTCGGCGCTGGAGAAGATGGCTGTGCTCAAGCGTGCGTCCGCGAAGCAGAAAGGCGTGATGCACCCGTCGGTGCAGAATCGCATCGATGCGATTCTCGACGCTTCGACGGAGCCGCCGCCGCAGGTCTGACTGGCTGAGCCACGTAACCGTGGGCAGCCAGCCCGGCGGATGCCTTCGAAGCGGTCGCCGAACGAGCCGGGGCGACGGTCGCCGGAGGCGGTGTCCGAGTCCCCCATCGGATTGAACTAGCGGGTTCGCCGAAACCCCGCCGGGGCGGACGCCGTATGGACCATCGCCTCCCGAGGCCGGATCCGCCGGTCCACGGGCTGGCGGGGCCGGAGCCCGTTTCGCCGAAGCCCCGGCGCTCCCGCTTGAAGCCGTACTGGAGTGCGCAAACGACATGGGGGTCCGATGCACACTTTGGCTGCCAGCGCGACGCGCACCGCCCATTCCCGTTTATCCGCTGCCGTGGCAACGTCTTTCGGCCTCGTCGCCCCGTCCGCCCGGGGCGTACGGGGCGCTCGGGCCGTGGACGGTAGCGACCCGGCAATCCGAGGGACTGCTGCGGGTTCGAGGGCAGGTGGGTTTGCGCACCCCTGCCTCGACCCTTTCGGGTCGCTACCGCACCAGCAATCCCTCGCGGGAAGGCATGTCGAGCACCGCTTTCGAGGCGGCTGAGCACCCGTTCCTCGACCGGTCGTTCGTCAGACAGCGCTCCATCGCCGAACAGGGCCGGGAGGACCCGAATGGCTTTGCGCCACGACTCAAGCTCCGTGGTCTGGAACACGCGTCCGATGGGATCGGCGGTTTCATCGCGTACGCGCGAGATGGGATAGGTAGTAACCCCCGCTTCATCCGCTTGTGAAGCAGGAGCCCTGGAGGCTCCCCTTCACCAACACCCATGAGGAGGTCTCCGATGAAGCGGGTATCGCTCTTTGTCCCTGTCATGTTTTTGCTGGTCGCCACCGGTTCTCCGGTCTTGGCGCAGACCACTCTGTCGCTCACTGGCGGCCTGAACCGGACGGCCATGACCGCCGACCCTCCCGACCGCAACGTTTGGCGTTCCGAGTCCCTCACCAGAATGTCCGTCGGGCTGGCGGCGACCTTCCCGGCCTCGGAGCATCTCGGGGTGCAGCTTGGCGTCGCATACGCCCAGAAGGGCGGCAGGTTGCGCGGACTGGACGGCGACATCTCCGTCACCACGGAGATCGCGCTCGACTACTTCGAGTTCTCGCTGCTGGCCGTGCCGACGCTCCCCCTGTCGTCGTGGGAACGCTCCTCCGTCCGGTTCTTCTTCGGTCCCACGTTGGCGAGCCGGATCGACTGCGACTTCGACGCATCCGCGCGGCTCGAAACCGAGGAAATCGCCGCCGCCGGCAGTTGTGACGCCGGAGGGCGGGACGAGGTCGAAGCCGCGATGGATCTCGGGGTCGTCGTGGGCGGAGGCATCGCGGTCGGCGTGACGGACCGGGCCGATGCGAGCGTCGATCTGCTCTACACGCTCGGGCTCATCCCAATCGGAGGAGCGGACTCGTACTGGAGCGGACCGAGACAACGTGTTCTGACTCTTCGGATGGGCGTGGCTCTTCCGATCGGCTAGAGGGCGAGTTCCCCGGCCGCGACAGAGCCTTCCCGCACGGGACTGATGGATCGGGAGCGACCCAGGGCGACGGTGGGATGGCCTTGCACATCCCAACGATCGCCGTGCCGTACCAGGCACCCCGAAGGGATGGGTCGCTCCCGTCCACGGCCCGGAGACCCGGATCGGCATCGGCGATCCGCAGGCCGTGGCACAACCCCAATCCGTCCAGTGCCTTACGGACCGTCGCGTTCCGCACGCCCAAGCGGCATTCCCTTGCACATCGACCCCGATGTGAGACGGACACCTACGGATCGGCAACGGCACCTGCCCATGGACGCTCAAAACCCGCCCTCGGAGAAGCGGCTCGAACCCCAAACGGAATAGCCGTGAATCACGCCTCCGGGGAGGCCCGATCGGAGCAGTTCCCGCATCTCAACGAGGCGGTGAAGGCAGCCGTTGAGACCGCCCAGTTCCTCGACGGTCGCCTCGTCCCTTCCCCGGATGGCATTCTCGACGCGCACGATCTCGCGCCGGACGGCCGCGATAGTCTTGGGCTGCCGGCTGGGTTCTTCGGTGGCGGCGGCACCGACCCAGTTGCCCAGGATCGTCCCTGCCCGTCGGAGTTCTTTGGGGCCGCAGGCGACCCCGACGGCCTCGACCGACCAGCCCAGCTCCCTCAGCGCCTCCCAGAGCTTCAGGTGCCGATCCCGCCACGAACGGAGCGCCGTCGAGGTATCGTAGCCGGGATCGGCGTGGACGAACACGGCGCGGCTTGAGTCCAGCGCCACGGGCATCCCGCGCGGGAAGTATCGCCGCGCGCCCTCGGCGGCGCCCCGGTAGATGCGGGCGGGCAGGAGCGAGCGGTCGATGCCGAGCGTCTCGAACGCGGCGACCTTCTCCGGCTCGGTCGGCAGCCAGGGCAGGCCGGTGTGCTCGATCACGTAGTCGAACGAGAGCAGGCGGCGCAGGGCCACTTCGGGCGAGGTGATCCTCCGGTGGCGAACGCCTTCGGCATCGAGTGCGCGGTAGATGCCGCGCGCACAGATCCGGCAAACCTTCAGATCTCCGACCGTTTCCTCGGCGGCCAGCCGTCGGTCCCTCAGCGCCTGCACGAACCGGAGCGCCGTGAAACGGCTGACCCCGAGCCAAGCCGAAAGCTGCTTGCGGGTGAACACGCCTCCGTGCAGGCTCGCCAAGGCGACCCATTCGGCGCGGCGGCCCGTCAAACCGAACGGCTCCAGCGCCTTCTCCCGCCCCTTAAGATGGTCGATCATCGGGCTCGCCGTTGGTCGAGGGCTTTGCTGTGCATCGGGGTTGCCGCTCCTGCGGTAGGATCCGAGAGAAATCGGGAGCGCGCCCTGGGCGGCGTCAAGTCGCGTCTGCGGGCCAGGGTCCCGAGCCGTCCGGTGCGGTCCCGGATGCGGAACAGGCTCCGCCGTCCGCTCCTCCATCGCCTTCGAGAAGCGAACGGCACGAGTGCTGCACTGGTCAAGCTGCCGTCGTCCAGCGAGATTCCGTTGCGCAGATCGTGCAGTCCATCGAGAGAGGAATCGAACGATGGCACGCACGAAACGAAGTCGGCGCTCGTACGGCGCCGGCGAATGGGGCCGGAACCGGGTCCGGGTGTTCCCGGATCCCAAGACGGGCCTATACCAGATCGAGTGGCGCAAGAACGGGCGCAGGCTCACGAGGTCGCTCAAGCACCGCGATTGGCGGCGCGCAAAGCGGCAGGCGGACGAGTTCGCCGCCGGGTTCGCCCGGCCGGAGCCGAACGGCAAGCCCGAGCCGCTCACGCTGGGAAGGCTTTTTGAAATCTACGGGGAGGAGGTGACGCCCACGAAGGCGGAGACATCGCAGCGGTCCGACCGGGCCGCGGCGAGAATGTTCCTCCGGTTCTTCGGACGGGGCCGGAGTCCCGCGAGCCTGTCGCAGCGCGACTGGGACCGGTTCATCCGGGCGCGGCGCGCGGGCAGCGTCGGCCCAAGCGGAAGGCCGGTCTCCGACCGGACCATCGAGCACGACCTGAAGTTCCTGATCGCCGTGCTCAACTGGGCCGCCAAGTCCAGGGACGAGCGGGGCGAGCTCCTGCTCGCTTCGAATCCCCTGAGGGGTCTCAGGGCGCCCACGGAGAAGAACCCCACGCGGGTGGTGTTGTCGGAGGAGGAGTACCAGGCGCTTCTCGGGGTGTCCCGGCAGGTGGACTGGCGCTTCCACGTCGCGCTCGTGCTCGCGCACGAGACCGGGCACCGAATCGGGGCCATCCGTCAACTCAGGTGGTCGGACATCTGTCTCGAAAGCGGGGTGGTGCGGTGGCGCGCGGAACACGAGAAGACCGGCTACGAGCATAGTACGCCGGTAACGACCGAGGCGGTGGCCGCCTTGGAGGAGGCGCGGAAGAAGAGTTCGGGACATGAGGACACTCCGGTGCTACCCGCGCCGACGGTTGCCTCGAAGTGCGCGGGCCGGTCGCTGGTGCGAGCTTGGTGGTACAAGGCCCAAGGGCTCGCGGATCTGGAACCGAAGCGCGGGCGGGGCTGGCACTCGCTGAGGCGCAAGTTTGCGAGCGACCTGATGGACCAGCCGCTCAAGGTCCTCTGCGAGTTGGGCGGATGGAAGACCGCCAAGACGGTGCTCGAATGCTACCAGCGAGCCGACGAGGGACAGCTTCGGAAGGCACTGGAAGCCCGCCGGAGACCACGCGGCTGAGGTTCTCCACTCGGCGGGAGTCAGACAGCGGGAATCCGATCCAGAAATCCCATAACATCAAGTGATCGCACAAGATAGAATCCTGAACGGTTCCGCCGTTACGTCAGGGTTTGGCGGGGTGACCGCATGAAAAACCCTCCCTTCACCTCCGATCGCGAACGGCGCCTCTGGCTCTGGGCGCTGGCCGTGATCGTGGCCATCTACTCCACGCTGGGACTGGCGGGCGCACTGGCCGAGGTTCTGCGCGAGCACCGCCTGCTGCCTCCCGTGTTCTTCTTCCTCATGTTCCTCACGGTGGCGGCCATCGTTGGAAGCGGGCTGAAGAGGCGTCCCGGGCGGCGCGACCTCTGGATAGCACTCGGCGTCACGGCCGTCTACGGGATGGCGGCCCTCAGGATGGGAGTCACGCCCGAGGAGCGCACCCACCTCATGGAGTACAGCATCGTCGCGGTCCTGATCTACCAGGCTCTGAGGGAGCGAGTGAGCAACGACCGACGGGTGCCGGTGCCGGCCCTGCTCGCCCTGGTCGTGACGGTGCTGGTGGGCTGGCTCGACGAGGGGATCCAGGCGGTGTTGCCGAACCGGGTCTACGACAACTTCGACGTGTTCAGCAATGCAGTCGCCGCTACGATCGGGATCGTGACGAGTGTGGTGGTCGGGTGGGTGAATGCTGTGGTGGATCGGTGGAAGGGCGGGCCCCGAGAACTTGACTAGCGGGGCCATAAGCGTCCTATTGCAGCCTGTTTTGGTTCCATCCCACACCCCCTTGCAGTGCATTGTCCAGCGACGAGCCAACACGGTCAACGCATCATTCCGCGCACGAAGATGGCCTCCAGATGTCCCCGGATGCCATGCTCGATCTGGCCCGCCAGGCGGCGGAAGTTCTCGTTGAACGCCACGGACGCCTTCCCCGGGAGCAAGCCTGGGACGGCGAGTTCCGCGGAGAGCTGGACGAGCGGCTCATGGAGGACCCCCCGGAGGTCGGCAATCCGGCGTCCCAAGTCCTGCAGCGGGCTGTGCAGGACATCCTTCCGTTGGCGCTTCGCCTCGACCATCCGCGTTCCTTCGGTTTCGTCCCCAGCGCTCCCACGTGGCCCGGCGTCGTCGCCGATTTTCTCGCCGCCGGCTACAACATCAACGCATCCAACTGGCTCATCGCGAGCGGGGCGACCCAGCTGGAGTGCGTCGTCATCGATTGGTTTCGGCGCTGGCTCGGTTTCCCGGAGACCGCCGGTGGATTGCTGACCAGCGGCGGATCGGCCGCGACGGTCGACGCGTTCGTGGCGGCGAGAGAAGCGGCGGGCTGCCCTGAGGGGCCCTGCGTCTACATGAGCGACCAGAGTCACAGTTCGCAGATGAGGGCGGCCAGGATCATCGGCATCCGCGGGGAGCACACACGCCTGGTGCCCACCGACCGCCTCTTCCAGATGGACCTCGGAGCGCTGGCGACGATGGTGGCGGAGGATCGCGCCGCCGGGTTGCATCCCATCGCCGTCTGCGCGAACGCCGGAACAACGGCGACCGGGGCCGTCGATTCACTGGATGCCCTGGCGGACTTCTGCGCAGAGCATGGGACCTGGCTGCATGTCGACGCCGCGTACGGCGGGTTTGCCGTCCTCACCGACCGCGGCAAGCGGCTCCTGCGCGGGATCGGGCGCGCCGATTCGGTGGGGATCGACGCGCACAAGTGGCTCTTCCAACCCTACGAGGCAGGCGGTCTCCTGGTCAGGGACATTTCAACGCTCGAGAAGCCGTTCAATATCCGCCCCGACTTCCTTCAGGATGCCCTTTGGGGCAAGGGCCACCCGAATTTCTGGGATCGCGGCCTGCAGCTGAGCCGGTCGGTGCGGGCCCTCAAGATCTGGATGTCGGTCCAGACGTTCGGAATGGCGGCGTTCAGGCGGGCCATCGCGAAGGGTCTGGATCTGGCCGCCCGCGCTGAGGAGTACATTCAGGCAAGTCCGGTCCTGGAGTGCCTGAGCCCGGCCTCGCTGAGCGTCGTGTGTTTCCGGATCAACCCGGCCGGACGGGAGCTCGCGGACGAGACGCTCGACGAGATCAACCGGTCGGTGCTGGCCCGCCTGTTCTGGGAGGATCCGGCGTTCGTGTCCTCGGCCGTCCTGGCCGGGCGGTTTGCATTGAGGCTCTGCATCGTCAACCACAACACCGAGTGGGACGACGTGAGGGAGACGCTCGAAGCAGCCGAGCGTTTTGGGAAGGCAGTGTCGGGAGCGGCATAGGGGTTTCGGGATAACTGCTGTCGCTACCCGGGCGGATCTTCGGTGCCTTCGCGCAGAACCGCGAGGTAGCGCTCATAGGTGTAGATCCTGCCTCGCTGGCGGCCCGTGATCTCGCGCACGATGTCGAGATCCTCGAGCGCTCGGAGTACGGCGGCCACGGTCGGCGCGGACAGGGCCGTGCGCCACGCGAGCCGGCCGATGTCGCCGACAGGACGTTCGACCAGGGACTGGTGCACCCGCAACGCCGAACCCGCACGCCGTCCCAGGCGGCCGATTCGCGACCGGTCTTCCCGGATTGTATCGCTGACGGACCGAGCCGTCGCAACAGCCGATTCCGCCACCTCGCGCACGCCATCCAGGAAAAACCTCAGCCAGGCTTCCCAGTCTCCGGTGTGCCGCGTGTCGTTGAGAAGCTGGTAGTAGGTACTCCGATTGTGTTTGAAGTACAGACTGAGGTACAGAAGCGGCTCCCGGAGCAGTCCGGCATCGCACAGCATCAGGGTGATCAGCAATCGTCCCAGCCGCCCGTTGCCATCGAGGAAGGGATGGATGGTTTCGAACTGAACGTGCGCGAGCCCGGCTTTCACCAGAACGGGAAGTCCGTCGTCCGTAGCGTGAATGAACCGCTCCAGGTCGGCCATGCAATCCTGGACGTGATTGGGCGGCGGTGGCACGAAGGCGGCATTGCCGGGACGCGATCCGCCGATCCAGTTCTGTGACCGCCGGAATTCCCCTGGCCTCATCGCCTTGCCACGGCCGCTCGCCAACAGCCTGGCGTGCATCTCCCGCAGGAGGCGATTGGAGATCGGGAAGCCACCACGCAGGCGTTCAACACCGTGATTCAAGGCGGCCACGGCGTTCGACGTCTCGATCACGTCGATGCGGTCGGTACCGGGCACACCCCCCGCTTCGTGAAGCATGAGGTCGGCCAGCGAAGACTGGGTGCCTTCGATCTGGGAGGACAGGACCGCCTCCTTCCGCACGTAGCCGTAGACGAAGATGGCCGGGTCCGGCAATAGTTCGGAGACGGCGTCCAGCCGGCCGAGCGCGGCGGTTGCCTCTTCGAGCAGACGCCCAAGGCTCTCGCGGGCATCGAGTCCCGGTACGGGCGGGAGGGGGCGGGGTACGAACGCTCGCACGGTCTCCCCACCGCCGACAGTCACTTCGTAGCTTCCTGTGGATTCGCGTCGCATGGTGTTTGAGAGGAGAAGTCGATGGTCAGATCCCAAAATGGCGTAGTATTTACAAAAGATTCAAGGGTGTCGCTTTATTTAGTATCTTGGTTGGGAAGGGAATTTTGCTAACGGCACCCAGTCCAGGCATCTAAGTAAAGCGAGTGGACCGTCGCTTTTGTTAGCCCAGTCAACCTCGGTCGATATCGGTTTGGGCGAAGTCGTTGCCCTTGAACAAGAGGGGTTCACCGGTCGTCCTGGCGAGTGCGTAGGCGAAGCAGTCCCCAAAGTTCAGCGCGGCCGGGTGATTGCCCTTGCCGAAACGGCGCCAGGCGCGGCGCGCTGCTCCCAGGTGTTCCAATGTGACGGGCACCAACTCGATCGCCGCCCGCTCGAGGAGCATGTCGAGGTCATGAGCGTGGCCGCCCCGACGCTCCAGCGCGATGGAAGCCTCCAATACGTTGGCAACCGACATGCGGCAGGGGTGCGCAGCCATGATCGCTTCGGCATGGCGCCTCGCGTCGGCCTCGTCGAAAAGGATCGCGAGCACCGCCGAGCTATCGACGATCACTTGGGCAGGCCACGATCGTCGTAGAGCAGATCGCCATGGTCAACGGCCGATGGTCCAGGCTCGAGAGACGCGGCACAGCGCTGGCCGATGGCAAGCAGTTCCTCGATACGGGCATCCAGATTGCGCTGCCGCCTCTCTCTCGCGAGGCGTTCGCGCAGCGCGACGGTGATCGCACCAGTCATGGTCTCGCCGGTCAGCCGGGCCAGGTCGCGCGCGAGCAGGCACGTCTCGTCATTCTTGATATTGAGGCCCATGTTCATTTCCAGGGTAGAAAACAGAATGTCATTTCTACCCTAACCTGAGATCCCTGGTGTACGCAACGCTAAGCAAAGCGAGCGCATCAGGAACCGGTCATTGTGTATCTCCGACCCACCCCGCCTCTGCAGCGCGGCGTTCGGAGGCGGACTAGCCGCCTCAAGAACCCCCCGGCCCCTCCAGCGTGACTCGCAGATACACGAACCGACCGTTGAATCCCCCGGGCGCATACTGGCTGTACATGTTCCCGAGTCCCGTGAACCGGTTCGGGTTCAGCTCGGGATAGGCGTCGAGGACGTTGTCCGCGCCCACCGTCGCGCGCAGTCCGCGGCGGAGCTGATAGCTGACCGACACATCGGCCATTCCGTAGCCGCCGAAGTCCTCGTCCTCCTCGGAGTCGTACCAGCCGCCGAAGTAGTTGAAACGGGCCACCGCGCTGATCGGGCCCGCGTCGTGACGAACGGAAACGATGGCGCGGTCGCGCGGCAGGCCGAATTCGTAGTCCTTGATCTCCTTCGCGTCGGCCAGGGGACCGCCGGGCGTGAAGTCCTCGACGGTCGTGAGGGTCCGGGAGAGAGAGGCGTCGAGGACGGTGACGCCCCTGCCGACCTCGAAGACGTAGCTGCCGACGGCCTCGCAGCCCCGCGTCGACGTCGTGAAGTCGTTGTTGAAGAAGTTGATGTAGTTCCAGCTGCGGGCCGAGGTCAGGCCCTCGGACTCGAGCATCCCGATCAGATCGTCGCGTACGCGGTCCGGTCCCAGGTCGGGGCGGTTGAATTCGATGTCCCTCGAGAGGGCCAGGCGGTCCTCGACGCGGATGCTGAAACAATCGAGGGTGGCCGCGACCGGTGCCCGGTTCCAGACGAGACCGAGCGACACGTTGCGCGACCGCTCCGTCTTGAGCGGACTGCCGCCGAGCGCGACGCCGACGGGGCTCGAGGGGGCGATCGTGGCCACGATGGACACCTGCCGCTCTTCCCCGGATCCCGCATTCTTCGACGTCGCGTTGATCGCGTTCGCCTGGCCCGGGGTTGGGGCCCGGAAGCCGGTGCTCACAGTGCTCCGGAGCGCCAGATCGGCCGTGAGGTCCGCGCGGGTAGAGAGCTTGCCGTTCGTCGTGGACCCGAAGTCGCCGTAGTACTCGAAGCGCACTGCGGCTCCGATGGTCCAGTTGTCCCGTACATCCGTCTCCGTCTCGAGGTAGGCGCCGGCGCTGCTGCGCGCCCACCTCCCCTGCGTGTCCTCGCTGAATCCCGGGAACCCGTTCGTACCCGCCGTGAAGCCCTGGCTCTGCAGATCCACCGTCCTGCCGTTCCACTCGAAGGTCCGCGCCCACGAATCGGGCTCCCCGCCCCGGATCTCGAAGGTCTCGCGCCGCCACTCGGCGCCGAACGCCACATTGAGGTCGGACGCGAGCGCGGGGACCGCCACCGGGTACGAGAAGTCGGCGTTGAGGTTCGCCTCGTCCTGGCGGTAGGCCCCGGGATCGAAGTCGAAGTCGGCGGGGTTGGCCGGACCCAGCGCCGCGTTGACGGTGTTGCGGATGAAGAAGTCGACGTCGCTCGTGCCGCTCGAAGCGCTGACGTCCCACGCGAGCCCGGAACCGGACTGGCCACGCGCTCCCGCCACCGCGGAATAATCCCGTGTGTATCCGCCGAAGCGCGGCGTGAAGCCGCCGGGGAAGAACCGGTTCATGACGAAGCAGTCCGGAAAGTCCTGCCTGAATGCGTCGGCCTGGAAGGTCCCGTTTCGATAGTAGTCGCCGTGGGGATCGAGCGTGGTCGGGCACCCGCCGCTGCCGTCGCCGGTCAGATCGCCGACCAGCCGATGGGGGCCGCGGGTGTACACGCCCTCGCGGCCATCGGGGTTGCGGTAGTAGAAGCCGCCGTCGGTTTCCTTGCGCGCGTAGTTGCCGAAGGCGTAGACACGGGCGTCGTCACCCAGGGGGATGCCGAGGTTGAAGAAGGTCTTGAGGTCGCCGTTCACGTTCGGGCTTCCCCAGATCTGCGCCGGGTTGGGGACGTGGACATTGCCCGCGGCCTCCAGCGCCGCCGCGTCGTTTCGCTGGACGCTGCGGATGGTCTCGTCCGCCTGGCCGAGTTCGGCGCTCAGGTTGAGGAATCCGTCGGCGAAGAGCGGCAGTCCGGCGTTGACCGCGACGTGGGCCTGCGCGCCGTCGCCCTCCGTCGTCAGTCTGTACCCGGCCTCTGCCCGATATCCGTCGCGGTCGTCCCTAAGGATGAAGTTCATGACACCGGCGATCGCGTCGGAGCCGTATTGGGCCGCGGCCCCGTCCCGCAGGACCTCGACCCGCTGCAGCGCGATGGAGGGGATGACCGACAGGTCGGGTCCCTGGGCACCCTCCGACGCCTTGGGTACGAGCCAGGCGATGACCGCTCCCCGGTGGCGGCGCTTGCCGTTCACGAGCACCAGCGTGTGGTCGGCCGCCAGATTGCGGACGTTGGGAGGCCGCACGATGGTGGCGCCGTCGGCGATCGGCTGCGCGTTCACGCTGAACGCCGGAACGACGGTGCGCAGCATGTCCAGCAGGTCGGCCCCGCCCTGGGCACGGATGTTGGCCCCGCTGACGACGTGCACCGGCGAATAGGACTCGATGGCGGTCCTGCCCCCGCGCCGCGTGCCGACGGCCACGATCTCCTCCAGCTCCAACACCTGGGTCAGGGTGTCGGCGGCGGGCAGCGTGTCGGGAGGCTCCTGCGCGGGCAGCGCGGGGGCAGAGGCCGAAACGGCGGTGCCGAGCAGCAGGATGACGGCACCGCGAACCATACGATTGCTCTCCAAAACGGACTCTCGCTCATCAAGTCGAATTCTCGGTTATCAAGTGGGGCTCCTCGACCCTCGCCGACGGACCGCTGGCCGGTTGCCCGGAGCCCACGATGGACCGTGCGACGTAATCGCACAAGAGGATGCGATGCCGTTAGTTCCGGGCCCGCGGCGCTGGCGGCGGGCGTCCGGCTATGGGAGCAACGGCGCCGTCCCCGAGTCCCTGACGGGACTTTGATGCCGTGCACCAATTGGTCGGTGCAGACTCCGAGCAGGGGGAAGCCGCACTTGTCCCTCCTTCCTCGCCGCGCAGCCTCACGGCCCAAGCAAGCCCACGGGAATCACGGCCACGCCGTCGGGGCGCTGGTATCCGTAGCCGGTGGAGGTTACCACGGCCAGAACTGCCGGGGTGCCGCAGCGGGCCTTGTCGACTCGCTCGGCGAAGGTGAGCAGGGTCCTCGCAGCGTCTTCAATCCGGCCCGTTCCCAACTTGATTTCGAATGCGCCCCATCGCCCGGGCCCGGCGTCGACGATGGCATCGACTTCCAGGTCGGTGTTGTCGCGGTAGTGATACACCTTGGCGCGCATCGCCTGCGCGTAGACTCGCAAGTCACGCACGACCAGGGACTCGAACAGTAGGCCGAACCACGGAATGTCCCTCAGCAGGTGCTCGGGTCCCGCTCCCAGTGCTGCGGTGGCGAGCGAAGGATCGACGAAGTGCCGTTTGCGCGAAGTCCGGAGCCGGGAGCGCGAACGCAGGTGGGGTGCCCACGCAGGCTGTTGTTCAACGACCATGAGCTGTTCCAGCGCGGCGAGATAGGAGCGCGCGGTATGCTCGGTGAACGCCGGATCCGAGCCCTGGGTGTCGCGGGCCATGGTTGCCGCCGTTGCCGTCGTTGCCGTGTTGCGGGCGAGTGATTGAAGGAATCGCGCGACCTTGTCCGGATCCCGGCTGATTCCCCCTGCGCGGCTGATGTCGACCCGGCAGATTTCGGCCAGATAGTCCTCGTTGGCGACCATCGAGGCATCAGTCGAACCCCGGCGCAGGTGGCCCGGCCACCCTCCCACGCAAAGCAGCTGGGCCAGCGCCTCCAGCGACAATTCGCTCGACGTGCTGCGCAGGTGATCGCCGGCCATCAGTCGCTTGAGCGATGCGTGGCCGGTCGAGTGTCCCAGTTCGAGGAGTGACATCGGACGGAGGCGGAGTCGACTCATTCGGCCGGCGCCGGTGTGCCGGGTCATGTCGTCGGCCGGGACCGCCGAGCCGGTCAGGATGAAGTGCCCCAGGCCCGGTCGATCGTCCACAGCCCGGCGGACATGGTTCCATATCGCCGGTTCCGCCTGCCATTCGTCGATCAGCCTCGGGGACGGGCCAGCCAGCAACAATCCGGGATCCACGGCCATGGTCTCGCTGACACCGGGGTCGGCGTCCATGAGCACCTCGCTCGCCGCCGCCTGCCGTGCGGTTGTGGTCTTGCCACACACCCTCGGCCCCTCGATGACGACAGAACCCGAGGAAGCGAGCCGCCAGGCCAACTCCTGGTCGGCGATTCGGGGCCGGTAGGCTGTCTGCTCTCTGTTCGGTGGACTCATGGTTCCCAAGATGTGATATCAATTACGGAAACGCAATGATGTCAGCGACGGAAATGCAATCGTTGTAGCGACGGTGTCGCAACTGTGCCAGCATAGGAATTGCAAAACAGAAGCCAGATCCCACCCTATCAGCATCCGATCATCGCCCCCCCTTCCGCTTGTCCCACCCTCCGCCCTCCCCATAGCTTGACCCCGCCGATTTGCCGTTCCCACACACAGGATCCGCTACCGTGAACCGCTCTTTCGTCCCGTCCTCCCTGCTCGCCGCGTCCCTTCTGGCCATTGCGCCAGCCGCCGATGATCAAACGCTGATCACTCGCGCCCTCACCGGCCCGAACGCCCTCGCCGCCCAGCAACCCACCCTCGACCCCGCCCTCCTCGACGGCTTCTCGTGGCGCAACCTGGGCCCCGACCGCGGCGGCCGCTCCATCGCCACCTCCGGCGTCAAGGGCCGCCCCATGGAAGCCTACTTCGGCGCCACCGGCGGCGGCCTCTGGAAGACCATCAACGGCGGCGACGACTGGTTCCCCGTCACCGACTTCCAGATCAACTCGGCGTCGGTCGGCGCGGTCGCAGTCGCCGAAACCGACCCCGACCTCGTCTTCATCGGCACCGGCGAAACCTGCATCCGGGGCAACATCCTGCCGGGCGACGGCGTCTACCGCAGCCGCGACGCAGGCGCGACCTGGGAGCACATCGGCTTCAGCGAATCCCACGGCATCTCGACGATCCGCATCCACCCCACCGACCCAGACATTGTCTACGTCGCGTCGTTCGGCAAGTACGGCGCGCCGAGCGAGGAGCGCGGCGTCTTCAAGTCCACCGACGGGGGCGACACGTGGGAGCGCATCCTCTTCCGCGACGTGCGCACCGGCGCGATCGACATCGCGATCGACCGCAACAACCCCGACATCATCTACGCGGCGCTCTGGGAGGCCTTCCGCAAGGAGTACACGATGTCGTCCGGCGGGCCGGGCAGCGGCATGTTCAAATCGGTCGACGGCGGCGACACGTGGACCGAGATGACCCGCAACCCGGGCATGCCGGCGGAAGGCGTCGTCGGCAAGATCGGGCTGGCCGTGTCGACCGCGAACTCCGACCGCGTCTACGCCCTCTTCGAGCACGACGACGGGGGGCTCTTCCGCAGCGACGACGGCGGCGACACTTGGGAGCTCATCAACGACGAGCGGCGGATCCGGCAGCGCGCGTTCTACTACACGCACGTGTACGCCGACCATCACGACGAGGACGTCGTCTACGTGCAGAACACGTCGTTCTTCCGCTCGACCGACGGCGGCGCCACGTACGAAGTCATCAACAACGGCACCCACGGCGACTTCCACGACTTCTGGATCGACCCCGACGACCCCGCGCATGTCGTGGTCGCCAACGACGGCGGCGGCGCGGTCAGCTTCACGACCGGCAGCGAGTGGACCGACCAGGAGTTTTCCACCGCGCAGTTCTACCACGGCGTGACGACCCACCACATCCCCTGGCACATCTGCGGCTCGCAGCAGGACAACAGCACGCTCTGCCTGCCGTCCGACTGGAACGCCGCCCGCTTCGAGCAGGCGCTGGCCGACGCCGGTGCCGCCGCCGACGAGGCGGAAGCCGCCGACGCGGACGCCGCCGCCCGCGCGCCCGCGATCACCGCGGGCTCGATGGACGTGCACTACCGGGCCGGCGGCGGAGAGCCGGGCTACATCGCGCCCGATCCGACGGACCTCGACGTCTTCTTCTCGGGCACCAACAACGGCCGCTACATCGACAAGTTCAACCGCCGCCTGGGCACCTCGCGCGAGGTCAACCCCTACCCCTGGTTCTACTCCGGCGAGCCCGCCAGCGACATGGTCGAGCGCTGGCAGTGGACCTTTCCGATCATTTTCTCGCCCGTCGATCCGCAAATCCTGTACGCCTCGTCCAACCGGCTCTGGCGCACCACCGACGGCGGCACCAACTGGGACGCGCTGAGCCCCGACCTGACCCGCGCCGACCCCATGACGCTCGGCCACTCCGGCGGCCCCATCACCGGCGACATGAACGGCCCCGAGGTCTACGCGACCATCTTCTCGGTGGGGCCGGGGAAGCGCGACACCGACATCATCTGGACCGGATCCGACGACGGGCTCGTGCACGTGACTCGTGACGGCGGGGCCAACTGGGCCAATGTGACGCCACCCGACATGCCCGACTTCGGACGCGTCAGCCTGATCGACGCCTCGTCCTTCAACGACGCCGCAGCTTACGTGTCGGCTCGCCGCGCGCTGCTCGACGACTTCAGACCACACATATGGAAAACGGACGACTACGGCGCCACCTGGACCCGGATCACGGCCGGGATCAGGGACGACGCCTACGTCAACTCGATCCGCGAGGACCCGAACCGCGCCGGGCTGCTCTACGCCGGCACCAACCACGGCGTTTACATCTCCTACGACGACGGCGAGTCGTGGCAGGAGCTCAACCCCGACCTTCCCGACATCCCCATCACCGACGTGATCCCCGAGCACGACGAGCTGGCGATGGCGAGCCACGGCCGCGGCTTCTGGGTGCTCGACAACATCGCGCCGCTGCGCCAGGCCCAGCCGGGAATCACCGAGCGCGCGGTGCACCTGTTCGATCCCGCCGCCGCGTACCGGTCGGCGAACGGTGTCGTGCTGTCGTGGTGGTTGGGGGAGGAGGTGCAGATTGCGTCGGATGCCACGCTGGAAATCATGGACGCGACCGGCGACGTGGTGAGGACGTTCACGCCTGCGGTAGAGGGTGAGGAGCGGGACCGGTGGGCCGGACCGGCGCTGCCGTTGGAATCCGGGCTGAACCGTCTGCGGTGGGATCTGCGCACCGATCCGGCGGCGTCGTTCCCCGGCATGATCCTCTGGGGCGTGCGCACGATGTCGCCCGCGGTGCCGCCCGGGACGTACGCGGTGCGCCTGACCGTGGACGGCCGGGTCGAGGAGACCGAGGTCGAGGTGCGGCGCAACCCGTGGATCACCGACGTGACCGACGAGGATCTGGTCGCCCAGTACGAGTTCGGGATGCGGATCCGGGACCAGGTGGACGCGGCGAACTCGGCGGTGATCGCGATCCGCGGGGTGAAGGCGCAGCTGGACGAGCGCCTGGCGGAGGCTGGCGATGATGAAACGCTGATCGCGGCTGCGGAGCGGCTGCGGACAGCGGCCTCGGGAGTGGAGGCGGACATCTACCAGGTGCGGAACCGGTCGAACCAGGACCCGCTGAACTTCCCGATCAAGGTGAACAACCGCCTGGCCAACCTGCTGTCGATGTCGGAGCGGGGGGATGGGCGGCCGGGGAGCGGGATGTATGCGGTGTTCGAGATCATGGTGGAGCGGTTGGAGGGGCTGCTGGGTGAGCTGGAGGGGGTGTGGGGGGAGGAGCTGGAGGAGGTGAATGCGGTGTTGAGGGGGATGGGGGTGGGGGAGATCTTGATTGGTGGGGGGATGGTGTCGTGAGGGGGGGTGCCCTCGGTTATGTTTGGCACGGCCGCCCACGCCCTTCCGCTACCGAGATTAGCGAGCGACAATGATGGCACTCGATATATCGAGCTCACGCTACTGGGCTACTCGCTTCGGCCTTGCGCTTGCTCCCCTATTCGAGAGACACGAAGCCAGTCTTTCCGGCGAACATAGCGTCCTACTGGGTGGTGGCATCGGCAGCTTTGCGCTATCAGCGAGCGCCGACCATATATGGAAGGATCACAACGCAGCTGACTGGTGTTGGTCGAGTAACTTACCACACCACGTTACGGTCACGGACCGGGAGGTAGCCGTTGTACGTTGGGACAAAGCAGAAGCCGAGCTACTGACACGGTCTAGTGTAGAAGGCAGGCTCGATCAATTCTATAGGCATTTGGCCGCTGATCGCGTTCATTCGAATCAAAATGTAACCGGCCACATGTTGACGGTGTTTCGACGAGTGCGATCACTTGTTGCGGACGCGCGGATAGATGACGATCACAGTATTGACGCATTTTTGGCATTCCTGCACCACGCGATCAGACAATCGCGCAGCACCGACGAAATCAAGCGCGGCGGGGTTGCGAGCCAGTCTGAAGGAGAAGACTTGCTGCGATTGCTTTCGCCTTCGGGAGTAGATGACCTATTGGAGTACGTCACCTCTCGGTCTTCAACGGCATTGGAGCTGTTGTTAATCCCCAGCTTAGCGGTTCGTCACGCAGGGAGTGAGATCTTTCAGGAGGCGCACTTTGAGCTTCTTCGTACCTCCAACCCCGATCTGTTCGGGTACGTCGCGCCTTCAACAGCCAAGCCAGTCACTAGAGGAGGCACGCACTACACCCCTCCCGCTCTCGCACGGACCATCGTGGAGCAGGCGCTCGCTCAGATTCCAGGTTTAGCGGATCGCGAACACCTCGCGATTCTCGACCCCGCTTGCGGGTCGGGGTCGTTTCTTCACGAAGCGCTTCGCACGCTTCGCAGGTTCGGCTTTTGCGGACGACTCATCCTACATGGGCGGGACACATCCGGGCCGGCGATCTCAATGGCCAAGTTCGTGCTTAGCGCCGCGACCGAAGACTGGTTGCCATTGGGCGGCTGTGACATTGACATTCGTCAAGGCGACTCGCTAGAGGGCACGCTACCGACGGCCGATGTCGTACTCATGAATCCACCGTTTGTGGCGTGGCCCGCCCTGACGACAGAGCAGCGCCAGCAAATGAGGGAGATCCTCGGGCCGGAACTCCTGGGGCGCAGCGACCTAAGTATGGCATTTGTGACTCGCGCCCTGGATTCTTTGAAATCAGGTGGTGTACTGGGCACCTTGTTGCCTGGAAGCCTACTCACCTTACGGGCCGCGGAAGCGTGGAGAAAGTACCTCGTGGATCAAGCCGACCTGACGTTTGTAGCCTCTCTTGGCGACTACGGGCTCTTTAGGTATGCACAAGTGCAAGTTGCTGCGGCGGTGCTCGCAAGGCCGCGGACAGACTGCCAACGACCTGATTCGGTGGCAGTCCTTGTTGCCACCAACGATTCGGATGCAACGGGCGATGCTCTGCGGACGTTACGGCGTACAAAGCACTTGCCCGCCGGGCAAGTGCTGGGCAATAAGTCTTGGCGGCTATTTCGTACCTCACGCGGCAGCCTTCGGCGACGGACGACTTGGCGCCTATCGTCACCGGCAACGGAGGAAGCGCTGCAGCGCCTGATGACGTTGCGGTGGGCTGTGCGAATAGGTGACCTCTTTCATGTGCGCCAAGGTGTTCGAACGGGTTTGAAGTCCGTCTTCGTGTTGCCGACGTGGCAGGTCAATAAGCTGCCAAAGAAGGAGCGGCAGTGGTTTCGACCCGCCATTATGAACGAGTCGATTGTTGACGGAAGGATCAAGACGCGTCATCGAGTGTTTTATCCTTACGACCAGCGGGGACTGACGATCACGAGCGAGGTCGATCTCGTCAAGCAGCTGCCCGTATACGTGGAACAGTACCTCCAGCCGGTACGAACCCGTCTCGAGAAGCGCGCCAACTTGGTTCGGGCGAACAGAAAAGACTGGTGGGGCTTGTCGGAGCGCAGGGCCTGGGCACTCGACCGCCGTCCTCGCATCGTCTCTAAGTATTTTGGTGGACCGGGTGGCTTCGCGATCGACTCGGACTCACGTTACATCGTTGTTCAAGGATTCGCGTGGTTACCCAAGTGGACGCCTCGGGCGGAGGGACTTCCGATGTCCGATGTTCTCGCAGCCTACGGGGCGGTCATGAACTCTACCGGGTTTGGCCGCCTGCTCGAGATCTTCTCGCCACATGTCGCGGGGGGCCAGTTTGATCTCAGCGCTCGCCACGTAAAGCGTATCCCCATTCCGGATCTTGCCGCTCTTTCAGGTGATGAAAACACTGGCCGATTAGTCACCCGTCTAGCGAGCCTTGGGAACAGACCGCAGTTTACCGAGCCAGCTTGGCGTGGCAGTGTGGATCGCCTCACAAGAGAGCTCTTCGGTGGCGACATCTTCAACGACGTTTAGCGTTATGTCAGCACCGCTAATATTGCCAGAGTCGGCGATTGACAGGCATTTGAAATCGATGGAGCCTATACTCAGTGTCCACGTCGATGGAAGCGAGGGCGCGAGAGTGGTCGCTGATTGGCAAGTGGTACCTATGGTGGCTGGCTTGGTCGATGGGCAGTGTGAATACGTTGCCCGCAGTCGCGGTCGGAGTCGCAAAGTGCCGGTTGCGCCGGTAATTTGCCTCGGCGGTGGTCTTTGGGCGTGGTTCAGCTATCGTGAGGAGTGGGACTACGAGCATCCAGCAGGTCGAACGCGACGGTTCGCATTCCGGTCGGCGGGCTTGGCCATCTTCTTCGGTTACCGCAACAATCAATACAAGTCGCAGATGTTTCGGGCAGAATGGAGCGGCCGGGCTACTAGAAGGAATGGGACAGATGATGGCCTCTTGGAAAGTGGCGTTGCCCATCCCCATTGGCACTTTGATGCGGTGGAAAGCGCGGCACAACATGATCCCGCTTACCAGAAGGACACTTTCCGCGATGTGCTAGCAAGCGAAGTAGAAGAGATCAAGGCACGGGACTTTGGCCCCCAAACCACAAGATCGGAGCCAACTCGAGATATTGTGTCGTTGCGGAGAATGGGACGGATACATTTCCCCAGTGCGGCTACTTGGTGGAAGGAACCGCCTAGGAATTTACATGTCCATAGCCCCGGGTCGCCAAAAGAAATTGAGGTATGGGTGGAAAGGACGCTGCACTACGTCGTTCGAGAGCTTGCCCGGCTGTAACGTTTACGGTGCGACGTTGGTCAACACCGCGCGGGCACGCGTCCCTCCGCCAGAATCCTTCGCAACCACTCTGAACGAAAGGGCCTTCTGACCGTTGTCAGGCTTCATTGTGGCCCCCTTCCGTGCTTCCGAGATACGCTCGTGCTGATCACCCAATCCCTGTGGACAACGGAACAGCACGTGCGATCATTCTCTTTAGCACCGCAATGTGAATCACACTTTCCAGAGTGTAAAGTACAGTTGACATCTCTGATGTCCAAGTCGCTCTTGGGGTGCGATCGCGATGGGGCGCGCTGTGAGTCGCTGCTGGCCATCGAGCACGGCTTGACCGTGTCCTGGGTCAGCAGGCCGGTTTCTGCGCAGTGCCGGTTGTCCTTCTCATGGTAGTTGAGCATGAAGTCGTAGAACTTGTACCGGTCGATGTTCTCGGACTGGAACCCTTCCAGAAGAGGAACGATCCGATGGGATAGTCGCACATCAGGCTACTTTACTTTCCGTTGTGTATGGTATGGTTGACATTCCCTGATACCTCAGCTTGCCCGATTGTCATTTGCCGCGATTTGATCCCGGCAGAGCCCGCAGATCACCGAGCCTGATGAGCTGTTGGAAATGACTGACTACGCCACCCGCGAGAGACGGATCCCGAACCAGCAGGCCGAGTTCGATGTTGTCGTCCTAAGCGCGCGCCGTGAGGTTCGCCGACGTTACGAGCGACCGCGTCTCGTCCGCCACGACCACATTGGCATGAACCTTCCCTTTGAGGTCCCGCTTGACGGATCGCGGATCGTAGTACACGCGGGGACGCCGTTTGCCAGGCCAGCGCTGCCAGAAACCCCGTGCGAAGCGGGCGACGACCGTCTTGTTCCGGTGCTTTCTCTCCTTGCGTGGATAGCGCTCGATGTCGAGAACCAGCGTTACTTGCAGCTTGTGGTGTGGCGTCGAGGTTCCGAGCAAGGCGACCGAAGATATTGGGACTATCGTTATAGGCGTAGCTGACCACCCGAAGAGAGATTTTCGCTGAACTGAAGAGCTCCTCGTAGACCTGTCGCGCGTCGCCGAGCGCACCGGTCGCCTCAGGACCGGACCAGACGAGCTGCGGCCCATGGTCCGACAGGTGTGAATCGTAACGGGCGCGCAGCCGCGCCCGAGAGAATCGGATGCGTAGTCGAGATGCTAGCCCCATATGTTGGCCGGATCCGTGAGACAGGGTGGTATCGGGTGGTCTCGTGAGTGGGAATGCTGCCAGTAGGGTGGGCGCGTGGAGAACATAGGTTCCGCGAGTACATCACCCCAAACACCTGCCTCGCCCTCTTGCGCCACGGACACATGGACGAAGTCGACTTCTTGACCCCGAGGACATGGTGTGGCCGGTTCCACGTACTCGAACGCGGTCAGTTCCGTTGTTCAATGCAGATTCGGCAACGGGCGCCACCTCGTCGATGAGGACCGTCCGTGCCCATAGGGGGACCGGACGATCGGGTACACCTTCCTGGCCGAGCTTTTCGTCTGGGCGGAACAGAACTGGATTCCGCAGTCCGCAGACCGGGCTCCGTCGACGCAACGCGGGAAGGGACGCGACCGCCGGGCCCGGATCGGACAGGGGGTCTCCGGACTATTCTTCTGCAAGGGCTTCCGCAATAAAGTCGATCGCCGCGTCGTTGTAGATTGTCGGCGTTGCCGTCGGAAGCAACCCAGTTTCGCGGTAGGTCCGTTCTTGTGTTCGACTTCGAAAGTTGTAAGCTGCGTATCTTTGGTTGTTCTTAAGTTCGTGATCGGCGATAGCCTTCCAGATCAAATGCCTTTTTGCCCCAGGCACACGCTGCATCACCCGCCGCGCCAGTTCCATTGCTGAGTGCGGATACGTCTCTGTCAGGGTTTCGCGAACTGTCCACACGACACCGTCGGCTTCCGCCAAGTCCGCGCCCTGGCCGGACGCGACTGATGCCATTGCTTCTTGCGGCACGTATCGTCCGCCCGGTACGCTCAGAGTCCTTCCCAGATTGTCGTCAATTACCAGCACCTTCGACGCATCACCCTCAATCCCGGAGCGTGTCCTGTCCAGGACCGCCGCATTGTTTATCCCAATCCGCCCGATGTCCCGCAACAGATCTGTCCATCTCTTGTTTGTGGCATCGATTCTCGCGGCGATGATGCGTTCGATTTCGGCATGCCTGATCTTCTGTGTCTGACCGCGATAACGGTAGTAGATCTCGCCGTCTCTAACGGGTCCTTGGTTCTTCCGAGCTATCACCGGCTTCTTGTCGGCCTCATGAACCCGAAACACGCCAAATCGCTTTCCACTGAATTTGAAGGCCTCCTGTTCCCAACGGATGTCGGGAGTGAACATCGCAAGCAACGGCTCAGTGACCTTACGGGGGTCAATGTCGTTGAACCGTTGCCAGGCGGATTCACTCAATCCCGTCGGTCGTCGGGGTGAATCCTCCACACCGAAAATCAAATACCCACCGCGGTTGTTTGCAAATGCGGCGAAATCTCGGAAGTACTCGGCTCCTGCGGTGAAGTTGAAGCTCTTCTTGAACTCCAAGACTTCGCTTTCGCGACGCACGAGGCGGTCGTCGCGAACCACCAGGAGATTCTCTACATACTTGCGATCGATAGGCATACGGGATCCGGTTCCAGAGGTATCGGTGTCGTCGCTTCGGACATTCCTATTGAGGGGAGTGAGATCTGAACGTACCTAACGCTAGCGACGGCGTTCCTGTCCCGCCAGTTCTCTAGGAACGGGAAGGTACTCCACGCTTCGTACATGAGCCCGGGCGGATACCGTGAAGCACGACACGAGGGAGAGAGGGGTTGGAGTGGGGGCGAAGCAGGGTGATGCGTCACGGTATGTCCGTCAACCCGAATCGGGATGAATATCGAGATGCCGACTTTGTCATCAAGTCGGCGGCGGGCGCCTGCAAGTGGCAGTTTGTCCTATCAAACCGTGTTATCGGTCGGGGATCCGAACAGTTCTGGGGCTCGCTCAATGCCGTGACCGACGAGATTACCGTGGAAAGCTGCAGGGATCGTAGGGCTCCGTCGCGGGCTCGGCGGCCGGAGCCCGACTTGGCGCGGTCTCACCCGGAACTGGCGTGCAGCAATGTGGCAGCGCCGTATGCGCTTTGGCCTACGAGAGAGCTACGACCGATTCTGGTCGAAACTCGGCAACTTGGCGATCTCGCTTGCCGCCCAAGACTGACGAAAGAATGGAGCCTCATCTCGCGACGAAGTTGTGTCGTGCGTCGGGCCAAGGCCCCGTGGCACGGTCAACCTCACAACGTGCCGGTTTTCCGATCGTAGTAGGTCGGCGCGGCCAACCCGGTCGGGACTGCCTTGGTCGCCCTCTGCCCCTACTCCCTCTACCAGCACTGAGCCGGACAGTTGCCCGGTCGGGAGCACCTGGAGTGTGGCATCATGAGGAGTGGTTCACGTAGGGTGGGAGTAATCACTCGATTCTCCCGAAGAATCTCTAATCTGAAGTTCGGTGCCGAACTTCGGTCTAATCACGACATGCAGGCAGTTCCGATGACACCGACGGATTTCCAGGAGACCGTCTGGTTCCCACGTGAGACATATCCCGCCCGGCAAGGTCAGCACGTATGGCAACATCGCTGAGGCGCTGGGCAAGCCGGGGGTGCCGGGGCTGCGGGCTGCGCCAAACTGTCTCCGGCCGTCGCGGCTGGCCACCGCGGTGCGTCAGTCGGAAGGCGTGGACGCGGATCAACGCCACGGAATGTCTACTTTACTTTACATTATGTACACCGAAGTTGACAATGTCCACTGAGGCGCCCACGTGCCGGCTCCCGGTGCATACGAGCCCAGTCCGGCACCGGCCGCCGAACCCGCGACGGCGCCGTCGGCGGATAAAGAGCAGCTTCCAGCCGCGCGTCGTCCAGGTCGTCCGGCAGCGGCCGGGACACTCCCGCCTTCCGGGCCCGCCGGACGTAGCTGCCGACCGTGCTGTGGGAGGTTTGGAGAACGGCCCTGATCTCCCGGTTGCTCCGGCCAAGGCTGTACTTCAGCCGGAGTACGTCTCGAATCTTCGCGCTACCGACACCTCCGCCGGGCCACCGTCATTCCTCCTCGCTCAAGGATCTCTCACGAGCCCGAAAGAGACGGCCCCTACATCAGGTCATCCAGCACCCCTTCCTACTGCTCGAATCCTCCGCTCCGACGGCGCATCCAGGTGGACGAAATGCGTCGGAATGGGTGGACGACTTCGGTCGGAACGGGTGGACGAAATGAATCGGAATCAGTGGTGCTGATTCCGGCACATGCCGATCAGTGATTCCATCCCATGCCGATCACCGATTCCAGAGCATGCCGATCAGTGATTCCACCATGCCGATCACCGATTCCAGAGCATGCCGATCACCTTGGAGTGAGCGAGTAGCGGCG
>JAJDUP010000018.1 GCA_022826565.1 Gemmatimonadota bacterium | reverse complement strand
CCGCCACGAACAACTCCCGTTGCCGCCCCTTGCGCCGCCTGCCCATCGCCATCGCCGTCCTCCTTGCCGAAGTCCCTTGTTCCCCTTCAATTTAACTCGTTCACAAGAGACTCGCGGGAGTCGGCTTTATCCACGGGCTGCTAAGCAACAGCTCGCGGAGGCCCGACATCTGCCCCCACTCGGGCGGAACGCCGCCTTCGAACCCGTTGGACGACAGGTAGAACTCCTCCAACTTCGTCAGTCCGCCGAGTTCGGCAGGCAGGCTGTCGCTCAACCGGTTGTTGTTCAGAAGCAGGCTCTCAACGTTGGCAAGACCGCCGAACGTCGAAGGGATCGGTCCGGTCAGGTTGTTGTCGTCCAGCCAGAGGCGCGTAAGACCCGTCAGATCCCCCAGTTCGGCGGGAATCTCGCCGCTGAGATTCGACCTCGACAGGTAGATACTCCGGAGACGTGTGAGTCTCCCCAGCTCCGGCGGAATCGAGCCCGAGAAATGGTTGTCGCTGAGATACAGGTGGTGCAGTTGCGAGAGGTTGCCCAGCTCCGGTGGTATCGGCCCCCAGACTTCGGCCTGGGACAGGTAGAGCGTGGACAGATTGCGCAGGTTCCCCAGTTCCGGTGGGATGGGGCTGTCGAAGTAGTTCCCGTCCAAGCCCAATTCGTACAGCTCGGTGAGTTCGCCCAGCCACGCGGGCAACGGACCCTCCAGGCCCGTGTACCGCAACCCGAGGATTCGAAGTTCGGACAGCCGCTTCAGTTCGGGCGGAATGGTGCCGGAAAGAAGATTCGACGACAGCACCAACTCCAGCAGTCCGGTGAGATCCCCCAACTCGGGCGGAATCCGGCCCCAAAGCCTGTTCCTGTCCAGCCTCAGGACACGAAGGCCGGACAACTCGGCAACGACTTTCGGAAGGCGTCCCCTCAGGTTGTTGTCGGCGAGGTCGAGCCGCACCACCCGGCCGCTTTCGACCGTGACGCCGTGCCATGTGCCGATCGGGTCGTCAGAAAGCCAGCCGCCGCGACGCCGCCACCGGTCGCCGCCCGTCGCACGATGGAACGCCACAAGCGTGGCGCGATCCGCCTCCGTGAGACTGGCCTGCTGTGCGGGAGCCGTCTCCAACAACGGACCCAACGGCTCCGGCGCGTCGTCGTGGCACGAAAGCACGGCAACCACAACGCCAAGCAGGACGACGAACCGCGAACCGCCCTGCTGACGCGGCCTCGCTGTCGCCCAACCGGATTCCATGCGTGTTTCACTTTCCGTAAGATGTGAAGGAGAAACAATATAGAAACTATCGTGCCGCCGCGCCGCAGCCGGAAGCGGTAACCCGCCAACTGCCATGCCATCAAGCGTTTTCGGCTTGCGATGGACCTGGCAATCGCCCCCCTTCGGGATGCCGCCCCGGTTCGGTCGCCATTAGATTGGTGGATCACTTGGGCGGGAGCGGCCAAGCGGTGAGCGTTCGTAGCGGAGGAAGGTTCCCGCGTCAAAAGCTTCCGCCCGCAACGTCTTCAGCCGACACCGAGAGAAGGAGCAGCGCCTTGAGCAAGATCATACTCGTCACGGGAGCCTCGTCCGGCATGGGCCGGGAGGCCGCGATCCTGCTCGCCCGCGAAGGCCACACCGTCTACGCTGGCGCACGCAGGGCGGACCGCATGGACGACCTGACCGAACACGGCATCGCCCCGGTCGAGATGGACGTATCGAAGAGCGAGGACAACGAGCGGGCCGTGCGCCGCATCGTCGACGCCGAGGGACGCATCGACGTTCTGATCAACAATGCAGGCTTTGGCCTCTACGGCACCGTCGAAGACATCCCGCTCGACGACGCAAGATACCAGTTCGAGGTCAACCTGTTCGGCCTCGCCCACCTCACCCAACTTGTCCTGCCGCACATGCGGGCGCAGGGCGGAGGCCGGATCGTCAACACCTCCTCGATGGGCGGCCGGATCTTCACGCCCTTCGGCGCTTGGTACCACGCGACGAAGCACGCGCTCGAAGGCTGGTCGGACTGCCTGCGGATCGAGACCGCGCCATTCAACATCCAGGTCGTCCTCATCCAGCCGGGACTCATCCGGACCGAGTTCGGCCAGGTGGTGGGAGGGAGCCTTCAGAAGTACTACGCCGACAGCGCCTACAAGGCCGGGCTGGATCGATTCTTCGCGATGGCGTCCGATCCAAGGGCCGCCAGCCGCGGCACCGACGCCAAGGTGCTCGCGAAGGTGTTCGTCGAGGCGGCGACCGCAGCCAAGCCGCGCAGGCGATACGTGAAGGGCGCGACGGCGCGACCACTGATGTTCATCCGCAGGTGGTTCGGCGACGGAATCTACGAATCCGTGCTGCGCCGCACCTTCGGATGACGCCCGTGGAGGCCTCCGTCCCCATCGAGGCCGGAGGCGAGATGCTCGCCATTCCAACGGGCGCTTCCGATCGAAGTCCCGCACGGGCCGGTCGTCGAGAGCCTAATGGACCACGGGTTCGCGGTCTACTCGATCAACCCGAAGCAGCTCAGCCGCCTGATCGACAGCCACGACTCCGGCTTCGGTCAACCCGGCGGGCAGCGCGACGTGACGGGTCTCTCCTCCCTGCCCGGAGTCGGTCAGACCGTCCTCGCCACGCTGCTCGCCGAGGCCCCGCAAGCGCTGGCGTGCCGGGACTACAAGGCACTGCGGTGCCTAACGGGTGTTGCGCCCGTAACACGGCGATCCGGCAAGTAGGGCAAATGCGCCGCCCTTCGCGGCCACGGCCATGCCCGCGCCCTGCGTTTCGTCGCGGACCGCCTGCTCGCGGTCGGCCGCAACGGCGACGATCTCCGGGGGGGGTCAGAGGGGGCACCGCCCACCGCCAGCCTCGCTCGGGGACGCACGGAGTGTGGCCCCAAGGGGTAATCTGCTGACACCCCATACAGGGCGTGAGCCAGCCCCCGGCTCCGAGAGGCTTGGCTCGCGCGAAGTCGCTTGGGCGGGGAAAGGCGCGGGTTCTACGGACGCTCCGAGGCTCGCCCGCCGCCGACAGAGCTCTGGAACTCGCGAAGCAACTCCCTCTTGATCGCGTTCGCGAACAGCGTAAGGCCGGAGGCGAAACTCAAGAAGCCGAAGGCGATGAGGACGGAGGTTGTCAGCCCAACGGTCACCGTCGGCGCGAACGCCAGTGCGGTCAGTCCGAACCAGACGAGCGCGAGGCCGCCCACCCGCCGAAGTGCGGCAATAGCTTGTTCCTTATCGTTCTCGACCATCCTTGAGTCCTCCTGCTCGGTGGGCATGTCGTTCCATTCCGCCCAGTATGTAGAGCGGACCCGTCAAGAGTGCAGCGCCCCGTGCGGCCGCGAATCAGTTCACGGTCAGCATTGAAGTTGCTGGCCGGTGCATCCGCATGCGGCGGCCAGCCCCGTCGTCCTAGAGCCGTCGTCCGCGAGGAGCTTCTGGCCTACATTGAATGGAACGAACCTGGAGATGCCGAGGGCTCGCTGCGATGCGTTCGGCTGCCTCTGTTTCTCCCTTGGCAGGAAGGACGAATCGACATGAGGAATCTGGAGAACACGACAATGGCGCGAGCGCGACACCTCGCGGCGCTCCTCCCTCTCTCCCTCTTGGTGGGCTGCGGCGATGCCGGGGACGAATCGGCCACCGGGGCCACCGGAACTTTGGATGGCCCGGACGTGATCGTGAACGCCGTGACCGAGGAGGTTTTCACCGTGGGGTCCGTCCTGGGCGACACTTGGGACACTTTCGGCAGCGTTCGCTCGGTGCACTTCGATGCGCAGTCCAACCTTCACATCCTCGATAGCCAACTCGATCACATCCTCGTGGTCGGGCCGGACGGTTCGCTGGTCCGTACCATCGGTGGCCGAGGGGAGGGGCCCGGGGAGTTCAGCAACGTCCTGTCGGTCATCGTTGGGCGCGACGGCTCCTACACCGTGTTGGGATTCACGACGATCGATCTCCTCCACCCCGACGGCGAGTTCGTGCGGCGCGTCACCATGGATCCGATGACGACGGGATTGATCTTCGCCTCGATGGCGCTTCCCGACGGCCGCCTGGTCACATCCGCGCTCCAGCGCTTCGGAGCTCAGGACGACCATTACGAGGCAGGCCGCCCCATCCATGTCTTCCCGCTGGACGGTGCCGAGCCGGAAGTCCTATACACTGCTGGGAGCTGCCCCCGGAGGGCGAAGACGAAAGCACGTTCGAGTCGTCAGCGTCGGGTGCAGTGCGCATGTACCGGGCGGCGGGTCGTGCCTTCGAGCCCCGCCTCCAATACGACCTCCTGACAGATGGCCGCCTGGCGCTGATCGACTCGATCGGATACCGCGTCAAGCTCATTGGACTCGACGGAACTGTTACCGGAACCATCGAGCGGCCGATTGCGCCACTTCGGGTCGACGATGCGATCATGGAGGCGGAACGCGAGCGCTACCGCGAGCGCGAGGCATCGGAGGTCGTGAGCTCGGGGGGAGTCAACGTACAGGTCGAGTGGGAGGGCGCGGAGGGACGCACCTTCGCTGCGGAGCTGCCGGTATTGTATGCCTTGGACGTGGACTGGGACGACCGCATCTGGCTGGAACGCTGGGGTCCGGCGGGCGACGACGACGGTCCGACCGATGTCGTGACCCCCGGCGGCAACTACATCGGCACGCTGCCGCCGGACGGGCTCCGGACGCCCGACGCCTTCGGCCCCGACGGGCTCATGGCCTACATCGAACGAGACGAGATGGACGTGCAGACCGTGCGCGTGGTCAGGCTGATTGCGTTGGAGCCGCAAGGATGAAACGATCCGTGGGATCCGCCGTAACTGTTAGGTCAGCCCGTGGAGGAACGGTCGGTAGGCGCTCCTTATCGAGCCGACCCACCCGCTCGTCGGGGTCACCGTTGAGCCACAAGCGCGGCGGCTGGACCCATCCCCGGACAGGCCAGCCGAGGGTGCTCGCCACCCGCAAAATCCCTTGCGCGGCTGGGGAACCGGACGGGCGTATCGTCGTCACCGATGTTTCCCCGGCACCGGACCTTTCAGATATTCAACAGCGACGGCAGCTTCGACCGCGGCGTGCGTGTGGGCAACGATCTCCTCGCTGTGGCGGGGCCAATCCACGCCGGTCGCGGTTCGGGTAGCGCCGTGTTCATGGCCTCTGGGGAACTGGTGCGGTATCTTCCAATGCGACCGGACGAGCAGGAGGATCCGCCGGGCACGCCGCTCGGTCCTCCGGCTCGATTTGGAGAGTGACGAGTTGACGCAGCAGGTGTTCGCCTACGGCTGGGCAGCTCCGAACCCTCCGCGTTCAGGCTCATCTCCGTATTGGAAATGCAGGGTGCCGCCAGCCGACGGGCGTCACTGGTGACCGAGACATGACAAGTGCCAAGCCTCTTCCGTGGCTGATCGGCTCGGCGGCGCTCGCCGTTGCGTCACTCCCGGTCGGCACGGGGGGCCAGAATCCCGGACCCGATCTGATCCTCCGCGACAGCCTCGTGCTGGAGGAGACGGAAGAACACTACATTGGAAACCCGCTGGCGCTGTTCGTTGCCCCCGATGGTTCAATGCTGGTTTCCGACGGGTTCGCCGAAACGGTCCTGCGCTACGACGCGATGGGCCGATTGACGGGGCACTTGGGGAGACGGGGCGGCGGACCCGGCGAGTTCGCGCATTTGGGCGGTGTGGGCTTTGTGGCCGAAACCGTCGCGGGATTCCTGGACGAAACCGGAAGGCTGGAGCTCTTCGAATTGATCACAGGTACTCATCTCGGCAGCGTGAGGGTGGATGTCAACAACCGGCCATCGTCCTTTTCGGTGTCAGGTGACTCGCTTTGGTTTGCGGGGAACAATCGGGTCTCGTCTGCGTCACATGGCGTGATCGCCGTCGCGGATCTGGTGGACGCGACCAGCGCCACGGAGCAGGCGCCGCCAATCGTCTTGGACCGTGGGACGGTGCCTGTACCCTACCAAGAGCGACATGCCTTGGCGGGATCGCTGTCAATCGCTTTCCTGGACGCGGGTGACCGTGCTGCCGTGGTGGGGTTTACAGGAAGCCCCTTCCTCATTCGTATCGCTCACGAAGGTGCGGTCACCGACACGGTTTGGATCGGAAAGGGGTTGCGGCGCGGCGAACCGGACGAGGGCGAGCTTCTTGAGGCCATGCGCCGTGACCGATCTGGAACTCAAGAGGACCTGCGGTCATCGATATTCGACTTCTTCGCGGGCGTGTCGCTGGTTCGTGGGCTGTCGCGCGATGGCACCGGCAACATCTACACGCTTCATCAGGAGAGTGATCGCGACGAAGACGGCACCATGACCGGCGCCAGGCTCTACGCAGCCGTGTCCCGTTTCGACGGTAATCGCGGCTGTGGTGACACCCTGATCCCCACCTCGGACGTCGGAGTGCCGATTCCGTTTCTGCAGGGCAGCAGTCTGTGGATCCTGGACCGACAGCTGCGCGCAGGCGCGGAGACAAGCATGGCAACGGTCGTGCGACGATTCACCATCGACCCCGATCGGTGCACGGGTACGGTGCGATGAGGGTGCTGTTCGCAGGTGTACTCGCGATCACGGTTTCGGTCGGTCGTGCAGACGGGCAGAGCGGAACCATTTCCTACGCCAGCGGTGTGTCGCTGGATGTCGAGATGCCCGGGGAACTGGCTGAAGTACCCGCAGTGTTGGAAGCATGGGGCAGCGCGCCGTTCCTGCTCCACTTCACTCCCTCACGATCCCTGATGGTGAGGGGTAGGTGGGACAGAGGCAGGGGGGTTGCTCCCGCAAGGTTTCGTGCAACCGGAGTCAATCTGGATGCCTTGGGCCGAGCCCTCGAAGCGTGGTATGCGGTCACGCCAAGCGCCCTCCGGGCGGCGTATGTCGGGGAGGACGGATCCTCGGGAGTCAAGGTGCTGGACGTCGGTAGGACGCAGTTTCGCATCGCCGAGGGGGTCACTCCAGTCGAGTGGAGAATCACCGAGCAGCATGGGGAGCATCTGGGGTACGACGTGACCCTGGCGGTTGGTGAGGATGCGGGCCAACGGGTTGAGGCGTGGTTCGCACCGGACATTCCGGTACCGTTCGGCCCGGCGCTTTACGGTGGACTTCCGGGAGTGATTCTGGCGCTGTCGCTGAATGAGGGAGCAACGACCTACACGGCGACCGAGGTTGTGTTGGGAGCGGTGGAGGACGGACTGATCCGGGTGCCTGAAGACGGTGAAGCGATATCGTCGGAAGAGTACCGGTCCTACCTGAGGTCCGCTGTCCCCCAGTCGATATCCTCGTTTCGTGATATGACTCGCTGGTATCCGCAAGTGGAATGTATGGTCGGGTGGCGAGACAATATCCTGATTCAGTGCCTACGGGTTCGGGGGGACTCATCGCCGTAAGGTTACAGAGTAGAGCCTTCCCGCCAGGGACTGCTGGTTGGGAGTATCCATGTCAAGCGGATGCCCCTTTTTCTCGAAGCGACCTGTCGCGCAGCTTCCTTCGCGACGCCTCGGCTTCGACGCTTCTTCCTCGGCTCGTTCATCTGTGACAGCCGCTCGCCGGGGCTGGGCGCCGGGAAGGCGAGGCAGGAGTATTCCCGCGGCGGATGCGCCGTCCAGATGCGGTCCTGCTGGAGGAGCGTGTTGGCGAGGACGAGGAGCTTCCGCATCACGGCCGTCAGGTGCTTGTCATGCGAGCCTCGATGCTCGTGTTATCCATTCAGGACATTGGGAAGGACGGTGGCGACCAAAACTCCCATGCGGCCCCTTACGGCCATGCGACCCCCCGACCCGACCACCGCCCTGTTGGGCACCCGCTCCGGCTCGCTGATATGGAAGGGCCATCTGTCAAGTGAAGGTCACGTTTTTCGCATGGGCCGAGGGGAGAGGTCGTCAGAGGTTTCGCTTCGACGGTGAATCCTGCTGATATACGCCGGTTAGCCCTGCGGCCAGAGCGGCAAGAATTCGGATTCGTCGGGAGCTGGCTCGATCTACGACACTTGGGTTTCGGGGCTGTTGCCGGCCCCAGCCACATAACGAGCGCAAGCGTTCTCCTGCCGTGCCTCGGACGACCTCCTTGTTCAGCATCTGCGATTCGGTCTGCGTCCATCACTGCTCAGGCGGCGCGCCGTCCTGCTTCGTTCTCCACACCGCTCTCCTGCATGAGCGCCCACACGAACCCGGCCAGTTCCCTGGCCACCGCCACCGCCGCGATCTGACTCTTCTTCCGCAACGCCAGCCGCTTGAACACCTTGTGGAGCCGGTGCTGCGCCTTCCAGCTGTGGGCGATGGCGTCGGGTGGCTGGTCCTGCTGCCGGCGCTTCAACACCTCCCCGCGTCGTGGCGGGAAGCGGTAGCTCCACGCCGCCTGCACCAACACGTGACGAACCCGGCTGTTGCCCGCCTTCGTGATTGAGCCCTGGCGTCGGCTTGCTCCGCTCGAATGTTCCGCCGGCACCAGCCCTACATAGGCCATCAGTCGCCCCGGATGCTCGAAGCGCCGGAAGTCCCCGATCTCGGTCACCAGCACCATCGCCGCCTGGGTTGAGATCCCTTTGAGGCAGCCCAGGCGGCCGACCGCTTCCTTGTAGGCCGGCTCCAGCGCCAGAGCCTCGATCCGGCGGTCCAGTTCGTCGCGGCGGTCCAGCTTGTAGTCGAGCAGCGCCAGATACTCGCCGAAGACCATCCGATCCTCGGTCTCCAGAGCCGCGTCACGCTGGATCGCTCGCAGCCAGGCGAAGTGCTTGCCCGTCCAGTTGTGGCCCTCACGGTACACCAGACCCCGCCGTGCCAGGAACTTCAGGATGTAATGGCGCGACTTCAGGGCCTCTCGCTGAAACGCCTCCCGGCAGCGTACCAGATCCCGAACCCGCTCCTCCCGCTCCGTCGGAACCCGGATCGTCACCAGCTCCCCCGCCCGGTATAGCCTTGCCAGTTCCTCGGCATCCTTCCGGTCGTGCTTGCGCCGCTCCCCCGGGCGCCGGGGAATCAGCGACGGAGCCACGATCTCGCACGCGTAACCCCAACTCCGGATCGTCCGCTCGAGCACGTAGCCTGCGCCGCTCGCCTCGTAGCAGGCATGAACTTCGTGCTCCCGCCCCAAGCGATTCAGCAACCGCCTGAGTCCCCGCGGATCGTGCGACAACCGCTTCACGAGCGTGGGCTCCCCCACCACCTCCGGCAGCACAGCGATCATCACGCTGTCCTTGTGGACATCCATCCCGACGAACACCTTCGTCTTCTGCTTCATAGGGCCGGTTTCCTGTTCCGGTTGCGACGCATCACGTCGCATGTGGCTCTGGCACCTCCGCTCACCGGGGCGCTAACCCACGGTAAACCGTCAGGGGCCGGCCCTTCCATACTTTCTACGCTCGCCTCCACGGGTGCCCAACAGCCGGGCCTTCCCCGAAACCCGGACCTGCAAATCAACCGGGGCGTCCCCAAGAATGGAAGAGACAAGCGACCCCCCATTTTTCGATGCCTGCTGTGGCATCGGCGGAGGTTGGGATGTGCACGGCCATCCCAACCTCCGCCCAGGTCGCTCCCAGTGCAACAGTCCCTTGCGGGAAGGCCATCGTCGGGGCGCCGGTTCACGCGCGACCGATAACCGCCGGACGCTCTCCCGGTTTGGGCGGATCAGTGTTGAAGTCGCCGGTCGGCGACCCGACATTAATGGTCTGTTTCGACGTCTCCTGCAACCGGACCTCGCAGAAATGGCCGCCGTCAAGCGAAGGCCCCTCGAAATCGCATCGCGCCGCATGGTGCAGGACGCGCGGCTGGCCATCCGCGACGTGTATGACGCGATCGTCGAATTGGTAACCAACGCCGACGACCGGTATCAGATTCTTGGGGCGGCGGGCAGGGTGGAGATCGAGCTTGGCAGGCAGGGTAAGGGACGGCCGTCGATCCTGCGTGTCCGCGACTTCGCCGACGGAATGACCACCGAACAGATGAACCGGAAACTCGGGCGCATCGGCGGTCGCGTCAGCGGCCTCGAAGCCGGGCACGCAGTGCGGGGCACCAACTCGCGCGGAGCCAAGGACATCGCGGCGCTGGGCAAGGTCACCTTCGAGTCGGTCGCGGGCGATGGGCGCATGCACACCTGCCGGATCTACCGGAATCTGGAGTACGAGGCGGACGATTCGCGGGGGGTGACGACGCGGCTTCGGAAGCGGCTGGGCATTGCGAAGGGGACCGGCACCCTCGTGACGATCGAGATCGATCCGGTCCACCGGATCCCCAAGATCGATACGCTCGTTCCCAAGGTGGCGACGCTGGTGCGCCTGCGCGACATCGTCCGGCAGGAGAAGACCACGCTTCTGATCAAAGGGCTCCGGAACTCCAGGCACCGGCCGGTCGGTCTTGCCCGGCCCGCTGGCCGCAAGCGTGTTTCCAGGACGTTCGCCGTGCCCGGCTATCCGGGTTCCAAGGCCAAGCTGGTCGTCTTCCGGGCGAGAAAGCAGTTCAAGTCGGGCCGGGACCGGTTCAGGCTGGGCGGCATCCTTGTCAAGTCCCGACACGCCATCCACGAGGCCACGCTCTTCGACCGGAGCCTCGAATGGGACTCGAATGCGCTTTGGTTCTACGGACGGCTCACCTGCGAGGCGATCGACGACCTCTGGAACGAGTACGACGAGCGGCAGGCGCGGGGCGAACCGCACCCGGCCGAGAACCCGGTTCCAATTCTGGATCCTTCGCGCAAGTCGGGGCTGACGCGCGGCCACCCGTTCGTCGATGCGCTGTACGGAAGGGCGCTCGCACTGCTTCGGCCCCTGGTCGAGGAGGAGCGCAAGCGGGCGCAGCGGGAGCGTGCCCGCGGCGTCGAGAGCCACAAGACCCGGAAGCGGCTCAACGCGCTTGAGAAGGCCGCCAATCAGTTCATGGAGGATTTCTCGGACGAGGACGTTTCGCGCGACTCGAAGGGCAGACAGACGGGGAGCCGTTTCCAGATCCGGGGCTATGTGCTGAGTCCCCAGTACGCGCAGATCGTACGCGGCCACTCGTTTGGCTGCTGGCTGACCGTTCGGACCGAAGCGTTTCCCGAAATGGCTGAAGGGACGCCGGTTCGGGTGGCGTGTCTGACGGATGAAATCCGTGCCGACCGTGCCGAGGTCCCGCTCGAACCGCTCGCGGCGCAGGACGGCGTGCTGCGTGCCACGTGGTCGGTCAAGGCGTTGAAGGCCACCAAGGCAACGGGACTGGAGGTCCGCGCGGGTCCGATCAGGGCCGAGTCGACCATCGCCGTGCTGGCGTCCGAAGCGGAGAAGTACTCGGATCTCGCAGGGCTCGCGTTCGAGCGCCCGCGCTACCGCGTCCGCGGCGGTTCGCGGAAGCAGATCCGGCTGCTGGCGCCGACCGCACTCGTCCGCTCGGCGGGACGCGACTTCGAACTCGCCATGGCATCGGATGAGTTCCGGGTCACCGGATCCAGAAGGATGCTCCTCAGGGCCAACTTGGGGATCGCCGTGGCCAAGCTCACCGTCGCGGTCCTGGACGACGAAGCCGCACCCGCGAAGCTGGTCGCCCGACTTGGCGGCGAGGAGGCCGAAACCGAGATCCGCGCCCTGCCCCCGGCCGGAGCGGGCATCGTGATCAAGCTGGAGGACGTGGACCACGGCGCGTTTCGCTACCGCTGGAACAAGAACGTGCTGGAGATCGGGGCGCGGCATCCGTCGTTGAATCGGTATCTCGGACCCAAGTCCGAGCGCTACCCGGGCCAGGACGAACTCCATTTCCGCGTGCTTCTGGCCGAAGTCGTGGCAGAGGCGCTGTGCGCACGCAGGCTGGAAGGGAACATCCGGGCGAACCCCGGCGATTTCGAAGCGATGTCCTGGGACGACCATTACCGGCACTTCTCAGAGTTGATGTCCAGGTTCCTGCCGAAGGCGCACGCCTTGATGGCACCGCAGATTTGACGACGCAGACGCATCGCCGGGACATCGGATGTCTTCTACTCGACCGATGAGGTTCGATGGCAAGCCTTCTGTCAAAGGACGACCAAGGAGTAGCCCGCCGCCGGGTTCCCAACCGCATCCGCGGCGGCGTGTGGCCTTCCCGCAGGGAAAAATCGAGGGGGAGCGACCCCAGCAAGGGGCGGGGGCGCGGCGCACCTTCTCGTGGTGGCGACCGAGGAAGCCCGTCAGTCAACCCAGAGAAGACTCAATGGGGGGGGATCTCCCCCCAAGGGAGGGAAGGGTTTTCCCCGTCGAAAATACAGGACTTTCCCTCTATGGAGCTGGGCGTGTCGGTAGCGATAATTGAGGTGTCGACCGATTCCTCCGGGCAGATCGAAGCCCATTGACACCGTAAAGAGAAAGGCATCATCGTGAAACGACGACTGGTTCTGTGCGGGCTCAACTTGATGCTCGTTGCCGTTGTCCTGCTTCCGGCTGGCAAAGCCCTGGCCGTCTGTGACACTCCTCCAGCGTGCCAGTGTGAATGCCTTGACGAGTGGGACAGCTGCGCGGAAGGGCTCTCGACCGAAGAGGCGCGGGAGAAGTGCGACCCCGATTACGACGATTGCTATGAAGAGAACTGTTCTTGGTAGACCATGTAGTAGCCGTACATTGGGCATGGTTCCAAGTGGCATCGTACGCTCCGTCTCGATCCTGCTGGCGTGGTGGTCGATCGGTTGTGGAGACTCTGGCGCTCGACCGGCTTCCTCGGGTCCACCGGACAGTGTAGTCATCAACGCACCACTGCCCCTCTTGGTTCTGGGCGACTGGTCGGGCGACGGCGGCACGGACTTCCAGGATATCGTCGGTGCGTTCGTGGACAGGGAAGCCGGAGTTCTGGTGGTCGGGAATTCGGGCGATGGCACGGTCAGGTTCTTCAGCATTGATGGAGACCCACGCAGGAGCCTGGGTGGCATCGGCGAAGGGCCGGACGAGTTCCAGCGCCTGGGCGGAGTGTTCGAGTACCGGGGTGATTCGGTGCTGGCATTCGACCGCTGGGAGTATCGGGCTTCGGTGTGGCCGTATGAAGGGGGCCGAGTCCGGTGGGTGTCAGTCGAGGATCTGCCGGTCGGTCTGCGCTTCCCGACCCTTCGTGGCTCCCTGCGAGACGGAAGATTGCTATGGACGGCAGAAGCGGTTGACGATCGGTACGACGAGCCTGGGGTCTCGCATTCGCGTTTCGTAACGGTCTTTCTCACGTCGCCGGAAGGCCGTGGGTTCCAAGCGGTCGGGGAGACTGCCGGGGCCATGCTGTACCGGTATCGTTCTTCGAGGTTTGCGAGAGGCATGGCTCCGTTTTCTCCACGATCGTTCGCGGCGGCTGTCGATTCCGTTGTCTACTTCGGTTCGACCCGGTTTCCCCAGGCGATGCGCGTCAACCCTGCCGGGATGCCACTCGAATCCGTACACTTTGATTCGGGCAGAATGGCCACCTCACCTTCGCAACGAGAGGCCGATCTGACGATCCGCCGGAGTGCGGTGGAACGAATGCCCCCGACGCCGCTTCGAGCCGCAAGGCTGGCCGAACTGGAGCTCCTGCCATATCCCGATTCTCTTCCCGCAATGGGCGCGATCGTTGTCGGTCGGGACGGCCGGCTGTGGGTGGCCGACTATGTGGCACCGCACAGCGGAGCGGATCAGGCTTTTCCGGGATCCCGCAGGTGGACGGCGTACTCCAAACTCCCAATGAGGCGTCAAGCCTACCACTTTCCGGAAAGGTTCAGGCTCTTCTGGGCCGACGAAGCCATGGCGGTCGGCGTCGTCCAGGATTCGCTTGACGTCGAGCGGATCGTGGTTGCTCCGGTCCCCCCAGAAGAGGGAGACGGCAGCCGGTGAAGCGGCTCGGGACTGTCGAAGCTGGATTGACGCTGTGCTTGCTGTTATTGACCGCGATCAGTTTGCGGCCTTCCGGTGCCTTGGGAAGCCGAATCCTTGCCTGGAATCAGGAGAGACAGGTGGTGAAACTGTATCGGGCCGGGTGGGAGGAGGAAGCCTCTACGCGAGAAAGCATCCAGGGGAATGCCGGTAAGCCGATCAGAGCCTTCGCATTCAGCGACTACTTGTGCCGCCACTGTCGATTGTCGCATGCGCTTGTCAACCGACTGGTTGCCGATGAGGATGCAGCGATAGTCGTGATACATGTCCCCGGGTCGCCTCGTGCCCGTGAGGCTGCCCGGGCTGCCGTCTGTGCGGAGGATCAGCGGGCTTTCGCCCGAGTGCACGAACATCTGATGACGGCAGACGACTGGACCGAGACCGATCCGAATTGGGAGACCGTGGCTCGAAGGGCCGGTGTTCCATCGGTCGCCAGATTCCTCTCCTGCTTCAACTCGTCGGCTACGTCGGAGCGATTGGCACAGGATGTTCGATTGGCAATGCGCTGGAAGGTAATCGGCACGCCCACTTTCGTGTCACCACACGCGCGTATCGTCGGGAATCCTGCGGAGGAGGACCTGGTCAGGTTGCTCGGCCACTGACCTTGCCGACGCGATTCGCCAGATGCTCGCCGAGGCCCGCGCCCGACCTGACCGGCGAAGCCGCGGGGCCGCTCGCGCCCACCAAGATAAAGCCAAGCCTGAACTCTGGCCGGGCGATGTGCTGGAAGCGCGAGACCCTCGTGGCGGTCGAGGAGGCAGAGCCCCTCGTCAGTCTCTGCCGGGGACCCGCTATGCGTGATCCCAGAGAGGTATGATCTTAGGGACCGGTAACGATGGAGTGGACGCCCCGCAGATGTGCCAAGATCGTACCGAGCGATTAATCGACCGTCCAAGGGAGGAGGCAACCCGCACGGAGATGTTGCGCACACGTTCCACCCGGCCACCCCCAGCCGTTACGCCACCGAGGTCGCGCCCAAAACTGTTTCCGCGGCTTCATCATCCACCGCGGGGATGTCGAGTTCCTTTGCCGGAGGTCCGAAACCGGGGGTACTCCCACCCCTCCGGGGGCCGGGTTCGTGCGTTACACGCGATCCTGCGGCCTCGGATTCCGCGCAACCGGCCCCCAAACGCCCAGAATCGCCGTGAGAACGGTTTTCCGGGCTCGAATACGGCTCCGTGGCTCCGGGGCCACCCGGTCGGCCAGGGACTCGCCTGCGCGGATCCTGACGGCCTCGCCGCTCGCGACCGAGTTCCCGGCTCGCGGGTCCGGCGAAGATCGCGTCGGCTGGATCGCCGCCCACGAAGGGGAAACGCCCGGCGGCGGCGGGCGACGGCGACGGGGTTAGGAAGGTGGAGCACCCCGCCGCCCGCCGCTCCTGCGGCGGGCCGGAAAACCGTGGGGTCAGAGGGGGCGCGGCCCCCCGCCAGCCTCCGCAGGGGATGCACGGAGTGTGGCCCCAAGGAGTAAGCTGGCTTGCTTGTCTCCCATAGTCATGCAGATTCCCGCTTGATTTGCATGACCGGGTCACGGGGATGGCCCCGGCTGTTGAGAGCCCTCATCATCTGCTCACCGAGTAGCGAACGATGTAGCTTTCGGTCAACGTCCCCTGCTCGACCGCGAAATACACTCCCGCATCTCCGAATGTCCTCGGAAAGGCCGGCACCTGGACATCTCTGACGCCGCCGCCGCGCAGATCGACAATAGCCACGCGAGCCGACGAGGCCGCATCGGAGTTCCACTGGCGTACCCAAGCGGCACCCGATGGATCGACAACCAGATCCTCCCACCGAATGCGTGCGGTCGGTGCGGCACCGGATCCGGGCAGCGCCTGAAAGCGTCCGCCGGAGTCGTTCTCGCCTGCTTCTGGGAGAGGCCAATCGGGTAGCCGGTGGCTTACGACGACCCCAGTTTCGATGTTGAAGACCCAGAGGTCGTCGCCGGCGCCGTCCGTCGCTACGACACACCGCCCCCAAACAGCCCAGAGCGGTCGGGCTTGCAGTCTCGGAACAACGACGCCGCGCTGTGTGGTTGGTGGATGGGTCAACGGTAGTTCCCACAGCCTGCTAGGACGGCTTGTCGCTGTCGGCTCGTTGCCGATGTCGAAGGCCCATGTTTCCAGATGCCTCTCGGCAGCCCCTCCGTCGCCGGGTTTGTCCACGGCAAAGAGAATCCGGCCGTCCGGCTCGCTCAACCCCACATAGCGAAAACCGAACACGCGGCTAGACGGCACCCCTTCCAAGTACCTGCGCTCGAACACACCCGCCAAGTCGAACAACTCAATGCCCGTTCCGTCGTAGACTGCAACGCCGGACGACCCGGCGGTGAGAAACCGGAAATCGACATACCGGCCCAAGGGGAAGGGGCGGGCGATGCCCCAGAACTCCCCCGGGCCTTCGCCCCGACGCCCGAAGCGGTGAACTGGCAGAAGCGAGTCCGGCGATAGCACCACCACTTCCGGCTTGGACTGGTCGAACAGGTAAACGGCACCGTCCCGGTAGCCCAAGCCGCCGAAGCTCCCGATCACTTGATCGTCGGTCGCGCCGTATACTGCTTGTCGCACCGGTGCCGGGTTCCTCGGAAACCACTGGCTTTCCATGGTTTCCAATGGCGAAGGGTGGCATGCTATATCCCTCGCCCACGGACGGGAACCAACTTCTTGGGAAGAGGCACCCAAGGCACCTGCAAGCAGCGCCAAGAATGCTACGCCGAAGGTGGTCACGCGATTCGCCAAGTGGCAGAGCATACACCGCGCTGGGACTCGGTCGGGCGGAAAAGAAGACACCCGCAGGGCCTCGTCACGCTCGGGGCCGGTGGGCTCTACTCCTCGCAATCCACCTCGCCGGTTTGGCCGTCCAAGCATATCCAATACCAGCCGCCTCCCGGACAATCGCAGTCGAAGCAGAGTGTTCCGGGCGTTCCCGCAGGATCAAGCACCCCGCACTCGTCCCACTCTTGGGAGCCGTCGGAGCAACTGAACGCAACGGCCACGGCGTCGGCCGCGACCTCGGCGGCTAGGACATCCCCACCCGGGACGGCGGCGGAGACTGGCGGAGCGCCCGCCGCGTACAACACCGCAAGAACGGCGACGGCAACGGCGATGGCGATGACGGGGGCGAAGCGAGGAAGGCGCGGCATGGGTTATCTTGCCTTTTCGGTGTGATGGACGTGGGATTCTTGACGGTCGAACCTCGCCAAGAAACGATCAGCGCGCTCAAGGCTACCGGTGCAGTCCGCGTTCGTCAAGGTCACTCAGTTTCAGAGGGGACAGAGCGCTCAAGTTCGCTCCGCAACCCGATATGCATCTAAGGGTTGAGACAGCTCCGCAGCGGCGAATCTGGTTTCGACGACAGCGGTCCAGCAGGTCGCATCGTCTCCGTTCCGGTCCCGTCAGAGTCCCTGCCGCGCGGGCTCTGTGCTAAGCCAGTCGCACTGCTCGTCGGATACCAGATACATCAGAATCCAGGTCTGGAGCTTCTCCGAATCGTCGATGCGTCGGTCCAGCACGAACAGCGTATCCCCACGAAAGGTCTCCATCGGCCGGATCTCGAAATCGCGGGGCACCAGCGCGTCCACGCATGCCGTCTCGAGGTCTGACGAGAGTATCCCAACCCAGACCTTGGCGGTGAGCACCGGCATCGGTTCCATCTTCAGCGCAGTCTGGTCGTGGTGGGTGAACACGAACCCGCCGCCCGGGCGCGGGAACAGTTGGCGCAGTCGCGAATTGCCCTCCAGCCGCTCGCGGAACGGGATGCGCCGGATGTCGATGCGTTCCCGGAGGTCGGCCGGGACGCCCTTTCTTCTCGCCACCGGGATGTTCGCCGTGTCCACCACTTCGCCCCGCAGGTTCAAGACGAACATCTCGTCCAGTCCAGACCAGCCCTGCACGAACCGTCCGCCGTCGGAAGCAAGAGAAGCGTTTCGAAAGAGAGTCGCATAAGACCAGTTGTCGCTGCTGAGCGACGCGACGTATTCCTCAGGGAGTCCGCCCATGCTCCTGAATTCGTCTGTGGATGGGTGCCAGCGAGTCAGCGACGTTCCACGCCGGACCTCGAAATCGGTCATCCAGACCTCTTGGCCGATAACAACCGGTGGAGTGATTCCGGCCAGCGCGGGGAAGCTCACGACCCTACTCGTCTTGCCGGTGTTTCGATCGAAAACGTTCACCCGCCGCGACCTTGTGGTCTGTGCGGCCACGGTCGAATCGTCGAGAACCATCGGGACCCTGGGGCCTCCGCGAAACTCTCCCGGCCCCTCTCCCGGCCACCCGTACACCAACATTAGGCGACCGTCCCTGCGGAACCTGAGGAGTCTTCCGGAAAACATGTCCGGTATGTAGAAGGACCCATCGAAGGGGTCCACGACAGGCGTGTACGGGTTGCCGATGTAAAGCGTGTCGGCCTCGGCCAGTAGAACGCTGTCGACGGGAATCAAGGTCGGCCCCGCCGTTTCTGTGGTCACAGATTCTCCGGGCTCGGAGCCGCAGCCTGGGACCAAAAGCATCCCGGCGAACAACGCGACGTGGAAACGGCGGGACCGGCCCATCTGCTAGTTCTCGACCTCGACGATGATCGGATCCAAGATCGCGCAGCAGACATCCGCGTCGATCGCGCACTCGTCGGGGCACTCGAAGTCCTCGAAGCTGAGAAGCCCCTCGGGCTCGTCGTCCTGAGCCTTGGCCGCGAAGGGCACAACGCCCCAAGACGCCGCCATCAGCGCCCCGATGGCGAGCGCTCCAGTGACCAGATTGCGAATCTTCATGCTAACCGCTCCTTGTGGTGTTAGGTTGTGGCCCTGAGGGCCGTGCTACATCCATTGCGCCAAGATGTTCGGATGATTTCCCGGAAAGGTCAAGTGCCAGCTACGGCCAGCGCATCCACGGCCTCTCGCAGTGATTGTCCATCCTTCAGAGCGTCCAGAAGAGGACTTGAAGGCCCATAGACCCGCTCGGCGCGAAAGATGACTCGACCGGTGTCGAGCACCAACTCAATCGGTGTGCGCTGCGCTTCGATCCGCACGCCGGTGAGGTATCCGTCCGTCCTCATGCCCGTCGCCCGCAGAATGCGCTTCTCATCGTCTGCCGGTTCGCGGGCGAGGAGCAACTCCACGCTGACTCCCGAACTCCGCTCCCACTCCAACCATTCGGCCAACACGGAAAAGCAGCGAAGGCACTGGCTGGGATCGACCACCACCGCGACGATGGGATCGGTCCGCGCCAATTCCCCAATGGGAGTGCCATCAGAGAGCGTCCATACCATCGCGTCCGAAGTATGGTCCATACCGCAACCGGCCCCGACGAGCGATGCTGCAACGAGAATCGTTGCAGCCACGGCGTGTCTGCGTTTGGTAGTGCTCTCGATTGGATTAACCTCCGTCGGTAAGCCGGTACGGCGGGCTCCAAACTGGGAAGTAAGCCGCCAGCCTGCAAGGTTGGCAGGCTTCCCGGACGGAATCGGGGAGAGGTGCGCGACGCATTCGCCAGAGACGCGAGAAGCCGGGGCTCGCAGGGGCGCAGCCTCTCCTTGCCGAGTCGTAGCTTTTTCACTGGCGTGGGCTCAAAACGGCTCGCGACCTTGATTCCTCGGGGCCTGACCAAAGCTGCTTTCCGGGACCCTCGGCGAAGAGCATGGCACGGAAGGAAGTCCCGCCATTCAACTCTGTTTTTCCCGCTTTCGCGGCACGGTCCAGTAGGGTCCAGTACAACGGCAGGAAACGCAGATCGTGCAGCCCTTTATACAGTTAGACGATTTCCTGCCCGGATTCGGACCTCTGGCGATCCGCCGCCGCATCGGACTCGACAGCGAGGGACGGCCGGTCCCGGTCACGGCCGGAGCGCGGATGACGCACCGGTCGACGAAATCCAGCGCCGGCGCGCTCCTCCTGCGGCAGGAAGGCGTCGGGGCGATCGACGGCAGCGTCTTCGGCGTGGGCCGCTACGTGCGGAACATCGGCGCGACGGGGCGGCTCGGGGGGATGGTCGCCACCCGGCACGATCAGGGCCTGCCGGCCGGTGCCTCCGCCCTCAACACCGTCGCCGCCGTCGACTGGTTCTTCCGCCCCACGACGAACCTCTTCGCGCGGGGAATGGTGTCGCGTTCGATCACGGAGGGAAGCGGGGGCGATGGCTGGGCAGCGCACGCGCACGCGGGCAACTACGCACCGTGGGGCTACATCGGCTGGCTGCAGGAGTACATAGGCCCCCAGTGGGAACCGCGCTCCGGCTTCCGCTTCACGAACGACGTCATTGTGACGAGTCCGGCCGTCATCATGGATCTCCGCCCGGACTGGTTGCCGGAGTGGGCGCGGTCCTACACGCCGGGCGCGACGGTCTTCCTGTTCAACGAGGCGTCCTCGGGCGATTTCTTCTCGGGATTCGTGCATGTGCGGCCGCTCACCTTCCGTCTGGAGAACGGGGGCGAAATGGCGCTCTCGCTTCGGCCGGAGTGGCAGCGCTTCGAGGGACCCTTCCGGCCGATCCCGGGGCTCGTCGTGCCCCCCGGCCGCTACAGCTTCACCCGATGGATCGCGGCGGCTTCGTACGACCCCTCCGCCAACGTGACCGGCAGCGCAAGCTTCACGATCGGACCCTTCTACGACGGCTCGCTCGAGAAGAGCCAGCTCTCGGCGAAGGTCATCCTCTCCTCGCATGTCGTCGGCTTCGCTTCCTGGGAGCGCAACCGGTTCCGCGGCGTCGCCGGCTCGGACGGCAGCACCCATCTCCTCACGCCCGAACTCCGCCTGGCCCTGAACCCCCGCTTCGAGGTCTCCGGCATCTGGCAGTACAACACGGCCGTCGAGGCTTCCAGCCTGAACGCACGCCTCGCGTGGGAGTTCCGGCCGCTCTCGTTCCTCTACGTCGTCTATAACGAAAACGCCTCGCACGACGGGGCTCTCGAGCCTTTCCCGGCCCGCCGCCAACTCATCATCAAGGGGACCTGGCTGTGGCAGCCATGATTTTGAATGAGTATGGCATACTCAAATCATGAGTAAGTCCGTTCGTCTGACAGCCTTCGTGGCGTCCCTCACCCTTGCCGCCTGCGAGCCCGGCCCACCCAGCGACCCGCGACCTGCCCACGGCGACCTGCTCGAAACGCCCTTCGCGGAGACCTTCAGCGTCGTCGAGCGGGACGGCTATCGCGTTGTCGACATCGAGGCGTCCGTCGTCACCTGGGGCGGGTCGGCGGGTGGACCGCCCCAGCGTGTTCGCCTCGTACTCGTCCCGCGGGATCTGGAGCCGCCGGCGCTGACAGGCGATCTGGCAGGTGCTTCGCTGATCCGAACGCCCGTCAAGCGGATCGCCGTCAACGATCATCCCCATGAGGCAATGCTGCGTGCAATCGGGGTCGAGGACCGGATCGTCGCGGTTGGCGGGCACAACAGCTACGACGACGACCTGCGCCGCATGGCCCGCTCCGGTGAGATCCAGCAGATCGGCTATGGCTGGCACATGCCGCCGACGCTCGACGCGCTGGTGGCGGCGCGGCCCGACGTGCTGATCGGGCGCATGGCCGACCTGACGCACACCCAGCACATCGAGCGTGTGGAGTCGCTGGGCATTCCGGTCGTGCCGACCTTCATCGATGCGGAACCGCACTACATGGGCCGTGTCGCGTGGGTGCTGCTGATGGGCTTGCTGACCGGGAAAGAGGCGGAAGCCGGTGCGTTCGTCGAGATGGTCGCGAACGAGGTCGACCGTCTGAAGTCGCTCGCCCAGGCGAGGCCGCGCCGGTCGATGCTGTGGGCCTGGTTCCGGGGCGGGGGCAATCGCTGGGCCGTCACGCAGCGCAACGCCGATGCGGCGCTGATTCGTGACGCCAACGCGGAACTTGTGCTCGGGGCCGAGGACGATCCCGAGCTCGACACCTTTTCCGACCTTTCAACGGAACGGCTCCTGCGGGACGCAACCGGCGCCGACTGCTGGATGATTCGCGACCCGCTGTCGCCGAGATTCGACGATCGGGACGTGCTTGCGCGCTTCAAGTCGTACCGGGAGGGCTGCGTGTTCTGGGAGCCGGGGAGGCGTCATCCCGCTGCCGATACGTGGGAGATATGGGAGATGGGGGAAATCCGACCCGACTGGCGCCTGGCCGACATCGTGAAGATGCTGCATCCGGAGCTGCGCGATGGCGAGTGGCGCTACCTCGCACCGGAAACGTGGGAGGAGGGCCATGTCGGCACGGGTCAGCACTAGCGTCGCCGTCCTCGTTGCCGCGCTTGCCGCGCTCGCCTTGCTCACGCTGACATATGGGCAGATCGGGCTGCCCCTGGCCGACACACTCGGCGCACTGACCGGGAGGCAGTCGACCGACCTTGCCCGGCAAATCGTCCTCGATATCCGTCTTCCGCGCGTTGGCGCCGCGATCATCGCCGGCGGTGCGCTCGGCATGGCGGGCGTGCTGATGCAGGCCCTCTTCCGGAACCCGGTCGCCGACTCGTGGTCCCTCGGCCTTCTCGCGGGCGGCCAACTCGGGGTCGCGCTCACCGTAACCGCAGCAGCCTTTGCAGGTCCGGCGGCCGTGTCGTTCCTCACCGCCTTCGAAGGTCCCAGCATCACGTTCGCGGCCGCCGCGGGTGTGGCAGTCGCGGCGCTCGTCATGCTTGCGCTCGGCCGCCGCGTGGGAGCCATCACGCTGCTCGTCATCGGCCTCATGCTCGGATTCACGTCCCAGGGCCTCACGAGCGTTCTTCTTCACTTCGCCGCACGGGCCGGTGGACGGATCTATGGCGGATGGACGGATGCGAGCTTTGCCGGCGTCGCCCCCGAGGCTCTGCCGTGGCTCGCGCTGCCGATCCTCGTCGGTGCCTGCGCCGCCATCGCTACGGCCAAACCGCTCAGTTCACTGCTTCTCGGCGAGACCTACGCCCGCAGCCTCGGGGTCAGGGTGACGTCGTTGAGACATGCCGTGCTTGCGGCAACCGTGCTTCTGGTGGCGCCCGTCGTGGCCTTCTGCGGTCCCGTGAGCTTCGTCGGCCTCATCGCGCCCCACTTCGCCCGGGCGCTGGCCGGAACGGCGCGGATCCTGCCGCTCCTGCCGCTCGCCGCGCTCGGCGGTGCGCTGCTTGCCCTGACCGGCGACGCCATCATTCATGCCCCGTGGGAGCAGCACTTCCTGCACCTGAACGCGATCCTCGCCATCGTCGGCGCTCCGGTCGTCATTCTCATCCTGATCTTCTCACCGGCCGTGAGGCAGTGGCGCTGATGCTGGATCTGAAGTCCCTCGCCGTGGGCTATCGCAACACGCGGGGAGTGGTGCTGTCCGGCATCGACCTGTCGGCCGCTCCCGGCGACTTCATCTGCATCCTCGGCCGCAACGGGTCCGGGAAATCGACCCTCATGCGCACGATCGCGGGGCTGCAACCGTCGCTCAACGGAATCGCAACGCTCGACGGCGAAGACATCGCGTCGATGCGTCCGGCCACGCGCGCGCGCCGGATCGCCGTGGTCCTGACGGAGCGGCAGTTCAATCCGGGCCTCCGCGTCGAGGACGTCATCGCGCTCGCCCGGCAGCCCTTCACGGGCTGGCAGGGTGGTTTGGCCGACACGGACAGAGCCGCTATCGGCGATGCGGTCGCGATCACGGGCGTTGAGCCGTTCCTGCGCCGCTTCTTCAGCGATCTCAGCGACGGCGAGCGGCAGCGCGTGATGATCGCGCGTGCGCTCGCACAGACGCCGCACCTCATGGTCCTCGACGAGATCACGGCCTTCCTCGATCTTCCGAGCCGCGTCGAAATCATGGCTCTCCTGCGGGCCCAGGCCAGGGAGAAGAGGCAGATCGTCCTGCTCTCGAGTCACGACCTCGACCTGTCGCTGCAGCTTTCCGACAGCGTCTGGCTGCTCGACGGCGCGGGCGGTTTTTCGGTCGGCACACCGGATGTGCTGAGCGGGAGCGGGGCGGTGGGGCGGGCCTTCGACACCGATGGGATCCGGTACTCGGCTTCGCTTGGGAGATTCGAGATCACAACGTCGGAGGATGTAGGCCGCTCCGGCCGTGCTGGGTGGGCGTTCCGCTAGCCGTCGGACGGCGCGGCCATGCGATAGCCGACCTGACGCTCGTTGAGGATGTAGGCCGCGCTGGCCGCGTCCTCGCCCAGCTTGCGGCGGAGCCTCTTTACGACGGCATGGACCAGCTTCGGCCGGGCACGGTCCGGATAGCGCACCCAGGCCTGGCGGAGCAGCGAGCGGTACGTGAGCACCCGTCCGGCGTTGGCCGACAGCAAGCGCATCACCTCGTACTCTGTGGCAGTGAGTTCCACCGGCCGGCCGGCAAGTGTGACCTGGCGCCGCTCGTAGTCGATGGCGAGGTCTCCCAGCACGAACGATGCGGGCTCCGAATGCCTTCTCAGTGCCGCCCGTACCCTCGCCGTCAAGTCCTTCACGGCCGCAGCGAGCAACGCTCGGTCAACGCCGTGGGACGACCGCAAGGAATTCCGCTTCGGCCGGCTGGCTGCGGGCGTCTACGCGCTCAATACGCCGGACGGGTGGAGAGCAACGATGGGTGCTCCGGACGACGATGGCGGCGAGGATCGTGCGGCGCTCGGTGCGGAATACAACCTCATGGACGACCTTCAGATCGACGTGACGCCTGCGACGGGCGTGCTGCACGGCGTGATCACCGACAGCGACGGCTTCGCCGTGGACAGCGCGACGGTGACCGCGAACAACGTGTCGACCACGACCGACTCGAGAGGCCGCTACATCCTGGAAGGCATCGAACCCGTACGAGGCATCGACGGGCGTCCGACGAATCCCGACTACCGGAACGAGCGGATCATCGCCGTCGCCGTTTCGATGGACAAGTTTGACACGAAGGCCGACACCCTGATGTTTGCCGCGACCGTGAACCAGGGAACGGCGGACAACCGGCGTGACCTCCGGATCGAGGGTTCGGCCAACACGATCTTCATCACCGGCCAGGTCACCAACATCCTGACCGGTGACGGGATCGGGCGTGTCGAGGTCATGGTGGACGGCGCCGCGCCGCTCAACAGGGAACGGCGCAGTTGGCATCGGGACTTCGGCAAGCTGCTGACCGCTGACGACGGCACCTACTCGGCCCAGATCACGACCAAGGTGCGAGGTGCAACTGCATCCGTGTCGGTTGCGAAGGACGGCTATCACTTCCCGGTCGACAACTCGCCCGTCCTGGCAGACGGCAACTCGCCGGCGGTGGTGAACTTCCAGGGTTACGAGAACGGCACCATCACCGGTACCGTGCAAGGTCCGGACGGCCGCGCCCTGGCGGGTGTCGAGGTCACCGCGACATCGACGGCGGAAGGTGCGTCCACGGCTGCGGACGAGGCTACCACCAATTCGGTCGGTCAGTTCTCGCTCAACGTGCCGCCGGTCAGCACCTACCCGATCGACGCGACGTTGACGGGTCACGTCTTCTCGTACCCGAACAACAACCAGACCGTGTTCTCCGGACCTGGCCAGACCGTCAACTACGGCCGCATCGTAGCCGTGACGGCGGGGGCCCTGGGCCTCGACGCGGCGCGTGAGCGCACCGACGACGACGCCACCACCGAGAATGTAGACGAGTCCGAGAGATTGAGTGGCAACATCGTAGTCACCTTCACGGCCGACTCTACAAACGTGCCTGATGGATACACCGACGCCACGTACGCAATCCAGACCAACACCGGCGCGGCCGGTGCGTGGGAGGCGCAGACCGGCGCATCCCAGACTGCGCGTGACGCTGACAGCAACGACCGGACGTGGTCGTTCACCTCTCCGAGCGATGACGAGTTCATGGTTCGGGTCGTGGCCAGCGCTGCGGACGACGGCACCAACACGCCGACTCTTGACGCGCTGACGATCGAGTCCGGCGGTGCCACGGTTGACGCGGTCAATCCGTCGGCCAGCGATGTGGCCGTGAGGCGCCAGGCCGCATCGGGTGATACCGAGGCAGATGCCACCGGTAACTTCATCCAAGCGAGCTGGAGCGCCGTGACGAATACCAGTTCCTCGTTCCGGGTCGTTGTTGAGGTCGCGGCCGCCTCTCTGGGTGGATCGACCACGTGGGTGGTCCTGGCGACAGGAGCAGATTCCAACGCCAGGAGTGCCGAGTCAGTAGACATCAGCACGATCACCTCGCTTAGTGCGGCCATCCCAAGCGGCACAGGCTCCGCTGTGACCGTCACAGAAGCGGAACTCGCAGCGGCCATTAATGTCGCCGTCGAGTGGGTGCAGGGTACTGCGGATGCCACGGACGACGGTCCGAAGTGGATGCGCTCCGCGGAGGTGGCACTCGCCGCGAGAGGCAGCTAATCACCCTTCAACCCCATCGGCCTGGCTGACTCACCAGCCAGGCCGATGGGTCGCAGGACACCTCACCCCCCGTCCGGGAAACCGGGCGGGGGGTGAGGCTTTAAGAACACCGGTCCACGCACCCGACCTGGTGGTGACGGCCACGATTCGGCGAGCGCGCCGCGGCGGAGGCCCTCCGCCGGTCAGTGTCTGAAAACCCCGGTCGGCCCCCTTCTCAACACGGACAGCAGACTGTGGAGCGGGGGTGCGGGAAACGCCTAAAGCGGTCCACCTGTCCAGAAAACCGCGACCGGTACATTGTAGTTTCGGCAGGCGCGGAAGGAAGTCCCCACGCGATCCCTGTCGGCAACGTAAATTCGGCCAGATTCTGACATTCCTACCATCCAGGCGCCAATGTACCGCACATGCCTGTTCTGCAAGAGGCCCCTCGGCTCCAACGAGGTCGTGGAGGCCTTCCCGGTCGGTCGCCGCCTTGCCTTCGATCCGGCGAAGGGCCGCCTCTGGGTAGTCTGCCGCAACTGCGAGCGCTGGAACCTCACCCCCCTCGAAGAGCGCTGGGAGGCGGTCGAGACCTGCGAACAGCACTTCCGCGCGACGCGCATCCGCACTTCCACCGAGAACATCGGCCTGGCCCGACACGGCGAAGGCCTCGAACTGGTCCGCATCGGCGAGCCGCTCCGTCCCGAGTTCGCCGCCTGGCGCTACGGCGACCAGTTCCGGCGTCGGCGTCGGCGCTGGATCGCGGCCGGGTCGGCCGGCGTCGTGGCGAACGTCGCCACCTCGACGACCATCCAGTTGACGATGGGCGGATTGATCGGGGGAGCCGGGGCAGTTGCGCTGGGTGGCGGCGCCGCCGGGCTGGCCCTGGTGGTGGTGCAAAGATTGCTGAGCAGGCAGGCCAACGTAGCCCGGTTCCGGCGCTCCGACGGCACGCCCTGCACGTTCACGCGGGAGCAAGTCAAAGAGTTCACTCGGATACGAGCCGACGATGACGAACCCGGCTTTCGCATCGAGATCCACAAGGGACTGCTCTCGCGGAAAGACCCGGACTCGTTCGAGGGCGACGATGCGGCGCGAGCCATCAACGCTCTCCTCCCCCTGGTCAATGGCACGGGCGCCATGGCTCGCCAGATCCGGGAAGCGGTGTCCCGGATCGAATCCCAAGGCGACCCGCATCGGTTCATTGCCGATTCCATCGAGCAGGGGGGCGGTGCCACTGCGCGCGAACTCCCCACGTCCGGGCGCCGGAGGAAGACCCGTCGGTCCGGACCGGGATGGGTCCACAAGATGCCCAGGTCCACGCGCCTCGCGCTGGAGATGGCGCTGCACGAAGAGCAGGAGCGTCACGCGCTTGAAGGCGAGCTGGCGCAGTTGGAGCAGGCCTGGCGCGAAGCCGAGGAGATCGCGGCGATCGCAGACAACCTGCTGCTGCCCGCAGGGACGGACGCCTTCTTCGACCGGCACAGGAGCGCCCGTTGACACCCGGCGCGAGATTGCGCGCATCGGGCAGAAACAGTTGTCTTTCAGCGCTACACAGGTGACACCGGCTACTGTGTCGCCCACCGGAGCACGATGACTATAGGTCGGCGCGCCACCCCGCATCGAAAGCCCACCTGTCGCGGGCGTCCAGGTACGCCTGGTAGTCCGCCGGAGGCAGATCTCCCTCTGCAGTCGCCCGGGTCCGAGCGTCCTCGATCTGTTCTTCCAGCGGCGGGAGGCCAACGGCGGCTCGGCGTTCGGCAAGACGCTGGGGATCTTCGACCTCGCCCGGCGAGAGGTTGCCATCGGCGTCCCAATCGAGCTGCGTCCCGTAGCGCTGCGGGCGGCCCTCGAAGAATCGGATCCGGTCCTCCAGCTTGGCGGCGTGCGCAGGATCCGCCTTTCCTTCCCGGGCCGCCGCCGCAAGGAGCGGCAGTGCTCGACGGAGCAGGTCGGGCTCCGAGATCGCGTGTTGCAGTATCAACCACGACGCCTCCGCGCCGTCGGGACCGGCGAGGTCCGCTCCCGGCCATCCGATCGCCTCGATAACTTGCCGGAGACGCTGGGCGTTGCGCTGGTGCACCCGGGCCATCGTAGGCTCATAGCCGGCGTTGAAGAGCTTGCCGGAAGCTGCGAGTTCGGCCCGCACAGAGTGGTCCAGCCGGGCCATGTCCAGGAGTTGGAGCCGCAGGCGCCGGGGCTGGCTCGACCCGTTTTGCAGGACGCGCTGCAACGTGTGACGGAGCCAGGCGACCGCGGTGGCGACCCACATTCCACCAATGGCCCAAATCCGCGTTTTCCGATGCATCGCAGCCACACCTCCGCTTGGCTCAGGTCGTCCCATCGCGACCGGGTCCGCCTACCATCGTAGAAGAAGATGCGAGCGCGCAAGCAATAGGAAGGAGCGCCAGTATCCGGGGTCAAGAGGGGCGGGAACGCACCCCTGGTCAGAGACCGGCGCCGGGCCCCGCTGAAACACATGTCCCGGTCGAGCCGTGGGCACCGTGAGAGCCTTTCCGCATCCGTTTGGACAGTGGAGCCCCTGTCGCGAAAACCTTGCCAGGGTGCGTAGCGATCACCCTTCCCTCGCCGGGCGTGCCGTTGGAGGCCGTGAGCCAGAACCAGAACCTGCGTCGCGTGGGATCGCTGATCCTGTACCCCATCGCCCAGCGCTCCGCAGCTCTGCTGGACGCGATGGCGGACGAGAAGCGGGCGCGCCTCGCGGCCGGAGTCGACACGTGGAGCGAGAATCAGGAACTAGGCGAAGAGGTTGAGGGTCTGCGCGCCGAGATACAGCGACTGACAAGTCGGCAGGACTTGGTCGAGGATGTGCTCGGCGAGGGCCAGTCAGGGGTGCGAGGACAACTGGAGGAGTAGAGCGCTCCAGCAGGTCCGACCGCTGATAAGCCCGAACGACGTGGAGGGCGTGGACAACCGTGGTCCGAGTCAGCCCCCCCGCACCCGCTCCAGGAATTCCTCGGCGGTCTCACATTCAATCACCGCGTCGGCAATGGGTGCGAATTCAGTCCAGCGCCGCTCTCCGCTTCAGATGACGATGGGAAGCACGAAGGGGTACTCGCCGCGCGGCCCCACCCTGATGCGAGCCGAGTTGACGTCCTTGGTCTGGCCGGGCTCGGGCCACCGGCGCGTGCCTTTGCGTGGCAGCGATCGGGCGTTTACGATGGCGGTATCCCCACCTCCAACACGAGGTCCTCATGAGACTGCGCTCGGTTGTGAGACTCATGCACGCCGCAATCGGACTGTCGGTCGGGATTTCGCTCCTCGGCTGTGAGCTTCACGCGCGGCAGGAGCCCGACCACCGCCTGTACCAGTATCACTTCGGAGAGATCTCCATTCCGCCGGCGTCGGAGGATGAACCGCTTGCGGAGAATCTGTCTCTCGAGCGGGCGATCACCTACCTGGAGGGTGGAGCCAAAGCGTGGGTAAACAACCGCGGCTGCGTCTCGTGTCATACCACGGGTTGGTACGGGATCCTTCGTCCGCAACTCGCCAACAGCATGGGCCAGCCCGATGCAGCCTTCCGGGCCTTTCTCGAAGAGCGCCTTCAGGACAGGCTCGCCGCGGACCCCGAGGAGCTCCAGCAGGGTGTGAACCCCGCCGAGGTCGTGCATCTGGCCGCGTCTCTGGCATCCTGGGACGCACACGTGGACCAGCGGCTGTCTCCGGAAACCGGGCAGGCTCTTCAGTTCATGTTCAGCCTTCAGCGCGACAACGGGGCCTGGCACTCGCCGGATACGTGGCCGCCGTTCGAGTCTGACGTGTTCCAGCTCGCGACCGTTGCGGCCATGGGTGTGGGCCTGGCTCCGGGGTGGCTCGAGCAGGAAACTTCTCCCGGGTTGAAGAGGCGGATAGCCGGTCTGCGAGAGTACCTGCGGCGGGTCCCTCCTCCCCATGACTACGCTCGCGTGGCGTTGCTCTGGGCGGACCTCCATCTGCCGGGCGTGATCAGCGCCGACCAGAGGCAGGACATCGTCAGGATGATCCTGGACCGTCAGCGCCCGGACGGGGGATGGTCGATTCGCTCTTTCGCTCAGCCCGAGGAGTGGGGCCGGGGCAACCGCGCGGAACGCCTGCGAGCCGAGGTGGACTTCGGCGACCCCGCGAGTGATGGCCACCAGACCGGTTTGGCCGTTGTAGTGCTGTCGTCCGCGGGGGTGCCGCCCACGCACCCGGCCGTGCAGCGCGGCCTCGATTGGCTCAGGCGGAACCAGAGACAATCGGGCCGCTGGTGGACCAGGTCACTCAATACGGAGACATGGCACTTCATCACGTATACCGGGACGCTCTACCCGGTGATGGCTCTCGCGGTGACGAGTTCTCCGGCGAGTCCCTCGTCCCAGGAGCGTTAGGGGAATCGCGTCGGCGGCCAATGAGCTTCCTGACTCGCCGCTCGAAGCGCCGGGAGCCGCAATACTCCGACGATCTGCGTCTTGCCAACTATCCCCATCCCTATCCCGACGGCTGGTACCGGCTGCTCCGCTCGAAATCGCTGCGGCGCGGGCAAGTGCGTTACCTGGAGTGCCTGGGCCGCGCACTTGTCGTCTGGCGCAGCGAGGCCGCGGACGGAGTATTCGCAATGTCGGCGTTCTGCCCTCACCTGGGCGCGAACCTCGCGGGCGGCCGCGTCTGCAAGGATCGCATCGAGTGTCCCTTTCACGGCTGGCAATTCACGGGCGACGGACGAGCGGCCCGTGTGCCCTACAGCGACACCGTGCCCACCCGCGTGGCGACCGAGAGCTTCCCCGTACAGGAGGTGCACGGGCAGATCTTCATGTATCACCGGAGTGGCGGAACTCCGCAGCAGGCGGGTGAGGAGGTTCCGTACCCGGTCCCCCGCATCCCGGAAGTCGATGACGGGATCTTCGTCTTTCGCGGACATTACGACGCCGGTCGCATCCGGATGCACATCATCGAGCCTATCGAGAATGCGGTCGACTCCGCGCACTTCGGACACCTCCATAACCGGCTGACCGTGCCCTGGACGCGATTCCCGATTCCCCGCACGGCCATCGAATACACGTCGCGCCTGGACTTTGACGCCGCCCGGGGGGGCTACCGCATGCCGCTCCTCGTCGAGACCGTGTTCAACGTCGGCGGCCGTCGCATGGAAAGTACCCGGACAAAGACCCGAGTCATGTTCACGGGAGTCGGCAGCATCATGAACCTGAGGATCGAGTTGCCCAGGGTGGGCGTCGTGGAGATCGTGCAGACCTATCTGCCGATCGCACCACTTGACCAGCAGGTCGTCTTTCATTGGTTCGCCGAGCGCAGCGTCCCGCGACTTCTGGTCCGGGGCGCGGTCGGAGGCTGGGTCTCCCAGTGGCGCAACGATGTCCGCATCTGGGAGGAAAAAGCCTTCACGGCCCCCCCGATGCTCTGCCGCGACGACGGGCCCGTGATGCGTCTGCGGGACTGGTACCGACAGTTCTTTCCCCCCGGCGGGGAGGCGTCGCGGGACTACCCGAGGAGGCAATCGCCGGGGAGCTGCGCTGGAAGTTCGCCGAGCTCGCCATCGAGGCCGTGATGATCGTGTTCGCCGTCCTCCTCGCCAGGATCGACACCTGTGACACCCCACCCATCTGCTGTACGGTGCGAAGTGGCGGTCAGCTCCCCCGCACCCGCTCCAGGAATTCCTCGGCGGTCTCGCATTCAATCACCGCGTCGGCGATGGGTGCGATGTCTTCCGGATCGGAGATTCGATCGAGTACAGGCAGGAGCTGACCGGCGGCGCTGGGCCCGAACCTGCGGGTGACCATGCGGTGAACCAGCTCGCGCCCCCGCTGGATCGACGCTTGCCGCTCCCGCGCTATGCCCCGCGCCATGCCGCGCTCCATGCCACGCTCAACGCCCTGCTCCAGCCTCTCCTTCCACTGCCGGTCGTATTCCTTGCCCCACTCCCGGGCCCGTTCCAACAGCGTCATCGTTCCTTCCTCATGCGAGCACGTTGTCCGGCGGCAGCGAGGCCGGGTCCTCCGACTGGATCTCGATGAGAAGATACCGGTGCCGGGGCCGGTAACCAAGCAGCTCGCCCGGCACCGGGCCGACCAGGTCACCAATGTCGGTCGCGGCGGTCCAGCGTCGTTCTCCGTTGTAGATGACGATGGGCAGCACGAAGGGGTACTCACCGCGCGGCCCCAGATCCTGCTTGCCGAGTTGCATCCAGATGGTGGTCGTGTAGTCCGTCATTCGCAGGGCCATGCGGCGGTCGACCGGGGACTGGAACTCCAGCAGGATCAGGATGTAGACCCAGCCGCCCCGGGTGGTCCCGACGCGCCACAGCATGTCGGTATGCCGCTGGCCGAGGTGCTCGGTGACGAAGCTGGCGGGCATGCGTTCCAGGGTGGTGAAGTCGAGGTGTCGGGCGAGGTCGCCAGCCACCGCGCGCAGCGTGTCGGCGACGGTGCGCGGGTGGGCGAAGAAGCGCTTGTAGGACGCGTCGTGCTTCGGGTTGTCGGGTCGTTGCTGCCTACCCGGCATGTGGCGGGGGCTCCCCGGTGGAAAGGGCGGCGACAGACGGCGTCGGGGCCGCGGCGCCGGACCTTCGGTGGTCAGGCGGGAATGATCGCCGGGGACCGGGGGCGGAGGAATGGCTCGATGGGACTGATTTCCCCCATTATCCGCCTATGTAATGCCAACCTTACATTCTGACATGCCGACATGACATCTACGGCCTAAGGGCACAATCACGGCGATGATCGCCTCTCGGTGCCCGTTCTTGAGACCGTCCGTCATCTCGTCCGCCTGGCGTCCAGCGTCCGATGGATTTTCAGCAGAACAGGGTGGTAGCGTTCCTTGATCAGCGTCTTCGCTTCCTGTGCCACATCGAGCAAGTAGGCATGGCTCAGGAGGTCGCGCTTATCCAGCACATCGAGGAGGGTCTCGCAGTCGTTCTCGTCGATGTAGTCCACCTCGAAGCTCTTGCGGATCACCGCGCGAGGGACCTTCACGTCATTGCCCTCGTAGAAGAGCAGATCATTGAGCACCTTCCAGGACAGCTCGAAACTGAACTCGAACGTCTTGATCAATCCGGCCAGTTCCAGGTAGTCGTACCGTTCCCGCTCACAGGCATTCGTGAGTTGCCCGAGCTTCGTGGCGAAATTGTCGAGCCGCTGCTGCCACCGCCGTTCATCCGTATTGCTCACGGTTCCTTCCTCCCGAAATCCCTCGGCCGCGTCCATGGAGCCGCGAAGCGTATCGGAAATCCCGGTAGATTCGGCGTTCGAGATCGCCAGAGAGAACAGCGATCACTTCTGCGACAAGGGGCGTCAGTTCCTGCGACCGCGTGCGCCCACCAATGCCGTCGTGGCGCGCTCAAGCAGTTTGACAGCCTGGTCTCTCGTGACTGTGGGGTAGTCGTCGAGGAAGTCGTCAAGCCGGTCGCCCGCTTCAAGATGCTCCATCAGGATCCTCACCGGGACGCGCGTCCCGCTGAACACGGGAGTACCGCCCAGGATGTCCGGGTTCCTGTCGATCAGCCTGTCAGCCATGACTGCCTCCGTCCGTGGTCGGGTACCCAGGCTAACGATAGCCCAATCCCGCGGGTCCCCGCATCTTCGGCCGCTCATCGAACCAACTCATACACCACCACATTCTCCACATCCATGTCATCCCTGAGCACCCCCAGCACCAGCCCTCCGGTCACGTCGAGGATGCGGAACCTGGGCGGAGTCTCGACCTGGCCCAGCCACTCCCTCGGTCAGCAGGGTGGGCTCGGGCCGCCAGCGCACGATCCGCTCCAACGTGCCGTCCGGCAGACGCCAGGTGATCTCGGGCCTGTCGGACCTCGTATGGACGAACCGCCCCGCAGCGACCGTGACCTCGCCAACGGGCCGGATGATCGGGCGCGTCTGCCCCGACCGCTCGTTTGGCCATGCGTCGCTCTATTGATCATCGGGCGACTTGGGGTCTGGTGCGGAGGCTCGCGGTTCGGCGTTGGCGACCGGCTCCAATCGTTCTTCGAACCACGTCGTAAGTGCGTCGTATCCCAACTCGCCCCGGGCCACGGCCGTTACGGCGTCGGCGACCACCAGATCCTCCACCGCCAGCCGATAACCGCTTCTGACTGCCAGCAATTCCACGAGGTAGAGTGCCGTGCGCTTGTTCCCGTCGACGAAGCCGTGATTGGTAACGACGCCGTGTACCAAAGCGGCCGCCTTCTCGTGGATATGCGCGTGGTAGCCGTGGTAGGGGCGGGCGATCGCAGACTCGATCGCCGAACGGTTGAGTATCCCGGGGGCGCCGCCTGTCAGTAGCGCTTCGTCGTGGGCACGGATTGCGTCGGCCCACGTGATTTGGTAATGGCCGTCAGCGATTGGCCAACACCTTCATGGCCGTGCGCCTCCGAACCGAAACCTCCCGGATGATTGCCTCGGACTTCTTGGAAACGGGGCGGTGTGCCACATGATCGGACGTCCGGCGATCCGTAGCGGATCGGTCCTTGGCCAATCCACCGGTCACGGCGCCAGCAGGCTTGGAGCCCGTATTGTCTTTGGTCATCGTTTCCTCCAGAGGCTGATGTACTACCCTAGCGCCTTCCTCCAGGGCCGACAACTCAACTTCTCCCTTGCGACGTGTCTTGGGTCCGGTGCGTCATCGTGCCGGTAACCTGATCACGTCAAGCGATCAGATCCCCAGGCGGATTCTGGATCCCCCCGATGTCCGAGAGAGGCGATCATGAAGCCACCACCTCATACACCACCACATTCTCCACATCCATCTCATCCCTCAACACCCCCAGCACGAGCCCTCCGGTCACATCGAGGATGCGGAACCTGGGCGGAGTCTCGACCTGGCCCAGCCACTCTCCGTCCGGGGAAATGACGGTGTACGGCGATCCCTCTTCCGGGTAGGCCGGCCGGTAGGAGGGGAGCCACAGGTTTCCGGCGGCGTCCGCGAAGGGGGAACCGAAGAGCGGCACCGGCTGGCCGATCATGTCGCGATACCGGGACATGTCTTCCTCGATTATCTCCTCGAGCCGGGTTTCGGATACTCCGTAATTCATCCGGCCAATCATTCGGTTGTAGGACTCGCCGTGCTCCAGGAGTGCCTCGGTCAGCAGCGGGGGCTCGGGCCGCCAGCGCACGATCTGGGTTACCGTACCGTCCGGCAGACGCCAGGTGATCTCGGGCCTGTCGGACCTCGTATGGACGAACTGCCCCGCAGCGACCGTGACCTCGCCAACGGGCCGGATGATCGGGTTCATCACTCCCCGCCTCTCTCGCGGGTAGTGGTCGTACGCCGCGACGGTGTCGAGGGCACCGGTTTCGGTGTCGAACAGGGACATGTGCCCGGCGAGCCACTCCTCCTCTATGTCGAACCACGAACGGTAGGGGTACCGGTCCATCATCATCAGCTCACCGGATGAACCGATCCCCGCCAGACCGAAATGGGCTGCCCGCGGCAGGCCCACGATGCGCGCAACCGAATCGCCGACGAAGAGAGTCAGTCGAGACTGGCGACTGTCGGCCACAAGGACGCTGTCCCGGCCCATGACGAACAACGCGTAGGGGTTGACGACTTCGCCCGGTCCCTCTCCAACCCTGGCGATCACCTCGTGCGTCGTCCCGTCCGGACTCAGGACGACCACTTCGCTGTACCAATCGGCAACGACCGCGCTGCCATCCGGGAAGAGCCGGCCGGCCTCGGCGAACTGGAAGATGTAGTCGCCCGGGTTGGCGCCGTGTCGGTAGATGGGGTCTTCGGCGAGGGCGAAGGGGGGAGCGGTCTCGGGGACGCCGGGATACTCGATGATCTGGACGCCGGCGCTGTCGGTGATTTGGACTTGGGGGTCGCTGGTGGGGTCGGTGGCTTCGCCACAGGCGAGGAGGGCTGTGGACAGGATCAGGGGGGAGGGCGGTCGGGTGCGCATGTGCCTTTGGACACCGATGAGATCGACAGCGTTTACACGACGAAGGTTCCTCCCGACTGCTCAAACGCAAGAGCCCCGAGGACGGAAACCGCCTCGGGGCTCCTACCTCAGCGTCTTGCTGCGCCCGAAGGCTCTGTGCAGTAGAGGACGATCTGAGGAATTACGTATGGACTGTCGTCGATGCCCACCCGGAACGCAACTTTGCGTGAAGGCTCGGCTTGGCTGACGAGATGAGGCTTCAGAACTGCCAAACCCCATATCCTTTCCGTCGCAGCGATTCGGCCAACTCCCTTTCGCGGTCTTTCGCTTCAGCCGACGGCACCGGGTTCAACCGCTTGAATAGTCGTGGCATGAGTCGCCTGCCGTACTTCTTGACGGTCCGCCAGTGCTTGATGCCAGCCTTGTGTTGCTCGAAGCGTTCACGACCAGCGTTCTTCAAGGCGACGCCAGCAGTGCACGCCTGACTGCGTTAGGTTCGCGCTCGATGATGCGCAGAAGCGTCGCCGCCGGACCGCTGACACGGCGTGCTCCCTGCTCCCATTTTCGGTAGCCGGACACGCTCATTCCCATTAGGGCCGCCATCTGTGCCTGTGTCAGCTTCGCCTGTTCCCGGACCTCGCGTGGGATCACCGGTGCGTGCACGATGGCGGGGCCTTCGCCCTTCGCATGAGCCAGGGCCTCGTTCAGGGACTGGATCAGATCTTCTCCGAACGTACTCATTGCCTCTCCTCTCCTTCTCTCTTGATCGCCTTGACCAGGGCGGCAACGGCTCGCCGCTCCCTCGGGCTCAAGTCGGTCTTGCGGGACTTCGCATAGGCGAGTAGCGCGTAGATCGGCCATCTTCCGCGTCCGTAGAAGTATATGATCCGGGCACCACCCCGCTTTCCGCGGCCCCGAGCGGCGAACCGCAGCTTTCGCACTCCGCCCGTCCCCGGAATCTCATCACCCGCCAAGGGATTCTCGGCCAGATAGTCGATCAGTTCACGCCTCTCATCCTCACTGAACAGCCTGTCGGCTTGGCGCGAAAAGAGGGGAGTCTCGGCAACGGTGTGCATGCGACCAACGGTAACCCATTGGGGCAGTCAGTGCAACGGGTAGGGAGCCCATAGAGATGGCCGCCGGAAGCAATTGTGCCATTTCGTTGGCCAGCCGGTGGCCAGACGACGCGAGCACATCGTTCCATACGCTCTGCTGAAGCCGCATCAGCGTGTCGAGCTCAAAGCACCCGGTGGCCACGCGCGTGTGGCAGACTCCATGCGATGTCGGCTTTCGTTTGCCGGTCCGCGATGCAGGCCAACACGAACGCGTGCGGATAATGCTCAATGTCGTTCACGAGGTCCCGAGCGGCCGGCTCGACGTTGATGCCGGAACCGCCGTATCCCGGCTCGAGCGAATCCGCACCGAACTGCTTGAGATGTGAGATAATGTCGCCTACATCCACGTCTGCCCCCCTTAGATCATGACCAAGCACCGGAACAACCCCATCTCACACCGCCCACCCAGCCGATATCGCCTCCGCCTGTTCCAGCACCGTCCTTGTCGCCTTCTCCTGCTTGTCCGGCGGGTAGCCGTGCTTCCGCAGGATCCGCTTCACCAGGCGGCGGAGATTCGCGCGGACGTTTTCGCGTAGCGTCCAGTCGATTCTGACGTTGTTCCGAACAGTCTCGACCAGCTCGCGGGCGATCTCCCGCAGCGTCTCGTCGCCGAGGACCTTCACGGCGCTGTCGTTTGTTTCGAGTGCATCGTAGAAGGCCAGTTCGTCGTCGGAGAGACCCAGCGCCTCGCCGCGGGCATTCGCCTCGCGCATTTCGCGGGCTAGCTGAATCAGTTCCTCGATGACCTGGGCGGCCTCGATGGCCCGGTTTCCGTAGCGCAGGATGGTCTGTTCGAGCATCTCCGCGAAGGATCGCGCCTGGACGACGTTCTTTCTTTTGCGGACAGCCAGTTCCCCCTTGAGCAGCTTCTGGAGCAGTTCGACCGCCAGGTTCCGCTGCTTCATGCCCCGCACTTCGGACAGGAACTCTTCGGACAGGATCGAGATGTCAGGCTTCTCCAGGCCAGCGGCTGCGAAGATGTCGACAACTCCTTCGGAGACGACGGATCGTGAGACGATCTGCCGAATGGCGTAGTCCAGCTCTTCTTCGGGTCGCGCCTCTCCGGCGGCGCGCTTGGCCAGCACCGAGCGGACGGCCTGGAAGAACGCGACGTCGTCGCGGATCCGCATCGCTTCCTCGTGAGGGACGGCGAGCGCGAAGGCCTGCGAGAGTTCGCGAACGGACCGCAGACAACGCTCCTTCCCGTTCTCCTGCGCGAGTATGTGCTCCTGCGCTCCGGGCAACAGGCTCACGCGTTCGGTCGGCGAGCCGTCGATCCACCTCGAGTAGTCGAAGCCATGGAACAGTCCGCAACACACCTCGTACTTCTCCAGCATCACCGACACCGCTTCGGCCTGATCCACGGTGGTCGTGCCCGTGCCACCGCTCTCGGTGTATGTCGCGAGAGCCCTTTTGAGTTCGTGCGCGAGACCGAGGTAGTCGACGACCAGACCGCCCGGCTTGTCCCGGAAGACCCGGTTCACCCGCGCGATGGCCTGCATGAGCCCGTGGCCGCGCATCGGCTTGTCGACGTACATGGTGTGCAGGCTCGGTGCGTCGAAGCCGGTCAGCCACATGTCTCTCACGAGGACGAGCTGAAGGGGATCGGCGGGATCGCGGAACCGCTTCGCCAGCATCTCGCGGCGCGCCTTGTTGCGGATGTGCGGCTGCCAGCCGGGCGGATCCGAAGCACTGCCGGTCATCACGACCTTGATCCGGCCCCCATCGTCATCGTCGTGATGCCACTTGGGCCGCAGGCAGGTCAACTCGCGATAGAGGTCGATGCAGATGCGCCGGCTCATGCAGACGATCATCGCCTTGCCGGCCATGGCCTCAATGCGCCGATCGAAGTGCGACACGATGTCCCGAGCGATGAGTCTGAGACGAGGTCCCGCTCCGGCAACTGCTTCAAGCTGCGCCCACTTGGTCTTCAGCTTCTCCTTGCGCTCGATTTCCTCGCCCTCGGTGACGTCCTCGAAGTCGGGATCGATTTGCGGCCGCTCGGCCTCATCCAGTGTCAGCCTGGCCAGCCGGCTCTCGTAGTAGATCGGCACGGTGGCGCGGTCCTCGACGGCTCGCTCGATGTCGTAGACGCTGATGTAGTCACCGAACACGGCACGCGTGTTGGCGTCCTCCAGTTCGATCGGCGTGCCCGTGAAGCCGACGAACGATGCGTTGGGGAGCGCGTCGCGCATGTGGCGGGCGTAGCCGTCGATGAAGTCGTACTGGCTCCGGTGGGCTTCGTCGGCAATCACCACGATGTTCCGGCGCCTCGACAGCTCGGGCATCCGGTCGCCCTTCTCCTCCGGAAAGAACTTCTGGATGGTGGTGAACACCACGCCGCCCGACTCGACCGCCAGCTTGGCGCGCAGGTCGGCACGGCTGCGGGCCTGGGTGGGCGGCTGCCGCAGCAGGTCCTGACAGCGGGAGAATGTGCCGAAGAGTTGATCGTCGAGGTCGTTTCGGTCCGTCAGTACAACGACGGTGGGGTTCTCCATCGCCGGTTCGCGGATGATCCGTCCGGCATAGAAGGCCATGGTCAGACTCTTGCCCGACCCCTGGGTGTGCCAGACGACGCCGATGCGTCGGTCACCGGGATCTCCGCCCGGGTTTCTGCCGTTCTCGTACCGGCCTCTTGGCGGCTCGGCGACCCACCTCAGTTCTTCTCGTAGCGCCGCCGCGCGCAGCGTCTCCGACACCGCCGTCTCCACGGCATGGTACTGGTGATATCCGGCCATCTTCTTGGCTAGCTTGCCCCCGCCGTCATCCTCGAACACGACGAAGTCGCGGACCAACGTCAGGAACCGGTCCCGCTGGCACATCCCTTCGAGCATCACGTGCAACTGAGGCAGATTGGAGTCGGCCAGCCCCTCCCCGGTGATGGTGCGCCACGGCTTGAACCACTCGCGCCCGGCAGTCAGGGTGCCGAGGCGCGCGTCGACTCCGTCCGAACTGATGAGCGCCGCGTTGAAAGCAAACAGGTCCGAAATCTGGGCTTTGTAGGTCTGGATCTGTTGCCAGGCCGTCCACACCGTGGCCTTCTCGTCCGCTGGGTTCTTGAGCTCGATCAGTCCCAGCGGCAGGCCGTTGACGAACAGCACGATGTCCGGGCGCCGCTCGTGCTCGCCTTCGACGACGGTGAACTGGTTGACGGCCAGCCAGTCGTTGTTTGCTGGGTTCTCGTAGTCGAGTACGGAGACGTGTGGCCATCGCAGGTTGCCGCCGGCGCTCCGGTGTTCGACCGTCACACCTTCCACGAGCATTCGGTGGAAGGCACGGTTGCGAGCTTCCAGTGTGGAGCCTTCGGGCCGGGTCAGCTTGCGGAAGGCGTCTTGCAGGGCGTCGGCGGGCAGGGTCGGATTCAGCCGGGACAGGGCGTCACGTAGTCGGTGCTCCAGAAGGACGTCGGCGTAGTCCTGTCGCTGCGCACCTTCCGCGTTCGGGGCAATGTCGGGACCGTGGGATACCGTCCACCCGAGGCCTTCCAGCCATTCGAGTGCGGCGGCTTCGACTTCCGACTCGGTGAAGGTGGCCGCGGTGCTCGTCATGTCACGGTTTCCAACTTCCTGCCCCATTCCGGTACGCGGATCTCTCCCGAAATGAGCTTCGGGAGCAATGTGTCGCGAAGGACGGCGAGGGTGCGATTCTCTTCGGTGTTGTGGCGCATTCTCCCAAACAGAGCCGCGATCCCGTCAGAGAAGGCCCTGCACGCAGACCTGCTCGGCAGGACCAAAGGAATCGCCTTCAGGTTTCTCTGGTTCAGCTTGGGCTGTACGGCCCCGGTTACAAACGCGGTGATGTTCGTTTGCCGGAGCAGCAAGTACAGGTAGTCGTCACTGATCTCATCCCTCGCCTTAAGTACATGCGCGTGGTTGTTTACCCAGAATCGCCCCCAAACGTATTGGACGACCGGACAACCGTGAGCATCGACTACGGAACCGTCCTCGCCCATCAAGACGTAGACTCCGTCAAAGAGATAGCCGTCAACATGATCCATGATCCCAGCTGCACCATAGTACGGATACGGCCCTTTCCGCTCGGCGCGCTGGCGCTTGTTGAGCGGAATCCGCTTCCTGTCGTGGAGCTCAATCACGTTGCCCAAAGTGCTGACCTCCCAATCCTCTGGGATCTTCCCCAGTTCCGAATCCACCAGTCGGTTGGGGAAAAGGCGGGCGAGGTGGTTGGGTAATCCCGTGTCCCGCCCTTCCATCTTCGCCCGGACCGGGTCGAAATCAACGAACCAGGACTTGTACAGTGTCCGTGCCATCGTCTCCAGCGTCTCGTTCGTACGCCGGTTCAGCTCGATCTTGTCGTCCAAGGTGCCGAGGACATGAGCGATGGCGCGTTGTTCGGATGTCGGTGGCAATCGGACATCGAGGGCGCGCAGTTCGTCAGTGTTGATGCGTCCCGTACCGTGACCTGCGAGATCCACGAGATTAAGGAGACGCTGCTTGTTGCCAAGAACAAGATATGGAAGGAAACTGGGGTCTACCCGAGCCTTCGGTAACAGTGCCTTGATGTCCTGGTTGAACGCCATCGGTCGTTCGATCACGCAAACGGGGAGCTCCTTCAGGAGTCTCATGCCCCTGGTCAGAAGCAGGATCGTGCCGACCGGAACCTGCCTGGTGCCGTTAGCGACTCCTTCCGCGGTGACATGGTGAGTGGTTTCACGGAGCCGAAACTGCCTCATGTCTCTCGCTGATACCCAGGGGATCGCACCGTTCCAGTATTCCTCTCGCTTCTTTGACGGCGTACCTCCAGACAAGAGTCGGACTACATCACCGAGCACCGCTTCTTTCCAGCCGGTACTAGTGCTCGACCCGTCACAGTTGATGGCATGGTGACCGGATCGCGTGTACCACTCAACGCCATGGTCCCGCACGTGCTCCCGTAGCTTCCGATCACCGATCGAATGGTACAGCAACAGATCCACCGACTGCGCCATCGGGATCTGGTCGATCGCCGCAGCCAGCCGCGCCTGATCCGTCCACGTTAGCCGATCGCCGAACAGCGCGATGTCCACGTCGGATGTGACGGTGTTCGTACCGGTCGCCCTGGATCCGAACAGCACGGCCCGCTCGACGCGGTCATTGGCCGCGATCACGGCGATGATCGCCTCGCGGTGCGCGTCCTTGAGGCCGTCCGTCATAGTGTTCGCCTGGCGTCCAGCGTCCGGTAGAGTCGCAGCAGGACGGGGTGGTAGCGATCGTTGATCAGCGTCTCCGCCTCTTGTGCCACGTCGAGCAGATAGGCATGGCTCAAGAGGTTGCGCTTGTCCAGCGCGTCGAGCAGGGTCTCGCAGTCGCTCTCGTCGATGTAGTCCACCTCGAAACTCTTACGGATCACCGCGCGCGGAGTCTTCACGTCATGGCCATCGTAGAAGAGGAGATCCTTGAGCACCTTCCAAGACAGCTCGAAACTGAACTCGAACGTCTTGATCAGTCCGGCGAGCTCCAGGTAGTCGTACCGTTCCCGCTCACAGGCGTTCGTGAGTTGGGCGAGCGCCGTCTCGAAAGTGTCGAGTCGCTGCTGCCAGCGCCGTTCATCCGAATTGCTCACGATCCCTTCCCCGCGAATCCCAGCGCCTCCAGGTTCCTGTTGATCGCATCGTCGAGCCGGGCGCCTTTGGCCTGCTGTTCGCGAAGCTCCGAGACCAGCCGTTTCATCTTGTCCTCAAAAGGCTCGCCGTCGTCTTCCGGCGGCTCCACACCGACGTACCGGCCGGGCGTCAAGACATGGCTGTGTCTGCGCACCTCCTCGTGTGATGCGCTCTTGCAAAAGCCGGGGACATCGGCGTAGCCGTCGTTTTCTCCCGTTCGCCAAGCATGGTAGGTATCCGCGATCCGCGCGATGTCCTCGCCAGTCAGTTCTCGGTGCGTCCGGTCCACCATCCGGCCAAGCTTCCGAGCATCGATGAAGAGGATCTCTCCACGACGCCGACGTCCGCGCGCTAGGAACCACAGGCAGGCGGGAATCTGCGTCGAGTAGAAGAGCTGGCCCGGCAGCGCCACCATGCAATCGACCAGTTCGGCTTCGACCAGGCTCTTCCGGATCTCGCCCTCGCCCGACTGCTGCGATGACATCGAACCGTTGGCGAGCACGAACCCCGCGACGCCGCTCGGCGCGAGGTGGTGGACCATGTGCTGGACCCACGCGAAGTTCGCGTTGCCCTTCGGCGGGACGCCGTAGCGCCACCGCTTGTCCTCCGCAAGCCGCTCGCCGCCCCAGTCCGAGACATTGAACGGGGGATTGGCGAGGATGTAGTCAGCCTTCAGGTCCGGGTGGCGGTCGTTATGGAAGGTGTCGCCGTGGGCGATCTGCCCTCCGATTCCGCGGATAGCCAGGTTCATCCTGGCGAGCCGCCACGTCGTGTAGTTCGACTCCTGGCCGTAGATGGAGATGTCGCCCCGCGCCTTCCCGCCGTTGCTGTTGCCGGTGGCGTGGGCGCGAATGAACTCGACCGACTGCACGAACATGCCCGAGGAGCCGCAGCAGGGATCGTAGACGCGGCCACGGTAGGGTTCCAGCATCTCGACGAGCAGCTTGACGACGCAGCGCGGCGTGTAGAACTCGCCTCCGCGCTTGCCCTCGGCGCTCGCGAACTGCGAGAGGAAGTACTCGTAGACGCGGCCCAGCACATCCTTCGAGCGCGCCTCGGCGTCCCCGACGCGGATGTTGCCGACCATGTCGATCAGTTGACCGAGACGCTGCTTGTCCAGGGCGGGTCGGGCGTAGTCTTTGGGCAGAACCTCCTTGAGCGCGGGGTTGTCCCGCTCGATGGCCGCCATGGCCCGGTCCACGGTCTGGCCAATGGTCGGCTGCCTCGCCCGAGCCTTGAGGTGTGCCCAGCGAGCTTCCTGCGGCACCCAGAAGATGTTCTCGGCGATGTACTCGTCGCGGTCCTCGGCGGCCTCTTCTCCCCACTCGGCCAGCACGGCCGCGTGGCGCTCCTCGAAAGCATCCGAGATGTACTTCAGGAAGATCAGTCCGAGTACGACGTGCTTGTACTCGGCCGCATCCATCGAGCCGCGGAGCGCATCGGCCATCGCCCACAACTCGGCCTCGTAGCCGGTCGTGGCGCCGCTGTCGGTCTGCTTCTTGCCCACCTTGGTCGCTGTCCTCGTCTGTTTCGTTCACTTGGATCGCCTGCCCGCAGCGAAAGATATGATAGGGCCTGGGGCGCCGTACACTACTCCGGCAAGACTAGCCCGGCCCAGTTCTTTCGGCGGCGTCGGTTCCTGCGTCGGGTTGTCTCGGACGGCAATAGCGTCGTGGTGGGCATAGATAGGGGGTGGCTTGGTGTTTAAGCCGTCCCTTGTCCAGACAACCGGCACTGGCACAAACGGAATGTCGACTCCCACTGCTCCGGAAACGGCTCCCGGCCTTCCACCCTTCGCGGTGAAGCTCGATCGTCCGATCGGTGGTTTCGGCAAGCCCATCGCGGCCGCTGGATGGAGGGCAGGAGACCCTACGAGGTCTCAGCCAATCGATCGAACAAATCTCCGAATAATCCCCTAACGAATCTCTTGGCATCATCATTCTCGCCGAGCAGATGACGTACCGCTTTCTCGTACTCCTGCTTGCTGCGAAAGCCCAATGCCGCAGAGATCTCGGCCAGCGCCCTCGACTCTCTTACGGGACATTTCGTCACCAGTGCTTCCCAGTCACTATCCCTGATCGCATCATCAAGCTCTCGCTTTCGTGTCGCAAGAATGACTTTCGCGTTGTTCTCCAGGGTCAGCGACTGTCCATCGAGAAGATAGTCGTCGTTAGGAATCTGTTCGATTATCGTCCTGCGGACCCACTTCTTCGCCGCCTTCCGGCTGAGTCGCTCGGTCTGGCCACTAATGGCGTTGACGCCTGCCGATAGTGCTTTCGTCGCCAAGTCCGAAGCCGAATCACCCGTGACGCCGGCCTGTCGCTGTGCAATCCATCCGATGATTCGCGGATGATAGTAAACTGCCTCAACCGCATAAAACGGCAGCGCGTACACGCTCTTTGCACGCATCGCCTCAATATCGTCCTGCTCATACCCATCGCCATCGACGATGCCAAATGCACAAAGCCAATGAAAGGGTTCCCCTGCACACACGCCTGATACTGCACGCTCGACATCGCGACAGCTCCCCTTGGGTATCACGGAAGCCGTCGGCAATATTAGGCTATACATGGCTTTGTCTAAGCTAGTTTCCGTTCCTTCTACGAAAACAATCTTCCGTCGCGCACCAAGGAGTTCCCGTTTCAGTTGATCGTCAATTGGCACATCTGGCGACAATTCGTCCGCTTCCCAGCTTGCCACGTTTGGCCCGGTGAACTTGCACGAGCGAAGAAGAAGGACTCGAGATCCAGGCAGTGCTACGGGGAGATTTTGATCATGAGTGGAAACAACAAACCCACAATCCGTCCGGAGCGCGAACAACTGACTGAGGAGCGGCGATATGATGGACCGGTGTAGGTGTCGCTCTGGTTCGTCGATAATCAGGAGTGTGCCACTCGGGGCGGTCAAGACGTTCCCCGCTATCATCAGAGCATTCCTCTCACCGTCCGATAGTTCGGCCGCGCTGAACTCCGGCCCCCCGGACTTGCTTGCCACTACGCGCTCGTTTTCGCGTATGCCAATAGCAATTGGAATGTTCGATTGAAACAGCAACTCGTTGATTATCTTGATTGGTGATTCCTTCTTCGCAGCTTTGGCTGCTGATTTCATATCGCCGCCGTCCACAAACGCGGTAATTCCCCGAGCGCGGACGTTCTCTGCATCGATAAGTTCATAAATGGTCATGCTAGCCCGCTGTGAGGCATAGTCATCGCGATATCGCGATTTCCGTTGGCGATCCACGTTCCGGATGTTCTGTTCAGTTTGTAGCTTAATTGCAGGGGTCATGTCGAGCGCGTCAGTATTCATCCAAGTCTGCCGATGGGCCGAGATCTTCCGAGAAGTGTTCGGGTTGTTTCTGGCGAAGTGGAACATTAGGCTTGATTTGCCAGTCCCGTTCCCACCTAATACAAACAACACTTCACCGATGTTCAGCTGTAGTGTTGGAGCTGACGCATTAGCGTCCTCCACCGGAAAGTTCAGATCAAACGGCATGGTGATAAGAGGATCCTCTTTCTCGATGTGATCAAACGGGTCGCTGGCGTAGAACAGGGCCATAGGGCGGGTCGGATGGGAACAGAAGCATCGCGTGGATGGCTCGGTATCGCATCACTCTCCCTCCTGCCGACTGCGCGGCCCTTTGGTGGGCCCGCGTTCCCACGTTACCGGTAGTATCAAACCAACGACCGCCCCTGTCCCCCATCCACCGCCAAACACGCCCCCGTGATCAAACTCGCCCGCTCCGACGCCAGGAACGCCACCACATCCCCCACCTCCTCACCCCTCCCAAACCGCTCTAGCGGCAAGTTCGCCCGCACAAACGCCCGCATCCCGTCCGGGTCGGCCTTCACCCGCTTGTCCCAGCTGCCGCCCGGAAACTGAATCGACCCCGGCGCCACGCAGTTCACGCGGATCCCGTCCTTCGCAAGCTCGAGCGCCATGATCCCGGCCGCCGAGATCAGCGCCGTCTTCGTCGTGTTGTAGATCGACAGCCCCGGGCCGCCCTTCTCCCGGCCAAACACCGACGACACAAACACGATCGACCCGCCACCGCCCTCGCGCATCAGCGGAATCGCCAGCCGCGCCGCCCGAAACCCTGACAGCACGTTCAGCTGGATGATGTCCAGCCAATCCTCATCACTCGTCTCCTCAAAGCGACCGCGCCGGTTGCCCCCCACATTGTTCACCAGCACGTCAAGCGCACCGTACTGCTCCCGCACCGCGTCCACCAACTCAGCCGCGCCGCCCTCCTCGGCGATGTCGCACCGCACCGTGAGCACCTCGGCGGCCCCATCGCCCCGCAACACCTCGGCCGCCGCCGCCAGCCCCTCCTCCCCCCGCGCGCAGATCGCCAGCCGCGCGCCCTCGGCCGCCATCGCCCGCGCACTGTAAAACCCCAGGCCGCGGCTGCCCCCCGTGACAACCGCGACCTTCCCTTTCAGCCCCAGATCCATCGGCTCAGCGCCCGGGTGCGGCGCCGACGGACGAACCCGTCCCACCCTGCGCGCCCGGCCCGTCGCCGTCATCCGAGATATTCGCCCGCAGCAACCGCTCCAGCCGCGTCACGTGCTCCTCCAGCGCCGTATTCAGCTGATCATACCGCACGATCGCGTCCTGGCCTGGCTCCTGATCAGCCCGCGTCAAATTGCTGTACAGATACTGCAACTGATCCACCAGCATCGGACGCGAATACCGCCGCGGCGCCGTCACCAGCTCCCGCTCGATCGCCTCGATCTCGGCCGCGAGGTTACCCCCACCCCGCTGCCGCGCCTCGTTGATCCGATGCACCGCCAGCCGCCCCTCGCTCAGCGCATCCCGCGCCTGCAGCGCCAGCTCGACCTGACGCCGCACGACCTCCTCGCCGGTCCCCTCGGCCACCACGCGCGGATCCAGCATCACCTCGAAGCTCCTGCTCGCGCTCCAGTCCCCGGCCGTCAGCCGCGCCGTGTACGTCCCGGGCGGCACCATCGGGCCACCGCGCCCGGACCGCGCCGGACTCGCATCCCACGGCCCCGGATAGGTCAGGTCCCACGTGAACCGATGCGTCCCCGCATCCGAAGGCAGCCGCGGCGTCCCGAACCGCTCCAGCTGCCACTCGCGCATGCCGGGCTCGGCCGGCACCGTGTACTCCCCGGGACCCTCACTGGAGAACGAGCGCACGACCTCGCCGCTCGAGGCCACGATGTCCAGCGTGATCGGGCCCCGCGCCGCCGACGCCAGCATGTAGTCGATGTTGACGCCCGCCTGCGGGTACTCGGGCTCGTGGGGGTCGCGCGGGCGGAAGCCGCCGAAGCCACCGCCGTAGCGCAACCGGTAGGGGTCGCGGATATCGAACAGGTGGGCGTCAGCGCCGGCTACACGGTCGCTGAGTTCGTGCAGCGGCGTGAGGTTGTCGAGGATCCAGAAACCCCGACCCATTGTCGACAACACCAGGTCCCCCTGCACCACCTTCATGTCCGTGATGGGTGTCGCCGGAAGGTTCAGCTGGAAGGGCTGCCACGTGCCGCCGTCGTCGAACGAGACGAACATCCCGAATTCGGTGCCCAGGTAGAGCAGGCCCTCGCGGTCGGGGTCCTCGCGCACCACGCGCACGGGATGGTTGTCCGGCACGCCGTTGTCGCCCGTCGTGATCCGCGTCCAGGTCGCGCCGTAGTCGTCGGTGCGGTAGGTGTGCGGGGTGAAGTCGCCCATCATGTAGCGGAGGATCGCCACGTAGGCCTTGGCGGGATCGTGATGCGAGACCTCGATGTTCTGCACGCGCCCGTAGGGGCCGATGCCGGGGGGAGTCACGTCGTCCCAGTTGCGGCCGCCGTCGCGGGTGACATGCACCGGCCCGTCGTTGGCGCCCGCCCAGATGACGCCGGGCTCCAGCACCGACTCCTGGATGTCGTAGAGGACCGAGAAGTGCTCCTCGCCGGTGACGTCGATGGTGATCGGGGTGCCCGACACGACCTGGGTCTCGGGGGTGAAGGCGGTGAGGTCGGGCGAGATGGTCTCCCAGTACTGTCCGCCGTTGGTGGTCACGTGCACGTACTGCGAGCCGTGGTAGACCTTGTTGGGGTCGTGCGGCGAGACGTGGATGGGGACCACGCGCTGGAAGCGGTACTCGAGGTCGCGCGGGTTGTGCCCGTAGAGGTTGCCGAAGCCGACGTAGTACTGCGCCTCCTGCCCCGTGCGCCGGTTGTAGAGCCCGAAGCGGCCCTTGCAGTTGGCGTAGACGATGTGCGGATCGCCGGGCTTGGGCACCACCGGACCGGTCTCGCAGCCCCCGTGGGCTTCCCACGCCGACTGGGATCCGCCGGGCTCCGAGCGCTCCGGCAGGGCGGGCACCGAGATGGTCGAATTGTCCTGCTGGCCGGCGTAGAGGCGGTAGGGGAAGTCGTCCGACACGTCCACCTGGTAGAGCTCGGCGGTGGGCTGGTTGTACTGGGTGGACCAGGTCATGCCGCCGTCGAGCGACACGTTGGCGCCCCCGTCGTTGGACTGGATCAGGATGTTCGGGTTCTCCGGGTTGATCCACATGTCGTGGTTGTCGCCGTGCGGGGTCCGCTCGGAGATCCAGCTCACGCCCCCGTCGACGGACTTCCAGTGGCCCTCGGCCATGCCCCAGAGGATGTCGGGGTCGGTGGGATGCCCCTCGAGGTTGTTGTAGTAGAAGGGCCGGTTGCGGATCGGCTGGAAGTCGGAGACCTGACGCCAGGTGGCGCCGCGGTCGTCGGAGCGGTAGACGCCGCCGGTGTCGGCGGGCGCCTCGATGAGCACATACACACGATCCGGATCGGCCGCGCTGACCGCGAGGTCGGACTTGCCGCGCAGGCCGGTGGGGAGGCCGGTGGTGGCCCGGTCCCAGTTGTCGCCGCCGTCGCGCGAGATGAACACGCCGCCCTGCATGCCGCCCGAGATGATCGTCCAGGGCTTGCGCTCGGCCTGCCACATGCTGGCGTAGACGGTGCCGGGGTCGCCGGGCGCGAACTCGAGGTCGACCGCGCCGGTGCTGTCCGACACGAAGAGGACGTTCTCCCAGCTGGCGCCCCCGTCGCTGCTGCGGTAGACGCCCCGCTCCGCGTTCGGTGCGAAGGGGTTGCCGATGGCCGCGACGTAGACCAGGTCGGGGTTGGTGGGATGGATGAGGATCGCCCCTGAATTCCCGGTGGCTGCCAGCCCGACATGCTCCCATGTGGCCCCGGCGTCGGTAGATTTGTAGACCCCGTCGCCGATGATGACGTTGCTGCGGAGGCCGTCCGAGCCGGTCGACACGTAGACGATGTTCGGGTCGGAGTCGGCGACGCGGATCGCGCCGATCGAGCCGGTGCCGATGTACCCGTCGGAGATGTTGTGCCAGCTGTGGCCGTTGTCGGTGGTCTTCCAGACGCCCCCGCCGGTCGCCCCCATGTAGAATGTGGTCGGGTGGGCGACGTGCCCGGCGACGGCGGTGACGCGGCCGCCGCGCGAGGGACCGACGTAGCGGTAGCGGAAGCTGCCGAAGAGGTCGTCGCTGAAGGCGGTGGCGCCGTTTTGGGCTGTGGCGGGGGCGGGTGGGAAGATGGCGGCGCCGGCTGCCGCGGCGAGGACGAGGGTCGTGATGCCCAGAAGCCTTCTCATGCAGGGTCTCTTTCGGGTTGGGGCGTGGTGTCTTGGTGCCTGTCTGCAGGCGTCCGGAACGGTGGCGTCCGGAGCCGGTTGAAAGTACCGCGCAGCGGGGATTTGGTACAGTCGAAGGGGCGCCAATCCGGCAACCGGGCTTTCACGCGGCGAGAGGCGCGCCATGCCGGCCGGGCGGGGTCGGCCTCAGCGCCCGATGGGAATCCCGCGCAGCGCGATCCGCAACACCGCGAGTTCGGCGTTTTCGCGCACCCGCCAGACGCCGTCCTCCAGCACGAGGGTCGTCGTGGGCGCCGCCTCGATCACCGTGCCCATGTGGTCGGTCGTCTCCCGGTACACGACATGGCGGATGGTGTCGCCCTCCGCGACCGTCCCCAGCACCCGGAAGTCGGTCATCACCTGCGACTCCATCAGCCCGCGGGCGTAGCGCGTGAGTCCCGACATCGAGCGCTCGAAGACCTCCCGGCTCGACCAGTTCTCCCATTCACCGAGCGAGGCGTCGTAGAGCTGGATGAGGATGCTGTCCCCCCGCAGGCTCTCGACCAGCTGCCGCGAGATGAGGTGGAACTCCGCCAGCGCCGCCGTGTGCATGTGCGCCGAGACCTGGGTCCAGCGCAGGCGGCTGAGCCCGTCGAAGAACGCCTGCGCGGTCTCCTCGGGGGTGGCCTGGGCGGTCGCCTCCCCGGTGGCCTGGGCGGCGGCGGGGCGCGGGAGTCCGGCCAGAGTCAATGACGCGGCCATGGCAAGGGACACGGCCAGGATCCGAGGCATGCGCAGTGCGGCGCTGGGACTAGTCACATCCCGTGGCGATCACGAGTGCACGGCAAACCTGCGCCATCCTGGTCTCCCCAAGCGACCCCACATAGTGCGTGAGATGCCGCTGCTCGACGGTCTGAACCCAATCCAGGTTCACCACGGAGTTGTGCTTCAGGCCTTCGTCCACCCCTACTGGCACCTCGCTTGGCAACCCGCGGATGTTGGACGTCACCGGCGCGACCACGGCAGTGCGCAGGAGCGGGAGCACTGATTGCCGGGTCAGAATCACCACCGGGCGTCTCTTTTCCGGGGGCTTGAAGGTGTATAGCCAGATTTCTCCCCTTTGTGGCCGTCCGGTCATTCTTCGGGCCACACGCCTTGCGCCGCCCACTCCTTCAACTCACGGTCGAGCTCGGAGGCATTCGCGTATCCGTCGCGGTACCTTCGGTCGATCTCCTCGGCTTCCTTTCGCTTCAGGAACGCTGCGGCAGCCTCGCGCAGGACCGCGGATCGACTGCGTTCACGCACCATCGCATGTCTATCGAGTCTGGCAAGGAGCGCCTCGTCAAACGTGACCTGAATTGCTTTCATGGACCATCTCCATCATGGATTATCGACATAAGAAATGTATATAACAATACGGTATCGAGCGTATTGCAGGTACGGACGCCCGACCGCAAACCCGAAGGAGACACCCATGACGAGCAGGACGCACACCACGACCCGACGCCTGGCCTCCGCTGCCGCACTGCTGCTTGCAAGCGGTTTGGTGGATGAGAGCGGCGCTCCCCTCGCGGCCCAGACCTTCCCGACGGACGACCCCGTCATCCGCGCGATGTGGGAGGAAACGGGGCAGCAGGGCGTGTGGCCGCGGTGCCGGCCGCCGCGGAGGAGTTCGCCGGGGCAGTAGGGAGCCGCAACTGGCGCGCAACAAAAAATGATGCGCGGGAGGAGTGTCGGATCGCTGTCAACCGGGTTCGATCGATCTCTCCAAGGCGCACAGGAATCGGTGCGTATTTCGTTCCTCTACTCCTGCGGCGTTGCTGCCCAATGCTCAACGAGCGCGGAACGGCCGATGATTTCGACAATGCGTACGAAGCGGACTACACCGTCCGAGTCGGTCAGCTGGAGTGCTTCGCCGGGCACGAAATGAACGGGCTGCGGCCGGCCCCGGCCAACGGCGATGTTCGCCGCATACAGGTAGGTGCGATCCAGCGCGTCGCGAATGGGGTTTAGCCGCCCTTTCAACCCGGGCAGGTGGCCAGTCGCCTCGGCAAAGATGGTGCTCCCGCCCCGCGGTAATGGGGTCAGATCGAGTGCCAGAGCGCCAGCCGCAGGAAGCCATTCCCGGACCAGACATGCCGCATGATTGGGTGCCGCACCGAACACCGTCATTGGCAACTCGGTCGTGTAGAGGTCCATGACGGCCTCGCCGTGTTCGTCCGCGACCGCCTGTTTCCAGGTTCGGTTCGGGAACAAGGCCAGGACGTCCGCTCCCGGCAGGGGCTGCCCGTCCGCCCTTACGGTGACAACCACGCGAGAGGAGATGGCGTCCTGCGGTGCGGCGGGGATCCGCAGCAGAACCTCCGCGCTGTCGATCAACCGGTACTCCGGCGACCGTCCGGAGAGTTCGCGGGTCTTGCGCATGATTGCGGGGACACCGTCCCCGCGGCGCTCCATGAAATAGCGCCGTTGCGCGGAGCCACGAGTATCGCCCACGCCCATTCGACCCATCACGGAAGCGATGACTTCATTCCGCGTCGCCTGCCTCAGAGCCATGCTCTCGACTGTCAGGTTGTTGGGGAGCGCACCGGGAGACTGGAGTTCCAGGCGGTCCGAGAACATCGACAGGCGGATCCTGCCGCCTCGGATTGAATAGTCGCGATGCACAACGGCGTTGACGATCGCCTCGAAGAGCGCCGTCTCGCTGTACTGTGGCATATCGATCCGAGCAGGTGTCTTGCGGGCGGCCACCTGCATGTTCCGCACTACAAACGTCAGCGCGTCCGCGATCTGTCGCTGGAGCGGACCGGTGATCTCCTGCGAGTCCACCTGGCCGGTTGTACGGTCCGTCCCCCGATAGCGGGTCGCAGTAATGACCGCGTTCGGCAGCCACCGCTCGGGACGATGCGTGCACAAAAGCAAGCCGGCGATGGTTGCGCACTGGAGGCCGGACTCGTCCGACCCGAGCAGCGCGAGCTTCGTCAGCGCGACCTCCGGCTCCGTAGCACCCTCGGCGCTCAGCATCGGCCTCCAAAGTGCGGCGTCAAGCGTGTCGAACCCGGTCCCTGCCACCGGCTGCTCGTCGAACCACAGGTGCCGGCCCTGAGCACGCCGCTGTGCCAGCCGCATCGGTTCGTCGCCCGTCAACCGGCGTTTGCTTGCGCCGACACGGACCCAGCTTCTACCCCCACGTTCGTGCAAGGTGTCGCCTCGGGGCACCTCGACCAGGATAAAGGCCTTGCCGTCCAGCTGCCGATGATGCACACCAATGCGCAGGGCGGGCTTGATGGCATCCGTACTCACTGCGACCAGCATGTTGTCGAGGGCGGACAGCTGATTACGGGATATGCCCTGGAGCGACCCGTCATCGGTCACGCCCACCAACAGTCTGCCGCCATTCGAGTTGGCGAAGGCAATCATTTCGGCGGCGAGATCATCGCGACTGGGGCTCACGGGACGGTCGCCGGAAAACTCTACCTGCTTGAACTCCCACCTGCTGTCCTCGCCCAGGCTCAGCCGCTGCCGGATGTCGTCGTCACGCAGCATCGATCGCTACCCGAGATTCCGGCGCCTGGAGATCCACAACCCGGCCTCGAAGCCGACCGTTGCGCCGCTGTCAGTATTCACTGCGGGCATCGTTGTGGGCATCTCGCTTCTTCCATCCGCCGGGGATCGCCGTTTCGTTTGCGAAAAATACGACCTCCGACGGGTCGCCGTCACCCTCGGTGCAGCCGCCCGATCGCGTCAGAGCGACAGTGGCATCCCCAAGGCGGCCGCAGCTTCACCGAGCGCCGGGGTGTCGCTGACGATTTCTCGCGGTTCGCCGAAGTGCAGGTCCGGACCGGCCCGCGCGGTGAAGAGGACAACGCCGTGCCAGTCGCCCCGGAAGCTCGACCACCAGCGTAGGCCGACGTGTCCACTGTCCCAGATCGACGCCGCGATCGGCTGGGTCCTCCGTCGGCGGCGGGACGCGATGTGGTCTGGCGCGATGCGTCGGTGGCGCAGCGTTGCGGGGTCGCAGAGGTCGACCAGCTCCGCAGCCTCTCGCGCTCCCAGTTGGACGTCCACCAGTGCAAGAGGGCGTCCCGCCCTGCGCAGATGAGCCGTGCGAAGCGGCCGGTTGTGCCAGGGCTGCAGGGCCTCGGCGACCGCGTGCTCCGGTGATTCGGCGACATAGAGGACCGGAGAACAGGCAATGGGGAGGTCGAAACGCCCCCGGGCAGTCGTCGGGGGGATGTAGGACGGCGAAAAAGGCTCTCCGTCGGGCATTTCGCGGTCCCAGGGAAAGACTCGCCAGTACAGAGACATGGCCTGCTGCCGCTCAGGCGAAGACGCCGGCTTTCATCGCTTCAAGAGCGCCCACGACCTCGGCGAGCTGGCCCTGCTGGATGTGGCAGGCCGGTGTGACACCATCGAGGTGGGCGTTCGCGCCGGTGAGCCACTCCTCCACGATGTCGGCATCCAGCCACCGCAGCAGCATCTCGACGACCAGCGCCAGCCCTGCGAGCCTGTCGGCGTTCTCACGGTCCGGGCGCTGACCGCTCCGCCAACGCGAGACCTGCGACGACGAGACCCCCAGGATCTCCGCCAGGGCACGGTCGGAATGCACGACCGAGCGAATCATCTGCAGATGACTGCGGGCCCTTGCGCGGCGACGATCGGGGGTTTGCACGGTGACCTCGGCGGCTTGCGTCATGGGGTTAAGCTAGCGGGGCACGGTGAGGGCGCGCAACAAAAAATGATGCGCGGGTCCTCGGAGGTGCGCGGACCCTCAGAGCGCCAGTGGCATCCCCAGTGCCGCGGCGGCGTCTCCAGGGGCCGTGCGGCGCGGTCGGAGGTGGCCGGGCGCTACCGCAGCGTCGGCTTGTCGAGCGCGTCCCAGCCGTAGGCGCGCCGCACGCGTTCCGCCACCTCGTTGACGACTTGGCCGCCGCCCGCCGCGTTGGTCATGACCGCGACGCCGTACCCCTTCGCCTTGTGCGCGACGAGGTAGCAGATGAAGCCCCAGTTGCCGCCCGAGTGGCTGAAGTACCAGCCCTGGCCTTCGCGTGCGATGCTGAACCCCACCGCGAAGTCGCCGATGCCGACGGGGCTGAGCATGTCGGCGGCCGAAGCGGCGGTGATCACGCGGTCCGGGTCGCCGCGCGCGGCCTTCTGCACCTCGATGGCGAAGCGCGCCAGGTCGCGGGCGTTGGTCCAGAGTCCGGCCGCCGCCATGGCCGAGTAGACGTGCCATTTGGCATCGCCCATCGGCTGGCCGCGGCCGTGCGCGCGGGCCGCGTTGGCGTCGCGGTCGGGAGGCAGGGGCTGCTCGAAGGTGCTGGTCGTCATCCCGGCGGGCTCGAGCACGGTCCTGCGCATGAGGTCGGGGAAGGGTTCGCCGAAGACGTCAGTGAGCGCGAGCTGCATGATCGTGGTGCCGCCGCCCGAGTAGTGCATGGCGGTGAGCGGGGGCCGCACCATGGTGACGGCCTCGACGTTCGACGGCTCGTCGCCGTTCAGGATCTGGATCGCGGTGGGACGCGGGACGCCGGGGTTGTAGCCGGGGAAGCCGTGCCCGTCGCCGAGTCCGGCGGTGTGGCTGAAGAGCAGGCGCGGCGTGACCGAACGGTCGTCGGTGAAGCCGTTGCCGGGCAGCTGCCACGACGTCAGGATCGTGTTGATGTCGTCGTCGAGCGAGAACCGGCCTTCCTGCACGGCCACCATCGCGGCCGTGGCGGTCACGGGCTTGCTGATCGACGCGGCCTGGAAGAGCGTCTCGACATCGACCGGGGCGCCGGTCTCGACGTCCGCGACGCCGTAGCCCTTGGCCCAGTGCACGTCGAAGTCGTGGATCACGGCCACGCTGATGCCGGGCACGCCGAACCGCTCCATAACCTCTTCGAGGGTGAGCACGTCGAGCCCCTGGCGGTTGGGCGTCTGGACGCCCTCGATGACCGCCTGCATCTCGGCGGGGGTGCCGACCGCGTCCGTCCCCGCCGCGTCCTGCTGGGCAGCCACCGGCGCTGGCACGGCCGCAGAGGCCAGTACACCCGGCACCATGACGATGGCGGTGAGCGCCGCCCGCCCGACCTTGCCGGCAAGTCTTATCACCTTGTTGTCCTTCCTGTACGGTACGAGTCGACGCTTCCGTTCAGCGCCGTTTGCCCGGCTTCACCGCCTCGATCGTCCCCCCGTGGATTGATTCCACGAAATCGCGCACTTCGCGCTCCCGCGCCGGGTCCCGCCGAATCACCGCCTGCACCTGCGGGTCGGCCAGGACGTTGGCCGGATAGCGCTGCCTGGGCACCACGCTGACCTCGGCGAAGCCCGCGGTGGCCAGATCCGCCTCGTACTCGCTCACCAGCACCGGCAGGCACCCGACCAGCGACTCCTTCGACGCGGCCACGAAGTCGGGCACGGGCCGCTCCGAAACCAGGTCCGAGATCATGATCCGGCCGCCGGGCTTCAGCACCCGCAACGCTTCGGCGAGGACGCGCGGCCGCTCACCGGAGAGGTTCAGCACGCAATTCGAGATCACGACATCGACCGTGCTGTCGGCTACGGGCAGCGCCTCGATCTCGCCCAGGCGGAACTCGACGTTGGTGAAGCCGCCCCTGCGCGCGTTCTCCCGCGCCCGCTCCAGCATCTCCGGCGTCATGTCCACCCCGATGACGCTGCCGGCCGGCTCGACGCGTTCGGCGGCCAGGAAGCAGTCGAACCCGGCGCCCGACCCCAGGTCCAGCACGGTCTCGCCGGGCGCGAGCGAAGCCATCGCCACCGGGTTCCCGCAGCCCAGGCCCAGATTCGCGCCGTCAGGTACGCTGGCGAGGTCGGCCTCGTCGTAGCCGACCGCGCAGCTGAGCGCTTCGGCCGTGGTGGGCGCGGCAGTCGCGGGCCCGGTCGTGGGCGCGGCGGTCGCCGTTCCTCCGGCCGCGGTCGCCGATCCGCAATCCGACGGTCCGCAACAGCCGTCCTCCATCGTGGCGGCCCTGGCATAGCGGTCCCGCACGGCGCTGCGCCGTTCCGCCAGATCGAGCCCCGTCGTATCGTTTGTCATGCTGAAGCTCCTTGCACTGCCCCGGGCGCCTTGGGATCCCTCACCCGCTGCAGCAGGATCAGGCCGATCAGGAAGAGGGCGGTAAGCACCAGAAAGCCGGGGCGCTGGTTGCCGCCGGCGAGGAAGGTCACGCCGCCGAACAACAGCGGGCCGATCACCGAGGACGACTTTCCGCACAGCGCGTAGAATCCGAAGATCTGCGCCTCCCGGCCATCGGGGATCAGCGACGCGACGAACGCGCGGCTGGCCGACTGCGCGGTCCCCAGCCCGATGCCCGCAACCACCGCGAGCACGTAGAAGGCGGTCTGTCCCTGGATGAAGTACGCGGAGATACCGGCTGCCACCCACAACATCAACACCCACGTCAGCACCTTCTTCGGCCCCACCCGATCCGTCGGCTTCGCCATGGCGAGCGCACCGGCCAGCGCCGAGAACTGCACGATGAGGAAGAGGATGATGACGCCCTCGGTGGTGAAGCCGAACGTGACGCCCGCGATCACACCGGCCATTGCGATGATGGTGAGCACCCCGTCGATGTAGAAGAAATAGGCGAACATGAACTTCCGCAGATCCGGGACGGACCAGACTTCGGCGGTGATCTTCTTCAGGTTGGCGATTCCCCACACGGCGGCCCGGCCCATGCGCATCTGCCCGGGGGCATCACGCGGGAGTATCCGGAACGCCGGGATCGAGAAGAGGACGAAGAAGGCGACGACCGTCATCCACACGAAGGGATACCTCGCGCTCATCCCGAAGGGCAGCACCAGGATGAGGCCCAGCGCCGACCCGAGGTATCCCCAGCCGAACCCCTTCCCCGACACTTCCCCCAGCTTCTCAGGTGGCGAGATGTCGGGCAGGTAGGCGTTGTAGAAGACGAGCGCGCTCTCGAATCCCACGTTCGCGACCACGAAGAAGACGAACCCCGCGACGACCATCCCGGGCTCGAGCGTGGTCATCAAAGCCACGCCGATCAGGCAGACCGTCACATAGCTGGCAAAGAACTTCTTGCGTGCGCCGCTACGGTCGGCGATTGCGCCCAGCAGCGGCGATGTGAACGCCACCACCAGCGCGGAAAGCGACACCGCCCAGCCCCACCAGAGCTCGCCGAGCCCTCCATCGTCGGCGACGATGAAGTTGACGTAGAAAAGCGGAAACACCGCCGTCGTGATGACCGCGGGATAGATCGAATTCGCGAAGTCGTACAGCACCCACGAGCGCACGGTGCGCTTGTCGTAGTTCACTGTGGAATTCCCGGTTCGGGGTTTGAAGGCAGGTTGTGCGGCGCGCGAAGGCGGTCCGTTACACTCCGCGTCGCGCCTGCTTGATGCCCATGGCTACCCCGGTGCCCACGCCCACGCCCACCAGCACCGCCGGCAGGAGGGTGATGACCGGCAGGGCGGCCACGGCGATGGTGGTCACCGCTCCCGTGGCAACTCCCACGCCCGTCGCGGGCTTCTCGGCGACTTTCGTGTACCGAAGCTTCCGCCGAACGAAATCCTTGCTCTTCATGTGTCCGACAACACCGGCCGCGCCGGCGATCACTTCCAGAATCATCGCTCACTGTCCTTTCCCGGGAGTCGGCTCCCGGTTTTCGCGTTCCTACGGCAGACGCCCGCGCATCGTTTCTCCCCGCCGCTGCGCGCTGTCCACGGCGCCGGGGCCACACCGCACCTACGACGGCCGCCCCATCTCCGACCAGGCGCGGCTGACCTGGGTGGAAACGTCCTGGAGCGCAAAGATCGACGCGGCATCCAGCTTTCTGGTGATCTTCCGGCCCACCAGTCTCCTGAGGAACCGCAGAGGCTCCCCGAAATCCGCGTCGAAGAGCGGGTCCGCGCCGCGGTTGAGGTTTTCCAGGATTCGCAGGGCAAGGTAGGTATCATCGAGGAGCCCGGCCATGCCCTGGGTCATCTCGGGGATGAGGTCGATGGGGTTGATGAAGTAGTCGGCCGCGTGCTCGAGCAGCGGCATCACCACGACCTTCAGGCCGCGCTGGTCGGCGGCCTGGGCGGCGCGGGCCAGGAGCAGCGGAACGGTCTCCACCACCTCGACCGCGACCGACGCGGCGTCCGCAACGTCCTGCTCGCTCGCCTCGGGCGCGATCCCGCGGATAAACTCCTCGAGTCTCCCCTCGTCACGCACCTTGGCGCTGTCGATGACCGCCTGTACGTCCGACAGATTCATCCGCCGCCCCCCCTCAGGTAAACCGTCAGCCCGCCGCCGATCCCCCCCGACACCAGGTCGAGATCGCCGTCGCCGTCCAGGTCGACGAAGCTGGGCGCGGCGAAGTTCGGGACGGGAAGCGGGAACGGCTCCGTTTCCACGAAGACCGGCTCGGAGCGCGACCCTTCGTTCAGGTAGATGCGCACGCCCGATCCCTCGGATCCGAGCGCCAGATCGAGATCGCCGTCGCCGTCCCGGTCGAAAAGGAAGGGGATGCTGCGGCGGCCCGCGTCGATGTCCTGGAACTCGTCCGAGACGAGCTCGAAGGCGGGCGCGCGGGGGCCGCCGTCGTTGCGGTAGTAGTTGAGCGCGCCGGAGGATTCGCCGAGCAGCAGGTCCAGGTCGCCGTCGCCGTCGAGGTCCCCCAGCGCGGGTGTGGTGTTGCGGCCCCGGGTGAGGGTGGCCGCGGCCGAGTCGACCAGCGTCCACTGCGGCATCGCGCCGCTGTTGCCGCTGCCGCCGCCGGCGTCCCGGTCGTTGCGGTAGTACGCGACCGCGTCCCCCCACTGGCCGAGAATCACGTCGTCGTCGCCGTCGCCGTCCAGGTCGCCGAAGGCCGGCGCGAAGTGGTAGGCGTCGGGGAGTCCGGGCACCGGTCCGCGGGCCGCGAAGGCGGGCGCGGTGGCGGAGCCGGTGTTTTCGAACACGTAGATGCGCCCCGTGCGAGTGTTGTCGGTCTCGATCTTGTTGGAGAGCAGCAGGTCGAGGTCACCGTCGCCGTCCAGATCCGAGAAGGCGGGATGCGACTCGGCGCCCACATCCACCGTGCGGATCAGCCGCGTGGTCGCGACGCCGAAGTCCCCCGCCCCGCCCTGCTCGAACTGGTAGAGGTTCTCGACGCTGGTCCGGTTCGGGTTGAAGGCGCCGCCCAGCACGCCCATGACCAGGTCCATGTCTCCGTCGCGGTCCACGTCGCCGAGCGCGGGGGCGTTGTAGCCCGAAGTCGCCACCGGATCGCCCAGCGGCCACGGCCGCGGCGTCCCCCGCAGCACGGGGCGCTGGCAGGTCCCGGTGTTCTCGATCAGCAGCAGGCCGGGCTCGAAGAAGTCGCCCCAGAAGAGGTCGTGGTCGCCGTCCTGGTCGAAGTCCTGGAGCGCCATCGTGTTCGCGCCGTGGAGGCTCCCCTGCATGGCGCCGACGATCTCGATGTCCTCGAACGAGTCGGTGATGTGCTCGAAGCGCGGCACCCCGTTCTCGTCGACGGTCTCGGCCTCGTACCGCGTGATCGTCCCCGTGAGGCGCCCGATCAGCAGGTCGAGGTAGCCGTCGCAGTCGATGTCCGCCGCGTTCGGGATGTTCTGCCGGTCCGAGAACACCGCCTCGCCGTCGACATCCTTGATGGTGTCGGTGGCAAGCACGTACGAAGCCGGCCCCGAGCCGCCGTCGTTGCGGTAATACCGGATGTAGCTGAAGGGCTCCTCGGCAAGCAGATCGAGATCGCCGTCGAGATCGACATCCACGAACCGGAACCACTCCCCGACCGACAGCCCCTCGTAGGTGTCGGTAATCCACCGGTACTCGGCTCCGCCCCCCTCCGCGACGTTCCGGAAGTACATCACCCGGTCGGAGTGCTCCTGGACGAACAGGTCGAGGTCGCCGTCCCCGTCCGCGTCCGCGAGCTGGGGCCGAGGCAGGTTGAAGCCGCCGAGGAAGGGATGGTCGAGAGGATCGCCGGCCTCGTCGACGACCTCGATCCCATACACAACGCGCTCCCACCCGGCCGCGCCTGCGGCATTCGCTTCGGCACCGGTCTGGGCCGTGGCGCACGACACCAGCACGGCAGCGCTCGCCATCGCCAGCACCGGGAGCGCCCTCATCCGCCGCGCTACCCCGCGGGCCCGATCGAGATGCCGGCCGCGTAGGCCCCGACCTCGATGACCTGCACGACCTCGAATGTCTCGGTGTCGATCTTGACCACGGTGCCCACCTCGGCGTTGTCGTCGACTTCGCGCCGCGGCGTGTACGTCCCCTTCTGGTTGCGGTTCGACACGAAGAGGTAGCGGCCGTCCGCCGTGATCGCGCTGCCGTGCGGCTCCACGATCCCGGGCCCGGCGGCGCGGCGCGTGACGGTCCACCCGGCGGTCTCGACCTCGACGATCGCGTCGTCGTCCTTGGCCCCGAAGTAGACGCGGGACCCGTCCGGCGCGTAGACCGGGTGCCACGGCTGCGTGCCGACGTCGACCTCGGTGAGCAGCTCGAGGCCGGCGGTGGTGGCGTCGAAGACCAGGAGCTTTCCAGTGAGCTGCGCGGTGGCGACCAGGCGGCTCCGGTCCGGCGACAGCGCGAACTGCACCAGGGTGTGCGGGGGCCCCGCCACGTCGGCCAGCGCCAGATCGCCGGAGCCGCCGCCCAGGAGCGCGATGCGGTTCTCGACCAGCGAAGCCGCGAAGATGCGGTCGCTTTCGGGGTCGACCGTGAGGGCGTGGGGGCGCGGGAAGAACACGTCCAGCTCCTCCACGCTCATGTCCCCGCGCACGATGGCGCCGATGCGCTGCGGCGGGTTGACGGCCATCATCGAGCGGCCCACGTACAGCAGGTCGGAGGCGGGATCGACGGCCAGCAGCCCCGGCGTCTCGAAGGGGGCCCGGCCGACCAGCTCGCCGTCCGCGGTGAAGCGCAGGACGTGCCCGCCACCGATGAGCGAGACGTACCAGTGCCGTCCGTCGGGGTCCACCGCCGTGTCGTGGGGGCGGCAGTTGGCGTCGAAGCCGAGTTCGGTCATGTCGATGGTGCGGATGACCTCGCCCGAGGCTGCGTCGATGATGGAGACGCTGGCGGCCGCCTGGTTGGCGACGTAGACGCGCTCACCGCTGCCGGGCGGTTGCGCGGCGGCCGCGGTCGGGCCGCCGCCCGGGAACCACGCGAGAACCGCGGCCAGCAAGAGGAGCGCGGTTCCCGCGGTCGGCGCAGCCGTTCGCGCGCTGGTCGCAGCGATCCGTGTCGTGGAGACGCGTGGGACCGCGCCGCGTGGCCGACTTCGCCCTGTTTTCATCCGCATTTCTTTTCTGAGCCCCCCGTTACTGGGAAACCGGCGTCCGGTCCCGCTTCTTCACGAGGAACATCCCCTGGCGGCCCGACGTGACGACGATGATGCCGGACTCGAAGAAGGGGTAATTGCTCCAGGAGCCGTCCATCGAGGGGGAGTCCTCGCCGGGGACGGTGTCGAAGAAGGCCACCTCGCGGGGGTTCTCCACGTCGGTGATGTCGAAGACGCGCAGCCCGCTGTTGTAGTTGGACTGGTACATCAGGTTGCCCTGGATATACAGGTTGTGATCGCTCGACGTGTTCTCCGAGAAGTGCTCCTTGAGCAGCAGCGGCTCGTCGAGGTCTGTGACGTCGAAGATCAGCGTCCGCGTGTTCGACACCATGCCCTGCACCTCGTCCAGTTCGTCGTTCATGTAGAAGTAGGACTGGTCTTCGGTGAGCCATCCCTGGTGGGTGTAGGCGACGTTGGGGTAGTCGGCCAGCCCGAGCACGACCGGGTTCTCCTTGTCGGTGACGTCGGCGATGCTGAGCGCCGTCTCGTTGGAGCCGAAGCAGATCTCCCTGTCGGCGTGTTCCTCGTCGGGGCCGTTGTAGATGACGCACTGGGCGTCGTGCGAGTAGCCGGTGCCGCGGCGCCCGGTGTTGGGGTGGGCGAAGCAGCCGGCGAAGGTCGGGTTTTTCGGGTCCCGGATGTCGATCATGTGGAGGCCGCCGCCGCACGTGTTGCCGCCGCCGCTGCTGCCGACGGCGTATGCGAAGCCGGTCTCTTCGTTGATGACGATGTTGTGGACGCTGTGGAGAAGGTCGTAGTGGACGTCCTCGTCGAAGGTGAGCATGGTCCCGGAGAAGTCGCGCAGGCGGGTGAGGTCGAAGACCTGCATGCCGTGATCGGCGGCGCCGTCCGCGACGATGTAGACGTGGTCCATGTACACCTTCATGTCGCGCCAGGAGCTGCCGGGGGCCGATTCGGGCTTGGGCAGGTTGCCGACGACGACGGGGTTGACGGGGTCGGTTACGTCGACGAACGAGGTGCCGTCCATGCGGCCGACGATCGCGTAGTCCTGGCCGGTCTCGGAGTCGGTCCACCCCCAGACGTCGTTGACGCGGACGCCGCGGGCGCCGCCGAGGTCCTCGACGGGGACGAAGGACACGAGATCGACGTCGCTGCAGCCGAAGACGGAGGCCTCGCCCTCGGCGCAGTCGAGCTGCTCGCCCAGCACGGCTTCGTAGCCCTCGACCTCCGTCAGGATGGACTGGCCGGCGTTCCACCCGTCGCCGGCGCGGTCGAAGATGAGGGCGGTGCCGAGACCGTAGTCGTCGCGGGGCATGCCGGAGACGAGGACATCGCCGGCCTGGGCAACGACGGTTCCCATCCAGTCTCCCGCCTCCGGCTGGGGGGCGGTGATCTTCGTCACGGAGGACCAGTCGCCCGTGCCGGCGGCGGCGAATTCGTAGATCCCGCCGCGGCGGCTGTTGGCCCCGGGGGCGCCGACCCAGAGCGTGCTCCCGTCCGACGCCATCGTCGACCCGAATCCGTCGCCCGCGCCGCCGTCGAAGGCCGCGAGACGGCCGGTTTCCGTCCATTCGCCGTCCTGCTGCGCGAATGTGATCACGCTCCCGGGCTGGCCGAACGGGCTGCCGGCGGAGACCAGGATGCGGTCGCCGAGGAACATCGCCGAGGTGCCGAAGAACGACCCCTCTCCATCGGGGCTCGCGATTTCGCCGGTCACGGTCCATCCGTCCTGTCCGCGTTCGTATATGTACGCGATGCCCGCCTGCGATTCCGCCAGCGGGGCACCGACGACCAGCATCTCCGGGGAAACGGCCAGCGTTCCCGCGAATCCGGACCTCTGTCCGGCTGCGGGATCGTTGAGCATCGCCTCCTGGGTCCATGCGCCGTCGACGTTGCGGAAGACGAACACGGTGCTCGCGCCGGATCGCGACACCGCGCCGATCGCCGCGACGTCACCGCTCATGGCCATGGTCATCCCGAGGATCATGTCTTCGGGCAGGCCTTCCGCCATGATGCGCCCGTCGTGGCTCCATCCGCCGGCGGTCCTGCTGTACGAAAGGACGGCCGCGCTCTCGGGCGATCCCGGGTTCACGGAGGTCACCAGCAGCCGGTCTCCCGACAGCGCCAGGCTCATGCCGAATCCGTTCTCGGCGGAGGGCTCGGGGTGCACCAGACGCGCCCCCTCGATCCACCCGTCGGCGGTGCGTGTGTAGACGTAGACGATTCCGCCCTCGTCGCCGCCGGCGCGCGGCTCGGCGACCAGAACTTCGTCTCCGGCAACCACAACGCTCGACGCGAACCCCTGCGCCTGCAGTGAACCGGGCAGCAGGGCAAGCCCCGCAAGCAACAGCGCCGCACGACAAAGTATGTCTCGCATGTACCTCATTCCTCTTCCAGCCAGTATTCTCGAAGGATGCCGAACTATGAACGCTGACACTAATCTGCTGGTTGGACAAGGCTGCCCCCGGAGACCGACATGCACGTGACCTACCTGATCCCCGGCCCACTCTCCCGCGGTCCGTTGGGACGCCGCGAACTGACGCGGCGGAAGGAATACCTGGAACGCCACGCCGCTCCCGGCACGACCGTCTCGGTGCGCGACTGCGAGACCGGGCCGCCGTCCATCGAATCGTGCGCGGAGGAGTATCTGTCCGTCCCGGGGCTGCTCGATGCCGCGCCGAAGCTGGAGGCGGAGGGTGCGAACGCAATCATCGTGGGCTGCTTCGGCGACCCGGGGCTGAGCGGCGCGAGGGAGGTGACGGGCATTCCGGTGGTGGGGCCGGGTCAGGCCAGCGCGCATCTGGCGGCGCAGCTGGGGTCGCGCTTCGCCGTGCTGACGGTGGTGGATGAGGTGGTGCCCGCGGTGAGGCGCCAGATGCGTGCGCATGGGGTGGAGGGGTTCCTCACCGCGGTGCGCGCGGTGGACGTCCCGGTGCTGGAACTGCGCCGCCGCCGCGACGAGGTGGTGGCCGAGATGGAGCAGGCGGGACGGGACCTTGTTCGCGGCGGGGCGGACGCCCTCGTCCTCGGCTGCATGACGATGGGGTTCCTCGATGTGGCGCGCGACCTGCAGCGGGAACTGGGCGTGCCGGTGGTCAATCCGGCGGTGGCGTCGCTGAAGCTCGCGGAAACGTTGGTGGTGGCCGGCCTGGCGCCTTCCCCGACGGCCTACCCCACCCCGCGCAAGCAACTGAAGCCGGTGCTGGTCTGAACTGCCCGCAGCCGCGCGTTGCGGCGGTCGATTACTTCTTCTTCTTCGGCTTCTTCTTCTTCTTGGCGCGTTTGCCCTTCGGAGTCTCGGGCACCGGCATCGGGGCAAAGAGGTCGAGCAGCCAGATCGCCTCCGTGAGGCACTGCGCGACCTCGTTGGCCTGACGGCGCAACTCCGTCCGGACGAACGGCAGCCGCTCCGACTCCGCTTCGACCAGCTCCGGAAGCTCGTGCAGCTTCGCGAGCCTGGGGATCGGGACGCGCGGGGTGGCCGGGTCGTGCTCGAAGCGAGGTCTCTCCGAGTATCCTATGGGCACCAGCACGCGGCCGAGCCTCAGCAGGAGGTCGTTGGCGACTTCGGGCGGCAACGCACCTTCTTCGATCTTCGAATAGAGATGGTCGAGCCTGAGAATGACGGCATCGAGGGCTTTTCGCACCGCACTCAGGTCGAACTTCTTGAAGGCCTTCGTTTCGTAGTCGGCGAGTGCCTCGCTCAGCTCCGCCGCGGTCTTGCGGAAGTCCAGCGGCAGAATCTCGGCGGTGAGGAACTCGCTGAGCGCAGTCAGGTAGATGCGCAGGTCACGCTCGAGGTTGGCGCGGTCGGCCACCTCGATCCGGTCCCATTCCGTATGCCACGCGATGTTGCCGCCGCAGCCGCCGACGGGATAAAAGCCCAGGCGTTCGCGCTCCTCGGCGGGGATGTTCGAGAGGAGCATGAAGAATGAACTGATGCCGAGTTGGTTGAAGGAGTAGTCTCCGGCCCGGAGGGGACGCTGGCGGCCGGGCTCGATCCCTGCCACGGACTGGATCGACGAACGGCAGACATCCTCTGTCTCGGCCATCCAGGCGACCTCGTCGTACCGGGTGGCACGCCAGCAACCGGGCGAGTCGATGTTGACCGCGGCGACGCAGCGATGTCGCAGGTCGAGCCCGAACTCGTCGGCATACCAGGTCGATCCCCCGTATCGCCCGGTCGAGTGCGCGGGCCACCAGGCTACGCGCAACGACCGCCGCATTCCTTCGCTATGCGTGTGAAAGATGCGCGCGAGTTCCAGGAGAGTCGCGTCGCCGACCGCATTGTCCCCGATCCCGATGTCCCACGAATCGTAGTGTCCGTGGACCAGAACGAATTCCTCGCTTTCACCCTCGATGCGGGCCACCGGCACCGAGCAGGTGGACCACCCTTCCGCAAGCTCCGTATGAAGGGTGACCTGCTCTTCCCCGGCCTCGATCGCCTCGATCAGCCGGTCGCCGTCGGGCCTGTTGACCGCCACGACCGGAGTGGACGGCTTCTGCCCGAGTTGCTCCTCGGTCGGCGCCCCCCAGATCGAGGTGCAGATCCCCCAGTGCACGCGGCTGCCCGGGTTGATGTAGATCTGCCCGGCTGCACCGGCCGCCTCGAAAAGCGCCACCGACACCGGCATGGCAAGCCCCTCGGTAACCACGATCTTGCCTCGCAGATCCGGGATCTCGCCTTCGACCACCGACTTGAACAGGTCCGATCCGCCGCGGACGGTGGTGGCGGGCACGTGGACCGGCTCCCCGGTCAGTCCCTTCGAGTCGGTCGAAACCGAAAACGAGGGCGGTTTTCCGGCCATCGTGGCACCCGCGACCTCGACCGCACCGCTCCGCGGCACAGAGAGATACAGTTTCGGCTCGTGCAGGTCGTAAGGGATGTCCAGCGCATCGAGGCGCGAGACGATGAAGTGGGCGGCGGCCCGCTCGTCCGCCGAACCCGACTCGCGAACGAGGACCGCGAACCTCTCGATCAGGCTCCAGCCCAGGTCGAAAGAGACGTCTCCGAGAGCGGATTCGACCAGACTCACGGCAGACCGTTAGTGATTTGCGACATGGTTCCTTCCAAATCCAGGATTTCAAGCGCTTTTCACTAATGTAACCACGGGCACAAGGCCCTCACGGCGGCACGATTGGAACCCTCGGGAATCCCTGTCACCCACCCTCCCAACGCAACGACTCGTGCCTTGGAACTCCACCACGGCGAGACCTGGAAGCGGCCTCATCCGGGCCGGGGATTTCTCCGACGGAGTCCCCGACCCGGATGACCCGGTCCGCCGCATGTCAGCTTCGCCGACAGTCCCGTGCGCCTAGCCCGACATCATGGATAGTAGGTAAAGGTCGTCTCGCACAAGTCGACGAACAAACCCATCACCCAAACCGGAAGACTCAGTACGCTGAAGTCGGGGGAGAAGCAATGTTCCACCTCGGAACAGTGCCTTGTTCCGTATCCGCACGCGGATGCGTGAGCCGCGGCTACCCGGGCCCCTGATACCGCCATGAGACTGGTTCCCAGAAACACCGCGATCATGACCGTCCTGATTGTATTATTCATTGTCCTTCCTCTCGCTTTCAAGAGTAATGTTCTCGTTGATCCTGCCTACTGCACATCCCAGTAGAAGCTGTCAGTCTGGCACCGTTTCCACCAGAGGATGCCGACGCAGGTCTTTCTCTCCCCGCAGATTGGCGCCGAATCACCCGCACACAACACCGATAGTTGTGCCTCAGCGCTCCTTGGGGTTGCCGCGTCTGCCACGGCGATCGCCAACATCGCCAAGACGGTGAACGTTGCAATTGTACTGCGCATTGTCTTTTTCATTTTTGCTCCGTATCCGGCATTGTTTGCCGTAGTGTAGTTGTCGTCTCTTCTCTTTGGGCTTCCATGACGCCGATAAGGGCGTCAGTGAGTGTGGTGCGAGGAATAATAGGTGTATGTGACATCGTCTCTACAGAAGAATATCCAGAAGAGACAGCTCGTCGTGATTTCCATGGAGCAGATCTGATCGTGCCCCAGGCACCTGGCGCCTGTCTCCGCTCGCATGCTGGGTGGCGTGACGATGCCGAGTATCGCTGCAACCAATAGGGCCACGCTACCTATCGATCTCGCACTCGAGAATGTGGCTTGTTTCATCCTTCATTTCCTTTCCATACCAGTGAAGTGACCTGGGGGTACAGTTCGCGATTGTCCAGCACAAATGTACGATCTCCCGTTACTGCGAAGTCCGCCACAACGTCGGGAAGCTCCTGTGAAAACAGATAGCGGCCGTTTTTGATGTCGTACTTGTCGATTACCCGCATCCGGTTGCTTGTGCGGCCACCGGGGATCACGTACATCGTGTCGCGCCATACATCCATCGAAAAGGCCGAGTAGGCGGGCCGCGCCGCCATTCTCCACATTGTTGTGTTTTCGCTGCGGTTGACAACAATGTCGGGGAATTCGGTGTGCTCGACATAGGGGTATGTGCCCAGGACCTGTCGACCTTCCATGGCGAACCAACCGTTACCGGTTTCGAAACCGAAGACCCAGACGTCATCGTGCGATGCGGCAGTATTGCCGTAACGCTGAAGGAAGTGCAGTGTCTGGAACCCGGACCACGGTGGGGTGATGTCGACCTGCCCACCTTCCGGTGTCACCAGAATCCAGGGGACGGCCATTCTGTTGGTGTCGAGTACTATGTCGCCCGACGACAGAACCGCCACCCCTTCGATCAGGCTGAAATCGTCGCAAACGATGGTCTGCTCACGCTCAAGCAGTCCGCCCGGCGAAAGGAGCACCAGGCGGCAATTCCCGGAATCCGCCAGCAACACGCCTCCGTGAGGGGTCGCGTCCAGGGCCCGTGCGTTGGCGACTTCACCAGGGCCTTCACCCTTGGAGCCCCACCTCCATTCCACGTCCCCGTGCGGTGAGAACTTCACCACCTGTTGAAGCATGGGGTCCAGCACATACAGAGCGTTGTCCGGCGTCGCAGCAAGTCGCGTCGGACTGCCGAACAGGGTGTCCTGGATGCTTCCATAGTGCCAGATCGTGTCGTACTCGGGCGCGCGCACTAGCCGGTCGGCCGACCCTTTGGTGAATAGCATGGGTGCATTGGGGCTATCGGCGCATGCGACTGCCAGGATCAACAGGGCCAGGCTTGGTAACGGACGAATCACAGTGCTCCCATCCTCTCCTGGAATGAGTCCACTGACAGTGAGTTCGGGCCACTGATGCTCTCCGCGAAGAGGACGCTGCCGTCCTCCCGAAAGGCGACGGCAAAAGGCGTATGGAGCATTCGTCCTATCGGCACTACCGAACGCCACGGTACAGGCTCCATTGTTGTCGCGCCGTTGTTGGCCGCGATCAGCTTGTCCAGATCGGAAGCGGACACCCCGTCTTCGATGACGTAGATGCGGGTCGGAACGGTGAGTTGCCCGGCGAGGTCGTTCACGTCTTCCATCAGAGCGAGACAGTCCGCGGCAGTCGTTACGAAGGCCACACTCGCCCCCGGTGCGCCGGCGGTCTCGAGAAACGCTTCGAAGCGTTTGTCGTCAAGCCGGGTTCGTACCGCCGAGAAGGAAAAGAGGACGCACGCCAGCACCAGTGCGATACCCTGCCATCCCGGGACACTGAGTGGTTTCCGGAAGAGTGATCTCCAGGTGCTTCCCACCTCCCAGATGTGCTTCGTCACCGCTTTCATGACAGCACCTTCTTTCGTGTCTGGTACTTTCCGTTCACGATGCACCCCCGGCGTGAGACGTCCCGAAGGGCGCCCGATGGTCTCGGCAACACAAGAGTCGTGGCGACAAGGGCGGCGAGAGCCGCCAGGAGCAGCGCACACGGCGCTGTTCGCAGTCTTGCGAACACGCTCATCAGCGGCGCTGCGATTCGATTCGTGGAGCCCGGCTTTTGTGCAACCATCCCTGAAGCATCCCCTTCGAGTGAGTCGTCTCTGCGATCAAGCGAGAGAGACTCTACACGGTCCTCAGGGGCGTTTCCATAGCTCGATGGGAAAATAAATTATAACATGTTGTTATTCATATAGTTACACCCGTTTTTATGATTCCTGTTCCCTTATCAGTTCGTGTTTACTGAACGGGATGTAGATCGACGCTCTCGAACGCTCCCGGACGTAACTGTTCGGTCAGCCCGTGGTGAGCGTCCCCCTGAAGCGGATCGTGGGGGGGGGTCTGGTAACGCGATCCCGAATGTAGTATCGTCGAGGGCATGGCGATACGTGAGGCGAACGGACAAGCGGGCGTGGCGCTGGCCG
>JAJDUP010000046.1 GCA_022826565.1 Gemmatimonadota bacterium | reverse complement strand
AGTCCACGGCCGAACTGTTGATGCTCCGCCCCGTAGGCGGTCTCGACGAGGAGGTCACCGGGGTACTCCCCGCGGTGGAGCCAGTCGAGTCGGCCACCTTCCGCCTCCCCGGCCGAGAAGACCTCGGTGATTTCGCCTCGGGGCGCCTGCTGAGAGACGCCGCCCGCCTCTCGACTCGCGCGGCCGCGGGCCCCTTCCGCAGCTTCGGACGCATCGCCGTCGAGCCCCGGCCCTACCAGCTCGTGCCGCTTATGATGGCCTTGCAGCTCGACCCGGTGCGCATGCTGATTGCCGACGACGTCGGTATCGGCAAGACCATCGAGGCCTGCGTCATCGCGCGGGAACTGCTCGACCGCGGGGAGATCCGGCGTCTGGCGGTGCTCAGCCCTCCGGCCCTGGCGGAGCAGTGGCAGAAGGAGCTTTCGGAGAAGTTCCACATCGAGGCAGAGCTCGTGCTGTCGAGCACCATCCAGCGCCTGGAGCGCGACCTCCACGTCGGCGAGTCCGTCTTCGACAGGCATGCCTTCACCGTCGTATCCACCGACTTCATCAAGCAGCGGCAGCGCGCCGAGGACTTCGCGCATCGGTGCCCGGAGTTGGTGATCGTCGATGAGGCCCACGGCTGCACCCTCGCCGGCGGCGTCGGCAAGGGCCGCCAACTGCGGCACGACCTGCTGCGCCGGGTGACCTCCGATCCTTCGCGTCACGTCCTGCTGGTTACCGCAACGCCTCACAGTGGCAACGAGGAGGCCTTCCGCTCGTTGTTGAGCCTCCTCGACCAGGACTTCGCCAACCTGCCGGCCGACCTGGACCGCGCCGGTCGGGAAGGGATCCGCCGCAAGCTCGCCCGACACCTCGTCCAGCGCCGCCGAGGCGACATCCGCCGTTACCTGGAGACGGATACGGCCTTCCCGGAGCGAAAGGACAAGGAGGCCACCTACGGCTTCAGCCCGGTCTACCGCACCCTCTTCGACGACATCCTCGCTTTCGCCCGGGAGTACGTGACCGAGGACGGCGAACAACGACGCCGTCGCGTGCGCTACTGGTCCGCGTTGGCGCTGCTGCGGTGCGTATCGTCAAGTCCGGCCTCCGCGGCCGCCACCTTGCGCAGCCGCTCCACTGCTGACGAAGCGGACGCAGACGATGTCGACGAGGTTGGACGGCGGACAATTCTGGACCAGTCGGACGACGACGATGCGGTGCCCCTCGACTTCAGCCCCGGGTCCAAGGTGGAGGAGGATCCGGATCCGACGCGCCGGAGGCTGTTGGAGTTCGCCCGCCGCGCCGAGGCCATCAAACCCGCTGCGGACCGAAAGCTCCGGGGAGTCGTCCGCGAGGTCGAGTCGCTCCTGAAGGACGGTTTCCACCCGGTCGTCTTCTGCCGGTTCATCGACACGGCGGATTACGTCGCCCGCCATCTGCGCAAGGTGCTTCGGGCGGCGCGGGTGGAGGCGGTCACCGGGCGGCTCCCTCCCGCGGAGCGCGAGGAGCGCATAGCGTCCTTGGCCAGAGACGGGGGAGAGTTTGTCCTGGTCTGCACCGACTGCCTCTCGGAGGGCATCAATCTGCAGGAGCACTTCGATGCGGTTCTGCACTACGACCTGGCCTGGAACCCCACCCGGCACGAGCAGCGGGAAGGGCGGGTGGATCGCTTCGGGCAGAAGGCCCCCGAGGTGCGGGTCGTCACCTACTACGGCACCGACAATCCGATCGACGGGGTGATCCTCGACGTGCTGATCCGCAAGCACAAGAGCATCAAGAGCGATCTCGGGGTGACCGTGGCAGTGCCCGGCTCCAGCGAGCAGATCGCGGAGGCCCTGTTCGAGGGCGCCTTGTTCCGCGACCAAGAGGGGGCCGGCCAGCTCTCGCTCGACTTCATCGACAGCCTCGACTCGAAGAAAGAGGACCTGCACGTCGAGTGGGAGAACGCACGGGACCGGGAGAAGGCCAGCCGCTCCCGGTTCGCCCAGCACTCCATCAAGCCCGAGGCGGTCGCCGGGGAGTTGGAAACCGTGCGCGCCGCCATCGGCCGCAGCGACGACGTGGCCCGGTTCTTTCTCGACGTCCTGAGAACGGCCAACGTGCCCGTCCAGCTCAACGGAAGGGCGGAAGCCGGCATCAGCAAGGAAACGCCGCGCTCCCTGCGCCAGGCCATGGGCAAGGATGAGCCCTTCACCGGCCGCTTCGACCTGCCGCTGCAGGAAGGCGACATCTACCTCGGACGCACGAGCCCCGTCGTCGAAGGCCTTGCGAGTTGGACCCTGGATCAGGCTCTCGATCCCGAGTCCCGGGACACCGGACCAGTGGCCTCACGTTGTGGGGTGGTCAGAACCTCAGCCGTCTCCGAAAGGACCGTGCTGCTGGTCACCCGCTTCCGTCACCACCTGAGGAGCCGCGGTGCCGAAGGAGAGACCATCCTCTGCGAGGAAATCGTGCCGCTGGCATACCGGGGTCCGGCAGAGGCGCCGGACTGGATTGCCCCGGAGGGAAGCGAGGGTCTGCTGGCCGCCAGACCCGAAGACAACCTCCTCCCCACGGCAGTCGATCAGCAGCTCGGTCTGCTGGTTCCCGCGTTGTCGAGCTTGCAGGTGGCCCTGGAGAGCCTCGCTCACGAACGCGCCGCTGTGCAGCTCCGAGCCCATCAGCGGGTCCGCACCGCGACCCATGTCAAAGGCCGCATCTCCGTCGAACCGGTGCTCCCGGTAGACATCCTCGGCGCTTACGTCCTGTTGCCGAAGCTGAACTGAACGTGGCCCGGCGCGACCAGGACTTCCACACGATCCGCTCCGAGGGCGGGTTGCTTCCTCTGGACCTGCTTCGGCGGGTTCTCGACCCGCAGTCGGAACTCCCCGGCACAGAACCAGACGACTATAACCTGCCGGCCGGGGAGCGACTCAACGAGGTCATCACGCAGAAATGGAACACCCTGCGCAAGCACTGGGTGGAGTTCCGCGATGGGGCGGCACACCTAGTGCTCTGTTAAAGAGTGGGCATTGAGTTTTGGACCTTCACCAGCTTCGCATCCGCCTTGTTGCGACGTCTCCAAGCGAGGTATTCCTGCATTCGCTGGCCTACGTCCCGATGGTCCTCCGGGTCGCTGTTCTTGATGACGAAGTAGTGGGCGGCCGTCAGATGGCATTCGAGCCGATTCATCCAGGAGGCGTTGGTGGCGGTGAAGACGAGGTCGACCTGATGCCGTTGACACCATTGCCGGATCGGTTCGGTCGTGTGCGTCGACAGATTGTCGAGGACGAGGTAGATCCGTCGGGTTTGGTCGTAGCGGCGCCGGATGGCTTTGAGGAAGGTGAGCACCTCCGAGGCGTGCTTCTTGCGCTTGTGATGCATCCACAACTCGTCCTCGTGGACGTTGTAGGCGCCGAAGAAGTAGCTGACCCCGGCGTGCCGATGGTAGGTGGCCCGATGGCGCACCGGGCGCTTCTGCGGCGCCCACGAGGCGCCGGCATGGGGCTTGATCTGCACCGGCCCCATCTCGTCGAAGCAGACTACGACCGAGTCCTTCGGCGCCTGCCGGTAGAGTCGGTCGATTCGTTTTTTTTCCCGGCGAAGTCCGGATCCTTCGACGCCTTCCAGGTGCGGGTCCGCTGGTAGGTGACCTTGTGCCGCTTCAGGACCTTGCCGATGGTCACGTGCGAGACCTTGGGGATCATCTGCCGGTTCACGAGACAGTCCGTCAGCTTGCGCAGCGACCACTGGTTGAAGGGTTGGCCGAAGGCCCGTGGCGGCATGGTGGCGATTTCCACGACCACGGACTCGTCTTCCGGGGTCAGCGCCGGGGGGCGTCCCGGATGGGCCCGCGTGCGAAGCGACGCCAGCCCTTCCTCGTTGTATTGACGCAGCAGCTGGCGCACGTACTCCTCGTGCAGATGCAGCGTCGTCGACAGCTCCTGCACGCGCATCCCCTGGGCGCTGAAGGAGATCAACTGCCCTCGCCGCATCTGCACGGCATTGCGAGGCCGCTTCAGCCACCGGCTCAGTTCCTTGGATTCCGCGGCGTTCGGGGCTCGAGCATGGAGACACATGGCGGACCCTCCCAGGCAAAATGGCCATAGGTCCCCATGATACAACGACTTACGGAAAAGTACAAGTCCCAATCCTTAACGGAGCACTAG
>JAJDUP010000060.1 GCA_022826565.1 Gemmatimonadota bacterium | reverse complement strand
TCTTCGCCTGCGCCAGCGTGATCGCCGCCGTCAGCGTCGTCTTCCCGTGATCCACATGCCCGATCGTCCCCACGTTCACATGCGGCTTCGTTCGCTCGAAGGTCTCCTTCGCCATTCTTTCCTCGTTCGGGTTTGCTGGTTGAAGGTCGCGCCGGCAGGTGCAGGTTCGCGTCCCGCCAAGCTCTGGGCGGGGATTGAACCCGCGACCTCTTCCTTACCAAGGAAGCGCTCTACCACTGAGCTACCAGAGCACCTCTGTTTCCCCAGTTTCTCACGCCCCTGCGGGGCCCAGAGCGGGAGACCGGACTCGAACCGGCGACCCTCAGCTTGGAAGGCTGATGCTCTAGCCAACTGAGCTACTCCCGCGTTTTTCAAGGAGGACTCCGGCCTCCTCATGGTGGGGGGAGGATTCGAACCTCCGTAGGCATTTGCCAGCAGATTTACAGTCTGCCCCGGTTGGCCGCTTCGGTACCCCACCAATGCACGCACTTCCACCCCTGCGCCAATCGGGTTTGTCGGATCGGGGCCGCGGATGGAAGCCAGCATAGAAAGGTAGCGGCTTTCGCGAAGCGAATCAACTCGAAGATGTCGGGCAATCGAATGTCGTGCCCCGCAGCGCCTCCCGGGACGGACCCGCCGCTGAACGGCCCGCCGGCCGACCGGGTCGCAAAGCTGACGCGGGGACTCGAACCCCGGACCTGCTGATTACAAATCAGCTGCTCTACCAACTGAGCTACGTCAGCGCCGTATTCCAAGTTGGCCCAACGGGAGCGGCGATGGAAGATGCGTCCGGATCAGCCCGCCGCCGCGTGGATCCGCTTCCAGCGTGTGCCCGACGGCGTATCCTCCAGCCGCACCCCGTCGGCCTCCAACTCGGCGCGCAAGCGATCGGCGGTCGCGAAGTCGCGCGCGGCCCGGGCCCGATCGCGGGCGTCGACCTTGCGCTGGATGAGAGCCTCGGTCTCGTCGTCCACCTCCCTGGCCTCGGCGGCGAGATCGAGCACCCCCAACACGGCATCCATCTCCGCGAGCACCGCCAGCACCTCGTCGCGGTCTGCTTCGCCGATACCGCCCGGGGAACCGTCGAGTCTGGCGTTCACCTCCTTCGCCATCGACCACAGCACCGCCACCGCACGCGGGACGTTGAGGTCCAGGTCCATCGACTCGGTGAACGCCATCAGATGCTCCCTGGCCCGTGCGCCAAGCCCCGCCTTCGCCCGGAGCGCGATCGGGAACTCGGCAACGCGGCGGCGAAAATCGAGGAGGCGCTGGATCGCGTCGGTCGCTTCGTCGAGGCCCTCGAAGGTGAAGTTGAGTTCGTTGCGATAGTGGGCGGAGAGGAGCACCCAGCGGATCGCGGCGGGATCGTAGCCCCGCTCGACGAGGTCTCTGACGGTGTGGAAGTTGCCGAGCGACTTCGACATTTTGCGGCCGTCGACCTGCAGGTGCTTGACGTGGAGCCAGCAGCACGCACATGGAGCCCCCGTCGCCGCCTCCGACTGGGCGATTTCGTTTTCGTGGTGCGGGAAGATGAGGTCCTCGCCGCCGAGGTGGAGGTCGACGGTATCCCCGAGCAGCTCGGTCACCATGACGGAGCACTCCAGGTGCCAGCCCGGCCGCCCCGGACCCCAGGGCGAGTCCCAGACGGCCCCCACGTCGTGGTCGCGCGGCTGCGCAGCCTTCCAGAGCGCGAAGTCCCGCGCGTCCGCCTTGTCGTAGTCCCCGGCGTCGATGCGGGAGCGCACGGGCACGTCGTCGCCTCCCTTTCCGGACAGCTTGCCGTAGTCGTCGAACGACGTGACGGCGTAGTAGACCGACCCGTCGCCCGCCCGGTAGGCGCTCCCGGCCGCGAACAGGCGCTCGATGAAGGCCACCATGGCCGGGATGTACGCGGTCGCCCTTGGGTGACGGGAGAAGGGCAGCAGCCCCAGGCGCTTCGAATCCTCCTGGAACGCCTCGATGAAGCGGGCGGTGTGATCGGCGAGCGTACGGCCCGCCTCCGCAGCCCCGTCGATCGTCTTGTCGTCGACGTCGGTGAAGTTGACGACGAAGTCGACGGCGCGTCCTCGCGAGAGGAGGTGGCGATGCAGGAGGTCGTAAACGACGAAGGCGCGGAAATTGCCGATATGGGCGAAGTCGTACACCGTCGGGCCACATCCGTAGACGGTCGTCCGGCCCGGGTCGAGGGGCTCGAAGCGGCGCAGCTCGCGCGTCAGGGAGTCGTAGAGTCTCATGCGGCAAATATAAGACGCTGGCCGTGCGAGGCGATCACCCGGCCGAGTCCGATTGGGCCAGGACGCGCCCGAAGGCCGCGCGCGGGTCCGGGGAGGCGGTCACGGGACGGCCGACGACGATGTGCGTGGCCCCCGCCCCGAACGCCTCGGCCGCGGTGCGCACGCGGCGCTGGTCGTGGTGTGCATCGCCGGCGAGGCGGATCCCCGGAGTGACGATCATGGCGTCCGGGCCCAAAGCGGCCCGCAGCCGCCCGGCCTCGCTGGCCGAGCACACCACGCCCCCCATCCCCGCGGCCCTGGCCATCACCGCGAGGCGGTCCGCCTCCGCGCCCACGTCGGTGACCGGGCGCGCGAAGACCTGGCCCAGGGACGGCGCGTCGTGCGAGGTCAACACCGTGACGCCGAGCAGCGTTAGCGATTCCGGGGCGGCGCGGGCGGCCGCCGCAAGCATCGCCGCGCCGCCCATCGTGTGTACGGTGAGGAAGCGCACGCCGAGTTCGCCGGCGCGAGCGGTGGCGCGCGCCGCCGTGTTGGGGATGTCGTGGAGCTTGAGGTCGAGGAATACGGCCTTGTCCCGGTCGCGGAGCGACGCGACGACCGCTCGTCCGGCGGCGGTGTAGAGTTCGAGGCCCACCTTGTAGAAGGCGCAGGCCGGGCCGAGGCGGTCGACGAGTGCGAGGGCGGAGGCGGCGTCCGCCGTGTCGAGGGCGACGATGATGCGATCTCTCATGGGGCGCTCATTTCCAGATCGCGCGCGACCCGTGCCGCACAGCGGGGGTCGGCGAACGATCCGGTGCCGACCTGCACCAGCGACGCCCCCGCGTCGAGGTAGGCGCGGGCATCGTGCGCGGTGAGAATCCCGCCCACCCCCACGATGGGCACGTCGACCGCAGCCGCGATATCGCGCACCGCGGCCAATCCCACCGGGAGAAGCGCCGGGCCGCTGGTTCCCCCCCGCCCCGCCCCAAGCCGGGATCCGCCGTCCCCGCTGGCCAGGAACCCGGGCACGGTGTTGATTGCGGCAACCCCGTCGGCGCCGTGCTCGACCGCCAGCGACGCGGTGGCCGCGATATCGGGGTCATTCGGCGCCAGCTTGACGATCAACGGCCTGTCGGTCAGCGGGCGGACCAGGTCCAGCACCTCACGCAGCGCCTCCGGATCCAGACAGAACGGTCTGCCCCCGAGGTGCGAGTCGTTCGGACAGGACAGGTTGAGTTCGAAGCCGACGAATCCATCCTCCGCATCCAGTCCCGTGACGACCTGCCCGTACTCGGCGGCCAGCGCCCCGGCCACGGACACGAACACCGGCAAGCCGCCGAGATGGCGCCTGATCCAGGGGAGCTTCTCGTCCCGCACCGCCTGCCAGCCGGGGTTCGCCAGGCCGACCGAGTTGAGCATTCCGCCAGGGTATTCCGCTACGCGCGGCGCAGGATTCCCCCACCTCGGCTCGACGGTCACGGACTTCGTCACGAGGCCACCGATTTCGGTGGGAGCCATTACGTCCACCACCGGCTCGCCGAAGCCGCAGGTCCCGGCGGCCGTCAGCACGGGGTTGGCAAAGTGCGTTCCGAAAACCTGAGCAGCGCCGCTCATCCCCGCTCCTTCATGGCCCGTTCCGCCTCTCGTTGCATGGTCCTGCGCTTCAATTCCTCGCGCCGGTCACGGTGCTTCCTGCCTCGGCACAGACCCAGGGTGATGCGCGCACGCCCCCGGCGGAAGTAGACGTCGAGGGGAACGAGCGCCAGTCCCTTCTCCTCGGCCCGGGATACCATGCGGTGGATTTCGTCCCTGTGGAGAAGCAGCTTGCGGGGGCGTGTCTCGTCGTGATTCCACCGGTTCCCGTGCTCGTAGGGGCTCACGTGCAGGTTGTGCAGCCAGACCTCGCCGGCTTCGGCGCGCGCGTGCGCATCGTGGAACGCGACCTTCCCGGCCCTGATGGACTTGACCTCGGTCCCCTTGAGGACCAGCCCGGCCTCCCATGTGTCGAGCACCACATAGTCGCGGCGAGCCTTCTTGTTGCGCGCGACCACCCGCCGCGACTCGCCCGATGGCGGGCCCTTCAAGAGATGCGCCGCGCTGCGTCTCAGCCGGCGGTCGCGGCGGCCAGCGCCATCCTGGCCTCCCGCTTCCGCCAGTCGGCGAGGAAGCTCGCCATGCCGAGATCGGTAAGCGGGTGCTTCATGCACTTCTTCAGCACGCCGAAGGGGCAGGTGGCGATGTGCGCACCGGCCAGCGCGGACTCGGTGACGTGCCTCGGGTGCCGGATCGACGCGGCCAGAATCTGCGTGCGGATCTCCGGATTCTGGTCAAAGACGGCCGCGATCTCGCGAATCAGCTCCATTCCGTCGTAGGACATGTCGTCCACACGACCGATGAAGGGCGACACCACGAACGCGCCCGCCAGCGCCGCCATCAGCGCCTGGTTGGTGTTGAAGATCAGGGTGACGTTGCACCGGATCCCGCGCCGGGCAAGCCGTGACACGGCCTCCAGCCCCTGGAGGGTGGCCGGTACCTTGATGATCACGTTGGGGTGCCAGGCCGCGAACTCGACCCCCTCGGCGACCATTCCATCCGCATCTTCCGAGACGGTCTCGGCACTGATCGGCCCATCGACCAGGCCGCAGATGGTGCGGATGGTGTCCTCGAAATCCGCGCCTTCCTCCTGCGCCATGAGGCTGGGGTTGGTGGTCACGCCGCTGAGGATGCCCCAGCGGGCAGCCTCGCGGATTTCTCCCAGATTGGCCGTGTCCAGATAGATCTTCACCTACGCGTCCTCTCGTGTTTGGAGTCTGGTCACCAGCGCCTCTCCGGGCGCCGATCTATGTAGTTTCCTCGCCCGCGTCCGCCTCGGCCTCGGCTTCCAATCCGGCGTGGTAGGCCGCCTTCGAGCGCGCCAGCTTGTCTTCCAGTTCCTGCCGCGCCTCGGCCGCGAGTTGCCGTCCCTGGCCCAGGACGTCCCTGGCAGACTCCACGCGGGCGCCCAGATCCTCCCTGAGACCCCGCACGCGGTCTTCGGTCAGCGCCTTCAGCCTCCTGGCCTGTGTCCTGAGCCGCTCCTGCGTTTCCTCGCCCGAACCCGGGGCGAACAGAAGGGCGAGCCCGGCTCCGACGAGCGCCCCGAGAAGGAAGGCGCCGACCTCGGCTCGGCGGTCCTTTTCGATAATGACCGCAGGCTGGTCTTCACCGTTGCTCATCTTCTCTCCCCGCATCGCTTTTCTTGAAGGAATCGGGCGTCGCACCACGGCGGAGAAACGCCCCGTCCGGCACCTTGGAAGTTAACGCGGCCCCCTACACCCGCCAACGAGCGTCCGGGGACGGGATCGCCGGTGCCTGGTGGCCCGGCTTGCCCATGAGCCCCGAGGTCAGCGACTTGCCGAGTTCCACGCCGGGCTGATCCATCGGATCCACGCCGTACAGGGCTCCGGCATGCACTGTGGCGATCTGAAAGAGCATGAGCAGCGCCCCGACCGAACGGACGTCCACGCGATCCATCATGATGGTCAGGTTGGGGCGCCCGGCTCGCCGCAGCGCCTCCGCGGTGGCGACGCGCTCGCGGTCGAGCAGTTCGAAGAGCGAGCAACCCGCCAGATGGGAGACTGCGGCGTTGTCGGGAAACGGCGACGGGATCGCGACATCACGGTCGGCGGCGGCGCGCCCGAGGAAGACCACCACCTTGTCGCGCGGCCCCTCCATGAGCAGCTGCAGAAGGGAATGCTGGTCGGGCGCCCCGAGTGCGGGCAGCGGGGTGGGCCCGGTTTCCGCTCTGGCGCCGTCCAGCTTGCGTGCCTTGCCGAGCGATTCTGCCCACAGTTGCTGCAGCCACCGGGCCACGCCCTGCAAGCGGTCCGCGTAGGGCATGAAGACGTGGATGCCCGCCCCGTGGTCTGTGTCGGCCGCGTGCAGGAGAGTCGCCAGCGTGCCGGCCGGGTTTTGCAGGAGGATGGGCGTCTCGCATTGGGCCGCCATCGAGGACGCGCCGTCGAGAAGGGCCTCCGTGTCGATGCCGGCCAGCGCCGCCGGCAGGAGGCCGACGGGGGAGAGCACCGAGAACCGTCCGCCGACGTTGCCGGGCACCGACAGCGAGCGCAGGCCGTGCTCTTCTGCAATACCTCTTAGGAAGCCGCGCCGGGCATCGGTGGTGACCACCACATGGTCACGTGCCCGGCCAGGCCCGACGGTCTCCTCCAGCCTACCCCACACCGTGAGGAACAGGGCCAGGGTCTCGGCCGTCGAGCCCGACTTGCTGACCACGTTGAAGAGGGTGCGGCCGAGGTCGAGGCGATCCAGCAGCGCCCCCGCGGAGTCCGGGTCGGGGTTGTCCAGGACATGCAGCCGGGGACGCTGGCCGCGGGCCGCGTCATCGAGTTCGTTCCAGCCGGGGGGGAGGAGTGCGTCCCGGAGGGCGGCGGCCCCCAGCGCGGAACCGCCGATCCCGATGACGACCACGTCGTCGAAGCGGCGGTGGCCCAGGGCGTCGGCGGCCTCGCGGGTTCGTGCCGCGAGGGACCGGTCGGCGGGGAGGTCGAGGAATCCGAGATCGCCGGCCTCGCGCCAAGACCGCACCGCCTCGAAGGCCTGGTGGAAGCGCCGGGCCAGGTCGCCCTGTGCCACCGCAGGACCGCCGGTATCGGCGGCGTCCACGGCGCTCCGGCCGCCGAAGAGTCTCGCCGGATCGATCCCGCCGCCCGCCAGCACCCCCGCGACCATGTTGTCGAAATGGATCGTGACCGGGGGGCGCCGGCCGGACATGGCGGGGCTCAATCCAGCTCCACGGTCAATCCGTCGTAGGCCGGCTCGATCCCGGGCGGGAGGGCGGCGGCGAGTTCCCGGTATCCGACCTTGTGGGTCAGGTGGGTGAGGAAAGTGCGTCGCGCACCGATGTCCCGGGCGGCCTCGATGGCCTCCTCTACGTTGAAGTGGGTCGGGTGCGGCGATCCCCACCAGAGCGCGTTCAGCACCAGAACCTCCACTCCGGCCAGGATTTCCCGGGCGGCCGCTGGGAGCCGTTTGGCATCGGTCACGTATCCGAGGCGGCCGACGCGCAGGCCGAATGCGTCCGTGGGTCCATGCGGCACCCGGAAGGGGGTGATCCGGGCGCCCAGGACGGTGGCGGCCATCCCTTCCTGATAGCCGGTGAGGTCCAGCCGGGGCTTGGTCGTGCCTCTGGGCACCGCGATCCGGTCGCTGAAGATGTACGGGAAGCGCACCGTCATCTGCGGCTTCATCTCTTCGGGAATGTACGTCGGCACGGCGCCGCGGCCACGCGTCGAGAAGATCCTCACGTCGTCGATCCCGTGGACGTGGTCCGCGTGGAGGTGCGTGTACCAGACTGCGTCCACCCGGTCGATGCGCGCCGCCAGCAGCTGCAGGCGAAGCTCCGGCGGCGTGTCGATGAGCAGGTTGCCGCCCGCCAGATGCAGGAGGGCCCCGTGGCGCGTCCGCCGGTCGCGCGGGTCGGTCGAGGTGCAGTTGGCACAGCTGCAACCGATCACCGGAACGCCGAAGGACGTCCCGGTCCCCAGAAAGGTCAGACGCACGTCACAGCTGCTCGACCCTCATGGTGTTGGTCGAGCCCCGCCTGTGGAAGGGCAGCCCCGAGGTCACGATCACCGGGTCGCCGACCTTGCCCCTGCCCGAATCGAGTACCACCCGCTTCCCCAGTTCCGTCAGATTCTCGTAGGTGATCTCGCCGTGTTCGGCCAGGACCGGCCTCACACCCCAGACCCCGGAGAGCTGCCGGTACACTTTCTTCTCGGTGCAGACGGAGTAGATCGGAGTTGCCGGGCGGTAGGAAGCGACGAGACGGGCCGAGAACCCGCTGCGCGTGATCACGATGATCGCCGGCGCGTTGAGATCTCGTGCCGAGCGTACGGAAGAGTCGGCGACCGCATGCTCCCGCAGCGATGCCCCGCGCCGCTGGATCGGTCCCATAGCCGCGAGATAGTGCGGCCCCTCCACCAGCACCCCGCTTCCCTCGATCTCCTCGGCAATGCGCACCATCACCTCCACCGTCCTGGCGGGGTATTTCCCGACGGCGGTCTCCGCCGACAGCATCACGGCATCGGTACCGTCCAGGATCGCGTTGGCGACATCGGATGTCTCGGCCCTGGTCGGGCTGGGATATGCGGTCATCGATTCCAGCATCTGGGTGGCGGTGATAACCGGACAACCGAATCCGTTTGCCGCCTGGATGATCCGCTTCTGCACCAGCGGCACCTTTGCGTAGGGCAGCTCGACCCCGAGATCCCCGCGGGCCACCATCACCGCGTCGCTGTACTCCACGATCCCCTCCAGCTGCTCGACCGCGTTGGCCCGCTCGATCTTGGCCACCAGCCACGCCCTGCCCTTCAGGTGCGCCCTCATCACTCTCACGTCGTCCACGTTCTGAACGAAGGACAGCCCTACGTATTCCGCGTCCATCGCGAGAGCGAACTTCAGATCCTTCCGGTCCTTCGTCGTGACGGCAGGCGTGTTCAGGTCCACCCCCGGCAGGTTGATCCCCTTCCGGGAGCGCAACACGCCTCCCTTCAGCACCTCGAAGCGAGCCCGTCCCCCGTCCGTGTCCAGGCACACGAGTTCCAGCAGGCCGTCGTCGAGCAGGATATGGGTCCCGGGGGATACCTCCCTGGCAAGGGGCACATATGTCGTGGGAAGCTCGCCCGGACCATGAAGGCCCTCGGGAGCGATCGTCACGACACTGCCGTCCTCCAGGCTGAGGGGTTTGGCGAGTTTGCCGATCCGGATCTTGGGTCCCTGCAGGTCCACCAGGATCGCGACCGGCCGCCCCACCGTCCTGGCGGCCTCGCGCGCCAGGCGGATGCTGCGCTCGTGGAAGCGGTGGTCGCCGTGGGACATGTTGATCCGCGCGACGTTGATCCCCGCGCGCAACAGACCGATCATGACGTCCGGCCTTGCGCTTGCGGGTCCGAGCGTGGCGATGACCTTGGTTCTGATCATCGAACGGCGTGGCCTCCTCGCAGGGTTAGAGTCGGCGCAGCGGTGGCAACGCGCGGATGACGTACGCTCCGGATGCGCCCATCAAGCTATCTTTGCCTGTTGCCGATCACCACATCCGCCATACGGAGCCGACCTCCCCTCATGCCCGTCAGCGACCCCGGGCCGACCGCTGCCCGGCATCAAGCAACCACCTACGTCGACCGGGTGGAACAGGCCCGCGGGGTCGAACGGGCACTGCACGGCGCGCGCGAAATCGCTCTTGACTGCGAGGCAGCCGGTTTCCATCGCTACTCGGACCGCCTCTGCCTGGTTCAGCTGTCGACCCCCGAGAAGACACTTGTCCTGGACCCGCTTGCCATCGACCTGGCACCCCATCTCAAGCCGTTTCTCGAGGACCCCCGGCGGCGGACCATCATGCACGGAGCGGCTTACGATCTCCGGCTCCTGGCCCGCGACCTGGGCATCGGCATCGCCAACCTGGCCGATACCCAGGTCGCAGCCAGCCTCCTGGGCGAGCCCGCCGTTGGACTTCAGGCGCTGCTCGGGGAGCACCTGGGCATCCAGGTCTCCAAGCGGTACCAGAGGGCTGACTGGGCGAAGCGGCCCCTGACCGGCGGGATGATCGACTACGCCGCCGGCGACACCCGCCACCTCCACGACCTGGCTGCGATCCTCGAGGAGAGGCTGCGGGAGAGGGGGCGCATGCACTGGGCCGAGGAGGAGTACCGCTGGCTGTGCGCCAGCGCGGCGGAGGCGAATGTGGATGACCCCCCGGTCGATCCTGTCACGCGCTTCAAGGACGCGAGGCGGATGGACGACCGCACGGTCACGGCCCTGCGCGAAGTGATCGGGTGGAGGGACCGGATCGCGCGGGCGCGGGACCGTGCGCCGTTCAGGGTCGTGTCGGATCAGGCGCTTGCCGAGGTTGTGGCCACGCGCCCCGCGTCGGTCGCGGCGCTGGCTGCCGTGAAGGGGTTTCCCCCGGGCCTCGCACGCAGCCGGGGACTGTCCCTGCTCGAGGTGCTGAAGCGCGTGGACGGTCTGCCGGCCGCCCGCCTCGTGCCATTCCCGCGGCCGCGACGCCGCGGTCCCCGCTGGACCATCGAGGACGACGAGGCGCTGGACCGCCTGAAGGACGTGAGGAACACGGCGGCGGTCAGGGTGGGCCTGGAACGGGGCCGCGTGATGTCGAACCAGGTGCTGCGGCGAATCGTTGCCGCCCGGCCGCGCAGCCACGCCGAACTGGGCGCCGTCGACGATGTGCGCCAGTGGCAGATCGAGGTGCTCGGCGGCGATCTCCTGCGCACACTGGGATCGCCGCGCCGGTAGCTGCCAGCCAGCAAGCCGCGTGGCCTGCCTGGGAAAACGACGCGATCCGCCGCTCGCAGGCGTCGGCGCGCAGTCGCGGCACGTTCGTGGCGGAGGGTTACTCGCCCCGGGCCTCCAGCTCCAGCTTGTATTCGATGCAGTACCGCGCGTGCGGCAGAGCGTCGAGCCGCTCGAATCCGATCGGTCTGCCCGTGCCGTGGCACCGGCCGAAGTTGTCCGGGTCGCGATAGAGCCTGCGGAGCGCTTCCTCGAGGCGGTAGAGGTACCGGCCCTCCTTGGTGGCGAAGACCGCCGCCTTTTCGCGCTCCATCGCCTCCGTACCCTGGTCAGCCATGTGGTCGGTATAGCTGGACAGGTCGGAGTCCCCGGAAGCGCGATTCGCCTTGGAGAGTTCGTTGAAGTGCCCCAGTCCGCGAAGCGCCTTGGCCCTCTCCTGGAGGAGCCTCTTTTCGAGGTGGGCCAGCTGCTCCCTGCTCAGCAGCGGTCCTTCTCCGTTGTTCACACTGTCCGCCCTGGGCGTCTGCGATGACGACATGGCTTCCTCCTTCCGGCTTCCGATGTGGAAAGGTAACCTATAAGGAACACGCTCGCTTCGGCCACGAGAGACACTTGGACACGATCACCTGCTGCAGACCGCCGGACACCCCGGACGAGCCCCTCGCACGCCCGCCTTTCCGCTCGGAGCTGGGTGAGCGGATCCAGCGCGAAATCTGCACACGCTGCTGGCGTGAGTGGCTTCAGCACCAGACGCTCCTGATCAACCACTTCGGACTCGACCCCCGCAAACCCGAGTCGCGCGAGTTTCTCTACGCGCAGACCCGGGCCGTTCTCTTCGGCGAGGGCGAGGTCGCGAAAATCGACACCTCGAAGCAGGGGACGATCGGCCCGCCGGGCAGCTGACCCGGCTTACGTCAACAAGGCACCGACGGGCCGCAGCGCCGCTCGGCTCTCGCGGACCCTGCCTCAACGCGCGCCCCTACCTCAATACCGCCGCAATCTCCGCCAGCGCGTCCCGCAGGACATCCTCGTCCACCGTGAGCGGCGGCGCGAAGCGCACGACCTGGTGGTGCGTCTCCTTGGCGAGGATCCCCCGCTCCTCCAGCGCCTCGCAGAACGGCCGCGCGGGCCCGGAGGAATCGTTGATGACAACCCCGATCATCAGCCCCTTGCCCCGCACCTCCTCCACGTGCGGCGACCCGATCGCGCGCAGCTCATCCATGAACCAGCTCCCCAGCTCGTCGGAGCGGCGCGAAAGCTCTTCGTCGAGGATCACGCGCAGCGAAGCCATTCCGACCGCCGCGCCCAGCGGATTGCCGCCGAAGGTCGACCCGTGGTCGCCCGGGCGGAAGACATCCATGAACTCCTTGTCGGCGATCGCCGCCGAGACCGGGTAGACGCCGCCGCCGAGCGCCTTGCCAACGATGAGGATGTCCGGGCGCACGCCCTCCCAGTCGCAGCAGAAGAAACGACCCGTGCGGCCCAGTCCGGTCTGGATTTCGTCGGCGACGAGCGCCACCCCGTGGGCCCGGCAGATCTCCGCCGCGCCGTGCATGTAGCCGTCAGGCGGCACGATCACTCCCGCTTCTCCCTGGATCGGCTCGACGAGGAAGCCGGCGGTGTTGGGGCCGATCGCGGCCCGCAGCGCATCCAGATCACCGTACGGGATCAGCTTGAAGCCGGGCGTGAAGGGACCGAAACCCGCGCGGTACTGCTCCTCCGACGAGAAGCCGACGATGGTGGTCGTGCGTCCGTGGAAGTTGTCCTCGCAGACGATGATCTCGGCCTGGTCCTCGGGGATGCCGCGCACCTGGTAGCCCCACTTGCGCACCATCTTGATCGCGGTCTCCACCGCCTCGGCGCCGGTGTTCATCGGCAGCGCCGCGTCGAAGCCGGAAGCCTCGCAGAGCTCGCGCAGGAAGGGGCCCATCTGGTCGTTGTGGAACGCGCGCGACGTGAGCGTGAGGCGGTCCAGCTGCTCCTTCGCCGCCGACACGATGGCCGGGTGCCGATGGCCCTGGTTCACCGCCGAGTACGAGCTCAGCATGTCCAGGTAGCGCTTGCCGTCGACGTCCCACACCCAGACCCCCTCGCCGCGCTCGAGCACGACGGGCAGCGGGTGGTAGTTGTGGGCCGAGTAGCGTTCGGCTTCTTCGAGGTAGCGGTCGGTGAGCGAAGCGGTCGCCGCAGGCATCGTCGTCATGGTCTGTCCCTCTCACATGTGAAAAGATTCACGAATTGTGAATAAAAATGCCGCGCGCCCGGAATTGCAACCCCTCGCGCACCCCCGGGACATGCGAATGTACGATAGAAATGTAGTCCCTCCAGCGGCCAGCCGGTTACCCACGCCGGGCTACCCGTCCACCGCATCCATCGCCGCGCCGTTAACGTGCAGCCGGAACACATCCGGCCGGGCGTAGTGGCCGATCACGTCGAAGTCGAACTTGCCGCGAGCGATGTCGCCCATGTCGAGGTCGGCGTAGAGGATGCCGGCCTCTCCCAGGAGCGGTCCGGCCATCAGGTCCCCCATCGGCCCGTAGATCGAGCTTCCGCCGCGGCTGAGCACTTCGGGCCAGCTGTCGAGCTCGTCCAGGATCTCGATGTCGGTCGGGTAGTCGGCGCGGGTGACGAACTGGTTGCAGCCGATCACGAAGCAGCGCCCCTCGAGCGCGATGTGGCGCAGCGTCGCCTGCCACCGATCGCGGGAGTCGGCCGTCGGGGCAAGGTAGATCTCGACGCCCTTGGCGTACATCGCCATGCGGGCGAGCGGCATGTAGTTCTCCCAGCAGATCAGGCCGCCGACCTTCCCCTGCGGCGTGTCAAGCACCGGCATCGTGCTGCCGTCGCCCTCGCCCCAGATCAGGCGCTCGGCGGCGGTGGGCTTCAGCTTGCGGTGGATGCCCGCCACGGTGCCGTCGGGCGCGAAGAATACCAGCGTGCAGAAGAGCGTGCCCGGCGACCGCACCGACCCCTTCTCGATAACGCCCACGGCGAGGTACACCCCCGCCTCCGCCGCGGCCCGCCCGATGCGCTCCGTTTCCGGCCCCGGCACGGTGATCGCAGCGTCGTAGTAGCGCCCGAAGGTGCGCCGTCCCGGCGGCTTGCGTCCCCCGACCGCGGTCCCGAAGGCGAGTCCCCACGGGTAGCCCCCGATGAAGGCTTCGGGGAAGACGACCAGTTCGGCCCCCGCGACCGCCGCCTCGGCCGTCATCTCGCAGAGGCGCTCCACGGCCGCGCCCGAATCGAAGGGGAAGCCGCGGGGCTGCGCGGCGGCGACTCGGACGCGTTGGCTGGCTGACATTCCGTTCTCGCGGTTGCGGTGGGGTTGACCGGGGCAACAATCTGACCAGACTCGATTATCCGCACCACCCGCGGATTCCGACCGCACCATCCGGAGACAACTACAATGACGACGCGCCCCGCACGCACCTTGTTCCTCCTCACCGCCCTGCTGATCGCGAGCCCGGCGGCGGCCCAGCCCGGCCACGAATCGGTGGCCGCGCACGTCGAAGCCAACGCGGCGGCCTACGCTACCGTCGCGCAGCAGATCTGGGACCTGGCCGAGGTCGGTTACCAGGAGACCGAGAGTTCGGGGCTGCTCCAGTCGCAGCTGACGGCCGCCGGCTTCGAGGTCGACGCCGATGTCGCGGGGATGCCCACCGCCTTCGTAGGAAGCTGGGGGACGGGCTCGCCGGTGATCGGGATCCTTGCCGAGTACGACGCGCTGCCGGGGATCACCCAGGGCCGCAGCGCCGAGCGGCAGGCACTCCCGGCGATGGGGGCCGGACACGCCTGTGGGCATCACCTGTTCGGGGCCGGATCGGTTGCGGCGGCGGTGGCGGTGAAGGAGTGGCTGGCCGCGGCGGGAACCTCGGGCACGATCCGCGTCTACGGCACACCCGCCGAGGAGGGCGGCGCCGGCAAGGTGTACATGGTGCGGGGCGGCCTCTTCGACGATGTCGACGCGGTGTTGCACTGGCACCCGTCGGGCGTGAACAGCGCGAGCCCCTCGGCGTCGCTCGCCAACAAGTCCGCCAAGTTTCGCTTCCGCGGTGTTTCCGCGCACGCCGCCAGCGCCCCGGACCAGGGCCGTTCCGCGCTGGACGGGGTGGAGGCCATGAATCACATGGTCAACATGCTGCGCGAGCACGTCCCGCAGGAGACACGGATCCACCACGTCATCACCTCCGGGGGTTCGGCCCCCAACGTCGTTCCCGACTTCGCGGAGGTGTACTACTACGTCCGCAATCCGGATTCGGAGAACGTGAGGTCCATCTTCGACCGGGTCGTGCGGGCGGCGGAAGGGGCCGCGATGGGGACCGGCACGAGCATGGACTACGAGGTCATCCACGGCATCTACGCCATGCTTCCGAACGAAGCGCTGCAGCGGCGTGCGCACGCGAACCTGACGAAGGTCGGCGGTGTGGACTACGACGATGCCGAACGCGAGTTCGCCGCGATCATCCGCGAGACGCTGGCCAACCCGCTGCCCGTCGAGAGCGCGGGCGAGATCCAGCCCTACCAGCCGCGTCCGGCGGGCGGCTCGACCGACGTCGCCGACGTGAGCTGGGTGGTGCCCACGGTGGGGATCACGACCGCCACCTGGGTGCCAGGCACCCCGGCCCACTCATGGCAGGCCATCGCCGCAGGCGGCATGTCGATCGGCGAGAAGGGCATGATCGTCGCGGCCAAGGCGCTCGCCGTCACCGCGGTCGATCTGTTTACGGATGATGATCTGCTGAGCGCGGCGAAGGCCGAGTATGCGGAGCGGGTCGGCTCGGACTTCAGGTACGTGTCGCTGGTGGGCGACCGCCCGCCGCCGCTGGACTACAGGAAGCCGGCGACGGCGGGGCGGTGAGCTACCCGCACTCCGAGAACCCGCACACGTAGCACTTCTTGCACCCCTCCTCGTATGCCAGCTGGCTGGCGCCGCAGGCGGGGCACGCCCCGAGCGCCGTGGCGGTCTCGTCGACGTAGCCGCTGCGGGCCGCCATCACGGCGGCGGCCTCGGCGCGGGCCGGGGCGGTGGCGTCGATCTCCATCTCGACCTGCACGCCTTCCTTTTCGGCGAGGTAGTGGTCGATGGCCTGGGCGATCGCGTCGGGGGCCGACAGCACCTTGTGCGCGCCGATCCCGACCGCGCGGTCGCAGGAGATACCCCGCAGCTGGTCCCGCACGGCGGTGATCGGGATCCCCGAGCGCAACGATAGCGACACCAGGCGCCCGATCGCCTCCGAGTCAGCCATCGCGGCTCCGCCGGCCTTGCCCAACGTACAGAAAACTTCGAAGGGGCGTCCCGTGTCGTCCTCGTTGATGGTGACGTACAGGTCGCCCAGCGGACAGTCCATCTTGATCGTGCGGCCCTTCAGCATCGACGGACGCTGGCGCTTGTGGCGCAGGGACGACACCTCCCGGTCGTGTTCGCCGAGCGTCTTCTTGATAGACTCCAGCTCGCCCTCGAGGCGGTGCGCCTTCTCGCGCGCGTCCGCCAGTTCGCCGGTGAGCGCCTCAATCTCCGCCGTACCCGCGGCCTCCTCCTGGCCGGTCTTCCCGGTGGAAAGCACCTGCATGGGCCGGGAGCCGTCGCGGTAGACGGTGACGCCCTTGCAGCCGAGTTCGAAGGCCATCTCGTAGATCTTGCGCACATCCTGGCGGGTGGCCTCATGGGGGAAGTTCGTCGTCTTCGAAATGGCCGAGTCCACATGCACCTGGAAGGCGCCCTGCATGCGCACGTGCCACTCGGGCGTGATGTCGTGCGCAGTGCGGAAGGTGTCCTGCACCTCGCGCGGCACCTCGTCGAAATGGATGTGGCCCTCCTCGGCGATACGCTCCATGAGTTCGTCGCTGTGCCACCCCTCGTCCCTCGCGCGCGCGACGAAGTCCTCGTTGACGTCGGGCATCATCACGCCGGCCTGGTTGCGCATGAACGCCACCGCGAAGAGCGGCTCGATCCCGCCGCTGCAACCCGCGATGATGGAGATCGTACCGGTGGGGGCCACCGTCGTCAGGTTGCAGTTGCGCAGCCGCCGCTCGGGCCGGATCCGCCCGCCGGACGCATCGCGCGCGCAGGTGCCGTCCGGACCCCAGATCGAATTCTCCCACGCCGGGAAGACACCCCGCGCCTCGGCCAGCTTCTCGGACGCGACGCGCGTTTCCTCCTCGATGAACCCCATGACGGTTCGAGCCAGCGCCACACCCTCGTCGGAGTCGTACTGCACGCCCAGCCGCACCAGCAGATCGGCCCACCCCATCAGCCCGAGGCCGACGCGGCGGATGTTCTGCGCCAGGTCCGAGATCTCGTCGAGCGGGTAGCGGTTTGCGTCGATGACGTTGTCGAGGAAGTGGATGGAGAGGTGCACGACGCGGCGCATGCCGTCCCAGTCGATGCCGTCGGCGGGGTCGGCGAAGGTCTCCTTCTTCGCGAAGACGCCCACGTTGATGCTGCCCAGGTTGCAGACATCGTACGCCAGCAGAGGCTGCTCGCCGCAGGGGTTCGTGGCCTCGTAGCCGCCCAGAGCCGGAACGGGGTTGTACTCGTTGGCGCGGTCGATGAAGAAGACGCCGGGCTCGCCGGTCTTCCAGGCCCCCTCGACGATCATGTCGAAGATCTCGGGGGCGTTCTCGCGGCCGATCACCTCGCCCGTCCTGGGGCTGATCAGGTCGTAGTCCTCGCCCGCTTCGACCGCAGCCATGAAAGCGTCGGTGATCGCGACCGAGATGTTGAAGTTGGTGACCTGGGACGTGTCGTTCTTGCAGCGGATGAATGCGCGGATGTCGGGGTGGTCGACGCGGAGGATCCCCATGTTGGCGCCGCGGCGCGTGCCCCCCTGCTTGACCACCTCCGTCGAGGAATCGTACAGGCGCATGAACGAGACGGGGCCCGACGCCACCCCCATCGTGGAGCGCACCGGATCGCCCTCGGGACGGAGCCGCGAGAACGAGAAACCGGTGCCGCCGCCCGACTGGTGGACCAGCGCCATCGCGCGCAGGGTGTCGTAGATGCCGCTGCTGCCGTTGGAAAGCGCATCCTCGACGGGCAGCACAAAGCAGGCCGAAAGCTGGCCGAGCGGGCGGCCGGCATTCATGAGGGTGGGGGAGTTGGGCTCGAATCCGCCCGTGGTCATCAGGTCGTAAAAGCTGCGCGCCACCTCTTCGATGGCGCCATTGGATGCACCGTATTTCCGGTCCTCCTGGGCGATGACTCCGGCCACGCGCCAGAACATCGTCTCGGGCTCTTCGATCGGTTCGCCCGACTCGTCCTTCTTGAGATACCGTTTGGCAAGGACGATGCGGGCGTTCTCCGACAGTTTAGCGGGCGGGAGATCGGGCGGGGGCCGATCGTGGAACTCACGGAGGGTCTCGGAGCGTTCGGTCATGGAGCGACATTCCTGTGGGCGGTGGGGAAACTGTGGAAAACTGTGCCGCGGGTGGGCCGTATCGTGTGGAAAGCCCTTGAAAGGTCAATCGTTTCAAGGGCTTGCGATTGTGGAAATCGTCTCCGTACCCCAAGATGTAGTGGGACGGATAATTTAAGAGCCCAATGACTTGTGGTCAAGAGGAAAGGACGGCTGCAGGGCCGTTTCAGCGTCTTCGGGACATCCCGGGGGCACGAGAGCCATGCAGAAGGCCCCCGCAGGGTTCTAGAAAGCGTTCCCGGCCCGGATGTAGAAGACCGTACCGTCACCCGCGTTCAGCGGCATGCCAGCGCCGAAACGAATGTCGAGCCCCCGCAGATAGAAGGGCGCGACGATCATCGACAGCTCCGCACCGACGCTCGCGAGCATTTGCTGGCGCGGATTGTCATAGTTGCGCTGGCCCAGGACCGGTCCCCAGGCATTGCCGGCGTCGAAGAAGAGCGAGCCGTGGATGCGGTCGAAGAAGACAGGGGCGAATGCCAGGCCCTGGTCGATCAGCGCCAGGGGAAAGCGGTACTCGGCGCTGGAGGTCCAGGCGATCCGTCCCGACCGGTAGTTGTCGCGGTAGCCGCGCACCGGGAAGAGGCGGGATGAGCCGCCGAACAGGCCCAGTCCGGTGAAAGGCTCCGGAGAACCCTCGGCGTCCCCGATGTCGAAGTGGAACTCGTTGGCCCCCGGTCCGCTGGCGATGCCGGCCGACGTGCGCAGCGCGAGGACGTGGTTCGCGAAGCCGAGCCGGCCGAGAGACTTGAAGGCGGACACCTCTCCCGTGAGTTCACCGTAGCTGCGATCGGTGCCGGCCACGCCGCGGGAATCGGCGGCGACACCGTTTTCACGCCGCATACGGGCGCTCAACCAGGCCCGCACGCCGTCCTCCCGCGAGAAAGACAGGGCCCGGCGCTGGGTGTTCGCGGTGGAAAGGGTCGCTCGCAGCTGGGTGTAGCTGGTTTGCGGCGGGGGCCTGCTGAGTTCAGGGCCCTCGTCCCCGTTGAGGTCCTGCAACGTGCGGTCCTCCTGCACGAAGGCGCCGCTCAGGCTCAGGGAGGTGGAAGAGCGGTAGCGCCGCCGCAGAAACGAGGTCGAGAGCGTCGCCGAGCGCTCCCGCTCGACCAGGAAGAACTCCCGGGTGGTGCCGTCGCGGAACTCGACGTCGAAGGTGCGCGACGAGGCGTCGTAGCTCTGCCGCAGGGTCAGCCCCAGCACCGGGTTGCCGAGCCCTCTGTAGCTGTATCCGAAGCCGCCGGTGAACCGGCTGGCATCGAGCGCCAGGCGCCCGGCGAAGGTATACGAGTGCCGGCCGACGAGGTCGGTGCCGCCGGTCGTGAAGCCGACGAGGGGCTTGAAGACATCGAGGACGTTCCCGGACTGGTCGGACCCGGTCTCGGCCGGTGTGTACAGCGGGTTCCAGTAGTAGGGACGGAGCGTCCCTCCGGGGCTGTACCCTCCCGGACTTGTCCACCCGGTGTCGCCGCCGCCCTGGACCGGATCGTCCGCAGCGCCCGCTTCCGCCGCGCCCGCCGGTTCCGCGCGCTCCGCCACTTCGGCTCCCGGCTCGTCAGCTCCCTCGGCCCCGGCCCCGGCGACCGGCGGATCGAACCGCGGGCTGGTCGGCTGGGGAGCGAACCAATCCGCGGGCGAGAACGGGATGCGCTCGACGTGCCACCCGTCGGCGTGGTAGGACGAGAAATGGATCCACTCCCCCGCGGGATCGACCGAGGGGTGGGCCGCGCCGCCGAGCATGTTCGTGACCTGGCGGACTTCCGCCGCCGCTCCGGCCGCGACCGTGGCGGCGAAGAGGTTGGGGATCCCCGTGCGGTCGGACGACCACACCACCGTCGAGCCGTCGGGCGACCAGAACGGGGTGCTGTCGACGGCGCGGTCGCGGGTGACCTGGGTGACCACGTCGCCGCGCTCGTCCAGCACGACGATGTCCATCATCGCGGGAGCTTCCCAGCGCACGGCGGCGATCCGCGTCCCGTCGGGCGACCAGCGCGGGTAGGCCCAGTGCCGGTCGGGGCGCGGCTCGGCCAGCGGCGTCACCTCGCCGGTCGCAAGGTCGACCATCACCAGCGCGTTCGTGCCGCCGCCTTCCTGCACCGCCACCGCGCGGCGGCCGTCCGGGGCCACGTCGGCGTAGCTGATCCGCGCCCCGTGCGTGAGCCGCTCCACCGCGCCATCGCGACCCGCCCGGTAGAGGTCGCTCGCCACCCGGTAGCGGTCCGTGAAGTCGAGCTGCGTGAACACGAGGTCCCCGTCGGGCGCCCACGAGAGCGAACCCCCGACCCCGTTGACGCGGGTCAGCCGCCGCGCGTTCGCACCGCCCGGGTCCGCGATCCGGATCTGCGTGGCGTCCACCCCGTCGGAGCGCAGGAAGGCGATGGCGCTCCCGTCCGGCGACACCACCGCCTGCTCGGCGAACCTTCCCGCCCCCTCCACCTCCTCACCCACCGTGATCGGCGCCGCCTCGGCCAGATCCCCGGCCAGCGCGGTGTAGGCGTCGGTCATGTCCTCGCCCCAGGCCTCCCAGCTGTCGCGCACGCTCACCCCGAAGGCGTCTCGGGCCGCGGCGTTGATCCGGTACGGGACCCAGAGCCCCGCCAGCGAGCGCGCGAACCCCCCGAGCGACTCCTCGCCGTGCACGCCGGCCATGTGCTCGAAGTAGCGGGCGCCGTAGACGTACGCGCGGTGTCCCGCAGGCCACACGGGCGAATCCCCCGACACCTGGGCGACCGATCCGAATTCGCCCGCCAGGGCAGAAGCTCTCATCACCATCTCCTGCCAGGTACCCTTGACCCGCCCGGCACCGGTCAGCTCGGACTCGTAGTAGGTGGCGAGCCCCTCGAGGAGCCAGGTGGGGGCGGCGCCGGACGGGAAGACCGGCCACGCCGTCGGCACCCGCCCGAAGGCCGCGCGGACCACCCTGCCGAGCGCGCCCGTCATGTCGAGGTGGAAGGTGTGCACCAGCTCGTGGGTGATGACCATCTCGAGCCAGTCGTCGAAGTACGAGATGCTGCCGCCGTCGACGGGGGGGCGCGTGAAGATCGTGATCCGGTTGAAGGGGATCGGGGTGGCGAAGCCGTTGGCGAAGTCGGCGTGGTCGGTGAGGAGGAGCTGGACGGGGGTGTCCGGGGTGCCGACGAAGCGGTCGGCGAGCTGCTCCCAGGCGCGTTCGGCCATCGCGCCGGCGCGCTGCGCGAGGTCGTCGAGGGGGGCCGGGTAGGTGACGACGAAGTGCGGGGTGCTGAACTGGCGCCAGTCCTCGTCGGGGGGGACGGATTGGGCGGTGGCGGGAGTGGGGAGGAGGAAGAGAGCGAAGATGGCCAGTGAAGGGGCGAGGCGGCGCAGCGCGATGGCGGCGCGGGGAAGCTTCAAGGTCGTGTCGTTCATTTTGCCGCTGCCGGTTTGGCGAGAACTCGGGCGTCGGTCACCGATCATCGTTCAGGCTCGCGATTGTCGCCAGTGGACCGACTGCGGACAGATCGCGAATCAAGCGCACTCATCACCCCTTTCACGCGCTCCAGCGCCGCCTGTGCACCGGTGCGATCCAGCCCCATGCGTTCCATGACCAGCGCCGTCTTGACGTGGCCGCCTGCCTCGCCGAGCAGCTCCCGTGCCCGTTCCCTCTCCAGTCCCAGGGTCGTCATCAGGATTCGCTCCCCCCGGTCCTGCAGCTTCTGGCAGGTTACCTGAAGGTCGACCATCAGGTTCCCGTCCACCTTGCCGAAACGGACCATTGCGGCCGTCGTGATGGTGTTCAGGACCATCTTGGTGGCCGTCCCCGCCTTCATTCGGGTGGAGCCCGTGATCACCTCCGGTCCGGTGAGCGGGGCGATCACGACATCGTGGGTCTCCAGGAGCGTCCCGGCGGGGGGCGTGCAGAGCAGGAAGCCGGTGCGCGCCCCCAGCTCTCTCGCCCGGGCAAGCGCGGCGTGCACATAGGGCGTGGTGCCGGACGCCGCGATTCCGATCACGAAGTCATGCGCGCCGACACACCGTTCCTCCATCGCCGCCGCGCCGTCCTCGGCGTGATCCTCGGCACCCTCCTGTGACCGGACGAGCGCGTCGAAGCCACCGGCGATCACCCCCTGCACCATTGTTGGATCGGTGCCGTAGGTAGGCGGCATTTCGGCGGCATCGAGCACCCCCAGCCGCCCCGATGTCCCGGCTCCCACGTAGATCAGCCGCCCTCCCGCGCGGAACGCCGCCAACGCGAGATCGACGGCCTGGGCGATCGCTCTCGCCTCCGCCCGCACCGCCTCGGCGACGTGCGCGTCCTCGTCGTTGATGACGCCGACGATCTCCAGCGACGACAGACGGTCTATGGCTGCGCTGCGGGGGTTCCGTTGCTCGGTCAGCCTGTCATCCAGCATCTTTGGTCGGCTTCTCTTTCAGGCGGCGTGTCGCTACCTGAAGCTAATCGCTCTGAGAACACGGAAGGAGCACGCGCACGGATGTCGGTCGAGCCGGAAAAACGCGCCTGCGACTCGTGCGGCGGTCACTCGGCTTTTGCAAAGTACGACTTCGGGGCCCACAGGATCATGCGGTGCCCAGGCTGCACCTACATGTGGCTCGATCCACAACCTTCGGAAGCCGAACTTCACGAGGTCTACGGCGAGGACTACTACCGCAACGAACGATTCTTCGAGTCGAACGGCCAGACGATCTACGGCTACTTCGATTACGCCTCCGAACGGTTCGTAAAGCAGCAGGATCTTCAGAGGGTCGTGGACCGGATCGCCAGCTTCCTCGGTCCCGGGGAGACGGTCGGTCGCCGATTCCTCGATGTGGGGTGTGGACTGGGCTACCTCCTCGACGTGGCCCACGACCGGGGCTTCTCGGTGAAGGGAATCGACTACAACCAGTCCGCGGTCGACTGGATTGGACGGAAATACACCTTTCCCGCGGTGTCCGGAGACTTCATGGCGTATGAGGGGGGACCGTACGACGCCGTTACGATGCTGGATGTGATCGAGCACCTTCCCCGCCCGTTGGAAGCCATGGAGAAGGCCGCTGCGCTGACCCGGCCGGGTGGGGTTTTCGCCCTTTCGACGATGGACTCGGATTCCCTGGTGTCGCGTTTGCTCGGCTCCCGGCTCGAGGACTTCCGCAGAACCCGCGAGCACCTGTACTTCTTCAACCGGCGCACGATCCGCGCCGGCCTGGAACGGGCGGGCCTGGAGATCATCCGGATCGATTCCTACGGGCTCACGATCCAGATGAGCGCACTGGCGAGGAGGCTGAAGCTGGCCCTGCCCCGCGCCGGGGCCGTGATGGAGCGCCTGGTCCGGTGGTCGGGCCTGTCCAGCCAGCAGCTGCACTTCGATCCTCGCACCAAGATGATCGTCTACGCGCGCAAGCCGGCTTCGCCATGAGCGTCCCGTCATGAGCCGGAGGGCACGGTGGGTCACGGGGGGACTGGTCGCGCTGCACGTCGCGCTCTGCGCCGTCCTCTTCGAGCCCAAGATCCACACCGGCGGCGACAGTGTGACCTACGTGCTCCTTGCCGAGAGTGTGCTGCGGACCGGTGACGGCTATTCGCTGTCGCTCGAGCCTGGGCCGGCGGAGGCCCACACGAAGTATCCGCCGGGGTATCCTGCCATCCTGGCACCGCTCGTAGCGCTGGCCGGCCGGGACTTCGTCCTGCTCAAGTTCGTTTCCGTGCTCTTCACGGCAGGCTCCGTACTCGTATTCTGCCTTTACGCGAGGCGCGAACGCGAGTGGGCTCCCTGGCTCGTCCTTGCGCTGGCCTTTGCCGTCAGTCCCGGGGTCATCGACTATTCGCGCTGGATGCTCAGCGAAGCGCCCTTTCTCTTCTTCACGCTGGTGGCGGTCTGGATGCTGCGGGAGGACGAGTCGGACGCGGACATCAGCCGGCCGTTCGCGCTCGCATTGGCCGCGTCGGTCGCCGGCTTTTACATGCGGTCGATCGGCGCCCTCCTGCTTGTCGGGGCGTCGGTGGCGTACCTGCTGCGGCGGCAGTGGCGCAAGTTTCTCGTACACGGTGTGGTGGGCGGAGGGCTGACCATCCCCTGGCTGGTGCGCAACCATCTCGTCAGCGGAGAGACGACCCCGTACCTGGAGGAGTTCCTCCTCGAGAACGTCTACAATCCGGATGCCGGAACCCTGGGGTTTTCGGGATTGGTGGGGCGGTTCTTCGAAAACGGAGTGCTCTATGCGACCCGCGAACTGCCGCGCGCGCTCGTGGGCTCCGACAGCGCGTGGTCCGGGAACCCGCTGATCGTGTGCGTGGCGGTGCTGGTTTGCGTGCTGGCCCTTTTGGGTCTGGTGAAAGCGGTGCGCAGGGGACCGGGTGCCGCCGAACTCTATCTGATCCTCACCTGCGTTGCCATCATGCTGTTCCAGTCGAGCGTGAACGACGTTCGGTACCTGGTGCCGCTCATTCCATTGATTCTCCTGTACGCATTGGACGGTGCCACGATGCTCGCCACACGACTGGAGCGACCCGGGTGGCTGGCACCCCTGCCCGTCTACGCGATGGGCCTGCTGGCGGTGCTCGCAATCGGCGCTCACGCGGCCAGGATCCCCGGCAACCTGGACATGATCGCCCGGTACAACTCAGGAGACCGGTACGCCGGCTATCACCCGGCCTGGCGGAACTTCTTCGAGGCGGCCAGTTGGGTCGAGGCCAACACGCCCCCGGACGCCGTCGTCACCGTCCGCAAGCCACGTCTGTTCAACGCCCTGACCGACCGCAGGGTGATGTTGTACCCCTACACCAGCGACACCGACTCGGTGCTGAGTCTCGTCCGGCAAACGGATTTCGTGTTCGTCGACGCGCTCTTCCCGACCACTCAGCGGTACCTGCTGCCGGCTCTGCGCCGGCAACCCGACGACTACTACCTCGCACACCAGACAGATGCACCCGTGACCACGGTGCTAGGAGTCAGAGATGACCGCACGCCCAATCCGTAGTCTCCGCCCCCCACGCGGCACGATCCCCACCCTCCTCCTCCTCGCCCTCGCCGCCTGCCAGCCGCCCGCCCAGCCAGGCGGCGCCGGCGACGCCCCCAGCGCCTTCACCGAGGCGGGCGGCGCCTTCCCGGTCCCCTGGCCCTTCGCCGCCGACACCGACCCCGTCACGGCCACCGAAGGCATGGTGGCGACCACGGACGCCTACGCCTCGCAGGTCGGCGTCGACATCCTCGCGGCGGGCGGCAACGCGGTCGACGCGGCCGTCGCCACCGGCCTCGCCCTCGCCGTGGTGAACCCCGAGGCCGGCAACCTCGGCGGCGGCGGCTTCATGATGGTCCGCCTCGCCGACGGCACGGTCCATGCGCAGGACCACCGCGAGAAGGCACCCATCGCGGCCACCGCCGACATGTACCTCGACGGGGACGGCAACGTCACCGACCGCTCCACCGTGGGCCACCTCGCGGTCGGCGTCCCCGGCTCCGTGGCAGGCATGTGGGACGCCCACGCCCGCTTCGGCGTCCTCCCCTGGGCCGACGTCGTCCAGCCGGCCATCGATCTCGCCAATGGCTTCGAGGTCAACGTGCGCCTCGTCTCCACACTCGACGCCGCCCAGAACGGCATCCGCGCCTTCCCGGCCAGCGCCCGCGTCTTCCTCCCCGGCGACGCCGTCCCCGCCATCGGCGACACCTTCTCCCAGCCCGACCTCGCCGCCGTCCTCACCCGCCTCCGCGACCAGGGCCCCGACGACTTCTACCGCGGCGAGACGGCCGCCCTCATCGCGGCCGAGATGGAGCGCGGCGGCGGCATCATGACCCTGGAGGACCTCGACCGCTACACCACCGTCTGGCGCGACCCCGCCACCTTCGACTACCGCGGCTACACCATCCACTCCATGCCGCCCCCGTCCTCCGGCGGCCTCACCATGGCCGCCATCGCCAACATCGTCGAGCGCTGGGACGTGGCCGACCTCGGCTGGAACACCCCCGAGACGATCCACCTCATGGCCGAGTCGTTCCGCCGGGCCTACGCCGACCGCAACGAGTACCTCGCCGACCCCGACTTCGTGGAACTGCCCACCGACGAGTTCCTCTCGGAGACCTACGCCGACGCCCGCGCCGCCACGATCTCCCTCGACCGCGCCACCCCCTCGTCCGACGTCAACCCCGGAATCGAGGCCTTCCTCGACGAGAGCCACACCACCCACTACTCCGTCGTCGACGGCGCCGGCAACGCGGTCGCGGTCACCACCAGCGTGAACTCCTGGTACGGCGGCAAGGTCGTCGTCGACGGCGCGGGGTTCTTCCTCAACAACACGATGGACGACTTCACCGCCAAGCCGGGCACCCCGAACCAGTTCGGTCTCGTCCAGGGCGCGCGCAACGCCGTCGGCCCGGAAAAACGCATGCTCTCCGCGATGAGCCCCACCATCGTCGAGGACCCCGACGGCAACCTCTTCCTGCTCACCGGCACCCCCGGCGGCTCCACGATCATCACCACCGTGCTCCAGTCGATCATGAACGTCGTCGACCACGGCATGAACGTCGTGCAGGCCGTCCACGCCCCCCGGGTTCACCACCAGCACCTCCCCGACCTCGTCTTCTACGAGCACGGGGGGCTGCCGACCGCGACCGTCGACGCCCTCGAGGCCCTCGGCCACACCGTCCTGGAGCGCGACCCCGGCCCGCCCGACGCCTACTTCACCGGCGGTATGTCCGGTGACGTGCAGATGATCATGGTCATGCCCGACGGCTCCTTCACCGGCTGGTCCGATCCGCGCCGGGGCGGCAAGACGGTAGGGAGGTAGGGGTGGAGGAGGGTCAGCCGAGCGGGCTCGGGGGGTTGGCGGCGCGTCGGCTCCTCCCCGGGCACGGCGTCCGGTGGGGCTGCGGCTCGCGCCGCACGCCCGCCGCCCTCGTGGCGCTGGCGGCCGCGACCGTCGCAACCGCAGCGGCGGGGACCATTGCGACCGGAGCGATCGCGGCTACCGCAACGTGCGCGCACGCACCCGCGGCTCCTCCGGCTCCCCCGGGCACCGACACCCCCCAGTCCAAGGCGCTCATGCTCTGGGGCGGTGTCAGCCCCGACGGCCAACTCCGCCTCGAGCCCGCCTTCGTCATGGATTCGCCGGAAAAGCTGCCCTCGGCACCGGGCCCCTACCGCCTCGAGGTGGTCGGCGACGGCGGCGCCACGCTCCTCTCACTCGACTTCGCAATGGACGAGATATCTGACGGCGGCGGCGGTTTCCTCTTCACGGCTCCGTTCCGGGAGGAGTGGCACGGTGCGCTGGACCGGATTGTGCTCTCCGGGCCGACGGGGACCGCCACCCTCGACCGGGAGACACGGAGGCCAATGGCCATCGTGATCGACCGAGCGAGCGGTCAGATCCGCGCGATTCTCCGGGGCGACGCCGCTGAGGCGAGGATCGAGGCGGCGGAAACGGGAGGTACGGAGGCCGACGTCGCGGACGGCACACGCGTGTTGGTCAGCTACGGGCTGCCGGGCCAAGGGCCGCAATGAGTGCGACCGGGCTTCTCTGACTTCAGCGATCGACAATACTTAACAACTTTGTTTAGTATTGTGCACTCTCACGTTGCGGCGCTTACAGAAGCGTCGCCCCGAGCGTGCCGGCAATCCACTGGTTAAGGCTTTTTCCCTCGGCTGCAGCGGCGGCGACCGCAGTGGCGTGAAGTTCCGGCGAGATACGCAAGTGAAGCTTCCCGGAGTAGGAACGCCGTGGCTCGACGCCATCCTCTTCGCACATCTCAAGGAAAACCATGAGCGATGCCGCCCCTTCCTCCTTGAGGCCCGCAACGTCGCGGGCGTAAAAGTCTGCTCCGCCGTTCAAACCTATGAATTCGCCCCGGAACATATCGATGTCGGGGTCGAATTGAATCACGGCCTTGTAGCCGTCGATCTCCATGGTGTTTCTCATGGTTCCACTCCATTCCGGCGCAGCACCGTATCCACCCCCGGCACCGTATCCAGCCGCAGGAGGCTGTCCCGCACCCCCTCCACCCCCAACGAGTCCCACAGCAGCCACATCGGCGCGTCCCGCGGCACGAACACCGCCTCGCGCAGTTGCAGCATGATGATCGAACCGGCGGTGATCCGGCCCGGGAGCACCCTCATCGCGTCGCGTCCCCCCGCCTGGCGCCGCGCGCGGTCGGCCTCCGGGTCGATCGTCACCGGGGTATGCGTGACCAGGGTCTCGATGGGCCGCTCGAAACTCCACGCCGACAGCGTCTCGAATGACAGCTCCAGGACCGGCAGCTCGCCCACGCCGCCCGAGCCGGTCGCGGCCTCCACCCGGCCAAGGAGCTTGACGCCCTGGGGAATCAGGACCGTCCCGTCCCGAGCCACGACCTCCTCGACTACGGTGGCGATAACCGCGTCGCCGACATCGTATTCGTCGGTCGAGATGTCGAAGTCGGAGGTGACGGTGACCTCCGTGCCCCCCGGGATCCTGAGCGGGGGGCCGAGGCTCAGGGAGGTGTCGGGCGCGATGGTGTCGGCCACGTCGCCTTCGGCCGCAACGGTGTCCGCCGCCGCGTCGGCTCCGGTCGGCTCCGGCACGATGTCGGGGTCATCCACGTCGGGGCGTGGGGGCGCGGCGGACGTGTCGCCGGGCTGCGAAGCGGCTTCGACCTCCGAAGCGACCTCACCTTCGGCCGCGTCCGCGTCTCCGGCACCGGTGTCGGCACCCTGTCCGCACGCGGCGAGGCCAGCCAGCGCCAGAAGCACCGTCATCCGGTTCAACGCGCGGTCCCTTCTGTCCTCGTCATCCTCGCTCCCTTCACGGCGCGTGCGGTGTTCGGGGTCGTTGGACCCGCCGGGCCCGGCCGCCGGTTGGCCCGCCCGCTTTCGGCCGCCGGGCGCGGCCATCGTTAATATACGACGGGCGCGGTTGTAAGGACCGCGCACCCTGTCCGCGACCGAGCCGCAACGCCCCACGACACCGATGCGCGAACTCAAGACGATCCTGCCCTACTTCCGACCGTACCGGACGGCGATGTTCTGGGGGATGGTCCTGGTCGTGCTCGCGAATGTGTTCACGCTCGTTCAACCCTACCTCCTCAAGCTGCCGATCGACGCGCTGACGGGGCCCGGGGCGGTCGATCCGGAGGTGATCCGGCGCACGGTGATCACCTATGCGCTGCTCATCGTGGCGGCGGCCGCGCTGGGGGGCGCGACGCGCTACGGGATGCGCGAAATCCTCAACGGGCTGAGCCGGCGGATCGAGGTGGACCTGCGGGACGACTTCGTGCGGCACCTGCTGCGGCTCGACGCCGGGTTCTACGGCGCCAACCGCACCGGCGATCTGATGAGTCTGGCCACCAATGACACGCTGGCGGTGCGTCAGGCGATCGGTCCGGCGGTGATGTACACGGCGAACACGGTGGTCAACTTCGTCTTCGGCCTGGGCGTGATGATCTACATCAGCCCCATGCTCACGCTGGTGGCGCTCGTCCCGCTGGTGCTCCTGCCGCCGATCGTGGCGTGGTTCGGCAAGACGATCCACGACCGCTTCGAGCGGATCCAGGAGCAGTTCGCCGCGCTGTCGACGATGGTGCAGGAGAACCTGACCGGCGTGCGAATCGTGCGGGCGTACGGGCAGGAGGGCGCCCAGGCGCGCGAATTCGACGCCCTCAACCGCGACTACCTGAAGCGCAACATGCACCTGGCGTACGCGTCGGGCGCCTTCCATCCGATCATGGGGCTGCTGACGGGGGCGGGAATGGTCGTGGTGCTGTGGTACGGCGGCGGCCTGGTGATGGGGGGGACGATCGGCGTGGGTGACTTCGTGGCGTTCTCGTTCTACCTCGCGCTCCTCGCGTGGCCGATGATCGCGCTCGGGTGGGTGGTGAACCTCTTCCAGCGCGGCGCGGCCTCGATGGGGCGGCTGAATCGGATCTTCGCGGTGCGGCCCCGGGTAGGGGCGCCGGCGCAGCCCCATCCCGCGCCGTCCGGTACGCCGACGATCGAATTCCGGGACGTATCGTTCCGCTACCCTGACACGGAACGGCTGGTGCTGCAGGGCGTGTCGTTCACGGTCGGACCCGGACGCACGGTGGCGATCGTGGGGCCGACCGCCTCCGGCAAGAGCACCCTGGTGTCGCTGATCGGGCGGATCTACGACCCCACCGGCGGCGCGGTGCTGCTCGACGGCGTTCCCATCCCCGATTACGACCCCGCGGACGTGCGCGCCTGCATGGGGTTCGCGCCCCAGGACAGCTTCCTCTTCTCGGCCCGGCTGGGCCGCAACATCGCGCTGGGGGTGCCGCCGTCGCTCCCACTCGACGCGCGCATCCGGCGGATCCGCGACGCGGCGGCCGCCGCCGACCTCCACGACACGGTCGTCGACTTCCCCGCCGGCTACGACACCCGCCTGGGCGAACGCGGCATCAACCTGTCGGGCGGCCAGAAGCAGCGCGCCACGCTCGCCCGCGCGCTCGCCATCGACCCCCCGATCCTGATCCTCGACGACGTGCTCAGCGCGGTGGACACGGCCACCGAGTCGCGCATCCTGAGCGGCCTTCGCGACGAATTGCGCGGGCGCACGGCGTTCATCATCTCGCACCGGGTGACCGCGGTGAAGGACGCCGACCTGATCCTGGTGCTCGACGAAGGCCGGATCGTGGAGCGCGGGCGGCATGAGGAGCTGGTAGCGCTGGGCGGGACGTATGCGACGCTGCTCAGGCGGCAGCTGCTGGAGCAGGACTTGGCGGGGGTGGCCTGAAGGGTACTTGGCGTTTTCCTCTCTCACATCTCCCTGGCGCGGGCCAGAAACTCCGCCCCCGTCTCGCACTCAATGATCCGGTCACCGATCCGCGCAATGCGTTCCGGATCGGACAGCCCTTCAAGCAATCTGGACAATTGCTCGGCAACCTGGGGTCCGAACTTCAGACCAGCCTGACGGCAGACGACGGTCGCGCTCCCCTCGGTACGTCCCTCCCTATGTGCCCGCTCCTTCTGCTCCTCGACCCCTGCATAGATCATCGTCGCCTCCTTCAGTGACTTCACTCTTTGCAGCACTTCGGTCTCGATCCCCCACGATTCCGCTGCTCCGAGGATCCACTCCCGAAACGCCTCCCGCAGCCTCACGTGCTGTGTTCCCGGGTATTCCTCGCGCAGCTTCTCAACCACCCGCGAGACGTTGACAGCCGACGGGTCGTACTCCATGCTCGCGATCCAGGACGCCACGTTCGGCTCTGCTGGAGGTTGGCCCGCCACAGCCCTCAGGTCAAGCACCTTGCTTTGCAGGCGCGGCTGGAATCGCGCGAGCCAGCCACGCACGGGCTCGATCAGGTCAAACACATCGGCCGGCGCCAGCGCTTGCGTCCGTTGTAGATCGTGATCGCCAGTATCGGGGGAAGCATCTCGCCAGGCGCGAGCTTGCGCCGGCGGGCGTCGAGCCCGGCGAGACCGTGACAGGCGATCGCGACGTAGTAGAGCATCCGCACGGACATGTACCGGTCGTCTTCGGATTGGAATTCGATCGGCAGAATCAGATAGCGAGAGCTTCCCTTGAAGTGGACTTTCCACAGAAGGTCGGCCTGTGAGCGGATCAGACCAGGCGTGGTTCGCTCCGTGGCCAGGTTTTCCGTTCGCCCGAAGTCCAGTTCATCGGCGAGCCGCTCGCTGATGAATCCGCGAATCAGGTGCTCGACGGCCAGGGACAGGGAGAACAGCAGTTTGTACGACTGGTCGTGCCTCCGGGACAAATGGCTGGCTCCGGCGTGTTGGATTGGTGTCGGGGATTCCCCCAACCCTTGCGCAGGAGCCAGGGCACATCCATGGCTCGATGGGAAAAGAAATTATAACATGTTGTTAGTCATATAGTTACGTCGGTTCTTATGATTCCTGTTCCCTTATCAGTTCGTGTTTACTGAACGGGATGTAGATCGACGCTCTCGAACGCTCCCGGACCGTAACTGTTCGGTGAAGCCGTGGTGATCGTCCCCCTGAACGGATCGTGGAGGGCCAGGCCTAGCGGTTGAGGATGCACCTCCAGTGCTTGGCGAGCGGGCAGAGCCAGACGTCCTTGGCGGGCTTGCCGTACTGCTTGGC
>JAJDUP010000009.1 GCA_022826565.1 Gemmatimonadota bacterium | reverse complement strand
TCTTCGCCTGCGCCAGCGTGATCGCCGCCGTCAGCGTCGTCTTCCCGTGATCCACATGCCCGATCGTCCCCACGTTCACATGCGGCTTCGTTCGCTCGAAGGTCTCCTTCGCCATTCTTTCCTCGTTCGGGTTTGCTGGTTTTGCGGCAGGGTCGTCAGACGCCCGCCAGGACTTTCTTCCCGGCCTTCCTTCGGGCCGCCTCTTCGTAATGAGAAAACTGCATGGTGTAAACGGCGCGTCCCTGGCTGAGGGAGCGCAGCGCCGTGGAATATCCGAACATCTCGCCCAGCGGCACACTCGCGCCGATGACCTGGGCGTCGCCCCTGTCCGTCATGCCCCCCACTTTGCCGCGACGCGCCGAGAGGTCGCCGATCAGGTCGCCCATGTACTCCGACGGCGTCACGATCTCGACATCCATGATGGGCTCGAGGATCACCGGACTCGCCCTCCGCAGCCCTTCCTTGAGCGCCAGGCTGCCAGCGATCCTGAAGGCCATTTCACTGGAGTCCACGTCGTGGTACGAACCGTCGAGGAGGGTGACCTTGATGTCGACCACGGGGTATCCTTCCAGGACGCCGGCGTTGAGCGCGTCGCGCAGCCCGCGCTCCACGGACGGGATGTACTCCCGCGGAACGGTGCCGCCCTTGATCCGGTCCTCGAATACGAAGCCGGACCCGGTCTCTCCCGGCTCCATGTCGACGACGACGTGGCCGTACTGTCCGCGACCGCCGGTCTGCCGGACGAATCTGCCGGGCACATTCGTCGCCGCTTCCCGAATGGTCTCCCGGTAGGCCACCTGCGGGCGCCCGATGTTGGCGGACACCGAGAATTCGCGGCGCAGTCTGTCGACGATGATCTCCAGATGGAGTTCACCCATGCCGCTTATGATCGTCTGACCGGTCTCGGGGTCGGTGTGCACGCGGAACGTCGGGTCTTCCTCGGCCAGTTTGGCGAGGCCTGTACCCAGCTTGTCCTGGTCCGCCTTCGTCTTCGGCTCGATGGCGACCGCGATCACCGGTTCGGGGAAGTTCATCGCCTCGAGGATGATCGGGGCATCGGGCGCGCAGATGGTGTCGCCGGTACGGACGTTCTTGAGGCCGATCACGGCCACGATGTCGCCGGCGAACACTTCCTGCCGCTCTTCGCGCTTGTTCGCGTGCATCTGCAGCAGGCGGCCGGCGCGCTCCCGCTTGTCCTGGGTGGCGTTCAACACGCGGCTCCCTCTGGGGAGCGACCCGGAGTACACGCGCAGATACGTCAGTTTCCCGACGAACGGGTCCGTCATGATCTTGAAGGCGAGCGACGAGAACGGCGCGTCATCCGAGGCCTCGCGCGTCTGGTGTTCATCCCCGTATGGGGGGCGCCCGTCGATGGCGGGCACGTCCAGCGGCGAGGGCAGGTAGTCGATGACGCCGTCCAGGAGTCGCTGAACGCCCTTGTTCTTGAAGGCGGACCCGCAAAAGACCGGGAACAGCGTGCCGGTGGTAGTCGCCGCGCGGATCGCCTGCCGCACGTCGTCCTCCGTGAGCTCTTCCCCGAGCAGGTAGCGCTCGAGCAACTCGTCGTCGTGCTCCACCGCGGCCTCCACCAACTCGTGGCGGAGGGTTTCGGCCTTCCCGCGGAGCGAGTCCGGAATCTCCACCTCGACGATGGTCGCGCCGAGCTCGTCGTCCCACACGAACGCCTTCATCGCGACGATGTCGATGACGCCCGTAAACAGATCGGCTTCACCGAGCGGGTACTGCACTGCGAACGCGTTCGCCCCGAGGCGCTCGCGCATCATCGTGATCACGTGCTCGAAGTCGGCGCCCGTCCGGTCCATCTTGTTGACGAAAGCGATGCGGGGGACGCCGTATCGGTCGGCCTGCCGCCAAACGGTTTCGGACTGGGGCTCGACCCCGCCTACCGCACAAAAAACAGCGACCGCCCCGTCCAGTACGCGAAGCGATCGCTCGACCTCGGCCGTGAAATCGACATGGCCGGGGGTGTCGATGATGTTGATGCGGTATTCCGAGTCGTTGCGCAGCCAGTAGGCGGTGGTGGCCGCCGATGTGATGGTGATTCCCCGTTCCTGCTCCTGCTCCATCCAGTCCATCGTCGCCGCCCCCTCATGGACTTCGCCCATGCGGTGAAGGCGACCCGTATAGAACAGGATGCGCTCGGTAGTCGTAGTCTTCCCGGCGTCGATATGGGCCATGATGCCGATGTTTCGAAGCTTGGGAAGCGGTGTTTTCCTGGACATTATCTATTCTTCAACTCAGGTATCGTCGCGCGTGTCAAACAGCGTTCCCGCCGGGGATTCCTCCCTGCCCCCCGGGACCCGCGGGCCCGGCGGCGGCGGGGCGGACGGCCTACCAGCGGTAGTGCGCGAAGGCTTTGTTGGCTTCGGCCATCCGATGTGTGTCATCCTTCTTCTTTACCGTCGCGCCCTCTCCTCGGCTCGCCGCGAGGATTTCGTTGGCGAGCCGCTGGGCCATGGTGCGTTCTGTCCGCTTCCGTGAGAAGTCGATCAGCCACTTGATCGCGAGTGCCTGGCGGCGCTCGGGTCTCACTTCGATCGGGACCTGGTAGGTTGCGCCGCCCACGCGCCGGCTCTTGACCTCCAGGGCCGGCTTCGAGTTGGTCAGCGCTTGCTGGAAGACGTTCATGGGGGGCTGTCCGGCCCTGGTCTCGACGATGCCCATCGCGTCGTAGAAGATCGTCTCGGCCAATGACTTCTTGCCATCCAGCATTAGTCCGTTGATGAACTTCTGGACGACGGCGGACCCGTAGCGCGGATCCTCCGGAATCACTCGGCGAATTGCACGTGAACGACGGCTCATCTGACGCGTTCTCCGAATGCGGCCTACCTGGGCCGCTTCGCTCCGTACTTTGACCGCCCTTGCCGGCGGTCGGAAACACCCGAGGTATCCAGCGTCCCCCGGACGATGTGGTACCGGACGCCTGGCAGGTCCCGCACACGGCCCCCGCGAATCAGCACGATGGAGTGCTCCTGGAGGTTGTGGCCCTCGCCGCCAATGTACGCCGTGACTTCGTATCCGTTGGTAAGCCGCACGCGAGCGACCTTCCGCAGCGCCGAGTTGGGCTTCTTGGGCGTGGTCGTGTACACACGGGTACAGACACCCCGCTTCTGGGGGTTTTTCTGGAGGGCGGGCGACTTGTTCTTCTTGGCAAGCCGCGCGCGACCCTTCCGCACCAGTTGGTTCAGCGTAGGCATGACAGCCGAGCCATTCCCTCGTCGGTTTCGTGTAGTCGGGCGATGCAGCAACAGGGGGCGAACAAAAGCGCGCTTGGGCAATCAAGCGCGCCGATTCACCCGGAGAGCTGAGCCTCCAGGCCATTTCCTGGACAGCCTGGAAAAGGTAGGGAAACCACACATCCGTGTCAACAGTTGATTGTGCCGGGCAGGTCCCCGATCCAAGTCGTCGATTCGACGGCGGGAGACCCGGGTCTGTTCGCCCGGGTCTCCCCCGTCCTGGCAGCCTCTGCCATAGCGGTCCGAACGTGGAGGGACCCCATGCCGAAGGCGGCGGCACACGCGCCGCGGGCTTGCCGCCCAGGAACTACTCGGCCGGCACTTCCTCCACGGCTTCGCTCAGTCCGGGCAGCAGTTCGTCCGGAGCGGTGAGCGGCAGGATTTCTTCGTCGTAGTAGGACTGCTCGACCACGAACTCCACGTTGTGCCAGCGATGCACCCCCGTACCGGCGGGGATCAGGTGTCCGATGATGATGTTCTCCTTCAGACCCTTGAGGTCGTCGCGGGCGCCGCGGACCGCGGCGTCGGTCAGCACCCGCGTCGTCTCCTGGAAGGAAGCCGCCGAGATGAAGGAATCGGTGGTCAGGCTCGCCTTCGTGATCCCGAGCAGCAGCGGCTCCTGGACTGCGTGCTTCTTCCCTTCCTGCTGCGCGCGTTCGTTGATCTCGCGGAACTCGATCCGGTCCACATGGTCGCCTTCCAGCAGGTCCGTTCCGCCTGGATCGACGACCCGGACCTTCTGCAGCATCTGGCGCACGATCACTCCGATGTGCTTGTCGTTGATCGTTACTCCCTGAAGCCGGTAGACCTCCTGGATCTCATTGAGCAGGTACTCCTGGACGGCGCGCGGACCCAGAATCCGAAGGATGTCGTGGGGGTTCACGGGGCCTTCGGAGAGGCGGTCGCCCGCGCGAACCTGGTCGCCCTGATGGACGCGCATGTGCTTCCCAACGGGCACGTCGTAGGTCCGGCGCTGGCCGGTCTTGGGGGTAACGAACACCCCGCGCTTTCCGCGCTTGATGTCACCGAATGACACCAGTCCGTCGATCTCCGTGATCACAGCGGGATCCTTGGGGCTACGTGCTTCGAAGAGCTCCGCGACCCGGGGGAGGCCGCCGGTGATGTCGCGGGTCTTGTAGACCTCGCGGCTGATCTTGGCGATCCGGTCACCCGGCTGCACCTCATCGCCGTGCGAGCACATCAGCTGGGCGCCCACCGGAATGATGAACTCCTTGTGCAGCTCGCTCGACGAGGCCTCGCCCGCCCGCACCTGGATGGTCGGGTGCAGCTTCTTGTCGCGGTCCTCGATGACCATCATCTGGCGCCGACCCGTCGATTCGTCGAGCTCCTCGCGCACGGTCTGCTCCTCCACGAGGTCGACGAAGCGCAGGTAGCCGTCCACGTCGGACACGATGGGCTCCGAATAGGGATCCCAGCTGAACAGGAGGTCCCCCGCCTTGATGTGAGTGCCGCCTTCGACGTGGATCGTCGCCCCGTAGGGGACCGAGAGCTTGCTGCGAACCTGCCCCTCCCGGGTCTGAATGACGATCTTGCCCTCGCGGGACGTCACAACACGGTTTTCCTCCCGATCCGTCACGGTGGTTACACGGTCGAGCGCAACCACGCCGGAGATCTTCGACTTGCGCTGGTTTTGCGCCGCGATGCGCGCCGCCGTACCGCCGATGTGGAACGTTCTCAGGGTCAGCTGCGTGCCCGGTTCTCCGATCGACTGGGCAGCGATGATCCCCACGGCTTCGCCGATGTCCACCGGGCCCATCGTGGCAAGGTTGCGGCCGTAGCACATGCGGCAGATCCCCCGCTTGGTCTCACAGGTGAGGACCGAGCGGATCTTTACGGACTGGATGCCCGCGTCCTCGACCGCCGCGGCTGCCTCTTCGCTGATGAGTTCGTTGGCGGTGAGGATCAGGTCGCCGTCGATCGGATCGTAGACGCTCTCGAGCGCCACGTTCCCCACGATCCTGTCGGCAAGCGGCTCGACGATGTCTTCGCCCTCCTTGAGCGCGCTCATCTCGAGGCCCTGAATCGTGTAGCAGTCGTCCTCGGAGATGGTCACGTCCTGGGCCACGTCCACGAGGCGGCGCGTCAGGTATCCGGCGTCGGCCGTCTTGAGCGCCGTGTCCGCCAGCCCCTTGCGGGCGCCGTGGGTGGAGATGAAGTACTCCACCACGCTCAGTCCCTCGCGGAAGTTGGACCTGATCGGACTCTCGATGATCTCGCCGATGCCGCCCGTCAGCTTCTTCTGTGGCTTGGCCATGAGGCCGCGCATCCCGGCGAGCTGACGCATCTGGTCGCGGTTCCCGCGCGCGCCCGAAGTCATCATCATGTAGACCGGGTTGAAACCGCCCTTGGATCGCTCCAGGTGTTGCACCATCGCATCGGCCACGTCGTTGTTGGCGTGGGTCCAGGTGTCGATGATCTTGTTGTAGCGCTCGCCGTTCGAGATGAACCCGGACTCGTAGGCGTTCTGGAACCGGGTAACCTGTTCCGTGGCCTCGCCCAGCAACTCGCCCTTCTCCGGCGGCACCTCGAGGTCGTCGACTCCGACGGACACTCCGCCGAGCGTCGCGTAGCGGAATCCAAAGTCCTTGAGGTTATCGAGGAACTTCGTCGTGGTCGAGAGCCCGGCTTCGGTGAAGCACTGGAAGACGAGGTCGCCGAGCTGCTTCTTGCCGAACGTCCTGTTCAGGAAGCCGATCCGGTCGGGGATGATCGAGTTGAAGAGTACGCGGCCGACAGTGGTGCGCTCCCAGCGAGCTTCGCCGGCGGGCTCGTCGCCGCTTGCGTCTGATCCCCGCACCCAATACCAGCACGGAGTCGAGAAATCGACGTGGCCGTGCGACAGCGCCATCTCCACCTCTCCGTACCGCGAAAAACGGGGCGCTCCCGCGTACAGTTCGTCGAGCCGCTCGTTGGCCTCGGCGCGCCGAGCTTCCGGGACCTTGGTGCTGTTGGCGACGGGTTCGTACTTCGCCACCTCCAACGGGGGCTTGGTCAGGTAGTAGGCTCCGATCACCATGTCCTGGCTGGGCGACGCCACCGGCCGCCCGTTCGACGGCAGAAGCACGTTGCTGCTGGACAGCATCAGCACGCGGGCCTCGAGCTGCGCCTCGTAGGAGAGTGGCAGGTGCACCGCCATCTGGTCCCCGTCGAAGTCGGCGTTGAAGGCCGTGCACACCAGGGGGTGAATCCGGATCGCCTTGCCCTCGACCAGCACCGGTTCGAATGCCTGGATTCCGATGCGGTGCAGCGTCGGCGCCCGGTTGAGGAGAACCGGGTGATCCCGGATGATGTCCTCGAGCACCTCGTAGACCTTCGGATCGTCCTGCTCGACGATCTTCTTCGCCCGCTTCACCGTCTCCGCTTCGCCGCGCTTCTCCAGTTCGTGGATGATGAAGGGCTTGAACAGCTCCACGGCCATCGCCTTCGGCAGCCCGCACTGGTGCAGTTTGAGCTCCGGTCCGACCACGATGACCGAGCGGCCGGAATAGTCCACGCGCTTGCCGAGGAGGTTCTGCCGGAAACGGCCCTGCTTCCCCTTCAGCATGTCGGATAGCGACTTCAGCGGCCGCTTCCCGCGCCCGCGGATCGCCTTCGACCGGCGTCCGTTGTCGAAGAGCGCGTCGACCGACTCCTGCAGCATCCGCTTTTCGTTTCGCAGGATGACTTCGGGCGCACGCATCTCGATCAGCTTCTTGAGCCGGTTGTTGCGGTTGATGACGCGCCGGTAGAGGTCGTTCAGGTCGGATGTCGCGAACCGCCCGCCATCGAGCGGCACCAGGGGACGCAGATCCGGCGGAATCACCGGGATGACGTCCAGGACCATCCATTCGGGCTTGTTACGCTTGTCGGGAGTGTCTCCGGAATTGCGCAGCGCGTCGACAACCTTGAGGCGGCGGAGCTTCTTCTTCTTGCGGTGCTGCGAGGTCTCGGTCGCAATCTCGTGGCGAAGCCAGACGGACAGGCGATCGAGCCCCTTGCCGTCGCGGTTCTGGTCGTTGATCGGTACCTCGGGCGAGTCCAACCGCTTCAGCAGCGTGCGTGCGGCCTCGGCTCCGATCTCCGCCTTGAACGTATTGTCACCTTCCTCGCGGGCCTTCACCCGGAGGTCGTAGTACTCGTCTTCGTCGAGCAGATCGAGGAATTCGACATCCTGGTTCCCCGGATCCGTAACGACGTAGGCCGCGTAGTAGATGACCTGCTCAAGGTCCTTGAGGGTCATTCCCAGGAGATAGCCCAGCTGGCTGGGCAGTGTCTTGAAGAACCAGATGTGGCAGACCGGCACGGCCAGCTCGATGTGGCCCATTCGCTCCCGGCGCACCTTCGACAGCGTGACCTCGACCCCGCAGCGGTCACACACGATGCCGCGGAAGCGAATGCGCTTGTACTTGCCGCATGCGCACTCCCAGTCCTTCACCGGCCCGAAGATGCGCTGGCAAAAGAGCCCCATCGGCTCGGGCTTGAACGAGCGGTAGTTGATGGTCTCGGGCTTGGTCACCTCGCCGTGCGACCACTCGCGAATGTCCTCGGGGGAGGCGATCCTGATCCGGATAAAGTCGAAATCCGTCGATCGGGTTTCTTTCGCGCGGTGGGGAAAGTCGATCATGTTTCGTCCTTTGTCCTCTCTTACTGTTCCTCGCCGAGTTCCACCGTCAGTCCAAGCGCCTGGAGTTCCTTCACCAGGACATTGAACGACTCGGGGATTCCCGGCATCGGGAGGTTGTCGCCCTTGACTACCGCCTCGTAGACCTTCGAGCGGCCGGTCACGTCATCCGATTTGACTGTCAGGATCTCCTGAAGGGTGTGCGCGGCGCCGTAGGCTTCGAGCGCCCACACCTCCATCTCACCGAACCGCTGTCCGCCGAACTGCGCCTTGCCGGCCAGCGGCTGCTGGGTGACAAGCGAATAGGGGCCAATGCTCCTCGCGTGGATCTTGTCGTCGACCAGGTGTGACAGCTTGAGCATGTAGATCACGCCGACGGTGATCGGGAACTTGAAACGCTCTCCGCTGCGCCCGTCCCTCAGCCACACCTTCCCGTTCGGGAGGATCTCGGCGGCGGCCAGCAACTCCTGCAGCGCGGCTTCCAGCCCCGGATCCGCAACCCGCTTCCGCGCCAACGCGGCAATGGCCGGGAGGGCCTCCCTCACGGTTTCGCGCCGGTCCGCAGACACGCGCTTGCCGGCCGCGATCAGGAATTCGCGGAGCTTCGCGAAGAGTGCCGCCGACGGCTTTCCCTTTGAAGCCGTAACGTAGTCGTCAAGGCTACTGCCGATCGAGACCACTCCGCCTGGACCGCTGTCGGCACCGTTTCCGTTGCCGGTGACGCGTACCGATTGGACCGCGTTGTCGTCGTGCGACCGCGCCATCTCCAGGAACTCCTGGTAGTGATCGCGGTCAAACGGCCAGGGCACTTCCTGGGCGAGATGTTCTCCGGCCCATTTCGCTCCGGCCAGCCTCAGCAACAGAGCGATTTCTTCCTCGGAGGCGCCGTGGAAGACGGGAGTCTTGGCCCCGAAGCCCAGATTCGATGCCGCCCACCCCAGATGTGTCTCGAGTACCTGTCCCACGTTCATGCGCGAGGGCACGCCCAGGGGATTCAGGACGATGTCGACCGGGGCGCCGTCGGGCAGGTAGGGCATGTCCTCTTCGGGTGCGATCCTGGCGATGATGCCCTTGTTCCCGTGCCGGCCCGCCATTTTGTCGCCAACCGAAATCTTGCGCTTCTCGGCGATGCACACCTTGACGAGCTGCACCACGCCCGGAGGCAGTTCGTCGGGCTGGAACACCTTGTCGATCTGCTCTTCGGTGCGATCGCGCTCGTGCTGAATTCGATCCCTCGCCTCGTCGATGATCCGGCCCAGTTCCTCGTTGGTCTCCTGGTTCTGGACCTTGAGCTGGACCAGGTCCACCTCCTTGAGAGACATCTTCTCGAGGCGCTTTTTGGTCAGCCTGGTACCCTCGTCGTAGTAGGGCTCGACGGTTCCCTTCTTCAGACAGAGCGCTATCACCTGGTTTCGGAGTCTGCCGAGGAGCTCCTCGTCGCGCGCCTCGCTGACCCGCTGAATCTCCTCGCGCTCCCGCTGCCGGAGTTCGCCGATCCGCGCTCCGTGCTCGCGCTCGAGAAGCGGGTCGTCGATCCGGCGGGAGAAGATCTTGACGTCGATCACCGTTCCGACCATCCCGGGCGACACCCGCAGAGAAGAGTCCTTCACGTCCTTGGCCTTTTCGCCGAAGATCGCGGTCAGAAGTTTCTCCTCGGGGGACAGCTCGGTTTCTCCCTTCGGCGTGATCTTCCCACACAGGATGTCGCCGCTCTTGACCTGCGCACCGATGCGGACGATGCCCCTCTCGTCCAGATCGAGGAGGCTCTCCTCGGCCACGTTGGGAATCTCGCGGGTGATTTCCTCCATCCCGCGCTTGGTGTCCCGAACATGGAGCTCCAGTTCCTGGATGTGAATCGAGGTGAAGAGGTCGTCGCGGACCAGACGCTCCGACAGCACGATCGCGTCCTCGAAGTTGTAGCCGTACCAGGGCATGAAGGCGACGCGCACATTGCGTCCGAGCGCCAGCTCGCCGTGATCCGTGGACGGCCCGTCGGCCACGATGTCGCCCTCGCTGATGCGCTGCCCGGACTTCACCAGCGGCCGCTGATTGATCGCCGTATCCTGATTCGTGCGCCAGAACTTCTTCAGCCTGTAGCGGTCGAACTGGGCGAGCTTGGCCAGGGGGCGTGTATCGTCGGTCCCGTCCCTTCCCGTGTCCACAACGATCTCATCGGCCGTGACCCGCGCGACCCTGCCGTCCCGCCTGGCGGTCCTGACCGCACCCGAATCCCGCGCCACTTTTTCTTCGAGGCCCGTACCCACGAGCGGTGCGTCGGTGTACAGCAGGGGAACGGCCTGCCGCTGCATGTTGGACCCCATGAGGGCCCGGTTCGCATCGTCGTGCTCGAGGAACGGGATCATCGCCGCGGCCACCGATACCAGCTGGTCCGGCGCCACGTCGATATAGTCGATCTCGTCGGGTCGGAGGAGCGGAAAGTCCCCCCGGCGCCGGCAAAGCACGTACTCGTTGCGGAACCGGCCATCGGCCAGGAGCGGGGCATTGGCCTGTGCGATCGACGCCTCCTGCTCCTCGTTCGCCGACAGCCAGGCGATGTCCTCGGTGACGCGTCCATCGACCACTTTGCGGTAGGGTGTCTCGACGAAGCCCAGGTCGTTGATCCGGGAATAGGTCGTCAGCGACGTGATGAGCCCGATGTTGGGACCCTCGGGGGTCTCGATGGGACACATGCGCCCGTAGTGGGAGTAGTGCACGTCACGCACCTCGAAGCCGGCACGCTCGCGGGTCAGCCCGCCGGGCCCGAGCGCCGACAACCGCCGCTTGTGGGTCAGTTCGGCCAGCGGATTGGTCTGGTCCATGAACTGACTAAGCTGCGACGAGCCGAAGAACGCCTGGATCACCGCCGACACGGTTCGCGCATTCACCAGATCGTCGATGTTGATCTTCTTGCGGTCCGTGTTGATCGTCATCCGTTCCTTGACCAGGCGGGCCATGCGCGAGAGGCCCACCGAGAACTGGTTGGCGATGAGTTCGCCCACGGTGCGGACACGGCGATTCCCCAGGTGATCGATGTCGTCGATCCGGCCGCGGCCCTCGTTGAGCTCGATCAGGTAGCGCAGGATCGTGATGAAGTCCTCGCGCGTGAGCACCGTCTCGCTTGCCGCGACGTCGAGCTTGAGCCGCTGGTTGATCTTGTAGCGCCCCACCCGCCCCAGGTCGTAGCGCTTGGGATCGAAGAACACCCTGTCGAGCGCCGCCCGTGCGGTCGCCATGTTGGGCGCCTCGCCGGGACGCAGCAGCGAATAGATCGCGTTGAGCGCCTCTTCCTCGCTGTCCGTGGGGTCCTTGCGGATCGTGTTCTTGACGATGGGGCTCTCACCGGGCCGGCCACCCTGCCCCTTGCGCCCCGATTTGTACAGTGTGATCTGCTCGTACCCGCCCCGCTGCAACAGCTTCAGTTCGTCGGTGGCGAGTTCGGTGCCGTGCTCTATCAGCACTTCGCCCGTCTCCCGGTCCACGATGTCATCGGCCAGGACGGCTCCCAGCAGGTCGCGCCCATCCTCGTCCTCGGCCGGGACCGGGATTTCCTGCCTCTCGAAGAAGAGACGGTAGATGTCGGCGTCGGTGCCGTACCCGAAGGCCCGCAGCAGCGCGGTCGCGGGGAACTTCTTCTTCTTGTCGATGTGGACGTAGCAGATGTCGTTGATGTCGATGGTGAACTCGACCCACGAGCCCCGGAAGGGGATGATCCGCGCCTTGCACAGCTTGGTGCCGTTGGGGTGGATGTCTTCCTCGAAGACGACGCCCGGGGAACGGTGCAGCTGGCTGACCACGACCCGCTCGGCACCGTTGATGATGAAGGTTCCGAGTCCGGTGAGGAGCGGCAGGTCACCGAGATAGACCTCCTTCTCGATGATGTCGCCCGGCCGCTTCTCCTTCCTGCCCACCTTCTCCCACACGACCAGCCGCAGGACCGCCTTGAGCGGCGCGGAAAAGGTCATGTCGCGCTCGATGCACTCCTCCACGCTGTACTTGGGCTCACCGAGCGAGGAGGACACATACTCCAGCGTCAGTTCCTCATTCACATCGGAAACGGGGAAGATCTCGCGGAAGACGCGATCCAGCCCGAAGTGCCACATCTGGTCCTGATCGACATCGGTCTCGATCAGTTTGCCGAACGAACGGATCTGGACATCCAGAAGGTTGGGCATGGACATGCTCGACCGGAGCTTGCCGAAACTCACGACCGGACGAGGACCCGGATGGGTGCCGTTTGGATTAGCCAATGGACCACTCCCCTGTCATTGTTGGGTACATCGATGCCTGGAGCGGGAATGCACGGGGCCTGCGCACAGAGATACACGAATCCCCCGGCTGCATCGCAGCCTGGTGATCCGCCCCGCTCCGGCTACCGCATTCTGCCGAAGCCGCCGCCGGGAGACCGGCGGCAAACTCGAAGGAGCGCACCTATTTGAGGTTGATCGTAGCGCCGACGGCCTCGAGCTTGCTCTTGATCTCCTCCGCCTCCTCCTTGGTGGCCGCCTCGCGGACCGGGCTCGGGGCCCCGTCGACGAGCGCCTTGGCCTCCTTGAGGCCCAGGCTGGTGACCTCTCTCACCACCTTGATGACCTGGATCTTCTTGGCCCCGAAGGACTCGAGGATCACGTCGAATTCGTCCTGCTCCTCCGCGGCCTCGGCAGCCCCGTCGCCGGGACCCGCCGCCACCGCGACCGGTGCGGCGGCCGCAGTGACGTTGAACCGCTCCTTGAAGGCATCGACAAACTCCGAGAGTTCGATCACGGTCATGTTGCCGAAGGTGTCGAGCAGTTCCTGTTGATTCACAGCCATTTTATGACTTCCTCCTTGGGTTCACCCGGCTCTCCGGTCCGGGCATAAGGTTCAGTTGCCGCCAGCCTGCGATTCCACCTGTTCGCGCAGCGCCTCGATCAGACCGGCCATCTCCTGGGTCTTCCCGTCAAGGACGGCCACGAGAGACGACATCGGACCACCAAGCACCCCCGCGACCAGTGAGAGGAGTTCCTCCCGCGAGGGCAGGCTCGATACCCGGGCGATCTCTTCGGGCCCCAGGACCGAGTTGTCCAGCACGCCCACCTTGAAGACCGGCTTGTCGTCGTTTTCCTTCGCGAAATCCACCACGACCCTGGCGGCCCCGACGACGGTGTCGTCTCCGAAGACGATTCCCGTCGGTCCGGTCAGGTAGGTGGAGATGTCGGGCATGTCGGTTTCGGCCATCGCCCGGCGAAGCAGACGGTTCTTCACGACCAGGAATTCGCTGTTCGCGTTCTTGAGCTCGCGGCGCAGCGATGTCATCGCTTTCACGTCGAGGCCGGTGAAATCGGCAAGGTATATCGCCTGTGAGTTTTCCAGTCGATCCCGCATCTCGGTGACGAAGGCCTGCTTCTCTTCCCTTGTCATGGTTTACGCGCTCCGCGAAAAGCTGTTGGGATCCACCGGGACGCCGGGCCCCATCGTGCTCGCTACCGTCACGCTCTTCACGTAGGTGCCCTTTGCCGCGGACGGCTTGGCCCGCAGCACCGCGGACATGAAGGCGTGAAGGTTCTCTTCGAGGCTCTCCACCTCGAAGGAGACCCGTCCGATCGGTGCGTGCAGATTGCCTGTCTTGTCCACCCGATACTCGATCTTTCCCGCCTTGATCTCGCCGATGGCGCGGCCGACATCGGGCGTCACCGTTCCCGCCTTGGGAGTCGGCATAAGCCCGCGGGGACCGAGGATCCGACCGAGCGGACCGACCATGCGCATCATGTCCGGTGTCGCCACGCAAACGTCGAAGTCGAGCCAGCCCTCCTTGATTCTGTCCACGTATTCGGCACCGACGAACTCGGCTCCGGCCTCGCGGGCCTCGTCGGCCTTTTCTCCCTGGCAGATGGCCAGGACCCGCACCGTCTTCCCGGTGCCGTGGGGCAGGACGACGGTGCCGCGCACGATCTGATCCGCCCTGCGCGGGTCGACTCCGAGGTGGGTCGCGACCTCGATGCTCTCGTCGAACCTGGCATAGGCCATCTCCTTGACCTGTCCGAGGGCGTCGGTCGGCGAGTGCCGGGTGACCCGGTCGAACGATCCGCGCGCTTCCGTGTATTTTCTACCGCGTTTTGCCATTTCTGCTTCCCCGCTGGGTCAGGCCGAGAGTTCGCCGTCCACGTTGATCCCCATGGACCGGGCGGTCCCCGCGACCATCCGCATGGCCGCAACTACATCCTGGGTGTTCAGGTCCGGCATCTTGGCCTGGGCGATCTCCCGGACCTGGTCCACCGAGAGTGTGGCCGCGGTCTCTTCCAGGGAGTTGGACGCGGCCTTGTCGATCCCCGCCGCCTTAAGGATCAGGAAGGAAGCCGGGGGGGTCTTCGTAATGAATGAAAAGGAGCGGTCCGCGTAGACCGTGATCTCCACCGGCGTAAGGGTGCCGGCCTGCTTCTGGGTCTGGGCGTTGAACTGCTTGCAGAAGTCCATGATGTTCACGCCGTACTGACCCAGCGCCGGACCGACGGGCGGCGCCGGATTCGCCTGGCCCGCCTTGATCTGCAGCTTGATGAAGCCGAGAACCTTCTTTTTCGGTTTCCTGGTTGCCATCGTTTCGCGACTCTTGCGCTGCTAGAAGCCTCTGAGCTGGGTGAAGTCCAGCTCAACCGAAGTCGGACGTCCGAAGAGGGAGACTTCCACCTTCACCTTTCCCTTTTCGGGATAGACGTCCTGCACCGTTCCCGAGAAATCCGTGAACGGTCCCTGAATCACTTCCACCACCTGACCGGTGCGGAAGGGGATTTCGTCGCGGCCGGTCGATTCCTCGGCCTCTTCGATCCCCAGAATCTTGTTGATGTCTTCGTCGTGGAGCGGTTGCGGATCCCCGCCCTGGGTGACGAACCTCACGCCCTTCATGGCGTTGATGGTGTGTTCCGTCCGCTCGTTGAGGATCATCCTCGCCAGCACGTAGCCCGGATACAGCGGCTTCGTCACCGGAACGCGCTTGCCGCGCCGGATTTCGACCACTTCGTGGGTCGGGACCAGAACCTCGCGGATTTCGCCGCCTGCGTCCACGTACTTGTCGATCTCCTGCTGGATCAGCTTCCGGACCCGGTTTTCGTGCCGTGCCTGGGTCTGGAGCGCGTACCAGCGTTCCTCCCTGCTCAAGAGCTGAACACCCCCATGATGAAGTCGACGATGACCAGCCTTGAAAGGATGTCCATGATCCAGATCACGATCGAAATGAGGATCGTGAAGAGGATGACGACCCACGTGGCGTTGCGCAGCTGTTCGCGGTCCGGCCACGTGACCTTCTGCATCTCGGAGACGCATTCGTCGACGAATGTCTTGACGTTTGCAAAGCTCGCCATGGTCTACTCGATGATTTCTGTAACGACGCCGGCGCCCACGGTGCGGCCGCCTTCCCGGATCGCGAAGCGAAGCTCTTCGTCCATCGCGATCGGCGTGATCAGCTCGACTTCCATCTGCACGTTGTCTCCCGGCATCACCATCTC
>JAJDUP010000040.1 GCA_022826565.1 Gemmatimonadota bacterium | reverse complement strand
CTCCGGTCCTCTCGTACTAGGAGCAGCTCCCCTCAATACTCCAACGCCCACGACGGATACAGACCGAACTGTCTCACGACGTTCTAAACCCAGCTCATGTACCGCTTTAACGGGCGAACAGCCCGACCCTTGGGACCTTCTTCAGCCCCAGGATGCGATAAGCCGACATCGAGGTGCCAAACCGCCCCGTCGATGTGAACTCTCGGGGGCGATAAGCCTGTTATCCCCGGCGTACCTTTTATCCGTTGAGCGACGGCCCTTCCATTCGGGACCGCCGGATCACTAAGGCCAACTTTCGTTCCTGCTCGACCCGTCGGTCTCACAGTCAAGCTCCCTTATGCCTTTGCACTCTTCGCGCGATTGCCGACCGCGCTGAGGGAACCTTTGCGCGCCTCCGTTACTCTTTGGGAGGCGACCGCCCCAGTCAAACTACCCACCTGCCACTGTTCCCGAGGAGGATTCACTCCCCTGGGTTAGAGCCTCAACATTGTAAGGGTGGTATTTCACCAACGACTCCCCGTCCCCTGGCGAGAACGGTTCATAGTCTCCCACCTATCCTACACATGCAAAGCCAAGACCCAATGACAGGCTGCAGTAAAGGTGCACGGGGTCTTTTTGTCCTGTCGCGGGTAATCGGTATCCTCACCGATACTCCAATTTCGCCGAGCTCGCGGAGGAGACAGCGCCCAAGTCGTTACGCCATTCGTGCAGGTCGGAACTTACCCGACAAGGAATTTCGCTACCTTAGGACCGTTATAGTTACGGCCGCCGTTTACCGGGGCTTCAGTTCAGAGCTTCGAGTTTCCTCTAACACCTCCCTTTAACCTTCCGGCACCGGGCAGGCGTCAGTGCCTATACGTCGTCTTAACCGACTTTGCAGACACCTGTGTTTTTAATAAACAGTCGCTTGGGCCGATTCTCTGCGGCCTGGTTCGGCTCCCCACGCATCGTGGTTCACCTACTGCAGGCTCCCCTTCTCCCAAAGTTACGGGGACATTTTGCCGAGTTCCTTCTCCGCGGATCACTCGAGCACCTTAGGCTACTCGCCTCGCCTACGTGTGTCCGTTTGCGGTACGGTCGTCCAGGCACCTCCCATGCGAGGCTTTTCTCGGCGGCATGATTACGGACCCTTTGCGGGACTTTTGTCCCTTCGGCATCGGCGCTCGGCTAAAGAGGTCTTTTATCCCCTCTCATCGCCTACCACCTTACATCGGATATTCCACCACCCGACGGTCCTTTCACTCCCGCGTCCCCCCTCATGGTCGAACGCTACCTGAACGGTACAGGAATATTAACCTGTTTCCCATCGCCTACGCCCTTCGGCCTCGGCTTAGGGACCGACTAACCCGGAGCGGATAAGCCTGGCTCCGGAACCCTTAGGCTTTCGGTGACAGGGATTCTCACCCTGTTTATCGCGTACTCATTCCGGCATGCTCTCTTCCCTGCTCTCCACGGATGCTCTTCCGAGTCCGCTTCACTGACCAGGGAATGCTCCCCTACCATGACTTTCGTCATCCGTAGCTTCGGCACCGTGCTTTAGTCCCGACCATTATCGGCGCGGATCCACTTGACTAGTGAGCTATTACGCACTCTTTAAAGGAATTGCTGCTTCTAAGCCAACCTCCTAGCTGTCTCTGCACATCCACATCCTTTCTCACTTAGCACAGATTTGGGGGCCTTAGCTGACGGTCTGGGCTCTTTCCCTCTCGCGACCGGACATTATCGCCCGCTCACTGACTCCCAGGATAAATCTCAAAGGTATTCGGAGTTTGGTTGAGTTCGGTAACCTGGTAAGGCCCCTAGCCCATCCAGTGCTCTACCTCCTCGAGACAATTACCTGAGGCTATACCTAAATATATTTCGGGGAGAACCAGCTATCTCCGAGCTTGATTGGCCTTTCACCCCTATCCACAGCTCATCCGAGCAGTTTTCAACCCACAACGGTTCGGGCCTCCACCAGGTGTTACCCCGGCTTCACCCTGGCCATGGATAGATCGCGTCGGTTTCGGGTCTACCCCCATGCACTCGTAGCCCTGTTCAGACTCGCTTTCGCTTCGGCTCCGGACCTGAGGCCCTTAACCTTGCGCATGAGGAGTAACTCGCCGGATCATAATGCAAAAGGCACGCCGTCACCCACCCCCGGTATCCGAAGATCCGGGTCGGGCTCCGACCGCTTGTATGCACACGGTTTCAGGGTCTATTTCACTCGCCGTCAGGCGTTCTTTTCACCTTTCCCTCACGGTACTCTTCACTATCGGTCACAGGCTCGTATTTAGCCTTGGAAGATGGTCCTCCCGGATTCAGCCAGGGTTCCACGTGTCCCGGCCTACTCGGGGTCCGCATCGGATCGCCTACTTGCATTTCGCATACGGGACTCTCACCCTCTGCGGTCGTACGTTCCAGTACCGTTCCGCTATGCTTCGGTTCACCTGTGTGATGCGGCCCCACAACCCCCGGTTGAGTCACCCCACCCGGGTTTGGGCTTTTCCCTTTTCGCTCGCCGCTACTCTGGGAATCTCGATTGATTTCTTTTCCTCCAGGTACTTAGATGTTTCAGTTCCCTGGGTTGGCTCCCCTGAAGGGTGACGGGATTTACTCCCGCCGGGTTTCCCCATTCGGACACCCCCGGATCTATGCTTGCTTGCAACTCCCCGAGGCTTTTCGCAGCTTGCCACGTCCTTCATCGCCGGCCTGTGCCTAGGCATCCGCCGTGTGCACTTTCTCGCTTGACCAGCCCTCTTCCTCGAACGAACGCCGGTCGGCCGCGTTGCCGCGCCGACTGCGTCCACTCAGTACTCTCGGGCTCGTCCACCGTCGCCTTTCCAACACAGTACGCTCGGTCGTCCCGTGGCCGGAGCTCGCCTGGCGGCGCGCCCCCGTCCCGGACGACCAGAGCGACCTAAGGCTCTAGTACTTCCTTCTACCCTGGTTTTCAAGCAGCCGTACCGCGCTCCGGCATCGATGTCGGGAGCGCCCGGGCGAGAGTCCGCCACGCGACGCAGCGCGGAAAGACTTAAAAGGTAGTCAAGACGGAGGGGAAGTCAACACTCAATCCTTTAAACGGCGCGTGACCCCGGACCCTACCAGGACGATCCCGACACTCCACTCGCTTCGAGGAAATCCGACACGTCATCTTCGGACACGAAGAAGCTCCCGAGATCGGCGTCGGTGTCGCGGCCGTGCCAATCCGAACCACCCGTCACAAACAGCCCCGCCCTGCGTGCGTGAGCCGCCACGGCCTCCCGAATCCCGCGCGCCCAGGGCCGGTACGCCTCCAGGCCGCGCAGGCCGGCATCGACCATGCGCGGCAGGAGTTTGTCGATCAGGCTGAGGGGAGGATGCGCCCACACGGCGACGCCTCCGGCCCGGCGAATCGTCTCGATCACCTCTTCCGGGCCCGGCGACTCGACCAGGACGTAGGCGGGACAGTCCGCGCCAATATGGCGATCGAAGGCGTCGGAGATATCGGTGGCGTAGCCCTCCCGCACCAGAGCCCGTGCAAGATGGGGGCGCGTGTAGGGGACCACCCCCGACGCACGCTGGTCGCCGACGCGGTCCAATGAGAGCCGGACTCCCTGCGCCGCCAGCCGGTCGACGATCTTGCGCATGCGGGCGTCGCGGCGGGCGTGCAGGTCGTGGTAGTGGGCCACGAGCGAATCGGCCGCGGGATCGACGAAGTACCCCAGCACGTGAATCGACTGGCCCCGCCACCGCGCGCTCAGCTCCACCCCGGGGATGACGCGGATCCTGGCCCGCGCGGCACGCTGGGCCGGGACGATTCCCTGGGTGTTGTCGTGGTCGGTAATGGAGATTGCGTCGAGGCCGCCGGCGATCGCTCGTGCAACCACCTCTTCGGGCGAATGGACGCCATCCGAGAACGTCGTGTGCATGTGGAGGTCGAGTCGCATGGGCGCTCCTCCAGGCGGCCCCCGGCGATCAGGCAGCGTCGACGCGGTCGGCCAGGACGGTGACCTGGTTGTCCTCCACCTTCATCACGCCGCCCGACAGCGCAAAGGACTGACGAGCCTCCGATCCGGAATCGATATCCAGGCGGCCGCTCCCCAGCAGCGTGAGGAAGGGCGCGTGCCCGGGAAGGATGCCCACCAGTCCGTCCCACGCCGGCGCCACGAGGGAACGCGCGGTCCCCTCGAACACGACCCGGGCGGGCGTGACGACGTGGAGATCCATGGCCCTTGCCATGCCGCTACGCCTCAACACCCATCTCGGCCGCCGCCTCGATCACCTGGTCGATGCCGCCCTTCATGAAGAAGGCCTGCTCGGGTAGGTGGTCGAACTCGCCCGCGGCGACACGCTCGAAGGACTCGATTGTCTCCTCGAGGCGGACGTAGCAGCCCGGGATGTTGGTAAACGCGGTCGCGACGAAGAACGGTTGCGACAGGAAGCGCTCGATGCGGCGTGCCCGGCCCACGATGATCTTGTCCTCTTCGCTGAGCTCGTCCATGCCGAGGATCGCGATGATGTCCTGCAGGTCCTTGTATCGCTGCAGGATCTCCTTGACGCGCCCGGCCACCTCGTAGTGCCGGTCGCCGATGAACTGCGGATCGAGGATGCGCGAAGACGAGTCCAGCGGATCCACCGCGGGGTAGATCCCCTTCTCGGAGATCGAGCGGGACAGCACCGTGGTGGCGTCGAGATGCGCGAACGCGGCCGCGGGGGCCGGGTCGGTCAGGTCGTCGGCGGGCACGTAGATCGCCTGCACCGACGTGATCGAGCCTTCGCGGGTGGAGGTGATGCGCTCCTGCAGCTCGCCCATCTCGGTCTCGAGGGTGGGCTGGTACCCCACCGCGGAGGGCATCCGTCCGAGGAGCGCGGAGACCTCGGAGCCAGCCTGCGTGAAGCGGAAGATGTTGTCGATGAAGAGGAGCACGTCCTGCTTCTCCACGTCGCGGAAGTACTCGGCGACGGTCAGGGCGGAGAGTCCCACGCGCAGGCGGGACCCGGGGGGCTCGTTCATCTGCCCGTAGACCAGCGCGGTCGACTCGAGCACGCCGGATTCCTTCATCTCGAGCCAGAGGTCGTTGCCTTCGCGGGTGCGCTCGCCCACCCCGGCGAAAACGGATCGGCCGCCGTGCTCCATGGCGATGTTGTTGATCAGCTCCATGATGATGACGGTCTTGCCCACGCCGGCACCGCCGAACAGGCCGGTCTTGCCACCCTTCACGTAAGGCGCGAGAAGGTCGACGACCTTGATCCCCGTCTCGAAGATCTCGGTCTTCGGCTCGAGGTTGTCGAAGCGCGGCGCCAGGCGATGGATGGGCCACCGCTCGATCGGCTCGTCGTCGGGGCTGGTGACCGGCCCCTGCTCGTCGACCGGCTCGCCCAGGACGTTGAGGATCCGGCCCAGGGCCGGCTTCCCCACCGGAACCGCGATGGCGCGCCCCGTGTCCACGACGTCCATGCCCCGCTGCACGCCGTCGGTCGAACTCATCGACACGGCCCGGACCTGGGAGCGGCCGATATGCTGCTGCACCTCGGCCACCAGGTCGATCTCGCGGCCCGATTCGGTCTGGCCGGTAAGGCTCAGCGCGTTATGGATCTCCGGCAGATGCCGCGGATGGAACTCTACGTCCAGCACCGGTCCGATGACCTGGACGACTCGCCCGATGTTGTTGTCAGCCATGTTTTCGTTTTCTCCAGCCGCCTCTGCGTGCGGCGATTGCGTCTTCCCAAGCCTGTTCGGGTTACTCCAGCGCCGCGGCGCCTCCCACGATCTCGGCGATCTCCTGGGTGATCTGCGCCTGGCGCGCCCTGTTGTAGCTGCGGGTGAGGGTGTCGATCATCTCACCCGCGTTGTCGGTCGCGCTCTTCATCGCGGCGCGGCGGGCACCCTGCTCGCCAGCGGCGTTCTCCACGAGCGCCCGGTATACGACGCTGGTGAGATAGCGCGGCAGAATCCGTCCCACGAGCTTCGCGGGGGGAGGAGAGACGAGGAACGCGTCCACCGAGCGGGCGCCCTCCTTCGGCTCCACGGGGAGCACGAGCTGCGTCTTCGGCGGCGTGGACATTGCCGAGCGGAACTTCGCGCTCACCAGGTAGACGGCGTCGAGATCGCCGGACTCGAACTTGTCCCTCACGGAAGCGATCAGGTCCTCGGCGTCCTCCGGCGTGGGCGCGTCGCCGATCGCAATCGTCGACGAGGCGACCGCCCGGCCGCGGAAGCGGAAGAAGGTCAGTCCCTTCTTGCCCGCGATGTGAAGCTCCGTTTCGACCCCGGCGGCCTCGAGTTCCTCCAGCTTCATCCGTGCCTCGCGGATGAGATTCGCGTTGAAGGCACCGCAGAAGCCCCGGTTGGCGGTCAGCAGCAATACGGCGGCCCGCCTGGTCTCGGCCGGTTGCCGCAGCAGCGGATGATCCTGCTCCAGCCCGGGCGTCCGCAGGCTCCGAAGCAATTCGCCCAGCGCGTCGCTGTACGGGCGGGCGGCGACCATGCGGTCCATCGCGCGCTTCAGCTTGGAGGTGGCGATCAGCTCCATCGTGCGCGTGATCTTGCGCGTGTTCTTGACGGACTTGATCCGCCGCAGGACCTCGCGAGCCTGGGCCACGTCAGGCCGCTCCCGCTTCCACCACCCCGTGCTCGGCGGCGAAGACCTCGTTGTACTCCTCGATGCACGACCGCAGCCGCCCCTCGATGTCCTCCGTGAGCTGGCCCTCCTGGCGCAGGCCGATCAGCACGTCGTCGAAGCGGCTCTCGACGAAGGCGAGAAAGCCGCGCTCCCACTTCCGGACATCATCCACTTCGTGGTGGTCCAGATAGCCGTTGGTCACGGCGTAGATCGCGACGATCTGACGCTCGACCGGCACGGGCCGATACTGGGGCTGCTTGAGGACCTCGACCGTGCGCTGTCCGCGCGCCAGCTGCTGCTGGGTGGCGGCGTCGAGGTCGGAGGCGAACTGCGCGAAGGTTTCCATGGCCCGGAACTGGGCCAGGTCGAGACGCAACCGTCCGGCCACCTTCTTCATCGCCTTGACCTGGGCCGCGCCGCCCACGCGCGAGACCGAGATTCCCACGTTGACCGCGGGCCGGACGCCCGAGTTGAAGAGGTCGGGCTCGAGGTAGATCTGCCCGTCGGTGATCGAGATCACGTTGGTGGGGATGTAGGCCGAAACGTCGCCGGCCTGCGTCTCGATGATCGGGAGCGCCGTAAGCGAGCCGCCGCCGAGTTCGTCGGAGAGCTTGGCCGCCCGCTCCAGGAGCCGCGAGTGCAGGTAGAAGACATCGCCCGGATAGGCTTCGCGGCCCGGAGGACGCCGAAGGACCAGCGACAGCTGCCGGTAGGCCTGCGCCTGCTTGGAGAGGTCGTCGTAGATGACCAGCGTGTGCTTGCCCTGCCACATGAAGTGCTCGGCTAGCGCGGTGGCGGAATAGGGCGCGATGTACTGCATCGGCGCCGGATCGGATGCGTTCGCGGTCACGACGATGGTGTAGTCCATGGCGCCATGGTGCCGCAGCGTCTCGACGACCGCCGCGACCTTCCCCGCCCGCTGCCCCACCGCACAGTAGATGCAGATGACATCGGTGTCCTGCTGGTTGATGATCGCGTCCACCGCAACGGCCGTCTTCCCCGTCTGCCGGTCGCCGATGATCAGCTCGCGCTGGCCACGCCCGATCGGGATCATGGCGTCGATGGCCTTGATCCCGGTCTGCAGCGGCTCATTTACGGGCTGGCGCTTGACGATGCCGGGGGCGACCACGTCGATCTGCCGCCGCGCCGAGGTCTCGATCGCGCCGGCGCCGTCGAGCGGGTTGCCGAGCGGGTCCACCACGCGGCCCTGGTAGCCGTCGCCGACGGGAACGTCGAGGACGCGCCCGGTGCGCCGCACCTCGTCGCCCTCGTGCAGCCCCGCCCATTCGCCCAGGATGACCGCGCCGATGTTGTCTTCCTCCAGGTTGAGCGCCAGCGCGGTCACCGTCTCGCCGGTCTCGCTGGAGGTGATCTCGAGCATCTCGCTCGCCATCGCCCGGGTGAGGCCGTAGATGCGGGCCACACCGTCCTTTACCTCGAGCACCTCGCCGACTTCCTCGGCGTGGAGCGCTTCCTCGAAGCTCTCGATCTCTGCCAGGAGGACGCTCTTGATTTCGCCCGCCCGGAGTTGGGAATCTGCCATGTCGTTCTAGTTTTCCTGTCCTTGTAGCTCGGCGGTCATGAGCGCTCGGCGCATGGCGTCGAGTTGTCGTTTCAGGGATCCGTCGTAGAGGGTGTCGCCCTCGCGCAGCACGATGCCGCCAATGATTTCCGGCCTGACCCTGACACTGGGAATGACGGTCGCGCCGGTCGCCGACGAGAGTCGGCCTGCCAGCTCGCTCTCTTCCTCCGCCTCGAGTTCACGCGCTACCGTGACTTCCATGTGGCGCAGGCCCAGGTGTCGGTCGAGGAGACCCTGGAAGTCCCGCATGATCGCCGGCAGGAGGCGCTGGCGCCCCTTGTCCACGACGACCTTGAGGAACCGCAGCAGCATCGCCGGCACGGACGGCCCCAGCGCGCGTTCCAGGGTTGCCTTCTTGGCCTGGGCGGTCACGCGTGGAGTCGCCAGGAAGCCCAGCACCTTGCGGTCCTCCACCAGGGCCGCGACGGCAGCTGCCGATTCCCCCCAGCCCTTCGCGCCCCCATGGCGCTCAGCCAGATCGAAGAGGGTCTCGGCGTAGTTGCGGACGACCGTGTCCTCTCTCACGCCAGCGCCCCTTGGGACTCATCGAGATCGTCGATGTAGTCCATGGCCAGCTGCCGGTCGCGGCCCGCGTCGAGCCGCTCGCCCAGCAGCCGCGACGCGACCGCAAGCGCCACGTCGACCGACTCCCGCCGCACCGCCTCGACCGCGGCCTCACGCTCGCGTTCGATTTCCCGGCGCGCATTGGCGAGCATGGCCTGGGTCTCGTCGCGGGCCTTCGCTTCGAGCTCCTTGCGCAGCGTCTCCGCCGCGGCCCGGCTCTCGGCTACCACCGCCTGGGCCTGGCGGCGCCCCTCGGCGAGCTGCTCCCGGTACTGAGCCAGGAGCGCGTCCGCCTCGTCGCGCTGGCGCTTCGCCTCGTCGATGTTGTCCTGAATGCTCTTCTCGCGCGCGTCGAGGGCACCGAGCAGCGGCTTCCAGGCGAACTTGGCCAGGATGAACAGCAGCGTCGCAAAGGTCAGCAGCGTCCAGACGGACAGCCCGAAATCGACGGCGAAGAGGCTGTCCCACGCGCTCTCCTCCGCCGCTGCCGGCACGACCGGCACGGACCAGGCGTGCACGGCTGCACCGTAAAGGCTGCTGGCGCCCACTCCGACGATACTCACGCGAGGAAGAGGAAGAGCATGGCCAGGATGATGGCGAAGAGGGCCGCCCCTTCGACCAGTCCGGCCAGAAGGATGGCGAGGCCGCGGATCTCGCCGGCGGCATCAGGCTGCCGGGCGATCCCCTGCGTGGCACCCTCACCGATTCGGCCGATGCCGAGGCCGGCGCCGATCGCGGCGAGGCCGGCCCCGATGCCCGCCCCGAGGAGGGCCTGGGTGCTCTTGGCGACTTCGGCCGAAGCGGCCGGGTCCTGGATCAGGTTGAAAGCTGAGTCAAGCATGTGGTGTGATTTCCCCTTTCGACTCTAGTGTTCATGCCGCATCAGGCCGATGAACACGGCCGACAGCATGGCGAAGATGTAAGCCTGGATGAAGGCGATCAGAAGCTCCAGGAGGAGGATCGCCGATACGAATGCGTAGGAGCCCCCGGCGATCAGCCAACGGCCGAATGCGATATGGCCGAAGAGGAAAATGAAGCCGAGGACGGAGAAGATGAGCATGTGCCCTGCGGTCATGTTCGCGAAAAGGCGAATCGCGAGAGCGAAGGGCTTGGTGAACTTGCCGAGCAGCTCGACCGGGGTCATGACCGCCAGCATGGAGTATTTCACGAACCCGCTCGTGCCCGGGGGCGAGTAGAAAATCGTGCGCATGTAGCCGCGGGCGCCGAGGGTCAGGAAGCCCGACACCTCCGTCACCACGAAGGTGATGATCGCCAGCGTGGCCGTAACGGCGAGGTTGCCGGTGGCCGAGCCCCCCCAGGGCACCAGCCCCAGCAGGTTCATGGTCAGGATGAAGAAGAACAGGGTGAGGATCAGCGGCACGAAGCGCTGGTAGCCGTGGCCGATGTACTCCTTGCAGAGATCGTCCCGGAGGAAGATGACGACCGCCTCGATGGCGTTCGCGAGCCCGCTCGGCGCCCGCCCGGTGCCCTGCCGCGTGATGACCCGGGTAGCCATCATGACCAGGGCGAACGTGATGACGGCTCCGAGGAGGAGCAGCACCACGTGCTTCGAGATGGACAGGTCGATCGTGAGCCCGGCCAGGTGGAAGGGATCCCACTGGGGAAGGTGCACCTCCCCGATGAAAGGCAGCTCGTAGCCTGGCCCATCCAGGATGTGATGGCCGAGCATCTCCCCCAGATCGAACGGGCCCCCGTGCCCGGCGGCCGCGGAATCCTGCGGCGCCGCGTGTTCCTGCAGGAGTGCCGTCATTCCGTTCATGACTCGACCGGCGAGGCGTCGGCGCGCAGCCGAAGGTGCTCAAGGCATGACTCGGCCAGCAGGACCGCGACCAGGAACCCGCCCAGCGAGAGGAGGAAGGGCGCCGGCTCCGCCCGCCCGGGCACGACGAACAACAGGACGCCGAGCACCACCACGGCGACCCGCACCGCGAATCCGGTTCCGATAGCCGCAAAGAAACGGTCGTTGCGCATCCTCCAGCGCTTTAGCAGATAGTGGGTCGGGAGCTGCGTGCCCAACGTCAGAATACCGGCTCCCGCAACCGCCTGCCGGGCCCCCTCAGCGAGAAAAGGCCAGGTCGCGAGCACCCCGCCGAGCACGATTGCCGCAGCGGTGGCAACGAACGTCATGGACTGTTTCACCGATGTTCTTCCCCGCTCCCGGGTCCCTCCCTTTTCCTGTTTGCCGGTTCCACAACGGCCCTGACATAGAGCGTATAGAAGCCAGCCCCGACGCCTGCGAGAGCCCCGATCAGCACGAACAGCGGGGTCGTCCCGAACCGCTCGTCCAGCCGCAGCCCGATCCAGGTGAGGATCAGGACCGTCAACACCCAACTGATGCCGTATCCGGAAAGGCGGCCTGCGTCCCCGAAGGCGCCGGACGACCGTCGCGGTGTTCGACCGCCGTCCACCACGCGGCACTCCCTGATTTGTCGGAACGAAGGCCTGGAATCAGTCTCGCAAAACGGACTCCACAAGCGCGTTGACTGGGGGAAAGCTAACGCTTGTGAAAATTTTCGCAAGCTCGAAATCCGGTCCGTGAAGCCGTCCGTGCAGAATACGATCCGGACGCGACGACCCGCACGCGCCCGCGGGGATCGGGCCGGGCCGCAGGTCCGCTCCCTTCTTGACCCGAAAAAGCCGTCTCGCCTATCTTCCGCCATCTCAATGCCAAACATTCGTCGCAACCCGGAACGGGTATGACCCCCACGTCCTCCCCCGCGCTCAAGGCGCCGCCCGCCCAGTCGGCAGACCGCGATGTTCAGCTCCTCCACCGGGCGGGCGAGATCGGCGAGGAGCTCCGAGCGGCGGTGCAGCGCCGCATCGTGGGCCAGCAGCACATCGTCGACAGTATCCTGACCGCCATGATGGCGAACGGCCACGTGCTCCTGGTCGGGGTGCCCGGGCTCGCCAAAACGCTGATCATCTCGACGCTCTCCGAGGCGCTGCACCTCAAGTTCAACCGGATCCAGTTCACCCCCGACCTCATGCCCACGGACATCACGGGCACCGAGGTCATCCAGGAGGACAAGCTGACCGGGGAGAGGGTCTTCCGCTTCGTGCCGGGACCGATCTTCGCCAACATCATCCTCGCCGACGAGATCAACCGGACCCCGCCGAAGACGCAGGCGGCCCTCCTCGAGGCGATGCAGGAGCGGGACGTCACCGCGGCCGGTCAGACCTACCACCTCGACCCGCCGTTCTTCGTCCTCGCGACGCAGAACCCCATTGAGCAGGAGGGCACCTATCCCCTCCCCGAGGCGCAGCTCGACCGTTTCATGTTCGATCTGCGCATCCACTACCCGGACCGCGACGAAGAAGAGAAGATCGCGACGCTGACGCAGGAGGTGCAGGACATCCCGATCGAGCCCGTGGTGCACGGTTCCGAGATCATCGAACTGCAGCAGCTGGTCCGGCGCACCCCGGTTCCCCCTTCGATCGTGAGCTACGCCGTCCGCCTGGCTCGCTCGACCCGGCCGGGCGGCGAGGAGCAGGCCAACGTAGCCAAGAGGTACATCAGCTGGGGGGCCGGTCCGCGCGCCTCGCAGTACCTTGTGCTCGGGGCCAAGGCGCGCGCCGTCTTCCGGGGCGCACCGATGCCCACCATGCAGGACATTCACGACATCGCGCCGTCGATCCTCGCCCACCGGATCGTGATCAACTTCGACGGCGAGGCCGAGGGCCTGAGCACGCGCGACGTCATCGACGAACTGCTCAGCGAGAGCAAGCGATGGATATAGAGGGCGGATCGCCGGACGACCAACCTCCGAGTAGCGGGGCGCAGGGATCATGGCGCTGATTGCGGGGCTGTGGGCGGCCTTTGCCCTTCTCCTGCTGGGCGCAGCCGGACTGACGGCCACGCTTTCGGCGGTGGTCAACATTACCGACTCGAAGGCGCGCATCCTCGCCGACGAGGGCTTCGCCGGCGCGGCCGCACTTGCCGCCCTGCGAACGGGTGAGGCCAGCACCTCCGTCCTGGGAGTCCTCCGGGCGATCTGCAACCTCGGCGCCGCGGCGGCCGGCGTCGCAGCCGCCACCGTGCTGTGGGGGGCGCGCGGCATGTGGATCGGTGGCCCTCTGGTGGTGCTGGGCGTGCTGCTCCTCGGCGAGGTGGCCCCGCGGGCCCTCTCCGGCCGCCGCCCCGTGCGCGTGGCGCTCGCGGCCGCTCCGTTCCTGCAGCGGGCCTCGGGATTGCTCGGCGGGATTCTCTTTCCGGTCCTCGCCCTGGGACGGCTCCTTGGCCGCGTTTCCGGCCGTGCCGAGGCCTCGCCCGATGAGCTGCAGGTGCGCGAGGCGCTGGAGATCGGGGCCGGAGAGGGCGTCGTCGAGGCCGACGAGCAGCGCCTCATCGAGCGGGCCTTCAAGCTGGACGAACTCAACGCCTGGGACGCGATGACGCCCAGGGTCGACATCATCGCCTGGCAGGAAACGCGCCTTCTGGGCGAAGCGCTGGGGGAACTCGAGGGAGCGCCTCACTCGCGCGTGCCGGTGTATGGCGAGAGCATCGACGACGTGACGGGCATCCTGCATGTGCGGGACGCCTACCGCGCCTACGTGGCCGGCGAGCGCGACACGCCGCTGGGCGACCTCGCCCGCGAGCCGATGTTCGTGCCCGGATCGCTCTCGCTGGCCAAGCTGCTCGCCGAGTTCCGCGCCCGCCGCATGCACATGGGCATCGTGGCCGACGAATTCGGGGGCACCGACGGGCTGATCACCCTGGAGGACGTCCTCGAGGAGCTCGTCGGCGAGATCGTCGACGAAACGGATGTGGACGAAGACCCCGTCACGCGGCTGTCTCCGGACGAGATCGTCGCCTCGGGGGCGGCCGAGGTGCGCGAGATCAACGACCGCTTCGAATTCGAGCTGCAGGCGGGTGAACACCGGTCCCTGAACGGTTTCATCCTGGAGGAACTCGGCCATGTGCCCGAGGCCGGCCGTTCCTTCACGGCGGACGGCGTGCGGGTCGAAATCCTCGAGGCGTCCGACACGCAGGTATTGAAAGCGCGGCTGCGACGCACCGGAACCGCGGAACCATCGCGCTGATGGCGCTGGTCATGCCCTTCAACGGGCGCACTCCGCGGATCGCGGGATCCGCCTTCCTCGCGCCGACCGCGGTCGTGATCGGCGATGTCGAGGTCGGCGAGGACGCCAGCGTCTGGTTCGGGGCCGTGTTGCGCGGCGACCACCCCGAGAACGGCATACGCGTGGGTGCGCGGACCAATGTGCAGGAGAACGCCGTCATCCACACCAGCCATGAGGGCCCGACGGTCATCGAGGACGAGGTGACGGTCGGGCACGGAGCCATCATGGAGAGCTGCCGGATCGGCCGCCGCACGGTGGTGGGGATGGGGGCGGTGGTGCTGCAGCGCGCCGAGGTGGGCGAGGGCTGCCTGATCGCGGCGGGGGCGGTGGTGCGGGAGGGGGCGAAGATCCCGCCGCACAGACTGGTGGCCGGGGTGCCGGGCCGGGTGCGTGCGCTGAGCGAGGGAGCGGCGTCGTGGACCGAGCGCAGCGCCCGTCACTATGTGGAGCTGAGCCGCCGCTTCATGGCGAACCGCGTCTGCGAGCTGTGCGGCGGCCCCGCGCTGGAGCGGCATTGCAAGGTCGTGTGCCTGAACTGCGGCTTCCAGAGGGACTGCAGCGACCCCTAGGCAGGTCGTGCGCGACCCCGCGGAGCCGGCTGTCGCGGTCGCCATGGGCGCGATACCGGCCACCGGGCGGCGGGCTGCGGGAGCCGGATCATTCGAGCCCCAGGATCGAGCCCGCGTACCAGGCGGCGATCGCGTCGCCCCAGGTGTAGGCGACGCCCGCCCCGAGCGCCAGAAAGACCCCGAACGGCACCAGCCGGCCGGACCTGAGAGAGACCGGGGCGAAGACCAGGGCGCCAAGAAGCGCGCCGCCGAACAGTGTCACAAGGACCCCCGGCGGACCGACGAACGCCCCCACCATCGCCATCATCTTGACGTCGCCCCCGCCCATGGCGTCCTTGCCCAGGACGATCCTTCCCACCGTGGCCACGGCCCACAGAAACGCGAACCCCAGCGCCGAGCCCAGAACCGCGTCCAACAGCTCCGGCCCGCCCGCCAGCGGAGCCAGCGCCAGGCCGATGGCGGCCCCGCCGAGGGAAAACTGATCCGGGATGATGTAGGTGCGGGCGTCGCTGACCGCGATCCCGAGCAGGATCGTCAGAAACACGGCGCCGCGCAGTGCCTCGGGGTGCACGCCCCACCTGGCCGCCATCCCCGCCCAGATCACCCCGGTCGCGATCTCGACGAGCGGGTACTGCACGCTGACGCCCGCACCGCACCGCGAACACCGCCCCCGCGCGATCAGGTAGCCGAGCACGGGGATGACCTCGAACCAGCGAAGCGGCGCCCGGCAGCTCCAGCACTCCGACCGCGGCCGCACGACGGATCGCCCGGCAGGCCACCTCGCGATGCAGACGCCCAGGAACGACCCCAGCGCAACCCCGGTCAACGCCGCGAAGATCGTGAGCTGGCCGCCGCTCACTCACCGCCCCTGGTGAGGAGGTACATGAGGATCGAGCCGGCCACCGCAACGTTCAGCGAATCCACCCCGGCGGCCATCGGGACCGCGATCGCGCGGGCCCGGCGCAGGAGCCGCGCCGGAAGCCCGCCGGTCTCATTGCCGAGCGCCAGCACCCAGTCGCGGGGCACATCGCGCCCGGGACCACCCGGCGGCTCCCCGGCCGCGTCCGCGCACAGCAGGTTGACGCCCCGCAGCGCGCCTGCCGAGCCCGGGCCGCTTATCATCGGCAGGTGGAACACCCCGCCCGCCGACGCCCGCACGACCTTGTGATTCCACGGGTCGACGGTACCCGCCCCGATCACGATCCCGTCGAGCCCGAACCCCCAGGCCGACCGAATCAGCGTCCCCAGGTTGCCGGGGATCTGGACGCCCATCGGCATCAGGTAGCGCCCGCGGTCCAGCGGCGCCGGCGCCGGAGCGGGCGCCGACACGCAGGCGATCACCGGCTGCGGCCGCTCGGTCGACGCCAGTCCCCTGACTTCGCGGTCCGGCGCGACCTGCACTTCAACGCCGCGCTCGCGGCAGGCGGCGAGCACGCGCTGTCCCCCCTCCGTGGCGCCCGCGTACTCCTCACCCAGCAGCGCCCACCGCACCGCGAGGAGAGACCGCAGCGCCTCCAGGACTACGCGCGGCCCCTCCGCCAGCGCAAGGCCTTCGCGCTCGCGCATCCGACGGACCGTCAACCGCCGCACCATGCGTGCCTTAGATTTGCTGATCACCGTGTCCTCTGCTCTCGAACCGAAGCGCCTTGCGCATGCCACCACGCCCACCGGTCGCCCTCACCGTCGCCGGCAGCGACAGCGGGGGCGGCGCCGGCATACAGGCCGACCTCAAGACCTTCCACCAGTGGGGAGTCTACGGCACCTCCGCGCTGACCGCCGTCACCGCGCAGAATACGCTGGGGGTGCAGGCGGTTCACCCCGTCCCCCCCGCCACCGTAGCGGCTCAGATCGAGAGCGTGGCCGGTGACATTCGGCCGGACGCGGTCAAGTCGGGCATGTTGGCCACCAGCGAGATCGTGCAGGCTGTTGCGGCGTCGCTTCGGCGCCACGACCTCGGCGCCTACGTCCTCGATCCCGTGATGGTGGCGACGAGCGGCGATGTGCTGCTCGCGCCTGGCGCGGTGGCCTCGATCCGGGAGGAACTGCTTCCGCTGGCCGCCCTCGTAACGCCCAACTGGCCCGAGGCGGTGATGCTGACGGGGGTAGAGGAAGGAAGCCTGCGGGGCATGGAAACGGCTGCCCGGGACATCGTGGGGCGCGGCGCCGGGGCGGCGCTGGTCAAGGGCGGCCATCTGGAGGGGGACGAGGTCGTGGACCTGCTCTGGGACGGCCGGCGGCGGCGCGTCTTTCGCGGCCCGCGGATCGACACGCGCCACACCCACGGAACGGGTTGCACGCTGAGCGCGGCGATTGCTGCCGGACTCGCGCGGGGCACGCCCCTGGAAGCCGCAGTCGAGGGGGCGGTGGCGTGGGTGAGCGCGGCCATCGCCGGCGCCCCCGGGCTGGGCGCGGGGAGAGGCCCGCTCGATCACTTCGCGGCAGTCGCGAGCCGCGACAGCACCGACTCGATCAGCCCGCCCAGGGTGCCGCCCGCCGCCGCGCCGTAGGCCATCACTTCCTCGTGGTCGATGGCCTCCAGCCCCAGGCCGGCGGCGTAGTTGGTGATCAGGGAGAACGCCAGCACCCTCTGCCCCCCCGCCCGCGCGGCGGTGATCTCGGGCACAGTGGACATGCCGACGGCGTCGGCGCCTGCGGCCCGGAGCGCGCGCACCTCGGCCGGGGTCTCGAAGTCAGGTCCGTGCACGCCGCCGTAGACGCCTCGCGGCAGCGTCACCCCCGCGTCCAGCGCGGCTTTCTCGGCCATGGACATCAACTTGGGGTCGCAGGGACGGCTCATGTCCGGAAAGCGCACCTCGCCGTCCGCTGCAGGCCCGGCCAGCGGAGCCCGGAACATCAGGCTGACGTGGTCGTCCACGAGCATCAGCGAACCCGGAGCCAGGTCCGGCCGAATCCCGCCCGCGGCATTGGTCAGGACCACGATCCGGGCGCCGACGGCGCGCCCCGTGCGGACCGGCGCCAGGACGACTTCGGGCCCGCAGCCCTCGTAGAAATGGAAGCGGCCGGCCTGCACCATCACCGGCACGCCGCCCAGCCGCCCCAGCAGGAACTCCCCCGCGTGGCTCTCGACGGTCGCGCCCGGAAACCCCGGCAACTCGCCGAAGTCGACCCGGACGGGGTCTTCGACCCGCCCGGCCAGCCCCCCGAGCCCCGACCCCAGCACGAGATGCACGAGCGGCTGCATCCCCGCCCGCTCGCGCAGGATCCGGGCGCACTCCGCGATCGGCGGGCCGCCGCTCAACTCGGCCGACCCGCGGTCAAATCAGCACGCCCGCGATCGACGCGGTCATAAAGGCTGCGATCGAACCCCCGATCATCGCCCGCAGACCCAGCCGTGCGAGATCCTTCCTCCGCTTCGGCGCGATCCCCCCGATCCCCCCGATCTGGATGGCGATCGAAGAGAAGTTGGCGAATCCGGAGAGCGCGTAGGTGGCGATCGTGGCGGAACGCTCGCTCAGCGCGCCCTGCCCCATCTCTTCGGCGAGCCCGAGGAAGGCCACGAACTCGTTGGCGACCGTCTTCAGTCCCATGAGCGACCCGACGGGAACAGCGTCCTGCCATGGCACGCCCATCACCCACGCCACCGGCCCCAGCAGCCACCCCAGGATCCCTTCGAGCGACAGGCCGTCGATCCCCGCCAGTCCGCCGACCCACCCCAGCAGCGCGTTCAGCAGCGCGATCATTGCGAGGAAGGCGAGGAGCATCGCCCCCACGTTGAGGGCCAGCTGCAGTCCCTCGCTCGCCCCCCGCGCCGCGGCCTCGATCACGTTCACGTCGGGGCGCTCCAGCTCCGTCCTGAGCTGCCCCGCGGTCTCCGATTCCTCCATCTCGGGCACCATGAGCTTGGCCACCACCAGCGCCGCCGGCGCCGACATCACCGACGCCGCCATCAGGTGCCCGGCGATCTCCGGGAAGAACCCCATCAGCATCCCGGCGTAGGCGGCCATCACGCCGCCGGCCACGGTCGCGAAGCCCCCGGTCATCACGGCCATGAGCTCCGAGCGGGTCATGCCGTCGACGAAGGGCTTGATGAGGAGCGGCGCCTCGGTCTGCCCCACGAAGATGTTGCCCGCGGCCGACAGCGTCTCGGCTCCGCTCGTGCGCATGGTGCGCTGCATGATCCAGGCGATCCCGGCCACCACCTTCTGCATGACGCCCAGGTGGTACAGCACGGTCATGATCGAGGCGAAGAAGATGATCGTGGGCAGCACGTTGAAGGCGACGAAGGCGCCGGTGCGGGCCACCTGCTGTCCCTCGGCGACGAAGCCGCTGTTGCCCGGCTCGCCGGTGCCCACCGGGACGTTGTTGTAGACCAGGTCGCCGAAGAGGAAGCGCGCGCCCTCCAGCGTAAAGCCGACCGCCGCCAGGATCACGTCGTTGGCGGCGTCGAAGATGCCCGCGCCGAAGGGCGTCCGCAGGATCAGGAGCGCGAAGATGAACTGGAGCGCGAGGCCCCAGAGTACGATGCGCCAGGGGATCACCTTGCGGTTGACGCTCAATGCCCACGCGGCCGCCGTCAGGAAGACGACGCCGAAGAGGCCGCGGAACCTCGCCGGTCCCATGCCCCCGTCTGCTTGCACCCGGGGCTCGGGGGAGATCACCGCCGCGACGCCGTCGGCAGCGGAGGCGCCGATGTGTCCCAGGCCCTCCAACAGGGGCGCGGCGATGGCGAGGAGCGCGGTCGCGGCGGTGTCCGGGGGCAGGTGCATGCGGGGCCTCGCAGGTAATGGCGGGGGAAGCGGGAGATAGAATACAGCCGGGCCTGCCGTAATGACAGGATCGCGGCACCCGGCGCTCCGGGTTCGGCCAAAATGGCAGGGTCGGGGGTCGGGAGCGCAAAAAACCTGCCAAAATGGCAGGAATCACGGGACGGGACGGCGCTCTCGGGTCCGGCACGCCGTTTGCTTCAACACCGCCAGTTATATTTGAACCACGAACCGCCGGCCCGGCCGGCACCGAAAAGGAACAGGCTACAATGGGCAAGATCATCGGCATCGACCTGGGTACCACCAACTCGGTGGTCGCCGTCATGGAAGGCGGAGAGCCCACGGTCATCGCCAATTCGGAGGGTGGCCGCACCACCCCCTCGGTCGTCGCCTTCGCGAAGGACGGAGAGCGCCTGGTCGGGCAGGTCGCCCGGCGGCAGGCGATCACCAATCCCGAGAACACCGTATTCTCGATCAAGCGCTTCATGGGAATGCGCTACGGCGAGGTCGAGGCCGAGCGCCGGCGTGTGCCCTACAGCGTCGCGCGCGACAGCAGCGACCGGGTCGTGGTCAATCTGCCCAACGGCGGCAAGTCGTTCACCCCGCCTGAGCTGTCGGCAGTCATCCTGCAGAAGATGCGGCAGACGGCCGAGGACTATCTCGGCACCAACGTGACCGAGGCGGTGATCACCGTTCCTGCGTATTTCAACGACGCGCAGCGGCAGGCCACCAAGGACGCAGGCAAGATCGCCGGGCTCGAGGTCAAGCGCATCATCAACGAGCCCACGGCCGCAGCGCTCGCCTACGGACTGGACAAGAAGAAGGACGAGAAGATCGCCGTCTTCGACCTCGGGGGCGGCACCTACGACATCTCGATCCTGGAGATCGGCGACGGCGTCTTCGAGGTGAAGGCGACCAACGGCGACACGCACCTCGGCGGGGACGACTTCGACCAGGTGCTGATCGACTGGCTCGTGGGCGAGTTCAAGAAGGACCAGGGCATCGACCTGTCGAAGGACTCGATGGCGCTGCAGCGGCTCAAGGAGGCCGCCGAGAAGGCCAAGATGGAGCTGTCGTCGACCGCTTCGACCGACATCAACCTGCCCTTCATCACCGCAACCCAGGAAGGCCCCAAGCACCTCAACTACTCGCTCTCGCGGGCGAAGTTCGAGCACCTGGTGGACGACCTGATCCAGCGCACCATCCCGCCGATGCGGAAGGCACTCGAGGACGCGGGGCTGAAGCCGGCCGACATCGACGAGGTGGTGCTCGTGGGCGGCTCGACCCGGATCCCCAGGATCCAGCAGGTGGTCGAGGAGTTCTTCGAGCAGGAGCCGCACCGGGGCGTGAACCCGGACGAGGTGGTCGCGGTCGGCGCCGCGATCCAGGGCGGCGTGCTGGCGGGCGACGTGAAGGACGTTCTGCTGCTCGACGTGACGCCGCTCTCGCTGGGCATCGAGACGCTGGGCGGCGTCATGACCACGCTGATCGAGCGCAACACGACCATCCCGACGCGCAAGATGGAGGTATTCTCGACCGCGGAGGATGCGCAGACCACGGTGGAGATCCACGTCCTGCAGGGCGAGCGCAAGATGGCGATGGACAACCGCACCATCGGCAAGTTCCAGCTGACGGGCATCCCGCCCGCGCCGAGGGGCATGCCGCAGGTCGAGGTCACCTTCGACATCGACGCCAACGGCATTCTGCACGTTACCGCCAAGGACCGCGCCACCGAGAAGGAGCAGAAGGTCCGCATCGAGGCGTCCAGCGGGCTGAGCGACGCCGAGATCGACCGGATGGTGCGCGACGCCGAGGCGAACAAGGCCGAGGACGAGGAGCGCCGCGAAGCGGTCGAGGCGCGCAATTCGCTCGACACGCTGGTGTACCAGGTCGAGAAGGACACGGGCGAGTGGGGCGACAAGGTGTCCGCCGATACGAAGGAGCGGCTCGACGCGGCGCTGGAGCGCGGCAGGGAGGCGCTGAAGGGCGACGAGTCCGCGGAGATGAACGAGGCGCGGGACGCGCTCATGCAGGCGTTCACGGCCGCCGGTCAGGAGATGTACCAGGCGCAGGCGGCCGAGGCGGCGGCGAGCGGTGACGGCGGCGGGGACGAGGCGGCAGACGGCGATACTGGCGCCGGGGGCGAGGCCGACTCCGGGGTGGCCGAGGACGACGTGGTGGAGGCCGACTACGAGATCGTCGACGAGAAGCGGTAGGCGGAGTGCGGCGGGGCGGCAACTCCGGCCGCCCCGCCGCGCATCCAATTCTCGCCAACAGCGAACTTTCAACCGGTGAGAGATAGAACGATGTACGATCCACTCAGAGCAAAGACCAAGGTCGCCCTTTCCGTGGCGGCCTCCTTCATTCTCGGACTCGGGATCGCATCCCAGTTCGGGTTTACCGAGCGGCCCTACAGCCTGCCTCCGGTGCAGACCGAGGCCGTGGTCTCCCAGGCCGAAGTGCAGCCGGCGCTCGACCTGAGCCAGGCGTTCGTGAACGTTGCCGAAGCGGTGACACCGGCAGTGGTCCGGATCGTGACGACGCGCCAGTTGACGCGCACCAGCGACCGCATGAGGGGACTGGAATGGTTCTTCCGCGGCGACCCCAGGGACAATGTGCCGGACTTCAGAGAGGGCAGCGGCAGCGGGTTCATCATCGCCGAGGACGGCTATGTCCTGACCAACAACCATGTCGTCGAGGACGCCCAGCGGATCACGGTCACTCTGCTCGACGGACGGGAGTTCGGTGCCAACGTGGTCGGGACGGATCCGACGACCGACATCGCGGTGATCAAGATCGACGGCACCGGCCTGCCGGTCGCGTCGCTTGGATCGTCGGCGGAGGTGAGGGTGGGCGAATGGGTGCTTGCGGTGGGCAACCCCGGTTTCGGCGGCCGCCGAGGTACCGAGCTCAACTACACGGTGACCGCGGGGATCGTCTCGGCCGTGGGACGATCTCTGCAGCTGATCCGCGAGTCTCTCCAGTCGGATCCCGACTTCGCCGGAAACCCGGCTCTGGCCATCGAGGACTTCATCCAGACCGACGCCGTGATCAACTCCGGCAACTCCGGCGGTCCCATGGTCAACCTTCGGGGCCAGGTGATCGGGATCAACGCGGCGATCGTGAGCCAGACGGGGGTCTACCAGGGGTACGGATTCGCCATCCCCATCGACCTGGCCCACCGGGTCATGGAAGACCTGATCCAGTACGGCCGGGTCAGGCGCGCCTTCCTGGGGGTCTCGATGCAGGGAGTGACTTCCGAGGACGCCGAAGCCTTCGGCCTTCCCGATGTCAGCGGCGCGCTGGTGCAGCACGTGAACGAGAACACGCCGGCCGAGAGGGCAGGCCTGCGCATGAGCGACGTGATCGTATCGGTGGATGGCGAGAAGGTCGTCTCGGGCAACGACCTCCAGCACAAGATCGCGCTCAAGTCGCCCGGCGACCGGGTCCGAATCGGAATCTATCGCGATGGAGCGCCGCGCGAGGTAACCGTCCGCCTCGAGGAGTTGCCCAATTCGGGTGTGATGGCTGCGGCGCCGGCTCGCCAGCCGCGCGCTGCCGACAAGATCGGAGTCATCGAACTCCGCGACCTGACACCCGAACAGGCGGAGCAGGCACAGCTCGAGAGCGCGGAGGGCGTTATCGTGCTGGCCCTTCAGCCCAACGGACCCGCCGCGAGGCGCGGCATCGAGGAGGGTTGCGTGATCACCGAAGCGGACCGACGCGCGGTCCAGGATGTCGACGACCTGCGCGAGGCACTTGCGGATGTCGAGACCGGCGCGGTGGTTTCGCTCGTTGCGGCCTGTCCCAGTCCTGATCGCAACCGCCACTTCGCACCCGCGGTCTACAACATCCGGGTTCCCAGGTAGGGGAGCGCGGTTGACCGGAAGGGATAGACCGAGTTCGGGAGGGGCCGGTCCCTTGAGGGGGCTGGCCCCTTCGCGTTCCCGGCGATCCCCCGCCCCACTTGGTGGGCAACCGTCCCGCGTTACCTTTCTCTGTACGGGAGTATCGACTCGTGGAGGAGCGAAAGTGGCGGAACTGGTAGACGCGCAAGATTTAGGATCTTGTGGCCCTTGGCCGTGGGGGTTCGAGTCCCCCCTTTCGCATGCCGGGATCCGGCGGTCATGAGCCCCGCTCCCAGAGCGCCGGATCCGTCCCGGCTCGACGTGACGGTCACCGAGGGGGAACGGTGTCACCGGTCGGTGGAGGTGGTGATTCCGGCCGATTTCGTCGCGGCCGAACAGGTTGCCGTGATCCGAAAGTATGCGCGCAAGGTCCGGCTGAAGGGCTTCAGGAAGGGCAGGGCGCCGACCGGGGTGATCCTCCAGCACTACGGCAGGGAGATCCAGGAGGAGTCCGTCGACCGCGCGATCCAGAAGGCGTGCAGGCAGGCCATCGATTCGCACGGGCTGCGGCCGGTCTCCGAGGTTGAGGTCGCTGACCTCCGCTTCGGCGACGAGGACGGCGCGCTCTCGTTCAAGGCCTCGTTCGAGGTGCATCCGGAGGTCACCATCGGCCGCCTGGGAGGTTTCAAACTCCAGCGCGCGGCGCCGGCGGTGCCCGACGGCGCCGCGGACGAGATCCTGGAGCGGTTGCGCAAGGAGCGGGCCGCTTGGCGTACGGTGGAAAACGGCCGTCCCGAATCGGGGGACTCCGTGACCGTGCTGCTGACTCAGCTGGTCAGCGCCCCGGACCCGGATTCCGGCGATGGCGCGAGGCAGTATGACCTGGTGCTCGGCGAAGGCCAGGCGCTGCCCGACATCGAGGAGGCGATCCGGTCGCTGGCCGCGGGAGAAGCGGACGAGTTCGACGTTGCCTTTCCGGACGACCACCCGGACGGGGACCGCGCCGGCACGCGACATCGGCTGAAGATCGAGCTGGTTTCGCGGCGCGTCCCCGAATTGCCCGCGCTGGACGACGCCTTCGCCCGCTCGGTCGGGGACTTCGACGACCTCGATGTCCTGCGCGCGCGAATCGGCGAGGATCTCGACATGGACGCCCGCTCACGCAGCGAAGCGGACTTCCGCGAGCGGCTTCTGCGCATGGTCGTGGAGGCCAATCCCTTCGACGTCCCCGATTCGATGGTGAGCGTCTACACCGACGCACTGCTAGCCGAAGCCGGCGACCTGGAGGAATCGAAGCTCGAGGAGCTGAGGGAGGAACTGCGGCCATCGTCGGAGTTCGCCGTCCGGCGCGAACTGATCGTGGAGCGGATCGTGGAAGAACACGACCTGCGGGCGTCACCGGAGGAGGTGGGCGAGAAGGTGAGGGAACTCGCCGACCGGATGGGCCAGTCGCCCTCGGCCGTCCGCTCCCGGCTGCGCAAGTCCGGTGGGCTGGACAACATCGAGCGGCAGCTCACGGACGCGAAGCTCTTCGAGTTCCTGATGGCCAGGTCGGACCTTTCATAACCCGAATCAGAGATTACTGGAGATACCGGATGGCGATCTTTCCGCCGTACGTGATAGAACGGACCAGCCGAGGGGAGCGCAGCTACGACATCTTCAGCCGGCTGCTGATGGATCGGATCGTCTTCCTCGGGAGTTCGATCGACGACAACGTCGCGAACATCATCGTGGCGCAGCTGCTCTTTCTCGACGCGGACGACCCGGAGCGGGAGGTGTACCTCTACATCAACTCGCCGGGCGGCAGCGTGTACGCCGGCTTGGCGATCTACGACACCATCAACCACCTGCGGGCCCCGGTGTCGACGTACTGCGTCGGTATGGCGGCATCGATGGGGGCGCTGCTGCTTGCCGCGGGCGAGAAGGGCCGGCGAAATGCGCTGCCCAACTCGCGAATCATGCTCCATCAGCCGTCTTCGGGGTATCAGGGTACAGCGGCGGACATCGAGATCGCCGCCAAGGAGATCCTTGGAACGCGCGAGCGGCTGAACCGGATTCTGGCCGGAACCACCGGGCAGAAGCTCCGCAAGATCAACGCCGACGTGGACCGGGACCGCTGGATGAGTGCGGACGAGGCGGTCGCCTATGGCCTCGTCGATCAGGTGCTTCGAAAGGAAGACGGGACCGGGCGCGGCGCCCCCTCGACCAAGGAGGCCAAATGACGAGTGACAGACACCTCCGCTGCAGCTTCTGCGGGAAGTCCAAGGAGACGGTCAAGAAGTTCATCTCGGGGCCTTCCGTGTACATCTGCAACGAGTGCATCTCGCTGTGCAACGAGATTCTCGCCGAAGAGGAAGAGCGGGAGAAGCAGGAGTCGTCCGTCACGACGCTGAAGCCGTCGGAGATCAAGGCGGTGCTGGACGAATACGTGATCGGGCAGGAGCAGGCCAAGCGCTCGCTCTCCGTGGCGGTGTACAACCACTACAAGCGCGTCCACCAGCGCGACAAGCTGGGCAGCGTCGAGATCGACAAGTCGAACGTGCTGCTGGTGGGCCCCACCGGGGTGGGCAAGACACTGCTGGCACAAACGCTGGCACGGGTGCTGCAGGTGCCCTTCACCATCGCAGACGCGACAACGCTCACCGAGGCGGGCTACGTAGGCGAGGATGTGGAGAACATCCTGGTGCGTTTGCTGCAGGCGAGCGACTTCAACATCGCCGAGTGTGAACGCGGAATCGTCTACATCGACGAGCTCGACAAGATCGCACGCAAGTCGGAGAACCCGTCGATCACCAGGGACGTGTCCGGGGAGGGCGTGCAGCAGGCGCTCCTGAAAATCCTGGAGGGGACGGTCGCGAGCGTGCCGCCGCAGGGCGGACGCAAGCATCCGCAGCAGGAGTACATCCAGATCGACACGACGAGCATCCTGTTCATCTGCGGGGGTGCCTTCGAGGGCCTGGACAAGATTGTCGAGCACCGGCTCGGCCGGCGGACGATCGGGTTCGGAGCCACGGGCGAGGGGGCGGAGAACGGGGAAACGGCGGCTGTGCCCGCATCGGACGATCTCGAGCCGATGGAGTGGCTCGAGCCCGCGGACCTTCAGCGCTTCGGGCTCATCCCGGAACTGGTGGGCAGGCTGCCGGTGATGGTATCGCTGGAGGAGCTCGACGAAGAGTCGCTGGTGCGGATCCTGCAGGAGCCCAAGAACGCCCTGGCCAAGCAGTACCAGAAGATGTTCGAGCTCGAGGGCATCGGGCTGACCTTCGATCCGGGGGCGCTGCGGAACATCGCGCGCCAGACGCTGGAACGCGGGACCGGCGCCCGCGGGCTGAGGGCGGTTCTGGAGAGGATCATGCGGGATGCGATGTTCGAGCTTCCGTCGAGGACCGATGTCAGGGAGGTGGTCATCACCCCCGAATCCGCCAGCGGCAGGGTTCCGCCCCTCCTGGTCCTGAGGCCGGAGGCGCAGCGGAAGGAAGCCTGACCGCGCGCTGACGATGGCCACCCTGCACCGGGTCGACGGATCGTTCGAAATCCCCGGCGAACTCCCGGTCATCGCCCTGCGCGATCTCGTCTACTTCCCCTACATGGTCCTGCCGCTGCTGATTGGCAGGAAGCCCTCGGTTGCGGCCCTGGAAGAGGCCGAGGCCGACCGCGGACTGGCCCTGCTGGTCGCGCAGAGGGACCCCGCCGTGCAAAACCCGGCGCAGGAGGAGCTATACCGCTCGGGAACGGTCATTCGCGTCCTGCAGGTGTCGCACCTGGCCGACAAGACGGCGAGGGTGGTGATGGAGGGACTCGGCCGGGCGAGAATCGTGAAGTACCTGCCCTCGGGGGCCGGGTTCCGCGCCTCGGTTGAGTTGCTTACGGATACCGAGCATGACACGGACACAAGCGCCGAGCCCGATACCGCGCTCGAGGCGCGCGTGGCCGAAGTGACCAAGCTGTTCGGCCGATACGTCCGCATTTCGGAGAAGATCCCCAACGAGGTGGTCGGGCCGGTCACTGAGGTCAGAGACCGGATCCGCCTTTCACACCTGATCGCCGGGCACCTTCTGATCGGTACCGCCGAGAGGCAGGAGCTGCTGGAGGCCACGGAGATCAGGGCCCGGTTCGAGATTCTGCAGGCGATCCTCGTGCGGGAAGTCGAGGTGCTCCAGATCCAGCAGAAGCTCGACGAGCAGATCAGCTTCCAGATGGAGTCGGAGTTCGGCACGCCCCCGCCCCGGGGACAGGAGCCTCCCGGGCGGCCGCATCCCGAGGCGGCGGCCCCCGATCCGGAGTGGGCGGAGTTGGAGGTCACCATCGCGGATACGCCGCTGCCCGATGAAGTGCGCAGCCGCGTGGACAAGGAGTTCGATCGGCTCCGCAAGCTGAATCCGGTTGCGCCCGAGGCGTCGGTGATCCGCACCTACCTAGACTGGATCCTGGCGCTTCCCTGGGAGCGCGAAACGCCGGACAGCCTGGATGTGGACCGGGCCGCCGGCGTGCTGGAGGAAGAACACTACGGCCTGGAGGAGGTCAAGGAGCGGATCCTGGATCATATCGCCGTGCTCACTCTGGTCGGGCGGCTGCAGGGGCCGATCCTGTGCCTGGTGGGGCCGCCCGGGGTCGGCAAGACATCGCTGGGGCGGAGCATCGCGCGCTGCCTGGAGCGGGAATTCGTGCGGGTCAGCCTGGGCGGGGTGCGGGACGAGGCCGAGATCAGGGGTCATCGCAGGACATACGTCGGCGCGCTGCCCGGGCGAATCGTGCAGGGGATTCGCAAGAGCGGGTCGCGCAATCCGGTCTTCCTTCTCGACGAGGTCGACAAGCTGGCGCGCGATTTCCACGGGGACCCCGGGGCGGCGCTGCTGGAGGTGCTCGATCCCGAGCAGAACCGGACCTTCACCGACCACTACCTGGAGCTCGAGTTCGACCTGTCGAACGTCCTCTTCATCGCCACCGCCAACACGCTTGGGGAGATACCGGGGCCGCTGCGCGACCGGATGGAGGTGATCCGCCTGCCCGGCTACCTGGACACGGAAAAACGGGTGATCGCCCACGAGTTCCTCTGGCCGAAGCAGGTCGCCCGGCATGGCCTGGATCCGTTCGAGCCCGAGATCTCCGACGGGGCCGTCCAGACGATCGTGGCGGAGTACACCAGGGAGGCGGGTGTGCGCGAGCTGGAACGGCGGCTCTCGCGGGTGGCGCGCAAGCTCGCGCGGCGTTTGACCGGTCCCGAGATGCATCCGCTCGGGGAGGTGCGCTCCGCTGACCTGCGCGGTTTGCTGGGGCCGCCGGTCCACCTTCCTCCGTCGCGGGAAGCCGGCACCGATCGTTCGGGGATCGCGTGCGGGCTGGCCTGGACGGCGGCGGGCGGCGAGGTGCTTGAGGTCGAGGTCGCGGCGGTTCCGGGCACGGGCAAGATTCAGCTGACCGGCACCCTTGGCGACGTGATGAAGGAGTCCGCGTTCGCGGCCTTGACCTATGCGAGATCGAGGGCGCGCTGGCTGGGGCTGAAGGAGCAGTTCCACCGCGAGATGGATATCCACATCCATATCCCCGAAGGAGCCACTCCGAAGGACGGGCCGTCGGCGGGGATCACGATCGCGGTTGCTCTGATTTCGGCGTTGACGGAAACACCCACCCACGCGGACCTGGCCATGACGGGCGAGATCACGCTGAGGGGACGGGTGCTCGTCGTGGGCGGGATCAAGGAGAAAGCGGTCGCGGCGCTCCGCGGGGGGATCAAGAGGGTGCTTCTGCCGGCGATGAACGCGATGGACATCGAGCGGCTTCCGGAGGAGGTGCGGGCCGGGGTGAAGATGGTTCCCGTCGAGACGATGGATCAGGTGTTGCGTGAGGCGCTGGTCACGCGCCGGTCCGCGGCAGCCCGCGGGGAGGACCTGTCGCCCGGTTCCCTGCAGATCACCTGAAGGTGCCGTCGTGGTGATTCGCAGCGTCGAATTCGCCGGTTCCGTGGTGCAGCCGGGCCGGGAGCCTCCGTCGAAGCTGCCCCAGATCGCCTTCGCCGGGCGGTCCAATGTGGGGAAGTCGTCTCTGATCAACCGGCTGCTCGGGCGGCCGAGGCGGAAGGTCGCACGGGTCTCGGCATCGCCGGGGAAGACCCAGGCTCTGAACTTCTACGAGGTGAACGGCTCGTTCTACCTGGTGGACCTTCCCGGATCCGGATACGCCCGCGCCCCCAGGGCGGTGCGTGACGCGTGGAGCGTGCTCGTCCGGCGATTCCTCTCCGACAGCCGGGAGTTGCGCGGGGTGGTGTACCTGGTGGATTCACGGCACCCGCCTACCGCCGGGGACAGGGAATTCGTCGGCTATCTGGCCGCAACGGGCGCGCCGACCTTGATCGCGCTGACCAAGGTCGACAAGCTGAGAGCCAGAGTGCGGGAAGCGGGCATCGTCGCTCCGGCCGCACTGGACCTGGGAGTTTCCGAGGAACAGGTCGTGGAGAGTTCCGCGAGGACGGGCGAGGGCGCGGACGAACTCCTCGCCGCCTTGGAGGCACTGCTGGAGGAGGGACCGTGACCCGGTGTAATGGATGGAAGGTTGGGGCCGGGGTCCGGGTCGCCCTTGCAGCCTTGCTGGTCGGCTCGCAGGGTTGCGCGCCCGCCGGGCAGTCCGGCGCACCCGCCGCCGCGTCTCCGTACCGGGACGCGGAGACATCGGCGACTCCGTCGGGCACGCTCAGGCAGGAGCAGATCTCGGTGCGGATGACTGCGGGCGACCTGCGCATCGAGCTGACCCCGCTGGCCGAATGGGTGCTCGAGGCCGCCGCGCCGGACACCCGGGATCGCCTCGCCCGCATCGGCGAGACCCACGCGTCGGATCTCGCGCGCCGCTCGGGAGAGGGTACGCCGGTGCTCTTTCTGGTGACGTTTTCGAGCATGCGTCCCGGCGCCGAGTTTCACCCGGACGACCTGCACCTCGTCTCGCGTGGGCTGCGGGAGCGCCCGGCGGCGATCCGGGCGATCACGCCGGGCTGGGGCAGCCAGAGGCTCGAACAGCAGCAGAGCGCCGTGGCGGTGTACGCCTACCCCGGGTCGGTGGACCTGTCGCGGGGGCTCACCGTCCGGTACCAGGATCGGGAGGACTCGTCCTGGTCGACGATCGTCGCCAGGGTCGAGGCGGAGAGGGGGCGGATCCCGGATGGCGCGTTGGATCGCTGACCGGTACGCGCTTCGCCGAGCCCGCGGGAATGCTCGCGCGAGCACGGATTCCAGCTAATCCTCCTCGAGGCCGAATTTCTTGACCTTGCGGTAGAGTGTTCTTTCGCCGATTCCGAGGGCTTCGGCGGCCTGGCGGCGGTTCCAGTCGACCGAGTCCAGAACCGCGCGGATCACCTCGCGCTCCATGTCGTCAAGGGTCATGCCGGGGCGGTAGGCGACGGCCGGGGAGGAGGCGCCGGCCGGGTCGGTGGGTACGGCATCCTCGATCGGGGTGGCCGGGGAGGTGGTGGCGTCAGGGAATCCGGCGTCGGTGTAGTCCGCACCTGCGGAGTCGGGCTGATCGGACGCATCCCTGCGGTCATAGATGATTTCGGCAAGGGGGAGCGGGTCGTCCTCCAGGTCCGGAGTGGGGAGCAGCACCTGACCGCGCCGCTCCTCGGCCTGGAATTCCTCGAAATCACGGCGGAGGTCCTCGAGGTCCACCTTCATCTCCATCATGGTGCGGAAGATGAACTCGAGCTGGGGGCGGAACGAGGCGCGATCGTCGCCAGCACGCTGTTCGCCGTGCGTCGACGGGACAAGTGCGAGTCCTCCCTCGCCGGAGCGCACGTCCTGAGGGATGTCCTCCGCGCGGATTTCGCGGCCCGGAGCGAGCACCACCATGCTCTCGACGAGATTGCGGAGTTCGCGCACGTTGCCCGGCCAGCGGTGGCGCACGAGGATGTCCATCGCGTCGGGTGAGATTCCCCGGAAGGGGCCGCGGTCGTGCCGTTTGCTTGCGTCGCGGACGAAGTCGTCCACCAGTAGCGGGATGTCGTTGCGGCGCTGGCGCAGCGGGGGCAGGGAAATGGTGAGGACGTTGAGGCGGTAATAGAGGTCCTTGCGGAAGTTGCCGGAAACGACGAGGTGTTCGAGGCGCTGATTGGTCGCGGCGAGGATCCTCACGTCGACCTTGATCAGCTTCTGCCCCCCGACCCGGTGAAACTCCTGTTGTTCGAGGATGCGAAGCAGTTTCGTCTGCGTCTGGAGCGGCATCTCCCCGATCTCGTCGAGGAAAATAGTGCCGCCGCTGGCGAGTTCGAAGAGGCCCTTGCGGGTGTCGATAGCACCCGTGAAGGCCCCTTTCTCGTGTCCGAAGAGCTCGCTTTCGAGCAGCGTCTCGGAGAGCGCGGCCACGTTGACCGGGATAAAGGACTTGTGCCGCCTGCGCGAGAGCGCGTGCAGGCCGCGCGCGACGAGTTCCTTGCCGGTGCCGGATTCGCCGGTGACGAGGACCGTGGCGTCGACCGGCGCGATCTGGACGATCCGTTCCAGGACCTCGACCATGGCGTCGGTCTCGCCGACGATGCCGGTAGCCCTGCGGAGCCGCGCCCGCTCGATCGCCCTCGTTCCCACGAGCACGATTTCTTCGGGGTCCGCCGGGCTTCGGAAGGTGGAAGTCGTGCCCGGGTGTGTCGACGCCTGTCGGTCCGGGGCCACGACTGCGAGGACCGGGAGACCCAGCCGGGAGGCCTGCCGGGTGTGGCGGTGCGCCGCCTCAGTGTCGGCACCGCCCGTGAGGACCAGGAGGACCGGGTCGTCGATGCGCGCCACATCCTCGGCGGCGGTGAACAGCTCGACCCGGTAGCCGCCGTGGCGGAATCCGTCGCGCAACTTCCCGGCCAGGGGAAGGTCGTGCGTGGTTACGAGAACGGTCTCAGCCATGCCAGGGCTCCTGCGACGGATTGCACGCTACCGTCGGATCGATCCCTTCGTGTAGAAGGGCGGGCGCTGCGTGCGGGCGGCAATGGTCCTGCCCCTGATGAGGATTCCGATGTCGGTTCCGGGACGCGCCAGTTCCACTGGGAGGTAGCCGAGTGCAACGCCCTCGCCGAGCGACGGGCTCGCAACACCGGAGGTGACGGTGCCGACCGCCTCACCGTCATGCACGATGGGGTAGCCGGGACGGGGAAAGCCGCGCTGCGTGCAGCGGATCCCGGTCAGGCGCCGTGAGACGCCCCGCGCCTTCTCGGCAGCGAGGGCATCGCGACCGATGAAATCTCCGGCGTCCAGTTTCACGATCCATCCGAGGCCGGATTCCAGTGCCGTGTGTTCCTCGTCGAGATCGTTGCCGTACAGGGCGTAGCCCATCTCGAGACGCAGCGAGTCGCGCGAGCCGAGGCCGGCCGGGGACAGGCCGTGTGGTTCGCCTGCCTGCGTGAGGACTTGCCATGCGGAGGGGGCGGCGGCAGCGGGGAGGTAGAGCTCGAAACCGTCTTCGCCGGTGTAGCCGGTGCGGCTGACGATACCGTGCGCGCCCGCCACGGCACCTTCGGCGAAACGGTAGTAGCCCACCGCGTCGAGGTCGACATCGGTCAGGGAGGTGAGGATGGCCTGGCTGGCCGGGCCCTGGAGGGCGATCAGGGCGATGTCGTCGGAGTCGTCGGAGATCTCGACATCGAATCGGGTGGCGTGCCCGGTCACCCAGTGCCAGTCCTTGACCCGGTTGCCGGCGTTCACCACGAGGATGAAGCGGTCGGCGCATCGGTACACCAGGAGGTCGTCGAGGATTCGGCCGTCCTCATTGCAGAGGGCGGAGTACTGAGCCTGACCCACGGCGACTTTCGATACGTCGTTCACGGTCAGGTACTGGACGAGATCCTGCGCCTGGGGTCCACGTACCGTGAATTCCCCCATGTGCGAGACATCGAAGAGCCCGGCGGCGCTTCTGACGGCAAAATGTTCTGCGCGGATGCCCCCGGAGTACTGAATCGGCATCGCGTACCCCGCGAATGGCACCATTTTGGCCCCGGCCGCGGTGTGAGCGTCGAAGAGTGGTGTATTAGTCAGGTTCGAGTCCATGTTCACTATCCGATCAGGTCCAGCAGTATGGCCTTGATTACGTGCAGTCGGTTCTCTGCCTCCCGGAAGATCCGGGAACGCGGACCGTCGATGACCTCCGCCGCGACCTCCTCGCCCCTGTGGGCTGGCAGACAGTGGAGGAAGATACCGGCGGGGTGGGCGCGCGCCATCACTTCGGCATCGACCTGGTATCCCGCGAATGCGATTTCGCGGGCGCTCTGCTCGTCCTCCTGCCCCATCGACGCCCAGACGTCGGTTGTGACTACGTGCGCATCCTCGGCCGCCTCTGCGGGCGTCTCGACGATCGCCACCTCGGTGCTCGACTGCGCGCGGGCCAGGATTTCGGCGTCCGGCCCGTAGCCGTCCGGACTGGACAGGCGGAGCGAAAATCCGAGGCGGCTGGCGGCGTTGAGCCACGAGTTCGCCATGTTGTTGCCGTCTCCGATCCAGGCGACGCGGAGCGCGCTGACATCACCCCCGAATTCCTCGGTGGCGGTGAAGAGATCGGCCAGCACCTGGCACGGATGAAGCAGGTCGGTGAGCCCGTTGATGACGGGTACCGACGCCTCGCGCGCCAGCTCCACGACCTCGTCGTGACCGAAGGTGCGGATGAGGATGGCGTCAACATAGCGGCTGAGGACCCTGGCGGTGTCTCCGACGCTCTCGCCCCGGCCGATCTGGGAATCCCCGTCGGAGATCATGATTGCATGTCCCCCGAGCTGCGCCATCCCGGCTTCGGTGCTGACGCGGGTGCGGGTCGAACTCTTGCGGAAAATCATGGCGAGGCACCGGCCCGCGAGAGGCCTGCCCCGGGCCCCGCCGGACTTCACACGCCCGGTGAGGTCGAGCAAATGCTTCAGATACGCCGGATCGTGTTCGGCAAGATCGATGAAATCGCGTTTTGCGTCGGACATGCAGGGGCGCCCCGCTAGAGGATGTACCGGCTGAGGTCGTCGTCGGATACGATCTTGTCCAGACGCTCCTTCACGAAGTCCGCCGTGACGACCACGGTCTCGCCACGCCCCTCGTCCGGAAGGTCGAAGAGGAGGTCCTCGAGGAGTGTGGTCAGCACCGTTCGCAGCCGGCGGGCGCCGATATTCTCCATGCGGTCGTTCAGGTCCGCCGCGATACGCGCGATCTCGCTTATTCCGCCGTCCGTGAACTTGACGGATGCGCCCTCGGCCTCGACCAGAGCACGGTACTGTCGCACCAGGGCGTTCCGGGGCTCGCGCAGAATCCTCTCGAACTCCGGCGCGTTGAGGCTGTTCAGCTCGACCCGGATCGGGAAGCGCCCCTGCAACTCGGGAATCAGGTCGGAGGGCTTGGCGACGTGGAAGGCGCCTGCGGCGATGAAGAGCATGTGGTCCGTGCGGACAAAGCCGTACTTGGTCTGGACGTTGCAGCCCTCTACGATCGGCAGGAGGTCGCGCTGCACCCCCTCGCGGCTCACATCCGGTCCCGCTCCTCCCCTGCCTCCGGCAACCTTGTCGAGTTCGTCGAGAAAGACAATCCCGATCTCCTCGGCGCGATCGAGCGCTTCGTTCACGACCTCGTCCATGTCGACGAGGCGATCGAGTTCCTCCTGCAGCAGGATGCGCCGAGCCTCCGATACACTGACGGTTCGGCGTTTCTGGCGCTTGGGCAGGAGGTCCTGCAGCATCTCGGTGAAGTTGAGGTCCATTCCCTCCATCCCGCCCACCGGAAGCATCATGCCGCTCACCGGCGTGCCCTGTTGAACGCTCAACTCCACCTCGCGTTCTTCCAGGTGGCCGTCCCGAAGGAGCTTGCGAAGCTTCTCGCGGGTGCGCTGCCTGCGTTCCGCCAGGGCCGGATCCTCGTCTGCAGCGCTGCCGGGCGGCTGGTCCTGCACGCCACCGGGTCCGGCAACGAAGAGCCGCGGCTGCCGGTCGGCGTGCTCCGGGTCCTCCGGGCGGGCGGGAGCCGTCTGCCCGGGGGGAGCCCCGGGGGATCTCCGCGCGGAATCGGGCAGGAGCAGGTCGAGCAAACGCTCCTCCACTCGTCGGGCGGCTTCCTCCTCCACTTCGTCTTCCCGCGCCGTTCTCACCATTGCAACGGCGGTATCGACCAGGTCGCGGACCATTGATTCGACATCGCGGCCGACATAGCCCACCTCCGTGAACTTGGAGGCTTCGACCTTGATGAACGGAGAGCCCGCCATGCGGGCGAGGCGCCGCGCGATCTCCGTCTTCCCGACCCCGGTGGGACCGATCATGATGAGGTTGTTGGGCAGAATCTCGTCCCGCAGTTCGTCCTCGACCTGCTGGCGACGCCACCGGTTCCGCAGCGCGATCGCGACCGCCTTCTTGGCCGCCGACTGGCCCACGATGTACTTGTCCAGTTCGGCAACGATCTCGCGCGGCGTGAACTGGTCAAGCCAGTGCGGGGGGTCCTCGCGGATGTCGGGGCCGGTGGGCTCGGGAGAGGTCGGGGCGGTGGCCGAGGTGGTTGTCATTCAGGGTCGAGTTCCAGGACCGTGATGTCCCGGTTGGTGTAGATGCAGATGTCCGCCGCGATCTCCAGACTCCGCCGAGCGATCCCCGGCGCGTCCAGATCGGAGCAGTCGAACAGGGCGCGGGCCGCGGCCAGAGCATAGGCGCCGCCGGAGCCGATCGCGAGGATCGGGTGGTCGGGCTCGATAACGTTGCCGTCGCCGCCTACGAGGAAGAGGTGATTGCGGTCAGCCACCGCCAGGAGGGCCTCGAGGCGGCGAAGGTAGCGATCCGTGCGCCATTCCTTGGCAAGCTCGACGCAGGCTCGAGCCAGATTCGAGGGCCACCGCTCGAGCTTCCCCTCAAGGAGTGTAAAGAGGGTGAACGCGTCCGCTACCGCGCCTGCGAAACCGGCAAGGATGTTGCCGTCTTTCAGGAGCCGCACCTTGCGCGCGGCACCCTTCACCACGGCGTCGCCCATGGTCACCTGCCCGTCACCCGCCATGGCCACGCGGCCGTCGCGGGCTACCGCGATGACGGTGGTCGCGTGGACGGGCGCGCCGGGTTGGGTCGGGGCAACGGGAAACATCCGTCGGGAAGAAAAGTCCTGGAAGGCATTGCTGGATGGGCCGGCCGGATAAGCTGGCAATGGACTGGCCAACTGTTAAAGGTAGATACGCGCCAGGGCACCCGGTAGGGGTGGTCGGAACTCGTCCCGCCGCAGCGTGTCACGCCCGCGGGTGGGCGCCCCGGTACACCCGTCGCAGCCGCTCCCTGGACGTGTGCGCGTAGATCTGCGTGGTACCGAGGGAGGCATGTCCGAGGAGTTCCTTGACGGCCATGAGGTCGGCGCCGGCATCGAGGAGGTGGGTCGCAAAAGTGTGGCGGAGTGAGTGTACGGACAGATTCGCCGCCGAAGCGAACCGGCTGATCGCACCCTGGACGGTCCGCTGGATGTACCTGTTCGACAGGCGGTTGCCGTGCTTGCCGACGAACAGGGCCCGGCAGTCTCCAGCGGCCGCTTCGTGGCGCCGCGGCATGTAGTTGCGCACGGCCGTGGCCGCCGATTCGGTGATGGGGACAATCCGCTCCTTTCTGCCCTTGCCGAGAACCCGGAGCTGCTTCCGGTCGAGATCGAGGGAGCCTACGTCCAGCGAGCCGAGTTCGGCGAGGCGGAGGCCGCTGCCATAGAAGAGTTCGAGGGCGGCGAGAAGGCGCGTGGTCGTAAGGTCGTTGAGCTGCGCTGCCCGGCTTTCGGTCCAGCGAAACAGTTCTTCCATCTCCGGGAGCCGCATGTGCCCGGGCAGGGTCCGGTCGAGCTTCGGGCCGCGAACCAGGCGGGCGGGATTCGTTGCGATCTCGCCTTCCTGATGGAGGTGACGGAGGAATGCGCGAATCGCAGCCAGCTTGCGCGCGATCGTTCGCGGCGCAAGCCCGCGACGCCCCGATTCACCCAGAAACGCCCGGATCGTGGTACGATCGATCTCGGCCCAGCGGTAGTCTTCGCGGCCGAGGTGTACCTGAATGAACTCTTCGAAATCGCACAGGTCGCGGCGATAGCCGGCTATCGTCCGCGGCGAGAGATTCCGCACTACCTCGAGATGCTCGAGGAACGACGCTGCCTGGGATGTCATGTTGCCACCAGTCGCCGGGGCATGATTTCGTGTTCGGCGATCCAATTCTCGAAGTACCGACTGGCTCGGTCAGCCAGCGCCGCCCGGCGCTCCAACTTCTTCCTTGGTCCCCCGACCAGAGGCTCGACGAGGCCCCAGTTGGAGTTCATCGGCTGGAATCTGGCGGGATCCGCCTGCCGCAGGTATCTGAAGAGCGCGCCGACCATGGTTTCCGGCGGAGGAACCGCAGGACAACGCCCCTTGAGCAAACGATCCAGATTGATTCCGGCCATGATGCCGGAAACGGCGGACTCGGTGTAACCCTCGACGCCGGTCAGTTGTCCGGCAAAAAGAAGGTCGGGACGCTTGCTCGACGACCCGTATTCCGTCAGGCACGCCGGGAAGTTGAGGTAGGTGTTGCGGTGGATGGAGCCCCACCGGAGGAACTCGGCTTGTTCGAGTCCCGGAATCATCGTGAACACACGTCTTTGTTCACCAGTGCGAAGCCGCGTCTGGAAGCCAACGAGGTTCCACATCTGTCCCGCGCGGTCCTCGCGCCTGAGTTGGACCACGGCGTATGGGCGTGCACCCGTGCGGGGATCGCACAATCCCACCGGCCTCATGGGCCCGAAGCGAAGGGTGTCGGCCCCCCGCGCCGCCATGACCTCGATGGGAAGACACCCTTCGAAGTACGGGACCCTTTCCCAATCATGGCCCGCGTACACGTCCGCCTCCCGAAGCGCATCGATGAAGGTGCGGTATTCTCGCCCGGTCAAGGGACAGTTGAGGTAGTCGGCATCCTGCTTGTAGCGTCCGGCCTCAAACACAATGCCGCGGTCGAGAGACTCGGCGTGCACGATGGGCGCAATGGCATCGTAGAATGCCAGCCCGTCGCGGCCAAGCTCGTTCGCGATGCTCTCGGCGAGAGCACTGGAAGTCAGGGGGCCTGTCGCAATCACGGTCGGTCCGGACGGAATCGTGCGGGTTTCCTCGCGGACCACACGGATCGCCGGATGCGCCTCCACACGCCGGGTAAGCGCTTGCGAGAACAGGCGCCGGTCAACCGCCAGCGCGGATCCAGCGGGTACGCGGCTCTCATCCGCGGACGCCAGCAACGCGGAATCGAGACAGCGCATCTCGCGCTTCAACTGGCCGTGCGCCGTCGTCGGGATTTCGCTCTTGAAGGAATTGGTGCACACGAGTTCGCCGAGATCCGCGGTCTGGTGGGCAGGAGTCCCCTTCTCGGGCCGCATCTCCAGAAGGACGACATCGCGCCCTCTGTCAGCCAGGGCCAACGCGGCCTCACACCCGGCCAGGCCGCCACCCGCAACCGTCACATGGCTCATTGGGCTACCACGCAGTCACCGCCGCCGGGCAGCCGTGCGACGCCGGCGACGCGATCGCCCGCCCTTCCTGCGGATCGCTGCAGCCGCAAGCAGCTCAACCGCCTCTTCGATCGTTGTCTCCAGGGGTTGCTTCCCCTTGGGGACGCTCGCATTGACGCTTCCGTCAGTCACGTAGGGGCCATAACGACCTTCGAGAAGATCGATCCTCGCTCCCGTTTCCGGATGCGGACCGATGTGTTTGAGGGTCTTCCTGGCGCTGCGGCGCGGCTTTTTCTCCTGTGCCAGGATCGCCAGGGCTTCCTCGAGCGATATGTCGAATGCCCTGTCCACGGACTCCAGGCTCCTGAAGTCCCGTGCTCGCTGGACGTAGGGACCGTATCGTCCCAGGCTCGCCCTGATCTCTTCATCACTGACCGGGTCCTTGCCGATCAGCCTCGGCAACGAAAGCAGCCGGAGAGCGTAGTCGAGTGTTACGTCTTCCGGCTCTACCCCCTTTGGGAGCCCCATCCAACGGGGTTTGGTCGATCCGCGAGTTTCGCCGAGTTGGACGTAGGGTCCGTAGCGACCCGACTTGAGGTAGACTGGTGATCCGTCACGTGGATCCAGGCCGAGGGGCTTCTGTGGCCCCGCGGGGGTGTCGAGGAGCTGGGCGGCGCGTTCGACGGTCAATTCGTCGATCATCAGGTCGTCTGGAATCGTCGCGCGCTGTACCTCCTCGCCCTCTCCCCTTTCGGCATAGGCCGAATTCCGCCCGATCTTGATGCGGATGGGCTCTCCGGTTCCGGGATCGATGCCGATGGGGACGTTCGGATAGTCGATAGCGGGGAGCGTCTTGGCGATCTTTCGCGCCAGGCCTTCGTTTGTGTCGTCCCCGCTGTAGAACTCCTCGAGAAAGCGCCGCGACTCGGTCTGCCCCGCGGCGATATCGTCCAGCGCGTCCTCCATCCGCGCGGTGAACCGCAGGTCCACGTATTGCTCGAAATGCGTTCGGAGGAGCTGATTGACCGCCATTCCGGTGTACGTAGGTACCAGACTGCCTGAACGCTTGCGCACGTAGTCTCGTTCCTGGATCGTCGAAATGGTGGGCGTGTAGGTCGAAGGCCTGCCGATTCCCTCCTCCTCCAGCTTTCTGACCAGCGAGGCTTCAGTGTACCGGGGCGGGGGCTTTGTTTCGCGCCGTTCCGGTTCGACGGACCGGAGCGTTGTAGCAGGCCCAGGTACGTGATCCGCGGCCTCGGGCGATGTTTCTCTTTCCTCCGTGTAAATCCGGTCTCCTGTCTGGAGTGCCGGAAGCAGTTGATCCTTCCTGACGTCGCCGTACACCCTCAGAAAACCGGGGAACCGCAGCACCGAGCCGTTTGCGCGAAAGGTGTGGTCGACATCATCGATACGAGCCGAGAAATCGATCACCGTGCGGTCCACCTGTGCGTCGGCCATTTGGGACGCGACTGTCCGACTCCAGATGAGCTTGTATAGAGCGAGTTCCTCCCTGCCCAGAAAGCGCGCAAGGCTGTCAGGGGCGCGGCCGATCTCGGTAGGCCTGATTCCTTCGTGAGCCTCCTGTGCCGCCTTGGACTTTGTCCTGTATCGTCTCGGACCTCGGTAATAGGCTGAGCCAAATGCACCCTCGATGTAGCGTCCGGCGTCATCCAGGGCCTTGTTCGAGAGCGTTACGGAATCGGTCCGCATATAGGTGATGAGCCCCTCGCGATTCCCACCCCCCATGTCGATGCCCTCATAGAGGCGCTGGGCGACACGCATCGTCCTGCGTGGCGACATTCTGAGGCGGCGACTCGCAGCCTGTTGAAGTGTCGAAGTGGTAAACGGAGGCGCGGGCCGCTGCCGACTCGACTTGCGGTCAACGTTCCGGACCTGCCATGGGACGGCCTTCAATGCCCCCTCCGCTATCGCCGACGCGCCATCCGCATCCAGGGCAACGACCCGGTCCGAGGCCAGCTCGCCGGTTTCGGAGTCAAAGTCCCTTCCGGTGGCCACCGGACGACCCCCGACCGCCACCAGCGTCGCCGAAAACTCGTCGGCGTCGGCAACCAGGGTCGCCCTCGCCCGCCAGTACTCGGAAACCCTGAATCGCCGGCGCTCCTCCTCCCTGTCGACAATGAGCCGAAGAGCCACACTCTGAACGCGCCCAGCGCTGAGCTTCGTCCGCACCTTCTTCCAAAGGACCGGCGACAGGGTATAGCCGTACAGTCGGTCCAGGACCCGCCGCGCTTCCTGCGCCTGGACCAGGCGCCGGTTCACCTCGCGAGGGCTGGCCAGCGCTTCCTCTATGGCCGGTCGGGTGATCTCGTGGAAAGCGATCCGACGCACGGGCACTTTCGGTTTCAGGACCTCGACAAGGTGCCAACTGATGGATTCTCCCTCGCGATCCTCATCCGTGGCCAGCAGCACCTCGTCCGCGCCCTTCAGAATCCTTCGCAGATCCCGCACGTGCTGCCTGCTCTCGGGCGGTACGATGTAGGTCGGTTTGAAGCTGTGGTCGGTGTCTACCGCGAGCCGTCCCCAGGGTTTGCTCCGTATTGCCTTCGGCGTTTCGCCTGCGGAGCGCGGGAGGTCCCGGATGTGACCGTAGGACGCTTCGACCCGATACCCCGGGCCGAGAAATCTTCCGATGGTCTTCGCCTTCGCAGGCGATTCAACTATCACGAGCTTCACTCGATGTCTTCCCCAGGTTGTTCGATCCTTGCGGGAACCGATCCGTTCTCCGATCTCAATACGGCGAAATATCTCATTATCGCACGCAGGACCCGATTCGGAGATACCCTCTCGGTCTCGATCGCAATACTGCCGCGACGGTAGTACGGCTCCCGGTCGTCGAGCAGAGCCGCAGCGGTCCCGACGGGATCAGGCACCTCGAGCAACGGCCTGGCCGACGTGGATCCGGCTATCCTCTCGAGGGCCGTTGCGACACCGACCTGCAACCAGATCGACACGGTACCCTTGCCCAGCGATTCCATGTGACCGGGTTGGGCCGGCCAGCCCCCACCGACCGAAACGACAGTCCGCACGCGCCCCAGCAGCTCCCGTCCGACTTCCGATTCGCGGCGCCTGAAGTGGTCCAGGCCCTTCTGCCGGATGATGCGGTCAACCGACATCCCGTCGCGTCGCGCCACCTCGTCGTCAAGATCCACAAAGCTCCAGCCCAGGGAATCGGCCAGCATTCGTCCCACTGTCGACTTGCCTGCTCCCATGAAGCCGATCATCACAATGCGCCTGACCCTTGCGGGCAAGCCGACCCGCCCCCCGTGAGCACCGGGAGTCAGTTCCTTCATCTGCCCTCCACCTCCCGTTCGCCGAATCCACGCGCCGCGAGATGCCGTACATATGACTCGAAATTGCGACGTGTTTCGGCAAGCGAGTCGCCTCCGAACTTTTCCATTACCGCGTCGGCCGCCACCAGCGCGACCATTGCCTCCGCGACTACCGCGGCTGCAGGAACTGCACAAACGTCGCTCCGCTCTACGGTGGCCTCCCGAGCGGATCCGTCCCGGAGGTCCACGCTGGGCAGCCTCTTGCGCAACAGGGTCGATATCGGCTTCATGGCGCCGCGGACAACCAGCGGTGCTCCCGTGGTAATGCCTCCCTCCAGGCCGCCGGCCCGATTTCCGGCGCGCCCGAACCCTCCGGACCGCAACTGCGCGTCGTCGCGGTATATGGCGTCATGGACACGGGACCCGGGGCGACCGGCGTTGATGAACGCGGGCCCGATTTCGACGCCCTTGATCGCATGGACCGACATCACCGCCTGCGCCAGACGCCCGTCGAGCTTCCGGTCCCACGACACGTGGCTCCCGAGTCCGACAGGGAGACCACGCAACACCACCTCGAAGCACCCGCCCACGGTGTCGCCCGCTTGCCTGGCGTCGTCGATGGCATCGATCATTCCCGCTTCCGTATCAAGGTCGAGCGTTCGCACCGGGGAAGCATCGGCGGCGGCGTTGATGTCGGGCGGCAGGTCGTCCGGAACCCGGGCCTCGACATCCCCGATCCGGGTCACGTGGCTGCCCACCGTCGCGCCCAACTCCTTGAGCAGGGCCTTGGCCACAGCTCCGCAGGCGACGCGGGCCGCGGTCTCCCGCGCCGATGCGCGCTCAAGGATGTCACGGGCATCGCGACGGTCGTACTTGAGGACCCCGGTGAGGTCGGCATGCCCGGGCCTGGGAAGGTAGACCGGACGCAGCGCCTTCGGGTTCGCGTCCGCATCCGGGAACTCGTGAGCCATGGCAGTGGTCCAGTTCTGCCAGTCACGATTCCATATCACCAGAGACAGCGGTGAGCCGAGCGTTACCCCCAGTCGGACGCCCGAGATGATCTCGGCACGATCGGACTCGATCTGCATCCGCCGCCCCCTGCCGTGTCCTCCCTGGCGCCGCTTGAGTTCGGGATCGATGACCTCTTCCGGATTGAGCGGCAAACCCGCCGGCACTCCTTCGACAACGGCGACAAGGCCGCGGCCGTGCGACTCTCCGGCGGTATGGAAGGACAGGTGAGCTTGTGGCATCGGTTGGACGGAGTTTGAGCGGAACTCGGCGCTGTACTTGGAGCAGTGTGGTTGTCATAGATAGCAAAGGCCCGGTTCACGGGGAAGCGGGCGCCACGATGGTGGGCGTAACCATGATCAACAGATCGCGTTGCACGGACGACTCACGGTGAGTGCGAAAGAGCCTTCCCAACAGCGGAATGTCCATGAGCAGCGGGATGCCGGATTTGAGTTCGGCCGACTCCGTTACGGTAAGGCCACCGATCACCACCGTCTCGCCGTCCTTGACCAGCACCTCGGATTCCGCCTTCTGCCGTCTGAACACAAACCCCACGTCCGAGGGTGCCAGGTCCGCCGAGGATCGCTCCGCCGAGAGGTTGAGCAGGATGTGGCCATTCGGGGTGATCCTGGGGGCGACTTCGAGGATCACCCCCGTCTCCTTGTAATCAACTGTCGCCACCGGAAAGGCGCCTCGGGCTTCCCCGCCGGACCCCATCTGCAGTTGGGCACCGGCATCGAGTACGCGAACCGGTGTCTCCTCCCCGACGACCACTCTGGCCGTCCGGCTGTCCATGACGCGCACGGATGGTTTGGCCTCGACATCCGTGAGTTGCGCTGACTCGAGCACATCGATGAAGCCGATCAGGGTGGTGCGACCGATCACGAGAGAGGACAGCAGGGACAGTGTGGGGTTGGAGATGCGATCTGTGGCATTGCCCAGGGCCGCAAGCGAATTGCCACCCAGGGAGATGACATCGGTTCCGCGGGGAACCTGCTCGTCCGGAAGTGAGATGATTCCGTCTCCGTCCAGATCGGCGGCGCCCGGCGTCAGGATGTTGAGTTGATTCCCGCCAACGTCCTTCAGGTCGTAGGTGATCCCGAAGGCATCCAGTGCCGTTCGGTTTATGAAAATGATCTTGGCGGAAATGTCGACCTGCTGAACCGGTACATCGATCGATTCCACCAGTCCTTCGACGGTCTCGAGGATTCTGGGCAAATCGGTGACCACCAGGGTGTTGGTCCTTGGACCGGCCGATGCCTGGCCCCGCTCTGTCAGCAGGGGCCCGACCAACTGCTGCAGCTCGCCAACGTCAACGTATGTAGGGTTGAACGCCCTCGCCTCAAGTGGAGCAATGGCCTCATTATCGAGGAGTCCACGGGCGCTCTCGACGAGGATGATCCCGGTCTCCAGTTCCCGGGCGACCAGCCCATGGGCCCGCAATATCGTACGGAGTGCCGTGTCCCAGGGTTGTCCGCGTATTTCGGCCGAAATCGTCCCCACCACCTCGCGACCGGCGACGAAGGAGTGGTTCGAGAACTCGGCGAACGCAAACAGTACATCCTGGATGGGTGCATTGGTGAAAATGACGGAGATGGGATCGTCCGGACCCTCTTCCGTGGACGCTTTCGGTGGGTTCTCCTGGCCCACGGCCCGCGATACCGGCAACCCGTATCCCAATAGACCAACCGATACCAAAAGCCACACGGTTATCCTGGGTGGGAACATCAGCCACACCCCCCTTCTCCGCTGGACATGGCGAGAACGCGACGGTCGACCCCGTTGGGTGAAGCAATGTCCATCACAACATGATCAGGGTGAATCTCGGCCACACTCCTGCCTCCCACCGAGTCTCCAATGCGAAGCCTGACTCCCGTCGACGGCCGCTCCTGCGCGGGTCCACCCAGGCCCTCCGCCTCGCCCTGCATCCCGACCTGCACGAGCACCACGCTCAGACGAGGATGGGGATGATGGATGATCCCCAGAAGCCTGATGCCACCGATCATCGGATTGACCGTGCCCGGTGCGCCCGGAGGTGAAAAGGGGTCACGGCGATCTTCAGCTGCGTAGCTGAAGTGCTCGCGATGGAACGGCAGGCCGTCCGAGATCTGCGCCGGCGAGCCGGTCGCCACGTTCATGGAATCCGTCCGGCTCGGGGTCTGCGAAGCGACCTGGCCGGAACATATCAGCGCGATGTACAGAGCCGCAGCCACCCGCACCAACATACATCGGCCCCATCGTCCGACTTCCTCATTCATGAAGGGATTTCGACCGGAAGATAGTAGTCGTATCGGTGTCATTGCGGAGTATCTCCGGATGCCGTGGGTTCCGAGGGCTCGGCGCCCCGCGCGGGCGAAAGCACATAGGTCTGAATTCGTACCCGGGCCACCGCCCGGTAGGCTGGACCCGTCTGCCTCGTGCCGGCGGGTGGCGCCCGGCCAACCGTCAGGTTGGCAGGCACCATGATTCGCTCCAGCGAAGCGACCGCCGTCAGGAAGGCTCCGATGGCGTGATAGTCGCCCTTCACCGCCATTTCGTAGCTTCGGCGGTCGTACGGTCGCCCAGCCTCGGGCATTTCGGGACGCAGCATCGTCACCTCCACACCGGCAAGCCGCTCCTCCACCGAGACCGCCTCGAGAAGGGACGCCACTTCCTCGCTCGAGGGTATCAGATCCTCCATCCGCTCCAGGTGGGCCTCGTGCAACTCGAGGCGGCGCTGCAAGTCTGTTTGGCCGAGAGCTTCCAGGCCCGGCAGGCGGATGGCTGCCTGCAGGGCGTCGAGCCGGAGGCGAAGGGTATCGGCGCGCGCCTCTCGAGGGACGCAGATGTACGTGTACGCGAAGTACACCGATGACAACGCAAGCAGGGATGACAGTACGGCGTTCCGCCGCAGACGGTCGCTGGGCAACAACCTCATCGCGCACCCCTCGCGATGCGGACAAACTCGACAACCTCGCCCGGGGGGTCCTCGTATGAGGCGCCAAGCACGAAGTGGTACGAGGCCCGCAGCCCGCCGTTTCCGTCAATGGTGTCGCGTTCAAGGTATTCGGTGCTGATCAGTTGCACGTCGCGAATGAAGAAGGAGGCTTCCAATGCGTTCCAGAATCGCGTGAGCGCGAAATTGTCCAATGCGTGTCCTTCCACCTGAAAGCGGATTCCGGTTGTGTCCGCCGCGACATCCGTAATCCCGGTGATCCAGGCGCCCTGGGGCAGCGCCGCCGAAACTTCATCGAGGATGTGCGGCCAGCGGTACCGCGTGGCGTCGAGGTCTTCGATTGTGGAGATCCGTGCTTGGATCGAATCGAGCCTCTCGTGCAACTGCACAAGCAACCGATTCCCTTCCGCAGACTGTGCCGAGTCCTGGAGTGCATGCTCCACCAGGACCTCAAGCGCCGATACCTCGCGGGAAGAGGTGATCGCGAGATATGCGGATGCGCCGAGTGAACCCAACACCACCACACCGCACGCGAGAGTCCAGCCGTCCAGCCAGAGCCCGGCCAACCCATTGCCCGACCCTAATCGACGCGCACGGTGGGTACGGGTGCGCGAGCGCTCTGGTGCAAGATCGACTTCGATCATGTCCGCCTCCCTTGAATGGGCCTCGCCATTAGCCTAGCCGCACCGCAGAGCGAGCCCGATGGATTGAAAGAAGAGCGGAGAAGCTTCCGCCAGAACCCTGCGATTGCGCACGCCGGCAGCCGCAGGCACACGTTCAAAGGGGTTGGCAACCCGTGTCTCCACCTTCAGTCGGTGAGCAAGGACTCGCGCGACCCCACGCAAACAGGCGCCACCGCCACTGACGAACACCCGGCCGACACCCCCGGCGGCGCCCTGTGTCCCCAGAAACGCCGTGGTACGCTCGATCCCCACCGCAACGACGTCCGCACCTGTGTGCATTGCTCGTTCGAGCCCATCCAGCTGGCACCGACCCAGGAGCGCTTCCTCAACCAGTTCGTCCGGCGTGGCGTACACTCGTCGCAGCAGGTCTCCAAAGCGCCGCAATCCCATCGGAAGATCCCTGATGAGAGCAGGGATCCCGTCTTCCAGGATGACGATGTTGGTGGCCTCCCGGCCGATGTTGACCAGCGCCACGACGCCGTCGGAGACGCTCGGATAGTTGTGGCAGAGTCCGTTGGCCAACGCGAAGGCCTCGGCATCAAGCAGATCCACACCGACGCCGGCGGCCTCAAGGAGTGACAACCTGGCCTCGACGCGCTCCTTCTTGGCGGCGACGAGCAACACTCGCATCGGTGCGTCACTGTCGCGAGACGGAAGCACCTGGAAATCGAGCTCAACCCCGCCAACCTCGAACGGTATGTGGCGCTCGGCCTTCTTGCGGATGTGTTCATGCGCGTCCGACTGCTGCACCCCCGACATCTCAAGTTGCTTCACAAAGATGTCGTGCCCGCCCAACGCCGTAACCACCTTGCGGTTTCCGATACCCGCGTCGTCCAGCAGGCGGCGGACAGACTGCGCAACACGATCAGGCCTGACAACCTCTCCCTCCACCACCGACCCTTCGGGGATCGGGCTCACCGCCACCTTCACGACCTCCGGGCAATCACCGCTGTGGTCGACCTCCGCCAGCTTCAGATAGCCACTGCCCAGGTCCAGGCCAACGGAAGTCCTCTTCCTGCCGAAGATTCCCATTGCGCTACCCTGTCGGAGGCCCAATGGGGCTCAGCCAGGATCGCCCGGGCAACGGAATCGGTCTCGCCAGCGACTGCGCCGCCCGGAGGGCCTCGAACGCCGCGCACGCGGAACCGTCCAGGACGGAACCGGGCTGCATCACGACGTGTCCTCCCGCGCGCACGAGCCCCGTCAGGCCAGCCGCGCCAGAGAGGGTCACGTCCCCGGACGCAAGGACCAGACCACTCCACGACGATCCCGACGCGATCGTCAGGTCACCGTTGACCACCAGCACGCCGGCGCCCCGCCCCGCCGAATGCACGGTCGCGCCACTGTGCACCACTCCGGACCAGCAACCAAGGCAGCCCGCTGGTGGCGGCGACTGTCCCGGTGTCACATGATGGTCGGCCAGACGTTGCAGCACCGGTCGGCTGAACCACCCCAATCGAAACCCGGCGAAGTCGGAACCGTCCTGTCCCGCGCCCCACGCCGGTGGCGGCGGCAGTGCGGCGCTGGCCGGGACGAGACCCGTCCCGAAGGCGTCGCGCAGAGCGGACACACCATCGCACCGCGCGATCCCGGGACGCCCATCGAGGAGCGAATCCGCGTTCACTTGCGCCCCCGGTTCGACCCGGAACGCCGCGCTTTCTACAACCGCCTTGTGGGCAGCAACCCGGACCTCCGGATCCATCCACCAGATCAGTCGTCCCTTGCGAACAGGGGCACCGCCGGCCTCGACAGCATCGCCGACGAACACGTGGATCTCCCTCGACAGACGGAGGTCCCCGACTCGTTGGGACCCTCCCCGTCCAAACGACCGGTACAAGAGCTCATGAGCGGAGTCTCCCACTGGTGCCTCGGCAAGACCGCGCGTCGTGCCGAGTGCGAACTCCACCGCGTCACGCGCCGCCGTGTGTGCGGCAAACACACCCGCTCGCGTCGTGGCCGCACGCAGCTGACCGACCGCAGTGGCCAACGCAGCCGTCGCAATGGCCGCCATGACGGTGAGTGCGAGGAGCACGAGCACGAGTGCGAACCCTTCCCTACCCGGCAGCCGGACGATCCTCACCGGACCCCCCACACGGTCCACGAGACCGAGCCCGGCCGGGCATGGGTTTCAGTCCACAAGACGCGAGCGGCTACACCCCCGGCACCGGCCGGAGCGAGCGTGGCGGAGTCGTCCGCTATCCCCATTGACGTCAACGGCTGCCAGCCGCTGTTCCCAACCCGATAGCGGAATGCACCGCTCGAGAAACGGTACTGTCCACGCTCGAAGTACACGCCGGCGAGAGCTCCCGGCCGAGGAGGGTCCAGGGACCATATCGCGGGGGAGAATCCCGGGACGTCCTGGCAGTCCAGCGAACCTCCGCGGGCCACCCCGACGAGCCTCGAAACCTGCCAACCCGAGTGCTCGGAAAAAACCAGAACCGAATCCTTGCCGGAATCCGGCGAGCGATACCCCGAAGCGGCCACCCCCCACCCATTGCGAGGTTGTGTCCTGCAGGCAAGGCCGACACCACGGAAGGCCCGCAACGCCAGTTCGTTGGCATCCACGTTCCAGTCCAACTGCGCTCGGCCGTGGCCGAGCTCGGTCACGAGCAGATGGTGAATCAACCTGTCTTCGTCCAGGATTCGCGCCTCGTCGATAATCCGGGTCGCGGCCCGGCTCTGCACTGCGGTGACCCACCACGCGACCTGGATGATCAACAGACACAGTGTGCCAGCCACCACCGCTTCCGTTACCGCGAACCCCGTGTTCCCAGGCGAAGGACCTCTCATTGCAGGCACCTCTACCGAATGCTCGCGCGCGACAGAAACCGCACCAGGACCGGCTCGGGCAGCGCGATGTGGTCCATCTGTACCCATGCTTCGCTACCGGGGGCCTGCGGCACACTCCACGTGAGCCTTCCCGAGGGAAGTTCCCGGTGTCCTGAGGCCGGACCGCCACCTACCCTCGCCGAGTCCGCAAAGCTCTGCAGGGCAGCGTGGGCCTCGTCGAGGGCACGCGCACGGACCAGCGTCCGAGCAGCGGCAGCGGTCAGCGACGAAACGCCGACCACCCCCAGGCCCACAATCGCGACCGCCACCACCAATTCGACGAGTGACGTTCCCGCACGGTTCATCGGCGCGACACCCTGCCAAGGGAAGAGATGACGAGCGCCTTCTCCTGCCCGGCCTTGGCAAAGCGCAAGCTCTGACTGGCCACCCATCCGAGTCCGACGGGGCCATATCGGACGCGGCTGGTGGCTCGACCCCTGCTCAGGCGCAGCTTCACCCCGCCCGGACCGAGGTCGGCGGTCGCGACGGTATCCCCGGTGATTGAAACGACCCGCCCCCGGGGAGGGTCGGACACAAGTTCGACCGTGGCGCTTCCATCCCTGACCGCAGCCCAGCGGGCCGCGGTAAAGAGCCTTGCCGCATCCTCCTGCGCGCGTTTGAGATCGAAAGTCGCGCGCAAGGTGGATGCCGCTGTCGCCACGGGAGGTGCGAGCGCCGCAACGACCGCCAGTGCCACCGCAACCTCGATCAGCGAGTACCCCGCCCGTCCCGCCGGACCTCCGGTACCGAGCGCTACTGGGTACATGCGATCTGCCCCTCCACCTCCGGTGTCGCCGATCCGATGGTTGGTGCCGTCGCGTCACCGTAGTACATCGCACAGCCCTCGTCAGCGTCGAGAGCAGCGTGGGTAACGGTCGCCGACCACCCGGCGGCGGTAGCCGCAGGCGTGACGGTAACCGCCTCCGAAGCCACGAACTCAAGCGCGTTCAAGTCGTCGCTATAGTCATAGTTGGTGGCGAAGTAGAGCTCCTGCTGGGTTGCCAGATTCCTGAGATCGGACTTCATCGCGGCGAAGTAGGCCAATTCACGGGTTGCCGAGAACTGAGGGATCGCGATGGCTGCAAGGATTCCGATGATGACCAGGACGATCAGTAGTTCAATGAGTGTAAAACCTTGTTTTCCAGTCATTTGAGATGGCTCCGATAAAGTTGATTGTTGCGCCGGCCACGACACGATTGTCTTGGGTCACTCCCGCGGGAGCCGCCGAAGGCGATTCTCCGTACCCGATCAGCGGCACACGCAGGCGGTGTCCAACCACGCGTGAAGATCGGGGATCCGAATGGGCGCTGGAATAGCTGGATGGGACAGATTCGCGGCGCCGCGCGCGGCGACCCCGCACGACGGCCTCGGTCAGCGCCGGCCCGTGGCGGCAGCTACCGGGACAGCGGCGCAGCCACCTGGATGTCAGTCATCCGACCAGGCTGCCGGACGGCCCGTCCACGGCTTCGCCCGGGGCGGCAACAGGTTGCACCGCAGGATGAACCAGATCGCCGATACCCCGTCCTTCCAGCCGATCTTCTTGCCCTCGGCATACGAACGGCTCGAGTAGCTGATCGGAAGCTCGACGAGCCGGGCCCTAGCCTGAGCCAAACGGGCGGTAATCTCGGGCTCGATGCCGAAGCGGTCGACGGTAAGCGGGAGGGACTGCAGCAGGTCGGTCCGTATCATCTTCTGGCAGGTTTCCATGTCCGTGACGCGAAGTCCGGTCAGGACGTTGCTCAGAAAAGTCAGGAACTTGTTGCCCAGCATATGCCAGTAGAAGACCACCTTCATGGACTTGTCGAGACCCAGGAATCGCGAACCATAGACCGCGTCTGCCCGCCCCTCGGCAATCGGCGCCAGCAGCCCGGGAATCTCACCCGGGTCGTACTCGAGATCGGCGTCCTGCACGACGACCACGTCTCCGGCGGCGCGATCGAATCCGGTGCGCAGCGCGGCCCCCTTGCCCCGATTGGTGTCGTGCATGAACAGCCCGTCGATCAGCCCCTTGTCCTTCAGCCGCGGCAGCAATTCGCGCGTGCCATCCGTCGAGCCGTCGTCCACTACGATGACTTCCCTGGCGACCGGAACCGCTGCCACCCGCCGCAGCAGCGTCTCGACAGTGGCAGCCTCGTTAAAGACGGGAATCACGATCGATACCGTGATCTCCGTGCCTTCGCGGCTCGCGGGTCCTCCCGATTGGTTGTCGGTCACCGGCAAATCGCCTCGGTCCGAGTCCGGTGCCGACCGAGGCCGATTCTACTGCGGGGTCGCCCGGGTGACCTGAAGCAGCTGGCCCGCGTAAATCCGGGAACCTCTAAGGTTGTTAACCGACCTGAGACGATCCACCGTCGTTCCATGTGTCCGCGCAATCTCCCAGAGGGAATCGCCCGACCGGACCCTGTACCGGATCACCTCCGGTTGCGGTGGATTCGCGGGGAGCAACGCCTCCGCCACGCGAGTGTCCGGCGCACGCTCCCCGGCCGCCCGGATGCGATCCACATACGCGGCGTACTCGTGCGTGTACACCGCGACATGGTAGTGAGGCGGCCTGCGTTCGCGCGTCACGTCCAACGCGCCCGCGCCTTCGAGGTGCAAAAGGACATCTTCAAGCCAGGCGCGGCAGGCGCGCGAGCTGCTTCTCCGCAGGTCCACCGCCATGCCTCTGGGGTGCACCGAGTACGGGGAGGAGTTGGGAGGCTGTCGATCGAGCGACCGGGTCAGGCTGGTAACCACCAACTGCTCGCCGCAGGAACTCCGGTACTGGCGGGAGAGACGCTCCACAAACAGCTTCACTTCCGGACGCGCGTACGGAAAGGAAACCTCGTCGTCGATCGCGTAATTGGCGTTGCCCGCCAGCGGCACCAACAGCCCCAGCTCCACGAAGCGGTGGACGTGTGCCGCGTTCCGGAGCGGCGTGTAGTCGTATTCGTTGGCCTTCGCGAACTGCTCCAGCATGACCCGCCGCCCGCCGGAGAGACTCTGTGCGGTCAGGTCTCCCGCCCAACCGAGCGCAAGCGCGACAAGGACAGCCCCACCGCCTACGCTGATCCGGAACGGATTGACGCCCACCCTCACCGGTTTCCCATTCGGTCGCAACGGCTCAGCACCCAAGGTCACCCCTCCTGCCAACATGCCAGCGGTTCCTTGCACTCTGCAAACATATGTCTATAGGACTAAACATCGCCACCTTGATGATAACAGAAAACTGCTCTGCCCGGTTGCCCCGCTGTCGGCGCTACGGAGCCGGCAGCGGGGGCTCGATCGCGGAAGACATGCTCCGCGGACGATCATCCGGCCGAGGCGTGATTCTCCGCCACCACCGTCCAGTTGACCACGTTCCAGAAGGCGGAGACGTAGTCGGGCCGGCGATTCTGGTAGTTCAGATAGTACGCGTGCTCCCAGACGTCGATGCCCAACAGCGGCGTCTTCCCGTCCATGACCGGCGTGTCCTGGTTTGCCGTCGACACGACTTCCAGCGCGCCTCCATCGCCCGCGACCAACCAGCCCCACCCCGAGCCGAAACGACCCACCGCCGCCGCCGCGAACCGCTGCTGAAAGTCCGCGAAGCTGCCGAACGCCGCATCGATAGCCGCCGCAAGCGCACCGCCTGGCGCTTCCGCTCCACCCGGGGTCATGATGCGCCAAAAGAAGTTGTGATTGACGAAGCCGCCGCCGTTGTTGCACACCGCACCTCGGATGGCCTCGGGAAGCGCCGACAGGTCCGCGACAAGCTCTTCCGCGGACATGCCGTGCAGCTCCGGGTGTCCGGCAAGGGCCCCGTTCAGGTTGGCGGTGTAGGCGGCGTGATGCCGGCCGTGGTGAATCTCCATCGTGCGGGCATCGATGTGCGGCTCAAGCGCATCGTGAGAGTATCCCAGATCGGGAAGCTGAAAGGGGTAGGCCATCTGTGCGTTCTCCTGAGAGTGATTACCTTGCTGGCGGCCCGCATGTAACGTGCCGGAGGTAGAACGTTGTCCAAAGACAGGATGCCCCCGCAAGGCTCCAGGCGGATTCTCCTGGTGGACTGCGACAGCTTCTTCGTCCAGGTGGCCCGCCTGGAGGATCCGAAGGGTGCGGGCAGGCACCCGTTGCTGCTGGTCGGAGGCCGCAGCAACCGCGGAGTCATCACCTCCGCTTCCTACGCCGTGCGTGACTACGGGGTGCGTTCCGGCATGCCTACGGCGCAGGCGCTGAAGCTGTGTCCCGACGCGCTGGTCGTGCCGGTCCCGAGGGGGAAGGTGGTGGAACGGAGCCGGGCCGTGAGAGCCGTGCTCCAGGAGCTGGCACCCGTCGTGCAGGCCGCGTCCATCGACGAATTCTACCTCGATCTCACCGGCACCGAACGGTTGTTCAAGGGCGAGAACCTGGCTGCCACGGCCGACCGCATCCGCAGAACGGTCAGGGAACGGACCGAGGTCGCCGTATCATTGGGCGGAGGGACACAGCGGATCGTGGCCAAGGTGGCGACACGGCTGGCCAAACCCGACGGTGTGCACGTGGTGCCGCCGGGCGGGGAAGAGGTCTTCATGTCGCAGTTTCGCCTGTCGGACCTGCCTGGAATCGGTCCCGCTTTCCTGAAGCAGTTGTCCGCAAAGGGGCTGCACACCGTGGCCGAAGCCGCCGCGGTCGAGCGCGCGTGGCTGGCGCGCTGGTTCGGCCCCGGTCGCGGCGCCTGGCTCTGGGAGCGGATCCGGGGGATCGATGCGAGCGAGGTCGACGCGCGCGACGCCCGCAAGTCCATCAGTTCGGAGCGCACCTTCTTCACGGATATCAACGACGACGACGAACTGGAGCGACGCCTCCTGCAACTGAGCTGCGGCGTGGGGAGCCAGCTGCGCGGCAAGGAACTCAGGGCCCGCACGGTAACCGTCAAGATCCGCGACCACGACTTCACGACCAGACAGTCCGGCAGCACACAGCCCGAGGGCCTGGAGACCGACCGCGCGATCTACACCGTGGCGCTGTCGCTCCTCCACCACCTCCGCCACCGCCGCCGCACGGGAGCCCGGCTGCTCGGAGTCGGCGTTTCCAACCTGGTGCGGCAGGCACCGACCCGGCAGGGCGACCTCTTCGGGCAGCGCGAAGCGCTTGAGAGCGAGCGCGACCGGGTCATCGCGCGCGCAGTGGACCGGATCCACGACCGCTTCGGCCGCGGCGCCCTTCAACCGGCGCGGATCATCCCGGAGTCCGGCGACCCGCCCGGGAAGCCCCGCGCGAGGCCGGCCGCCGGACCAGGGAGGCCGGCCCCCGAATAGCCCCCTCGGGTCAGTTCTCCCAGGGTCGCCTCGCGAAGTAGTCGCGCGTCATCTCGACGACCTTCGGCGCCAGCAGACCCAGCGCGATCAGGTTCGGCCAGATCACGATCGCCAGCAGCACGTCGCCCATCGCCCAGATCACGCCCAGGGGCAGCACCGCCCCGACGAAGTGCATGACCACGAAGAGGATCTTGTACGGGATGACAGCCTTTGCGCCGAAGAGGTAGTTGGCGCAGCGGTCGCCGTAGTAGCTCCACGCGATCGCGGTAGAGATCGCGAAGAGCAACACCGCGAGCACGACGATGTAGTGCCCCCAGTCACCCAGCGGGGAAAGTCCTCGCCTGAAGGCCGACATGGTCAGCGGGGCCCCGCTCTCGACAGCCATCCCGTAGAGCGAGGTGTAGGTCTGGCCGTCGTCGCCCGCGGCGGTGCCGGAAGCCGGATCGATCACGCCGCTGAACGGACGCGTCTGCCCTTCGTCCACGAAGAGCTGCTCCACGGGGACCTCGTGCCAGGACAGCTGCGGGTCGGTGGGGCCCGTGTCGGCGTGACGACCGTCGTCGATGCGAATCGGCAGGTCGGAGCTGACGTCGAGGTACCCGCCGTCCATCTGGACCGCGCGGTACGAGAGGTCGCCGCCGCTCAGGGTGATCTCGGTTTCGAAGCGGTCGTTCCAGACGCCCGTCATGATGACCAGGAGCCCGGTCATGGTGCAGATGATGATGGTGTCGATGAAGGGCTCGAGGAGCGCCACCACGCCCTCGGAGACCGGCTCGTCCGTCTTGGCCGCGGAGTGGGCGATCGGCGCCGACCCCTGCCCCGCCTCGTTCGAGAAGAGGCCCCTGCGAACCCCCCACATGAGCGTCACCAGGAACGCGCCCACGCCCGTGCCCGCCACTCCCGCCGATGGGTTGAAGGCCTCGCGGAAGATGAGCCCGAAGGTCGGGAACACATCTGCCGCGTTCAGCGCGATGATCACGAGCGCGCCCGCCACGTACAGCAGCGCCATCACTGGCGCGAGTACCGCGGTCACCCTGCCGATCCTCGAGATTCCGCCCAGAATCACCGCGGCGACGACCCCGGAGGTCACGAGTCCGCTGATCCACGGAGCGATGCCGAACTGGGTCTCCAGATTGTCGGCGACCGTGTTGGCCTGAATGCCGTTTCCGGTCATGAACGCGGTGATCCCCAGTATGAACGCGAAGAAGATCGCCATCCACTTCCACTTGGGTCCGAGTCCGCGCTCGATGTAGTACATGGGGCCGCCGGACACCGTACCGGCCCATTCGCCCTCGTGCTCGTGCACGCGGTACTTCTGGGCGAGGGTGACCTCGGAGTACTTGGTAGCCATGCCGAGCCCCGCCGTGACCCACATCCAGAAGAGGGCGCCGGGTCCGCCCCAATGAATCGCGAGAGCCACACCGGCGATGTTGCCGATGCCGACGGTGGCCGAAAGCGCGGTGGTCAGTGCCTGAAAGTGGGTGACGTCGCCTTCGTCATCCGGATTGTCGTACTTGCCCGATGCAACCGCGATCCCGTGTCCCAGGCGCGAGATCTGAACGAAGCCCAGCCGCAGCGTCAGGTAGAACCCGATCCCCAGGAGGATCATGACCATGTAGGGAACCTTCTCGCCCCCAACCGAGATCCCTGCCTCGACGACGTATGTGGTCAGGAAATCGGTGATTCGCTGGATAAAGTCCATGGCGTGGGGCTCCCTTGGGATGACTCTCGGCCGATCCGCGGCGGATGCGGCAATCGCGCCGGGCAAACTACGGTCACCCCCGCGTTGGAAACAAGCAACCGGGGAGGAAGCCCCAGTCAGCCCCCCTGCAAACCCGAATACCCGGCGGCTCGCAGGAAACGCCGACAGAGCTGTGCAACCCGGTACTGGTCTTCCGCCTCGGCCTTCCCGAGGATCGCCCGGATGTGGGGAACGAGCCGCGCCTCGCCCCAGCGCCGACCCGTGGCGGATTCGGCTCCACGGGTGTCACCCTCATCCGCGCCCATGACGAGCGCCCACGCGCACGCTTCGTCGTAGTAGTCGCTCCCGGGGTCGGGTAGCCGGTAATCCGGCGGCGGTTCGTCGCGATCCTGCTTTACAAAAGCTCTGGACATGCTCGCAATCTGGAACCCGGTGCCCCTCGCGCCAATGGTTGCTACATCATTCGCACCTCCTCACCCCACCAGGTTGATCATGTCGAACACGGGTAGGTACATCGCCACGATCATCCCCCCCACCACCACTCCGAGCACGGCGATCATGACCGGCTCCACCGCCGCAATCAGCACGTCGAGGGCGGCATCGACCTCCCGGTCGTAGAAGTCGGCGACGTGCGTCAGCATTTCGTCCAGCGCGCCCGTCTGTTCTCCGACCTCAACCATCCGCACCACCATGGGGGTGAAAGCCCCCGATTCCTGCAGCGGCCCCGCTATGGTGGCGCCCGCCGCGATCGATGCCCGCGACTTCATGACCGCATCGTGGATTACCTGGTTGCCCGCGGTTCTTGCGGTAATGTCGAGCCCGTCCAGGATCGACACTCCGGATGCGACGAGAGTCGCCAGCGTGCGGGTGAAACGGGCCACTCCCGCTTTGCGGAGCAGATCGCCCAGCACCGGAATGCCCAGAAGAAACCGATCGATCACCAGCCGGCCCTGGCGGCCGCTGCGGAGGCGCATCAGAATCAGCACGCCCGCAATGCCCATCCCCGCCATGGCCCACCAATACCGCTGGACCAGGGCGGAAGCCCCGATCACCAGCCGAGTCGGGCCGGGCAGCGGGACTCCGGCCGAAGCGAACATCGTCTCGAAGGTCGGGATCACGAAGGCGAGCAGGATTGCAACGGCGGGAATGGTGATTCCAAGGATCATCGCCGGGTACATCATGGCAGCGCGGACCTTCCGTCCGAGCGCGTGGCTCTTCTCAAGGAATCCGGAAAGGCGCCCCAGGATCGTGTCCAGAGCGCCGGCGGCCTCGCCGGCCGCAACCATGTTGACGCTGAGCTCCGGGAACACCTTGGGATGGCGACGAATGGCATCGGCCAGCGTGTCACCCGACTGAAGATCGTGGATGACCCTTCGAATCACCTCGCGGAACGCCCTGCTGTCCGTCTGGCGCGCGAGAATGCCCAGGCTCCCGACCAGCGGCAACCCGGCTTCGATCATGGTGGCGAGGAGACGGATGAAGACCGCCACTTCGCGGCGCGACACCCGCTTCAAAACAATCCTCCGCCGGACGCTCCGTCAAAGCCCTCCGGCGCCGGCTCTCCAACCGCACGAAGAAGCTCCGGTGGATCCCCGGTGCGCTGAAGCGCCGCCTCCAGAGTCACGTCGCCGTTGAGGTAGAGCCTGGCCAGCGAGTCATTCATGGTCTGCATCCCGTAGCGTCGGCCGGCCTGCATCAGGGAGCGGATCTGGTGAACCTTGTCGTCGCGGATCACCGCCCGGATCGCAGCGGTGCAGATCATCACCTCGGCCGCGACGACGCGCCCCCGCCCCGTCGCCCGCGGGACGAGCAGCTGTGTCGCAACGCCTTCCAGCACCGATGCCAGCTGGGCACGGACCCGCGACTGACGACCGGATGGAAAGGCCGATATCACGCGGTTCACCGATTCGGCTGCCGAATTGGTGTGGAGTGTCGAAAGGACCAGATGGCCCGTCTCGGCGATGGTCAGGGCCGCGTCCATCGTCTCCGGATCGCGCATTTCACCGATCAGGATCACGTCCGGGTCCTGCCGCAGCGCGTGCCTGAGAGCGACGGCGAAGCTCGCGGTGTCGGTCCCGACCTCGCGCTGGCTGATCACGCAGCCGCGGTGCGGATGAAGGAACTCCACCGGGTCCTCGATGGTGAGTATGTGCCCGCGCCGCCGCTGGTTGATCTGGTCCACCATGGCGGCAAGCGTCGTTGACTTGCCCGACCCGGTCGGACCGGTGACCAGCACGAGGCCGCGCGGCCGCTCCGCGAGTCGGTGGAGCACCGGGGGGAGTCCGAGTGCGTCCAGCGACACCGCCCGCCGGGGCACGTGGCGGACCGCCATTCCCACGCTGCCGCCCTCCCGGTAGCAGTTGCCCCGGAACCGTGCCACCTCCGGGACGCCGAAGGAGAAGTCCAGTTCATTGTCGGCCGCGAAACGGCGCCTCTGGCTCTCGCTCAGCACCGACTGGGCGAGGTCCGACGTCTCGGAAGCGTTGAGAGTCCCCCACCCCTCCACATCGACCAGGGAGCCGTCTATTCTGATCCGGGGCGGAGCGCCGACCGTCAGGTGCAGGTCCGACGCGCCACGGCGCACCATCTCTGCGAGCAATGGCTTCAATCCGCCTCGGCGCCGGTCCATCGGGGGGACGCTCATCGGCGCACCGTGATCAGCGGAGCAAGCCGCTCCAGGGTCCTCGGGCCGATTCCCGATACCTGGATCAGGTCCTCCGGTGCGCGGAAGGGCCCGTGCTGCTCCCTGTGGGCGACGATGCGATCGGCCGTCACCGGCCCGATGCCGGGAAGCTGGCGCAGCTCGGAGGCCGTCGCACGGTTGAGGTTCACGGGGGTGCCGGGTTGACGCGCCTCCCGGTTCGGCGCATCAGGAGCGCGCGCGGTGCGGCGAACGATCCCGCCGGCGCCGGCGGAGACCCGCAGAAAGGACCTCAGCCGGTCGATCGATGCCGGACCGATGCCGGATACCCGAGCGAGATCCTCGACGCTGCCGAACGGCCCGTTCTCTTTCCGTTCCTGGACTATGCGGGCCGCCCTGGCCGCCCCGACCCCGGGCAAACGGTCGAGGTCTTCCTCGCCGGCGATGTTGGGGTCGATCGTCTCACCCGGCTCGAATGGCCGGCTTCTGCGCTCCTTGTCCTCGATCGCGGAGTCGCCGGCCGCGACGAGGCTGTCCGCGATCGAGTCCCGCCCGGCCAGCGGCGCTTCCGCCGGGGGAGGAGCCGCCAAAAGACGGATCAGCGCGGCGCCTGCCAGGAGCAGGCCCGCCCGGGTCATGCTCTTTCGTTCTCGGTCCGTCACTACGCGGTCTCCTGTGCCTCTTCGCCATCGTTCCGCCCGTTTGCGGACGGCGCGGACAGACACACTGCACCCGGCGCACGGGCACTTCCATGGCTGGATGGGCGATAAATCTGTAAGATGTTGAAATTGCGCAATTTACACTATCTATGATGATGGCCGTTCCCCTATCTGTTCGTGTTTCCTGACCGGGATGTAGATCGACGGTAGCGAACGTCTTCGGATGTAACTGTTCGGTGAAGCCGTGGTGATCGTCCCCCTGAACGGATCGTGGGGGGGTCTGGTAACGCGATCCCGAATGTAGTATCGTCGAGGGCATGGCGATACGTGAGGCGAACGGACAAGCGGGCGTGGCGCTGGCCG
>JAJDUP010000034.1 GCA_022826565.1 Gemmatimonadota bacterium | reverse complement strand
CGCGTCGCGGCTGGTACGCAAGGTGCGGCTGCCCGTTTGATGCTCTGTGCCATGTCGTAACTCCATGCTGTCTTGTCTCTTACCGTACATTGAAGTTAACATGATTCCGCCCCGCTGTCAAGACAGCCTTATAATCCCCCTACAAAGATCCATTCGAGCATCGGCTTCACGTCCGGCATCAGGGCCGCGACCTCTTCCGCTTCGCGGCGCAGTTGCGGACGAATCTCGACAATGCTGTCGACGTAGGCGGAACGGTCCGCGTCCGTCACCGGTTGCTCGGGCAGGCTTGCTTCGATGACAATCAGCGTGTGGTCCACCGACGTGAGGAGCTGCCGTCCGCCGCCTGCTTCATCAACGCCATCAGTTGCCTCCGAGACGATGCGAGCTTCCTACCAAGGAACCCGGACGTGTACCGCACGCAGCTTGACGTACTCGAAGTCCTCCCGCGGCCGGTAGCCGCTCACCACGACATCGATCTCGTAGCCGGGCGAGATGCCGACTGTGTGCTTGAAACAGGACTCGAAGACAGCTTGCTCCAGAGGTTGGATCTCGTCATGCCATGCACAAACCTCGCCGCCAGCCCACATGCGGTACGAGGCATGGCCGAACACGACCGTGCGGTCCGGTTGCTCCATGTAGCCCGAGTAGTGTCCGAACCGAACGTTCATTGGTGCGCCGGGCTCGCGGCCGAGGATGTTGTTGACCCGCTCCACCGGGAGTTCGGGAAACGAATCACGCGCGAGCACCCACAGGGAGTCCACGAGGGGATACTCGGAGGATGTCAGCAGCGGGAAGCGTGCTACCCCCGGCACAGATGCCGGTGTACGGCAGGGGGAGTCCAAATCGTCACACGATGAGCTACGACGTACAGACTCCGGTGTACGGCAGCAGACGGCGGCAAGGACCGCTAAGACGATCACCCGCCGGATCACTCGCTGGCGGCGGCACTCAACCCCCGTCACGGTTCTCCCTCTCAATTCGATCCTTTCCAGACTACGCCGTTCTCATTCGCTCGCGGGGACAGCTCCCGCCTCGTTGAGCGCCTTTCACCACCTCGCGGTATACTGCTCGTAGTGTGGGTCGCAGAACGTGTCGCGGTGGTGGATTCGCCTGCATCCCCTGATCGAGCACCCCTGGCGCAACGGTGGATCGTCGAGCGGCTTGCCTTTCTTGAAGCGCTGGTAGTGGGCACGACAGTAGCCGAGGGACTTCGACTGGCGTGCGCGTCGCGCGATGGTTCAGCGTGATTCGCACCATCGCGTTTGGGCTCCCGGCCGAATGCCTGATTGATCCGGTCAGTCGGCAACTCCCCAGCGGGATACGCTACGGTAAACGCCATGACCGCCACATAGCCCTGCTCCTCGTGGCGGGGGTAGACGTGGAATCCCCATATACTTGTGGATCGTGATTTCATCGGCCACCACCTCGCTGACGATCACTTCGAAGATGGCGTCCTGCAATCTCGCTGCGCACTCCATGAACTGGTTGAACCGCGCGGGCGTGTCGCTGAAATCCAAGCTGCATCTGTGGTCATAGCGATGGGCGTGCGGGATAGACTCGTGGGTGACCTCCATCTCGCTCCGCGTCTCGCGGTGACCTACCTGCACCGCCATCGGCGCGTGGGGGTCACGGCCGAACAGCCGGTTGATCCGCGCAATCGGCAACTTCTCAGCCGGGTAGGTTGCGCCGATTGCCAAGATGTCCTCGTAGGATCCGGGCTGCGGGCCGAGCGTGGCGCATCCTGCCAGAAGGAGGGTGGCAGTGACGATCTGAGTGCGGGCGATCCGCATGCCCATCGTGTCATCCCTCCCTCTGGGGCTTCGGTGCCACGGACGCACACCCTTCGCGTCCGCTCTCCACAAGAATAATCCCGAAGGTTCCGCCCTACAAAGCGACCGTCCAGAGCGGACACGAGAAGCAGGCGCGAGAATCTTCGCTCACCCTCCGCCGCGGTCGCAGCCTCGGGGCCGGGGCGTCCGGACCGGAATGCGGGGTGGTGCTCCGCCTGCGGTGCTTGATTTCCCGCCACGCCCGCTCGATCTTACTCGGCGGTTCGCACTTCTCCGCTTCCCGCAGGCCCTTGCGGTACGCCTCCTCACCTTCTGCTTGGTCTTCCCTGGGCGGGCCAAAAGCGGTTCGTATCCGCCAGTAGTCCGAGCGCCCAGCCCCCATCCCACTTCGAGAGATCAGTCCTGACCGCCGTGTGAAGCGATCTGGCCATCGTGACCAACCACGACCGCTACGAGATCAGGACCACACGGCCTGGCAAACCCCCATCCAGGCCGAGGTGGACAACTGGATTCAGGAGCGCTACACGGATGTGCCGGAGGAAAGGAGAGAGCGGTTGCTTGCAGAGATGGAGGGCAGGGCCCCCGTCGAGTTCTGCCCGGCGCTCTCGTCGCGCGATGTCTTGGGGGGGTCAAGAGGGCGGAGCCCCTCGCCAGCCTTGCTGGGGTCTCTACTCGTTCGGGCGTGCCGCAGTGGTGGACGACGAGGACAAGACCCGGCATGTCGCCGTCCAGACGGGCCTCGTCCTTCCCATCGGCTGATGCGATTCGTGTTCGTCAAGGAGGGTGGAGAAGATCGGTTGACAGCGACCCGACAGCTTGCCTGCCCTGCCGGGGTGGAGGCATTGTGTGAGGTCTCACACAATGCCTCCTGGTTGACCGGGGAGGGAGAGACGGGATGCCAAGCAACTTGCTCAGGCGAACGACTTGCGGGCTGTGGTGGACCGTGGCGGCCGGTGCTTTGCTTGGCTCGCCGGTTGTGGCGCAGGCGCAGGCGGAAAAAGCGGCGCGGGGGTTCCACCTTGGTCTGACGCTGCCTGCCGGTCGGCTCGGTGTCACGATGCGGAAGACAGTGGACAACACTGCCTCCGACACGCAGGTGCCCGAGCCGAGGCGCGGCAGGGTGTTTCGCGACGAGGTCTCCGGAGACGGGTTCGCGTACGGCGTCGGTGCGGTCGGCGGATATCGCCTTCCACTCTCCGGCGGTCGCTGGTTCCTCGAGGGCGTGGTGGGCATCGAATGGCATGGGGGCGCTGCCGAGGCCCAGTTTGCGGGAGTCGGCGTTTCGGCCGAGCGCCGACAGCTTGGGGAAAGCTGGCCCGACCGATGGAGGTTGGCGAAGGAGACCAGTTACGGCGCGACGCTGAGACTCGGCGGTGATCCGGGCGGATTGGACTCCCGGGGTCCGGCCGTCTACCTGCTGGCCGGTGTACGCTTCGCTGGTGTGCAGTTCACCAGGCATTACACCGGTTGCTTCTCTCCGGAGCCGTGCGATCCCGCCGAGTTCGAATCCGGCAGAAGTAATCGCGACCTCGATCTAACAGCGTGGGTGGCTGGAATCGGGTTGGAATGGTCTTTGGGGGAACGAGTCGCCATCCGCGCCGAGGCGGGCTATGCAGTGTACGCCCACGAGGAATGGGTGACGCGGTTCGACGATTTCGTGTTCACAGTGACGCCCGGAATCGACGCCAGCGACGCTGGACTGAGCATGGGTCTGGTTCGCTTCTTCTAGCCGGACGTGGCCCCCGGCAATCGGCGAGCGAATGCAGTAGCATAGGCCCTGGCTTGCGGAAGGTCGGGGCCATTTTGCGAGCAAGTGGTGGGCGTTCGTCCGCAATCTGCCTAAAACCCGTGCGTTGGGGCCGTCTGCTGGCCGCATCTTGGGGGCACTACATGGACAGCACACGCAACTAAACGTTTGCGGCTGGAAAGGGGAGGGCTGTGCCCCCTTGACACCCCGTCTGGCGCGACGAGGCGGGATCACCCTCGGCATCCCCGATTCAAAATCTCCGTCTCAGAACCGAGCCGCCAGCCCTTTTGCGAGCAATCGAGGGGACGCGGATTCCTCGTTTGATTCAGGTTCCGGCGCTGTCACGGACCCGCGTGCGCTGGTCAAGAGCCCTCCACCAACTCGTAGACCGCCACACTTTGCTCATCGAATTCGCCACGCTCCATTAGGAGCACCCAGTCCGGCCCAGCGTCCAGCAACGTCGAGCGCGCCGGGACGACGACGCGTGCGACCCACGCGCCGCTTGGATGCAGCAGATGGAGTTCCTGCTCCGGTGCCCGCCAGCCGAAGGTCGTGACCCACAAACTGCCGTCCGGGAGCGCCATGAGCCCGTCCGTTTCGAAGGCGGGGAACCGCTCCGGCAGGTCATCCCGAATGCCCTGCCAGCGCTCCCTCTCGAAGCGCCGACGCTCCTCGGGTGTGTCGTACCGGGCCAGGTAGGCGCGCAGGTAGCGGTCGAGATGCTCGGTTGTCACCCGCCGATCCGGTCCAGTCCACCGCGCGATGCGCGTGACCCGACCGTTCCAGTTGATGTGTTCGAGTTCGTAGTCGTCGCCCGATCCGTACCACACACCGGTACCAGTCGCCGCGAAGACCATGACCTTTCCCCACTCCCTCGGCATGGTACCCCCACCAGAAAAGAAACGCTCCGTACCGGGTATCCCGGAACGCAGAGCGATCACACTGTCACCGCGCATCCGGCTCAGCGACATGCTCCAGCGGTAGATCTCGCCCACCGTCAAGGACGCGTAGTCCGTTTCCGGCCAAGGCGTGAAGACCAAGCTGCCGTCCGGCGCGCACATGGGCTCGCTGTACGGACGCACTCCGGCCGCGCTGAGCCCCCGCGTGTCGGTCACGTTGCCCTCCGCGTCGAGTTCGGTGACTCGGTCCAGATGCCAGTCGAAAACTGTGATCGCGGCTCCCGGGCAGCCTCTCAGCAACCGCAGCCCCCCGTACTCTCCCGGTCCCTCGCCCTGCCGTCCGCTCGTCCACACATGCCGCCCACCGGCGTCGAACATCCGGACTTCGTAGCTTTGCTCGTCCGCCACAACCACGCTCCCGTCTTCGAGCCGAATCGCCCCGGTTACCTCCCCGAACATGTATTCCATCGGGCCATCGAGGACGCCGATACGCACCAAAGGTTCATCCGTGAGCGCTAGGTCCGCCTCACGGGGGGAATCGCTCTCCACGATGGTCTGGATAGCGGCGGTGGAGGCACCTGCCAGCGTCTCGGCTTCCCGGCCCAGGTCGTTTTCGCCATTCTGGTCTTCGTACCGGACTATCGGCAAATCCTGGTTGTACAGAAGCAGCTCTTCCAAGAACTCGACCGGCGGCCCGCGAAACTCCAAACCGGGCGGAAGCCGAATCTTCCCCAAGGTGTTCAGTTGGTCGATCAGACCTTGGACCCGATCCTCGGGCATCAGTTGCAGTCCGGCCTCCGGGTTGTTCTGTGAGGGCTCTGCAACGTCGGTGATGTCGCACGCTATGGCGAACAAGGCCAAGAGTGTGGTGAGCGTGAGGTGGGGCGCGGTCATCTCTGGGACTCCTGAACTGAATGAGGCGGAAAGCCCAAGAACTCTTCACCTGAGAGAACATTCCGCATGGGCTCAGGGTTGCGCAAGGGTCGCGCGGCTCGGCTCTGGCGAGGGTGGGCGCCGCCCCCTTCGATTCCCCGGAAGGCAACGGATCCCTCACCGTCCCTCGTGCAGCACCTCCGGGTAGGCCGCCGAATGACGGCGATGTCGAAGCCGGAAAGCGGCGAGCTCGCCCGGCCGTCCAAGGAGGACAGCAATGCGGGCGGCGGGTCGGTAAGCAAGCCGAGCACACGCCCGTCGGCCGGGTCGCGGACGATGATGGCGGGTGCGCGGGTCTCCGGGTCCAAGACTGCGGTCCCGTCGGGTCCTTCGAGCGTGATGTGTTCGATGGCTCCGGCCCATCCCCCCGGCGCGGGAATGGCGAAGCCGAACGACGACGCACCATCCAGGTGCGCGGTCTCGGGCATGTCGAAAGCTGATCGAGAACAGCCGTCTCGTCCCCGGATGCCAGGACGGGCGCCGCATTCCGCTTCGGTTTGCAGGCGGTGGTCGAGTGCGACCGAGAAGTGATAGCCGCTGATCCACTGCCGGCCGCAGTACCCCATGACTGTCGGTGGCCTCGGGCGGCACGAAAGCGCCCGTGGCGAAGTTGTAACCCCATGAGCCCGTCCTGCCGTTTCGCCAAGGATAGTTCGGATCGTCCCCCCGGACGCCGCACCACGTATGCCGGAGGTCCATGGCGTGTCCGAGTTCGTGAGCGATCACGCCGGCGTGGGCGAGGGAGACGAAACTCCTTCCGCCGATGTAGGCGGCCTCCCCGATGACGCCCGCGCGAATGTGGCCGAAGAGGCCCATGTAATACCCGTCTCCGCCCTCGACGACGCGAAAGAGTTCGGTTTCGTGCAGCAGGTCGGAGGCGAACACGAACGTGGTCGGCACGGGCTCATGCGCCGTCACCGAGAGTTCGCCGACCGGCGGAAGCCGGTCCGCTAGTCGAAACAGGCTGGTGTCGGCATCGAGATCGTGCGCACGGTCCACCAGCGTCGAGTCCGGGTTGTCTGACTGGAGGAACGGGATGGCCGTGAGGTCCAGCACCGGCACCGCACGCACGTCAACCGGCGCTCGCTCCTCCGCCGGGATCCGGTTCGGGATGCCGAGTCCGTCGTCCAACGTGCCGTGCCATGTGCCGATCGGTTCGTCCGAAAGCCAGCCGCCGCGACGCCGCCACCCGGGAAAAGACGAGCCGACCGACAGGCGAAGGCACGCGCTGAGCACCAATGTTCGATGGGCTTCCGGGACCGCCTGCCCCGACGCTGCACCACGGTTCTGAGGGGATTCTCCCCGCACGACGCTCGCGGAAATCTCCCGTCAAAAGTCACGGGTTCTTCCTCTCGGAGCGCCGATGCGCGTCGCCTATCATTGGACGACACCCGTCGTGTCGCATGCAAAAAACCGCTTGCGGGGGCACCGACCACATCATCCGGGAGGGGTTCGCAAATGGACAAGTGGCTGACCCGATTCGTCTTCGCCATCACCATCGTGTTTCTGGCCCTAATGCCCGTCAAGATGAACGTCCATGACACGGATTCCGTCATGGCCAGCGCCCTTCGCGGGAGCGATGATCGCGTGTCGCGGACCGAGCGGACCTGCGGTGGTTGGGACGGCAGTTCTTGCAACGCCCACGTTGAGATCAGGTCGCCAGTGTTGGGTGACGCGGCGGTCGAGGAGGAGGTCGCCCGATGGCTGAAGCGCTGGAGGACCCAAGGGCGGGGTGCGGTGCACCGCGGCCTGAAACGAATGGGCAGGTACGAGGACTACATCGACGCCGAACTGGCGGCGCGGCACCTGCCACCCTCGCTCCGCTACCTCCCCCTCATCGAGTCCGACTACAACCACTTGGCGGTTTCACAGATGGGGGCTGTCGGGCTCTGGCAGCTAATGCCCGAGACTGCACGGTGGCTCGGACTCGAGGTCAACGCGCTCGTGGACGAGCGCTTCGATGTGTACGCGGCCACCCAGGTTGCGCTGGACTACCTGGTTGCTCTCCATGACCGGTTCCAGTGCTGGTCTCTCGCTCTGGCGGCCTACAACGGGGGGCCGACTCGGATCGAGCGGGCGATCCGGTGGCACGGTGGAGGCCGGCCCCGCAACGACGCCCTGTTTGGCCATATCCGCGACTGGCTGCCCAAGGAGACTCGGGACTTCGTTCCCAAATTCCTCGCGAAAGTTCGTCTGGCTGGTGACCTCTCGGTCATTGGGCGTGCCGCATCCGAAAAGGATCCGCCGGAGCGCTTCGATGTTGTCCGTGTAGAGGGGGCGGCGTCGGCGGATGTCCTCGCCGAAGCCGCGGGCATCACCGAAGACGAAATCAGGACCCTAAACCCACACCTTCGCATTGGCCTGGTTCCGGCGGGCAGGTGGACACGGTTGCGGGTCCCCATCGGCGCGGGCGACAGGTTTCTCGCCCGCCTCGCGACAATCCCGGTCGGGAAGCGCTCCACGCTTCGTGAACACACCGTCGCCCCGGGGGAAACCTTGGTGCGCATTGCACGACGGTACGGTGTTCCGCTGAACGCTTTGCGCACAGCCAATCCGGACGTGGAGCCTCGGCGCATGCAGATCGGGACCGTTCTGGTGATTCCCCGCGGCGGCGCAGGGGCGGTAGGCGGCCATTCCCGCATCGTAGCGCACCCCAACCTCAACCCGGTTTACAGGGATCCAATCCCGTTGAAGGCCGCCGCTGCTTTCACCTCCTCGAGCTACACAAATCCTACTCTCCGCCCACACCCGGTTCTTTGTCCGAGTGCCGGATTCAAAAGAGGAACGACGAAAGGAAGGAATCTCCATGAACGGAACAGCTACTGGGCTCGGCGCGGTCGCCACCAACGGCACAAGGCACTCTGGCGGCGGAAGCGTACCGATGAGCCACATCTTGAGGCGCTTTGTTCCACGACGGCTGTCAACGGGCATCGGTCGTCGATTTGAAGGCAAGGGCGCTCGGGCGGCGCAGGCTCTTCGCATTGCCCTGTCCCCGGCGCGAAACGACGGCGACGGGGACCCGCTGGACCGGCTTAGGCGAGCCGGGCTGATCTGATGAGAGTCCGGGTTCCCATTGACAATCCACGGCCGGGCGCATCTGATATGGAAGGGCCATCTGTCAAGTGGGGTGTTTTGCATGTTGTGGGTGAGCCGAGGGAGAGGTTGCCCGAGGTTCGCTTCGACGGTGAATCTTCCTGATATGCGCCGGTTGGCTGGAGCCAGAGCGGCAAGAATTCGGATTCGTCGGGAGCTGGCTCGATCTAGTTGGCGTGGGTCTCGGAGCCGTTGCCGGTCCCGGCCACATAGCAGTCTCGAGCATTCTCCTGCCGTGCCTCGGACGACCTCCCTCTCTCAGCATCTGGGATTCGTTCCTCGTCTATGCCTCTCAGGCGGCGCGACGCTCTGGTTCGGTCCCCGCGGGGCTCTCCTGCATGAGCGCCCACACGAAGCCGGCCAGTTCGCGAGCCGCCGCTACCGCCGCGATCTGGTTGTTCTTCCTGAACGCCAGCCGCTTGAACACCTTGTGCAGCCGGTGCTGCGCCTTCCAGCTGTGAGCGACGGCGTCCGGTGGTTGGCCCTCCTGCCGGCGCTTCAGCACGGCTCCTCGCCGAGGCGGGAACCGATAGCTCCACGCCGCCTGGACCAGCACATGTCGGACCCGGCTGTTGCCCGCCTTGGTGATCGAGCCTTGGCGCCGGGTCCCTCCGCTCGAGTGCTCGCTCGGCACCAGCCCGACGTAGGCCATCAGCTTGCCGGGATTCTCAAAGCGCCGGAAGTCCCCGATCTCGGTGAGCAGCACCATCGCCGCATGGGTCGAGATCCCCTTGAGGCAGCACAAGCGGCCGATCGCTTCCTGGTAGGACGGCTCCAGCGCCAGCGCCTCGATCCGCCGGTCCAGTTCGTCGCGGCGGTCCAGCTTGTACTCGAGCATCGCCAGATACTCGCCAAAGGCCACCCGATCTTCCGTCTCCAGCACCGCGTCACGCTGGATCGCCCGCAGCCACGTGAAGTGCTTCCCCGTCCAGTTCTGGCCTTCACGGTACACCAGGCCGCGGCGCGCGAGGAACTTGAGGATGTAGTGGCGCGACCGCAGCGCCTCTCGCTGAAACACTTCCCGGCAGCGCACGAGATCCCGAACCCGCTCCTCCCGCTCTGTCGGCACGCGGACGGTCACCAGCTCCCCAGCCCGGTACAGCCTCGCCAGCTCCTCGGCGTCCTTGCGATCATGCTTGCGCCGCTCGCCCGGCCGCCGCGGAATCAGCGACGGGGCCACGATCTCGCACTCGTGGCCCCAGCTCCGGATCTTCCGCTCCAGCACATAGCCCGCGCCGCTCGCCTCGTAACAGGCGCGAACCTCGTGCTCCCGGGCCAAGCGGTCCAACAACCGCCTGATCCCCCGCGGATCATGCGACAGCCGCTTCACCAACGTCGGCTCCGCTGCTCCCTCCGGAAGCACAGCGATCATCACGCTGTCCTTGTGGACATCCATCCCGACGTACACCTTGGTCTTGTTCTTCATTGGGTCGGTCTCCTTTTCCGGTTGCGACTCCTCACGTCGCATGTGGCTCTGGCACCTCCGACCACCGGGGCGCTAACCCACGGTAATACCGGGAGGGGCCGGCCCTTCCATAGGTTCTAGTGGGTGAGAGCGGGCCGGTGCGGAACACATGTCGCGGTCACGGCGACCCGGCCCGCCCGAACGAAAGGACGGAGCCGGAAGTGCTCAAGCGAAGAGACTACACCGCCGTGTTCGACGCTTCGCCGGACGCGATGCTCGTCGTGGATGCGGACGGTGTGATCCGCGACCTGAACCGGCAGGCCGTCGCGATGTTCGGATGGAGTCGGGAGGAACTGGAGGGCACCAAAGTCGAACGTCTGGTACCCGCCGCCAGCCGCGGTCGGCATCGTCGGCATCGCCGACGTTACGGCGAGGCGCCGGAACCCCGCCCCATGGGCGAGGGTCTCGAACTCGAAGCCCTGCGCAAGGACGGCACGACGATCCCGGTCGAGATCAGCCTGAGCCCGTCACAACTGGGGCCGGGTCGTGAACACGTGATCTGCGCGGTCCGCGACATTTCCGCCTGGAGGCGGATGCGGCGCCTGTCGGGCTTGATGGTCGCGGCGGCCGAACAGGAACGGAAGCATCTTTCGCGCGAACTGCACGACGAGTTTCTCCAGAACCTCGTGGCGCTGAAGATCCGGGTGAAGCTTCTGGCCGACGAAAAGGACGACGGGGAGAGGGAGTGCGCGCGGGCGCGGATCGCCGAAGACATTCGAGGCACGATCCTTGGCGTGAAGCGGATGATCCGGGGACTCCTGCCACCGGAGCTGGACCACGGCGGGCTTTCCTCCGCCCTCGGCTCCGTCTTTCGCGACATCAAGGACGTGTACGGGTTCACGGTGCTCGCCAACATGGACCGGGTGGGCGGCGAGTTGGACGAGGTTGCCACGCTCGCGCTGTACCGGATCGTGCAGGAGGCGGTGGGCAACGCGGTGAGGCACGCGGGGGTGAACGAGGCGACCGTCACATTCGAGTCGGCGAACGGAACGGTCACGCCACCATCCGAGACGAGGGATGCGGGTTCGATCTGCCCGACGCGGAACGGCTGCCGGGCGAAGGCTGCGTAGGCCTGGCCGGGATGCGCGAGAGGGCCGCGCTCGTCGGGGGCACCGTCATCGTGCAGACCTCACTGGGCGGAGGAACAACGATCCGCGCCTCCGTTCCCGCGCAGAGTGCGGGCGGACAAGGCGGCTGAGGGACCGCCGAACGAATGGTGAGGGCGCTCCTCGTCGATGACCACGCGGTGGTGCGCGCCGGCCTCAGGGCATTGCTCGAAGCGTCTGGAACCGCAGAGGTCGTGGGGGAGGCGTCGTCGGGCGAGGAGGCGGTGACAAAGGCCCAAATCCTGGAGCCGGACATCGTCGTCATGGACTTGGCGATGCCAGGCATGGACGGAATCCAGGCGACCCGGCGCATCACCGAACTCGGGCTTGAAACGAAGGTTCTGGTTCTCACGATCCACGATGAGGACGATTTCCTGCTACCGGCGCTTGACGCCGGCGCGGATGGCTTTCTGAACAAGTCGACCGCCGATATCGATCTCATGGGAGCCATCGAGGCGGTGGTGCGGGGACACTCCTTTTTGCCGAGACGCGCGGCCGCACTCATCGCACGTCGGACGGCGCAACAACGCGGCGCGGGCGGCGAACCGAAGCCGGAGGCGCTCTCGGATCGCGAGCGGACCGTGATCGAGTTGACCGCGCGGGGATTCTCCGCCGCAGAGACGGGCCGTGAGCTGAGCCTCAGCCGCAAAACCGTAGAGGGTTACATCGCCCGCGCCAAGTCGAAGCTGGGCCTCAAGCACCGGCGCGACATCGTGCGCTTCGCACTGGAAAGCGGGCTCCTCCGGAGCGAAACGGAGCAGTAGCGGGACCCCGCAATCCCGCTGGCTTTCCCCGGACCTCCCACATCATGACGGGAAACTCCCCTCAAGACGGTTGCGGGGTTTCTCCCCCCGTAATTCGCGGAATTCTCCTCTCAAGGCCCGTAGGCGTGATTCTGCATAATTGATCGTGGGGTGCCCCGAAAGCGAATGATCGGGGGCGTGTAACCCGAGGCAAGGAGTCGGGAACCATGCAGCCGGAGATCCCAAGCTACGAAGCCATCGTGGAAACTCTGCGTTGGGCCGCGCAAGGTTACATGATCGGTCCCGGCGCGACGGTCCGGCCCATGCCCTGGCGGCGCATCCTTTATCATCTGTCCGTGCTCGGAGAAAGCGAGTTGCTGTGCATCGACCCGAGCGCCAAAGGCACGGGGAGCGGTGTCGCTGTCAGGCGGATCGCCGCGAATGGACGATCCGCCGCAGCGAATGGCCCGCGCGAGATGACTTGGGCGATGGACTCCCGTGACGGGTCACGGTTGGTGGCGCAGTTCGCCCAGCGCATCGAGATGGCCGTGCGGAGCGGCGAATACCGCTCGGCGACCTGCATGCGAAGGGGATCGAGGATCTTCGCGGTGATGACCGGTGGCTCCGCATCCTTCGTACGGTCGAACGAAGACCGACCGCTGTCGCCCCGCGTTCGCGCCGGAACATTCCTCAGGGACGTGTACCGGATGACTCCTTACCATAGGCGAACTCGAAGGAAGGGGTACGCAGCGTACACGATCATGGTCGCTTCGTTGCTGCTGTTGCTCACGGCTCTGCTGTGCGCCGCGACCGGGCGCACCGACAACTCCCCGCTACCGATGCCCGCGAACGCCATCGTGGGACACGTGCTGATCGGGGGACGGGGAGCCGACGGCGTAACCGTCGTCCTGGACGGCCGGATCGCAACCACCACGACCCGAGCCGGCGCGTTCAGGTTCGATGACGTGGGAGCCGGTACGCACACCATCAGCATCAGCAACTATCCAGTGGATGCGCGCTTTGACCGCACCTCCACCACCACGAGCATCGACATCGCAGGACGGGCCACCCCCGTCAACTTCTCCGGCTCCTACATCCGGGGATTCCGCAGCACAAGGCCGGCCCTCATGGCCGAACGCGATGGCACTGGGAGGCACTCGACGCCGTTGGCTTTGTGGGACGCCGTCGGGCGCGCCGCAATCGAAATGTAGGATCCCGATTGGTCTGTCGCGCGGGCGGTCCCTCAACGTCTCCAAGCCTCTGGATCGGGGATCCCTCGACTGAAGAGCACAAGGTTAGCAGGTCCGGCCCCGGCGCCGGCGTCCATCGCGGCAACCGCCACCCGCGCGTCTCGGAGAAAGCCGGTGACTTGTCCGGTGGTCCGGTCTCGCAGGATGGCCATGGGCCTGTCGTGGCCCGCGTCGAGGGTGAACGAACCGCCCGGTCCCGACAGGGTGATGCTGGCCAAGTCCTCGGCCCACGCAGCCGGCGCGGGCACCGCGAAGGCAAAGCTCGAACCCCCGTCGCCGTCCTCCGCCCGGGGCATGGCGAAGCTCAGGGAAAAGAGTTGGTCGCCATCGCGCGAGCGCCCCGTGATCTGGTGGCTGCCGACCGTTTCGGGCATTGCGGGTGGAGCGCGGATCACGAACGCGGGTTCGAGGAACGGCATTGAAAGGGAGTCCACGCCGCCCCATATCAGGAGCGAGGTGACGGGCCGCGCGGCCGCCGTTGCGTCGAGCAGGCCCTCGCTTTGCAGCCGGTGGCGGAGCGCCTTGTCGAAACTGAAGTCGCTGACCCAGTAGGGCGAGCAGTAGGACATCAGGTCCTTGTACTCGGTCGGAGGGATCAGCCGTCCGCCCTCGCTGAAGTCATACCCCCAGATGCCGGGCGAGGCTTCGGCGTACGGATACGCGGGATCCACGCCCGCCGGTCTGCCGCACGGCGTATGAGAGAGCAGCATGTTGTGTCCGAACTCGTGCGCGATGACCGAGGAACTGGTGACCGAGTATGCGGTCCTCCGGCCTAGATTGCCGATGCCCGCCGCACCCGAAAACTCTCCCGACAACAGGCCCATGTAGTATCCGCTTCCACCCTCGATGGCGCGGATCGCCTGAACCTGCCCGATCAGTTTGCTCGCTTCGTTGCTGGTGCTCATGACGGGAGCGTGGGCCGCAACCGTGAGATCTCCCACTGGGAGAAGCGTCCGCGTGGGACCGAGCATTGGGTGGCCCGTGGGATCGGCCTCCATGCCGGAGGTCAGTCCGATCACCGTGGAGTCCGGATTCGCCTCCCACAGGAAGGGGATGAAGGTGATGTCGAACAGCGGCATCGCTCGCACCTCGACCTCAAGCCTTCCCGTTTCCGGGATCCGGCGCGTAACCTCCAAGTCCGTATCGAGCCTACCCTCCGGGTCGATCTCGATCACGAGTTCAAGCCCCGGTTGGACGATCTCGGCGGGCACGGGCGCGTTGGCCGAACGCGCCAGCGACCCCTCGTCCACCTCGGTCGGGATCGGACCCGGCTTGTCGGGAATGTCCACCGAATGCACGAACGATCCGTTGAGGTAGAAGGCGGCGCGCACGGGCGGAATGCGTTCGGAGTTGGCGCGCGTCGCCGTCGGGAATACGCGCATCAGAGCCTCCTCCCCGGCCACCAGAGCGATGGGAAGATCGAGGGACTGGGCCGCTTGCGTGAGATATGCCGGAGCGGGGTCGGAATCGCATCGCCGCACCCGCCGGATAAGCAGCGCGTTCAGCCAGGCGAGCAGCGCCTCGTCGGGAGGCGCGCACAGTCCCGTTCCGGTGGCGTGGAGATGGCTCAACTCGCCGAGATTTATGAGGCTGGCCGGCAGCGGCCCCGACATCTCCGCATTGTTCGTCAGGGCGAGCGAACGCAGCCGCGCGAGATCACCGATCTCGGGGGGGAGGGGACCCGACAGGCGGTTGCCGCCCAGGAACAGTTCGGTCAGACCGGCGATTCGGGCCAGCTCCGGCGGGACGGGACCGGAAAGTTCGTTGTAGGAGAGGTTCAGATACTCCAGCTTGGCGAAATTCCCGAACGCAGCGGGAATCGACTCCGAGATGGCGTTGCCGGAGAGGTCCAGAACGCGCAGCTCGGGAAGGCCGCCGATCTCGGGGGGGAGGGGACCGGACAGGCCGTTGCCTTCAAGGTGGAGTTGTCGCAGGCCGGAGAGTTCGGCGAGTCGCGCCGGAATCGAACCATTCAGAACGTTGTCGGCCAAATCCAGGTGCGCCAACGTCGCAATATCGGCCAGCGCGTCCGGAATTCCGCCGGAGAGCTTGTTGCCGGACATATCCAGCTCTCGCAGCCGGGTAAGGTCGCCAAGCTCGGCAGGTATGGTGCCCGTTACCCTTATGCCGGCGAGGTCCAGAAACTCCAGGTTGACGAGCCCCCCCAGTTCGGGCGGTATCGGTCCGCCTGAGAGATCGTTCCCGGAAAGGCTGAGCGAAACCAGCGCGCCGAGCCCGACGATGTCGGGCGGAAACGTGCCGACCAGGCCGTTGTGGGACAGGTCCAGCCCCACGACCCGCCCCTGGCCGTCGGCGTCGACGCCGTGCCATTCGCGCAGGGGGGCGTCGGTGAACCAGTTGCCGGTGTCGAACCACCGCTCTCCGCCCATGGCGTCGTAGAGCTTCCGCAGCACCTCGCGATCCGGCGTGGGCTCGCAGTCCATGCCTGTACCCTCGTGCACCTCCAAAGCGTCGAGCCAGCGGCGGATGAACGCCTCCGTCGGAACGCAGAGATCCGTTCCCGAGTACCGGAACTCCCTGAGTGCCGAGAGGCGCGGCATCGTGTGTGGGAGAAACCCCGACAGGCCGGGATTGTCGCCGAGTCGAAGCGCCGTCAGTTGCCCGAGATCGCCCAGGCCCAGCGGTAGCTCTCCGGAGAGCCCGTTGCCAGCGAGGTCGATTCCGGTAACCCGGCCAAGCGAATCTTCCGCGGAAACGCCGTGCCACCGGCCCAAAACGGGGACTTCGCCCTCGAACCAACCAGCCGAACTGGTCCAGCCGGGACCGCCCGCCTGCCAGTACAGCGAATCCAGCACCGCCAGGTCGGGCGCGTTGCAGTAGTCGTTCCCCCTGTGCACCTCGATCCCGGCGACCCAGTCGGCGAAGGCTGGCGTTCCGGGCATGCACAGACCCTCGTAGCTGTCCCATGCGAAATAGCTGAGCGGCAACCCGATGAGTTCCGGGGGGACGATCCCGACGAGATCGGTATCGATGAGATCCAGATGCGTCAGCTTGGTGAGGTTGCCCAGTTCGGGCGGGATGGACCCGGAGAAGTTGTTCACCCAAAGCGCCAAGTTGGTCAGATTCTCGAGTTTGCCCAGCTCCGCTGGAATGGTGCCCGTGAGGCCGGTGCCGGCGAGTGCCAACTCTCTCAGGTTGGCCAGATTGCCGAGCTCGGGTGGGATGGGAGCGGGAAGCAGAGACCCATGGTTGAAATCGTAGATGGTCAGCTCCGTCAGATTGGCGAGATCGCCCAGTTCGGACGGAAGAAAGCCCGCCAAATTGTTGTTCCGGAACCGGAGGCCGGTGACTCTTCCTTGAACATCGGTCTCCACCCCATGCCACTCGCCCAGCGGCCTGTCGCTCAGCCAGTTGGTGTTGTCGGTCCAGTTGTCGCCATCGGTGGCCTCGTACAGCGCGACGAGCGCTTCGCGATCCGCGTCCTCGGAGCGCGACTGCACCCGCAGCGTGGCCTGTGCGCCGATGGATCCGGAAGTCGCCGTTACATGAGCCGTTCCGTTCCCCACGGCCGCAACGAGTCCGTCCGCGGCGACCGTGGCAACGTCGGGTTCGGAGCTTGCCCATGTAACCTCGGCGTCGGCGACGACGTTGCCCGCCGCGTCGTACACCGTCGCCGCGAGCGTGGCCGTGTCGCCCAGCGCGGAGAACGTCAGTTCGCCCGGAGAAACCACGACCGAGGCTGGGGCTTGATCGACCGTCGCCGTGGCGGAACCCAAGACCGAGCCCGCAGTCGCAGTGATCGGCGTGGACCCGTTTCCAACGGCCGCCACGAGCCCGTCCGCGGCGACCGTGGCAACGTCGGGTTCGGAGCTTGCCCATGTCACCTCAGCGTCGGCGACGACGTTGTCCGCAGCGTCGTACACTGTTGCCGTGAGCGTGGCCGTGTCGCCCAGCGCCGTAAGGGTCAGTTCGCTCGGTGAGACCACCACCGAGGCCGGGGATAGCCGAGGATCCGGGGAATCGGTGGGTGAGGTTGAGCCGTCCGAGCATGCCCATAAGGCGACGACGGCCAATAGCGCGCCACGCGTTCGTCTGCGGGAAGGCGTCGATCCGAGCGAGTGGGGATCATGAGCGTCCATGTCTTCCAACATAAGTCACGAACGGAACTGCCGCCCCTCACCTTGGATCCACCGGATAGGAAATCCCACACACCTTCCAAAGCCAAACGCTCCACGGAGGCCGGAGCACGGACTTTACGGATGGAGCACGCATGAACGTGAGCTCTTGCCATACAAGGACAAGAATCGCACACGATTCCGAAGAGAAGAGAGGATGACCAAAGCGGACCTCATTGAGCGGGTTGCCCCGAGGCGGTCGAAACCCCGGCTCAACAAGAAGGAATGCGGGCTGGTCGTCGAGGCGTTTTCTCGCCACGGTGCAGGACGCGCTCGTGCGAGGCGAGGGCATCAAGATCAGGGGATTCGGCACGTTCAAGGTTCGGCATCGCAAGGAGCCTCAAGTGCTCCCATGCGATTCGGGCGAGGCAGATCCGGGCCGGAACCGGCGCCGCTGCTCGTAGAGACCGAGCGCGTGCAGGGGAAAGTAGTCTCGATACAGGGCGTACTCCAGCAGCGCCGTGCGGAAGAAGACTCCGGACGCCTGCTGCCTGGGCCATGCGCCATCCGCGTCCTGGGCGTCGATCAGGAACCGGATGCCGCGTGAGATTGCGCTCCAGTTCGAATCGTCGGCGGTGAGGAGCGCGATCAGCGCCCACGCGGTCTGGATGACCTGGCTCTGCTCGTGCGGGACGTATCGGCCGATGGCGCACCCGCTGTGGTGTTCGCCCCACCCCCCGTCCGGTCGTTGACGGTCCAGCAGCCACCGGCACGCGAGACGCAGCGCGGGATCCCCGGGACGGGCACCGGCGGCGACGAGACCACGGACGCCGAACATCGTGCCGTAGATGAAATGGACGCCCCACGCACCACGCCAAGACCCATCGCTTGCCTGGCCCCGCCGAAGCCACGCTTCGGCCTTTGAGACGGCATTCGCAATCTCTCCATTCGTCGAGGGTGCGAGGCGCTGCTGGCAGACAGCCAGCGCCGCGAGGCAAGACGCGGTGCATTCGACGTAGGAGCGCTCGGTCATCGAGTCGCCGAACATCTCTGCCGGATTCAGCCACTCCAGTCCGATCCTCGAACGCCGCGCCTCGTAGCTGCCGAACCCACCGTCGTGGTTCTGGCCGCGCAGCATGAACCCGGCCGCATCGCGGAGCATGGTCGCGTCGGCAGCGTCGGGATGCGCTCCGATGATCCCCACCAAGGCTTCGGCGGTGCAGTCGGTGACCGGCCACCCATGCCACGCCCCGGGGAAGCACCAGCCTCCCTTCGGGTCGGTGCGATGCGCCGCGCGAAACCCTTCGAAGCTGACGCCGATCTGTTGCCCGCGCAGGTAGGATGCCCCGTGCCGAATGGCGTCGCCGACGCCGTCAACATCCGCGACCGTTGCCAGTGCTTGCAGAGAGAGTCCGGTATCCCAGGAAGCGCTCCTCGCTCCGGTGACCCGCGCTCCATCCTTCTCGTCCTCCCAGATCCAACCGTCCAGTTGCCTGAGCGCCCGGCGGCAGTCGGTGTCGTGCGGATCATGCAGCCACAGAGCGAGGATGTTGATGAGACCGCTGACGGGCGAGATGCTCGCGTGGTCGGTGGTTCGCAGTTCCCACCTGATTCGCCGGAGGATCGCTTCCACGCATCGCGCTCTGAGACGCTTGCCGTGGAACCGTTCAACCACCCTCGCAAACTCGTATCCGGCCCGAAGCCACCGGCTGGGCCGGGCGTAAAGGTCCTCGTCTCGCAACCGGTTGCGGCACCCGGAGAAATCGATGTCCGCGAACGGCTCGGCAAACAGCTCCTCCCGCAACGAAGCGGTCAAGGGCGTAACGGGCACCTGAAACCGCTGCGCGTAGACCGCGGCCATGGCCATGTAGATGAGCCGCGTGTGGCAGTACCAGTTGGCGGGATGCAGGGGAGCCCGGCGCGGCAGGCTCCACAGTTCCGGCAGGATGGGGTGGACTCCGCGCCAGTCGTGGAGATTGAGGAGCGCCAGCCAGAATTTTCCCCAACTCGGGATACGGAGAACGTCCTCTTCCCGCAGGAATCGTCGAGCCGACTCTATCGACGGGTCGTCCCGCTCAACCCCGAGAAGTCTCGCCGCCACATAGACCAGCGTCGAGACGAACAGGTGGGGAGCCGAGTGTTCGTGCAGACCCCAGGCACCTCCTTCGAGACGGGTCCGCTCAAAGGACCGCAGCACACGGCGGCGGCGGCCGGGGTTGAGCCGCCGTCCAAGGAGATGGTGCAGCAACACGTACTGCGCCGTGAGCATGGGACACCAGACCATCTCGCCTTCCCAAGCGCCGTCCTTCCCTTGGAGGCTCAGCAGGCGCGCACTCGCGCGGCTCAAGGCCAGTCCGGCGTCGCATGAAGCCACTTCGCCCGGGCGCGTGGAACGGGTGTTGCTCGGACCCGGCGGCATCGACGCCGGCAATGCGCGACCCAGGGAGTCCAGAATCCGCTCGTCCTCTGTTCCCTTCCTCCTTGCCTTGTGCAGCAGCCTGACGCTACGCAAGAGCCACCGGACGCGAACCGACAGCGCATGAACGGTGTCGCGGGTACGCCGCCAGGCGGCCTGGTCGCAGGATCGCGGTATCTCCCGGGCGATCGCACGGGCCAGCATCGCGCCTCCGGTAAGATTGAGACGGGCTGGCGATGTTTCTTCGCAGGCGAGTAGACGGATGGTGCGGTCACGGAATGAGGAACTCGCCCGCCAACGCCGGTAGACGGCGCGTCTGACCGCAGCGGACTCGGACCGGTGATCGACGAAGACCTCGTAGAGCTCCATGGCGAGGAGTTCCGGCGTGTGGGTTGCCCTGAAGCGCCTGCGCCGAAAGTCGTCGAAGTCGCCGGCCTCGGCCAGCGTCAGCGCATCGCCGAAACCGAGCGTCATTCCCGACGCAGTCATGGGATGATAATGCCCGGCCGCATCGCCGATGAGCACGCGATGCGGGGTCCCGTACGTCACGCGCGGCCTGAGTTCATTGGCGGCCGTGTCGAACCTTCCCGCCCGAAGCGCCTCGAAGAAGCCGGGTCGGAGGTTCTCGGGAATCAGGCCGGCATAGGCATCCGAGAGGAAGCCGATCCGGTCCCGGGGGATCCACTGGTCCGGCGGTACGTCCACGATGATGCGGACGCGTTGCTCTCCCAGTTGGTACATGAGAATTGGACCCGGCCCGCCGAGCACGACATACCCGTAACCCTCAAGCGGCAGGCTCGCTCCCCTCGTCGTGACTCCGACCATCCGCGAGCAGGTTGTCCGGCCCGCCGATACCCCCAGCGACCGGCGCACGGTGGAAGCCCGGCCGTCCGCGCCCACGATCCGCCCAGCGGTCACGGACTCCTCGGCTCCGTCCCGGACAAAGACGACCCTGCCGTCCTCCACCGAACGCACGCGGGCACGGTGGATGAAGGCGACATCGGATTCGTTCTCGACCGCGTCACGCAGGGCCGAGACGATCGCCTCGTGCTCGCACGACAGTCCGTGAGATCCGTCGGCATAGGGAAGCACGATCGGCTCGGATCCGTCTTCCGGGAGAACTACAAAGCCCCTGCCCGTTGTACTGCATGGCTGCGTCCCCAGCTTTATCCCCAACTCGCGAAGGATCCGCACGGCAGGCGGATGCAGCCACTCCCCCGCCATTCGCCTCGAAGACCTCAGATTCGCTTCCAAGAGGGCGACGCGAGCGCCTCTCCGCCCGTGCGCGATGGCGCACAGGCTGCCCACCGGACCCGCGCCCACGACGACCACGTCGTAGTCCCGCGAGCGGTTGGCGCTCACCGGAAGACGCTCACGTCAGCGCGGCGTCGGTGGCAGACCAGGCACGGTGTCTCGAGACCCGGCCGCCAACTCCCGCAATACGGGGCCTTGCCGCCGCCGAAGCCGGTTCGCTCGTTGTGAGACCGCTTGTCCTCACGGCCCCTTACGGCCAGCCCACTGCTAGCCAACCTTCCGAAAGCCCCTAACCGGCCCGGAGGGGTCCGCGTGAGCGACAAACGCGGCGCCGTCCAACCCCGCCGACCGCCGCCGCTGACAGCCGGATGCAGGAAGGCTTCATCCGAACGTCCCGCAGCCTCCGCCATGATCGTCCCGATCAATAGAGTTCGGTCCGCGCGCTTTCCTCCTCGCCGACGTCGATCTCTGCGGCGTCCGCGCCCGCAATCTGATCCGCCAGAACTTGCCCGTAGGTGGGATAGCACGAGCGTTCGACCTGGGCTGCCGGGTCCCAGAGCCGCGCCCGAATGAGCGCCTTGGCGCAGTGGAGGAATGCTTCTTCGACCGACACCTTGAGGACCGAGATCGGCGGCTTGGCCTTGATCGCAAGCACCTTGAGCAGTTTCGGATCGGTCGAGATCTCCGCCCGACCGTTGATGCGAAGCGTTTCCGTGAAGCCCGGCACGAAGAATAGCAACCCCACATAGGGACGTTCGACGAGGTTCATCAACGTGTCCACTTGGCGGTTCCCCGGTCGGTCGGGCAGCAGAAGCGTCCGGTCGTCCAAAACGTGCGCCAACGAACCTGGCGGGTCGCCACGCGGGGAGGCGTCGGCCCGCCCGTCGGCCCGGGCGGAACTGATGACGTAGAACGGTGAGAGTGCGATGAACCTGCGACAGTGGTCGTCCAGGCGATCCAGGACCTTGAGCCCGGCCCTCGGCGCGGGCGGACGGTAGACGGTGCGCAGTTCATCCAGTGTGTCAACAGCCACTTTCGCCTCCCATGGGACTGAGCGATGCTGGTTCCTCAAGATACACGTGAGGGACGAACGGAAGCCACTTCGCTTGTTTGCGGCCGGGTGCTGGAGAGCCGGGAGGCTATTGCCCGTTCCGCGATCGGCCCCCACCGGCCCACGTCGCCCACGACTCCACCGAAGCTGGAAGACCGGCTGTTGCGAGCCTCCGAGAATACTTGGCGATATGGCCCTTGCCAGCGTGTACGGCGCTCGTCGTAGCACTTGCACTGGATCGCCACCCATTCCCCGGTAGTCCTCCGCGCAACGAGGTCGATAGCCGATGTCGCGTCCGTCCAATCCGGTCAACTCCATGCGCTCAGGCTAGTCGGCCCAGCGCCAGATGCCGTCGATCTCGAACTCGGGCAGACTGCATCGCGATACGCATGAACAGCCTCTGGAACCAGCGGCCCTTCTCGGACTCGTCCCCCAGCGTCCTCGCGGCGGTCACGCCTGCGGAGCTGGACCGGATCGAAGTGCTGCCTCCCCTCGAGGCCCTCGCCCGCTACGGCGCGCGGGCCGCCAATGGGGGCCTCATGCTTTGGACGACGAAGGAGCGCCGGGACTGACGCGTTTGACAGCCCGGGCCGCGCCGGTACATTGCGGGCACTGCACCATTGAATGAGTCCACCCACCGGAAGGGCGTGTCGAATGGCCAGATTGAATCGCTGGATCGTCGCGGTGGTGTTGGTTCTGGCCGTACCGGCCGGACCGACGATCGTGTCAGCCCAGGAGCTGCCGCCCGAGATACAGGCGGATCTGTACCTCGTGCGTGCCGAACGACAGGTCCAGAGCGGGGACTTCGTTGCGGCGCTGGAGTCGCTGGACGTTGTCCTGGCGCTGCAGGCCACCTACGGGCTGGAAACGCCGGTCGAACTCTGGTTCAGACATGCACGGGTGGCCCTGGGCGCCGATTACCCCCAAACGGCCATCGCGTCGGTCATCCGGTACCTGCAAGAGGCTGGCCGGACCGGTGAGCAGTACACGGCTGCGCTTGCACTGCTCGATCAGGCGCACATGCGGGCAGAGGGTGCAGCGGCACCGTCACGGGCGCCGGAGGCGGCGCCTGGAGCGCCCATGCCCGCTCCCGCCGCTCAGCCGGCCGAGAGCGGCAGCGGCCTCGACCTGACCGTGCTCTTCCCATTTGTCGGCGTGAACGCGGCAAACATGACGTTCGGGACCAGCGGCCCGGCGACCATCGATGCGTCCCAATACACAGGCATGGCCGGCGGGGTCGGTGTCTCCTTCCCCTTGGGCGACGGTCCGCTGGGCGTCCAGATCGGTGCCCAGTGGGCGCAGAAGGGCGCCCGAGTGTCAGTTGGTCTGAACGACCTGACCTCCACCGCGGACGTTTCGTTCCAGAGCATCGATTTCACGGCGCTGGCCCGCATATCGCCCCCGGCGGCCCCCGATCTGCCCTTCTATGCGCTCATCGGCCCCTACGTCTCCCTGGAGACCGATTGCAGCATCGTCCTGGGCAGCACGGGGTCGGGACCGGGGCGCTTCACCGCCAGCGACGATTGCGCAAACGCGAACTTCGATACGCAGCCCATAGATTTCGGGCTGTCCGGCGGAGTGGGCTTCGAGGTGGCCGTGAGCTCCATCCGCGTCGATGTCGGGCTACTCTACAGCCACGGGTTGCAGGACGTCGACAAGTACGTCGGCGAATCCGCCAGGCATCGCGTCTTCAGCATTCACGCCGGGTTCGCTACCACGTTCTGATCGCGGGCCGACTCGGCCGCCGCTTCCTCAGCGGGAGCATCACCGCCCGGCCCCTGTCCAAGGTTCTCGTTTTCGCGAAAGGACTCGATGCAATGGGGCAGACCTAGAAGCACGGCCATCATCCTCATTCGTTTGCAGGGCGTCGACACAGGCACCGGTTCATCGCCGCTAACGAAACACCGCTTCGGGCGGACGGCATGGCGTGTTGCGTGGTCACGGGTGGGGCATTTAGCCTACCTGTGGAAGCTATTGAGAGCCTACGACAGCCCGGCGTCCGTGCAGCATCGGATCAACTGCGGTTGCCCGATGGCAAGGGTTACACCTGTGATTCGGGGGCAGGTTTATACTGTGAGCGACAGCGGAATCATCGGGCAAGTATACGGGCGGGAGATACACGCCCGGGAGGTCGTCGCCATTGACGAAGCCGGTGACGGGTTGTGTTGGGTCCGCCTCACGCGGTTCGGCGACGATTGGCTCCTGATTCGGTCCGATGCTGGCGACGTGTCGCGCGCGGTGCGGAAGCTGCGCCAGATACCGACGGGCGAGCAGTCGGAGCGGTTTCCGGAGATCGGGCCGTGAGCCTGCCCCTCCATCCTGCCCTCGGGGCGCTGGCCGTGGCCTGTAACCGAGCATGCAACCGCTGCCGGGGGCTGTGCCCCGCGTCCGGCGAGAGGTGGTGACGGGGGCGGCGAGGCCGGTGTAGTCACCGATTCCCGAAAAGGGGTGGGTCTCGACCTTTAGAACAACGGCCCGGCTCCCGTGGAGGAGGCGGGGAACTTTCATTCCCTTGGGAAAAGGGGAAACCAGGATGACGGCGAAACAGTTACTCGGTCTCGGCATTGGTTTGATCGTTGGAAGCTTTGCTTCCGATGGTTGTGTTGGTGCCTCTCGCGGGCGTCGTGCTTCTCGCGGCTGCATCGCGGTATGCCGGTTCTCTACCCTGTCTCGAGTGATCGGAACGGTGTTTGCGGCGCAGTGGCTGTCTCGGAGACAACCCCCAGCCAACGCGTGGTCATCTTCCTTGGGGGGCGAGAAGTTCCCACACCGAGTCCGAGTACCGGACGACCGGACCCACCCCGTGCCGCAACTGCGGCGGGGACCCATCGGCCACGGCCCCGCGTTCAGGCTCACATTATACTTCGGTGGTACTCAGCCATGGAGCGGAGGTGTTGTGAGAAGCTCCGGTCATTCAGGCAGCCACGGCTTGCTGAAGGGGAGGGCATGGGGAAAGAAGCTACTGACTCTGTTGCTCCTGCTGCCTGCCGCCGCCGCAGCACAGCAAGAGAAAACAATCGTCTCGGGCGGTATGGTGCTGGATGGTGGCGAAGTTCGAACACCGACCCCCGCCCTCGCCATGAAAGCGTTGTTGGAGCCGTCTGCGCAGCACCAGCGACCGCACGCACCGGCGGTCGCCGTCCTGCGACAGAGGTATGAGCCGCGGTCTGCCGCCGAACTGGATGCCATGGTCGAGGACCTCGTACGCCTTGTCCTGGGCAGCGACCGTGACGCGAGCTTCAGGGCGCAACTGGCGCTGACCGACGCCGGGCAGGAGGCGGGTCACGGTACTCGCCATCCGGGTGCCGTCTCGGGGCTCATCCGTGCCTACGAAACAGCCCGGGCGAGCGAGCACCACGCCTTCCCGAACCTCATCCTGTCTTCAGTGTTCTACGCGGGTGCAGACGGGTATGTGGTCGAACTGCTGGAGACGAGCGAGCAGCCTGCGCCCTGCGTGCCGTCCGGCGACCCGGATGCTGCCAACCCCTGTCCTAACGAATCGGCGTGGTGCGATGCGGCGATGGTTTTGCACGACAGGCGGCACGAAGCAGCGCCGCCAGTCGGAGTAGTCGACCGGCTGTGCGGGTGGGGCCGCTGGATTCGCCACTGAGCCATGCACAGGAGACGGTGTTCGTATTGAGCGAAGGGGCGGCGGTTCTTCGGAACCGGACGAGCGCCGTGGAGTCGCGGATCGCGGCCCGGATCGCGCGCTGGACCTCGGCGCGGTGGCCGTGATCCCCCTCGATGCGTGACCGGGCCGATGCCGGGAACGTCCAGGGCCTCGCCGGACTCTTGTTGGACAGGCTGATTTAGAAAGTGAGCCCTAGACATCTCTGGAGTCCGCTCAAGAGGGCAGTCCGAACGGCTTTGGGAGTCCTGCCATTCGGCTACGGTCTTTCCGCTTTTGGAAGTATCCCGCATGCATGACCGAGCCGCGCGGTGGTGCCCCCCGTGCTCACGCCACGGCGGAGATGTAGCGCCCCCAAGCCTCCATGACCTCGCGCCGGCGCTCGAGCAGATCGGTGCGGGCATATGCCGCTTCAACCTGATTGCGCACCACATGGGCCAGCGCCCGTTCGGCCACTTCCCGGTCCACCCCCTCTTCGCCGCACCATGTACGAAACGACGTGCGGAAGCCGTGTAGGGTCCCCGGAACCTCTGCCAGACGGAGCACCCGCCCCAACGTTGGGCCACTGAGACCCTTCGTTCCACTTGCACCTGGGAAAACCAACTCCGACCCGTTGGACAGCGCCTTGGCTTTCTGTAGCACCTGCATCGCTGCGATGGACACCGGAACCCGGTGCTCGCTCCTCGTCTTCATCCGCTCGGCCGGGATCGTCCATGTGTTCGTGGCCATGTCAATTTCGTCCCACCGCGCACCGCGCACTTCTCCGGACCGGGCCGCCGTCAGGACCAGGAACTCGACCGCGAGCTTGGCCCCGGCGCCACAGCGATCCACGCTCCGCACCTTCGCCAACGCTTTGCCCACCCGCTCGTGAAGGACGGCTTTGTGGTGCTTGGTCTTGTAGCCGTTGCTCGGCAATGCCGCCCGCACCGCGTCCACGGGATTGTCTTTTCTGTGTCCCTCTGCAATGCACCATCGGAAGACCACTGCCAGTTGCCGCAGTACACGCTGGGCTGTGGGGCGCAGCCGGTTCCACAGGTCGTCAGCCGTGGCTAGACCCATGATGTCGGCACCCGTGATTTCGGACACGGGCTTCTCCCCAATGTGTGGGAACACGTATTCGAAGAATGTCGTGCGCCACTGCTCTTCCGAGCGGGTGCCCGCCTTCCATGCCACCCGCCGTACTTCAATGACCCTTTCAACCGCGGCACGCAGCGTGGGGACACCGCCGCGCCGGGGATGGCGGCCCTGCGCGATTTCGCGCCGGTTCCCCAACGCCTCCCTGCGAGCCTCCGACAGCGTGACCACTGGATAGGTCCCTAGGCCGAGGTTGGTGACGCGCCCGTCAATCCTCACGCGCTGGCCCCATGTCTTCGCCAGCCGTCCGTGGGCCGCCCGTCTCACACGAAGGTACAGCCCGTGGCCGCCGTAGCCGTCCCCGTACACGCCGGGCTTCGTCACCGTCCGAACGAAAGCCGCCGACAGCGTTCTTGGTCGCTTCATTTGCTCCTCCGTCTGTCGTATCGATATTATCTATGGTATGACTTTTTCGGTGAGAATGGAAGCTACCTGATGCGACGGCATGACGCAAGATGAGACCAGAGTCGCTGCATTGTCGCCAACCTAAGTCCTTGAAAAACAAATCGTTATGATGCCTCATGCGACCCCATGCGACGCCCTGCTACAATGAGGGATTTGCCTCCGTGATGGGGGAGAATGCGTGGCACGCGGAGGAGGACTGGCCGTTGCCCCGGACGCGCTGGACCCGGTACTACCTGAGTTCCGGGGGCAACGCCAACTCCCTCAAGGGCGACGGGCTACTGAGTACCGCGCTGCCCGCTTCCGAGGGGCAGGACACCTACGTGCATGATCCCCGGAGTCCCACTCGGGACCCCTTCTTCGGTCGCCCCGGGCACAACGGCCACATCGACGGGGCCGTGGACGCACGGCTGCCGGCGCTGGGCGACGAGGTACTCGTGTACGAGACGCCGCCCCTGGAGGAGTCGGTGGAGGTCACCGGCCCCATCGAGGCCAGGCTGTACGCCTCGACCTCCGCGAGAGACACGGACTGGATGGTCCGCCTGGTGGATGTCCACCCGGATGGCTATGCCGCGTTCCTCACCGACGGGGTGATGCGGGCCCGGAACCGGGACCCGGAAGCCGAGGGCCGCTTTAATGCCGCCGAACTCAGCACAATCGAGCCCGGCGAGATCTACGAATACACGATCCGGTTCTGGCGTGGGACGGGGAACCTGTTCCGGGTCGGTCACCGGATCCGTATCGAGATCTCGTCGAGCTACTACCCCTACTACCTCCCCAACCTGAACACCGGACACGACAACGTGGGGCTGGCGTTGGCGGAGGAGGCCGTGGTCGCCGAGCAGCGGGTGTACCACGGGGACGAGTACGCGTCTCATGTGGTGCTGCCGGTAATTCCACCGAGGCGGTGAGTTGGCGGCTCGTGGACAACGCGGCGCCTCGCCGCTGTCCGTGCTCGCGCGGCTTTTGTCCGCGGACAGATAGCGAATCTTCGCCCCTACAACCCCACCCCAAGCGCTACGCTGATCGCCACCAGCCCCAGCGCCACCAGCCCCAGGTACAGCGGGATCACATGGCGGATCCACTCCTCGTAGCGAACGCCCGCCGAAGCCAGAATCGCCATCAGGGCGCCGTTGGTGGGCGTGAGCAGTTCGCAGAGCCCCGCGCCGTACTGATACGCGAGCACCGTCACCTGCCGTGACATCCCGAGCAGGTCCGAGAGCGGCACCAGGAGCGGCATGGTGAGCACGGCCTGCCCGCTCACGCTCGGCACCGGCACGTGGATCGCCGTGTGCGCCGCGACCATCCCGAAGGCGGAGGCCATCACGGGCAGCCCCTCGAGCGGCGTGAACATCGCCTGCACGATCGTGTCGACGATGCGCCCGTCCTGCAGCACCACGTAGATCGAGCGCGCGAACCCGATCAGCAGCGCCGCGTACGCCATGCCCCGGAAGCCGCGCACATATGCCTGGGCCGTCCCCGTCAGGCGCATCCCGGCGAGCAGCCCCACGACTACGCCCATGATGAAGAACGCGGCCGAGAGCTCGTCGAAGCCCCAGTGCCATACGATCATCCCGACGACCGCAAGCGCGAAGGTCGCCAGCACGAGCGCGAAGATGCCCAGGTCGGACGGGCGCACCCCCTCGGCGTCGCCCTCGTCAACGGCCTCCCGTCGCCCGCGCGTGCGACTCGCGTAGCGCATCGTCATCCCGATCCAGAAGGCCAGCGCGATCAGCAGGAAGACGATGCGGAAGAGCGCGCCCGACATCAGCGGCAGTTCCGCCAGACGCTGGGCGATCGCAACCTGGAAGGGATTGATGGGACTGAAGGCCGACCCGACGAACGCGGCTCCCGCACTCATCGCGACCGCCACCATCGGGTTGAAGCCGAGCCTGCGGGTGAGGATGAGCAGCACGGGAATGAGCGGGATGATCTCTTCCTGCATGTTCTCGACGACGCCCCCGGTGGCGAAGAAGAGCGACACGACGGGGATCACGAGCAGGTCCCGCCCCCTGAGCGCCCGCACCAGCGACGTGATGCCGCGCTTGAGCGCCCCCGTCTCGTCCACGACCGTGAAGGCGCCGCCGATGAGGAAGACCAGCGCGATCACCGAGACCCCCTCGGCGATTCCCCGCGGGAGTGCCACGATGGCATCGAAGGGACCCACCGGACTCGGCTCGACCTCCTGGTAGGTGCCCGGCACCACCATGAGCTGCCCCGATTCCTCGTCGAGGCGCCGCTCGTACTCGCCCGCTGGCAGCAGGTGGCTCGCGACCGCCGCCAGGCCGACGCACACGGTCAGCAGGACGAGTGGGTGCGGGACCGCGAAGCGCGGCGGGCTTGCGGTCACCGCGCGAGGGCGGTCAAGGGGGCGGCGTGGGGTGGGGGGTCACAGGGGGGTCGGCTCAGCTCTCGGGGGGTTTCTTTTCGAAGGTGGGGGTCTTGTAGTAGCCGGTTTCGTCGCCGATTGTCGCATGGCCGACCAGGCGGTAGATGCCGGGCGGGAATTTGTCGTCTTCGATATTGATGGGACAGATCGAGCCTGCGGGAATCGTCGGGTTGAAACCTACGACGTGGGCTGTGTTGTTGTCCTGGGCGGTGACCCATCCGCTGCCGACGGCGCGCTGCCACTCGGTCCAGTGGGCCGTGAACGTCCCCAGGTCGCCGACCGGGAAGTTGTTGAGCTGGAGGCAGAGGCTCAGTGTGAAGGTGGTGGTACCCAGCTGCGCCGTAAGGACGCCCTCCTCGGTTACCGAAAGCCCCGGCAGCGAGTCGTACTCCTCCTCGTGCACCCGCACCATGATCGAGTCCTGGACCACCGACCCGCCCGAATTTGTCGCGGTCACCATCAACATGGACACGCTGACGGTGTCGTTCTCCAGGATCCCCGTGCCCATGGTCGTCACCGTGCTGCCGTCCACCGACGCCACGGCCACCATCTCGTCCGAGCTCGTCGCCGTGTAGACCAGGTCGTCGCCCTCGAAGTACGACGACACGTCGAGCGGGACCATGCTGTCGACCATCATGTCGTGGGTCGGGATCGTGTCGGCGACCGCCGGCGGGGGCGCCGTGACCGTCACCGTCAGCTGCTGCTCCGCGGACAGGCCCTCGGGATCGGTCGCCGTCACCGTCAGGGCTACTTCGCCCGCGGCCTGTGCGCCGATTTCGACCATTCCGTTCGCGTCGATCAGCGCGGTCACGACCTCCGTGTCCGAACTCACGGCCTCGTAGGTCAGGTCGTCCCCGTCGGGATCGCTGAAATGGTCGGCCGGGTTCAGGTGCACGGTGTCGCCCACCATCAGCGCCTGATCGGGGATGGTGTCCGACACCTCGGGGGCGCGGTTGGGGAGCTCCACGGTCACGGTGAAGTCGAACCCGGCCGAGTTGCCGGCCGTATCCATGGCCCTGACGGTCACGGTGGCGCTGCCCTCCCCGACGGCCAGAACGGTCAGCGCCGACCCGTCGACGGAAGCGGTCGCCACATTGGTGTCGGAGCTGGACGCGCTGAAGGTGAGGTCGTCGTCCTCGGGATCCTCGAAGAACCCGGCAACGTCCGCCGTGATGGTGTAACCGGCGGTGACGGTCCTGTCTTCGAGCATTCCGGTCACGGCGGGCGGACTGTTCTCGCTCACGGTGACGCCCACCGTCTGGGTGGCGCTCAGGCCATCCGGATCGCTGGCCGTCACCGTGACACTCGCCGTTCCGATTGCAACAGCCGTTACGGTAACCTTGCTGCCCGATGCGGACGCAGTGGCCACGGTGGTGTCCGAGCTTGCGGCCGCATAGGTGAGCGCGTCGCCATCCGGGTCCTCGAAGTTCGCGGCGACGTCGATGGTGACATCTCCCCCGACCTTCAGGGAGACGGCATCGATCGTCCCCACCGCCCGCGGACCCGGGACGGTTACGCCGATCGTCTGATCGGCACTCAGCCCGTCCGGGTCGCTGGCAGTGACAGTCACGGTGGCGGTTCCCGCGCCGACGGCGGTTATGGTCACCATGCTCCCCGACACCGAGGCCATCGCTACTTCGGCGTCCGAAGTCGCAGCCGCGTACGTCAATGCGTCATTGTTCGGATCGGTGAAGAACGCGGCCACGTCGACAGTGACGGAATCACCCGCCGCAAGGGTCTGCGCGGGAATGGAGCCGACCGCCTCGGGCGCCAGATTCGGTCCCTCGACGGTTACGGTGAACTCGAAGGCGTTCGAGTTGTCGGCCGTGTCGGTGGCCGTGACCGTAACCGTGGCGGTGCCATCGCCGACGGCTATGACCGTCAGTGCCGACCCATCGAGCGAGGCGGTTGCCACGGTGGTGTCCGAGCTGGCAGCGGTGAAGGTGAGTTCGTCGCCTTCGGGGTCCTCGAAGAAGCCGGCGACATCCGCGGTGACGGTGTCACCCGGAGAGAGCGCCTGGTTGTCGATCCCTCCGACCAGGATGGGTGGGTGGTTCACGGCCTGCACCGTGACGCCCAGCGTCTGCGTGGCGCTGAGGCCGTCCGGGTCGCTGGCCGTGACCGTGATGTTGGCGGTGCCGGCGCCCACACCCGTCACGGCAACCGTGCTGCCCGACACCGAAGCGGAAGCCACGGCGGCGTCCGAGGTCGAGGCGGCGTAGGTGAGGGCGTCACCGTCCGGGTCGCTGAAGTTCGAAGCGACGTTGACCGTGACCTCGGCTCCGACGTCGATGGTCAGGGTCCCGAGCGAACCCACCGCGACCGGCGCGCGATTTGGCGGGGGTTGGGGCGGCGGTTCCGGCCCGGTTCCGCCATCGCCGCCGCAGTTGACCGCCCAGACGGCGGCAATCGCCGTCATGAACACCGCGCCCAGCATTCGCATCAATCGCATTTGCGCTCGTTCTCCTTGTGGGGTGTTGCGCCGTGCGGGGCGCGAACCCGAGGGTGCCGCACGAAAACGGGCGCCGCCCGCGCTGGGAGTTCAAAGCGCGGTGGACCCGACTCTCACGTGAGGCTATGCAATGCCTGGCAGCCACGCAACCCGAAAAGGGCCGGAATCCGGATTACCGCTCTTCCCTCAGAATCACACGAATGACCGGACCGGTGTTCTCCTGAATCGCGGCATCCTCGCCGATCACGTCCACCACCCGGCCGTTGCTGTCGAGCACCCGAATGGGCCCGTGTTCGACATCGTTTTCATAGCTGAGGACTTCCACGCCCTCTTCCGCGGCCGCGGCGATGTCGGCGGCGACCGCGGGCTCGGGAAGGCGATAGGATTCCGCGTGGGAGGCGTCGACGACGTAGTAGCCCAGGTCGGCGAACGACTGAAGGGTGATGGCGCTAGGCGGGTTCGACGCACCCAAGGTTGCTGTGGGCGTCATGAGTTCGTGGCCCAGGACCGACTCACGCCAGTGTGAGTCGTCGCCCCCGTTCTCGACCGGCACCTTTGCGCCGGAGTAGTCGGAACCGCCCGCGGCGTTGAAGGCGGCGACCGCGCGGGTTCCCGAGAAATGCGTGTCGGCGTCGGGATCGATTTCGGAGGGGTTGCGCAGCAATCCGCCGCGGAGCCACGGACCCAGCCCGAACCCCAGGACGTGCGCAATCTCGTGGATCGCGATCTCCCGCAGATTGCCCGCCTGAGCGATCCGGTCGATGTCAGCGCGGTCGAAGACGGTAACGCCGAGCAGCGGTGTCCGGGACGCCGAACGAATGTAGCAGAGGCGAGCGACAGCGCCGGTGCCCCCCTCGCCGTCGAGGTCCGCGACCAGGAAGATGATGCCGATGTCGTCGATGGTCCCGACATCCACATCTACGGAGATCTCTCTGATTGGGCAGGGCAGCGTCTCGTTCACGGCGACATCGGAGAACTCGGTGAGCCGGAGGGCGGACTCCCAGTACGAAACGGCGGAGCGGAAAACCCTTTCCTGCGACGCGGTCACGCTGGAGGCGAACCCGACGCCGATGTCGAAGTTCATGATCGGGCGCTCGACGGTCACCGCGAAGGTGTGGGATGCCGACGCGCCATCGGGATCGGTGGCGGTGACCGTGATTTCGGCCTCGCCCGGGAGGACGCCTCTGACCGTGAGGAAGGATCGTGACACTGTGACCGTGGCCACCCTGTTGTTCGAGGTGGAAGCGGTGTAGGTGAGCGGGTCGCCGTCGGCGTCCTCGAAATGGGGGGACATACCGAGGGTTGCCGAAGTGCGCTCATGGAGCGTCTGGTCGGGAATTGGGTCGATGACGGCAGGTGGGCGGTTCTCAACGGTGACCAGGAAGCTCTGTTGGGCCTGCATTCCGCCGGGGTCGGTGGCGGTGACGGTGATCGCGGCCTCGCCCGCCGCCATGGTCCGGATCGTCAGCCTGGTGCCCTCGATCCCTGCGGTGGCTACGCTGGCGTCGGTGGTTGCGGCGGTGTAGGTGAGCGGGTCGCCGTCGGGATCGGTGAAGCGCGGCGTGAGGTCGAACCGGACCGAATCGCGCTTGAAGAGTGATTGCGCGGAGATGGGGCCGGTGGCCGAAGGGGCGCGGTTGGGGACGGTTACAACGAAGGTCTGTTGCGCACTCAACCCTTCGTCGTCGGTTGCGGTGGCCGTGACTTCCGCTGCTCCCTGGGAGACGGCCGTTACGGTAAGGGTGCCCCCCGCCCGTGAGACGGTCACGGTGACGACGGAGCTGTCCGTGACGGTGGCACTGAAGGTGAGCGGGTCGCCGTCGGGATCGGTGAAGTGCGGCAGCAGCCTCCGCGTGTCGGCCTAGTTCCTGAAAAGCGTTTGCGGCTGGATTGTCTCTCCCGCCGTTGGCGGCCGGTTGGGTACGGTCACCCGGAACGTTTGAACGGCGGACGCCCCTTCGCTGTCGGTCGCGGTGACGGCGACGACGGTCTCGCCCTTCGCGAGCGCGATCATGGTCACGGTGCTGCCGACGACGGATGCGGCGAGCCGGATGCTGTCGGATGCCGCCACTGTGTACGCGAGCGTGTCGCCGTCCGGATCGGCGAAGAAGGGGTGCACGTCCAGTGTGTCGGCCTGATCGACCTCGATCGTGCGATCCGGGATCGCGTCGAGCGCGACCGGGGGGCGATTCGGGATGACGACCTGGAATCTGTGCGTGGCGGTGAGGCCTCCGGGGTCGGTCGCGGTCAACGTGGCCGTCACGCTACCCCTGGCGATGGCGACGAGCGTAGCCGTTGTGCCCTGCACCGAGGCTGTCAGGCGGGTCGAATCGGCCGAGGTCGCGGCGTAGGTCAACGGCTGTCCGTCGGGTTCGCCGAAATGGACTGCGACGTCGAATACGGCGGTTTCGCCCACCATCAGTTCCCGGTCCGCAATGGTGCCCACCGCGGCCGGGGGCCGATTCGGCACCACCACCCGGAAGCTCTGCCGCGCCTCGAGCCCTTCGCTGTCGCTCGCGGTGACAGACACCTCGGCGTCTCCAGGCATGATGCCCGCTATCCTGAGCGTACCGCGCACCCTCGAGACCACCGCCGCAACTGCGCCATCGTCCGAGGTCTCGGCGCTCCACCTGAGCGGATCGCCGTCGGGATCGACGAAGAACCGCGCCAGCTCCAGGGTGTCGGCCTCGTGTGTGTAGACGGTCCGGGCCGGAATGGAGTCCGTTACGACAGGTGGCCGATTCGGAACGGTTACGGGAAAGGTGTGAGTTGCCGAGAGCCCCTCGTTGTCGGTTGCGGTGATGACAACAACGGTCTCGCCCTTTGCCAGCGCGGCCAGGATGATCGTGTTGCCGACAACGGACGCAGCGAGTCGGCGGTTGTCGGATACGGCGACCGTGTAGGACAGCGTGTCCCCGTCGGGATCGGCGAAGAAGGGGGACATGTCGAGGGTGTCGGCCTGATCGACCTCGATGGTGCGTGCCGGGACGGAGTCCATCGCAACGGGGGCGCGATTCGGAATGGTGACCTGGAAGGACTGCAGGGCCATGAGGCCGCCGGGGTCGGTGGCGGTCACCGTGACAGTTACGTTGCCTTTGGCGATGGCTGTGAGCACAACGACCGTGCCCTGTGCCGAGGCCGTGAGCCGGCTCGGGTTCCCCGAGGCCGCGCCGTATGTCAGCGTCTGCCCGTCGGGTTCGCTGAAATAGGCGGAGACGTCGAGGGTTGCAATGTCGCCCACGAAGAGTTCCCGGTTGCCGATGGTGCCGACAATCGCGGGCGGGCGGTTCGGCACCACCACCCGGAAGCTCTGCTGCGCCTTGAGCCCTCCCGGATCGGTCGCGGTCACAGTCACCAACGCGGTGCCGGGCGAAATCGCCGTGACCGTCACCGCGCTGCTCGTGCCTCCTACGGTGGCCACTCCGGGGTTTGATGAGGTCGTGGCGAAGGTCAGCAGGTCTTCTTCATTGGGGTCGCTGAAGCAGACGTTCACCGTGACAGACTCGCCGACGTGGATCGTCTGTTCGGGGACCGTGCCGCACGGCCCGGGGGGCTGGGGGTCGTCGCAGGTGGCGAGGACGGCCGCGGCAAAAAGAGCCAAGGCGCCGGCTGCGCGCCCGGGGGTGTTCAGCTCAGGCAAGAAATGTCATCTACACTCTACATGATGTAAATCAGCCATGACACCAGATGTGCCTTGAGTGTCGTCAGCTAATTCCCACTCGCCCCCGAACGTCCGCCAGCATGGTCGGCGAATCATACCCGACGCCGTCCTTGAACACGATCGTCACGTTGCGGATCACCGCCGGGTCCGCGGTCAGGTCGCCGCTCATCACCACCAGGTCCGCGATCTTGCCGGCCTCGACGGTCCCCAGGTCGTCGAACACGTCCAGTACCCTCGCGCCGTTGGCGCTCAGCACTTCCACCACCTCCTCGGGCGCAAACCCCGCCTCCGACAGCAGCTCGTAGTTGCGCTGGTCGCCGTAGCCGGGGAGCGCGCCGCCGTTCCCGGTCGGGTCTACGCCCGACGCCAGAATGCCGCCCGCATCGTAGAACGCCTTCTCGTAGGCCATCGCGTTGCGGAACTCCTCCGGGTCGCGCCCGATCTCGTCGATCTGCGCCTTCGCCGCCAGGTAGTCCTCGCGGACCGCCGGGCTCATCGCGTCGAGCGAGCGCTGGTCGCGCGTCGGCCGCCCCTGGATGAAGAGCTCGTAGACCGCCAGCGTCGACGTCATCGCCACGCCCGCGTCGATCATTGCCTGGAAGGTCGCCTGCGCCTCGGGTCCCTCGACGTCCACGGAAGTCGCGTCGTCCCAGAGGTTCTGCGGACACTCGTCCCTCCCGCGCCCCTCGGAGTAGTCGCTGTTGGTCGCGAGCCCGTGCTCGATGTTGTCGATCCCGAGCGCGACCGCCTCGGTGAAGCTGATAGAGCACAGGTGCCCCGTCACCTTGATCCCCTGCTGGTGCGCCTCGTCGATCGCGGCGCTCAGCTCCTCGGTGCGGATATTCGTGTACGCCTTCAGCCACGTCGCGCCCTCGGCCGCCCAGTAGCGCACGAACCGCCGCGCCTGCTCCGGCGACTCCAGCATCGTCATCCCGGAGATCCCGCCTCCCGCCGTTACGTACGGCGCCGTGATATGGATGCGCGGCCCCGGCGTCCTCCCGGCCTCGATCTCGGCGCGCAGGTTGAGCTCGGCGTACGGCTGCCGACTCCCCGTGGTGCGCACGGTGGTGACCCCGCTCCCCAGGTACAGCCTCGGCGCACTGAAGGTGAGCTGCGCGGAGCGCCCCCCCGCCGCCGTGTAGAAGAGGTGGTTGTGCAGCCCGATCATCCCCGGAATGACCGTGTGGCCCGTCAGGTCCATCACCTCGGCGCCGCCCGGTATCTCGACCTCGCCGTCCGCCCCCACCGCCACGATCCGGTCGCCCTCGATCACCACCGTCCGGCCGCGCTGCGCGGGCCCGCCGCTCCCATCGATCAGCGTAACGCCGGTCAGCGCGACCGCGTCGGCGTCCACCACCGCGTAGCCCGCCGCCGCCGACCCCGCCTCGGGACGCTGGGCGGCAAGGTCTCCCGCCCCCGCGGCCAGAAGTGCACTCACCCCGAGCGCCCACGCGCCCACGCCGATTCGGCCAGTATTCCTCGTAGTCATTCGGTCTTCGCTCCTTTTCGTTCGTGCGCGCCCAGCCGCGTCAGCCAGACAGCCGCGGGACACTAGTTTATCCCCACCCGCCCCTCCACGTCCGCAAGCATGGCCGGCGAATCGTACCCGATCCCGTCCTTGAAGACGATGGTCACGTCGCGGATCACCGACGGATCGGCGGTCAGGTCGCCCTGCATCACAACAAGGTCCGCGATCTTCCCGGCCTCGACCGTCCCCAGATCGTCGAACACCTCCAGCACCCGCGCCCCGTTCGCGCTCAGCACCTGCACCGCGTCCTCCGGACTGAAGCCCGCTTCGATGAACAGCTCGTAGTTGCGCTGATCGCCGTACCCCGCGAGCGCGCCGCCGTTGCCCGTCGGATCCACCCCGGCCGCCAGCACCCCACCGCGGTCATGGAACTTCTTCTCGTACGCCATCGCGTTCAGGAAGCCCTCCGGCGGACGCCCGATCTCGTCGATCTCGGCTTTCGCGGCCAGGTAGTCCTCGCGCACCGAGGGCGCCATTGCGGCGAGCGTGCGCGCGTCGCGTGTCGGCCGCCCCTGCACGAAGAGTTCGTACACCGCCAGCGTCGAGGTCATCGCCACGTCGTTCTCGATCATCGCATCGAAGGTCGCGGCCACTTCGGGCCCCTCCACGTCCACCGCCTCCGCCGCGTCCCACAGGTCCGGCGGACACTCGTCCTCGATCTTCCCAGGCACATAGTCGCTGTTCGTCCCCAGCCCGTGCTCGATGTTGTCGATCCCCAGCTCGACCGCCTCGGTGAAGCTGATCGAACACAGGTGGCCGGTCACCTTCAGCCCCTGCCGGTGCGCCTCGTCGATCGCCGCGGCCAGATCCTCGCCGCTGATCGTGGTATAGGCCTTCAGCCAGGTCGCGCCCTCCGCCGCCCAGTAGCGCACGAAACGCCGCGCCTGCTCGGGGCTCCGGAACCGCGTCATGATGTTCAGGCTCTCGGAGCCGGTCATGTACGGCGCGGTGATGTGAATTCGCGGCCCCGGCTGCAGCCCCCGCTCGATCTCGTCCTTCAGGTTCAGCTCGGCGTACGTCGCGAGGCTCCCCGTCGTGCGAATGGTCGTGACCCCCGACCCCAGGTAGAGCCGCTGCCCCGTGTAGCTCATCGGGTGCATGCGCCCGCCCGCGGCCATGTAGAAGAGGTGGTTGTGAAGGCCGACCATCCCCGGCATGACCGTGTGGCCACTCAGATCCAGCACCTCGGCCCCGTCGGGGATCGCCACGGTGCCTGCGGCCCCGACGGCGGCAATGCGGGTGCCCTCGATGACGACCGTCTGGCCGCGCCTGGCGGGGGTGCCGGTGCCGTCGAGGAGGGTCACGCCGGTGAGCGCCACGGTGCCGGCGTCGACCGCGACGTACGCGGCGGCCTCGGAGCCGGGGGCGGGTTGCTGGGCGTGGGCGGGAAGCGCCGTCGCGACCAGCGCGATGGGCATCAGGATGGCGGCCGCGAGTGCGGCGCCGTGCTTCAGCTCTTGCATGGGATTCGGTCTCCAGCCGGGGGTGCCGCGATCGGGCCCGCGCGAAGGAGGCGGACCCTGTCTCTTCAACTCTGCATTGTGCGCCGTGAAGGGCCTGAGCGCCAGTCGGAAAACCGGCCGGCAGGACCGGCCCTCGCGCGGTGCCTGCGCCGGGCGCGCGCGCATGCCCGGCACGCTACCTCCGCTCCCGGACCTTCACCAGCGTATGGAACTCGCCGTTCTCGCCGAACGGGTCGATGCCTTCCGGCAGACTCGCCATCATCGCGCGGTCGAACCGGTCGCCGACGCGCACCACGCTCTCGGCCGCCTCGGTCACCGCGGACACCTCGCAGGAGGCGCCGCTCGCCTCGAGGTCGTCGATCAGCGCCCGGTAGGGAACACCCCACAGCGGGAAGTGCAGCGCCGCCCCGCGGTCGGCCGCCAGCTCCTTGAACGCGACGCTGCGCCACTCGCGGATGTGCAGCAGGTGCAGGTCGCCGAAGACGAATCTGGCGATGCGCGGCACCAGTTCGCACGCTTCGCGGATGCGGGCCGGGTAGGCGTGGCCGGGGTGCAGCGGGACGCCGAGAAGCGGCTGGGCCAGGTCTTCGGCCTGCCGGATCACCGCGTCGATCCGGATCTCCTGGTGCGCGACCGTGCGGGTGCCGGCGTCGAAGGTGGTGAGGAGCACGGTGGGGCGGAGCGCCTCGCGGCGAAGCGCCCGCCAGGTGAGGAAGCTGTCCTTGCCGCCGCTCCAGAAAAGCAGGTCCACGGGCTCGCCGGGCGCTCGCGCCTCGGTCAGCCAGGCGGGTTGCTGGCCGCGGGCCGCCCGGTCCGGAAGCGTCATCGACTCGTGCTGGAAGGGGCAGTGACGGCAGCCGCTGCCGCAGCAGGTGCCGCGGCGCCGCAACCCGAGCTCCGTGAAGACGTGGAAGCCGGTCTCCGAGTCGATGTAGGAGGACTCGCCGCCGTCGACCGCCTTGCGGTGGGCTTCGTGCCAGGGAGCGGTCACGGATTCACCGTGAACAGCATCCGCATCCCCGCCTCGAGGTGCTCGGAGATGTGGCAGTGGGCCATCCAGCGGCCCGGATTCGTGATTTCGAGGAGGATGTCCGTGGTCGTCCCGGTGGGGAGCAGCACCGTGTCCTTCCAGGCGAGGTTCTCGGTCGGCACGCCGTTGCGCGCGAGCACCAGGAAGCGCTGCCCGTGGATGTGGAAGGGGTGCTGCATCGCGTGGAAGGACCGCCGCTCGTTGTGCAGCCGGATCTTCACCACATCGCCCACCTCGAAGTCCCACGCGATGTCCATGTTCTCGGCGCCGGTGGCCGGATCGCGCACGATCCACTGCACCTCCGCCGACGACGAATTCCAGTTCATCATCGGCATCGTGCCGCTCCATTCGACGGGATGGAAGTACGCCGAATCGAACTGCATCAGGCGCTCCACGATGAAGGGGATGCCGTCCGCCTCGAGGGTGAAGGTGAGCTCGTGGTCGACCGGGTCGTCGAAGTACTCGCGGAAGAGGGCGATTTCGCGCGTGGCGTGAAGGTTGGTGCGGAGGGTGTCGAAGGCGGCGGAGGCGTCGCCGTCCGGCGGCGGCGCGGCATCGCCCTGCTCCGGTGCCGCCACCCGCACCGTCCCCATCGGGTCCATCTCAGTAAAGAACGCGCCGCCCAGGTGGTCGATCCCCTGCACGCGGTTGACGAGCGCGAAGGTGCCCGGCTCGTCGAAGCGCACATGCACGATGTAGCGCTCGGCAGGGCTCACGACGATGCTCTCCACCCACTCCTCGCGCTCGAAGGCGCCGATGTCGGTGCCGATCACCTTGATGCGCGGGGCGGCGGCGGGCCGGGCGCCCCCCTGCGCCTCGCTCGCGAACGACAGGTTGAAGGTCCGCGTGTTCGACACGTTCGTGAGGTACAGCCGCACGACCTCGCCCGCGGTCACGTCGAGTTCGTAGTCCGGCTCCCCGTTTACGAGCATCAGGTTCCCGAACCGTCCCATGAACGCGTGGCTCGTGCGTTCCAGGCCGAAGGGCATGGCCTCGTCGCCGGACATCAGGAAGTCGTCCAGCATCAGGAACTCTTCCCGGTCGGCGGGCGCGTAGTAGTCGGGCTGGCGCGGCTCGACGAGCATGTTTCCGTACAGCCCGAGGTCCTTGAGGATGTCCTCCCGGTGGTGCGGGTGGTACCAGTACACGCCCGGGTCCTTGAAGTGGACGGTGTAGCGGAAGGTCTCGCCGGGCTCGACCGGGTCCTGGGTGATGTCCGGCACGCCGTCGGACGCGTTGTCGAGGCGCAGGCCGTGCCAGTGGATGGTCGTCGGCCAGGCGATCGAATTCGTGAAGTTGACGGTAACCGTGGCCGCTTCGGGGACGTGGAGGAGGGGACCCGGGTACTGGCCGTTGAAGCCGTACATGACATGGTCGCGGCTGTGAATCCGCCGCCGCACCAGCCCCGCCTCCAGGTCGATCTCGTCGCCGTCGGCGAGCCGGACCACATCGCGCGGGCGGGCCAGCGGCAGGGTCGCGGGGTCGATGTCCGCGCCGGGCAGGAAGGGGCTCGCGCCGGGCGGGTCGAGTGCCATGAGGGCGGGGAACATGGTGAGCCCCGGCATCATCGGGGGGCGCGGCCAGCCATCGCCGCCCGCCCCGCCTCCGTGCCCGTGGCCGCCCATCACCATGGCGCCCCCCGAGTCGGCCATCGCCACCGCACCGGCCGAATCGTCCGCCGCCATGCCCCCCATGGCCCCGCGCCGTCTGCCCACCCCGGTCGCCCCCAGCAGGAACTCCTGCATGTCGGGCGGCGACATCCGCGCGCTGGGCGAGGTCGCGCGGAGGAGCAGCCGTCCCTCCCACTCGGGCGCGTCGGCCCGGGACTCCGCCGTGATCAGGATCATGAACTTGTTCAGGCTGATCTCGCCGATGCTGCGCGTCCCGTTGTCTACCGGCCCCAGGCTCCTGATCTCGTCGAAGAGCGGTGTGGCGAGCCACGCGACGATGTGGTTGTAGTCGCCGAGCGCGGCGGGGTCGGGGAGGCCTTCCAGCGTGAGGATTCCCTCGTAGAGGTGGTTGCCGGCGGGATTGACGGCGACCCCGAACGGGGTGTGGGGCGTGCGAAGCTCGAGCCGCCCGGACATGCGCTCCAGGCCGGGCCGCGCAGTGAGGAAGATGCAGTACAGGTCGCGGCTGGGCGTCAAGGTTGCGCCGGGCGGGAGTGGGGAATCGTCGCAGGGAGAGGAGGCGGGCGCGGTCCGGTCCGCGCCCGTGACCGCCGGAGGGGGATCCTGAAGCCCACGCGGCGGGGCCGCAACAGACGAGGCCCCGTAAGCGGAAGCCGGCGATCCAGCAATCGCAGCACCCACGGCCGCTACCAGCCATCTCGTCATTGGAATGCCGCTCGAAATCCTCATCGGTCCTCCCGGGGACGCGAAGTACTCACCCTGTACAACTGGCCGCGGCGACCGTACCATGATAATTTGGCGCCAGAAATGACTGCAACCGGTCAACGGAGCCATACCCGATGCAGGAACTTCGCGAGGGTAGAGCGACGGAAAAGCAGGCTGGCCCTGGGGATGGGACGGTCACACCGGACTTGATGCTCATCGGGTCTGTCAAGGGCAAACTGGAGTGGGCGAGCCGGGTTGCGGCGAAGAATCTCTATGTCTCCGCACTATGGAGATGTCGTAGGAGATACGCCGAGCAGTCCGGCGTACCGTGGTACATCCTGAGTGCCAAATACGGGCTGGTCAACCCGGAGACGCGAATTGCCTGGTACGACGTTTCGCTCGGCGACCTCCCGGCCGCGGGCCGCCGCGCATGGTCGCAGCAGATCGTGGACACCCTCGCGACGCGGTATTCGTCGATCGACGGGATGATCGTCGAAATCCACGCCGGCATGGACTACGTCGACTTCGGCCTCGCCTCCGGGCTCACCGACGCGGGGATGGTCGTGCAGCGACCGCTGCTGGGAATCCCGATCGGCCGCCACCTGGCCTGGTACCGGGAGCACGGCGCGGGGGAGTAATCAGCGGAAATCGACCGGCTTGTAACCGTATTGCCCGCGCGGAGGCAACTCGGTCCCATGCTCAGGGCCGAAGTACCGCCGGAATGCCTCGGAAGGCTTCATGCCGGCCCGGGCGCGTTCGCGTCGTTCGCTGATCACAATCCCGCCTGCTCCTTCACATACTGCGCCGCTTCGAGGTGCGTCGCGAACCACACGTCGTCGTGCCCCTGGATGTAGTCGATAAGCTCCTCCAGCACGACGATCCGCGACCGGTGGCCGATCACGTGCGGGTGCATCGTGAGCAGGAACATGGTGCCCTCCTCGTAGGCGCCGTCGAAGTCGTCCTTCCAGACCTGGAGCACGTCGCGCGGGTGCGAGTAGCTGGCGCCGCGCGGATTGAAGACCGGCGCGTCGTCCATGATCCACTCGACGGGCAGTTCGACCATTCCGGTGGGCTCGCCGTGGGCGTTGATCTCGTAGGGACGGTCGTCGGCCATGAGGGACGAGTCGTAGAGGAAGCCCATCTCACGGATGATGTCCAGGGTGTTCGGACTGAAGTTCCACGACGGGGCGCGGTAGCCGAGGGGACGGGTGCCGGTGACCTCGGTCATGTAGTCGACGGCGCGCTCCAGCAGCGCGCGCTCGGTTTCGGCGTCGAGGCTGGAGTTGAGTTCGTGAATCCAGCCGTGGATGGCGAATTCGTGGTGGCCGGCGGCCTGGATTACGTCGATCTGGTGGGGGTTCAGGATCAGGCTGACGGCGGGTACGAAGAAAGACGCCGGAATGCCTTCGCGGTCGAGCAGGTCGACGATGCGCGGCAGGGCGACGCGCGCGCCGTACTGTCCCTGCGACAGGGAGCCGACGGTGGCGTCGCCGTAGCGGAGGCCGAGGACGGTCTCGTTGTCGACGTCGAAGGACAGAAGCACGGCCACGCGCGCGCCACCCGGCCACGACTCGGGCTGGAGGCTGCGGCCCGCGCGCACCGCGTTGACGGTCTCCATGACCCGCTCGTCGGACCAGAGCCAGCCGGGTTCGTTCCCGGCTGTCTCCGGGGGAGCTGGCTGGCAGGCGCTTGCGACGAGGGCCGCTGCAACGACGACGGCGCGCTTGTTCATCCTTCCATCTTCCATAGTGCGATTCCTCCGGCCTGTTTGCCGATTTCGGCGGATGCGACGCGGGTGCCCGACGCGATGTCGATGACTTCCACGGTGCCCGGATCCCCGCCGATGCCTTCGACGGTGACGATGGCGTAGCGGCCGTCGGGGGTGACGACGACGCCGTGCGTGACGGGGATGAGCGAGTCGATGAGGTGGAGCGGTTCGCCCGTCTCGACGTCCCAGATGCCCAGCTTGGCGCTGCCCTTGAGGGTGGCGAGGAGGGTCGAACCGTCGGGCGTGAGGTCAAGGTTGTAGGGGGCGCCCGGGGCCTCGATGCGGCGGGTGACGTGCCATGTCGCCAGGTCGACTTCGAGGATCACGTCACCGCGGTTGCAGGGGATGAAGACGCGGTTGCCGTCCGGGTGGGGCGTGGTCCAGGTGGGCGAGCAGTTGGCGCCGGCGGGCGGGGGCATGGCCATGTGCCCGTCCATCGGGGCGTGCGCGGGCTCGTTGGCGATGAGGTCGAGGCGCCGGGTGACAGCGAGGGTGGCGCCGTCGATCTCGACGAGCTGGTTGTCCATCATGCACGCCGAGTAGTGCATCGTGCCGTCGGCGTTGAAGCGGGAGCCGTGCGGCATGGTGCAGGTGACCACGTCGGCGATGGGGTACATGGACTCGAGGTCGACGATGGTGACGGTCGAGGGGACGTGGTCGCCGTGGAAGTTCGCGTTGACGGCGAGTGCGAGGGCGCCGTGCGGCGGGACGGCGATTGTGGCGGGGAAGAGGCCGAGATCGGCGACGCCCACGATCGTGTCCGACCCGGTCTCGTACTTGACGAGGCGGCCGTTGGGGAAGCCGTGGCCCAGGGTGAGGTACCAGTACTCGCCCCCGGGATCCATGGCGAGGCCGTGCGGCGCCTCGATCTCGGCCGCGAGCCACCCGGTGGTGATCGTCTTCTCGACGACCAGGTCGCCGCCGGCGTCGTAGCGCAGCAGCGCGACCTCGTCCTCGGACTCGGCGGCGACGTAGACCCAGTAGGATTGGGCGGTCGCCTCGCCGCCCGGCGCAATGCAGGCGAGGGCGGCGGCGAGGAGCGCGAGCCGGGTCCTCACGGAATCAGCGTCCGCCGCGGCTGCAGTTTCACAGTCCACATCCCCGAGAAATACTCGGAGAAGAAGAGGTTGCCCTTGTGGATCTGCGGTCCCCAGGTGAAGGGCGCGTTCGCCACCACGCCGTCGGGATCGTAGGACTTGTACACCGCGATCTCGCGGCCCTGGTGGTACAGGTTGCCCTTCAGCTCGCCCGAGATGTCGAGCACCCGCAGCCCGCCCTGATAGAACCCCGCGTAGAGTCGGTCGTCGTCGATCCACATGTTGTGCGAACCGGCTTCGGGGATCTCGTAGCGGGCCACCTCTTCCGGATTCTCGGGGTCGGTGAAGTCGACCACGTGGATGTAGCCGCTCATGAACTCGGGGGTACGTCCGTCCTCCTGCCCGTCGAAAGCCGGCGCCCCGATCTCGTCGCCCATGAAGATGTAGAACTTGCCCGTCGGGCTGCGGTACGGGAACGCCGCGTGCGTGGCGCCGCCGATGTCGCGGAAGCGCGCGATCTCCACCGGGTTCTCCGGGCTGCCGCCGCGGTCGCCGCCGCCCACGTCGATCACGGCAACGCCGTCGTTCCAGTTCGACGTGTAGGCGATGCCGTCGACGATCCAGATGTCGTGGATGGCGTGGCCGGGCGTGTCGAGCTCGAAGCGGCCCACGCGGTGCGGGTTGGCCGGGTCGGCGATGTTGATCACGTCGAAGCGGATCCCGTTGTTCACCGCGTAGACGTGGTCGTCGTAGATGAAGAGGTTGTGCACGCCCCCGGTGAGCTCGTCGTCGTAGGTCGAGATGATCTCGATGTTGCGGGGATCGGTGCAGTCCACGATCACGATCCCGTTGCGCCGGTTGGACGCGCCCTCGCGCGAAATCACGCAGAGTTCGCCGTCCTCGGAGACCTTGACGTCGTTGGTCGTGCGGGCATCGACGATGAGCGAATCGGTCAACACCGGGCTCGCGGGGTCGGTCACATCCCACCAGTACGTGCTGCCATGGCCGCTGTGCGTGCCCGTGATCGCGTAGTCGCGGCCATCGACGCCCTCCCACACCCAGAGATCGGACGTGGAGACGTTGCGCACCGGCGCATGGCCGATCAGCTCCACCTCTTCGGCGACATGGCGCGGCAGGATCTCGACTGTCGAGTGCGCGGTCTGCCCCGGCACGCTCGCGGTGACGGTGTAGACGCCCGGCTTGTAGGCCACGAAACGGCCCTGGTCGTCGACCTCGGCCGGCGGGAAGTCCGCGGTGGCGATCACGTCGGGATCGGACATCAGGCCGAAGGTGACCGGGATGTCGTCGACGGCGCCGCCCGGGCCCGACGCAGTGGGGGTGAAGTGGATGACGTCGCCGGTCCGGCCGCGGGTCTGGCTGGCCTCGACGGCCATCGAAGTGACCGGGTTGTCCGCCACTTCATAGCGAATTTGGCCGACAACGCCCTCCGCGGAGGCGGAAAGCGTCACTTCGCCGGGTGCGCGGGCAGAAAAGACGCCGAAACGGTCGACGGTCGCGACGGACTCGTCGGAGCTGCTCCAGGTGACCGGCACGTCGCGCGTGTCGTCGGCCTGGTCGATCACGGCGGCTTTGTGGCGCCTCGTCACGCCGACGTAGTAGCGCCCGCCGTCCTCCGAAATCTCGATGCGGTCGAGGGGCGGGAAAGCGACCGTGACGGTCATCGCGCCGCTGATCCGGCCGGGGCCCAGGGCACGCGCCAGGACCTCGAACTCGCCGCCCTTGTGGGCCTCGATCTCGCCGGTCGCGCGATTCACCGCCAGGCTGCCCCGCCCGTCCCGCGAGAAGTAGAGGAAGGGGATGTCGACGACGTTGCCGGCGGCGTCGTAGGCGGTGGCCGAAACGGTGGCCGTCTCGCCGACCGCGAGGGAGAGAGTGGCGGGTGAGACCTCGACCCGCGCGACGTCCTGCGCAGCGGCTCGGGTGGTGGCGAGGGCCGCCATCGCCAGGAGCAGCGTGGCTGGCCGAATGATGCTGAGTGTCTTCATCGCATGCGTTTCCTTCTGCGGTTCGCGTTACTGCGGGGTGCGTAGTGACCGTGATCGCGCGGACACGGCAGGGTAAGATTGAGGCGGGGAAGGGCGGCACGCAACGGAATGGGAATCTCCATCGACGAGTCGCCGACGGCCCCGGTCAACGCTCTGGCGGCGCGGCGGACATCGCGCGCCGCACCGCGCCTTCCATCGCAGTCACCTCTTCATCAGTCAACTCTGCAAACCGAGGGCGCTCCCACGCGCCGAGCCGTCCGCCGTTCTGCATGCACAGCCGTACCAGGAGCGACGCCCGGCGATCCGGCATGTCGACGATCGCACGGACGCCCCTGAGGGCCTGATCCAACACCGTGACGAAATCAAGCTCTTCCCTGAGATCGCGGCGCATCGAGTCCGCCACCTGACCAGAACCCTGCCATCCTGCCTGAGCCTTCGACCGAACCCGGCCGCCACGCCGGGCAGTTCCTCCCTACAGCGGCCTGTTCGGGAATGCGATCGTCCGCCACATGTGCGCCACCGGGCTGTTGTCGTACCCCAGCCCTTCCTTCGGCTGCTTGAACTGGCGCCCGATGATGTCGGTGAACTCGTTGATGTCGACGTCCATATCGTCCTGGAACGCGTAGGTGTCGTTCACCGTGATCAGCCGCGCTTCTCCGTACCAGCGGTGGTTCCGCGCGTACTCGTACGCGTCCTTGATGTAGGGCTCCGGCACGTAGTCGTGCCCGAAGATGCGGTTGTACATCTCGGGATACTCGTATCCGTACTCCTCATCCGGGTAGAACCGCAGCGGCGCGTGGTAGCGGATGCCCCACGAGATGCGCTCGTCCACGTACGGCTCGACCAGCTGGGCGCCCCACCAGCCGTGGTCCACCTTGATCAGGTTGAGGACCACGTCGTGCATCAGGCAGGCGAAGACGGTCCGCTCGGGCTGCCCCGTCCGCAGCGCGTGCGTGGCGCTCTGCAGGACGTGATTCGCCGGCGCGAAACGCAGCTTGAAGAAATCGAGCACCGTCGGCTTGTCGGGCATCGGCGGGAATTCGTCCTCGCGGGGCCGGAACAGATTCCCGGTGCCCCGCGGGGACCGGGCCTCCTGCTCCTCGAGTTCGTCAAGGGTGATGATGGAGCCGGCCTCCCCGTCCGCTCCCGCCCGCCGCGCGGCGATCAGGTCATCCAGCTTCTCTTCCATGTAGTGCTCGAGTTCCTCGGCCTTGTCTTCGTGCGACATGGCGGCGAGAGCTCCAGCGGGAAGGCTTGCGAGAAAGGTCTTGCGATCAACATCCACCATCGTGACCTCCAGCCAGGGGTCGGCGGCCCGCTTGTGCCACCGATCCCGGCGGCACGACGGAGCCAGGGATCCACAGAGACACTAGTATGGCGCGGGGGCAGGCGGGGCAAGTGGTCCGCCGCTCGCCGACTCCTGGCGCCGTAGCCGCGGACGCCGGAGTAGTGGCGCGAGGGCTTTCGCAGGAAGTACGATGGTCTGGCACAACAGCTGTTCCCGAGAGCGAAACCGAAGACGTCCACGGGCACAATTGGGGAAAGAGGAAGCCATGAAGATTCGGAACCAGACACGGCGCGACTTTGTATGGAGTTCGGTGCGGGCAGGCGGGGCGCTGGGCGTCCTCGGCGCATTCGGCCCCCTGGCCTGCGCACCCGCGGGTGAGGGCGGCGCCGACGGGCCCGGCCCCCAGCGCATCCTGATCCTCGGCGGCACCCGCTTCATCGGACCGTACCAGGTCAAGTACGCACTCGACCGGGGCCACGAAGTCTCGATCTTCACTCGGGGCCGCACCGAGCCGCCCTTCTTCCACGACTACTTCGAGCGCGTCGAGCACCTGATCGGCGACCGCGACAACGACCTGAGCGCGCTCGAGGGCCGCCAGTGGGACGCGGTGATCGACAACTCGGCCTCCATCCCGCGCTGGGTCGCCATGACCACCGACCTGCTGCGCGGCAACGCCGACCGCTACCTGTTCGTGTCCTCGATCTCGGCCTACGCCGACTTCGCCGCCGTCGGCATCGACGAAGGCTACCCGGCCGGACAGCTCTCGTCGCCGGACGTAGAGGACATGAGCGAATACGGCCCGATGAAGGCCCGCTGCGAGGCGATCAACACCGAAGTCTTCGGGGACGGCGCGATCAACGTGCGCCCCGGCCTGATCATCGGCGCCGGCGACAACACGGACCGCTGGACCTACTGGCCCGTGCGCGTCGCGCGCGGCGGCGAAGTCCTGGCGCCCAACTCGCCCACCGACCCGGTGCAGTACATCGACGCCCGCGACCTGTCGGAGTGGATCGTGCGGCTGGTCGAGACGCCCGGCAACGCGGGCACCTACAACGCGACCGGCGAGATGCAACGCTTCGGTGACATGCTGGAGGAGATCCGCGCGGCGCTCGGCTCGGATGCCACCTTCACCTGGGTCCCGACGGATTTCCTGACCGAGCACGATGTCCGCCCCTGGGGCCACTTGCCCAACTGGGTGCCGCCCGAGGGCGAGACCATCGGCATGAACCAGGTGTCGGTCGCCGCGGCGGTGCAGGCCGGCCTCACCTTCCGCCCGATCGGCGACACGGCGCGCGAGACGGTGGAGTGGTGGAACTCGCTGCCCGAGGAGCGGCGCGCGGAGCCCGGGGCCGGGTTGCCGGCGGAGAAGGAGGCGGAGGTGCTGGCGGCCTGGGCGGCGGAGGGGTAGCGGGGACCTCGCGCACAGGCCCGTCGCGCGTCTCGTGCCCTATAGTCCGCGGGGAAAACGGCAGCTGCCGATCGGCGTGCAGGACGCGTCGTTGGCGGGGCGTCTGCCGGGTCCCCATCGTGACCCGTTCGACCGAATGCTGATGGCTCAGGCGGCCACGGGCGGCCTGGTGCTCATCTCACGGGACGAGGTGTTCGATCAGTACGGAGTGAACAGGCTCTGGTGACCCGCATCGACGCGTACCCGGCCCGCTAACGCCAGCGGCGCCACCGCTCCCGATCTTCCGCCGCCCGGTCCAGCAACCTGAGATCCCGAGTCGCTTCGACCAGCTGGATGAACTGGCCGCGGTAGCCGCGCGGGTCGTCGCTCTTGCCCGTTTCGGCGAGCCTCACCACGTCGTCGAGCGCCAGGTCGCCCGCATGCTCCGAGTCGCGCAGCAGCATGCCGAACCCCGCCACCGCGGCCGCGAACCGGAAGTCCGTCGACGGCGACCGCGTGCGATCCGCTACCGCAAGCTCCAGCAGCCTGCTGCGCGCGCCGTCGGGGTCCTTGTAGCGCACCTTCACGAACATCAGCTCGTCGTCGAAGTCGCTCGGCGGCGAGTCGTCCGGCTGCGGCCGGTAGCGCAGGGCGTCCACCTCCCCGCGCGGCACCGCGGCTCCCGCGGGCACCACCTCGTACAGCGCGGTGACCGTGTGCCCGGCGCCCAACTCCCCCGCGTCCTTCGTGTCGTCGTTGAAATCCTCGTCCGCCAGCAGGCGATTCTCGTACCCGATCAGCCGGTATCCCTCGGCCCGCGCCGGGTTGAACTCGACCTGCAGCTTCACGTCCTTCGCCAGGGTGAGCAGCGTGCCCCCCATCTCCTCCACCAGCACCTTGCGCGCCTCGAGCAGGCCGTCGACGTAGTGGAAGCTGCCGTTCCCGTGGTCGGCGATCTGCTCCATCTTCGAATCCTTCAGGTTCCCGGTACCGAAGCCCAGCACGGTCAGGAAGGTGCCGCCCTCGCGCTCCTGCTCGATCAGGCGGACCATCTCGGCATCGCTCGACGGGCCCACGTTGAAGTCGCCGTCGGTCGCGAGGATGATCCGGTTGTTGCCCCCGTCGATGTAGTGCTCGCGCGCCACGTCGTACGCCAGCCGCAGACCCTGGCCGCCCGCGGTGCTGCCGCCGGCCTCCAGGTCGTTGAGCGCGGCCAGGATCTTTCCCTTGCGGTCGCCCGGGGTCGACTCGAGCACCAGCCCGGCCGCCCCCGCGTAAACGACGATCGCGACCCGGTCCTCCGCCCGCAGCTGGTCGACGAGCAGGGCAAAGGCGCTCTTCAGGAGCGGCAGCTTGTCGGCGGGCCGCATCGACCCGGACACGTCCAGCAGGAAGACCAGGTTGCCGGGCGGCAGGTCGTCGACATCGATCGACTCGGCGTGCAGCCCGATCCTGACCAGCCGGTGCTCACGATTCCACGGCGCTTCCCACACCTCCGTGGTGACGGCGAACGGATGATCGCCTCTGACTCGGCCCCAATCGTAGGGGAAGTAGTTGATCATCTCTTCGATCCGGACCGCGTCGATGGGCGGCCGGGTGCCCGACTGGATGAAGCGGCGGACGTTCGAATACGAAGCCCGGTCCACGTCGATCGAGAAGGTTGACAGGGGAGCCGCGCTGACGAGCCGGAAGTCGTTCTCCGCGATGTGTGCGTACGACTCGGTGTTGAAATCGGCGGAGAAGGCGTACACGGCACGCTCCGCGCTGATCACTCCAGCGGCGCGCCGCATGGATTCCTGCGGCGGACCCGGAATTGTGAGCTCGTCCAGTTGAACCGCGGCCCGCGCCAGCGCGATGTCGACCACCGTGGTCTGCCCCGGCGCTACCGTCACCTGGCGCCGCTCGGCCGCATAGCCCAGGTACTCGAACACCACGGCGTGCTCGCCGGCCGGCACCCCCTGCAGCAGGTAGCGTCCACCACCGTTGGACAGCGTGATGAGCGTGGTTCCCTCGACGGCGATCTGCACGCCTGACAGCGGCTGGCCGGTAACACCGTCGCTCACCCGCCCCTCGATGCCGCCCAGCTGCGCTCCGGCCGGGCCCGCGGCGCCCAGCACAAGCACAAGGGACGCGAGCGCGGTAACGAGTGCGGCGACTGGCCGGCGGAGGCGTTGTGTCGTGGATCGCATCGATCGGTCCTCTGGTCGGGCGGCGGATGACGGAAAGGGCGGTCTTGCTCCCTTGTCTCCCTATAGGTACCCCGAACCGGCGTAAGGTTGCCCCCGGGTTCCGCTATCCCCGGGCAAATGGTTTGCCGTCTGCGCCGCGAGCCGGTCCCCGCGCCGGCCCGGTCCGCCTGCGTGCCTTGTACTCGACATGCCGCGGCAGATGTTTCGTATGCCGCCGAATGACTTCGGCCGAGAGGTCTTTGAAGTGCCGCTCGACCAGGGCGGCCGCCGTGTCGGGATGCGCCTTCGACAGGTCGCTGATGACCCACCCGATCCCGGTCTGGATGAACCGCTCCCGCTCCCCCGCCAGGGACGCGATCGTCGCTTCGATGAACGGGTGGTATGCCTCGTCACGGACCACCGACCTGAACGGCACGATCGAGGAGCGGCGTTGCCAGAGACACGCGGCCGTGCGCCAGCCCGCGATCCGCTCCGCGACGGCGCCGCCGTGACGGACGAGCAGCGGCCCGAGCACCCGCACGCTGAACCAGTCGCAGGTGGACCAGTCGAAGAACGCACGTGCGGCAAAGAGATCCTCGGCCGTTGCCAGAATCGCTTCCGGATCGACGCGGCGCAGCAGGTGCTTCTGGATGTACAGCGTGCCCGCGAACTTGTCCTCGGCGTGGTTCCGCAGGATCAGCGAAGCGGCCAGGGCGAGCTGCTCGGCGACGGACAGACCGCCCAGTCCGCGGTCGCGGCGCCAATCGGCCACGATCCGGGTCACCGCCGGCGTTTTCACGCCTCGGTACGCAATCGCGTGCTTCAGGTAGTTCTCAAACCAGGCCTTGGTGCCGGGATCCGCCGCGGAGTCGAGGCGCCGCTGGAGGTCGGCAATCAGCTCACCGCGGTTCCTACCCACCCGGCTCGAAGAACCCGTAGTGCTCCAGCATGAACGCCCGGATCACGCGGGCCGCCTTGGCGGCGTACTCGGACCGGTTCTCGGGGGTGTCCCGGATCCCGCCGTAGTGGTGCTCGATCTGGATGCCGCTGACGACTTCGGCATCGGTCACGGATCCGTGCTCGCGGGTGTTGTAGCCGCCGCGGAAATACGGGGCGTCGCCGGGGCCTGGCGCGGACGGACTCGGCACCGACGGAACGCCTTCGTCGGCTAACAGGCCCCCCAGAGAGGTGGGTCCCCGCAGCAATTGAGAGAAGGGGATGGGTGAGGTGCGGCCGAGGTCGCGAATGCTCGTTCGCGCCACGACTTCCAGGGAATTGAGCGCCGCATCGGACCGGTTGAGCTCGTCGGAGGAGAGGAGGTACCCCAGTTCGAGGCGGTCGATGTCGTGACCGTGGCCGTGGATGTCGAAGTAGAGGCCCTTGCCGAACGTTCCCGCCACCTCTGCCCGCGCGACCTTGATCCACTCCTGGAACTCGGTCCACGCCAGCTCCGCGTACGGGTTCTCCTGGGCGGCCTCCACGATCTCGCGGTTGGCGTCGAGCTTGCTGCGGTGGAGATGCGAGAGGATGACGTGTGGCGCCTGACCGGTCAGATCGAGGAGTGCCTGGCGCATGGCCAAAGTCAATTCGAGCGAGTTCCTGTCGTTGCGGACGACGCCGAAGGTGCGGTTGGGGATCTCGCTGGGCAGGAGGGCGCCGCCATGGGCGCTCGACAGGACCACGGGCAGCTCGCCCGGGATGTACTCCACGTAGTCCTTGCGGCCGTAGTAATGCTGGCCCGGCTCGTAATCGAGAATGCGGCGCGGCACGAAGACCTCGAGCCGGGCCGTCCCGCTGACGCCGCCGATGGCCGCGGTGACGGTAGCAAGCCCGGCGGCCACGGAGGTGACGAAACCGCTCTCGTCGATTGTCCCGACGGCCGTGTTGTCGATCGACCACTGCGGCGCAGCCGAGACGATCACCCCGTTGGCGTCGCGCGCGGTCGCCAGGTACCTGGCGCCGTCGCCGACTCCCACGAGAAGCACTGCGTCGGGGTTGACCTCGATGGTGGCGACGCTGGGCCCGGTGGGAGCGTCGCTGCCGCCGCAGGCGATGAGCACGCCCGCAAGGGCGGCGGTCGCGCAGCGGGCCGCGGCTTCCATCGTCCCCTATTCCGGCAATCCGAACGCGATCAGCGAACCGCCCTCGGGGCCGCCCGTGGCGATCACGACCAGCTGGCGCCCGCCGCGCGTCCGGAAGGTCATCGGGTTGGCGTATCCGAGCGCCGGCAGGCGGCCCTCCCAGGCCACCTCGCCGCTGGCGGCATCGAAGGCGTACAGGATGTCCGAGCCGCCGGTCAGGAAGACCAGGCCGCCGCCGGTGACGAACGGGCCGGGCGGGCCCACCACGCCCAGCCGCGCCGGCAGCGCAACCCCGGCCAGCGCCGGGTCGCTGCGCACCTCGGGCCGCTCGCCGACCGCCTCCTGCCACAGGATCTCGCCCGCGTTCATGTCGATGGCGGTCAGCGTGCCCCACGGCGGGTTCGTGATGGGCACGTTGCCGATCCGCAGGGTGCGCGGGGCGCCGCGCTCGAGGCCGTAGTCGCCGACCATCGTCTCGGGATTGCCCTGGCCGATGGTGAGCAGGCTGGGATCCTCGGACGACTTCACGAAGAGGATGTCCGAACCCGGATCGAAGGCCGCGCCGCCCCAGTTCCCGCCGCCGAGGATCCCCGGCATCGTGATCGTGCCCTGCATGGATGGGGGCTCGAAGAGGGGGCCGAAACGGTATCCCGCCGTCAGCTCCTCGGCATCACGGCGCAGCTCGGGGGTGAGGTCGATGAGGTCGTCGGGGGTGAAGCCCTGCTTCGCGAAGGGAGGCGGGCGGGTGGGGAAGGGCTGGGTGGCCGCGGCGACCTCGCCGGGCACCTCGCTCGGCGGCACGGGGCGCTCCTCGATGGGCCACACGGGCTCGCCGGTCGCGCGGTCGAAGGTGTACACGAACCCGGTCTTGCCGGCCACCGCGACTGCATCGATCGCGCTGCCGTCCACCTCGATCGTCATCAGCACGGGCGCGCCGGGCAGGTCGAAGTCCCACAGCCCGTGGTGGACCGTCTGGAAGTGCCAGGCGAGTGCGCCGGTGCGGGCGTCGAGCGCGACGAGCGCCTCTGCATAGAGATTGTCGCCCAGCCTGTGGCCGCCGTAGTAGTCGTTCGACGGGGTGCCGATGCCGGCGAAGAGCAGTCCGCGCTCCTCGTCCATCACCATCGGAGCCCAGGCGTTGGTGTGCCCGGTGTAGTCCCAGCTGCCGTCCTCCCAGGTCTCGTTCCCCGGCTCGCCCGGCTGCGGAATGAGGTTGAAGGACCACACCAGCTCGCCGGTGTGGACGTCGAAGGCCTGGATGTTTCCCGGCGGGTCGCGCGGGTAGATGAACCCGTCCCAGACTCCGTTGCCGATGATCAGCAGGTCCTCGAAGACGACCGGCGGCGACGTCTGCGTGTAGTGCAGCCGATTGGTGCGCCAGAGCAGATTCTCGGTGAGGTCGATCTCGCCCCGGTGGCCGAAGGATTGGATCGGTTCGCCCGTGGCGCCGTCGAGGGCGATCAGCCGCCAGCGCGTGTTGAGAAAGACGCGCCGCCCCTCCCCGCCGCTCCAAACCGCCACCCCGCGATGCACGAACCCGGTCCCGTTCGGCGGCTGGCCCCACTCGACGGTGCGCGGGTCGAAATCCCAGATCGTCTCGCCGGTGCTGCCGTCCAGGGCGATGACGCGGTTGTAGGGGGTTGTGAAGTAGAGGGTGTCGTTGAAGGCGACCGGGGTCGTCTCGAAGTTGCCGGGCCGCACCTGCTGCCCGCGAATCGGCGCAACCGGGCCCGCGATCGGCAGTTCCCCGGTCTCCCACTCCCACGCGACCTCGAGAGCGCCGGCGTTTTCCGGCGTGATCTGGTCGAGCGGCGAGTACCTGGTGCCGCCCTGGTCGCGACCGTAGGTCGGCCAGTCGCCATCGCCGTGGGAAGGCGGGGCAGCCGGAGCGCATGCGGCGAGCGACACTGCCGGCGTCAGGCAAAGGAGCCGGAGGAATCGCCTCGCCATTCGGGGTGCTCGCGCCATTACGTCATCCGTGCCGGTGATCGGTGGTTGAACCCTGCACCAATAGCTTGATGATCCCGCGGAGGTCAAACAGCGTCTCGGTCGCCCGGTACCGGCAGGGCGGGTGTGCGACCGACGGCGGGATCGGCTCCGCAACAGTCCGAACAATAGAGTATGATCTTCTGAACCGGAGCTGGCGGAGCGAATCCCACCCGGGGGAAGCCGCCGGCCTACCGATCGCGCTCCTCTCTGAGCTCGGCCATCCCCTGGCGGAGCGACGCCAGCGTGGTCCGCATGTAGCCGACGTCCAGTGCCTCGTCGACCGCCACGACGAGCCGGTTGCGCTCGCGCACCAACACCGGTGCGGCGAACCCCCGCCGGTCGCTGCCGGGCTCCGCTTCCACCAGGATCCGTGCCGGTGCCAGGCCCGGCAGCGGACCCAGGTAGACGCCCGGATCGGGGTGGTAGTCGTTCAGCGGCACATACATCACGCGGTGCAGAGGCCGGAGGAAGGCCACCATGTCCACCGAACCGATCTCACCCGCATCGGCCCGTTCCTCCAGGTCCGCCGCGACCCTGCGCAGGCGCTCCATTCGGTCGCCAAGGTGGGTGCGCAGCTGCAGCGCGCCGCCCGCCGCCGCATCCCGCGTCTCGATCGCCGCGTCCAGCGCCTCGACCTGCGCAGTCAGGCTCACCGGGTAGCGCGGCCCGGCCAGCATCGTCGCCAGGGCGTGCACGTAGATGTCCGTATCGGTCTTCAGCACCTCCGGGCCGATCTTGTCGTAGGTGTCCTCGGTCGTGTGCCACCACCAGTAGCCGCCGTCCTCCGCCAGTCGGGAGTGACTGAACTGAAGCAGGGGCAGCCCCACCCCGTTGAAGACCTGGTCCGAATTGCGGCCGGGCCGCGACGGCGAGATCTCGACGCCGTGCAGCTCCGACACCACCCGCACGGCGAAGGGGCCGAACGCCTCGGACGTGGAGGCGCCGAAGACCTTCGCGTCGATCTGGCCGATCCCGTCAATGTTCATGTAGGCCAGGCCGCGGGCGCGCAGGTCGGTGAAGAACTCGTCCGCGAACCAGGTCGATCCGGCGTAGCGCGCGTTGCTGTGCCCCGGCCACCACGCCACCACCAGCCCGTGCCGCAGCTGGTCGCGCACGTCGTGGAAGGCCAGCGCCATTGCGAGCATGGCGGCGTTCGACGCGGCCTCGTCGGTGGCGGCGTAGTGCCATCCGTCGATGTGGCCCCCCAGCACCACGTACGGCGCCCCCGCCGGCCCGGTCGGCTCGATCGTGGCCACGGCCAGCCGCATCGTCTTCCACCCGGTCTCGAGCTCGGTCGCGACGCGCAGCTCGACGGGCCCGGCGGCCATTCGCGCGCGCAGCTCATCACCGCCGCTGCGGGCGATCTGCGCCACCGGAATCGTGGGCAGGCGGTGGTGGTTCATCAGCGACGGACTGCCCCAGGTCGACGTCACGATCAGCTCGTTGAGCCGCTCCTCGGGGTTGATGAAGACGACCGCCGCCGCGCCCATCCGCTCCAGCGCGATCGTGGGCACGTTGCGCGGCTGCCCGTCGACGATGGCCACCTTGCCGCTCAGGACGGGCAGGTCCGCGCCGAACTCCTCGCCCTCGATCACGAGGCGTTCCCCGGTGCCGACCTCAAGCCGCGGCAGATCCGCGAGCGCACCCATGTCGACGACCTCGCCGACGGTGCCGGCGCTCTGCCCCGAGTACGCCATGGTGATCGCGTCGGGGGCGAAGTCGGTGCCCGGGATGGTGACCGACGCCGAGATGGGGTCGCTGGCGTAGGCGGGCAGCTCGTGCACCATGACGGGGACGCCGCGGGCCTCCAGCGTGGCCACGATGGTGTCGATCGCGGCGTTCTCGCCGGGGCTGCCGGAGGGGCGCGCGTGGGCGGTGATCGCGGCCGACCAGCTCATGAGCGCGTCGGTGGTGATCGCGTCCTTGACCGACTGCGCGAGGGCGTCGACCTCGGCGGTGGTGGGCGCGGGGGCGTCGGCCGTGCAGGCGCCGAGGGCGAGGGCGGCACACGCGACCATCCGGGCTGGATTGGCGGCCGGGGGCTGTTTTCTCATCCTTCGGACCCCGGTTCGGCTCCGGACTCGGCGGGCTCGCGGCCGGGCGGGTAGAAGCAGTCCTCGGTGCGGCTGGTATCGATGAGCTGGGTGATCTGCCAGCCCGTTTCGCCCTTGTAGAGCTGGAAGCCCTCCCAGCCGCAGTGCGAGAACTCGTCGTCGCGGTAGAATGCGTAGCGGGTCCACATCTGGGCGAGGCGGCCGTCGATCTGGACGGTCCAGTCCCAGACGGGCTCGTCGTAGACTTCGTCGCGGGGGCGGCCGATCATGTCGATGAAACCGTCGGCGGGGTTGAAGCTGATCCCGTCGTCGCCCGCGCGGCCGAGTCGGGCTTCGGGGTGGAAGACGGCCCGGGCCATCTCGCTGTCACCGACCCGCATGGCTTCGAAGAGCTGCTCGACCGCGGCGACCACCGCGGCCTCCTCGGGGTCGGGCGGGGGCGTCTCGGCTTCGGGCGGCGGGGGCGGTGCGGTGCAGGATACGGTGAGGAGCAGGCCTGCGGTGAGGGCGAAGGCGGCCACTGTGGGGAGTGTCATCGTGCGGTCCTTTTCCTGGAAGTGGTGCGTGGGCCGGATCAAAAGAGCTGGTTGCGTGTAGTCGTTCCAACCAGACGTTGCGCCTAATACTCAGTCAGCGGAGGACCGATGGCCAGCCTCGGGCCGGGCGGGCGGACGGAACCGGTGCCTGAACGCCCGTTTGACACCGCGACCGCCGTCAAGGTCTTGCGGAGAGGGCGGGTAAAGCCTTCTGTTTGGACATTACTCAACACCTTTTGTCGACCTGGCTCCCGCGTGCGGGAGCGCGTCCTGGGAGGAAGCCCTATGCGGATAAGTCTTTCCAATTCCAAAGTGCTGTCCGGGGTCCTGATCTGTTTCGGGCTCCTGTCCGTGGCCCAGCCCGTAACGGCACAGAGCGTCAGGATGCCCAGTACGCTCCGCTACGGCTCGGGCCTGCTCGACATTCCCGTCGCGTCCGTGCTGCCGCACATGACGATCGTGGGAACCTATTCCGGTTTCACGGCGTCGATTCCCGAGTTCGTAATCGTGGATCCGATGGGCAACTTCATCACCGTCGGCTCCCCCTACGAAAAGTGGCTATCCGACGGCTCCCTCGCCATCGGTCTCTTCGACCGGGTGGAAGTCGGCGTGTCGCTGCAGCACCTCGCGGCGGCGGAGGACGGCGGCAACCTCATCGGCGGATTCGGGAGGATTTCACTGCTCCCCAGCTCGGTCAGCAATTTCGACCTGGCGGTCGGGGCGCGGTACACGAATTCACCGACCTTCGGCGACGATTATTCCAACAGATACGAGTTCCAGCCCAACCGCCTGGGCTATCCCGATTCACGGCTCCACACGGATGTGGGCGATGACGACTACAACGCCAACCTGAGCCCCTATGCGGTCGCGACCGCGCATCTGCCGGTCTCCGACGGCAGCGCCATCAGCCTCACGGGTGGATGGGGATCCGGGGTGTTCTCGGCCGGCGGCGACCTGGACTTCCATCAGGACGGGACTTCCGGCGGGATCTTCGCGGGAGCGGGGATCCACATCGGCATGGGAAGCCGGCGTCAGCTCAACCTGATCGGAGAGTACAACGGCTTCGACATGAACGCGGGCGTGCAGCTCGATATGGGCTATATCCGCGTCGGGGCGTTTGCGCTCGGGATGACACACGACGGCTACTCCACCTTCCGTTCGCGGAAGCTGGGATTCATGGGCTCCATCGCGCTGCCGTCCAACAAGGCCGACACCGTCATCACGCCGTATACCGTCACCGTGGTCGACACGACCGTTACGATGCGGAGGGTGATCACCGCCGACACCACGGTAGAGGGACGCGCGCTTTCGGCCAGCGACCGCGGGACACTCGAAGCGCTGATCCTCTTCGAGTTCGACGAGGCCGAGTTGACCGAGACGGGCCAGTCCCAGGTGCAGGCGAAAGCCACAGCCCTCAGGAACAACCCGGGCGTGGAACTCAGGATCGAGGGCCACGCCGATGAAGTCGGGACGGAGCAGTACAACGTCGACCTGGGGATGGAACGGGCCAACGCCGTGGTGGAGGCCATGACGGGAGCCGGGATCAGCTCCGGGCGCCTCTCGGCGATGTCGCACGGCGAGAGCAGGCCGCTGACGGAGGGGCGCAGCGCCGAAGCCCGGTCGCAGAATCGGCGCGTCGAGTTCAACATCACGCGCGAGACGACCCTCGAGACGGTGATTACGGCCGACACGACCATGGTTCCGGACACGACGTTCACGGAACGGGACGTTCAGATGGCCGACACCGTGATCACGCCGTCGCGGTGGAGCTACAACACGGACGCCGGTGCCGCGGACGAGCCGGAGGCGCTCGAGCAGGACGTCCGCCTGGCGATGTCCGACATGGGCTTCGAGCCGGCCGACGCGGACCGGGTGACGCGGCCAAACCTGGAGGTGCCCGTGCTGGTCGCTTCGACGGCGACGGCAGCCCGTCCAGGGGTGGCGCTGTTCAGGATGGAGCCGATCAGGAGGGTGCTGGGGTAGTCGTACCCGCGCTCGAGTCGGGCCCGGCAGGGTTCTGACGAGGGGCCCGGGGCGCTTGTCGGAGCGCCCCGGGCCCTTTGCGATGCCGGGTTGTAGCGAAGCCGCCTCTACGCGATCGGCTTGTCCCTGAACTTGTCGAACCACGCCTTGAGATAGAGTTGCGTCGCGATCCGGTGCGATACCGAGCGCGAGCCGTGGTACTCGTCGGGGATCTTGACGTGCATGGTCTCCTGTCCCAGCACCTTGAGCGCGCGGTAGAACTCCTCGGCCTGGGGCATCGGGGTGCGCAGATCCTCGACGCCGGAGAGCAGCATCGTTGGGGTGGTCACGTTGTCGACGTAATGAAGCGGTGAGCGCTCGGCGTACTCCATCGGGTCCTCCCACGGGAAGGAACGGAAGCGGCGGTACCAGCCCGAGCCGTCGGTGGTGCCGACGAAGGAGTGCCAGTTGATGACGGGCCGCTGCGACACGGCCGCCCGGAAGCGGTCCGTGTGGCCGACGATCCAGGCGGTCAGCACGCCCCCGCCGCTGCTCCCGGTGACGAACATGTTGTCCTCGTCGATGAAGCCGCGGTCGATGGCCGCGTCGACGCTGGCCATGAGGTCGTGGAAGTCGTTGCCGGGATACAGGTAGTTGATGCCGTTGACAAAGTCCTGGCCGTACCCGGTGCTGCCGCGCGGGTTCATCCACAGCACCGCGTAGCCGTCCGCCGCGAAGTTCTGCCAGTTCCAGTTCCAGCGCACCGTGTACATCGAGACCGGCCCGCCGTGGATCCAGAGCAGCAGCGGGTACTTCTGGCCGGGCTCATAGTTGGCGGGCTTCATGAGCCAGCCCTGCACCGGCCAGCCGTCGAAGGACTCGGTCCAGATCTCCTCGACCTCGCCGAGCTTGATGTCGGCGAGGATGTCTTCGTTGTAGTCGACCAGCGTGTCGAGTTCGCCCGCGTTGTCGAGGTCGAAGGTGACCAGGTAGTTCGGGCGGTAGAAGGTGGAGTTGGTCGCGGCCGCAGTGCCGTTGTTGGCGATCGAGACGCCGGTGATGTAGTGCACGCCCTCGGTGACCTGCTTCATATTGCCGTCCGTGGACACGAAATGGAGATTCGACGAGCCCTCCTTGCCCAGGGTGAAGTAGACGCCGGATCCGTCGGGCGCCCAGGTCACGCCGCTGGGGGAGTTCGCGAGATTCCCGGCCAGCATGCGGCTGTTGCTTCCGTCGGCGTCCATCAGGTACAGGTTCGAGAGGTTGCTGTAGTTCTCGTTCTGGTCGTAGCCGGTGTAGGCGATCATGGTGCCGTCGGGCGACGGGTTGGGGCCGTTGTCGGGACCGAGGCGGTCGGTCAGCGTGGTGATCTCGAGGGTGGTCAGATCGATCGCGTGGACCTCGGAGTTGCCGCGCTCGTAGCCTTCCTCGGGCGTCAGATCGGCGCTGAAGTAAAGCTTGGTGCCGTCGGGCGCCCAGCGCGGGTTGTTGTGCGAGTTCTCGCCGGAGGTGATCTGCCGCGGCGTGCCGCCCAGCCCCGCGTCGACGATGAAGATCTGCGTGTTTCCCTTCGGCGTGTATCCACGCCCGTCCCGCGCCCACGCGATGCGATCCTCCACCACGGCGGGCCTGGCCAGGTCCGCGCCGCGTGGGAAGTCCGGCATCTTGATCGGCAGCGGCGATCCGGTCTCGGGCAGAAACATCGTGAACGAGATCTCCGTCCCGTCGGGCGACCAGCGGATACCGCCCGGCGCGCGGTCGAGGTTGGTGAGCTGCACGGTCTCACGCGTGTCGAGCCACATCATGTGGATCTGGTTCGTCCCGCTCTTGTCGGAGAGAAACGCGATCCGCGTGCCGTCCGGTGACCAGATCGGCGACGATACCTCGAAGCTCCCTGTTTCCAGCTCGCGGACGCGCTGCGTGGCGAGGTCGATGATCATGAGATTGCTCTGGTTGCGGTCGTTCATCTTGTCCACGCTGCCCCGTGTGAACAGGATGTGGTTCCCGTCCGGCGAGATGCGCGGACTGCCCACCGACTCCATCTCCATGTAGGTGTCCATGTCGAGGAGGCCGGGGGGATCCTGTGCAGCAAGGTGGGCCGCCGAGGCGAGGGCGAAGAGCAGGGGTGCGGTGAGAAGGGCGTGCCGGGTCTTCATGAGGACCTCCCTGGGTGTTTCAAATCGCGATTGACCGTGCGTCTGGCGGACGATTGCGCCAATATCAGCGCACGATGGGGGGAAATCAAACGGGGAGCTTCCGGCCGCGGCGCCGACAACGCGAGGAGGACATCGTGAGAGAGGTCACAAACCTGGGTCCGCTACTGCTGGCATCCATCTGGTGGATCGCCTGCGGTGCACCCGACGCGTCGGGGGGCGGGGATGCCCCCGGCACGGACGACTCGGCGACCGGTTCGCCGGCCGGGACCGCCACCCCGCCGCCCGAAATCGCGCTGAACGGCTCGGCCAAGCGGTTCTGCTCGGCGATCTGGGTCTCGCAGCGCGACCGGCGCGAGGCGCTTTACCAGAGCATTCTCCTCACCGAAGACGACGTAAGCGATTACGAGAGCGGTCGCCTGGCCTTTGACGTCGACGAGGAGCGCCGGGTCGTTACCGCGTCGCAAGGCGGCGCAGCGGGCCGCGCGCGGTACATCGGCGACCAGGGGTGCGTGATTCTGCCGCGGTGGACAGACAAGGTGTTCTTCACGCCGCGCCAGGTGGTGAGCGCCCTGCCCGACGCGGCGACGACGCCCTGGCCCATGGGCGATCTGCTGCCGGACGGGCCTCTCCCGGATGACGTGGACGCCGAGCTGGTCTCCGAAGCCGTGCGGCTCATGTTCACGCCCGGCGACAACCGGGCCGCCTTCGTCGCGGTGCACCGCGGGCGGATCATCGCCGAGGAATACGGGCCGGGGGTGCACAAGGACACCCAGCTCGAGAGCTGGTCGATGGGAAAGAGCATGACCGCCACCCTGATCGGCCGTCTCATCCAGATGGGCCACCTCGACCTCTGGCAGGCGGCGCCGGTGCCCGAATGGCGGAACTCTGCTGACGATCCGCGCGCCGCGATCCGGATCGCCGACCTGCTTCGCATGTCCTCCGGCCTCCGCTTCACCAACTCTGGAGCCACCCCGGAGCAGATGGCGCAGGCGTTCATTCCGGGGCAGTGGGACCACTGGCTGGGGTACGGCGCCCCGATCGACGTGTTCCGTTTCTCGACGACGCGCGAGCCCGAGTTCCCGCCCAACACGGTCGGCCGCTACCGCAACTCGGACCCGTGGACGCTGGGGTACATCGTGCGGCGGGTGGTCGAGAACGAGCTCGGCGAGGAGTACCTGACGTGGCCGCAACGGGCGCTCTTCGACAGGATCGGGATCCGGCGGTTCATCATGGAGACCGACGCGCACGGCAACTTTATCCTCACCGGGTACAACTACGGTACGCCCCGCAACTGGGCGCGGGTCGGGATGCTGTACCTGCAGCGAGGAATGTGGAACGGCGAGCGGCTGCTGCCCGAGGAGTTCGTCGACTTCGTGAGCTCACCGGCGCCGGCGTGGGATCCTCCGGTCTACGGCGGGCAGTTCTGGGTGAATCCGGCCGGCGACGACGGGCGCGGCATCCGCGTGCCGACGCTGCCGCCCGATGCCTACAACGCTGCCGGGGCGGGGGAGCAGCGGACCTACATCATTCCGTCTCGCGACCTCGTGATGGTGGTGCAGAGCCACCGCTCGCCCGCCGCGCACGCACCGGATCGTACGGAGCGGGAGTACGAGGCGCTGGGGATGGTCGTGAAGGCCGTGGATCCGGAGTGGAGCTGGTAGGAGCCCGCCGCTATCCCCCGATCAGCCGCCGGAACGCCGCGTCGTCACGGATTCCGTCGAAGTCGCGCTGCGTCAAGGCCAGCTCACGCCAGCGCGCGTTGCGCTCGATGGCGTCCCGCAGCGTCGCCACGGCATTGGCCGCGTCACCCGCGCGTGCGTAGCAGCCTCGCCAGCCCGTAGATCAGCTGGTCCTCGCCCGGAACGATGGCGATTGCTTCCCGCTGCTTCTGGATTGCCTCGCCGAAACGCCCTTCGGCGGCCAGCTCGCGCGCCTCGCGCGAGTGGATGCGAGACACGGACATGTTCACGAGCCGGCGCAGCTCCTTGAAGGGCTCGGTGTGGTCGTCGACGCGCACGTCGACCCAGCGGTCGGTCGTCCGGCCCGAGTCGCCGATCGGCTTGACGACAAGTACACCGCCCGCCTGCTTCCCACGCGCGTCGCCGCCCGCCGCCTCCCCCGCGTCGAGCGCATCCATGAGCCGCAGCGCCAGCGCCCCGCGCGCCGACTCGAACGCGGCCGCCATCGCGTCCACCACCGCCTCGCCGGCCAGGATGTTGCCCTGCACCGAGTAGTTCTCACCCTCGATATGGCCAGCCCAGGCGCTGGTGCCCGAGCCGGTGTACGCCCGCACCCGGCCCTGCGCATCGATCACGGCAAGCTGCCGCCGATCCCGCCCCGGATCCGACCCGGTGAGATGCTCCACCACCTCGTCCGGCGACAACCCCAACTCGAGCAGATCCAGGCCGCGCGGCCCGTAGGTCTGGTTCGCCGCGGCCTGAGTGGCGATCGCGCCCACACCCGCCTTCGCGTACGACACGATCGCCCCGGCGCGGAAGGCGCGCGACTGCACCGCCACGCCCAGTTCGCCCGTCGCGGGGTCTCGCGCCACGATCGAAAACGTGGCCACGATCGCGTCATCCGTGACCGGTAGGGTCGCGGCTCTCTCCTGGGCGCCGAGCGAAACCGGCCATCCAGCGGGCGCAAAGAGCAACAGCGCGGCTCTGGTCGTCCTTCTCATCACTTCATCTCCTCGGGAATTGGGCGCTCCCCTCGTTGACGGCACCCTGGTTACGCGGGATACGAGAGGGTTTTCTCAGCGCCTGGCAAGGGGCACGCCTGGGAGTGACACCGTGGCCACCCATTCGCTGAAACGCCGCTGAACCATCCTGGGGTGACGAGCCGCAGTGGCAAGCGTAGAGCCGGCCAGCCGTATGGCGGCGCGCTCCAGCGTCCGGCGCCGCACGCCCGCCGAATCGGCGATCTCCACCCACGAGGCCACCGAGCGACGGCGGATCCCCCACATGAGCAGTGCCCAGTTTAGCAGCTCCTTGGGACGGCAATCCAGCGGCACCTGGTTGCGCCAATAGCGACGGAAGGCGTCCGGGGCCACGCCGGCGTATTCGGCGAGCTCGCTGACCGAGTTCTTCGGAGGCTCGGACTCGAGGCCCTCGGACAGCTTACAGATCTGACTGATCGCCCTGACCATGGATTGGTGTAGCTCATAGTCACTCACCAGATGGCGGCCGAGGCTCTGCAGCGGATCCAGGTGCGCCGGGTCGATCTGATCCAGGACCAGGCCCAGGCGTTCGTTGATTTCCTCTACCCACACGACGTGAAGGCGGCTGGATTCGATCGCTCGAAGCCGTTGCAGGTGGATCAGCGACAGCGGCGTCACGACGATGCACGACGGGCCGGAGGGGCCGAGCGCAAGAGAACCCTGGAGCCAGTCCACGTCCGCGTCCGAACACCGTTCCATGCCCGCAATCGCTACAGCCGCGCCCTGAAGGAGGTCCCGGAATCGATCGAGGCGCTCCGCGGACTTCAAATCGACACCGGTCAGCAAGCCCTGGATCCGTTCCCTCATGTCCGGGGTATCGCAGTACATTGCAATCATGGGCGCGGCCGAAAAGTGTGATCAGATATGGTCATAGAAAAACGTACAAATACGACCGTAACAGTATACAGGTGGCCGATGGTGATCAAGAACTCTCCATGCGAATACGCCCCAGGCAGCCAACCGCGAACAGGCCGCCGACGGCAATGGCCTCACGGCACGACGATGGGAGGCCGCACCGGGGGTCAATGTCGGTCACAGGCACACCGCTGAGGCCACAGAGTTATCGTTATGGGGCACTACCCGCGACCCCCACGAGTTGAGGAGCGACCTATTTGTAGAACGAGGCCTTGGCGGGCACGGCTCGCCCTCTTTGTGTTGCCGCCGATTGTGGCATTGGTGGCTGGCATCGCCTGCGACGGCTCGCAGGAGCCGCAGATCGTTGCGACCGTCGTTGTGTCGCCCTCTTCCGCGGAACTGTTGGCGCTGGGCGAAACGCTCCAGCTGATTGCGACGGCTCGTGACGAAAACGGTCAGACGATTGAGGGCGCGGTCGTCAACTGGGCGAGCAACGACAATTCCGTCGCGACAGTAGACGGCAGTGGAGTCGTGACCGCGGTCCAGAACGGGAATGCGACTGTAACAGCCACATCCGGCAGCGCTGCCGGGACCGCGTCGATCACGGTGGCTCAGCGACTGGTGCGTATCGACCTATCGCCGTCTGCGGACACGCTCTTCAGCATCGGTGACACCGTCCGGCTGACCGCACAGCCCGTTGACGCCAACAGCAACCCCGTCCCGGACATCGCCATCCTGTGGAACTCCGCCGATGACTCTGTTGCCATCGTCGATTCCAACGGGCTCGTAACCGCAACAGGGAGCGGCAGAGCGAACATCACTGCGACCGGGGGTGGCGTCAGCGGAGCGGCAACGATCTCCGTCTCGCAGATTCTCGTGTCAATGGACGTGTTGCCGTCATCGACGACACTCTTGTCCCTGGGTGACACGGTGCGGCTGAGCGCCGTGGGCCTCGACGCCAACGGACACGCCGTCGCGGGTCTCTTTTTCACGTGGATCTCGAAAAACGATGCCGTTGCGGCTGTCGATTCGATGGGGCTGGTGTCTGCCGTTCGCACCGGCAGTACGGACGTGTTTGCAAGCAGCGGAGAGTTGAGGGACTCGGCGGGAGTGACGGTCGCCCAGCTGGCTGCAGAAGTGCTTGTGACGCCCGCCGTCGATACCCTGCACGCTGTCGGGGACACTGTGCGCCTGAGCGCGTCAGCCCGCGACGCAAACGGGCATCTGGTCGAGGATACCGATTATGTCTGGACCACTCGCGACTCTTCCGTGGTGACAGTGGATGGCATGGGCCTGGTGACTGCGGAGGGACCAGGGACCGGCGAAATCGAAGTCAAGGCGACCCGCGCGGGTGTCAACCGTATCGCGATTGCAACGATTACCGTGCTGGAGATTGGCACCGGTTCGGCGTCGGCCGGCGGGGCACGGTCCGCGCAGCCGGGGCGGCGTTTGCCGCTACTCCCGGCCGCGCGTCCGATAGCCCCGGATCCGCTTCGTTCCGAAGGCGCCGTCCCGCCTACCCCACCCCCATCCACACATCCTCGAGCACGGTAACCGTGCGCGACATCTCCTGTCCGTCGACCGTCAGCGTCACGCGGTACAGTCCCGGCTGCGCCATCGGCCCCTGACCGCCGCCGCCGAACTGGAACCCGCCCCCCGGCGGTCCCTCGCGCCGATTCCCGCGCAGGTTCCACTGCACGCGGTTGATCCCGCTGTTGCCGATCGCCTCCAGGTCGCGGAAGACCTCGCCGGTAGAGACATCGGTGACGGTGAGTTGCACGTCGCCGGATGCCTCTCTCAGCCAGTACTGGATCGCGGTCCCGGGCTGCGCATTGTCACCGGTCAGCACCTTGTCCCCGGTGACGGAACGCGAGAGCCTGCGGTCCTGCTTCCACCGCACGGCCTCGCGCGGCTCGAAGAGGAACGCGTCCTCCGCCATCACCTCGTCCGTCAGCTGCTGCAGCGAGGTGACGTCGTCCATGATCATCACGCTGCGCCCGTGCGTTGCGAGCACCAGATCGTTGTCGCGCGGATGCACGAGCACATCGTCGACGCGCACGACCGGCAGCCCGGTCATCAACTCGTGCCAGGTGCCGCCCTCGTCGAGTGACACGAAGAACCCGAACTCGGTGCCGGCGTACAGCAGCCGCGCGTTGTTCGGATCCTGCCGGACGGTATTGACGTTGCCGTATTCGGGCAGGTTCGAAGTGATGTTGCTCCAGTTCTGCCCGTAGTCCCGGGTAACGAAGACAAACGGCCGCAGGTCGTCGCTCTTGTGACCGTCGACCGACACATAGGCGGTCGCGGCATCGAAGTGCGACGCCTCGACGCGCGAGACGTAGTACCCCATCGTCCCGCCGGGGATGTTGCGGCCGACCTCGGTCCAGGTCGCGCCGCCATCGCGGCTGACCTGCACATTGCCGTCGTCCGTGCCGACCCACAGCACGCCTGGCACCAGCGGCGACTCCGTCAGCGACACGATCGTGCTGAAGCGGCTGACTCCGTCGTTGCGCGACAGGATGCACTCGCTGCCGCGATTCGTGCGGCTGCACCGCGAAATCCCGTTCGCCTGGCCCATGATCTCGACCCGGTCCCGGTTGATACTCCGGGTCAGATCCGGGCTCATCGTCCAGGTCTCCCCCCGGTCCAGCGACCGGAACAGCCGGTTGCCACCCGCGTAGACCACATCCGGGTTGTGCGGCGACAGGATGAACGGCGTATTCCAGTTCCAACGGATCTCGGTGCCCGTCTCCGGCGCGGGCACGATGTTGGTGCGCGGACTGTCCTCGGTCGGCGCCCGTGGCCGGATGCTGCCCTGCTCGCCGGTCGCCAGGCTGAGCCGCCGGAGATTCCCGTTCTGCGACTCGGAGTAGACGACCGTGTGGTCGGTCGGGTCCACGGCGGTGTAGAAGCCGTCGCCGCCCCCGACCCGGTACCAGTCCTCGCTCAGGATCTCGCCGGTCCGCACCGCACTCGGCCCGCACCAGCTCCCGTTGTCCTGCAGGCCGGTGCAGACGTAGTAGGGCCGCCGCATGTCCACCGAGGCGTGATAGGGCTGCCCGACCGCCCAGCGCCGGAACGCCTCCCAGGTCTCGCCCTGATCGTAGCTGACGTCGATCGCGCCGTCGTTGCCGAGAAGGATGTGATCGCTGTCGTCGGGGTTGATCCACATGGCGTGCTGATCGACGTGCCCATATCCGGAGAGCACCTCGAAGGTCGCCGCGCCGTCGACCGACCTGTGCACCCGCTGGTCCACCACGTACACCGTCTCGGGATCGTTCGGATCGACGCGGATCTGGCTGAAGTACATCGGCCGCCCGTTCTCGTTGCTGCGGAACTCCCAGCTCGCGCCGCCGTCCGTCGACCGCCAGATCCCGTTGTACTGGTCATCGGGGGGCGGCGGCTCGTCCAGGTCCCGGGCGCGCTCGAGCTCGGCACGCTCCTCGGCGGTGATCGGCTCCTCGCGGTCCGCGGCAACTTCGATCTGCGCGTAGACCACGTCGGGGTCGGCTGGCGTCATGGCGAGCGCCACGCGTCCCATGGTCCCGCGCGGGAGCCCGCTGCCGCTCAGCCGCGTCCAGGTGTCGCCGCCGTCGTCGGAGCGCCAGATGCCGCTGCCGGGCCCGCCGCCGACGAAGCAGCATGCCGTCCGGCGACGCTGGTAGGTCGCCGCGAACAGGACGCCGGGATTGGTGGGATGAAGGACGAGGTCCGTCGCGCCGGTGTCCTCGTCCACGCTCAGCGCCAGGTTCCAGCTGCGGCCGCCGTCGGTGGTCTTGTAGACACCGCGCTCGGGGTTGGCCCCGAAGAGGTGGCCGTTCGCCGCGACCCAGGCGACGTCCGCGTCCGTCGGATGGGCGACGACGCGCGCGATCGTCTGCGTCTCGCGCAGCCCCATGTGCGTGAAGGTCTCGCCGCCGTCGGTCGACTTGTAGATCCCGTCGCCGAACGACGAACTCTGCCGGTTGTTGGCCTCGCCCGTTCCCACCCAGACGATGTCCGGATCGGCCGGCGAAAACGCCAGCGCGCCGATCGAGTGGGTGCCGTAGCTGTCGAAGACGGACCGGAAGGTCGTCCCGTTGTTAGTGGTCTTCCACAGGCCGCCGGTCGCGAAGCCGACGAGGTAGGTGTGGGGATCGCCGGGGTGAACGGCGACGTCGTCCACCCGTCCGCCCTGGCCGTAGGGACCCACCGACCGCCACGAGAACGCCCGCAGCACGGGGTGGTCGCTCTGATTCACCAACGGTTCTCCGTCCTCCTGGGCGAACGCGGCCCGCGGCGTGAGGGTGGAGACGGTGAGGAGCGCGAGCGCGAGTGCGGTGGGAGCCAGCCGGGCCAGCGCGAGGCTGGAAGGCGCGGCCGGGGAGTGAGTGCGCGCGAAGCAGGCGCGGATGCCAGACATCGGAGACCTCTCGGCTGAAGTGACAAGCAGCGGATCCGGAGAGGTAGTGTAGGCCACGCTTCGGCGTGCCGCCACGCCAGGTCCGCGGCAATCCGCATGCGCGTCCAGGTCCGTTTGCAGGACCGGGAGCCCGGTGACGTCTGCTACGCGTCGTAGAAGAGTCCGTCGTAGAGAATGGCGTGACGGATCAAGTCGCAGTCCCTCTCGCTGACGCCGTTGCCGCGCATGACCGCCAGCCACGATGACCGGATGGTCGCGGCGATCCGATCGAAGACGGCCTCGGCTTCCTCGCGGTCCAGGAGGAACCGGCCGGCGGAACCGAGCAGGTTGGCCCGGTTGGCCCAGCGGCCGCCGGGACCGCAAGTCATGGCCAGATCCCGGCGCGTGACGGAGATGGCGGGCACCGGCGTGAGGTCGTAGGCCGGACTCAGCCGCCATTCGCGCCCGGGAGCCAGGATCGCGTGATTGCGCGGGTGGTCGTCCAGATTCGATATGGCCGCGTTGAAGCACATGCGCCCGAAGAGCTCGTGCAGATCTTCGCGCGGCTTCGAACTCGCGCGGCGGAGTTCGTCGGCGAGGGCGAGATACGACCAGCGCCGCCGGTCCGTGACGCTGTCGTCGGCGCCGAGCAGGGTGAGCGCGCTGACCATGCGGCTGCGAGCGTAGCCCGCGCCCCGCCACTCCCGGTCGAAGCGGCGCACCAGCAGCGCGTCGCGGTTGCCGATCCGCTCGATCCTGCTGGTGGCCGCGTTCAGGCCACATTCCCGCGCGAGCTGCAGCACTGCGTGTTCGACCAGTGGATCATTCCAGCGGTCTTCGTCCCGGCCGAACTTGGCCACCCAGAGCGCGTCACCGTCCTCGACGACGGCTTTGGGGCGCGCGCCGCCCATCGACGTGCCCTCCAGGAGAAGCTCTCGCGCCCGGCCCGCCAGCGACTTCCGCTGGCCACGCTCGCCGGCCAGCACGGCTTCGGCGGCGGCCTGAAGCTCGGCCAGATCGAGGACGGTGTTGAACCGGATGCGCGGAGAGGGTGGCTCGAGTCCGGCGTTGAACCCGAGCCCGCCCGCCCGGTCGTCCGGCCCTTCGGCCAGGTAGTCGAACTCCTGCAGCTGCGCTCTTCCGAACCGTCTCTCGATCAGGAGCCGGCCCCAGTAGTCCGGCATGGAGTCCCGGATGGCGCCGAAGAAGCCGCCCAGCCGGGTGGTCCGGTACATGCGCTCGGCGAGCCGCAGTTCAACAGGGTCCAGCTCGACCGCGTCGGCACGATTCAGATAACTGCGCCCGTACACGAACTCGCCCAGCGGAACACCGTCCGGCGTCGTGGAAACCCGAAAACGACCGGCGACCACAAAGTCGGTCGTCCCGGGCAGTACAACGAAGACATGGCACTCACGCTCAGAAGTCATTGTCGAGCCGTCGGCGAGGCCGGACCTGGAGCGGGCGCTGCGCGGCTTCCAGGATCTTGCCCTCCTCGTCGCGGTCGGGGTGGGCCAGGTCGTCCGAGTCGCTCAGCAGTCCGAGCGACCAGAGCGCGCCGAAATAGGCGGCAGCCGAAGCGCCCGGCTTGCCCTTCTCCAGGTCGGCGACCGTCAGCCGGGACACGCCCAGCCGGTCCGCGACATCCTGGATCCGCAGTCGGCGTCGCAGGCGGGCCGTGCGCAGGTTGCGACCGAGCCGCCTGAGAGCCTGTTCGACGGCGGCAGGGGGCGCATGGGTGATGGCGCTACGGTTTGGCATGTTTAGTTCAATATACATGAAATGGGTAATAAGTATATTTTACATTACTCAGTGCGGACCTTCAAGCGGGATTGGAGCAACGGCGGTCCGGGCCGACAGCAGCCCTGGGTCCTCCCCCGGGAAGCCAGCACTTCGCCAGGATCCGGATACCGGCGGGAACGAGCCATGAAGTCGCGAATTCTGATGCGCCGGATCTGGAGGGCTGGCACCTCCCGGACAGTCCGTCGGCACGGCGATTCGGCCATCGATGGTACGCCGAGAGTCGCAGCGCTATCCTGATCGTGCCCTCCGTCGTGGTTCGGATGGAGCGGAACATCGTCATCAATGCGGGTCACCCGGAGTTCTCGCAATTGACGCCGGATGCCGAAACACCGGTTTGGTGGGATGAACGACTGTTCAGTTGAAGCGCCGGGTTTCGCGCAAGCACCCAACTCCGCGGGAGAATGAAATGGCCTCCAATCGCCTCCTCGCCGACGTGCTGCCACGGGCCGCCCGCAACGCTGTCGACCTCGGAAGGGCGACGGCCCTGACCGCGGTCCTCGCCGCCACCGCCCTCGCTCCGACCGGCCTCGCCGCCCAACAGCTCATCCCCGACCAGCTCCAGGGCATCCGCTTCCGCCACATCGGCCCGGTCGGCAACCGGGTGGCGTCCGTCGCGGGCGTCCCCGGCGACCGCACGACCTACTACGCGGGCGCGGCGAGCGGCGGGATCTGGCGCACCACCGACGCCGGCCTCAACTGGGAGCCGGTCTTCGACGACCAGCCGGTGCATTCCATCGGTGCGCTGGCGGTCACGCCCACCGACCCCGCGATCGTCTGGGCCGGGACGGGCGAGAGCTCGATCCGCTCGAACGTGTCGATCGGCAACGGCGTCTGGAAGTCGACGGACGGCGGCGATTCCTGGATGCACATGGGACTGGAGGGCACGGGCCGCGTGGGCCGGATCATCGTGCACCCGCGCGATGCGGACATCGTGTACGTGGCGGCGATCGGGCACGCCTACGCCCCGTCGCAGCAGCGGGGCGTCTTCCGCACGACCGACGGCGGCGCGACCTGGGAGCGCGTCCTCTTCGTCGACGAGCACACGGGCGCCTACGAGATGGTCATGGACCCGCACAACGCGCGGAAGATCGTGGCCACCACCTGGGACCTGGACCTGAAGACGTGGAAGAGGGACAGCGGCGGCCCCGGGAGCGGCATCCACGTCACGATGGACGGCGGCGACAGCTGGCGGCGGCTGGAAGGGAACGGTCTGCCGACCCGGAGACTCGGCAAGATCGCGGTCTGCATGTCCGCTGGCGACTCGGATCGCATCTACGCCCTGATCGAGACGGGCGACGGCGTGCCGATCGACGGCGAAGAGACCGACAACGGCGAGCTGTGGCGGAGCGACGACGGCGGCGACACCTGGCAGATCACCTCCTACAGCCACGACCTGGCCACGCGGCAGGCCTACTACACCCGCTGCGGCGTATCCCCCGACGACCGCGACGAGATCTACTTCCTGTCATCCTCGTTCAGCTGGAGTACCAACGGCGGCGAATCCCACACGACGGTGCGGTACCTGCTCGGCGGCAATGAGGGACCCGGCTGGGACCACCACGACATCTGGCACGACCCCCTCGACGGCGACAGGATGGCGGTCGCGCACGACGGTGGCTTCTCGATCACCGAGAACCGGGGCCGCTCCTGGTTCCGGGTGCAGCTGCCGATCGCGCAGATGTACCACGTCACGGCCGACAACGCGATCCCCTACAACGTGCTCGGCAACCGGCAGGACGGGCCGTCGTTCCGCGGGCCGTCCAACTCGCGGTTGTCGGGGCTGTTCGCCAGCGGACGGATTCCGCGAGGCGACTGGCGCGGTGTTGGCGGCGGCGAGAGCGGCTTCGCGACCGCCGACCCGACCGATCCGAACATCGTGTGGTCGAGCGCGTCGGGGGCCGGTGCGGCGGGCGGCATCGTGGTACGGCACGACGTGGCGCGCGGCCAGTTCCGCCAGGTCGAGGTCTGGCCGATGTCGACGCTGGGCTGGCCCGCCGAGGACATGCGCTACCGCTTCCAGTGGACCTTCCCGCTGCTGATCTCGCCGCACGACAACAACACGATCTACGTGACCAGCCAGCATGTGCACCGCACGCGCAACGGCGGGCAGAGCTGGGAGGTGGTCAGCCCGGATCTCTCCACCAACGACAAGTCGCGGCAGACCATCTCGGGCGGCCTCACCCCCGACAACATCGGCGTCGAGTTCTGCTGCGTGATCTACGCCTTCGACGAGTCGCCCGTGCAGCAAGGTGTGTTCTGGGCGGGGACCAACGACGGGCTCATGCACGTCAGCCGCGACGACGGCGCCACCTGGACCGACGTCACCGCGAACATCCCGGACCTGCCGCCCGACGGCGTGGTGCGCAGCGTCGACGCCTCGCGCTGGGATGTGGCGAAGGCGTACATCACCATCGAGCACCACCAGGTGGGCGACTTCGAGGCGCGCGCCTACCGCACCGACGACTTCGGCGAGTCGTGGACGCGGATCACGGATGGCGTCGACAACTACCCCCTCGACTACACCCGCTACCTGCTGGAAGACGCCGTGCGGCCCGGCCTGCTGTACCTGGGCACCGAGAGCTCCCTCTACATCAGCTACGACGACGGCGACAGCTGGCAGAAGTTCATGCCGGAGCTGCCGCCGACGCCCTACTACGGCCTCTTCATCCAGGAGCAATTCAACGACCTCGTCGCGGGGACGTACGGCCGGGGCTACTGGATCCTCGACGACCTTGGCCCGGTCCAGCAGCTCACCGAGGAGATCGCGGCGTCGGACGCGCACCTGTTCCGGCCGCGGGACACTTACCGGCTGCTCCCGATCACCGAGCCGTCGACGATGCTCGGCGACTGGTCGGATGGCGAGAATCCGCCGCCGGGTGCGGCGATCAGCTATTGGCTGGGCGGGGATCGCGATGGCGGCGAGGTCGAGGTCCGCATCGACAACGCCGCCGGCGAAACCGTGGCCACCCTGGACGGCACCGCGCACGCGGGCTTCAACCGTGTATGGTGGAACCTGAGGGGCGAGCCGCCTAACCAGATCAAGCTGCGCACCAAGCCGCTGTACGCCGACTGGTTCCGCATGCCCGACGAGGGATACCGGGTCGGGGGCGGGGGATTCTTTGGCGTTCAGGGCCCGCTGCAGCCTCCGGGCGACTACACCGTGACGCTGCTGGTGGACGGAGCGGAAGCGGGGAGCCACTCGCTGACCGTCATGAAGGATCCGAACTCGGAGGGCACCCTCGCCGACATCGACGCGCAGTTCGCGCTGGTGCAGGAGATCATGGGCGACCGCAACCGCGCGGCCGACATGGTCAACCGCATCGAACTGCTGCGCCGGCAGATCCAGGACCTGCGGCCGGTGCTTGAGGAGCGCGGCGACGCGGCCGATGTCATTGACGCGGGCGCGGCGCTCGAGGCGCGGCTGATCGAAGTCGAGAGCGAGCTTGTCCAGCTAAAGGACACCGGCAGCGACGGCGTCCGCTGGCCGTCAATGATCGTGGGGCGTCTGCGCTATCTGCAGGATGTGGTGTCGATTGCGGACTTCTCGCCGCCGGACCAGCACCTGGAGGTGTCAGTGATCCTGCGCGAGCAGCTGGAGGAGGTGGAGAGGGCGCTGGAGGCCGTGCTGGCCGACGATCTGGCGCGCTACAACCAGCTGCTGCGGGAGAGGACGGGGCGGACGATTACCTGAGTCATTCCGAGGTTGGCCGACGGGCGCGCAGACTGATTGCGTCCTGCCCGCACGATTGCGGTACTGTAAAGAATGACCATATAGTACCACATGGAAAACCAATATGATACCGGCACGGTGCAATCTCTCCCTTCGGGTCGGTTCAACCTCCGGATCGAGCCGGAATTGCACGCATCGCTGCGCGCCGCGGCCCGGTCGGCGAACACGTCTCTGAACGAATACTGCGCCCGAAGACTGGCGGCACCGGGCGCGCCGCCCGATCCGGACCAGGCGGCGGTCGTACGGCGGGCGACCGGGGTGCTTGACGACGCCCTGCTGGGCGTGGTGGCGTTCGGCTCCTGGGCGCGGGGGGACGAGACCGCGTCCTCGGATCTGGATGTGCTACTCGTGGCCGACCGGGCGGTACCGATCTCACGCGCGCTCTATCGAGGTTGGGATGCCGGGCCGGACCTGAGCTGGGACGGTCATGAAGTAACGCCTCATATCGTTCATCTGCCGTCGAGGGCTGCGGCCGTTTCCGGACTGTGGGCGGAGGTGGCCACGGACGGGCTCATCCTCATTGAACGGCGGCTCGTGGTGTCGCGGCACCTCGCCAACGTCAGGCGGCGGCTCCTGGATGGAGAGCTCTCCGCCCGGGTTGCCGATGGGCAGCGCTACTGGGTGCACGGGCCTTGAGGAACAGGGGGCTCGCCAGGGACTATCTGCGCCGCGCGAGAGCGCGCCTGCCCGCCGTGGATGTCCTGTTCGATGCCGAGAGCTGGCCCGATGTGGTCCGCGAGTCCCAGGAGATCGTCGAACTGACGTTGAAGGGCCTGCTGCGCTCCTGCGGAGTCGAGCCGCCCCGGGTCCATGATGTATCGCGGATCCTGCTCGCCGAAATGGACCGGCTGCCGGCCGACCTGTTGCGCGATGTCGACTGGCTGGCCGACACTTCCAGGCAGCTTCGCCGGGACCGCGAACTCGCATTCTACGGTGCCGAGGACCTCACCCCGTCCGACTTCTACTCGCGAACCGACGCGGTCCACGCGCGCGACAGCGCCCGCCGGGTGGTGGAATTGGTGTATCCTCACGCCGGGTGACTCGCCTCCTACCGCATCATCCCCGCCACCGCCCTCATCCGCTCGGCGAGATCCCGCACGGCGTTTACGTACACACGCTCCCATCCCGGCAGATCCGCGCGGTCGTCCGTCTCGATCTCGTACCTGAGTCCCGGCAGCATCCAGGACGCGTACCCGCTGAACGGATCGGGCGAGACGTAGATCGAGCGGCTCCAGGGACGTCCCTGCAGGCCGCGGTCGTTCAGCCACGCCTTTTCGAGGCCTATGAGCTCGCGGTTGACGGCTTCGGCGGCGGTCGGGTCGACGTTGCCGGAAGATGTCCAGCGGTCGCGCGCAGCGACCAGGGCGTTGGCCGCCTCCTCCAACTCCTGCGTGGACGCCACCAGCGCCGAGAAGTCGACCTGCAGGCGGCGCGACTCGGCGACCCGGTACAGCGTCTCGACGTGCGTGCGCGTGTCGGTTGCATAGCGGACCGGGTCGTACGGCAGCACGTCGGCGTTGGCAAAGCGCAGCGCGAGGATTCCGTCGGTGCGGGCGATCATCGGGCCGTAGACGAACTCCGTGTCGCCGAAGCGCTCGTACCAGGCGAAGTTGTCGTAGTTGGAGTGGTAGACGCCGCCCGGGTTGCCCGACGACAGCCCGGCGGACGGGACCCCGGCGTGGGTGTAGAAGCCGACGTGGTCGGATCCGCCGCCGAGATTGCCGAGCGAGGGCTCCGCCGCGCCCTCGGGTGCGCGATCCATCCACCAGTCGTAGAGACGTTCCCCGGTCTCGGGGTAGGTGACCGCTTTTGTCGCCTCCATTATCTGCCCCTTGAGCGACGGCGACGAGGATCCGCCGAAGCTGGATCCCGACACGGCGGCATCCGCGTTGATGTAGGCGATGGCGTTCGCCTCCAGCTCTTCGCGGAGCTGCTCGACCCACTCCGTCGAGCCGATGATGCCGTACTCCTCGGCGTCCCAGTGGGCGATCATGATCGAGCGGCGGGGACGGCAATCCTCGTCGCGGGCCAGTTCGCCGAGCGCCTCGGCCAGGGTGAGAAGCATCGCGGTGCCGCCGTTGGGGTCGATCGCGCCGAATCCCCAGGGATCGTAGTGCGCGCCCAGGATGAACCACTCGTCCGGGAACTCGGTGCCGCGCACGGTGCCGACGACGTTCGTGGCCCGCGTGAGCTTCTTGGGCTGGTTGACGCGCACGCGCACGGTGAGATCCGGGCCGCCGGTCAGCCGGTAGTCCAGCTCCATCGAAGCGTCCCAGCCGGGCGGAACTTCGCCGCCGGTCATCCGCGTCAGGATCTCGCTCGCCGCTTCGTACCCGATGGGCAGGACCGGGATGGTGTGGAGCGGTACCTCGGAGGGGTCGAGGCGCTCGACCTGGGTGTCGCCGTCAACGGGCAGGGCGGGGACGAAGGGGGTGAGCGGATCGCCGGTCCAGGGCAGGGTGAGGACGGAGCCGCGCTGGATCGTCTGCCCGTTCATCATCGGGCCTCCGGGGTAGGCGTCGAGACCCGAGAACCCCGGGTCGTTGAACATGACGACGCCCGCCGCGCCGCGCTCCTCGGCGAACTTGACCTTGTAACCCCGGAAGTTCCCCCCGTAGCGGGCGATCACGACCTTGTCCGCAACGGAGATGCCCATCGAGTCCAGTGCACGGTAGTCCTCTCGCCGCCCGTAGTTCGCGTAAACGACCTCGCCGGTAACGTCGCCGGAGCCGGAAAACGCGTTCCAGCCGTTGAGCAGGTCCTCGTGCCCCGAGAACCGGTCCTCCGCCAGCTCGGGCTCGCGGTTGGAGAGCTGCATGGCCACGGGGGTGACGATGTGCACTTCGACATCGTCGGTCAGTTCGGGCAGGTAGACGTCGTAGGGGTAGTTGGTGACCTCGAGGCCGGCTTTCTCCATCGCCCGCGCGAGATACTCGCCGACGCGCGCCTGGGCGGCCGAACCTGCCGGGTGCGGATTCTCGGTGATGGTGCGGAGATGCTCGCGGAAGGATTCGCTGCGCGGCAGCTCGAGGAAGCGGGCCTCGCAGGCGAGCTGAGTGGCGGCGCGGTCCTCGGTGAAGCCGGTGAGGTCGGGCTCCTGGGGAGGCCGGGCGGCGAGGACTGCCACGAGCGCCAGCAGCGAGGCCAGGGCGGTGAGCGACCTGGCGGAGCGGGCGAGGGCCTTCGTGATGTGGGCGGGCATGGGGGACATGATATCCTTGATGATGGCGTGGATCATGGTTCTCGCTAACTTCACAATGTACTTGCTTCGCGCAGAGAATAACGTCTCGCCAGGAATCGACGGGAGCCCGCAATGACTCGTCATCAATTCTACGCCCGACCATTCCGGGACCGTGGAACCGGGAGATGGATGGTGGATACCAACATCGACGGGCTGTTCGTGGAGGCCGCGAGTGAAGAGGAGTGTCGTGAGGTGGTTGCGGAGTTTGCTCTGGACCTTATCCGGGAAAACCACGGTATTACCTCGGCGACAGTCGGAGACTAGAAGTTCGCTCAAGGTGCCGCGAACCCTCTATTGTCGGGCATTTGGCGAACTCCTTCCTCAAGCAGGCCGGAAGTGAACGCAAACTCTGAGTTTCGAGCAAATCGACCCTCGGTGACAGGAACCGCCAGGGCCGGCGCACTATCGCGGAGCTGGATGTGGGCCCTCGTCCTGGCTGCACTCCCCGCCTGTGTTGACGAGGAGGCCCTCCCCGGGATCGAGCCGTCGCGCGCCACTGCGATCGCCGTCACGCCGTCCTCCACGACGCTGTCGTCCCTGGGTGAGACCGCCGCGTTCAGAGCACAAATCACCGACCAGAACGGGGTGTCGTTTCCGGGGACGGTGACCTGGTCGAGCAGCGATCTGGCCGTGTTCACGGTCGCCTCGGGCGTGGTCACCGCGGTCGCGAACGGCTCGGGGACCCTGACGGCGTCGTACGAGAGCATAAGCGGAACCGCCTCGGTGACGGTGCAGCAGGTGCCGGCGGCCGTTGCCGTAGCGTCGGGCGGAGGCCAGGAGGGCGTGCCGGGCCACGCGCTCGCCGAGTCGGTTGTCGTGCGCGTGGAAGACGCGGGCGGCTCGCCGGTCGAGGGAGTCACGGTGGCGTTTTCGGCCGCCGAGGGTCACGGCGAGGCCGATCCGGGCATGGCCGTGACCGATTTCGATGGGCTGGCGGCAACGTCGTGGACGCTGGGGAGCGAGTCCGGCGTCCAGACCCTCACCGCATCGGTGGCCGACGGAGTGTCCGCCGGGATCAACGCCGCCGTCGGCGAGATCGAGCCCGCGTCCGACACCGCGCGCTACCGGGTCACCTTCAACGCGACGTGGAGCGCGCAGACGCATCCGACCGACTTTCCATCGGGGAGCGAGCACTTCTCGCCGCTCGTCGGCGCCGTACACAGCGACAGCGTGAGCTTCTGGGCTTCGGGCGAAACGGCCTCCCGTGGAATCGAACAGATGGCCGAGACGGGGGGCACGGGGTTGCTCATGAATGAGATCCGGGCCGCGATGCCGGACGACGCCCTGTCCATCGTGCGAGGGGGCGGACTGAGCACCAGTCCCGCGAGCACGACGACCAGCGAGATCGTCGTCACCCTCGATCACCCGCTCATCACGCTCGTAACGATGATCGCGCCCAGTCCGGACTGGTTCGTGGGCACGGCGGGCCAGTCGCTGCAGAACGAGTTCGGACAGTGGATGGACGAGGTGACGGTCGTACTCTACCCCTACGATTCCGGCACTGACGACGGCTCGTCCTACCGCTCGCCCAACGCGGATTCTTCGCCTAAACAGCCGATCAGGAGCCTCAGGGGCGTGAGTCCGTTCTCGGACGAGCCGATCGGCACGTACACGTTCACGCGGACGGATGTCGGCGGGAGCCGGTAACCGCGCCCTCCGACGGGTGGACCCCGCTACACGAATGGCGAGCGAGACCATGGCGAATGACGCCGGCGAGCGGATGAGGCTGCGCAACATCGCGATCATCGCGCACGTGGATCACGGCAAGACGACGCTCGTGGACCAGATGTTCCGACAGGCGGGAGTCTTTCGGGCGGGGCAGGAGGTGGTGGAGAGGGTGCTGGATTCGAACCCGTTGGAACGCGAGCGCGGGATCACGATCCTGGCCAAAAACACGGCGGTGGAGTGGGGGAGCACCAAGATCAACATCGTCGACACGCCTGGCCATGCGGACTTCGGCGGCGAGGTGGAGCGGATCCTGCGCATGGTCGACGGCGTGCTCCTGCTGGTCGATGCCGCCGAAGGGCCGATGCCGCAGACGCGCTTCGTCACGCGCAAGGCGCTGGCGCTCGGGCTGGCGCCGGTGATCGTGATCAACAAGGTGGACCGCGCCGACGCGCGCCCGGAAGAGGTCCACGACGAGGTGCTGGAGCTGCTGATGGACCTCGAAGCCAGCGACGGGCAGCTCGACGCGCCGTTCCTCTACGGGGTGGGGCGGGAGGGCTGGGTGGCCGCGGAGCCGGGGGTGCGCGGGGAGGACCTGACGCCGCTCTTCGAGGCGGTGGTGGCTCACATTCCGGCGCCGCGTGTCGACGAAGACGGGCCGTTCCAGATGCTGGTCTCCACGCTGGACCACTCGTCGTACGTAGGGCGGATCGCCATCGGGCGGGTGGAGCGGGGTGCGGTGAGCGTGGGCCAGCGGGTCTTGCGGTTGGCGCCGCCGGCGGGGCCGCACGCTCAGTCCTCCGGAGACGCCCGGACCGACGCATCCGCCCCGGCCGATCCATCCCCGCAACCGGCTTCCCGCGTCACCGGCCTCTACACGTTCACCGGCCTCGACCGGATCGACATCGAGGAGGCTCACGCGGGCGACATCATCGGTCTTGCGGGCACCGATGGCGTCGAGATCGGAGACACCCTCACCAACCCCCGCCATCCGGACCGCCTGCGCGGCATCACGGTCGAGGAGCCGACGATCTCGGTGGACTTCGTCGTGAACGACTCTCCCTTTTCGGGCAGGGCGGGGAAGTACGTGACCACTCGTCAGCTTCGGGACCGTCTTCGCCGCGAACTCGAGCGGAACGTGGCGCTGCGCGTCAAGCCCACCGCACGTCCCGATATCTTCGCGGTGAGCGGGCGGGGCGAGTTGCACCTGACGATCCTGATGGAGACCATGCGGCGCGAGGGCTACGAGTTCCAGGTCTCGCGTCCGCGGGTGATTACGCGAACGAACGGCGACGGCGCGCGCCTGGAACCCTACGAGGAGGTCGTGGCGGAAGTCCCCTCGGAGCTCGCCGGAACGGTGATCGACAAGCTGGCGCGGCGGCGGGGCGAGCTGGTCTCGATGAAGCCGATGGGCGATTCCGGCACGACCCGTCTCGAATTCAGCGTCCCGGCGCGGGGGCTCTTCGGCTACCGCACCGAGTTCCTCACCGACACAAGGGGCGAGGGCATCCTCCACCACCGCTTCGACCGGTGGGACTCGTGGGCGGGCGAGATCCGTGGCCGTGGGCGCGGCGCGATGGTCGCGGACCGAGCGGGCAAGGCGGTGGCTTTCGCCATTTTCGGGCTGCAGGAGCGCGGCGTGATGTTCGTGGAGCCGGGGCTGGACTGCTACGGCGGCATGATCGTGGGCAAGTGCGCCCGACCGGGAGACATGGACGTCAACATCAGCCGCGGCAAGAAGCTCACCAACATGCGCACCACCGCGGCCGACGAGAACGTTCGCCTGGAGCCTCCGCTCCGCATGACGCTGGAACAGGCGCTCGACTTCATCGACGACGACGAGCTGATCGAGATCACGCCGGACGCGATTCGGCTGCGGAAGCGGGAGCTTGAAAGGAGCGCCAGGCGGAAGGCCGCGAAGGCGAAGCGCTTGTGAAGCGGTTCACAAGCGCGGTTTCCCGTCGTGACACCCGGGACCGTGTAAGCGTGGGACGGGCAAGCGCGCCACTACCGCCCTCGGTCACCTCATGAATAACGCAGAGAACGCATCCGTCAGCGCCGGCGGCACCGTGGTGATGTGCGTGGCGTTCGGGTAGGTCTTCGTAGTCACCGTCAAGTTCTCGGCAGGATTAGCGTCGAAGATCTCGATGAGGCGCCGCGTCCCGACCGCGAGGTCGTTGTAGATGTCGACCGCCCCGGTCTCCTCAAGTTCGCCCAGCGTAATGAACACGCGGGTCTCGCGCTCGAAGCCCTGCTCGATTGCTGCCGGCAGTCCCTCGAGAAGCTCGTTCGCCGGAAGGAGCCCCGGGCTCCCCATCCAGTAGCGGTCGAAGACCGGTGACCGCTGCTGGAAGGCGTAGGCCGTGAACAGCCCCCCGAATGAATCACCGAGTATCGCGACCCCTTCTGTCTCTACGCGGTAGTTCGCCACGATGTGGGGATGCAGTTCGTCTTCGATGAACCGCAGAAACTGCGCCGCGCCTCCCAGGCCGTCGAAAACCGGAGCGGAACGCAGAAGCTCGTCGAACTCCTCCGACAGCGAGCCTGCCGGGGTGAGGTCGCGGGCGCGCAGGGTGCCCATGCGATACGGGTCCGGATACCCGATGCCCACGAGCACCATTTCCGGGACGCCCGGACGGATCAGGTCCATCTGATGCAGGCGGGCGATCTCGACTGTCATTCCGAACGAGATGTTGGCGTCCAGCACGTAGACCAGCTGGTAGGACTGGTCGCCGGTTCCGTAGGTCGCCGGAAGGCTCACGCCGATGAGAAAGTCGTCTCCGACGTTCGTTGAAGTCATCACGAAGGTCTCGGAGTCGTAGATCTCGAAGGCACCCGGCTCGGAGCCTCCGGTCTGGTCCACGTCTCCGGCCGGGGCGTCGGTACAACCCGAAACCAGAGCCACGACCGCGACAACGCCCGCTCCCCTGAAACTCCGCCTGTTCATGTTCTCCTCCATGCCGGAAGTGTGCTTCAATAGCCGACCGCCCGGCCGCCCAGCTCAAGCCCGCGGATCGAGGCGCCGTGAAGCTCACCGGTCTCCGGGTCGATCATGATCGCGATCCAGTAGCCCCGGGTCGCGTCGTTCTCCGCGATCGGCTGGCCTATTGCCTCGACCGCGGCGATGAACTCGGGCGGGTAGTCGCCGACGCCCACTTCCTGTGCGGCGGGGCCTGTCGCGCCCTCGGCGAGCGCGCCGAACGAGAACGAGCCGAGCGCGGGCTTGTCGACCGCCTCGCGCGGGGTGAGACCGAAGTCGAGTACGCTGAGCAGGCCGCCGATGGTGCGCTGGTGGAGCCCCGAGCCGATCGAGCTGAACCCCATGAACGGCTTGCCGTCCCTGAGGACCAGACCGGGGTTGGTGGGATCGGGCAGGCGGCTGCCGGGCTCGATCTGCGCCATCATGCCCTGCTGGAAGATGCCCGAATCCGGGATCGAGATGCCGTCGACGAAGATGCCGGTGGTGCCCCAGCTCACCGTGTTGATGGAGTGGACGACCGCGGCGATGTTGCCCCATTGGTCGATGGCGACGACGGCGTCCGAGTGCGGGGCGGCGGCGCCCTCCGGCACGACCACGCCGGGGAACGACCCGTCCTGGATGGCGCCCCAGAGGATTGCCGAGGTCTCCTTCCGCACACGGGTCTCGTGGGTGAGGTCGCTGCCGATCATCGTCGCGATGCCGTCCGCGGCTTCCTGGCCGCCGATCGCGAAGGTGAGGCCGGGCCGCGCGATCTGGGTCAGCCAGAAGAGCGCCTCGGGCGAGTCGCCGTAGTGGCCGTAGTCGGAGACGCCGGCCAGCTCGGCCAGGTTCATGGCCTCGATCAGGCCGATGCCGCCTTCGGCCGGGCTGCCATGGGCGTAGAGGTCGTAGCCGTGGTAGCTGCCGCGGGCGGGCTCGCTCCAGACGACTTCGTAGTTGGCGAGGTCCTCGACGGTCATCCGGCCGCCGATGTCGCCGACCATCCGGACGAGCTTTTCGGCCCAGGGGCCCGCGTACATGTAGTCCGCGCCCTGTTCGGCCACCATGCGCAGGGTGTGGGCCAGCGCGGGCTGGGTGAACATGTCGCCCGCTTCATAGGGTGATCCGTCGGCCTTTGTGAAAACAGCCTTCGTTTCGGGCAGACGGCTCAACACCTGTTCTCTGAACACATACTGCCCCGCATTGCCTTCCTGATACTCGAAACCGTCCTCGGCGCACGCGATGGCCGACGTGAACAGGTCGCCGAAGGGGAGCTTGCCGAAGCGCTCGTTGGCGGCCTCGACGCCCTTCATGAACCCGGGAACGAGCACGGTGCGGCCGTTGGGCTCGGCCTCGAAGCCTCCGAAACCGGCGGTCAGGTCGATCCCGGGGATGGTCAGTGGGTCGGTCTCGGCGGCTACGGTGTTGTAGGCCGCGTTCATGTTGTGGACCTCGCCGCTCTCGGCGTCGTAGTAGACCATCGTCATGAGGCCCGCGTAGCTCACCCACGAGCCGGCGGCCATGCAGATCTGGGTGAGGGCGGTCGACATGGCGGCATCGGCGGCGCTGCCTCCGGCCTTGAGGACTTCGACGCCGCCCTCGATGGCCTGGGCGCCAGTGGTTCCGGTGACCATGCCGCGGGGGGTGTTCGGCTCGGCCCGAGGACCGCACGACGACAGCGCCAGCACGCTGACCAGTGTTGCCGTCAGCGTGAAAACCTGACGCCTTGGGCCGCTCGGTTTGGGTTTCGATGCGAGCATTCGAACTCCTCTGGAGGGGTGGATTACGTGATCTTGCCTTCCGATGGTGTGGGGCGCAACGTAGCTTCCACCATGGAACCCACCTCGCAACCCACCCGACGCCCCACCGTCCCCGCCGCCGAAGAGATTCTGGGCGGCTACTTCCCCGTCCTCGACCACGGCTTCGTCGCCCTCGTCGACTACATGGGCACCGACGATTCAGTGGAGCGCGCAGCCCGCGTCAGCTACGGCTACGGGACCCGCAAGGTCTCGGCCACCCGGGGGCTGATCCGCTATCTGCGCCGCCACCTCCACACGACCCCGTCCGAGATGGTCGAATTCAAGTTCCACTGCGCGATGCCGATGTTCGTGGCACGGCAGTGGGTGCGGCACCGGACGGCCTGCCTGGCCGAGGGCACCGAGATTCATTTCGACCTGCCTGGTGCTGAAGCGAGGGGGCGCCGCCGCCAGCGGTACAAGCTTCCTGTCCAGGAGATCTGGCGACGCTTCCAGCCTACGCGAAACAGGACCCGTCCGGACAAGCAGGGCAACCCCTTCTTCCGTCGGGACCGCGTGAAGCGAATGAAGTTGCGGCAGGTGAACGAAGACACCCTGGCGTTCCAGCACACCCGCATCGTGGATGCTTACCGAAACGGTGTGAAGCCGGTTTTCAGAATGGTGCTGGAGGACGGCAAGTCGATCGAGGCCACCGCCGATCACCGTTTCCTGTTCGCCGGGGGCTGGGACACGCTCCGGGGAGCAACCGGGGTTCGGGAGACCGGCGGCCGCGCGGTCTGGAGGCACGGTGACTATTTCGTGCATGTGAATGGCGCGGCCGAGCGGCTGGATTGGGGCCGGGTCAGCTACCAGGCAAAACTCGTGCGCATCGCCCGCTTCGAGTACGTAGGCGAACGCGAAACCTACGACCTCGAAGTCGAAGGCCCGCACCACAACTTCGTCGCGAACGGCATCGTCACCCACAACTCCGTCAACGAATACAGCGGTCGCTACAGCCTCATGCCGCTCCTCTTCTACAGCCCGGAACACGACCAGTTCTCGCTGCAGAGCGCCACGAGCAATCAGGGCCGCGCGCCCGGCTCGGTCAGCCCCGAGTTCTACCGGGAGGCCATCCGCCGCTGGGAGGACGTGCGGACCCGGGCGGCCGGCGACTACGGCTGGCTGGTCGGCGAGAACGTGGCCCGCGAGCTGGCGCGCATCGACCTGCCTCTCTCCACATACACGCAGTGGTACTGGAAGATCGACCTCCACAACCTGCTCCACTTCCTCACGCTGCGGGTCGACGACCACGCCCAGTGGGAGATCCAGGAGTTCGGCCGCGTCATGGCGGGGATGGTCAAGCGGGTCGCGCCGCTGAGCTACGAGGCCTGGATCGACTACCAGGTGATGGGCGACAAGCTCACCGGCGGCGAGATCGCAGCGCTGTCCCGCCTGGTGTCGGCGGATGGCGACGGGGTGGCCGCGCGTGACGGAGCCGCGCTGACCAACGCCAACCTCGCCGGGCTGGGCCTGTCGGGCCGCGAGATCCGTGAGTTCAAGGCCAAGCTGCAGCCGCGCGAGGTGCCGGACTACGAGCTGGACCTGACCGCCATGCGCGATCCACAGGATGTCGCCGCCGATATGTTGAAGGCCGTGCCGAAGGTGGATCGAGTCTGACAAGGCCGGCGGTTGGCGCATCCATGTGTAAACATTAGTTTACGATATGTAAGGTAAAGGCGACATACTGATGGTTGATGAGAGCGTTGAATCCCGCGCGGCTTCCTTGGCGGGCAAGCTGGCCCACCCTCTGCAACGCTGCCGCGGGAGGATAAGCCAGCGCGTCCTCACGGCCCTGCTGGCGGCCGCCTGGCTTTCCTCGCTGTCCGGGTGCGGCGACACCGTCACTCCCGCCGAGTCCTTCCTGATCCAGGGCGCGACGATCGTGGACGGCACGGGGAGCCCCGGCTTCGTCGGCTCCCTGCGTGTGGCCGACGGGGCGATCGCGGCCGTGGCCGCCGACGATGGGGACGACGCCCTCACTCCCACAGACGGCGAGCCGGTCCACGATGCCGCCGGCCTCGTCCTCGCGCCCGGCTTCATCGACACGCACAGCCACCACGACGGCGGCCTGCTCGGCGAACTCACGGCGCTGGCCGCGGTCAGCCAGGGCATCACCACCATCGTCGCGGGGCAGGACGGTGGCTCGCGCTACCCGATCGCTGACTTCTTCGCGGAGCTCGAGGCGACGCCAGCGGCCGTCAACGTGGCGTCGTACGCGGGCCACGGAACGCTGCGGCGGCAGGTGATGGGCGACGACTTCCGGCGCGAGGCGACCGACGAGGAGGTGGCCGCCATGCAGGCGCTGCTGGAAGCCGAACTCGCCGCCGGCGTCCTGGGTCTCTCGACGGGGCTCGAGTACGATCCGGGCATCTACTCGTCGACCGATGAGGTCGTCGCGCTCGCGATGACGGCGGCGGCCGGCGGAGGCCGCTACATCTCGCACATGCGCAGCGAGGACCGCGCCCTGCACGCAGCGATCGAGGAGACGATCGAGATTGCGGAGCGCGCCCGCCTCCCCGTGCAGATCTCGCACTTCAAGCTCGCCGCGCGGGGGCTCTGGGGTCAGGCGGGCGAGATCCTGGCGCGGCTCGACGAGGCGCGCGCCGCCGGCCTCGACATCACCGCCGACGTCTACCCGTACGAGTACTGGCAGTCGACCATGACGGTGCTGTTCCCGGATCGCGATTTTACCGATCGGGAAGCCGCGCGCTATGCCCTGGAAGAGCTGGTCGCGCCCGAGGGGATGATCATCGGGCGATTCGGGCCCGACCCGACCCTGGAGGGGATGACGCTGGCCGAGATTTCCGCGGCGCGCGGGACCGATCCCGTGACGACCTACCTGGACCTGATCGCCGAATCGGAGGCCGCGGAGGCGGCGGGGGAGGACGGCGGCGAGAGCATCGTGGCGCGGAGCATGAACTTCGACGACATCGCGACGCTGATGGCGTGGCCGCACACCAACGTCTCGTCGGACGGGGGGCTGCGCGGCGCCCACCCCCGCGGTTTCGGGGCCTACCCGCGTGTGCTGGGGCGGTACGTGCGCGAGGAAGGCCGCCTCGGCCTCGAGGAGGCGGTGCACAAGATGACCGGGCTCGCGGCCGCAAACGTGGGGCTGGCCGGCCTCGGCGTTTTGCGCGCGGGAGCGCCCGCCGACCTGGTGCTCTTCGACCCGGCCACCGTCATCGACCGGTCGACCACATCCGAGCCTCACCTGACGGCGACCGGGATCGAGCGGGTGTGGGTGGCGGGGACCGTCGTCTATGCGGATGGCGGGGTGACGGGCGCGCTGCCGGGCCGCGTGTTGAGGCGGTAAGTCGGCCCTCCGGCTACCGCTCCACCAGCACGGTTTTCACGTTCACGAATTCGCGGGTCCCGTAGTCGGAGAGCTCGCGCCCGAAGCCGCTCGACTTGACGCCGCCGAAGGGCAGGCGCGGGTCCGACTTCACGAAGTCGTTGACGAAGCACGACCCCGCCTCGATCCCGGTGCGCGCGATCCGTTCGCCGCGTTGCAGATCCTGTGTGAACACCGCGGCGCCGAGGCCGTAGGGGGTATCGTTGGCGACCCCGATCGCCTCTTCCTCCGAATCCACGCGGATGATGCACGCCACCGGACCGAACATCTCCTCGTCGTAGGCGGGCATCCCGGGGCGGACATCGGTCAGCACGGTGGTGGGGTAATACCATCCCGGCGCGTCCGGCACCTTGCCCCCCAGCAGGCAGCGCGCTCCGGCGTCGATGCTGCGTGCGACCTGGTCCGCCAGATGGTCGCGCAGGTCCTTGCGCGCCAGGGGCCCCACGTCGGTCGCCTCCGCCATCGGGTCGCCCACGCGCACCCCACCCATCCGCTGCACCACCGCTCCCGTAAAGGCGTCCGCGATGTCCTCGTGCACGATCATGCGCTTGGCCGCGATGCAGCTCTGTCCGGCGTTGATCAGCCGGCCGGTCACGCAGGCCTCCACGGTGCGCGGGAGGTCCGCGTCCTCGAGCACGACGTACGGGTCGCTCCCCCCCAGCTCCAGCACGCAGGTCTTGATCTGCGCCCCGGCGATTCCCGCGACCTGGCGTCCGGCCCGCGTGCTCCCCGTCAGGGTGACGGCCTGAACCCGCGCGTCGCGAACAAGGTCGCCCGCGGCCGGCACGTCGATGAAGAGATTGGTGAAGATGCCTTCGGGGAAGCCGGCCGCCTTGAAGAGGGCGGCCAATTCGAGCGCGCAACAGGGGACGCTGGGGGCGTGTTTGAGGAGGATGCCGTTGCCGGCGATCAGGGCGGGCACTGAGGCGCGCACGACCTGCCAGAGCGGGAAGTTCCAGGGCATGATCGCGAGTACCAGGCCCAGCGGCTGAAAGGTGACATAGCTGCGGTGGGCCTCGGTCTCCACCGCCTGGTCTCGAAGGTGGGAGGGACCGTGCCGGCTGTAGTAGTCGCACCCCAGCGCACACTTCTCCACTTCGGCGGCGGACTCGCGGAGGGGCTTGCCCATCTCCATGGTCACGACCTCGGCGAGGCTGCGCTGTCGCGCGCGGAACTGCCCGGCCAGGGCGGCAACGCGGTCGGCGCGGTCCTCGGCGGCGAGCCGGGACCAGACCCGCTGCGCGCTTCGGGCGTTGCCAACTGCCGCGTCCAGCACTTCGGGGGACATGAAGGGAAACCGGCGCAGCACGGTGCCGTCGGCCGGGTTGATCGTGGCGAATCCCACTGGTTCTCCCGGGTTGAGGTTGGAATCGGTACTGGCGAGAGGGTAGGGGCCAACGCCAGTATATGGAGCATCATCATACAGCGTGCCCTGAACAAACCGGAACCTTCCGATGCGGCCGCTGTAATCCGCCAACAACCGTATTCATCCAACGACCGCAGCCGCTTCGGGGTGCCGCGATGATCGCTCCACAGTTTCCCACAGTACCTCTCACGGCTCTCGATCAGCTCTGGTTCCAGGTGAGCGGGACGGTGTGCAACCTGCGCTGCCGCCACTGCTTCATCTCCTGCTCCCCCGACAATCACTCCTTCTGGTTCATGACGCGGGAGCAAGTGCGCTCGGCGCTGGAGGAATCCGCCGGCATGGGTGTGAAGGAGTACTACTTCACCGGCGGCGAGCCCTTCATGAACAACGAAATGGAGAGCATCATCGAGGATACGCTACGGTACGGCCCGGCGACGGTCCTCACCAATGCGACCCTCTTTCCGCCGCGGCGCGTCGCAGTGCTGAAGGAGATTCGGGAACGCAGTCCGAATGTGCTGGAACTGCGGGTCAGCGTGGATGGCCACTCGCCGGAGACGAACGACCCGATCCGGGGCAAGGGGACCTTCGACCGGGCGATGGAGGGGGTCGGCAACCTGGTGGCCGAGGGATTCCGGCCGATCATCACGGCCATGCAGAGCTGGCCCTGCGAGCAGATGGCGTGCACGCTGCAGGCGTTCCGCGACGCGCTGGGGAAGGTGGGGTACGCCGAGCCGCGCCTGAAGATCCTGCCGCCCCTGCTGATCGGCGCGGAAGCCGACCGCAACCGGGGCTACACGGACTGCGAGCGCGTCACACACGAGATGATGCACGGCTACGACCTCGACCAGCTCCTCTGCACCCGCGCCCGACTCGTTACGGCCGCGGGAGTATACGCGTGCCCGATCCTGCTGGACTACCCCAGCGCCCGCCTGGCCGATACCCTGACCGAAGCGGCCGCGCTCCCGGCTTCGCTCGCCGAATCCGCCTGCTACACCTGCTACACGAACGGGGCGATCTGCTCCAACGCGACGACGGGGGTGGGAGAGGCGGCCTGCGACGCGGGACCCGTGGCCTGTGCGGGCGAGCCCGCCATCTGAGTGAGAAAGCATGAGCGCGATGTCCGACAGGCGTGGAATCGCATATGTGGACGGCCCGCGGCTGCGGCGCGCGTTGCTGGCGGCATGCGCGCACGGCCGGAAGGGCAAGGCTGAACTCAACCGGATCAACGTCTTTCCCGTGCCCGACGGCGACACGGGCACCAACCTGGCTTTGACTCTCGATGCCATCGCGGCGGACCTCTCCGGCTCGCGCGAACGCGAGGTAGGCCGCCAGGCGGCATCCGTGGCCAGGTCGGCGGTGCTGGGTGCGAGGGGCAACTGCGGGATGATGCTGTCGCAGTTCCTCCTGGGCTTCGCCCACGGACTCGAGGGGCACGCACGGGTGTCGTCGGTGGGATTCGGCGAGGCACTTCTCGCGGGCTCGCGGTCGCTGGACCGGGCAGTGGAGAACCCGGTCGAGGGGACGATTCTCACGGTCGTGAGGGATTCGGCGTCCGCTGCGGGACAGGTGCCTGACGCGGGAGCGGAGGACGCCGTGGCGGGCGACTTCACCACTCTCATGGAGCATGTCCTGGCAGTCGCGAACGACTCGCTGGCTCGAACCCCGGAACTGCTGCCCGTCCTCGCCGAAGCCGGCGTCGTGGACGCGGGCGCGAAGGGGTTCGTGCACATGATCGAAGGAGTGGTGGGTCTGATCGCGCACGGCGACGATGCGGATGTTGGACACACCGCGGCCGGCGACGAAGCGTCCACCCGGCCCGACTGGTCTCCCATCGGCGCCATGGATCACCCGCTCGGCGAAGGCACCAGGCGGTACTGCACCGAGATCCTCGTGGAGGGGCAGGGCCTGCCCGACGAGCAGACCGTTCGCGCCCAGCTGTCCGAGGGCTCGGAGGAGCTCCTTGTCATCCGCAGTGACGACATCCTCAAGGTCCACCTGCATACGGATCATCCGGCCGCGGCCATCGACTACTGCGCCACGCTCGGCACCGTCACCGCGCACAAGGCGGAGGACATGTTCGCCCAGTTCGAGGCTGCGCGGGGAGCGGGCGCGGACACGGTGCGCCGCCCGGTGGGCGTCCTGGTGGACTCCGGGTGCGACCTGCCCGACGCGGTACTCAGGGCACACGGAATCCACATGGTGCCGCTGCTCATGGTGGACGGCGAAACGACGCTGAGGGACAGGGTCGACATCACGGCCGAGGCGTTTCTGCAGCGGCTGAAGAGCGGTGGGCCGCTGCCCACGACCTCTCAGCCCCCGCCGGGGCAGTTTGCCCAGGCCTTCGAGAGAGCCGCCGCCGACTCGGAGGTGGTGATCGGAGTGCTATTGGCGGCGTCGCTATCGGGGATCTTCAAGTCGGCCGAACACGGCGCGGGCCTGGTGCCCGATCTCGACATCCGGCTGGTGGACTCGCGAGCGGCCTCGATCCTCGCGGGCCTGCTGGCCCTCAAGGCGGCCGAGTTGGCGGAGACGGGGGTGCCGCCGGAGGAGATCGTCGCGGAAGTGGAGCGGGTTCGGGGCCAGTCCGGCATCGCCTTTACCGTACGCAACCTGGACCGCCTTATCGCATCGGGCCGTCTCAGCAACTTCGCAGGCTGGCTGGGGGGACTTCTGGACCTCAAGCCGGTGCTGGCGCTGGGATCAGACGGCAAGATCCGGGCGCTGGGGAAGACCCGGGGCGCGCGGCGGGTTCGAAAGCTGCTGCTGGAGGGGATCTTCGCCGACATTCCGCCCGGAGCGGAGAAAGTCCGCTTCGGGATCGTTCACGCCGGTGCCCCGGAGGTGATCGATCCTCTGAAGGCGAAGCTGCACGCACGCCACCCTGGCGCGGAAATCCTGGTCTCGCCGATCACGCCAGTCATCGCCACCCATCTGGGGCTGGGTGCCTGGGGGATCGGCTACATGTTGGAGGATTAGCAGGCAAGGACCGGCCGCCCGGTGCCTCACCGCACTCGATGCTCGCGCGGATTCATCCACGGACTGCTTGCAGCCCGCGGACTGCTCAGGTCTCCCGCAGCGCCCTTCTTCCCGCGACCAGCCAATCGTAGGCCGCCGACTGGGCCGGGGTCGGCTTCGCCGGCAGCGCCACCAGAATCGGCCGCTCGCGGCTCTTTTCGGGCATGTGCAGCACCATGTCCGCGGGAGCGCCGGGGGGATCGAAAGATCGTGAGCGGCCCTCGGGATCGATCGCCACCGCGCGCCCGGGAGCCGTCAGGCGGGCAATCAGCAGGCCGTAGTCGCGCCAGGCCTGGAGGGGGTCGGCGTCGCCGTCGGCGATGGACGGAATCAGCGTGTTCTGGTAATATGCAACCCCCTCGGCGTACCCGTCGGGGTTCACCCGCCGCAGTTCGCGGAGCTTCTCGCGGTAGTAGTCGCGCGGATCCCGGGCGCCGCTGGCGGCGAGGGCTTCGGCGAAGCGGGTGTCGGCTACCTGCTTTTGGTCGACGGTCATGGGCCGGCGGCAATCCGGATCGCTGCGGGGGATGCGGGTCGTCGGAGCGGGTCGGCCCGACGAACCGGGGTGACAAAACTGCTCTCGGCCATGCGAGGAGACAATGTTGAGCGGCTCATTCAATCAGCGTGACCTGATCCCGGGCGACGACTTCATGGAGTTGTCCTGGGAGATGTTCGGAGAGCTGTGCCGGGCATTGGCCCTCAAGGTGGCGAAGGACTACGACCCCGAGATCATCATCGGGATCGCGCGGGCCGGGGTGATCCCCGGCGCGGTTGTCGCTTCGATCATGCGGCGTGATTTTTTCTCGCTGAAGATCACGCGGCGCGAGGGTGGACGCGTGGTGCGGCAGCGTCCCTCCATCCTCTCCGCCGCGCCTCGCCAGGCCCGCGGCAAGCGGGTGCTCATCGTGGACGAAATCACCACCTCGGGAGACACCATGCGCCTGGCCCTGGCTGCGGCGCGCGAGGTAGGGCCCGCGCAGATTCGAACCGCCACCAGCTTCGTGCGCACGCGCGGCTACCAGCCCGACTACTTCTCGCTGACCACCGACTCCACGCTCATCTACCCCTGGGACCGGAAGATCTTCGAGTCGGGCGACCTGGTGGTGAACCCGCGCTACCGCGACGCCGACGCCTGACCTACTCCCCCTGCGCCATCGCCGCCAGAAACTCCGCATTGGTCCGGTGGCGGGATATCCGGTCGATCAGGAATCGGGCGGCCTCGGGCTCGGGCATGTGGCCCAGGAAGTTGCGCAGCAGGTAGACCCGGTTCAACTCCTTCTCGGTGAGGAGCAGCTCTTCCCGGCGCGTCCCCGAGCGGTTGATGTCGATCGCGGGGTAGATCCGCCGGTCCGCGATGTCGCGGTCCAGAACCAGCTCCATGTTGCCGGTGCCCTTGAACTCCTCGAAGATCACCTCGTCCATCCGGCTGCCTGTCTCCACCAGCGCCGTGGCGATGATCGTCAGGGAGCCGCCGTGCTCCAGACTGCGCGCCGAGCCGAAAAACCGCTTCGGCTTCGACAGCGCGTTCGCATCGACGCCGCCGGAGAGAATCCTCCCCGAGTGCGGCGCCAGGATGTTGTAAGCGCGAGCCAACCGTGTGATCGAGTCGAGGAGGATCACCACGTCTCGCCCGTGCTCCACCTGCCGCTTCGCCTTGGCCAGCACCATCTCGGCGACCTGCCGGTGACGGACGGCAGGCTCATCGAAGGTCGAGGCCACGACGGCGCCGCGGACGCTCTCCTCCATCTCGGTCACCTCTTCCGGCCGCTCGTCGATCAGCAGCACCACCAGCTGCACCTTCGGGTGGTTGGTCGCGATCGCATTGCCGAGGTTGCGCAGGATCGTCGTCTTGCCCGCCTTCGGGGGAGACACGATCAGCCCGCGCTGCCCCAGCCCGATCGGTGCGATCAGATCCATGATCCGCGTTGCCACCGCTCCCCCGGGCACCTCCAGCTCGAGGCGCCGGCTGGGATACCACGGGCGCAGCTCGTCGAAGGCGGGCCGTTTGCCGGCAGCCTCCACTCCGAGGCCGTTGATCTTCTCGACGCTGTGCAGCGCCAGGTAGCGCTCCCCGCGTCCGGGGGGCCGCACCGGCCCGACGATCGTGTCGCCCCGGCGGAGATCGAGCGACTTGATCTGCGGCGGACTCACGTAGATGTCGTCGGGGCTGCTCAGGTAGTTCCAGCTGGGTGACCGGAGGAATCCGTATCCGTCGGGAAGGATGTCGAGCACGCCCTGCGCGTGCGGCGCCTCGTCACGCCGCGCGAGACCCTCGTGAATCCTGAAGATCAGATCTCGCCTTCCCAATCCTGCGCTGTTCGGGATGTCCAGGGCTTCCGCATAGCCCTGGAGTTGGGCTACCGTGCTATTCTTGAGTTCGGCGATGTCCATCGGGTGTCACATGAGGGTGCCGCAGCGGCTCGGTATGACGATATGAGCGGGCGGTTTCGCAAAAACGGGTGAGTGCGAGGACCAGCTTTGAGGGGCGCCAACCGCGACCGGCGGCGCTCGAATCGGAACGTTGACCTACGCGACAAGGATTGCAAACACATTCATGCAGGTCAAGGCTTTTCGAAATCGTACCGCTCTGCACCTGGCCCTGTTTCTGGCGGCGCTGTTCAGCGCGATCGTCGCCGGAGGCTTCATGGCGGGGATCGATGTGCTGGACACGCGCTTCACCCGGATCGGCGGCTCGTGGTTTCCGGTTCCCACGCGGTTGAGGCTCGCCGAGCTGGCGGCCGGACTGCCTTTCGCGCTGACCTTCGTCGGCATCCTGCTGGGCCATGAGCTCGGCCACTACTTCGCCGCGCGCCGCCACAGGGTGCCCGTCTCGCTGCCCTACTTCATCCCCTTTCCCCCCTACTTCTCCCTTGTCGGCACCCTGGGCGCCTTCATCCGGATCCGCGGCCTCATCCCCAGGCGCTCCGTCCTCTTCGACATCGGGGTGGCTGGGCCGGCGGTGAGCTTTCTTCTTTCGCTGCCGGTGCTGGTCATCGGCCTGCGTCTTTCCGAGGTGCTGGCGGGGAATCAGGGGGGACTCTACCCGTTTCTCGTGTACTTTCTTACCGAGCCGGTGTGGATCGGCAGCAGCGCGCTCCTTCATGCCGCCGCCGTCCTGGCGGTTCCCGGTTTCGAGAACGGGTCCGCGGTGCTCCTGCATCCGCTCGCCTTTGCCGGGTGGCTGGGCATCTTCGTCACCGCGCTGAACCTGCTCCCCCTCGGCCAGCTCGACGGCGGCCATATTCTCTATGCGCTGGCCGGCCGCAGACAGCGGGCGGCGGCGCAGGCGTTCCTCCTGCTCATGGTGCCGCTGGGGTTCATCTGGTGGGGCTGGTGGCTCTGGGGCGGCGTGGTCCTGCTGATCGGACGGGGCCGGGTGGCACATCCGCACCTCGCGAGCGAGGATGAGCCGTTGGGAAGGGGACGAACGATCCTCGCGTGGGCGTCGTTCGCGCTGCTCCTGCTCAGCTTCTCGCCCGCGCCCCTGAGGTTGTGAGATGTCGCGCCACAACAGAGACGCCGACGGTACGGACCAGCTGGGATTCCGGTACAGGATCAGCTATCCGCCCGACTGGCTCGACCGCATCAAGGTGACGCGCAAGCTGCCGTCGGGCAGGCAGTCCACCAAGACCCTGTTCCGGAACCCGGTGAGGATCCCCGCAGCCGATCCCGGCGGCCTGCTCCGCATCACGATCGAGTCCGGGCAGCAGGATCTCCTGGTCGAGGCGAGTGTCCGAGCCGACGCGGACCGCATTTGCGAGCTTGCCGTGACGTGGCGCGGCGACGAAACAACCGTGTCTGCAAACTCCAACGTGCGCTTCACACTCGTCGGATTCGCGCCCAATGCCCGCTCCGGGGGCGAAGGCGGCTGGAAGGACTATCTTTCCTGATGCTCGAACGTGTGTCGGGGGCGCTCGCCCTCGTTGGGGGCCGGACAATCACGGCTCTTCAGGGAATGGGACAGGCCTGGGCGCTGCTCATGGCCTCGGCGGCCTCGCTGCGCAACGCCGATGTGTGGCTGCCGCACCTCCTGCCCCAGATGGCCCGGATCGGCGTCGCGTCGGTTCCGATCGCGCTCTTCATCGCGACCTTCACGGGGATCGTCATGTCGCTCCAGGCGTCGTACACCCTGACGGGCACGATTCCGGTCTACTTCGTCGGAACGCTCGTCGGCAAGACGATGATCCTTGAGCTCGGGCCGGTGCTGACCGCCCTGACCCTTGCCGGCCGCGTCGGTGCCAACATCTCGGCCGAACTCGGCACGATGCGGGTGACCGAGCAGGTCGATGCCCTCGAAACGCTCGCCTACGATCCGCTCGCATATCTGGTGGTGCCGCGGGTACTCGCCGCGATCCTGATGTTCCCGATCGTCGTCCTGCTCGCGATCGCGCTGGGGATCGGGTCCGGGTGGATCACTGCGCTTCAGCTACTGGACATGTCGTCCCCGGAATTTGTGAAGGGACTGCGTCTCTTCTTCCTTCCCTGGGACGTGTGGTTTGCCGTCATCAAGTCCGTCTCCTTCGGCGCGGTGGTGACCGGGGTGGGGTGCTATTTCGGACTGCGGACGGAGCGGGGGGCCGAGGGCGTGGGACGGAGCGCGACCAGGACCGTGGTTGTCGCAAGCATGCTGATCCTCTGTCTGGACGCCTTCTGGGCGGCCACGCTGCTTTAGCGGCCCGTGCACAGGATCCCCCCGGCATTCGACCGGCGATGCATCCGGGCTGAATCGCTGGTGGATGAGTATGCCATGAGTACGATATGAGTATTCAGCTGGTCGATGTGGAGAAGGCCTTCGGGCCCAAGGAGGTGCTGAGGGGCTTCACCATGCGGGTCGAGGATGGTGAGACCGCGGCCATCGTCGGGCCCTCCGGGAGCGGAAAGTCGGTCCTGCTGAAGCACGTCGTCGGCCTGCTGCGCCCCGACGCCGGCTCGGTTGTCGTCGACGGGACCTCGGTGCCGGAGCTGAATCGGCACGGCCTTGCGCAGCTTCGCCAGCGGATTGGCTACGTGTTCCAGTTCGCCGCCCTCTTCGACTCCATGACCATCGCCGAGAACGTGGGCATGGGTCTGCGCCGGATGCCGGGGTGGGATCGTCTCCGCATCGCGAAGCGCGTGGAAGAGTGCCTGGCCCTCGTCGAACTCGCGGGCATGGGCGACCGGTATCCCGCCCAGCTGAGCGGAGGCCAGCGGAAGCGGGCCGGTCTGGCGCGTGCGATCGCCCCGTCGCCGAAGTATCTGCTCTATGACGAGCCGACCACCGGGCTCGATCCCGTGACCACGTCGGTCATCGACCGGCTTATACTCCGTATGAGGGACGAACTCGGGGTGACGGGGCTCGTGGTGACGCACGACATGACCAGCGCCTTCAGGGTCGCGGACCGGATCACGCTTCTGCACGGCGGCCGGGCGAGATTCACCGGAACGCCCTCGGAGGTCAGGGCGGCATCGGACCCCGTGCTGCGGGGGTTCGTGGAAGGCGATCCGGATCTCTACTACGGAGTTGGGTGGCAGAACGAGGGTATCAACGTGGGAGGACACGATCATGGAGCGTAGGCGAGAGGCCCTCGTGGGGCTGGTGGTGCTGCTCGGGATCGCGGTCGGGGTGGTGGGCACGATCTGGCTGCAGGGTGGACTCAGGCGCGACATGGTGGAGCTGCGGGCCGCGACGGCCAACGTGGGACAGCTTGTTGCGGGCGCGGCGGTCAGGTTCCGCGGAGTGTCGGTGGGACGCGTGGACGCGGTGGCCGTGACCCCGGGCGGCGAAGCGGTGATGGTCCACATGAGCGTGCGTCCGGAGCTGGTGTTGCCCGCGGATGCGGCCGTGCTCCTCGCCCCGGAGTCCGTTTTCGGCGACTGGCAGGCGGAGATCCTCAGTCTGACCGAGCTCGACCTGCCCTACTTCGTGGACTACCCCGAAGACGGCGTGTTGCCAGGCGCCGCGCTTCCCGACTTCTCGCGGCTCACGGCGACGGCGGACGAGATCGCCAGGAACCTCACGGTCATTTCGGAGCGGTTCCAGATCGCGTTCACCGAGCAAACCGCGCTGCAACTCAGGAGCGCCATCGAGAACATCGGGGAGGTCAGCGACGGGCTCAGCGAGATCATCGCCCAGCAGGCGGCTCGTTTCGAGGACCTCTCCGAGGGCGTCAACGCATCGGCCGCCGAACTCGGCGCGGCGGCGCGCGTGGCGAGGACCTCGTTCGAGCGGATCGATTCGATCATCGGGAGCGCCGGGGCGGGGGAGATGCTGGGCGACGCGGGCGCGGTGCTGAGTAATCTGCGGTCCCTGACCGACGAGCTGAACTCGTCGCTGGGCGACATGCGCGCCGCCGCCCAGCAGGCCGACACGACCTTCGCCCGCTTCGACGTCCTGCTGGCCGCCGCCGAGACCGGCGATGGGTCGGTGGGCAAGCTGCTGGGCGATCCCACCCTGGCCGAGGGCGCGATCGAGGCTGTTCAGGAACTGCGCGCACTTCTGGCGGACATCCAGGAGAATCCGCGCCGCTACCTCAGCTTCTCCATCTTCTAGAGGTGGTGGCGTCCGCATGGTAACGGTGGCGAGGGGACGGGGGCGCAACGGAACGGCGGCGCGGATCGAACGGAGCGCGGGCGGGGTGGTCGTGCGACTGCTGGCCGGCGACTGGCATGCGCTGGTGATCAGGGATCCCTACGGGAAGTGGTCGCTGCCGAAGGGACATATCGAGGGCGGCGAAAGCCTGCGCGAGACCGCGGCGCGCGAGGTGGAGGAAGAGACCGGCATCAGGCCCGAGGTGGTCGGACCGAAGATCGACACCGTGGACTGGACCTTCGAATGCGAGGGCGAGACGATCCACAAGTTCTGCACCTTCTTCCTGATGCGCAGCCGGACGGGCGACCCCGTCCCCCAGCGCGCCGAGGGAATCACCGCGTGTGAGTGGCTGCCCGTGCGCGATGCCGCCGAGCGCATACCGTACCGGGACACGAGCGAGGTCGTCCGGCGCGCGCTCACCAGAATCGAGGAGGAGGGCTGGTGAGCCGCGACGAACTGAAACGCGATTCCTCCGTGTGGCGCATCGTGCAGGCTGCGCTGCTGATCCTGGCGGGCGCCTTCTTCATCTACAGCATGAGAAGCGCGCTCAACCCCTTCCTCCTCTACTGCGTGGTCATCGCGCTGCTGACGCCCTTCCGCGGCGTGCGCGGCCAAGCGCTCCTGGTAACGGTCGCGACCATCCTGGTCTGCCTGTGGATCCTCAGCACCGCCGGGTCCCTGCTCGCGCCCTTCTTCCTCGCCTTCGTCCTCGCGTACATCCTCGACCCGGTCGCCGACCGCATCGAGAAGCACCCGCGCATCGGCCGCACCGCCGCAATCTTCATCATCCTGGTGCCCTTCCTGGCGCTGGGCGCGGTGGTGCTCATCGTCGGCGTGCCGGAGCTGGTCGCGCAGGCCCGCTCGCTGATCGGGGTGGCCCCGCGCTTCCTCGAGGGCCTCACCGTCTGGGTGCAGGGCCTCACCGCCACATCCATCGGCTTCGACATCCCCTTCGTCGACGAGGCCGCCGTCCTGGCTCAGATCCAGGCGCTCGACGCCCAGACAGTCACCGACTTCCTGGAATCCCGCCGTGAGCAGCTCACCGAGCAGGCCTGGGCCGCCGTCCTCGGTCTCGGCCGCGGGTTCGGCTCGCTCCTCACCGTCCTCGGCTACCTCGTCCTCACCCCCGTGCTCATGTTCTACCTGCTGCGCGACTACGACCACATCGTCGCGCGGGCGGGCAACCTCCTGCCCGGCAAGCTGCGGCCCAGGGTGACCAGCTTCGCCCGCGACTACGACGACCTCCTCTCGCGCTACCTGCGCGGACAGGTCTCGGCGTCGCTGATCACCGGTGGCATCACCTGGCTGGGGCTCCTTGTCACCGGCTTCCCCTACGCCTTCCTCCTCGGCGCCACGGTGGCGGTCCTCGGCGTGATCCCGTACATGGGCGTGGCGGTGTCGCTCGTGCCCGCCATCATCCTGGCGCTGGTCAGCGAGAGCATCGGCGTTTCGCTCATCAAGGTCGCGGCCGTGTACGGCGTGGCCCAGGCGCTGGAGAGCACGGTCATCAGCCCCAGGATCGTCGGCGATTCGGTCGGTCTGCACCCGGTCTGGATCGTACTCGCGCTCACGCTGGGCGGCTTCTATTTCGGCTTCGTGGGCCTGCTCATCGGCGTGCCGCTGGCGGTCGCGATCAAGCTGCTGCTGGTGCGCGCACTGGAACGCTACCGCAACTCCGACTTGTATAAGGAAGGGACCGTCCTGTCGCGATAAGGCGCGCCGGCACACTCATTCACCCGCAACCGATTCACCCGCAACCTTGAAAACCCGGTGACCCCAATGTCTGACCATATTGAAAACCTCGTGATCGTCGGTTCCGGTCCCGCCGGCTGGACCGCCGCCATCTACGGGGCCCGCGCCAACCTCAACCCCATCGTCTACGAAGGCGCCGGCAGCCGCACCATGATCCCCGGCGGCCAGCTCATGTTCACCACCGACGTCGAGAACTACCCGGGCTTCGCCGACGGCATCGGCGGCATCGAGATGATGCTGGAGTTCAAGAAGCAGGCCATGCGCTTCGACACGCGCGTCGTCACCGAGGACATCGTCGAGGTCGACTTCTCGAGCCGGCCCTTCCTGCTGCGTACGTCGGGCGGCGAGGATGTCCGGGCCCGTACGGTCGTGATCGCCACCGGGGCCAACGCCCGCTGGCTGGACGTGCCGGGCGAGGAGCGGCTGGCCCAGAGCGGGGGCGGCGTGTCCGCGTGCGCGGTGTGCGACGGGGCGCTGCCGTTTTTCCGCGGCCAGGTGATCGCGGTGGTGGGCGGCGGCGACAGTGCCATGGAGGAGGCCCTCTACATGACCAAGTTCGCGAGCGAGGTGCTGGTGATTCATCGCCGCGACGAGCTGCGGGCTTCCCAGATCATGCAGGACAGGGCGCTTGCCAGCGAAAGGATCCGCTTTTTGTGGAACAAGACCGTCGCTGAAGTGCTCGGCGACGAGGTGATCAGCGGCATCAGGCTGCGGGACACGGTGACGGGGGAAGAGTCGGAGATCGCCGTCGGTGGCATGTTCGTCGCGATCGGGCACGACCCCAACACGGCCTTTCTGCGCGGCCACATCGATCTCAAGGAGAACGGCTACGTGCGGCTGCCGACGGCTTGGCGCACCGAGACGAATGTGCCGGGCGTGTTCGCGGCGGGCGATGTGATGGACGACTACTACCGGCAGGCGGTGTCCGCGGCGGGGACGGGGTGCATGGCGGCGCTGGAAGCGGAGCGGTTTCTGGCGCACGGGGGGTGAGGGGGCGGTTGTTGGCCAGATTTGGCCGATAGTGGCGGACAAACGGGTCCGCTGGTGGTTTGTCGGCCAGTTTGGCCCGATTCTGGCGGACAAACAGCCGCATCGGTGTTTTGTCCGCCACTTCGACCCGGTTTTGGCGAACAACCGAGCCCCAGCGGGTTGGCAGGGCGTCACCCGTCGGGTTTTGACACGTCGATTACGCAGACCGCGATCTTGCGGCGTTCAGCATCCGTGAGGGTCTCCAGCAGGGCTTGTTCCAGTTCCGGGGCCGACTTGGGCTTTGGACCGGATCGAGGGGTGGGCCTGCAACGTTCGGCATCGCCGAACCAGAACACCAGGTAGATGCCGTATTCGTCGGCGCCGGGATCGCGGGTGTATTTGGCGATCAGCTGGGTGTGCGCCGCGCTCCAGAGTTCGCGATGGCAGCTTCGTTTGATTTCGATAGGCACGTTGCTACCGGGGATTGAGGCTCGAATGTCAGATTGCTTGTCGTCTGCGTATGGGCCCTCCTTGGTGCCCTCCACCCCAAAATGCGCCAACGCCTGCTCCAGATCGGACAGCAAGGCATCCCGGCATGCATTCTCCGGTTTTGGTTGTTCTGGCCGATTGTACTTGTCGACATTCCAGTACTGGCGCCAGTCTGATGTGGCCCCGTCCTGGATCCTCTCGGCGAGTTGATGCAACAAATCGATGGTGAGCGCCCAGAGGTCGGCTGCACGGGCGGGGCGACCGTTGTCCAGGACCGCGGCGACCTGATCGAGGTCTGGATGCGCGTATCTGGCTTCGCGACTGATGCTCTTCTGCCGATGGAGACGATCAAGCAACAGGGACCGCCAGTCGACGAGTCGATCGTCTGCGGCCAGGGCCTCGAGCGCGTGACTGGCGGCATTTGAAGTATCCTTCGCGAGTCGATCGATGATGCCGTGAAGAGTCCGGTCAGCTTGTATCGGCCACGTCATCGAGTAGACCTCGCCTGCGGGCGGTTGGACGGAGTAGGGCCCGATCAGGCGAACCAGCCTTTCGAGGACGGTCGCGTCCCATGGCTCTACTGAGTCACGCGGGACGGCATCCAGCATTTCCGCCAACCGTTGGACTCGGCGGTTCCTGCCGGAAACATATGCTTCCAACCGGTCCCCGTACGTCTCCGGCCGCACGAATAGCGCCGCTGTGAGCCAGTAGACCCGCTGACCAGAGTTCATGCTCCTGTAGTCCAGTTTCGTTTCGAGCACATCCAGGAATTGTGTCCTGTCCCCGTGCGACATGGCCGCGTCCAGCAAGGATCTCAGGATCGGGAGCTGTCCAGTTGCACACCGAACCGGGAATGCCCCCAGGAGCGGAACCGACGCCACCCTTGCCAATTCGGCGTATTCGGGTTCTCGGGCCAGCCGGTGGGCGTCCGCCAACCACGTCTCCCCATTCCGGAGTTGAGCCCCGGCACACCGGGTCCAGACCTCCGCGACTATATGCGGTGTGTGCACCAGGCAATTCCGAAGCCAGCGAGGTGGACTCTCAGAACCGTGCAGGTGCCGCCTTCCAGGAACCGCGAAATGGATGGCAAGGGCCAATCGCGCCTGCGAATCACTGAGTCGGAAGTCGGAGCCTTCCATCGTTCGAGGAAGCTCCTCCAAGGCCACCATGAACGGGTACGCCAAGTAGTGCGTGGGTCCCTGGGCAGCCAGCTGCGCGACCTCGGTCCACTTGGGGAGGTCTGCCCGGTGAAGCGTCCCCCGCAGTCCGGCCATGGCGGCGCCGAGGAGATCGTCATCGGGGCCGAGCAGAAATCGCATCCGTTCCTCCGGGTTTTCACCCTGAACATCAGCAAAGCCGTCCAGGTAGGCTGTGGCAAGCGTATGGAGTACGTCCGGTCGACATTCGTTACCGTGCAACGCTACCGAATTGATCTCTACCCAGCCTCTCAACTCGTCGAAGCGACCATCGGCAGGCAACGGACGGGGCCGCGGAGTGCTGTCCAAACCCTCCTCTAGGCGGCTGTGTTCTTGTAGGGCCACCAACCTGCTTTCAAATCGTCGTGTCAGCCCAACATCGCCGCGCAGCTTCTCGGCGACCTCCGCCTGGCGGTCCGGCTCGCGTCCCTTCTCGCTTTGAACGAACTCCGCCGCCTCCCAGACGAACCAGCCTGCTACTTCATCGTTGTTGGCTCCCAACGCGCGATCCGCGCACCAAACACCGTAGTCTTGCGGTGGAGCTGCCCCAAAGAGGCTTCGTCTCACATTGTCCATGCACGGAAAGAAGTGACGATTACCCCGGCACCTGTTTGCACCGTCCTGGATAATTGCCTTCTGAACCTCGGGTCTTTCGCCGAGCCAGGTCCGGAAAAGCTCGGCATCGCCGATTACACCTCCGTAGCTGAATTCCAGCTCCCATCCCAGCCATCCCGCGAAGTCAAGCCAGTGCAAAAGCTGCTCCCGCGAAAGGCTCTCAGGTGAACGCTCGAGGAGGTGCCTCAGCAGCACGACAGGTGGCCGAACCACCAGGTCGATGCCCAGTGGCGAGTCCCCTGATTCCGATCGCACCCGCTCCATCGGAGCCACAAGCAGATCGAGCAACTGGACCATCTGCTCAATGGTGGACCTCTCTCTCACGTGAGATGTCCAGAACACCCCATAGCGTGTCCATAGGTTACGTCGGGCTGGTTCTCGCAGGTAGCCGACGAGATCCGTGACTGGCAGAACATCCGGGTACAGCTCCGTCAGCAGAGTCCCAAGCAGATCATCGTTCCGGGTCGTGACCGCACCACTGTAGACGTCGTCGAGCAACTCCCTCAGCACCCCTGCGACCCGAGGGTCATCCTCACCGGTTCGCAGGTACGCTTCCAGTGCGGCACAACGGACGGTCATCGACCAGGAATCATCCCGAACCATGGCCATTAGAGGCTCGGCAAGTCCCGGCATCGGAGTCCCGGCCCTGACGGCCTGAAGAATCAGGAGGACGAACGATTCATGGGCCTCGTGACGAGCTGGATCGGCGAGGACCTGACGGAAGTCGCCCTCCAGATCGGGGTCGACGAGGCATCCCAGCGGCGAATCCAGGTTGGTGCCGCCGTCCAACCATGGATTCCTATCCGCTTCCGCCTTCAGGGTCTGGAGGACCAGGCGTTTCTCGGGAGGACTGAAGTCTTGAACGTCACCATGAAGAACCGTCCCAAGTGGATCTCGCTCAATGACCTCTCGACGCGCCACCTTGCATTGTGCGGCCAACCAGCTGGCGAGACCCCTGAACTCCGAGATGATTCCGCCGTCGCAGCCGCTCATCACCGAGAGTACGCGGCGCACTGGGAGGCCGTTGTCGATCAGAGCGGCGATGCGTCGGGCTGCCAGGAACTCGGCCAACTGTCGGTGTGCGGGCTCCAGACGACCCTCACCGGACAGTGCGAACAGATCGGTATCCAGCACGCGGGAAAGCAAGTGCTGGTCCACTCGGGGCACACGCTCGGTTTGCGGATGATCCGGGTTGACCGCGGTGCCGGGGAGTGTGACCCCCGCCTTGCCAGCCAGGAGGAGGGTCGAACAGAGATCGCCGGCAGTATCCAGCAGCTCCGTCGTATTCGCGGTACCACTCCACGCGATCTGGTGCTCGGGGTTCTTCTCGTAAACGAGCTTGCGGCAGGCCAGGCCGAATGTCTCGGTCCTCGTCCTCGGCCATGGGTTGTCACCGACCGCCGCCGCGAGCATCTCCAGGTTGAGCGGATTGCGGAGCAAGCCATCGACCCCCCGTTGCCGAGCCGCTTCCACGAATCCCTGAGGGTCTTCGACACCGAGATTCTTGTCGAGGATGTCGAGAATCCCCTGATCCGAGAGCGGATCAAGCCGCAGGACCAGCACCTCACCATTGGGAGCAACAGCCTTGAGGCGCTCCCTGTCGTTGGCGCCGAACCAGTCCGCCTCGCGGCAGGACAAGCGGAACCGGGGGCGTCCGAGAGCTTGAAGCCTGGCACGGATTGCGTCGAAGGGCGTGTGACCATCGGCCGATCCGGCGCGGGTCTCGTCGAGGCCATCGATGTAGAGCGTCTGGTCTTGCCAATCGGGGTCCGGGTCGAGCGTCCGGAAATCGCGGGCGGTTATTGGCTCAACGGCCTCGTGCCGGGCCTCGTGTTTGAACGCATCCGTCTTCCCGGAGCCGGGAGACCCAAGCAGCACGTACGCGGGCTCGTCCCGGAACGACTCAAGGGGGCGTGACTCGGGCTCGTCAGGCAGAGGCGATTCGGTTGATTGGTCGGGTTTCTTCCCGCGCTCATGAATCACCGTGCACGTCCGCTCCACGAAGTGCTTCATGATCCCTCGAACCACTCCTGGGCCGGAGTCAAGAGGAACTCCGACACGGGGATCCCACCGGTTCCGACGACATGAGATGCATTCACAGGAAAGCTCTTCCTGAACGCTTCGAGCCCGCTCACGTTCCCGCGCCGCCTGCCGCTCTTGACCTCGAAAGCGACCCGCTTCCGCCCGTGCTCAAGAACGAAGTCCACCTCTCGTCCGCGGTCGCGCCAGTAGTAGACGCGGTACTCCCTGCTCGCGGTGTTGACCAGGTGCGCGCCGACGGCACTCTCGACGAGATGTCCCCAGAAGGTCCGGTCCGCCCGCGCCTGCTCGAAGGTGTAGTCCGAATGGACCGACATGAGCGCCGTGTTGAGCACGTTGAGCTTGGGACTCGACGCCCTGCGCCGGTGGGGACGGTTGGCGTACTTCGATAGCCCGGTGATCAGCCCGGCCATCGACAGCAGATCGAGGTAGCGGGCCAGGGTGGTGGTGTTTCCCGCCTCGTCGAGCTGGCCGAGCATCTTGTTGTAGGAAAGGATCTGACCGGAGTACCAGGATCCGAGGCCGAAGAGGCGCTTCAGGAGAATCGGCTTGTCCACCCGCCGCAGGGCGAGGATGTCGCGCTCGATGTTGGGCTCGATCAGCGAACTGTGAATGAAGCTGCGCCACCTGCTCTCGTCGCGAATGATCGGGGCCGGACCCGGATAGCCGCCGAAGTAGATGTACCGGTCCAGATCGAAATCGAATGCCGCGGCCATCTCCTCGAAGGACCAGTGCCGCATTTCGATCACTTCGTAGCGGCCGGCCAGGCTCTCGCTCATCCCCTGCTGCATGAGGAGCGGGGCAGAGCCGAGAAGGACCACGTGGAGGGGGAGGCCGGCCAGCCGGTCCGCGTCCCACAGCCCCTTCACTGTCTCGGACCAGTTCGGGATCTTCTGAATCTCGTCGAGCACGAGGACGAAGCCTCGGTCCGACGCCCTGGCTTCGCGTCTGGCTGCTTCCCAGGTGCGGACAAGCCACCTTGTGTCCCTTTGGTCGACGGGAGGAAGTGAGGGGCTCGTCGTCAGCGGCGAGACCGTGTCCGTGAATCCGGTGGTGATCGGTACGGTAGCGGGATCGGGTGCGTCCACGGCGACATGGGCGGACGGTCGTTCGGTTTTCCGCAGGATCTGGTCGACCAGCGTGGTCTTGCCGCATTGGCGCGGTCCGGTGACGACGATCAGCCACCTGGGCTCCTCGCGCAGCCGGGACAGGAGTGTCTTGCCGTGTGGGCGTTCGAAGTTTCTCATGACACCATATTACTATATTGAGTATTTTTACTCAATAGCGCAATGTGCGTTTCGAGCGTGAAGCGGATACCTTGACCGCGACACCCATCATCCTCTCCCAACCAAGGAGACCGCGTGAACAAGAAGTGCATCCTCGCGTCCCTCGCCGGCGGCGTCGCCCTGTTCGTACTCGGCTACGTCTTCTATGGCCTGCTGTTGGCCGACTTCTTCGCCAACGACTCCATGTCGGAAGCGCCCAATTACGTGGCGCTTGCGCTCGGTCAGGTGGCAGGGGGAGCGCTGCTTGCCCTGGTGCTCAGCTGGAGGGGCGCCGGCGGTCCGGTCGAGGCCTTCAAGGCGGGGGCGGGCGTAGGCGTGCTGTACAGCCTTTCGATGGGACTGTCCATGCTCGGGACCACGGATGGCGTCGTCACGACGACAACGGTGATCGGCGATGCGGTTGTGATGCTGATCATGTACGGCGTCGGCGGCATGGTGGTCGCAAAGGTGCTGCACGACGGTTGATCGAGGGTCGGCGGCCGGGTCGCCTGGCCTGGCCGCCGGACTCATGCGGGGGTGACCGCGGGCCGTGCCGCAGCGGCAGGCTAGCAGCTAGCCGAGCCCCAACCCCCCATCCACGACGATCACCTCGCCGGTGACGTAATCGGCGCGCGCGAGGAAGCGCACCGCGTCGGCCACGTCCTCGGGCGCGCCCACGCGGCCCAGCGGGATCTGCTGTCGGGTGCGCTCGATCTCGGCCGCGGTGTGGTGTTCCGGCGGGAGCACATATCCGGGCGCGATGGCGTTGACGCGCACTTCGGGCGCGAGGGCGCGGGCCAACACGCGGGTGAGGTGGAGGAGGCCGGCCTTTGACACCGAGTGGTGAGGGTGGCTGGGCCAGGGGCGCAGCGCGGAGAGGTCGACGATGTTGACGATCGAGCCGCGCGAGGCGCGCAGCAGGCCGGCGGTTTCGCGGACGAGGAGGAAGGGCGCCTTCAGGTTGAGCGCCATGACGGTGTCCCATTCGTCGGCGGTGACCTCGAGGACGTCGCCGGGCGCGAAGCTGGCGGCCGAGTTGACGAGGAGGTCGAGGCGGCCGTAGCGCTCGGCGGCGGTGCGGGCGAGGGCGGCGACATCGCGTGCGCGCGACAGGTCGGCCCGGGTGGCGTGTGCCCGTCTTTGCATCCGCTGCGCCGCCGCGGCGACTTCGGCGGCTCCCGCAGGCGACGAGTTGTAGCTGACCAGCAGGTTGTATCCGCTGCGGGCCAGCGCCAGGGCGATCGCCCTTCCCACCCTCACGCCCCCGCCCGTTACGAGGGCTACGGGGCTGGATCCGGATTCGGGACGGGCGTTGGGGACAGACATGTCGGGTGGTATGTAAAGTTGGGTTTACGAAATGTAAAGGCGGGTTTACGTTGGGTCGCGGGCGGCGTCGTCAAAGCGGGGTTGGAATCGCGATGGGCCAATTGTAGCTTCCCACGCGATCCACAGTTCCCCGACGACAAGAATACGGTCATGTCAGCTTCCCATCGAATCGAGAAGGACTCCCTGGGCGAGGTGCGGGTTCCCGCCGACGCCCTCTACGGCGCCCAGACGCAGCGGGCGGCCGAGAATTTTCCCATCAGCGGACGGCGGTTCACGCGGCGGTTCATCGAGGCTCTGGGGCGGCTGAAGGAGGCGGCGGCGGAGACGAACGCGGAGCTGGGGCTGGTGTCCGGCGAGCTCACCGGAGCGATCGCGGCGGCGTCGCGCGAGGTCGCGAACGGGTACTGGGACGACCACTTCGTACTCGACATCTACCAGACCGGGTCGGGGACCTCGACCAACATGAACGCCAACGAGGTGATCGCGGCGCTTGCCAACCGGGCGCTGGCGGGCGCGGCGCACGTGCACCCGAACGACCATGTGAACTACGGGCAGTCGTCGAACGACATCATCCCGACGGCGATCCACGTGTCGTGCCGGGCGGCGATCCGGGACGAGCTGGTGCCGGCGCTGGCGGCGCTGCGCGATGCGCTGGGCGAGAAGGCGCGTGATTTCGACGGCATCGTGAAGTCGGGGCGCACGCACCTGATGGACGCGACGCCGGTGCGGCTGGGGCAGGAGTTCGGGGGGTACGCGGCGCAGGTGGCGAAGGGCGTCGAGCGGGTGGAGCGGGCCGGCGAGGAGATGGCGGAGGTTGCCCTGGGGGGGACGGCTACGGGGTCGGGGATCAACACGCATCCGGAGTTCGCGGGGCGGACGATGGCGCGGGTGGCGGCGCAGTACGGGATCGATTTCCGCGAGGCCGAGGACCACTTCGAGGCGCAGGGGGCCAAGGACGCGTGCGTGTCGCTGGCCGGGGCGCTCAACACCGTTGCCGCGAGCCTGATGAAGATCGCGGACGACATCCGCTGGCTGGCGAGCGGGCCGACATCCGGGATTTCGGAGATTCAGCTGCCGGCGGTGCAGCCGGGGAGTTCGATCATGCCGGGGAAGGTGAACCCGGTGATCTGCGAGGCGATGATGATGGTGTGCGCGCGCGTGGCCGGGAATGCGACGACGGTCACGATCGCGGGACAGCGCGGCAACTTCGAGCTGAACGTGATGATGCCGGTGATCGCCGATGCGCTCCTGGAGTCGGTCACGCTGCTGGCGAACGCGTCGCAGGTGCTGACCGAGCGCTGCGTGACGGGGATCACGGCGCGTCCGGATCGGGCCCGCGAGCTGCTGGAGAGGAACCCGTCGATCGCCACGGCGCTGAACGCGTACATCGGGTACGACAAGGCGGCGGTGGTCGCGAAGAAGGCGGCGGGCGAGGGCAGGTCGGTGCGGGAGGTGGTGGAGGAGATGGGGTTGATCTCCCCCGAAGAGCTCGACGACGCGCTGGACGTGCGCGGGATGACCGAGCCGGGGATACCGGGGAAGGGCTGATCGGCAAGCGCTTCTTGCGGGCCGCCGGCATGTTGCGTTGGGACTGATTTTCGCTCGGCTATTGCGGCGCCCGGAATCGCCCCACATATTCGGCTCGTGCTGGAGGGCTCGTATTTGAGCCAACACTGGAAGAGCCGGGACTACCTCCCGCCAGAGGACGCCAGGCCCCCTTCGCGGGGAAGGCGAAGTCGGTGGGGGAGTCACCAACCGTTGAGCCCGGGCTTCAGGTTACACCCTCTGGCACAATAGAGGCCGGCGTTCCTTCGAGGACGCTGGCCTTTATTTTTGGGGTGAGTCGTCCGTGCCACCCGCGGGCGCCCCCGCGGGACACCCGGCGCGTGACGGCTCGCAGGTCCGCCACCGCACAGGAGGAGATCGCATGACACGGGTCCGGATCACACGCCGCCTCCACTTCTGCGCCGCCCACCGGCTGTGCCGCCCCGACTGGAGCGACGAGAAGAACCGCCGGGTCTTCGGCGACTGCGCCAACGAAAACTGGCACGGGCACAATTACGAGCTGGACGTGACGGTCGTCGGCCCGGTGGATCCCGAGACCGGGTACGTCATGGACCTGAAGGATCTGAAGGACCTCGTGAACGAGCGGGTGGTGGACGACCTTGACCACCGCAACCTGAACCTGGATGTCGCCTGGCTGGAGGGGGTGATCCCTTCGACCGAGAACCTGGCGGTGAAGATCTGGGAGCGGATCGCGCCGCACATTCCGGCGCCGTCCGTGCTCGACCGGGTAGTGCTCTGGGAGACGCCGCGGCACTGGGTGGAGTATCGGGGTGAGTGAGCGGGTGCGGGTGGCGGGTGGCGGGCGCGGTGTGAGCGCGAGGAGGGTGGTGTGAGGCGGGTGGTGGGTCGGCGCGGGCGGGCCCTCGTGACCGGGGCTACGGGAGGCATCGGGGAGGCGACTGCGCGGCGGTTGGCGGGGGACGGGTTCAAGGTGTTCGTCGGGGGGCGGCGGTTCGAGCGGCTGGAGCGGCTGGCGGGTGAGATCGACGGGGCGGCGCTGCCGTTCGACGTGACGTCGGAGGCGGAGGTCGAGCTGGCGCGGGCGGAGGTGGAGACCGGCGGTGCGCCGCTCCTTGTACTTGTGAATGCCGCGGGCGTGTTCGACCTGGCAGCGGTGACGCAGACCAGCGGGGAGATGTTGCGGCGCAACCTCGAGGCCAACCTCGTGGGCACGGTCAACGTGACGCGGGCGTTCCTTCCCGGGATGCTGGCGGCGCGGTCCGGCCTGGTGATCAACGTGGGTTCGGTGGCCGGCTGGCGGGCGTTCCCGGAAAACAGCGCCTATTCCGCGTCGAAGTACGGTCTGCGCGGGTTCCACGACGTGCTGCTGGAAGAGATCCGCGGGACGGGCGTGAGGGCGTGCCTGCTGGAGCCGGGCGCCGTCGACACGCCGATCTGGGACCCGCTCGATCCGGATGCCTCGCCGCACCTGCCGAGCCGCGGTCAGATGCTGCGCGCTGCCGACGTTGCCCGCGCCGCCGGGTTCGTGGCGGGGCTGCCTGCCGATGTCGCAGTGCCGCTGCTGCGGATCGAGCGCGCGTGAACGCCGTCCTCGTCGATCACCTGGTGTGTCCGAGGTGCGGGCCGCCGAACGGGTTGGTCCTGCTGGCCCACGATGTGCGGGATCGGCGCGTGCACGAGGGCGAATTCGGGTGCCCGAACTGCCGCGACCGGTTTCCGGTGGTGGGCGGGTTCGGGGACCTGAGGCCGCCGCCGAGGGGGCCGGGGCCGGGGGATGACGGGCACTCGGGAGGCGAGGTGGCGGTGGGCGGTGGTGAGGAGGAGGGCCGGGAAGAGGGAGTGGTGGGGGATGAGGGCGGCGTGGTCGGGCCCGGTGTGCCGGGTGGGGTGGGAAGTGGGGTTGGCGGCGGTGGGGCGCCTGCGGGAGACGCCGGCGGCGACGCGGGGGCGCGGGCGCTGCGGATGGCCGCCGCGCTGGGCGTCACCCAGGGGCCCGGGATGGTCGTGGTGCCGGGGTCGTGCCGGGACGAGGCGGCCGGGCTCGCGCGGCTGGTGCGCGGGATCGAGGTGGTCGTGGTGGGGTGGGGTGGGCGGGGGCTGGCCGCCGATGGCGTGAGCGCGTTTGTCACCGGGCCGGGATTGCCGCTGCGCGACGGGGTGGTGCGGGGGGTGGTGGCGGATGGGGGGAGCGGGGTGGGGTGGTGGGGTGAATGTCTCCGGGTGTTGATGCCGGGGGGGCGGATCGTGATCGTGGGTGCGACGGATGCCGCGCGGGAGTGGGTGCGGGGCGCGGGCCTCGCCACGGTGGCGGACGAGGCCGGGTTGCTGGTCGCCGCACTTCCTTTACCCGGAGCCGCCCCTCGCATGGGCCGTTGGATGGGCGCGGCCGAAAAGCCCCGCCCTTGAAGCCATCGCCCCGCGCTTCTCCGGAAATGCTGCCCGACACTCCGTTCCGGAAGACGCGGGCGAGACCGGACGGACCGGCGTTCTACGGGGACGGAGGTCCCGAGGCAGGCTAGGGGTCCGGGGGCGGCGGGTACGACTCGTGCACCTGCACCACCTTCCACTCGCCCTCGATGCGCTGCACCACGATGCTCCAGACCTCGTGACCGCTGGTCGGCTCTCCATCCTCGCCGGTGTTGGTCGAGTGAATGACCGACGTGGCCACCGCGGCGTCCCGGCCTAGCACGTAGACTGTGCTTTCTCCGAGCGTGAAGTGCACGTTCCTTCCGACGCCGGGGAAGTACTCCTTCATCGAGGCACGATGTGACTCCAGCGGGGTGACCTCCCCGCGGCTCGCCCAGGCGAAGTCGGGGCCGTCCAGGTGATATCCGATGAAGCCGTCCACATCGTGACTGTCGATGGTCTCGACCATCTCGTTGGCGAACTGACGTATGGAGTCGCCAAGCGCCGCACGCTCGGCATCGGTGAGCTCTTCATCACCGGTCCCCGCGCACCCCGCCAACAGTACCGACAAGCCCAGGACCGAGTTCAGCGTTCTCATGGTTGTCACTCCTTTTGGTCTAGTTGAGCCGCTCGCGCTTCCAGAGACCCCGCACCTCGTCGTCCAGGCCCGTCATCTCCCAACGGATCAGCGAGATCGGGAGCCGCCCGGCTGCCATGAACGTGTCGTGGAACTCCGCGAGGTCGAAATCGTCGCCCAGCTGGCGCTTGCGATCGGCGAGTAGCTGCTGCATCTGCAGCATGCCGATCGAGTACCCCAGCCCGTAGCCGGGCGGCCGGCGCAGGTAGATCTCGGCGTCCACGCGCGCGACGTCTTCGTCCAGCCACGGGGTGCGCTCCATCCACCACGCTACGACTTCGTCGACTGTCATCTCGTTGAGCTGGAGCCACACGTCCGCCGGCACCCTGGCGGCCCGGAAGATACCGAATATGTAGATGAGTTCACGGACCCGCGGCGCGTCATCGAGCAAGCCGGCGTTCATGACGGCTTCTTCCAGATACGTGGCCCAGCCTTCGCTGCGCGCCCCGCTGCTGATCTTGCCGCGGATGGGGTGCGTGTTGTGCCGTGCGATGAGGCCGTCGAAACGATGCCCGGGGATGACGGCGTGCAGGTGATCGGGCGTCGGGTCACGGAACTGCACCTGCTCCCAGAAGTTCGGGCCGCCGGGACGGACGATCCACGGCACGTTCGTGCCGAGCTCCCAGATGTAGCCCGGGATCGTGATGATGTCCTCCTCCACCAGGAAGTCGCGGATCCGCGTGTCGACGCTGTCGATCCGCGCCTCGTACTCCTCCGCCGACGACGCCAGCTCGAGCGGCGGCAGATGCCGGTTCCGGTGCTGTTCCAGCGCATGCACACTCCAGAGGCGATCCAGCTCCCGCAGGCCCAGCGTGACGATCTGATCCGTGTCGTACGGCATGAGCTTCACGTGCTTCAGGTACCAGTCGAACATCTCTCGGCCCACGCCGCCCTGCGCGGTCATGTCGCCTCGATTCGCGACGAGCCAGTCGTGGAAGCCGCGGACGGACTCCCGGGCCGCGGCGATGTCGGCGCGGAGATCGGGTTGCTGCGTGGCCGCCCGCTCGTGGAAGTCGTCGTACCAGCCGAGGACGCCGGCCGGCGGCGTTGCCCGGTACGGGTAGCCGTGCCCCACGCCGTCGGCGTTGGTCAGATTGAAGATTGCGAGGTCCGCGTAGTCGGCGGCTACTTCCGTCAGGTTGTTCCTGGCCTGCTCCACCAGGAGTGAGATGGCCTCGAGGCGCGTCCGGAGCGCGGTGGTCCCATCGTCGTCCAATGGCAAGTCCGCGAACGTGATGCGCAGCATCTGATCCACATAGAAGCCGGGGTCCCTGGACCAGGGGCGGGACACGTTCAATGTGAAGTCGTGACGATCGAATCGGGAACGGACTGCCAGATAGTCGACCTGTTGATCGAGCTCCCAGTCCACGACCGCCATGTCCTCGAGCCGTGCCTGGAAGTCCCTCATCGTGTCGCGACGCCGCTCGACGGTCGCCTCGGCGTAGTCGGGATAGACGTCGGTCGCGCTGCCGGCGATGTCCCGGTTCGGAACGTTGCCCGACGCCCTGGCCGGATCCGTCCACTCGAGGAATTCCTGGAACAGTGCAACGAGCTCATCGTAGGTGCCCGACCCGTCCGGCACACCCTCCTCACGTGCGTCTCCCGCCTGCCATTGGCACGCCGTCAAGAGGAGGAGGAGCAGTGGCGCCGTCGAGGCGGATTTGATCGAGGTCGACGTCTTCATATGCCCTGATTCCCCGTGATGAGGTGCCCCTGGGTACGGTGCCGGTCGGCCAGGCCGAGGAACGCCGGATCCCTCGGGTTGGTGGCAGAATGCTACCAAACAGCGCGCCGCGCCACCTCGGGCGTGTCGGTCGGCTGCGCCCGCGCCCCACAACGCCTATCTTGATCCGCCGGTTGATCCGACGTTGCCATGCGGGTCCGGGAGGGACCTGGGATGAAGACACCCTGTCGAGGCATTTTGGGAGGAGCCGTCCTCGGCCTTGTCGTGCTTGTGGGGGCGGGCGGATGCGCGCCGGAGCGCACACCGGACAGGAACGGGGCCCGCACACTCGACGACATCCTCAGGGCTGGTACGATCAGGATCGGTTTGAATCCAAGGATTCCGCCGCGCGCCCTGTACGACGACCAGAACGAGATCGTCGGGTTCGAGGTTGACGTCGCGTCCGAGATCGGTCGCTTGCTCGGGGTCGATGTCGAGCTCGTGGTCGTCGGCTCACCGGACCGCATTCCGTTCGTCGCGCTGGGAAAGGTGGATGCCGTTATGGGAGCGATGACGCGGGACTCCAGGCGGGCCAAGGTCATCGACTTCAGCGTTCCGATTCACACGTCGAGCTACGGTGTCCTGACCCGGAAGGACACGGGCATCACCACGTGGCAGCAGCTCAACCACGAGAACATCACTCTCGTTCAGGTACGGGGCACCGTCACCGTCGAGATCGTCAGACGGCTGTTGCCGCGGGCCCGGCTACTGCTGCTCGACAACTACACGGACCGGGACCGGGCGCTGGCCCAGGGTCGCGCGGACGCGTCGGTGGACGGGATCGACACCCTCGGGTTCCGGTTCACCCGTGCGTTTTCCGATGTCGACTGGTACTGGTTCGCCACGCCCGACTTCCGACCTCCTGACTACTCGGGGTTCGGGGTCGCCAAGGGTAACGACACGCTCCGGGACTGGCTGAACGTCGCTGTCTACGAAATGCACGAGTCCGGCTTCATCGCGACTCGCTGGGAGGAGTGGTTCGGAGCCCCGATGGCCACTCCCGTACCGTTCACTCCCTTCTTCTAGTGGGGGTAGCCGCTCTCGCGCTAAGGCGGCGCCGGGGGACCGACTAGTGGCGACCGGCAGGGACTGACGTGGACTATACGCTGCAATGGGGGCAGGTCGTCGGCTTCACGGGCTACCTGATCGGGGGAGCCTGGCTCGCGCTCCAGATCGCGTTTCTCGCCTTCGTCGGGGGCGTCACCATCGCCACCGTCAATGCGACCGTTCTGTCCTATGGCAGGAACCGGGCGTTGCGCACCGCGGTGCGCAGCTACGTCGCCTTCTTCATGAACACACCGGTCCTGGTACAGATCTTCTTCCTGTTCTTTGCTCTGCCGGAAATGGGTGTGTTCCTGTCTTCCTACCAGGCCGTGCTGCTGGGGTTGACGCTCAACGTCAGCGGGTATCTGACGGAGACGTTGCGTGCCGGCTTCCAGTCCGTACGCAGGTCGGAGATCGAGGCGGCGGAAACGCTCGGCATGAGCGTTGCACAAATGACGTGGCACGTCATTCTGCCCCACGTCATCCGAGTGCTCTATCCACCGCTGACCAACCAGTACATCCTGCTGACGATGACGACGTCCATCGCGTCGATCTTCGGTCTGGAGGAGCTCACCGGCCGGGCCTACAACGTCAGCGCCGAGACCTTCCGCTCATTCGAGGTCTTCTCATTGTCGGCCGTCCTTTACGTCGTGTTGACCTTGGTTGCCAGCTCCGTGCTGTGGCTCATCGGACGCCATCTCTTCCGCGTCAAGGCGAGGCTGGTCTGATGGGTGGGTCCCTCCTGGAGCAGCTACCCCTTTTCCTGTCGTATTCCAATGTGTCGTTTCTGGCCCGGGCCTTTGGCGTAACCGTGGCCCTGTCGATCGTCGGCGCGGTGGTCGGGTACACCGTCGGCGCGCTGCTCGCCTTCATTCGCAACCGCCATGTGGTCGACGTGTTGCCCGCGCGCTTCCTTTCCGTCGGGTTCAGCGAGACCTTCCGGCGGGTTCCGTTCCTGGTCAAGCTGATGGTGGTCTTTTTCGCTTTCGAGGTCGTCGGCATGAGGGTCTCCATGTTCACCGTCACTGCGACCACGGTTGCGCTGGCCGCGGCCGCCTTCTCGGCGGAGATCATGCGCGCGGGGCTCGAGGCATTGCCCGAGAGCCAGTGGGACGCGGCGGAATCCATGAACATGGGGGGCGTCATGAGCCTCAGACTCTGGGCGTTGCCACAGTCGTGGAAGGTCATTCTGCCGCCCGCGCTGAGCTTCACGGTCGGCCTCGTCAAGTCGACGTCGATCGCGTCGCAAATCTCCGTCTTCGAGTTGACCTACGCGGCGAAGGTCCTGAACGAGAGAGGGTTCTCGCCCGTCCTGAGCTTCGGGTCCCTGCTCGTCCTGTACTTCATGATCTGCTACCCGCTCAACCTCTACGCACGTAGGCTCGAGAGGCAGCTGGAGCGACCTCGCGGCTGGAAGCCGGGTGCCCCGCTGCTCGCCGAGTCCGGGGCTGCATGACCGCGGCCGACCACTCCAACCAATCCGAAAGATGACGACATCGACGAGTCCCGGGATGCAGTATCTGCGAGGTGCGATCGACTGCCATATGCATGTCTGCCCGCACATCAACGGCCGGTCGATCAACGCGTTCGAGGCGACACGACAGGCGGCCGACGCCGGCATGCGTGCCATCGGCCTGATGGACAACTTCGGCAACAGCTCGGGACTCGCCGCCCTGGCCATGGCCGAACTCGGGTCGCTGGGCGTCGAAGTGTTCGGCGGGATCATCATGCAACCGATCGCCGGAGGCGTCACGGTCGAGGCCGCACGTACGGCGCTGGCCTACGGGTACGGACCGGGAACCGGCGCTCGCTTCGTCTCGCTGCCCACCCATCACACGCGCAATGTTGCCGAGCGTGAGGGCCGAAGTCCTGCCTACCTCGAGACGACCTTCTCGGTGCCCCGGTCGGGCAGGGTGCCGGACGTGGTGCTCAGGATCATGGATCTGGTCGCCGAGGCCGATGCGGTCTTCGACTGCGGGCATGTGGCCGGGCACGAGGCGGTCGCGTTGGTCGAGGAAGGCAGGCGACGAGGTCTCGAGCGACTGCGCACCCACGCGGCACGCTATACCGAAGACGAGATCAGGGCCGTCGTCGCCGCCGGCGCGTACGCCGAGTTCTCGTTCTTCATCCTGACGCATGCGACGCAGGTGAGCCTGACCCATGTGGACCGGGAGAAGCACCGCTCGAAGGGCATGACCATCGACGAGATGGCGCCCAGGATCCGGGCCGCGACCCCGGAACGCGCCATTGTCTCGAGCGATGCGGGTGTCTTCCTGCTGCCGCCGCCGGTCGAGGCGTTTCGGGAGTACATGTTGCTCCTGGAGAGCGCCGGTTTCAGCGAAGAGGAGATCCGCACGATGAACTCGACCAATCCCGGAGAGCTGTTCCGGATCCGCGCCGCCCCGGTCCAGCCGGTCTGATGCATCACCTGGCAATCGATCGCCTCACGGCGAGCTACGACGGGAAGGAACAGGTCCTCGTCGACGTCAGCCTTCAGGTCGCGAAGGGAGAGATCGTCAGCCTGATCGGCCCTTCGGGCTCGGGGAAGAGCTCGTTGTTGAGGAGCCTCGTGGGGCTCCTGGTGCCGAAGTCCGGGGAGGTGATGCTGGACGGGGAGAAGGTCGACTATACGAACAGGAAGAGCGTGAAGGCGCTCCGGGAGCGGCTGGCGATCGTGTTTCAGCAATACAACCTGTTTCAGAACATGGATGCGCTGCGCAATGTGACCGTCGCACCGGTCAAGATCCGCAAGCGCAACGCCCGAGAGGTCGAGGAGGAAGCCACCGCCCTTCTCCGGAAGGTGGGTCTCGGCGACAAGCTGCACGCGTATCCCGACGAGCTGTCAGGCGGCCAGCAGCAACGGGTGGCGATCGCTCGGGCCCTGGCGCTCAAGCCGGACATCCTGCTGCTGGACGAGGTGACGTCGGCGCTCGATCCCGAGCTGGTCAGTGAGGTTCTCGACGCGATCCGCATCCTGGCCGCCGACGGGATGACCATGCTGATGGTCTCTCACGAGATGGCGCTGGTCCGCGAGATCTCCACAAGGGTAGTCATGATGGACCGGGGCAGGGTGATCGAGGAAGGCACCGCGGACCGGATCTTCGACAACCCTCGGACGGAACGGTGCCAGGAGTTCGTGAGCAAGATTCTCGGCCACTGACGTGTGTTGACGACGCCGCTGATGGCGCGGCCGGTGACACGACCGCCCTTGAAGCCATCGCTCGGTGCTTCTAGCTTTTCTGGCCTTGCAGGGGCCTGTAGCTCAGGTGGTTAGAGCGCACGCCTGATAAGCGTGAGGTCGGTGGTTCAAGTCCACCCAGGCCCATAAGGACTTACGGGATTCCGGGGGTCCGATGTTTGCAGATTATGTTTGCAAATTGGACGCAGAACCGACCCCCCGGTACTCATCGAGAGCCTTCCTGAGCCGGTCCTCGTCGGGCCTCTGGTAGCACTGGAGCACCGTCTGGGCGGTCTTCCAGCCGCCCAGGTCGCAGAGCACCTTGAGCGGCAGGTCCATGAGATCGCTGGCGAACTTCCGCCTCAGCGAGTGCCAGCCTCGGCCGTGCTTGGGATCGAGGCTCGCGAGTTTCTCGGCCTTCTTCCACCAGTCGCGCGCCAGCGAACGGCTCATGGGCGAGAACGGGTCCTTCGGTGCGGGCATCACGGGCGCGTCCCCGATCCCGGGGTTGTGCCTCCTCGCCTCGACCAGAACGGCCCGCGCCATGACAGTCATCGGCGTGCGGTGCTCGTACCCGGTCTTTTCGTGCTCCCCACGCCACATGATGGTCCGGGCGTCCATGTCGACATCAGACCAGCGAAGCTGCCGGATCGACCCGATCCGGTGCCCGGTCTCGTGGGCGAGCACGAGCGCCACCCTGAACCGCCAGTCCACCTCCCCGGCCACCCGTAGCAGGCCGTGGAACAATGGGGTAGCGGAAGCGCCGTGCGGGGGAAGTGGCTATGGCCGGTCTCGGGGGTTGCAGAGCCGAGAGTCGCGCTGAGGGAGCCGAGACGACGGCGGACGAGGCGGAGCAAGTGCCCGATGGAGGT
>JAJDUP010000011.1 GCA_022826565.1 Gemmatimonadota bacterium | reverse complement strand
GCAGAGAGCCAAATCATGCTCGGGGGAGGAACCCTGCTCGTAGCGCGATGGAAGCACCGTGCAAGCACGGACATCGACGTGCTCCTGCCCGGCCGCGACAACCTGAACGACGCGCGCGAAAACGGGCCGTTGGACCTGGCTGCCGCCACAGGCGGCGAACACAGGGAGAGCGGCCGCGATCGACTCAGGGTGGAGCTGCAGACCGGAATGCTGGACGTGGCGGCGATACAGCCGCAGATGCCGGGGCTCGAAGAACAACTCGACGTGGAAGGAAGAAACGAAACCGTGCTGGCAGGCGCCCAGATCCTGCGCGGGAAGTTCTACCGCACCAACAAGAGCATCACCCGCGACGCGTTCGACTTCGCCGTCGCCGCCGACAAGGATCCGCGCGCCCTCGAGCTGGCAGTCAACAGCCTGGACATGACCGACACGCGGATCATCTGCCACAACCTGCTGGCGTCGAACGACCAGATGGTCGACGACGCGAGCGAAGCCGCCTGAGCGGCACCTACACCGGGCGGCCAACGCCAACAGCGAGGTAGTGGCGTCGGCCGTTGCCGTGGCGATCCAGCGCGTGACCGCTGCCTCGCGTTACGATTCACGGACTGGTGGGCCACCGTGCGTGGGGAGTCGTGCCCGGACCACCCAACCTCCCCACGGTGATGTCGTCGCGGGACGGCTCCTGCTTGGGGAGGCGGCCCCTCCCGGCTCGCGCGGGCTCCTCCGGGGGCGTGTGTCGACGCGGTGGAATGGCTGTCGGTCAGGCGCTCCGGTCGCACCGCTGCATCTGGAGACTTCGATTGGGCAGAGCGAGCAAACGAGCAGCGCCGCGGGAGATTCTCGGGGTTCTGTACAACCGAAGCGGCTCATTCCTGTACGGCTGCATCTTGTTCTTCAAGTACCACCCTGGCGGCCAACCCGCCGAACCTCACAATCGCAGTGCGGCGTTCACGGTCGCGGAGATCCTCGGGCCTGACGACGTCGTCGTGCACGGTAGTGTCGACTACTTGATCCGGGATATCCGACGACTGCTCCGAAGCGTCTACGAGCAGATCGATGCGAACAACGCCGCGCTGAGCCATCTCACCCCCACTCACGTCGCCCAAGGCGAGCGAGTCGTCCTGCACCAAGTCCCGGAGGGGAGCCAGGAGCGCCGGATGTACTTCGAGTTCACGAGGCGCCTCGCCGGCACGCTGATCCTGATATCGACCCAAGCGCGCAACCTGTTCCAGTTGTTCCCAAGGCTCGACCGCGAGATCGACCTCTTCGACAACAGCGGGAATCGCACGGGCAGGATCGCACTCAAGAGGCTGTTCACCCACTTCGTCCACAACCAGTACCTGTTCCTCAACGGCGAGCACGTGAGCAACCTGTTCCCCGCCAACCCTCGGGCAGGAGCGCCCATCTCTCGGACGTTCATGGGGTACGGATTCAACTGGATCGAGTACGTCCAGTCGCTTGAGAGGGCGATTCGAGACGTCAAGCTGAAGGACCTCACTGGACTGCTGCGCGGTCGGCTCAAGAGACTGTCCCTGAGATCGCCGTACAGCGACATCGTGTTCCTGGTCCAGAACCTCTACTCGTTTTCGAGGCTGTTCGCAGCGATGCCGGCCGGCGGCCAACGCTACGGGTCGATGCTGGACCTGCTGCTCGCGGAGCAGTCCAAGGCGCATCTCGATAGCCTCAAAAGGAAACGCGGCATCGGCGACCGAGTACATCTGACTGTCGCCTTCAATGCGCCCCGCATCGCGATCCACGAGGACCTCAGCGAGAGGAAGTTCAAGGTGCATGTGCGCTGCAAGTGGTTGCTCCGGGACAGCAATGGGCGCCCGATCTACGAGGACGAGGAATTCAGAGACCTCGCCGTCGAACTGGGCTACGAGCAGCTCCTGGACCGCGTGAACCTGGTGTTCGGCGATGATCCGCTGTTGGACTTCCGTCCGTGAGAGTCCAACCGCCAGAACTGCCGCGGACCCGGGCCTGGGGGCGCCTCGAAGCGCATGCCGAAACGACCCCCTGCCGGCCGCGACGCCGAAAGAAGCCGTCTGACGAGACGAACCACGCCGGCAGCCGACGTGTCAAGCCTTGCGGCTCCTCCACTTCGTTCCGGCTCTTCGAGTGACACCGCGGCCACCGGCGCGGTCTTGTGCGCTCGCGGCCGAACGCAGGCGTCCGGCCCGCGAACGGACCGGCAGCCCAACTACGTCCTCTAACTCTAACTAAACCCTTGATGCCATTGACCCAAACAGACACGTACGATCCACCAACAGGGTCAGGGAAAAGGAGGGGAGCGACCCTGCCGAAAACTTTCCGGTTTCCGGACCCGGCACGTGTTCCTCCGTCACACCTGCCGGGCCGGGTCGCTCCCCTACGAAATCATCCCTCCGGGAAGGGTGTTGGGGCGCGGCGACCGCCGCTGAGGGTCGTCGGAGAGCCCGCCGAGGAGCACCCGCACACAGCCAGAGTCCCAAGCATCGCCGTCGGGGTCCTCACCCTCCAAGTCTGCGACCTCCTCTTGTGCCTCGACACATCGTCCGAGCGCAGGCCATCGCGTTGAGGCGCGCCGGTAGCTGGTTGTACCCTATCTGTTGGCGGGGGTCGGTTCGGCCCGCGAGTCTGGATTCGCGGGCGGGAGTCACGAGCATGGCGCGACGGCGGTCGGGGAAGCCGACAGGTGACGAGCGGGCAACCGCGAACAACGGGGCCACCATCGGCCACGAGGCCGAGCTGTGGGCGATGGCCGACGCCTTGCGCGGCTCGATGGATGCCGCCGAGTACAAGCACGTCGTTCTCGGCCTGATCTTCCTGAAGTACATCTCCGACGCTTTCGAGGAGCGCCACGCGGCGGTGCTCGCCCAGTGGGGCGAGGACGGCGCCGAGGATCGCGACGAGTACCTTGCCGAGAACGTCTTCTGGGTGCCCCCCGAGGCCCGCTGGGCGCATCTGCGGGCGCAGGCCCGGCAGCCGATCGTCGGTCTGGCCGTCGACCAGGCGATGGCGGCCATCGAGCGCGACAACCCAGCGCTCAAGGACGTGCTGCCTCGCGACTACGCCCGCCCGGCTCTCGACAAGCGGCGGCTCGGCCAGTTGATCGACCTCGTCAGCAACATCCGGGTGGGCGACGAGGACGCGCGGTCCCGCGACGTGCTCGGCCGGGTTTATGAGTATTTCCTGTCGCAGTTCGCAAGCGCCGAAGGCAAGAAGGGCGGGGAGTTCTACACGCCGCGCTGCGTCGTCAGGGTGCTGGTTGAGATGCTGGCGCCGTACCGGGGCCGGGTCTACGACCCGTGCTGCGGTTCGTCGGGAATGTTCGTGCAGTCGATCAAGTTCGTCCGCGCCCACGCCAGCGGCAACGGGAACGGCGGGAGGGCCAAGGCGGACATCAGCATCTACGGCCAGGAGTCCAACTACACGACGTGGCGGCTCGCGAAGATGAACCTTGCGATCCGGGGCATCGAGGGCCAGATCGCCCACGGCGACAGCTTCCACAACGACCGCCATCCGGACCTGAAGGCCGACTACATCCTTGCCAACCCACCCTTCAACGTCTCCGACTGGGGCGGCGACCGGCTCGCCGACGACAAGCGCTGGCGCTACGGCGTGCCGCCGAAGGGCAACGCCAACTTCGCGTGGGTGCAGCACATGGTGCACCATCTGGCCCCGGCCGGCGTGGCGGGGTTCGTGCTGGCCAACGGGTCGATGTCGTCGAGCCAGTCGGGCGAGGGCGAGATCCGGAAGAACCTGATCGAGGCGGGTCTGGTGGACTGCATGGTGGCGCTGCCGGGGCAGCTCTTCTACTCGACGCAGATTCCGGCTTGCCTGTGGTTTCTGGCCCGACGCCGACCGCGGGGCGGCGAGATCCTCTTCATCGACGCCCGCAAGCTGGGGCGGATGGTCGACCGGACGCACCGAGAGTTGGACGACGACGACATTGCCCGCATCGCGGGGGCTTACCACGCTTGGCGCGACGGCGCGACCGCCTACGAAGACCTGCCGGGCTTCTGCAAGAGCGCCCCACTCGACGAGGTACGCCGGCATGGGCACGTGCTGACACCCGGCCGCTACGTGGGAGCGCCGCCGCAGCAGTACGACGGCGAGCCGTTCGACGTGAAGATGCGCCGGCTGGTCGAGGAACTGCAAGCGCAGCAGGCCGAGGGAGCGCGGCTCGATGCGGCAATCGCCGAGAACCTGGAGGCGCTGGGCTTCCCGGGTCAGGAGTCGCCGAAGTGAAGCTCGACTACTCTTCGCTGGAAGACGCCGTCGCTCAACTCCAGCGGAGCTTCGACTACCTGCACGGCGACCTTGCCCGTACGGACTCCGATCTCCGAGAGCAGTTCCGAGCCGCCACCATCCAGGCGTTCGAGTTCACATACGAGCTGGCGGTCAAGATGATCCAGAGGCAACTGGCACAGATCGCCGCCAATCCCGACGCCTTGCGGGAGATGGACTTCGCTGACCGGATGCGCGACGCGGCCGACGCCGGGATCGTTCGTGAGGCCGTGCCCTTCATCCGCTATCGAGAGCTGCGGAACAAGACTTCCCACACGTACGATGCGGACCGGGCGGAGGAGACCGTCTTGGTGATTGACGAGTTCCTGCGCGACATGCGATTCCTCCTCCGGGAGCTTCAGAAGCGCAACCCGTGAACCCGATTGACATCCGACCCGCGGATTTGGAGACGGTCCGGCGCATCCTGCGTGAGCACGTGCCCGACCTGGAGGTACACGCCTTCGGATCGCGGGTAGGTTGGAACGCGCGGGAAACGTCCGATCTAGATCTTGCCCTGATGACGGACGAGCCCCTGAGTATCGACCGTACGGCTGGACTCCGATCCGCCTTCACGGAATCCGATCTGCCCTTTCGAGTGGACATCGTGGACTGGGCGACGGCATCCGAGGAGTTCCGGCAGCGGATCTTGGCGGATCATGTAGTGTTCCGCCGGCAGACGATGGAAGTCGACCCTCCGAACGAGGACTTGACGGTGGTGCTGGAAGCACGGCCACCTTCTGAGGAGTGGCGAGCAACGACGCTCGGCCAGGTCGTCTCGCTTCAGCGAGGATTCGACCTGCCGACAGCGGAGCGCCGGGAGGGTCCCTATCCCGTAGTCGCATCCACGGGACCGGTCGGGATGCACGATCGCGCCATGGTCCGGGGTCCGGGTGTTGTCGTCGGCCGCTCGGGGAGTCTCGGAGGCGGCCAGTTCATCAAACCAGATTACTGGCCTCTGAACACCACTCTATGGGTGAAGGACTTCAACAATAATGACCCGCGGTTCTGCTACTTTCTTCTGAAGTCCCTGGACCTGAAGCGATTCAACGCGGGCAGTGGCGTGCCCACGCTGAACCGCAACCACATTCACCCTCTCCCGGTGCGCGTACCCCCTGTTCCGGAACAGCGCCGCATCGCGCACATCCTCGGCACGCTGGACGACAAGATCGAGCTGAACCGTCGGATGAACGCGACGCTGGAGGCGATGGCACGGGCGCTGTTCCGGTCCTGGTTCGTCGATTTCGATCCGGTGCGGGCCAAGATGGATGGCCGGGACACCGGGCTGCCTAGAGAGATCGCCGACCTCTTCCCCGACCGGCTGGTGGACTCGGAACAGGGGGAGATACCGGAGGGGTGGCCGCTCGTGCCATTGCCCGAGTTGATCGAGGTCAATCCGTCAAGATTCCTGCGGAGGGGTGAGATCGCGCCGTATCTCGACATGGCGAACATGCCGACGCGCGGCCACGCGCCCGATTCGGTCGTCCAGCGGCCGTTCAACTCCGGAATGCGGTTCGCCAATGGAGATGCACTCGTGGCCCGGATCACGCCATGCCTGGAGAACGGGAAGACCGCCTACGTGGACTTCTTGAGAGGTGGCGAAACGGGCTGGGGGTCCACGGAGTACATCGTCATGAAGTCCAAACCGCCTCTGCCCGGCGAATTCGCCTACCTCTTGGCGCGTAGCGGGCGATTCAGAGAGTTCGCGATCCAGAACATGAGCGGTACGAGCGGGCGCCAGCGTGTGCCAGCCGCCGCTCTGGCAGGATTCACGATACCAGCACCACCCGCCCCGGTGGCCACGGCGTTTGGACGGACCGCCCAGATGTTTCTCAGACGAGCACGGGCGGCGGTAGACCAATGTCGTGTCCTTGCCAACTGTCGCGGCGCACTACTCCCGAAACTGGTTTCCGGCGAGTTGCGGGTGACCGGGCTCGAACCCGCGAGGGGGCGCGATGACCTCCCGGCGCCGATCGGGACGCACGGAGCCTGACGGAGCGGCGACCGTGACCGATGCAGCGCTGTCGGAATCGACCGTCGAAGCGGTGGCCCTCGACTGGCTCGGGTCGCTCGGCTGGACCATCCTGTACGGCCCCGACATCGCGCCCGACACGCCGGCCGCTGAACGCGCCGACTACGGCGAGGTTGTCCTACACGGCCGCCTGCGGTCGGCGCTCGCCCGCCTCAACCCCGACCTGCCCGACGATGCACTCGACGACGCGCTGCGCCGACTCACCCGCCCGGCCGGGGCGACCCTGGAGGCCCGCAATCGCGATTTCCACCGGATGCTCGTCGCTGGCGTAGCCGTGGAGTACGCCGACTCAGACGGCCGGGTCCGCGGCGGTCAGGTCCGCGTGCTCGACTTGGACGACCCGGAGCGCAACGACTGGCTCGCGGTGAACCAGTTCACCGTCGTCGAGAACCGCCATGAACGACGGCCCGACATCGTGCTGTTCGTCAACGGACTGCCGCTCGCCGTCATCGAGATGAAGAACCCCGCCGACGAGAATGCGACGATCCACACGGCCTTCAATCAACTTCAGACCTACGAGGCGGAGATCCCGTCACTGTTTGCCTTCAACGCCGCGCTCGTCGTTTCGGACGGGCTGGAGGCTCGCATCGGCACGCTGACCGCTGGTTGGGAGTGGTTCAAGCGCTGGCGCACGATCGCCGGCGAGGCACTGGCCGACCCGAGCCTGCCACAGCTCCGGGTGCTGCTCGAAGGGACCTGCGATCCGCACCGGCTGCTGGCGCTTGTCCGCGACTTCATCGTGTTCGAGGACGACGGCAGCGGCGCGCTGGTCAAGAAGATGGCGGGATATCACCAGTTCCACGCCGTCCAGACCGCCGTCACAGAAACCCTGCGGGCGGCGGCGTTGCGGCAGGCCGTGGCGCACGACGACGCGCGCGGCCGTTCCGAGTCGGACCGTCAGCCGGGCGGTGCCCGCGGCGATCGGCGGATCGGCGTGGTCTGGCACACCCAGGGCTCGGGCAAGAGCCTGACGATGGCGTTCTACGCCGGCCGCATCGTCCGCGAGCCGGCGATGGCGAATCCCACCGTCGTCGTGCTGACCGACCGCAACGACCTCGATGACCAACTGTTCACGACCTTCTCGCGCTGCGCCGATCTGTTGCGGCAGCCGCCCGTTCAGGCGGAGAGCCGCGCCGATCTGAGGGCGAAGCTCGCGGTGGCGTCCGGCGGCGTGGTGTTTACGACGATCCAGAAGTTCTTCCCCGAGGAAAAGGGCGACCGGCATCCGCTGCTGTCGGACCGTCGCAACATCGTGGTGATCGCCGACGAGGCGCACCGCAGCCAGTACGACTTCATCGACGGCTACGCCCGCCACATGCGGGACGCGCTGCCCAACGCCTCGTTCATCGGCTTCACCGGGACGCCCATCGAGCTGGCCGACGCC
>JAJDUP010000008.1 GCA_022826565.1 Gemmatimonadota bacterium | reverse complement strand
ACACGCCTGCCGTGAACCCGCGCTACAAGGGCGCGACGCCTGCCGACATGGTGCGCGCACTGCGTGGCGAGAAGCCGGTCTGTCACGCCGAGAAGGTCGCCAACACCCCCGCGCCCGTCAAGACAGCTTTATAATCCCCCTTTGTAGACAATGAACACCGGCTCTGGGTGCAAAGGGTCACCCCGGAGGATGCCCCCGCGTTCTACAACCTGTTTTCTGCGGACGGCGACTATCTGGGTTCAGTCCGTCTCGGTTCGATCCGTCTCGCTTTCGCCGCAGCCGGGCCGCTCGTGATCCGCCACGGCCATGTCTACACTTGGATCGAGGACGACTTGGAGGTGCCGTACGTGGTCAGGGCACCGTTTTCGTGGGGCCGCACACGACTCCACTGAAGCGGACCTGCTTGGCTGTTACGACGTGATGGCCAGTGGCGAGTGGGGCTTGGTCCGATCCAATCCCGCGATCATCCTACTACAGACAAAGAGCAGCCGAGAGTCTCGCCGGCGACTCGATGTTCTACCAGATGCCGTCTCGGATTCCGGCTTGCCGGGCCACCCATCGACACGATGCGCTTCAGGGGCCGCTGGGAGATCACCGTCCCCGAGGAGGCTCTGCCCAGCGTGCATTCGCGCATGAGCTACGACGTACAGAACGACACGCTCGTGCTACTGTTCACCACAGGCTACGCGGGACTGGCTGCGTATCTGACTGTCTCCGACGACGCGAAGTGGTCAGGGACGGTGACGACTCGTTCGACGATTACACCGATCTGGAGGGGGATTATAGAGCCAACTTTGACAGCAACGCGGTTGCGGCGAGAACGGAGGCCAGACAACCCCACAGGCCCCGCTCTCGTTCGGCAAGCATCTATGGGCAGTCCAGCCGAACGGTGGGCCTCGCCTGTAGCCGACAGTGGCACCGCGACCTGTAGAATCGGCCAGATGTACGAGGGTTCGTTGGGATAGTGGCCTGCCGGGTACGCGATCGCGCCCGTGGCCACGGAACACTCGGAAGCCAGCGCCGCAACCGAGACGACGTTCCGGCCCCGCTCGAATGTCGGTGAAGGCGGTTACGGTCGTCGTTGACAGGACCGAGTGGTTCGTCGCCCGCTTGATGTCCCACGCCTGGATCGTGTCGCCCGTGAACGGCCGATTCGGGATATAGCGACAGACGCAGGTTGTCGCCGTGCGGGATGGTCGGGGTGGGAAGCCGCAAGGGGATTTGTTCCCGCTCGCGAGCGGGAGGATCCCGCCCAAAACAACGGGCTGAACGGTCTCCCTTGTCGCGGGCGGCTTGGGTGGGTAGACTGAAGGCAACCGGAGCGCGGAGAATCCGATTTGAGAAAGTTCTTGGAGTCTTGGGGCGGCGCGCTGGCGATTGTCGCGACTGTCGCGGGCGCTGCGTGGCTGATCGCCACCAGCATTGGTCAGGTGCGGACCGACCTCACCGCCGAGATCGTGTCACTGGAGGTCCGCATGGAGAAGCGCCTTGGCGCGGTCGAGGCGAAGATGAGTGCGGTCGAGGCGAAGCTCGACCTGCTGATCGAGGCCCTCGACATCAGTGCAGGGGAGGACCAGTAGGTGTCGCCAAGGGAACGATGACGGCGAGTTTGGTGATAGCGATTCTCGCGATGATCGCCGCGGTGGCCTACGTTATTCGGGACATCGGGCGCATCCCGTCCGACAGGGACACGCGGTGAGCAAAAGCAGTCATCGTATCCCCCGCCCCTACCTGAGCCCCAAAAAGGGAGGAGTCCGTGATGTCAAGTGACCAGCTACACCTCTTTGGGTAACGGTCATCATCGAGCGCGACGGGTGATCGGTGGTTCGGTCACTGTACGGGGGTCGCTGAAGAAATGAGAGCCCCAAGACAATGTCCCTGGGCTCCGGGATCGAGAAGTTGCCAGCATCGACTACAGCCTGCGCGAGCCAGTGCTTGGCTCGCGCGTTTGCGACAGGCTGGACCCTGAGCGCCACGATCAAACTTAGCCCGTCACGCTCTCTGCGGCCCGAGGATTGTCCCGGAGCTGGTGAACAGCGAGCGGGGGCGGGGCCAGGTTGCAGGCCCCGCCCCAAGCTTGCCCGGTGGTGTGAATCACTGAGTGATCACTCAGGAGGGGAAGGGCGGTGGCTGTAACAGCTCCGAGGTGTCGATCTTAACCTCGTGGCCGCACACCGAACCGGTGAAGTAGCCCGAGCCGTGCGAGTCGTAGTCCGGCACCACGCTCGCCCACGCGTCAAGCGTGCCGGCGACCGGGCAGGCGCCGGAGCGCAGGTGCAACTGCCAGTTGAGGTCGCCGGTGATCGTGCCCGTGATGTAGACGACCTTCCGGAACCCCAACGTGCCGGTCTCCAGGTGCATGTCGACACGCAGACTCGGATCGCCGTCTACGGTAAACAGGTTGCCCTCGCTCCTGAGTTGGCACTGGGTCGGCAGGATCGTGAAGGCCACGTCCATTTCCGGGCTGCCGGCGTCCGCCTGGAACTCTTCGATGGTCTCGATCAGTTCCATCTGGCCCCCCTTCGGGCACTCGATCACGAGGCTGCCGGGATGCAGGGCGTCGGCGTCGGCGAACGAAAGCCTGGTGATCCCCCGGAAGAGCGCCACGGACTCCTCTGCTGTGAGCCCTTCGACGGGATCGGGCGGCGGGCGGTCCGCCGGCGCCACTGGGCTGTCATCGCAGGCCGCCGCGAGTGCGAGCGCGAGGGCGATTGCGGGCATCGTGCGTGCTGACATGGGTCTGCCTCCTCTTTGGCTGGGCCGATTCCGTTTGGTCGAATCGGCCCGTCTCAGTCGGCCGTGACCGGCGTGTCCGGTCCGGCACGCCATCAGTATCGGCAACGCATGGCAGGCTCAATAGCGGGAAAACCCTGCAATTCACGAGGGAAATCACCCGCGCAGTGGGGGGGATTGGCCTGAAGGGCGGGAAGATCCGCGCGCTACCGCTCGCCCTTGGCTTGCAGCAGTCCGGCCTCGAGCGCGAAGCGCACGATTTCGCGCCGGGTGTGCAACCCCAGCTTGGTCTTGGCGCGGGCGAGGTAGCCCTCGACGGTCTTGGGGCTGAGAACCATCTCCGCAGCCATCTCCCGGGTCGAGAAGCCCTGCGCATACAAATCGACCGCGGTCCGCTCGCGAGAGGAGAGCACCTCGAGACCCGGATCGCGGCTTGGGTTTCCCCGCGCCTCGCCCGGCGCCAGCAGGGCGGCGGCCCGGCGGGGCAGGTAGGAGTGACCGCGCACGAGCGCCTCGATGGCTCCCATGAGATCGGTGTCGGCGACGGACTTGTTCAGGAAGCCCGCCGCACCGGCGTTGAGCGCGGGAACGAGGAACTCGTCCTCGTCGTGGATCGTCAGCACCAGGATCTTCGTGTCGAGTCCGAGTTCGGTGATCCGGCGAGTCGCCTCGACGCCGGCCATCCCGGGCATCGCCAAGTCCATGAGGACGATGTCCGGCTCCAGCGTCCGCGCCTTGTCCACGGCTTCCTCCCCGGACGATGCCTCGCCCGCGACGTCCACGCGGCCCGTGGATTCGAGGAGCGCCCTCAGGCCGGCTCGCACCACGTTGTGGTCGTCGACCAGCAGCACCCTCACCATTGTTCGCCGTCCGGACTCACCATCGGCACCGAGGCCCGAACCGTAGTTCCTTTGCCCGGTGAGGTCTGTACGGTGGGGCTGCCCCCGACCGCCTCCGCTCTCTCACGCATCCCGACGAGGCCGATATGGCCATCGTCCGGTTCCGCTCCGGGACCCGGAAACTCGAACCCGCATCCCTCAGGCGCTCCTTTCGCCCGGTCAGACCGAGATGCGTCCGCACGTTACCCCGTGAAGGTACGCGGGTGGCAAGGGGCTTGCTTCCTTCGGTCCCCCCAAAAGCGCCGCGCCCGGCCACGGAAGTCAAGGACAGGTTTTGCGATCCCGTAGCACGCGCGGCTGCGACAGCGCCCGCATCCTCAGTTGCTCCCCCACCCGAGGCGCCAGACATCGACATGGTCGAGATCGAGGCTGTCCCGGCGGATCGTGAGCAAATAGTCGGCACCAAACGCCGGCACGACGTAGGGACCGCGCGGCGGGGCGGGAACACTGCCGAGTAGCTTGCCCTCGGTATCGAAGACCTCCCAGCGGTTGCCGGCCGTGCGCACGACCTCGACCCACCAGCTTACCGTCCGGAGCGACAAAGAGATCCTCGATGAACGGTTTCGCGGCCGGCCGCGTCGGTTCCCGCGGATCGCACGAGGCTCCCCGCCGCGACTCTCGCCACGCGTAATACTCCTCGTTGGCGGCTCTCCACTCGTCGTCGCTGAACGATTCGCCCGGCAACGTGCGCTCGATCACCATCAGGACCTCGGCGCCATTGTTCCGCGTGACGAAGATGCGGTAGTCGCTGGTGAGCGCCGAGTACAGAACGCCGCCCGGTCCCGGATGCTGGAGGAACCGCGGAGCGAAGGGGACTTCGAAGACGGCGAGGCTGCGCTCGTGCTCGCACTCGATATACGCCGGAGGGCCGCTCGACGGTCCGCGCAACGATGCCAGCGTGTCGCCCGTCTCGCCGCGGCTGTCCATACCCAGGTAGCGCCGCTCGAGGTCGCGCCGGAACACCTCGTCCGGGCCGACGGGATACAGGCGGAGAACATCGGGGGCTCCGGTCACATCGGTCTGAGTCGCCCGCTGCCCAAGCCACTCGCCCGCAGCCGACCACTCGCCGATCCGGCCTGTTCGGGATCGAAGCTCAGGAGCCGGTCACCCGCCCATGCCAGCGAATTGAGACTCTGGAATTCGCCCGGTCCCTCGCCCATGCGCCCGAAGGTGCGGTGGTGGACGCCGTCCAGCCCGAAGACACTGATCTCGCGGTTGAGGCGGTCGGCCACGAACACCTCTTGGTTCGGCCCGAGCGCCACACTGGACACGCGTCCGAACTCGTCTGGAGAATCCGTGTCGGTCAGCGTCTTCGGCCCGATCGAGACGACCAGGTCGAGGCGCGCCGGTGGTGCCGGACCCGGGTTGGTGACGGGGATGATGCTGTCATGGTCGATGATGAAGTCGGCGGCCGGCGCATCATCCCGGGCGCAAGCAGCGGCGAGCACCGCAGTGAGCGTAGAAGACAAGACCAGTTGGGATGGGATTCGGCGCATCAAGGGCTCCTTGTCAACCAGCGGCATCCGGTGAGCGGCCGTGGCTGCCTACGTCGAGCTGGGCGATTTCCACGCGCACGTTGGCAATGCTGGAGGCGACCCAACCATGCCCCACCCGCGACGGCAACGGCGAACACCAGCACTCCACCCCATTAGATTCCAGAAGCACCCGATGGCTCGCCCCCCTTCGTTTCCTGTCATTCTAACCCGGCTCCGGCGACCGCGACAAGGGTAGCGGCTACGCTCACGAGCCGTGGTCAAAGCTCTTGCGACTTTAGCCCCCGTGCAGTTCCGCTACGGGCAGATCGGACCAATCCGAGAAAGGGAAGTTCCCCCGCTCAGACTCAACCACACGTCGGCCTTGGTGAACCTCTGTTGGCTGCTCACAGGCGACCAAGAGCATGAATGCGGACGGCACGAGGACGGCGAGGCGGCGTTTCATAAGGCCAAACGTGCGCGACATGGCGTCCCTATTCCAAAACGGGATGCCGTGCGACGACGCCAGACGTTGGCGGACCTCGCGGATGTCCTTACCCCTCCGGTTCCAAGGCAATCAGACGTACCACGCGGACGGTCGGCACATCCAACTCGTCGCGCTCGATGTAGGCCATGAGCCCGCCGGGACCGAAGGCGTCCGGCGTCCTCAGCCCCTCCGGCGGCAGGGTCCCGATGTAGTCCCCATCGGGCGTCACGATGTCGGTCGGGCCATCGTCGTCGCCCGTCGGCCCCCGGCGTTCGACCCAGATCCGGTCCTCCCAGTCCACCTTGATGCTGTACAGCACCGGCACTTCGTCGGCGAAGGTGCGCTCTTCGACCCCGGCCCGCTCGATCTGGATGGGCAGGGTGGTGTTGCGCGCGCTTGCAAGCGACGCCGCCTCGCCTTCGCGGTAGCGCGCGCGTTCGGCCTCCATGATCTCGTCGTCGACCGGGAGCGGCGCAATCGGTCGTTCGATCGTTCCGGTGACGCTTCCGTCGAGGCCGACGAGCTTGACGCGGTATCCGATCGAGTCGATCAAGGCGAGGCGCCCATCGGTCAGTACATCCAAATCCAGGCGCGGCTCGAAGGCGCGGCCCGCAGCCATCCGCATCCGCATCCCGCTGTCCAAGTCCCCGCTCAGCTCGGTTTCGTCTTCGTCCTCCTCGGGCAGTTCCCAAGCCGTGTAGAGGAGTTCCGGCTCGATGCTGTCGAGCCCCATGAGGTGTATCGTGCGACCGGTTTCCTCCGGCTCATCGCTTTGGCCGAAGCGCACGATCTGCGTGACCACCAAGCGGCCGTCGGGGAGCGCCATGTCGGCATTGACGATGCCCGTCGTCATCGGATCCATGGTGATGCGCCGCACGAATTCGCCGTCGGGTTCGAGGAGGTCGATCGTCGTGAATCCCATCACCGTATAGGATCCGTCGCGCCCGACAATCGCCTGGGTCACGTTGCCGAACTCACCGGGTCCATCTCCCCGCCCACCGACCGTACGGACCAGCGACCCGTCCGGCCCGACCACCACGATGTGATCGAGCTGGCTATCGAAGATGTGAAGGTTGGCCTGAGCGTCGAAGTGGACCGAGCGGACCCTGCCGAACGTGTCCCAGGTGTCGCCCACAACCGACCCGACGGTGAAGGCCTCCTCGGTGACGGCGTTCACGGTCACGTCCGGGCCGTCCAAGGTTCCGGCAGCGCCGCCGGCCGATCCGTCCCCGGTATCGCCGCAGGCTACCAAGAGCGCGAGAGGAAGGAGCCGCGAAAGGTATCGCGGCCGTGCTGTGGTCGTATTCGTCCTTTTCGGCTTCGGCATCTCGATCCATTCCTGTCCTGTCATCGGGCACATGGGTGTCCTTCACGGGCTCACGGAAGCCCTTGGAGGCAGCCGGTCGGCCGTCCGCGCCGAGGCGGTCAACCCGCATCACGCCGCCGTTGGGCACCTTCGCGTTCGTCGCATCCAATGTATGCAAGAAGCACGTCGAGGACGACGTTGCCTCGCCCCCCGCGTGGCGAGAACGTACGGCAGGTGCGATCATTGGGATACGGCGGGCGGCGCGAGGCAACCCGCCGGTGGCACCGACGGAGAGAATGGAGTTGGACGATGTGCGAACGAACCTTTCTCGCCGCGGCATGGTTGGCGGTGACCGGTTGCGGTGACCCGGAATCTCGGAGCGACTGGACCACGCAGCGGGACACCCTGCCTTCCGGCACGGTCCACGTCACCAACGTCCCGGTCGCCAATGTGTCCCCCAATTGGACACTGGTCGAGGAACTCCGCGTCGGCTCTCTCGATGGCACCGGACCGGACGCGTTCGGCTACCTGAAGGGCCTCGTGGCGCTGGAGGACGGGGGCTTCGCCGTCCTCGACTCCCAAGTTCAGGAACTGCGCGTTTTCGGGCCCGACGGCGCTCACGTCGCGACCCATGGCGGCAGGGGGCAGGGACCCGGCGAGTTCGCGGATGCGAACGGCCTCATGCTTGGCCCCAACGGGCACCTCTGGGTCCCGGACTCGCGCAATGGGCGCATGTCGATCTTCGATCCAGGGGATGGCTTCATCGAGTCCTTCCCGTTTGCCGACGGGAACTACGGCTGGGTGTGGAACGGGGCGATGGTGGACGGGAGCCGCATCCACCGGCCGTGGAGGGGGGACGGAAACCGGGAACAGATCCGCGTGTACGATTTGACGATGACGCTCGTGGACTCGCTGCCGTTGCCCAGCGATGGCCCGGAAGACGAGGAGTACGATCCCCAGAACCAGCCCGGGCAGTTCTACCAAGCGCAGGGCGGCGGCTACATGTGGTACGGGGTCCCGTTCTTCGCGAACGAAGTCAGGTTCATCGATTCGCGAGGCGCCGTCTGGTCCACGCGGGATGGCGATCCCGAATACCGCTTGGCGCGGTGGGAGCCGGGCGGGGACACGGCCCTCGTCGTCGAAACCCGCCGTCCCGCCGTCCCCGTGTCCCAGGTCGAGCGCGACTCGGTGATCGCAGCGATGCGGCTGATGCTCGCCGACATGGGCGTGAGCCGCCAGTGGGACTGGTCCCGGATTCCCACCGTCAAGCCCGCCGTCGAGAGCGTCTTCGAGTCGGTCGAGGGCAACCTATGGGTCCGGACTCCGGCGGCGGACGGCGGAGTCCGGTTCGATGTCCACTCGGGGGACGGCGGCTATCTTGGCACGGCCAGCTTGGGACCGGGCCTCAGCCTCTCGGAGCAGGTCGACCCGGTTGTGCGGGGCGACTCTGCATGGCTGGTCGCGACGGACGAGTTCGACGTGAACTACGTCGTCCGCGCCCGAATCGCGCCAGCCGAACGGAGTCCGTCCTGAGAAAGGCTGGCGCTCCGGGGATGGGAGCATGCCCGAGGGCGGCGCGCGAGTGCGTCGGCCAAGGGGTGGGAACCATCGGCATCCGGTCGACAGGGCGGCCCGAGGTGCCGGAAGGCTCCGGCCCGCGACCTTCGAGGGAGCGCCGATTTGGGGGAGATCGAAGGGGGGGGCGGAGCCACCCCTCGGCAGCCTCCGTCTTGATACTCTTCTCGATCGCGCCCGAGAGTATCGCCAAACTCCGGCTCGGAGAGATGAGAAGCCTCGGGAAGGACCTCGAAGCCATCGCCCATGTCGAGGGATGCCTCAGAGGTTAGCAACGGTTCCGGAGAGACTGCTGGCCTAACTTCATGAGTGTCATGGCTGAATACCTCTCGTGTCAAACGCTCCGGGCAGTTAGGGTGCCCAGGTAGTGCAGGTGCTCTAGGTGCGTTCGGCTCCTTCCCGCTTGGCCATGCTCATGTTCTTCCGCTTTCTCCGCCAACGTAGGTTTTCGTCCACCTTGACGGGTCTTTCTAAGCTCTCCTTCACGTTCGGCGAACGCTTGCCGGATCCGGTGAAGCACGAAACCTTGCCACTAGATTTTGAATGCCCAGCGTGAACGGATCCCGGACTAGAGGAGCCATGCCTCTACTCTACGCACTGGCCATACTGGCCATCGTTGCAATCCTCAGTCCCCGCCTTTCTATTGCCCTCATCATCATGACCGTTGTGGTACGCATGATCGTACCGCGCCAATGGCCACCCGAGTGGCAACGCCGCCTCGACAAGTTCATCAACGGAGACGACTCATGACTCGGAACACCGACATGAAGACCAAGAAAACCGCACCGCACGCCGATCCGGCGACCACCTTCGTTCGTGAAACCGGCAGTTGGGGCAGAGGCTTCAAGGCGATGACGGTCACGCTGGCCGTGATCGCCGCAGGACTCTCATGGGCGGCCCCGGTTGCCGCACAGGCGACGGGCACGATTACGGGCACGGTGGCGGACGCGGAGACCGGCACGCCGGTGGCCGCCGCGCAGATCAGCGTGCCCGCGCTCGGGATCGGCGTTCTTTCGAGCGGGGGCGGACGGTTCGTCCTGCCGAACGTTCCCGTCGGCACGCACGAACTCCGTGCCGACAGGCTGGGCTTTGCGGCCGTGTCGATGGACGTGACCGTTGCCGCCGACTCGACCTCGGTCGTCGATTTTAGGATGGCGACGACCGTCCTGGGTCTCGCGGAGCTGGTGGTGACGGGCACCGCGTTTTCGGAGTCACTCGTGCAACTGCCCTACGCGGTGGCCGTTTCGAGCAGGAGGACGCTGGCGGAGCAGGGGTCTCCTTCGGCTGTCGACTTCTTCCGCAACCTCGGCTCCAGCGCCGGGGTCCTCGGCGACCGCCAGGGCTGGTACAACACCCGGCCTCCCGCCGCTGTGCCGGAGACGGTCGCCAGCGTCAACCTCAGGGGCATCGGGCCGTCCCGCACCCTCGTGCTGCTCAACGGGCGGCGGCAGGTGTATCTGCCCGCGCGGCTGTCGGGAGGGCGGTTCGTGGACGTGAACGCGTTTCCGTCGATTGCGCTGGACCGGATCGAGGTGGTGAAGGAGGGCGCGTCGGCGGTCTACGGCTCGGACGCCGTGGCCGGCGTGGCCAACTTTCTGACCCGGAGCGACTTCGAGGGGCTGGAGGTGTCGGGCTCGCACGAGTATTTCGCCGGCGCCGGGGAGACGCACGGGGGAGCGATCTGGGGCAGACGGCTCGGCGAGGGCGCGCACGCCGTCGTTTCCGCCGAGGCGACGGTCAGCCAGGAATTGCACCCCGAAGACCGCGATTGGGCGCTGCGCCCCTTCACGTCCGGCGGAGGGGCCTGGTCCTATACGGGGAATCCCGGTGCGTTCCTCTTCCCGAGGCTGACCGGCAACGAAACGATCGAAGAGTTCACTGCGGCCCTGTCGGACGCGCAGTTCGGAGGCTGGGGCGGCGTCTTTGTGGACCCGCGCTGCACGGACTTCGGGGGACACCGCGAGGGCGAGACCTGCCGCTTCCGCTACCAGCATTGGGACAATCTGCTCCAGGCGTCCCGCCAGGTCCGGGCCTTCGCCGAAGTCAACGGCGACATGGGTGATCGTTCGAGCTACCACGTTGAAGCGCTTTGGGCCGAGGCCACCGTTCCCGAATGGTTCACGACCCCATCCTATCCGCCCATCTCTCCATACAACGGAGCCCAAGTGATCGAGCCCGGAAATCCGGGCAGACAGGCGTTCTGCGGGACCCACAGCCAGAGTGCCGGTTTCGCGAGCGACGAGGCTTGTCTGGAAAACGACTGGTACTTCTACGGGCGCCTTGTCGGCAACTCGGGACCCGGGCGCACGCTGGAGCGCGCGTCCCGAACCCAGCGGATCGCCGCCTCGCTGGAGCATGGAATCGAGTCGCTGGGCGAGACAGCGATCGAGTTGTCCGCCAGCTATTCCCGGGCATCCGGCAACGCGAACCTTCCGGCCGAATACGCCTACCGGAAGTTTCTGGCCTTCCGCGGCTTCGGAGGTCCGGACTGCGGAGTGACGGTGGTGGTCGACCCGTCGAGTCCGTCCGGGATGGCGCTTGGTCCCCTGAACGGTGCCGTGGCGGGCCAGGGTGACTGCCGGTACTACAATCCGTTCAGCAACGCGCACCGGCTTTCGGCGCAGCCGGGCGCGCTCTACCGAGACCAGCCGAACCCGGACTACATGCCCGGCCTCGAGAACAACGCGGAACTGATCGACTGGATCAACGAGGAAGTGAATCTGGACAGTTCGGCGGATCTGTTCGTCGCCGACGCCATGCTGAAGGGAGCCGTCACCGAGGGCCTCGACTACGCCGTCGGGTATCAGTTCCGCAGGGTCGGCGTCTCCGCGACGCCCAACCAGCCGGGAGACCTGTCGATCAACCCCTGCCCCGTTCCGGGCGACCGCAGTTGTCTCGAAAAGGCCGGAGCGTTCACCTTCACCACCGGGCACTACGATTACCACGACGCTCAGATGGTGAACCGGTTCTTCGCCGAGAGCCGCTTCCAACTCGGCGGCAGGGTGGAGGGCCAGGCGGCCGCCAACTACGAGTTCCACGGCTCCGTGAGCAGCTTCGATCCCAAGCTGGCGGTGCGCGTGGCGCTGGCCGACCCGTTGGCGCTACGCGCCTCGCTCCAGACGACCTTCCGCACGCCCTCGGTGGACGATCTCAACGAGGACCGTAGCACCGGGCTCGAATACGTGTCCGAGGCGGGCATCTACAAGGCCGTGGACGCGTTCGGCAACAGCCGGCTTGTGCCCGAGCGCGCGTTCACATACAACGTGGGGCTGACCGTGCAGCTTCCGCGGTTTCGCGGCACCGCCGACTACTGGAGCTACGACTTCCGCGACGTGATCGACCAGGTGCCCTTCGGGGGCGTGACGAGGCTGTACGCCGCGGGCGGGGCCTCCCGGGCGGCCGTGCAGGAGTTCGTGACCTGTCCCGACGGACCGGGGACGGGAACCTGCCATGTGTCGGCCGTCGAGCGGATCAGGGTGACGAACGTGAACTGGCCGGGCATCCGGATGTCGGGAATCGACCTGCACGCGAGCACGCGCCTGCCCGCCGGGGAGGGCATCCTGTCGCTGGGTGCCGACGGCACCTACACGCGGGAGTTCTTCGTCAAAGCTCTCGAACTCAACGGGGCCGAGGTCTTTGCCGCGCAGGACGCGGCGGGCCAGCTCAACTGGGGCAATCCGATCGCGCCCCCCCTGCCACAGTGGAAACTCCGCTTTTCGGCCGGACACCATTGGGGCGACTACAGCGTCGTGAACTATCTGAACACCGTTTCCGGGTACACCAACGAAGTGTTCCCCGACACCGAGTTCGAGCACATCGACCGGTTCGTGGGCTGGGACCTGAGTCTGCTGCGGCGCACGTCGAGCACGACCGATGTCGCGCTGTCGGTGATCAACGTGCTCGACGCCGATCCGCCGCTGGTCAAATGGGAACAATCCTACGACGCCTTCACCCACAGTCCCAAGGGCAGGCGCGTCAAGTTCTCCGTGACCTACCGGCCCGGGACCTGAAGAGGAGGCTGTCGGTCAAGCGTCAGATTGCGCGATCCTGCGGGAACCGGGGCTGTTTGCCAACGGCCTACTCCCATCAATCGGGTAGAAAGGAGCTTCGAAGATGCACCGCCACCGACCTTTCCTTTTCACGCTTCTCGTCGCAGCCGTCGCGTGCGACAATCCCGTCGCTCCCGCAGCCTGTGAACCCGTCCCTGCGATCGGAGCCATTATCGGGCACCCTATCGAACACACCATCAGCGGCTGCCTCGGTAGAGGCGACTACAAGGCGACGAGCTCTGATCCGGCGGTCGTGACCGTTGGCGTGGAGGGCAATACGCTCACAGTACTCGGCCAAGCCCAAGGCACAGCGGAGATAGAGGTTACTGCGAGCGAGTCGGCCTCCTACGTCGTCTACCCGGTGGTGTCGATGAACGCCTGGGTCGGCAACATTACCGTCTGCAATGTGGAGGACTCCGGCGACCCGGAGGGCTACGATGTCGAGATCAACGGGTGGTACTCGGCCAACATCGACCTCGTCGATGTCGTGGCCACGGTGTATCTGAACGGGCACAGCACGGGAGGGCGCGGCCTGCCCGACTTGGCGAAGGGCCGTCGGGTGAGTTTCTACACGTCCGGCTGGATGTCACGAGACGCGAACCTGGTGCCGCCATATACGTGCATCCTGGAACTCGAGTACGAAATCGCCGGGTGATGCGTTAGGCGGGGGCATGGCATTCCGACGTTTCGCCGAGGCCGCCGAACGGACAATCAGGCTTCACCGGGGAATCATCGAAGGGCCGCAGATCCCGCTGGCAAGTGCAACGGGATTCCCAAGAAGTCCCCGGCCCGGAAGAAGCCAGCCAGAAAGGAGGTCAAGACCGCAGCGTAGACCTGACCTCGGCGAGGCCGGGTGTCGGCCGGCTGTAGGCGGGACGCTGTAGTGATCCGGCCCCAGACTACCCTACCGTCGTCGCCTCTTCGGTTTCTTGATCCCGATTCCTAAGGGTGCGCGCATCTTCTCGTAGAGCATGAACAGGTGCTCGGCCCGCTCACGTTCCGAGGTGAACCCCGTCCGGCGATAGAGCCGATCTACGGCACGGTCGATGGCTTGGTGAGCGCGGCGGAGGGTCGGGGGCATCAGATCCGGGTCATAGAGTTCCGCCAAAGTGGCATCAGGAAAGACGCCGCGAGCGTCGAGCACCGCTTGCCCCAAAGGACCGAGCTTGGACAGGTTCGCTTTGGCGGGGGGCATCGGGAAGGTGTTGTAGACGAGGCCGATGGAGTAGCGGTAGTCGCTCTTGAGCCGCCCTCCGATGTGGCGCAGCCACGCCATGTGCATGGCCGAGGTGAGGAGCGCGAAGTGCGTGAGAGTGGCGTTCTTCAAAACGAAAACCAGGTCGCTAGGGATAGTAGGGGGTTCCAACCATCCTACCGGAACATACTCCCGCCGCTCCGAACTAACTTTCGGGATCACGAGGAAGGGTGTGGTTGGAAGGACGTTGACATGATACAGCGTCGGAGTCTCGGCCAGCTTCCGGGTCGGCGCGCTCCGGCTGGCCTCGCGGTAGCTGCGAACCGCTGCGATCCGATCCCGCACGGCGGGCATCCCCGCCAAGACATTGGGCGGAGCGTCGTGCAGAGCGAGGATCCACCGGCCACCGCCTTGCAGGTATTCGCGGGCACCGATGTAGGGCCGCACGTACTGCTCCGCTGCCGGTTCGCCAGCGACGAACTCGGCGCGTTTCCGCTCCGTCCGGAAGATGTAGTTGCCGCCGTCGATCGGCTTGGAGCCGATGATCAGACGCGGCAGCCCTTCACTGAGGCGCTCTCTTCCCACCGTCAGATGCGGGTCGGTCAGCCCACCGGCGTCGAACAAGTACGGCGACAGCACGGAGTGTTCGGTTTCCTCCGGGTCGCCGTTGATGTCGGGATAGCTGAAAAGACGCTTCCTAGGTCGCACGGTCTCCCGACCGTCGAGCCCGATAATGACTACATGAACGTGGGCCTTGCCGCGGGCGTCCGATCCCCACGCAAACGTCCGATGCGCGAACGCGATTTCCAGCCCGCAACGGTTGAAGAGGATCGGCCATAGCTGAGCTACCTGCTCCCCTTGGGTGATGGAATTGGTGGCCACGAATCCGATCCGGACTCCGGTCCCGTCCGCGTATTCTCCCGCCTTGATGAACCACGCGGTCACGTAGTCGAGCGTGCCTCCCGTACCTCCGAGATCCGCGATTCTACGAACCTGCGCGCGCTGGGCCGTGCTCTGGTGTTTTGCAGCCCCCGAAAGGCGGATTGCCGAACACGAAGGAGCACTCTTCCGGGCTCAGCAGGTCCGACCAGTCTGTTTCTAGAGCGTCCCCATGGACGATGTGTGGCGATGTCTCAAGGGGGATTCGCACGTACGTCTGACCGAACTCCAGACTCAGCCGGTTGTTCATAATGTGGTCCATCATCCACAGCGCCGTCTCGGCGATGCGAGCCGGGAATTCGCCCAGTTCGATGCCGTAGAATTGGTCCACATCCACCACCGACAGGTCACGGGCGAGCACGTCCAATTGCCTGTCCGGGTGGATTTCCTTCAGGACCTGAATCTCCAGTTCCCGTAGCTCGCGGTAGGCGATGATGAGGAAGTTGCCGCAGCCACACGCCGGATCGAAGAAGGTCAGGTTGCCGAGCTTTCGCTGGAAGCGGCGCAGATCCGCACGGCGACGGTTGTCCTTGCGGCGTTTCAGGCGCCCGAACTCGGCCCGCAAGTCATCCAGAAACAGCGGCTCGATCACCTTGAGGATGTTCTTCTCGGTCGTGTAGTGCGCGCCCTGCTTGCGGCGATGGACCGGGTCCATGACCGACTGGAACAACGCGCCGAAGATCGCAGGTGAGATGTTGGACCAGTCGAACCGGCAAGCGTCGAGAAGCTTTTTTCGCATGGACGCGTCGAACGCGGGGATGCGTAGCGGCTCCTCGAACAGGTCACCGTTGACGTAGGGAAACCGGGCCAGGTCCTCATCGAGCGTCGCCGTCCGGTCGTCTTCCGGCGTATTGAGGACCTGAAAGAGTTGGGCCAGCATCGCCCCGAGATCGCTGCCGTCCTGCCGGGTGCGGGACTCGAGGAAGTCGAACAGGATGTCGCGCGGCTCGAACACTCCCGTGTCGTCAGCGAACAGACAGAAGACGATTCGCACCAAGAATCGCTCCAGATCGTGACCCCGGTATCCGGCGGCGTCGAGCGCATCGTGCAGCCGCCCGACCAATTCGGCTGCCTCGATGTTGACGGGGTCCTGATCACGGAATGTCCTGCGCTGGACCCCGAGAATGAAGCCGAACTCCTCCACATGTGCGGGCAGGTCCGCGAGGGGGAACGTGACGACTCGGCGCTCGTCCCGATCGTGAAGCTCGAATGTCTGGAAGTCGCTCACCAGGATGTAGCGGGGCCGGTCGGGCTCGCGTAGCGCGTCGAAATACTGCCCCGCCTGTCCGTATGCCTTGCCGAGATCGCGCCCGGCGCTCTTCTGCTCGACGATCAGGACGCCCGGCCAGAATAGGTCGATGAAGCCCCGGCCACTGCCCAGCTTGGCGACATGCTCCTCGTAGCGGGCCACGGATCGGCGGCGCACGTCGAAGACCTCGAAGAAATCGTTGTAGAAGCTCTGCGTCTCGCCCTTCTCGTAGGCCGCGTCCCGCCACTCCTTGGCGAATGACGCGGCGCGCACTCGGACTTCGTTCCATGACAAGCGCATGAGGCTACTCCGCTACCGTAACGGTCACGAGACCCCCGTCCAAAGGCGGAAGCGGCACCGTCGCATTGGCGCTCGTGGCTTACTCAAAACGGCTCGCGCGCGAAGATGCGGCGCACCATCGGCTCGAAGAACTCCAGCGGCAGCGAATCGTAGTTGGGATCGAACGCGCACTGGTCCCAGCGGTGACAGAAGTCGACGGCGTCCTGATACCAGGGATGGTCGCGGTACTTGTCGCGCGCGTTGCGGTCGCCGCCCACGTGGTGGCCGTAGTAGTAGAACTGGAACAAGCCGTGATGCTTGACGATCCAGTGCGTTCGCTCGGTCACGAAGGGGCGAAGCAGGAGGGCGGCCAGTTCCCCGTGGCTGTGCGGGGCCAGCAGGTCGTCGATGTCGTGCAGGAGCGCCGCCACCACCGTCTCCTCGTCGGCGCCATCGCGATGGGCGCGGGTCGCGGTTTGCAGCGAATGCTCCAGCCGGTCGACCTGGTAGCCGGACAGCGAACCGGACAACTCACGGAGGTGCGCTAGCACCCGGTCGGCGGTTCCGGCGGCGAACTCCTCCTCCAAGCGATCAAGCAGTTCGTAATCCTCCCGGGTGCCATCCGCCATGCTGGTGAAGCTCACCTTGGGATTGTGCGCCCTTGTCGTGTCCTCCATGCATGCCACTCTCGAAATATGGGCTTCCGGCTGAAGGAAGCGTGGGTCCAAGCCGAGAGCAATGTCAAGGGAGCGACACGCGAGCGCCGGACCTACGCCCGACCTGCTTCGCGCACCGCTCGTAGTTGGGGACTGGCGGCCGGGTTGGCTCAGCCTGGGGTCCGGGTGCTTGACGCGCGCGGGAAGGACGCATTCTGATACTCGGCAGCGTTCGCGTGCTCCGCGCTTCCGGCTCGAAGCGCCGGCGCGCGAAGTCCCTCTGGCGGAGCATGCTCCGGGCCGCTCACCACACACCCAGGGAATCGACCATGCATCACTCGATCAGCAACCTCACCCGTGACGCGGATGCCCTGCACGCAGTCTGGAGCGGCGGCGGGCAGACCGATCTTCCCTACCTCTGGCTGCGCGACAATTGCGGTTGCGGCGAATGCCGCGTCGAGCAGACGACGGAGAAGCGGTTCCACCTCTTCCGGGTCCACAAGGACCTGAGGCCCCTCAAGGTCGGCATCGAACGCGCCGGATCCAAGGACGAGGCGATCCTCATCGACTGGCCGGACGGGCACCATACCCGCTACCGATCGAGCCAGATCCACGGCTTTTTGAGCCAGCCACGCTTCGACCTGCACTACTGGGACGGCCGGTTCCAGCCCCGGAGATTCGACTATCAGAGTTTTCTGGCGAGCGACCGCGTAGCGGCGGGGCTGATCGAGGAGTTCCTGCGGACCGGGGTCTGCGTGCTGGTCGACGCCCCCACCGAACGGGACTCGTCGGAACAGCTCGCGACCCGGCTCGGCCCGATCCGCGAGGTGCTGTTCGAGCGCATCCACAACGTCAAGGTCGATCCGAAGGGATACAACATCGCGCACACGAGTCTGGCGGTCGCGCCGCACAACGACTTCACGAGCTACACCTGGCCGCCGAACGTGCAGGCGCTGCATATGCTGGTGAACGAGTGCGAAGGCGGCGAATCCGTCGTCGTGGACGGCTTCGGCCTGCTCAGCGAACTGCGCAGCGATCACCCCGACAAGTTCGACGTGCTGTGCGCGGTTCCGGTGCCGTTCCGCATTTTCAGCGAGGAATACGAGTGCTACGCCGTCAAGCCGATGGTCGAGCTTGACAGCGACGGCGAGGTCAGGCTGATCCGCTTCAACACCGCGCAAATGCAGACTATTCCCCTGTCCGAGCCCCGGCTGGCAGACTTCTACGCCGCCTACCACGAGCTGTCCCGACGTGTCAATTCCCCCGGCGCCCAGGTCACATTCCGCTTGGAGGGCGGGCAGATTCTGCTGTGCGACGGGCACCGGGTGCTGCACGGCCGCGCGGCCCTTCGCTCGAACGGGCGCCGCCACCTTCAGGACGCCTATTTCGAGCACGACAACGTGCGCAACCACCTGAGGTGGCTACGGCTCGGCGGTCGGATCTGAAGACCGTCAAGTCGGCCATCGGTCGGCCAGCCTGCCCGGCGGCGGTCAACCCGCCCGTGTAACCGAATGCCACCTCCGCTAGAGACCGGGACCCGTGCAGCGCTTAGCGCCTTGGCTCTCGGCGCCTCGGTCGAGGTCTTGGCAGGTCAGGTTCCGCCGCCGAGAGACCTCGCCAGCCACCTCCCGCGCGGATCTTTCATCTATGTGCCGTTCCCGCCCAAGGGCCGGTGGGCGGACACGGTCGTCGCCTGCGAACGGGTGCTGGCTGCTGGCATGACGCCGGTGCCGCACCTGCCAGCGCGCTCGGTGCGGAGTTCGGGTCAACTCGACGACTGGCTCGCCGCACTGGTCGAGACCGGAGTGGTTTCCCTGATGCTGGTGGCCGGAGACCGCGACACGCCCGCAGGCCCGTACCCCGA